>JABLWZ010000009.1 GCA_013178275.1 Bacillota bacterium | reverse complement strand
GGTTTAGTGTGCCCAAAACAGTGCGTGAAGGGTAATAGATACCTATGTTTGAGTTGGTTTTTGCCTCTTCCCGACAGAAAAGAGCGTGCCGCCCAACGTTTTTAAATAATCGTTTTGCGACACGCCCCTAGTTTTTCTTTAACAAAACTATTTTCAATAATACCCTTAAAAGGTATTATTAGTAATAAGAATCAAGAACCATCGGGATTACTTCAACAACGAGGTTGATTGATGCGAAGGCTTCCGATCGAAAACGCCAAGCCGGGGATGGTTAACGCGAGCAACATATACAGCGCCAGCGGGCAGAACCTGCTGGCCAAGGGTTTGGTGCTCAACGAGTTCTATATCGAAAAATTAAAGACCATGGGCATAAACTCCCTCTATGTCCAGACCGGGATCGCGGACGACGTCGTCCCCCCTGAGATCATCAGCGAAGAACGCCGGGTGGAGATGGTCAGGACCGTTAATCAGGTATACGCGAGCCTCGAATCCAACCGGGGCTTGAACACCAGGACCATCCAGCTTCTGGTTAGCCGGGTCCTGGACGATATAATGAGCAACCCCGAGGTGATGATCCACCTCATAGACATCAGGGCCTACGACGACTATACCTTCAATCACTCCATCAACGTCTGCCTCATCTCCCTCATGGTCGGGGTCACCCTGGGCTACACCCAGCCGCAGCTCAGGGAACTCGGGATCGGAGCCCTGCTGCACGACGTGGGGAGGACCAAGATCCCCTACGAGGTTTTTAACAAGCCGGGCCCCCTGACCCCGGAGGAGTACGACGAGGTAAAGCGGCACACGGTTTACGGGTTCGAGATACTGAGGAAATACTTCGAGCTGTCCCTGCTCTCCTCCCACGTGGCTTACCAGCACCATGAACGCTGCGACGGCAGCGGCTACCCCCGGGGGCTGACGGGTAAGGAAATCCACGAGTACAGCCGGATCGTCGCGGTGGTTGACGTTTACGACGCCATGCTGGCGGACCGGGCTTACCGGCCGGCCGTCACCTCCTTCCAGGCGCTGAACGAGATCAAGCGCCTCGCGGGAGAAAACCGGCTCGATCCCGGGGTGGTCGCCGCCCTGGTCAAGAACATCGCCGTTTACCCGGTGGGGAGTATAGTCCAGCTCAGCAACGGCGACATAGGGGTGGTGCTCGCCGTCTCGAAGCGGGCGCAGGACCGGCCGCTGGTCCGGCGGATACTCGACAGCACCGGCGGCATGCTGAAGGACGACAGCCAGATAGACCTGGCCGCGAACCCCGACCTTCGAATCGACCAAGTCTTCGAGGACGAAGAGACCTACTCCAACATCAGGAAGATGATCAAATAAGGAAGACGAATGAACCGCTGAGGACGACTAGGCCGCCCGGGATGACCGGGCGGTTGATTTTTTGCGCTGGTTCTTACAGACCTTTCCCATTCCCCGGTTTGCCGGCCGGGGGCTCCTGGGTATAGAAGCCGTTGATAAGCCGAAAACTAGGTAATAAACCTCGGGATTATCAATCGAAAGAGAGGAGTTACCCAGTTTGAAAGCTATCATCATGGCTGGGGGAGAGGGCACCCGGCTACGACCCCTGACCTGCGACCGGCCCAAACCGATGGTCCCCATCATGAACCTGCCGATCATGGAGCACATCGTCAACCTGCTCAATAAGCACCAGCTGAAGGACATCGGGGCTACGCTGCAGTACCTCCCCGAGGCCATCCAGGCCTACTTCGAGGACGGCTCCCGCTGGGGCGCCAGGATGCACTACTTCATCGAGGAGGTGCCGCTGGGCACCGCCGGCAGCGTCAAAAACGCCGAAAAGTTCCTCGACGGCACCTTCCTGGTGATCAGCGGCGACGCCCTGACCGACATCGACCTGCGTTCAGCCATCGAGTTCCATAAGAAGCGCCAGGCCATCGCCACCCTGGTGCTGACCCCGGTGGAGACCCCGCTCGAGTACGGGGTGGTCATCACCGACACCGACGGGAGGATAACCCAGTTCCTCGAAAAACCCAGCTGGGGCGAGGTCTTCAGCGACCGGGTCAATACCGGCATCTACATCCTGGAACCTGAGGTGCTGGGATACTTCAAACCGGGGCAGAACTTCGACTTCAGCAAGGACCTGTTCCCCCTTTTGCTGAAGGCGCGGAAGCCGCTTTACGGTTATGTGGCCTCGGGATACTGGTGCGACGTGGGCAACCTCAACCAGTACCGTCAGGCCCATTACGACGCCCTGGAGGGCCGGGTGAGTCTTCAGCTCCCCGGCCGCTCGGTGGGCGACAGCATCTGGATCGGTTCGGGGACCGAGGTGCACCCAGAGGCGCGCCTGCAGGGGCCGCTGCTGATCGGCGACCACTGCCAGATAGGACCCGGGGCCGAGATAGAGGGGCTGTCCGTTATCGGAAACCACTCGCTGATAGATACCCAGGCCTCTATCAAGCGCAGCATCTCCTGGGACCGCTGCCGGGTCGGGAAAAAGGCCGAGCTGCGTGGCGTGGTGCTGGCGAGGCGGGTCCAGGTCCAGGACAACTCTTCGGCCTTCGAGGGGGCGGTCATCGGCGACGACAGCGTGATCGGAAAACGCTGCTGCATCAAGCCGGGGACCAAGATCTGGCCGAACAAGCGGGTCGAAGACGGGTCGATGCTCTCCACCAGCCTGATCTGGGGCAACTGCGGCCAGAGGTCGCTCTTCGGCAACCGGGGGATAAGCGGCCTGGCCAACATCGATCTCACCCCCGACCTGGTGAGCCGGATCGGGGGGGCCTTCGGCAACTGGTTGGGGAGCGGATCGGTGGCGGTAGGGGGTGACGGGCTGCCGGTGTCCCAGGCCCTGAAGGTCGGGGTAACCGCGGGGCTCCTGGCCGCCGGGATCGACGTGGTCGACCTGGGGACCCAGATATCCCCGGTCTTCCGCCACACCGTCCGCAGCCTGGGGATGGCCGGCGGTATCCACATCCGGCTGTCCGAGCCCGACCCCGGCAAGGTCGCCCTGATCCTGCTCAACTCCAAGGGCAGCGAGCTGTCCCGGGGGGACGAGCGGAAAATCGAGAGCCTGCTGGCCCGCGAGGATATAAGGTACGCCGAGGTGGACCGGGTGGGGAGCGTCTCCGCCGGCGAACCGGTGGTCCCCGGTTACCTGGAGGGACTGTGGAGTTCGATAGACTGTTCGCAGATACGCCGCCGCCGTTTCAAGCTGGTTCTGTCGCTGCCCACCGCCTACCTCTCCAGCCTGGTGGTGCCTTTGCTGGCCGAGACGGGCTGCAGCCTCAGCACCCTGGACTACGAACCCGACCAGTCCGAGCTGCGCTCCGGGGCCAAGTACCAGCAGAAACTGCTCTCCTACCTGTCCCAGATGGTGGTCGCGCAGAAAGGCGACCTGGGGATACTCCTGGACCCCCAGGCGGAAAGGCTGACCCTGATCGACGACCGGGGAGGCGTGGTGGACCAGGAAAACCTTACCGTACTGGAGGCCATGCTGGTCCTCAGCACCCACGAGCGGGGGGCGGTGGCGGTGCCGGTCAGCGCTCCCCGGGTGATCGAGGACATCGCCCAGCGCTTTCGGGGGCGGGTCATCCGCACCAAGACCAGCCACACTGCGATCCTGGAAAAGCTGCAGAGCGACGAGGTGCTGCAGCACCAGGGGACCATCAACCAGTTCCGTCTTTACTCCGACGGGATCGCCACCCTGGTGTTTCTGCTCGGCTACCTGGCGGAGCACGGGACCAGCCTCTCCCGCCTGCTGAGCGAGGTGCCCGCCTTCTACACCAGCCAGCGGCTGATCGACTGCCCCTGGGGGGCCAAGGGCCGGGTCATCCGCTCCATCATCGAGGAGCAGGGAGAGCAGCCGCTGGAGCTGCTGGAGGGGGTCAAGGTGACCCACCCCGATGGCTGGGCGCTGGTGCTCCCCGACTCGGAAGAACCTGTCTGCCGTATCTACAGCGAGGGGTTCTCCCAGGAAATAGCGGAATCGCTGACCGACTGGTATTCCGAGCGGGTCAAGGAGATTGGGGCCCTGTACAGCGGCCAGCCGACCCAGCCCGAATCGTAAAGAAATTATAAAAACAGGAGGTTGTTACATGCCCCAGCTTCGCCAGGACCCGGTCACCGACAACTGGGTCATAATCGCCACTGAACGCAGCAAGCGTCCGCACGACTTCCCCGTCTACCGCGAGAACCGCCGAGGTCCCGAAAACTGCCCCTTCTGCAGCGGGAAGGAGGAATGCACCCCGCCCGAACTGTGGGCCTACCGGGAGGCGGGCAGCCAGCCCGACCAGCCAGGCTGGTGGGTCAGGGTGGTCCCCAACAAGTTCCCCGCGCTGAAGATCGAGGGGTCATCAGAGCGGCAGCGGGAGGGTATCTACCAGACCATGGACGGGGTGGGGGCCCACGAGGTCATCATCGAGACCCCCGAGCACGAGGCCGACTTCAGCCGGCTCGGGCTGGAGCAGGTCAAGGAGATCATCCGCATCTGGCGGGACCGCTACCAGGACCTGCGGCGGGACCACCGCCTGAAGTACATCCAGATATTCAAAAACTTCGGGTCGGTGGCGGGCGCCTCGCTCGAACACCCCCACAGCCAGCTGATCGCCACCCCCATGGTTCCCCCCGGCTTCTGGGAGGAGCTGCGGGGCATCCAGAGGCACGCCAGCGATACCGGGCGCTGCATCGTCTGCGACCTGGTGGAACACGAGACCCAAAAGGAGGAGCGGGTGTTCGTGAGGTCGGACCGGTTTATCGCCCTTTGTCCTTACGCCTCGCGGTTTCCCTTCGAGACCTGGATCCTCCCCCGCGAGCACCGCCACGACTTCGGGTCCATCAGCGAGCCCGAGATAGAGGACCTGGCGGGGGTGATGCGGGCGTCGCTCCACAAGCTCGGTACAGCGCTGCAGAGCCCCCCGTACAACCTGGTCCTGCACACCGCCCCGGTAAACGTCGACGGTGTCGAACAGTACCACTGGCGCATCGAGGTCATCCCCCGGCTGACCATCGTGGCGGGGTTCGAGTGGGGGACCGGGTACTACATCAACCCGACCACCCCCGAGATAGCCGCCGAATCGATGCGTGAGGCGCTGATGCAGTAAAAAAGCTGGGGTAGCGCTTGAGCGTATGCTGCAAGCGGGACCCCAGGCTGCATTTTCCTGCAGGGAAGCCGTTTGGTTTCCAGCTGTGACAATAAGGTCTATTAACCGAATATAAATCGGAAAAAATTATTTTTTTATATATTTTTTACCTATAATTAATAGTGGTTTAAAAAACATATGGCAAATTGTATATAAACCGGGGTCCCTTAAAACCGATTTCAGATGAGGAAGTGGAAAATAAAATGGACTTTCGTAATTGTACTGAGTGCGGGAAGCCTTTCCGGTTTATAGCCAGCGGTACCTGCCCGGCTTGTATCGAGTCAGATGAAAATGATCTTCGGGTTGTTTACGATTACGTAAGGAAGAATAAGGGCGCGGGCATTAAAGAGGCCAGTGATGCTACTGGAGTTAGTGCCGCAAAAATCATTCGTTTTTTGCGGGACCGGGCTCTGGGCACTATAGAAATGGCCGATCACAGCTTATTAAGATGCAGTAGGTGCGACCAGCCGATACCCAGAGGAAATTTATGCGAAGACTGTACGGTCGAACTGATCTGGCAGATAAATAAAAGGGTGGACAGCCAAAGCCTGAGTATCCATTCCAGCTCTAGCAGCCGGATGTATACCTGCGAGTTAACCAAGTGCAGATAGTTGGGACAGCGCCTCAATCCCTTTTCACCTCAGCAGCCCGATGCTCCCGGTCAGCTTGTTCACCTTTTTCACCGGCCCGTAGAGACAGATGCCCAGGTACCTGATGCCGGCGCTGTCGGACGCTGAAAGGGTCCGGGTGTAGTTTTCGTAGTCCCGGGACCTCTGGGCCAGGTGGTTGAAGTCGATAATCGAAACGTCCGCAAACCCCTCGTCGGAAAGCTTCTCAATGATATGCCCGATCTGCCCGCCGGTCCCTCCCAGGATCGGAATCGGCCGGGTCGTGATGCCCCGGTGGGCCGCGCCCTCCCGGTCGTAAACGTCGGGACCGATGATGTCCCCCGCCAGGTGGCCCAGGCTTATCCCCAGGACCGCCGCGGTATTGGCCGCTAGCCCCAGGGGTAGTTCCCGGTCGATAACCATAACCGCTTTCATGCCATCTCCCTGCCTTCGCAACTATGGTATTACACCGGCAGGAGGCGGTATAGGAAAAAATTGACCTTTAACTTCAAATCGACTTCTGGTAGGACTCCGGGGTCACCCCCGTGTACTGCTTGAAGACCTTGGTGAAGTGGCTCTGGTCGTAAAACCCCGCGTTGATCGCGATATCGGGTATCCGCCCCGGGCCGAGCAGTATCCGCTTGGCGTAGTTGACCCGCAGCAGGGTCTGGTAGGCGTGCGGAGGAAGGTTGTACTCGGCCTTGAACGCCCGCACCAGGTAGAACCGGTTCAGCCCCGAAACCCTTTCCAGGGTATCCAGAGTGACCTTGTCTAGGAAGCTCTCGTCAAGCAACTCCTTCACCTGTTTCAGCCGGGGGTGCCCCGGCCCGCGAACCGCTTCGCACTTCAGCTCCCCCTCGGGAGAACCAAGAATCCGTGAGAAGACCGAAATCAGGCCCTCCTCCTTTTCCAGCGGGGTCGCGCCGCCCACCATAGCTTCGACCAGTTCCCGGACCATCCGTCCGTCGGGGTGCAGCAACACCCTGCGGCCGATCTCCAACCCGGTGTCCCGGGTCATCCCCTGCACCCACCCGGGCTGGATGAAGAACATGCAGTAACTCCAGTTTTCCTGGTCCTGGGGGCTGCAGGAGTGCAGCGTCTGCGGCGGGATCAGTATCAGCTCCCCGGGGTCGACCCGGAAGTCCCGGCCCTCGAACCAGAACCTGGTCGAACCCGCTTCCACCAGACCCAGCGAGTACTCCTCGTGGGAATGCTTCCGGTAAGCATGCAGCCCCCGGCGGAACAGCTTCAGTTCCAAAAACGGCAGGTCGGGGTCGCGGTAAAAGTCTATCCGGCCAGCCTTGTCGGGTTTCGCGTTCGCACCCATGTCGCTCCCTCGGCAAAGAGATTTCTGCTGCCTTAATGATAGCACGAAGATGCCCGCGCCCCCAAATCAGACCAACCCGGCCGAGGATACCCCGCGAGGCGCCAGGGAAGAATAAGACCGTGAAAATGCCGCCTTCAGGAGGGAACCAGATGAGGATACTTTTCGCCGCCTCGGAAGTAGAGTCGTATGCTAAGACCGGCGGGCTGGCTGACGTGGCCGGGTCGCTGCCGAAAGCCCTGCACCAGTTGGGCCACGACGTACGGATAGTCATGCCCCGGTACAAGCAGATCTGCGGGGTCGAGTACCTGACCGACCTGCCGGTGCCGATGGACGGGAGCCTGGAGACCGCCATCATCCGCACCGCTCGGATGGGTCCGGTGACCGTGTACTTCGTCGACAACTACAAGTTTTTCTACCGCGACGGCCTGTACCAGCACCCCGACGACGGGGAGAGGTTCAACTTCTTCAACAAGGCCGCCCTGGCTATGCTTCTCCACGTCGACTTCCGGCCCGACCTGATCCACTGCAACGACTGGCATACCGGGCCGCTGCCGCTGTTTTTGAAAACCAAGTTCGAGGAGGAGCCGTTTTACCACGACATCGCCACCGTCTTCACCATCCACAACCTTCAGTACCAGGGGCGCTTTCCTCGCCGGCTGCTCAGGACCATGGCCCTGGGGGACGAGTACTTCACCCCCGACCGGCTGGAGTTCTTCGGGGAGGTAAACTTCATGAAGGCGGGGCTGCTCTACTCCGATCTGATAAACACCGTCAGCAAACAGTACGCCCGCGAGATCCAGACCGAGGAGTACGGACAGAAGCTGGACGGGCTGCTCAGGATGCGGGGGATCGACCTTTACGGCATCATCAACGGCATCGACTACCACGAGAACGACCCCGCCACTGACCCCCGGATTTACCGCCACTACGACCGGGAACACATCGAGGGCAAGCGGGAAAACAAGCGCGAGCTGCAGTGGGAGCTGAACCTGCCGCAGAGCGATGCCCCGCTGCTCTCCATCATCACCCGGCTGGCGGAGCAGAAGGGGGTGGACCTGCTGCTGGCCGCGATCGACGAACTGATGGAGATGGGGGTGCAGCTGGCGGTGCTGGGGGCGGGAGAGGACCACCTCCAGAAGCGGTTGGCTGAGGCCAAGCTCCGATACCCCGACCAGGTCTCGGTCACCCTCGGGTTCGACCCGGTCCTCGCCCAGAAGATCTACGCGGGGGCGGACATATTCCTGATGCCATCCCGGTTCGAGCCCTGCGGATTGGGGCAGCTGCTCAGCTTTCGCTACGGCACCGTGCCGGTGGTGCGTTACACCGGCGGCCTGGTCGACACCGTCAGCGAGTTCGACCCGACGCTCGGCGAGGGCAGCGGATTCGGCTTCCGGGAATACCGTGCCCCGGAACTCGTAAAAGCCGTGACCCGGGCCATCGGTATCTACCGGCGCCCCGAGCTGTGGGCGCGCCTGGTGGACAACTGCATGCGGCTGGACTTCTCCTGGGAGAAATCCGCCCGCGAGTACGTGCGGCTCTACGAGAAGGCCCGGACCAAGCGGCTGGAAAGCCTGCTGCACGCGGGGTAGGGGATTGGGGCTTTTATCTTAAGCGATTCGATGAACTTGAGCGCACCTTGATAAGTGCGCTAATTCTTTTTATAAGAAGCATATGTACACGAAGGTTTGACTGAAAGCTTAAAATAAAATTCATAAGAATTATTGTAATAACATTGCCAGGTTTCGACAAATATGGTATATTTTAATCTAGGAAAGATGGAACAACTAGTTGTTGCTGTGATACTGACATTTTCAAGATACCACAATGAAAGAAGGAGAAAAATGATCTACTATGCTCATTCCGATAGACAAAAAGACAAAGCCCATTGGCACTTGTTAAAGGAGCATTTACTGGACACCGCGGACACTGCGGCTTTATTCGCAGAACGATTTGGGGCGGAGAAGCTCAGTTATTTGGGAGGGCTACTTCACGATATCGGCAAGTATAACCCCGAATTTCAGAAAAGGCTTTCGGGTGAGAACATCAGGGTTGACCATTCTACCCCCGGGGCGATAGAAGCGGTAAAGAAATACGGTGCTTTTGGGTATCTGCTGGCATATATCATAGCCGGCCACCACAGCGGTCTGCCCGACTGGGGAAGTCAAGCCGGGGAGTCATCGTTGGAATTTCGCCTTAACAAGAAAGTGGGTGACCACAAAGAGTTTCTCACGGAAATCGAGCTGCCTTCCCCTAAAGCCATTCAGATGCCTAAATTTGTTAGGTCCGATGGATTCAGCGTGCAGTTTTTTATCCGGTTCTTGTACTCCTGCCTGGTTGACGCAGATTTCCTTGACACTGAACGGGCTCTGGATATGGGCAGAGCAGCTTCCCGTCCAAAAGGATACTCGCTTCTGACCTTAAAAAGCTCATTGGACCTCTATCTTGATAAATTTGTCTCCAAGGCTAGGGATACCCCGGTAAATATCAAACGGACGGCAATACTGGCTGCCTGCCGTAATAAAGCCAATAATCCGCCGGGCTTGTTTACCCTGACCGTACCCACTGGAGGCGGAAAAACCATGTCTTCCCTAAGTTTCGCGCTGAGCCATGCGGTAGAACACGGGATGGAACGAGTGATTTATGTGATCCCTTACACCAGCATCATTGAGCAGAACGCAGAGGTATTCCGCAGCGTCCTGGGAGAGGAGAACGTTTTGGAACACCACAGCAATTTTGCTTTTCCACCGGAAAAGGACCCGGAAAGGGACTCGGAGTACGCCTCCAGTATTGAGCAGATGCTTCGGGCGGCTGCCGAAAATTGGGACCTGCCGATTATCGCCACCACCAATGTACAGTTCTTCGAATCACTCTTCGCGTCCCGAAGCTCAAGGTGCCGCAAGCTCCACAATATAGCCAACAGCGTTATCATCCTGGACGAGGCGCAAATGCTGCCTACCGGTTTCCTGAAACCCTGCCTGAATGCACTGTCCGAACTGGTGGCTGGGTATCATACCACTGTCGTGTTATGCACCGCAACCCAACCGGCTATAAACCGGTACTTGCCGAAGTTTATTAACCCGGTTGAGCTGATGGAAGCTCCATCTGCTCTTTACGAAGCGTTCAAAAGGGTAGATGTACGTTACCTGGGAAAGGTGACTGACGATGAACTGGCAGAAAAACTGCTGAACCATAAGCAGGTGTTGTACATCGTAAATACCAAGAAACACGCTCGACTTCTTTACCAGAGAATTTCCGGGGACGATTCTTTTCATTTAAGCACACGTATGTGCCCTGCCCATAGAAGCAGCGTGTTGGCGGAAATAAAAAGGCGTCTGAAAGAGGGCGCTGCCTGCCGAGTAGTTTCTACCCAGTTAATAGAAGCGGGGGTGGACGTGGATTTCCCGGTAGTTTATCGCAGTATGGCGGGAATCGATTCTGTAGCACAGGCTGCAGGCCGCTGCAACCGGGAGGGGATTCTGCCAAACGGGCAGGTCTATGTATTCGACCCGGAATCTCATGGGATACCCCGGGGTTGGCTTAACCGGACCGCCTCCCTGGGCCGTCAGGTACTGGAACGTTACGACGATCCTATGAGCCTAAAAGCGATCGAGGATTACTTTCATCTGTTGTATCAGGTTGAAGCGGAGGAACTGGACCGAGAGCGCATACTGGCGGATATCGAAGAGCAGAGCAGCAAACTGCGCTTCCCTTTCCATACTATCGCTGAAAAATTTAAACTTATCGAGGATAATACATATACAGTGATTATCCCTTGGGACGACACATGCCTTAAAACGCTGGAGGCGGCGGCCAGCAGCCCGTTTCCCGGGTCGTTCATACGCAGACTGCAAAGGTACGGGGTGCAGTTGTTCGAGAAGGAGTTTTACGAGATGCTGGCTGGCGGCTTTTTAGATGAGACAGCCGGGATGTATTTTGCATTGCGGGAGGAGGTGTATCAGAGGTATTACCGCGAGACAACCGGCCTGGAGCCTATCACTGAAAGCATGCTGCTTAACGAACTATTAGTAATTTAATGAAAGGAGGGAGGTAAATTGGGATATGGCATCAAGCTACAGGTTTGGGGAGACTACGCCTGCTTCACCCGGCCGGAGATGAAGGCGGAAAGGGTCAGCTACGACGTAATCACCCCCTCCGCGGCCTGCGGGCTGTTAGAGGCAGTCTACTGGAAGCCGGCGATCAGGTGGGTGGTTGACCGCATCCATGTATTGAACGAGATTCGTTTTGACAACCTGCGGCGCAACGAGGTGGGGAGCAAGATTCCGGCGGGAAACGTCAAGCAGGCGATGAAAGGCAGCCCAATCACCCTTTGCCAGTATGCCACGGAAGACCGGCAGCAGCGGGCGTCGCTGCTGCTGCGTAAAGTGGCTTACGTTATAGAAGCCCATTTCGAAATGACCGGGGCGGCCGGACCTGATGATACGCCGGAGAAGCACTACAATATCGCCCTGCGGCGCGCTAGAAAGGGGCAGTGTTATCACCAACCGTACTTCGGCTGCCGCGAGTTTCCCGCCAGTTTCCGGATAATCGAGGAAAACGAGCCGATGCCCCATTCCAGGCACCAGGGCGAAACGGACCTGGGATGGATGCTGCTTGATATCGATTTCCCCGGCGGGATGACGCCGCGTTTCTTCCGGGCAACCATGCGGGACGGCGTCATCGAGGTACCGCGGGCCGAGGGGGTGGTCGCCGGGTGATAATCAACTCACTGTACAAACACTACCAGACGCTGCTAAACGACCCGGGTTCGGGGATCAGCCGGCCGGGATTCAGCCGGGCCAAGGTAACAGACTGTCTGGTTGTTTCCGGTGATGGCAAACTCGTAGGCGTTATCGACCTGCGGGTGGAACGAAATAAAAAGCACGTGTCCCGGGAGATGAACGTACCGGAACAGGTCAAACGGTCGTCAGGAGTTGCGGCCAACTTCATGTGCGACAACTGCAGCTATGTTCTTGGGCTGAGGCAGAGAAACAAACCGGACAAACCGGACCGCATCAGACAGTGCTATACAGCCTTTGTGTCGCTGCATAAGTCGATTTTAACCGGGCTAAACGACGAAGGGGCACAGGCACTGATTAAGTTTTTAAGCAGTTGGGATACGGATAAGGCTGCTAATCACCCGGTGATATCCCGTCACCTGGAGCAGCTTGCGGAAGGCGGTAGCCTGGTGTTCCGGCTGGAAGGCGCGGAGGGCTATCTGCACGAGCGGGAGCCGATAATGAAGGCCTGGAGCGAATATCAGTACAGCCAGGCTTCTGAGGTAAAAGCTCAGTGCCTGGTCACTGGAAGATTGACCGGTATATCTAAGCTGCACGCAAATATTAAAGGTGTCACCGGCGCTCAGAGCAGCGGGGCTGCACTGGTGTCATTTAATCAGGATTCTTTTACTTCCTACGGGAAGGAGCAGAGCTTTAACGCCCCAGTCGGCGAAGAAGCATGTTTTGGTTACACCACCGCCCTCAACCATCTATTGAACAGCAGACGCCACCGCATCAGAATCGGTGACACCACCACCGTGTTTTGGGCGGAGAAGTCGACCAGCGGGCGGGAGGAGGACCTGCTGCAGGCCCTATTTTACCCGATATTTGAAGAAACCGCAGAAGACGAAGAAGAAAAAACCGAACAACCTAAGCAGGATGAGTCCACAATGACGGTCCGCGACCCTCAGACCACCCAACTGCTGCAGGATATCCTGCAGCGGGTGAAAGCGGGCAAGCCGGTCGCCGAAGGTCTTACCGGGGTAAACAAGGACACCAATTTCTATATCCTCGGCCTGGCGCCAAACGCCGCCCGGCTGGCGGTAAGGTACTGGCATGTTGACCGATACGATCAATTCGTGGAAAAAGTATGCCGCCATCACAGTGACCTGGCAATCATCAAAGCCTATCCTCAGCAGCCGGATTTTATAACCATAGGCTCAATACTGAGGGAGACCGCTCCCTTAAAGGACCAAAAGAGGATCGCGCCTCTGCTCGGAGGGGTTTTGATGCGCTCCATCCTCCTCGGGACTCCGTACCCGATGGCCCTGTACAACGCAATAATCTCTCGCATCCGGGCCGACCAGGAAGTCAACTATACTCGGGCGGCAGTTATCAAGGCCTGTCTGTTGCGAGACCGGCGTTTTTACCAACCAGAAAGCGAGGTGGAACTAACCGTGGCCTTAAATGAAAAAAACCATAAAACTGGATACATGTTGGGAAGATTGTTCGCCCTGCTGGAGAAGGCACAGCAGGACGCCAGTCCGGGAATCAACGCCACCATCCGCGACCGCTACTTCGGAGCGGCTTCGGCCACGCCCGGTTCTGTCTTTCCTATCCTGATGCGGCTGGCTCAGCACCACATCTCCAAAGCGGAGTACGGCCGAAAAACCGACAAGCGGATTGAGGAGGTCATCGCCGGCATCGAGCGTTTCCCCGCTCATCTGAGCCTGGAGGAGCAGGGAGAGTTCGTGCTTGGTTACTACCAGCAGCGCCAGGCGTTGTATACAAAAAAGGAAGAAAAGGAGAGTGATAAATAATGACGGAAGCGATTAAAAACCGTTATGAGTTCGTCCTGTTGTTTGATGTGGAGAACGGCAACCCCAACGGCGACCCCGACGCCGGCAACATGCCGCGCATCGATGCGGAGACTGGCCACGGCCTGGTAACTGACGTTTGCCTGAAAAGGAAAATCCGCAACTACGTGGAAATCTTAAAGGACGGCGCGCCCGGTTACGATATCTATGTCCGCGAGGGAGCGGTGTTAAATATTCAGCACCGTAAAGCTTACGACAAACTCGGTATCAAACCGGAACCCAAGAAGTTGCCCAAAAAAGAAGAGGAAGCAAGACAACTGACCGAATTCATGTGCCAGAATTTCTTTGACATCCGTACCTTCGGCGCTGTCATGACTACCGAGGTAAACTGCGGTCAGGTGCGCGGCCCGGTACAGTTGAACTTCGCACGCAGCATAGACCCGATAGTCCAGCAGGAAGTAACTATTACCCGTATGGCCGTTACCTCTGAAAAAGACGCCGAGAAAAAAGATCGCGAGATGGGACGTAAACACATCATTCCCTACGGGCTATATCGAGTGGAAGGGTTCGTTTCCGCTAACCTCGCCCAAAAGACCACCGGGTTTAGTACCGAAGACCTTTATCTCCTCTGGGATGCCTTAAACAACATGTTCGACCACGACCATTCCGCCGCCCGCGGCAAGATGTGCGCCCGGAAGCTGATTGTCTTCGAACATGAATCTTCGATGGGCAACGCCCCTGCCCACAAGCTGTTCGATTTGGTCAAAGTGGTCCGCAAAGACCCGTCACAGCCCGCCAGGTCATATAGCGACTATGAGATCAGCATCGACACCGCCGGCGTCCCCGTCGGGGTTAAGATGATTGCAGATTGATGGAAGCACGTTGTTACATCGAAGAAGACCTCCTGCCCCTGTCCGGTATCCAGCATTTTGCCTATTGTGAGCGGCAGTGGGGGCTGATACATATCGAGAACCAGTGGGAGGAAAACGTCCTCACCGCACAGGGCCGGCTGCTGCACAAGCGAACCGATGACCCTTTGCTGAAGGAAACCCGCGGCAGCCTAGCGACAACCCGCGCTGTCCCGGTGGTTTCCTACACGCTTGGTCTGTACGGGGTGGCAGACGTTATCGAGATAGAAAAATCCGATAAAAAAGGGTCGGAGTTGAATATCGTCGAGTACAAGCGGGGCAAACATAAACCCGACGACCGGGACGAGGTGCAGCTCTGCGCCCAGGCCATATGTCTGGAAGAGATGATGGGCATCAGCTTGAGCGAGGGCTTCCTGTATTACGGTGAAACCAGACACCGTCAGCGGGTGGCGTTCGACGAGGTTTTAAGGTCCAGGGTGCGTACGCTGGCCCATCGGATGCACGAACTGCATGCCCGCGGAGAAACCCCGCGGGCGCTTAAAAGCGGCAAATGCAGAAACTGCTCCCTCATAGGTATCTGTTTACCTGGCCTGGGGAATGCGAACAGCAAGGTGAATTCTTACATTAACCACCTGCTCGACGAGCTGAAGGAAGAATCCGAGGTGATTCCATGAGGCGGATGCTCAACGTGTTATACGTAACCAATCCCGACGCTTACCTGACCAAAGATGGGGAGAACCTGGTGGTAAAAGTTCACGATCAGGAGACTTTCCGCACCCCGATCCACTACCTGGAGGGCATTGTTACCTTTGGGTTTATGGGGGCGACCCCCGCGCTGCTTGGCCTTTGCGTTGACAAAGGGGTGACGGTGTCGTTTATGAGTCCCTACGGTAAGCATCTGGCGACCGTCCACGGTCCTCCAAAAGGCAACGTCCTGCTGAGGCGAAAACAGTACCGCTGGGCGGACGCGGAGGGTGAATCTGCCGGTATGGCCGCCATGTTTGTCATGGGTAAGCTCGCCAACTGCCGTAGTGT
The DNA here is from genome assembly GCA_013178275.1 of Bacillota bacterium. GTDB lineage: Bacteria > Bacillota > Ch66 > Ch66 > Ch109 > Ch109. The sequence continues at coordinate 82,052 of JABLWZ010000009.1, read as the reverse complement.
GCTGCGCCGGTTCATAAGAGATTATGGGGATAAGACCGAAACTGATGGAATAGAAAAGGTGAGCCGGCTGCTGACGAAGAACATTCTGCGCCTGGCAAAACCAATAGGACTGGACGAGCTGCGTGGGGTTGAGGGCGAATCTGCCCGCTGCTACTTCTCTGTATTGGACCGGTTGATCGTGTCACAGAAAGAAGATTTCACCCTCCGCGGCAGAAACCGACGGCCGCCGCTGGACAACGTAAATGCTCTGCTCTCGTTCCTTTACAGCCTGCTGCTGCACGAAACCAGGGCGGCTCTAGAGACAGTTGGGCTTGACCCCTATGTAGGTTTTCTCCACCGCGATCGTCCCGGCCGGGCCAGCCTGGCACTGGATATGATGGAAGAAATGCGGCCTTACCTGGCTGATCGCCTTGCTCTCAATCTTATTAATCGGCGTCAGGTCAGCGGTGACGAATTTGTCAAGAAAGAGTCGGGCGGCATAGTGATGAAGGATTCAGCCAGGAAAACCGTACTGGAGGCGTGGCAAAAAAGGAAAAAAGAAGAGATAACCCATCCCTTCCTGGAGGAAAAGATACCGCTGGGTCTTTTACCGTATGTGCAGGCGCTGCTGCTGGCTCGGTGCCTGAGGGGGGATCTGGATAGTTACCCACCGTTTTTCTGGAAGTAGGGATACATTATGATGATGTTGATAACCTACGACGTTAATACCACTACTCCCGCGGGGCGCAAAAGGCTGCGGCAGGTGGCCAAGCAGTGCGTCAACCACGGGCTGAGGGTACAAAACTCCGTATTTGAATGCCTGCTGGAGCCAGCCGCTTTTGTTAAGCTGAAAAGCGAGCTCGAAGGGATAATAGACCAGGAGCTCGACAGCCTACGGTTTTATCACCTGGGTAGCAACTGGAAAAGAAGGGTGGAGCATGTGGGTGCTAAATCGACGTTTGATCCAGAGGGTACAATCATTGTTTAGCGCGAACCCTGAGTTAACATTAAATATAGGGGTTTTCGCAGTCCAAGGTTACCAAGGGCTGGAGCGTTTAAGAAGGCTAATAAGCTGAAATGAATACCTGGAAATAAGGGGTTCGCGATAATGGATACTGAAACGCTTGATAAATAAGGAAAAAACCTGGATACAGTCAGTCACTCCCCACGTGGGAGTGTGGATTGAAACTATTTCAAGGTCGTTCCAAGGGCAGCCGTCCCAGGTCAGTCACTCCCCACGTGGGAGTGTGGATTGAAACTATTGCATATCAAGAACATTTGGGTGGGTATCCAGTCAGTCACTCCCCACGTGGGAGTGTGGATTGAAACTGGAGGCTGATTGAAACAGCCATAAAAGACGGCGTCAGTCACTCCCCACGTGGGAGTGTGGATTGAAACCTTTGGGTTTCGGTTCGATTACGCCCGGCACGGAGTCAGTCACTCCCCACGTGGGAGTGTGGATTGAAACGCTGGGTGCCCATACAGCCTAACGAGAGTTGGGACGTCACTCCCCACGTGGGAGTGTGGATTGAAACCCGGAACTGCTGGACGCATCCAAACGAATGATGGCGTCACTCCCCACGTGGGAGTGTGGATTGAAACTCTATGAGCAAGACGGCGGCCGAGGAAGCCACCGAGTCACTCCCCACGTGGGAGTGTGGATTGAAACTTCCAGGCCGTGCTTACTGCCGACTCCATTATCGTCACTCCCCACGTGGGAGTGTGGATTGAAACTTTGATTGTCTGCATTTTACGCTCCTTTCTTCAGGTCACTCCCCACGTGGGAGTGTGGATTGAAACATTCCCTGGTGATTGAGGAAAAGAAACCCCTGGCCAGTCACTCCCCACGTGGGAGTGTGGATTGAAACGCATCAATCACCCGCTGGGTGTATTTGGCCTTTGTCACTCCCCACGTGGGAGTGTGGATTGAAACTTTACGGGGGTACATGGTGACCTGGCGGCCGGGGTCACTCCCCACGTGGGAGTGTGGATTGAAACGCCGCCGGATCCCCCTCCGTGAAGTTCAGGGTCAGTCACTCCCCACGTGGGAGTGTGGATTGAAACTACAAAAACACCACCGACCGGCACGGGTTCTGCCGTCACTCCCCACGTGGGAGTGTGGATTGAAACACCTCCCCGCTGTGGTCAAGGGATACCCTGTCCCGTCACTCCCCACGTGGGAGGTGGATTGAAACCTTACGGATAAGCGCGGCCGCGAGTGGAACCTGTGTCACTCCCCACGTGGGAGTGTGGATTGAAACCTTACGGATAAGCGCGGCCGCGAGTGGAACCTGTGTCACTCCCCACGTGGGAGTGTGGATTGAAACTCAGGCGGTTAGGGTTGACCCCTTCTCCTGCTCCGTCACTCCCCACGTGGGAGTGTGGATTGAAACCTCACGGTAATTGTTTCCAGCATCGTCTTGATAGTCACTCCCCACGTGGGAGTGTGGATTGAAACACTATTACATCAATAGGGGTGCTATCATCGATCGTCACTCCCCACGTGGGAGTGTGGATTGAAACTGAGATATTTAAGCAGATAGGCGACAACCTTGGGTCACTCCCCACGTGGGAGTGTGGATTGAAACAGATTTCCAGGCGTCCCGATCTTTAAAAGTCACGTCACTCCCCACGTGGGAGTGTGGATTGAAACTTCACTACATTTACAATCGTATGGATATGGTTGGGTCACTCCCCACGTGGGAGTGTGGATTGAAACGGGTCTGCCCGCCTGATACACCGCCACCATCTGCGTCACTCCCCACGTGGGAGTGTGGATTGAAACCGTTCTCTATCGTATGGCTGTCATTCTCCACATAAGTCACTCCCCACGTGGGAGTGTGGATTGAAACAAGACTAAATATAGTGGGTGTTTCGGACTGATCGTCACTCCCCACGTGGGAGTGTGGATTGAAACCCTGAACATGACCTGTTAAGCTACAGCCCAGACCGTCACTCCCCACGTGGGAGTGTGGATTGAAACGGCCCTTATTGCCACCCACCTGGGGGTATTGCCCGCGTCACTCCCCACGTGGGAGTGTGGATTGAAACACTCGCACCAACGAGGGCAATATAACCGTCATTGTCACTCCCCACGTGGGAGTGTGGATTGAAACCGTTTTAGCAGCAGGGAGGAGACGGGGTGCGGCGTCACTCCCCACGTGGGAGTGTGGATTGAAACGTCGATGAGTACCCGCTTCGACGCCAAGAGATCCGTGTCACTCCCCACGTGGGAGTGTGGATTGAAACTCGATACCACAATCACAGATACAGAGAAAGAATCGGTCACTCCCCACGTGGGAGTGTGGATTGAAACACGGTTGATAGGGGTGTCAGCCAATGCCCAGACGTCACTCCCCACGTGGGAGTGTGGATTGAAACACGGGTACCCGGGCGGTCCGTGTAACCCCCCGCTCGTCACTCCCCACGTGGGAGTGTGGATTGAAACTTTTTATGATCGTCGGATTAAAAGCGGTTCTCGGTGTCACTCCCCACGTGGGAGTGTGGATTGAAACACTGATGATCCGGACGGAGCCAGCAGCCGCAGCGTCACTCCCCACGTGGGAGTGTGGATTGAAACTGGTATAGTTTCGACCCTTTAAAACTCGAAACTAGTCACTCCCCACGTGGGAGTGTGGATTGAAACTATCTACTACAGTATAACCAGTTAAATCCAACTTGTCACTCCCCACGTGGGAGTGTGGATTGAAACCTCTCTAGTCGGTCCAAATACCGGCTGCTGGTCGTCACTCCCCACGTGGGAGTGTGGATTGAAACGCTCGATCATCTTTATTAGCCGTTCTTTCATTGAGTCACTCCCCACGTGGGAGTGTGGATTGAAACACTGATGATCCGGACGGAGCCAGCAGCCGCAGCGTCACTCCCCACGTGGGAGTGTGGATTGAAACATTACGATAGTTGTTAAGGAAGCATGAACTAGATGTCACTCCCCACGTGGGAGTGTGGATTGAAACATTACGATAGTTGTTAAGGAAGCATGAACTAGATGTCACTCCCCACGTGGGAGTGTGGATTGAAACCCCTAGGTCTGGAACATTATGCCATTGTGCAACGTCACTCCCCACGTGGGAGTGTGGATTGAAACAGCTGAAGCAATAATAAAACTCGACGCAGCGCATCGTCACTCCCCACGTGGGAGTGTGGATTGAAACATTTTGATGTAAGTATTATACGGTCGGCCATGGAGTCACTCCCCACGTGGGAGTGTGGATTGAAACTCCATCGCGGCTATTACTGCTTCCCAAACAGCAGGTCACTCCCCACGTGGGAGTGTGGATTGAAACGGCTTCTACCTCCCCCGCGACCAGGCGGAGGCGGGTCACTCCCCACGTGGGAGTGTGGATTGAAACAATACATGGGTGAGTTCTCGCTGAAGCTCTGGCGTCACTCCCCACGTGGGAGTGTGGATTGAAACATCGATCCCGTCTGCGGGGAAAAGCGCCACCGAGTCACTCCCCACGTGGGAGTGTGGATTGAAACAGGTTTCTCTCCACGATCAGCTCGGGCTGATAGGGTCACTCCCCACGTGGGAGTGTGGATTGAAACGGATGGGAAGGAAGTTTATTATTGCAAAGCCGACGTCACTCCCCACATGGGAGTGTGGATTGAAACAGTTGACCATGAGCTTTGCCATTGTGGGCGCGGGGGTCACTCCCCACGTGGGAGTGTGGATTGAAACAGGACCAGCAATCGGGGCGGTGGTACGTCAAGGTGTCACTCCCCACGTGGGAGTGTGGATTGAAACCGTATGGCTATAGCCCCCTTGTTTTCCCCTATGTGTCACTCCCCGTGCGGGAGTGTGGATTGAAACCAATCAGGAAGTTATCATGCAGGCCATGAACGCGTCACTCCCCGTGCGGGAGTGTGGATTGAAACAAGCTCATGGAGGAAGTGCTGCCAATGATCGGCAGGTCACTCCCCGCGTGGGAGTGCGGATTGAAGCTGCATATATTTGAACCGATGGATCATATATAGTATTATTGGTTCAGACAAGTCGTTCTCAGTGGGAACGTGGATTGAAACATAAGTATTATTGGGGCTACATGTCACTCCCCGTGTGGGAGTGTGGATTGAAACAAGTGCACGAAATGGTCGTCCCGCCTCTCAAGCAGTCACTCCCTACGCGGGAGTGTGGATTGAAACAGGAAGGCCTCGTCAGGTTGTAAAAGGTCACTCCCTGTGCGGGAGTGTGGATTGAAACATTAAACACCCTGGTACTTTCCTGGGACCAAAGGTCACTCCCCGTGCGGGAGTGTGGATTGAAACGGTATTAGGCTCGCTGATCGCCCACTGGGTTGCGGGTCACTCCCCGCGTGGGAGTGTGGATTGAAACTCGTAACCGCGGTGCCCGGTATCCCTTAATTGGGTCACTCCCCGTGTGGGAGTGTGGATTGAAACAGTGCCAGGCCACCGGCAAGATCGTGACCGCCAGCGTCACTCCCCGCGTGGGAGTGTGGATTGAAACTAGTCAAGATAGGCTGGTAGAGAATGAGTTATGGGGGTCACTCCCTACGCGGGAGTGTGGATTGAAACAGCTCGCCGTGCACCTGGTTGTTGTACTCCTCCAGTCACTCCCCGCGTGGGAATGTGGATTTAAACGGACTGTACCCGCCGCAGCAACTCCCCTCATGAGTCACTCCCCGCGCGGGAGTGTGGATTGAAACTGCTTCCCGGCGCAAGAGCTTGCGGAAAAAATACGTCAGTCCCTACGCGGGAGTGTGGATTGAAACTTGGGTACATCAACGAGCAGGCGCTGACCGAGCAGGTCACTCCCCACGTGGGAGTATGGATTGAAACTGGCCGAAGAGATCGTGATTCCCTTTGATGGCGTGTCACTCCCCGTGCGGGAGTGTTGATTGAAACTGGAAATCGGAAAACAAAGATGATTTAATGGCGTGTCACTCCCCATGTGGGAGTGTGGATTGAAACAGGCGCTCATCGCCTGAGGTAAATAGTTTGAACAAAATAAAGTACTTTCGAAAAATCGAAAGTACTTTATTTGTTAAGTAAACAAGAGCCCATAGTAACCTTCGCGCCGACCGGTATGGATCCCTACGGACCCTTGGCGCCTTACGGCTACCAGAGAGTCCCTCGCAACCCATAACGATCTTTGCCCGACCGTCATGAGTACCTACCGAACCCATAATCCTAGGGAATTATGGGTCCGATGCTTCAAATACTCAATCGCAGAGTTCGAGGATGAAACATTGTTCCGGCACCCATGACGATCTTGGCTCGGCTATCGTAGATCCGGGTCTGCAATATGCAGAAGTCAGTTGACCGACCTACGATAACCTTCGCTCCGGCTAGTACAGATCCCTCAGAACCTGCACTAACCTTTGCTCGACCGTTGCAGATCCCTTTTTTGGAACCTGCAGCGATCTTAGCTCGGCTACTATGAACCCTTGTAGCTTTATTTTGCCCCGAACCCGTAAAAGTATTCGCGGTTTCTCGTTTTTTTTTAGGTCTTTTACAGCCCCGAGACCAGCGCCAGGATCGACTGCTTGCCACCCCGGTAGTCGCTGCGGTAGACTCGGTAGTCGATCTCGGAAAAGGGGTTGTTTACTCTCTCCAGGTGCTCCAGGAAGCCCAGGTCGATGTGATTGGCTTTCACCTGTTCGTAGAGCCGGGTGAAGTTGTGGATGTGCTCCTTGAACCTCCTCACCGCGTAGTCGACCGCGGTCCCGGTCTTCATTATGAAGGCCCAGTCGCTGCTCTGGGCCAGCAGCAGTTCCCGGGCCGCCTGCTTCATGGCCCGTTCGTTAAAACCGCCGCTCCCCGGGTGCTGGTTGGCCAGCTCGATCATCCGTTCGGCCGCCTTGTGCAGGTGCCGGTAGATCCAGTCGTTGCTGCCTTCCAGCCACACCTCGTTGTAGCCTTTGTTGCCCCAGCTCGACTGGTTGGGCACCGCCACCTGGTTGATGGGGTAGATGCTCAGGTATTCGCTGGGGGTGATCGCCTTCACCGTATCCTGGTCGTAGTGGAGCTTGCGGAACAGGAAGTCCAGGAACTGCGGCCCCTCGAACCACCAGTGGCCAAAAAGCTCGGCGTCGTAGGGCGACACGATGATGGGTTTGCGGTCGAGTATCCCGTCCAGCCATTCTACCTGTTTCTCGCGGTTAAACATGAAGTTGCCGGCGTGAAGCGCCGCCTTTTCGCGGGCCCAGTCCGGGTTGTAGGGCTCTTTGTGGTTGGTCCGGCCGGTCACGCGGTAGTACTTCAGCCCGGTGTGCAGACGGATGCCGTCGGGGTGGATGTACGGCCCGATATAGTCCAGCCCCAGGTCAAATCCTATGTCACGGTAGAACTCGCGGTAGTCGAAATCCCCCGGGTAACCCTCCTGGGCGCTCCATACCTGGCGGGAAGACTCGGGGTCGCGTCCGAAGGCGGCCACCCCCGAGGGGCAGTAGATGGGAGCGAACGCCGCGTACTTGGGCCGCTTGGAGGCGTAAAGCACCCCGTGGGTGTCGGTGAAGAAGTAGCGGATGCCGAACTCTTTTAAGATCTCGTCGTCGCCCGGGTTGTAGCCGCACTCCGGCAGCCAGAATCCACGGGCGGGACGTCCAAAGTGCTTCTGGTAGTTGGCCGCCCCTACCGCTACCTGCGCCCGGATCGCCTCCCGCTGCAGCCCCAGCAGGGGGAAGTACCCGTGGGTGGCGCCGCAGGAGATTATCTCCAGGCTGCCCTGCTCCTGGAACCGCTTGAACCCCAGCAGGAGGTTGCGGTGGTACTGGTCGCAGAAGACCCGGTGAGCGTCCCGGAAGATGTCGTGGTACATCCAGGCCAGGCGGTGAAACTCAGGCTGGTGGCGGGTGCGCTCGATCTCCCGGTCCGCCAGTTCCATCAGCTTTTCCAGGTGCCGCACGTACCTTTCCTGCAGCAGCGGGTCGCTGAGCATCTCGCACAGGGTCGGGGACAGGGACATGGTCAGGCGAAACTGCACCCCATCGTTGACCAGCTTCTCCATCATCTCCAGCAGCGGGATGTAGGTCTCGGTGACCGCCTCGTAGAACCACAGCTCCTCGAGGAAAAAGTCGTGATCGGGCTGCCGCACATAGGGCAGGTGGCTGTGGAGCACCATACTCAGGTATCCTTTGGGCAAATCGTTCAATCCTTTCTATTTATACTTAGTCAGCGGGATTTATTTTTCAACCAGTGCCAGGTCCCGCTGAATTTTTCTTTAAATGCTAACCGGATAGCGGGATTGATTTTCAAACCTGGTCATGGTTTCCCGCACTTTTCCATCGTCTCCAGGTGGGCCGATTCGCTGTCCCTTAGTGTAACCCGCAGCATCTCGGGGTTCATGGTGGGTTCGATGGTCAGCGAGTTCTCACCGAACTCCGAGTGCAGCGTCATAGAGGTATACTCGGCGGCGTAGGTGGCCTTCTCCTGGAGTCCCATCCCGCTCCAGCTTATCCCTACTGCGCTCTGCGGTCCGGGGATGGCCAGTTCGGGGCTGCCGGGCATCAGATCCTGGGTCAGGAGCTTCATGAAGTCCCGCTTCGAGATCACCCCCGACTCCAGGTGGGACTCCGAGCAGCCGCGGGATGAATGGGACTCGTGGCCGCTCACCTCGCGGGCCGCCTGCGGCGAACTAACCCCGAAGGCCAGCTTGGCCGCCTCCTGCTCTAGCAGCTGAGAGAACGCGAAGTGCGGCGACGAACCGAACGGCAGCTGCCCCAGACGGCGGTACAGGCGGCGGTCCAGCTCGCTTATCAGCATCCACTCCTCGTCGATGATGTTCGACACCTGGTCAGCCGGGGTGGTGACAAAATTGGAGCGGGCCAGGGGTACGTACTGTCCGTTTTTTAAAATCAGGCCTCTTTCGATCAAGTAGGTACGATTGGGCTGGCCGACCGGGATGTGCCAGCTCCCGGTAAAGGGGCCGACCCGGATATCGTAGTAGTTGACCGCGTTATGCCCATTAAAGTCGATGTGGGTCACGTCATAGACCCGGATGACCTGGCAGGCCTCATCCCAGGCCGAGCTTCCAAAGGTTTCCCGGATCTCCCGCTGCTTGGCCTCATTGATCTCCCAATAAGCAAAAAGCCAGTACGGATCTCGTACCAGGGCCACGATGCGGTTGTCACCATAACCTCCGGGCAGTTCATGGTGTGTGGCCGCAGGTTTTGGACCCGGGGTAAAAACTTGTGGAACCGGTTCGTCGGCCAGCCTGCTGGTTACCGGGGACCAGGCTTCTCCGACGCTCAATACCTGGCCCTGATCCGTCTCGGATCTGTTCTCCAAAACTATCTCGCCTCCTATTTCAAAATTGGTTTGTCCTAGCCGGCCGAAAACCCGATGCCATGCCTTTGGGTGCTGCCGGGCGTTATCGTCTAAACGCGGGCTCGAGACCGAGCTGTGCTTACGCTCCAGCCGCAAAACGGCTACCAGGCCCAACACTCCCAGCACCAAGCCTAATGTCAGTAGAGAGGCTAGCTCCATTTAAAAACCCCCTGCCTTAAAAAAGAATTTTTACCAGAAAACGGGAATCCCCCTGTCTATATCTAAAGTAGGAGTAACCCTACGATTAAAGGGGAAACTCATTACAAACAAAAAAAATTTGGACGCCGACCTCTGCTATGTCTATTATTACCCTGTATTCAGGCCATTATTTATCGCACCGGTAGTCAAATGTTAACATCGTCGTCTTTTTTTCGTGACAGACTTTTCCCGATTCAGCTATACTTTTAGGGAAGTGCTGGAAGTGACTGAATCTGGGATCACTGGAGGTACTTGATGGAACTGGAAAATAATAATTCCGTAACCTGGAAAATCGGGGACATCGTCCTGATCCTGCTGCTGATGCAGCTGGCGGCTGTGGCCTATACCAGCAGGGGATACCTGTTGGTGGAAAGGATCTGGGCGAGTTTTACCACCCGGCCGATAGATGCGGTTGTCGCCACGATTATCGGGGGATTCATCCAGGCCGGCCTGATCATCCTGATGGTCGTCCTGCTGGTGCGGTATATCCGCCGCACCGGTCTTAACCGGCTGGGGTTTTCCTCTGGAGAGTCTTCCCCAGCCCGTATCCTGGTCAGCGGGATTGTCGGCGGGGTGCTGCTGTTGCTGGTGGTCACCATCACCGCGATAATCATCTACATCCTGATCCAAAACCGCCTCCCGCTCGAACAGCAGACCGTCGTGGAGGCGATCGCCAGCGCCGGCAGCTGGCAGGACCTTTCCCTGCTCCTGCTGGTGGTGGCCGTGCTGGCCCCCCTCAGTGAGGAGATGCTGTTCCGCGGCCTGCTGTACGGCTGGCTGCGCCAACGTCTGGGAATAACCGCCGGCATCTGGCTGTCGGGGCTGGTCTTTGCTGCCTTTCACTTCGACCTGGTGCGATTTTTGCCGCTGATGCTGGGAGGGGCCGGGCTGGCCTACCTCTACCAGCGGACCGGCTCGCTATATACCTCGATCTTGGCTCACGCGGTCTGGAACTCTGTGATGACCGTGGCTGTCCGATGGATGGGGATGGGCGGATGAAGGACGGTATCAGCCGGCTGATAGACCGGGAGACAACCCTGCAGATAGAGGACCTGACGCACTCCGGAGCGGGAGTGGGCCGGGTGGAGGGGGCGGTGGTCTTCGTTCCCGGGGCGCTCCCGGGCGAAGAGGTCCGGGTGCGGGTGAGGTCCTTCCGCCGAGGGATCGCCCGCGCCGAGCTGCTGGAGATTATAAACCCGTCGGGCGAGCGGCGGCTGCCTGAATGCCCCCGGGTGGACGGGTGCGGGGGCTGCACCCTGCAGCATATGGACTACCAGGCCCAACTGGCGATGAAGACCCGCCAGGTGCGGGAGACCTTGAAGCGGATCGGGAAACTGGAAGGGGTGGAGGTAAAGCCCACCCGGGGCATGGAGCACCCCTGGCGCTACCGCAACAACGGCCAGTTCCACCTTGAGGCCGGCGAAGACCCGCCGGCTGTGCGGATAGGCTACTACCGGCCGGGCAGCCGCGAACTGCTGGAGGTGGATGACTGCCTCCTGATGCCTGCCCCGTGGCGTGAATTCCTTACTATTATTAAGAATGAGCTGAACACCCTCTGGCGGGTGATGGCAAGCGAGGGGCGGGGCTTTCCGCTGTATCACCTGCTGCTGCGTGAATCCTTCCACACCCGGCAGACCGCCCTGGTACTGGTCCTCTCCGATTGGGACGAGCCCCGGTGGCGGGAGTGGATCGACGGGTTCCTGGATCGCCTGCCCCCGGGCATCACCCTGGTCGCGGAAAACCTGAATCCTCACCCCGAGCGCGCGGTGCTGGGGGGGAAGACCCGCGTCATTCACGGACTTCCCCGGCTGAGGGAGCGGATCGGGGACATGGAGTTTCAGCTCTCGCCGGTCAGCTTCTACCAGGTGAACCCGGAACAGACCGAGGTGCTCTACCGCCAGGCCCTGGAATACGCGAAACCCCGGGACGCGGACCTGGTCTTCGACCTCTACTGCGGGACGGGGACCATCTCGCTGTTCCTGGCCCGGGAGGCGGGGAGGGTGATCGGGGTCGAGTCGCTGCGGGAGGCTGTAAAAGACGCCGGGGAGAACGCCCGCCTGAACCATATCGACAACGCGCGCTTTATCCACTCGGATGTTGCGGAGTACCTGGAGCGGTACCTGAAGTCGGGGCAGCCGGCCCCCTCGGTGGTGGTGCTGGACCCGCCACGGGCTGGGGCCCGGCCCGAGGTCCTGGCGCGGATCGCCGCGCTTAGGCCGGAGAGGGTGGTCTACGTCTCCTGCGACCCCGCCACCCTGGCCCGCGACCTGCGGATACTCACCGACAGCGGGTTCAAGGTCAGGGAGGTACAGCCCGTGGACATGTTCCCCCAGACCAGCCATACGGAATCTGTTGCGTTGATTCGGATAAAGTAATCATAATCTCAAGTATCGAAAATTTTATATGTTAGGTGGCTTATCTTATTATTTGAAGGATTGAGACCGATGGCAAAGAAACGGCGAGTTGAGTTTAGACTCGACAGCGGCGGGATCAAGAAACTTACAGATATTGAAATCAAGGTTGTTTTAAGGGCGGCGGATGAGTTGATAGCCACCGGTGGGCGCAGCATGCTCGCGAAAATACTTAAAGGCTCAAAAGATAAAAAATTGCTGGAGCATGGGCTTGATAAATGTCCTTCCTATGGATATTACCGGGAACTAAAAATCGAAGAAATATTAAACCGGATAGATTGGATGATTCTGCGGGATTACCTGGAAATAGAGTACAGCGGTAGACTTCCCGTACTGGTTTTTACCGAAAAGGGCTGGTGTATTGAGAGGGAGACATATGCGGAAGAACTGCTTCAGAGGCTTAGGTCGCTATTGGAAGGTAAGGATTACAGTTTTGTTCAGGAACTGAAAGATAGGAATCGGGGGATGATACTTCTTCTGCTTGAGAAGATAAAAGACACGGGAAACGCGAGGTTTATACCATTGCTCCGCGCTTGGAAGGAAATAGATTATAAAAAGGTTCAGGCGGAAATCCAGAAGGTTATCGACCAGTTGAAGGCGGTTGGTGAAATATATTAGGAGCTCTTAACAACTGAGACGGCAGTGTTGTCTTTCCCATGGTACTATATGACCCTATTTCCATCTCTTCCCAGGTAATACCGTATGGTGCGCCGCCTGACGTGTGGCCGGCAATAAAATAAAAGGTGCCATCAGAATCAGGGTAATTATTAAGAAGTTCATGTTCTTTCTTCATCCGTTTTTTCTGTTCGGCACGCTTTTGTTTGCCTATTTCATTTATTGTTAACTTGTTTACATAATCTTGAGGTACCTCATATCCCAGCATTCGAAGTTCATTTACAGCACAAAGCAGATTAACCCCGAAATGCTTGTGGTAGCCTCTCACCAAATTCTTTCCGGTGTATTTTGGTATCCAGTACTTTGCAGCCTGCAATCTACTTTCTCTTTTCAACCTTTTGTGTCTTGGAATCATTGTCTTGTTAACTCCCATGTTGTTATGTTACATCTGCATCCATGCAAATTCAATATTTTCATCTTCATTAGATAGGATCGGTGTATTATCCTTTAAAAAATTGTTGTTAATTATATAGTTTATAGGGAAGTGAATGACAACAACAGCTAAACGAGGCAGGTGTTTAGAATGAAAGAATACTCGGATGCCAAAAAGAATAAAATCAAAAACCGGGTCATGGCATGGGTGGAGGAATTTAAAAAGGACCAACGGTACGAATCCCTGAATACAAGTCAGCGGGAGGAAAGCGGGTTCATTATCGACGTTTTCGCGGATTTGATGTATGGATATTTTCTTCTAGAGCCATCCGAATGGACACCAGCGGCTTTGGAGGAATGCTGTCTGGATTTACTGCCGAGGAAGGTATCCGCTGATTTGAGTTTTTATACCGGTGTAGAGCCGGTTCTTTCGGGTTTCTTCGGCTTTTTGCAGGCTAAAGGTTATATCACCGATGCGCCGAGGCTAATATCGCAACTTAAAAAGGTATCTGGCAAGATGATCGAGATAGCGGACAATCCCGATAAATGGGGGCCGGCAAAGCAGATAGTGATGGGGGCAAAGAAAGCGGGAGTTGATTTTAAAGATTCCAAGGAGCTTGACAGTTACGTCCAGATGTTTAATTCGATGCAGAGGGAAAATATTATTACTCTTGCGGCAAAGGTTAAGATAGGGCGCAATGATCCCTGTCCGTGTGGCAGCGGCAAAAAGTACAAAAAGTGCTGTGACGGCAAGGAGAGGATTGTATCTTTTCCAATCGTGGGAAGCGAGACGTCCGATACTGAAAATAGCAATAATGCCGTAACTATGGATGCAAAAAAATCGGTGTATCAACTCAAAGTAATGATAAGGGGTATTAAGCCGCCCATCTGGAGGCAGATCCTGGTGCCGCGAGGCATAACGTTTAACAAGCTGCATAAGATCATTCAAACCGCATTTGGGTGGCAGGGTTATCACCTGTTTGAGTTCGATTTTGGCGATGTAAAGGTTTGTATTCCCGAACCGGGTTATGATCCGGAACTTTATTTGGGCATAAAGGAACTGAACGCCAAAAGGACTAAAATCGATAGTCTGCTCACTGAACGTAAGAAATGTATTTACACTTACGACTTTGGTGATGAGTGGAAGCACGAAGTTGTTTTAGAAGGATTAATTCCAGTTCAAGAAGGTATCCGCTATCCGGTCTGTACTGATGGCGCCAGGCAGGGGCCGCCGGAGGATGTGGGTGGAGCTCCCGGTTATAGAGAGTTCCTTAAGATTATTCGTAATCCGAAGCATCCTGAACATGACGAATGCCTTGAATGGGTAGAAATGCAAACCGGCGATGGAAAGTTCAACCCGGAATACTTTTCCCTCGAAGAAATAAACCGGTTGCTGGCGAAGATAAAGTAGGATCTGTCTCATTTTGTTAGCGAAAGGAAGCAAGGGGAATGATTAACCTTGATAAGTTGAAGCAGTTTATCAACCATCCCGAAAGATGCGTTAGAAATTATGCTGTAGAGTTCTTTGTTGAGGGACATATCGCTGACGAGGAAGTGATACTCCGTGTTATCAACGCTTACACGGCCGACCATGACCGGGAAGAAGCGGGTAAATTTTTATATTATGCTTCAAAATTTCCGCAGACTGAGGTAACTCTTAAAAGGTTAGACAAGATTGAACATACCGATCTAAATACCATGTTTCATAAAGACAATGCAATAACGCATGCCGATTTGAAGCTTTTAAAACAGTACCCGGACATAAGACCGAGGTTTTTGGAGAATCAAAAAACACTGGAGGAAAGGTTTTACCTTGTGGATTTAAATACAGAAAGATTATGGGAGGAGCTTTGGAAGCATAGCAGATCGGGACTGGGCAAATGGCCAGACAGTTTTAATCATTCATATGGTGAATTAATTGTAAAAGAACTGGCGGCACGAAAGGACTTCCCATATAAAAAATTAAAAGAAAAGCTCGAACATGAGTACCCGCCCGAGTATAACGGCTGGGACGATACATATTTGAGCTCTCTAGTTGGTGAAATGAGACTTGCCGAAGCGATTCCGTTTTTGATAAGCCGGCTGAAGCTAGACGGGGATTATTTGTGCGAGAGGGCTGCCGGGGCGCTGTCCAAGATCGGGTCGCCAGAAGTGGTCGCGGCAATTGAGAGGGAATACTTGAGCCAAGGATTCGATTTCCGAATGTATGCGGCGAGTGCACTTGGTGACATCAAGTCTGATGAGGCTGAGAAGCTGATGCTCGCCCTTTTTCCTGAAGAAAAAGACATCACGCTTAAGACCAATCTTGCTCTTGGCTTATGTAAACTTCTTTCGGTAAAAGGCATCCCCTTGGTGCTGGACCTGATAAAACGCGGTTATGATAAAACCATGGTCAACCTGGAAGCGGAACTTTATGTTAACCATGTAATAAATGAAATAGATCATCCTGACCTCCAAAGATGGAGGGAAAGCATTCTGGAGGAAGAGCACCGGATAAAGGAGGCCCAAAAGGGTAATATCAGTTTAGAACAACTTAAAAACAGGTTACTTGGCGTTAAACAGCAAGTGGAGAAAAACAAAAAAGCAGAAAAAGTTGGCAGGAATGATCCTTGTCCTTGTGGAAGCGGTAAGAAGTTCAAGAAATGTTGCGGAAAATAGACGGAGATAAATAGATAAAACGGATATATCAATATGCATAAGGCAACTATCCGGAAAAACCGGATAATCCAAAAGGGAGTGAATCAGAAGAGCCGGCAGAGATATTCTATCAAGCAATAGCCCCATAGTTGCTGTTGTATTTTACGAAAAATAAGGATACAATAATAACAGCGAAGGAAAGGAGCTGTTACCATGCCTAATATCAAACCCATCTCCGATTTAAGGAATTACAATGAAGTACTGCGGGATATTTCCATAGGCGAGCCAGTGTTTTTAACCAAAAACGGCAGAGGAAAATTTGCCATTTTAGATATTAACGAATATGAAAAATTAAAGGCTTCGCTGAAGCTGATGTCACAGCTTGCCCAGGGAGAGCAGGCAGGAAAAGAAAAAGGATGGATGACTATCGAGGAAGTGGAAGCAGAACTGGGGACCCCGAATGAATAAGCTGAAAATTTCACCCAAAGCCAGAGATGATTTGGCGGAAATTAAAGGCTACATTTCACACGAACTTTGTAATCCGCAGGCGGCTGTAAATTTGGTCTCAAAAATCACGAAAAAAACCCGCAGGCTGTCGGACCATCCTGGAATTGGAGCGCCATTGTCTCCCATTGTCGATATTCAGACCGATTATCGATTTCTTGTTTGCGCCAATTACCTTATATTTTACAGATATGAAGATCAAATTGTTTTCATATCGAGAATCCTATACGGCAGGCGGGATTATATGCGTATCCTGTTCGGTGATTTACCGGAGGATCAAGAAAAATGATACAATAGTTACTCTACATCGTCAGTTTGCGGGCTGGCGATTTATTATATTAATACCCAAAATTATGGGAGATGTACTTGCTCAAAAAATATCCGAATCATCGCACCAACGCATACGGAATGCTGCAGCCTTTTGGAGAGAGTATAAAGCTGCACAATTAACGCCAAACAAGGGAGAGAGAACTATGGCTGACTTCACTCTCAAAGAGTTGAGCGAAGCGCATCGCGCCTTGCTGTCCACACTCCATAAATGCGAGAAAATGGATATTGCTAAACTGGGAAAATCGCAGCAGACGCTCCTCCAACGGCGAATCGCTGCCCTAAAGCTTGCTCTAACACTGATTGAGGATGAGCAAGTTAAAAATATGAATTGGCTTAACGAAGTGCAAAACAGAATTAAAAGAAAGAATCAGATTCTTTTTGCTAAAGATAGTAAATTTTTAGCCGATTTAACCGCATTAATTCAAGAACAAAATCATCGGACAATGGTCTTGTGGGCATTTGAATTTGCCGATGAAACTGTTCAAAAACTGTTTGAGCGTTATCCAAACGAAGAACGACTCCAATCCGCTGTGCTGACATCAAAAGATTGGGCTGCCGGTAAAGTGAAAATGCCCGTGGCGCAGCGAGCGATTTTGCAGGCTCATGCAGTGGCAAAGGAATTGGAATCTCTTGAAGATATTGCTCTGTGCCATGCTATCGGGCAGGCTTGCGGCGTGGTTCATGCAACTGGACATGCTATCGGATTTCCAATCTATGATTTAACAGCTATAATTAGACACTATGGCGTACCGGAATGCAAAAGGGTTGTCGAGAAACGTAAGCAACAATATATTGATCGGATCTATTATTGGCGGGAACATTATAAAGACCATCCTTATGAATGGGCAGAATTTATGATGGTGGATTGATTTGAGCATTTGCTGGAAGAAATCAGAGAAATCCGGGCTAGTGAAAGAAGGTTCTATCAAAAGATGCTCCCTTGCACACTAGCGCTTACCTGACACTCCCCGCCCAACAGGGTGAAATACAGGACGCGATGGACCAGGCGAGAATCATGGACGGCCAGGGTAAGCCGGAAGCAAAATGGGTTGAAGAAACGATGGCGGAGATCAAGAGAATTAGCTAAATCATACTGTAATATGTTTGAGCGCTTTTATGATTATAGGATGCAGTTTTTCAAAAGACTTATTTCAACTGAAATTCATCAAATAGCAGGGAGCTTGGTTGCTGCTGCGACCAGCTCTTTTAAGTCTACCCGGACACCCATCGAAGCCCGGGCCTGGGCGGCAATGTCTCGGGCACCCAATTTGACGCAGTAGCCATCGGCGGCATAGATCAGCAGTTCATCATCGTCGATGATAGTGGCTGCCGAGACCAGCGGACCGTTCTTTTGCGTGAGCTTTACGGCGATTACGCCCTTGCCGCCGCGGGACTGCAGCGGAAAATCGGCCAGCGGGGTCTTTTTCATGAAGCCTTTCTCGGTGGCGGTCAGCAGGTGAGCGTCAGGATTAACCAGCTCCATCGCGATGACCTTGCCGCCTTCTGTGAGAGAGACGCCGATCACGCCGCCGGCCGCTTTGCCCATCGCTCTTACCTTTGACTCGGGGAACCTGATCGCCATTCCATCACCGGTCACCAGCAGGATCTCCTGGGCTCCGTCGGTAATACCGGCTCCCACCACTTCATCGCCATCATCCAGGGTAATCGCCGGAGCGACAGTCTTCCTTCCGTCATATTCGCTCAGAGAGCTTTTTTTAACTGTCCCGTTCCTGGTTGCGACGAACATGAACCGGTCATCAGGCAGGTCCATGGTCGGCAGGATACTGACGATCCTTTCATCAGCGGCAAGGTCCGGGAGGTCATCCAGCTCGAATGCGTTCGACCGGACACACTGGCCCTTGTTGGTGACGATGAGCAGCGTGTGATGAACGGTAGCCGGGACTATAGCGCAGAGATGATCACCTGGATTCGATGCCGGTCCCAGTTTGTCGCTTTTGCTCCGGGCCTGCGCCCTGATCCTGCCCTGCGCGGATAAGGAAATGGTTATGTCCTCTTCAAGGGTGAGGTCTTGTACCCCAAGCTCTTCGTCTATGTCTTCTTCTTTCTCGACTATCCTGGTCCGGCGCTTGTCGCCGTACTTTGATTTGATTTCTTTCAACTCGTCCTTGATCAGATTCATCAGCAGCCCTTCGTTCGCCAGGAGCTCCTTCAACTTCGCAATGGCAGCCACCAGTTCATCGATTTCCAAAACCAGGTTCTCCCGCTCGAGATTAGTGAGCTTCTGCAGCCGCATGTCCAGGATGGCCTGGGCCTGAAGCTCAGAGAAACCGAATCGTTCAATCAGGTTGATCTTTGCCTGAGCCGGATTCTTCGACTGCCTGATCAGCGCCACAATCGCGTCTAATTGATCGATGGCCATCTTCAGACCTGATAATATGTGGAGCCTGCTTTCGGCCCGCCGCAGGTCGAATACCACACGATTACGGACGATCGTTTTGCGGTGACCGATATAGCTTTCAAGGATTTCTTTCAGGTTATAGGTTTTGGGCTCCACGCCGTTTTCCAGCGCCAGCATGATCACACCGAAGGTTTCTTCCAGCGAGGTGTGCTTATACAGGAGTTTTAAGATCTGGGCGGGACGCGCGCCTTTTTTGAGTTCGATCACGATCCGGATTCCCTGGCGGTCCGACTCGTCGCGAAGGTCGGTCAGGTCTTCGATCACCCGGTTTCGGGCAAGATCGGCGATCTTCTCGATCAGCTTGGCCTTGTTCACCTGGTAGGGCAGCTCGGTGATGACGATGGCCTTTTTACCGTTGTCCTCGATGTTGGCGACGGCACGCATCCTGATCTGGCCACGGCCAGAATTATAGGCATCTGTTATACCGTCGGTGCCGACGATGAGTCCGGCGGTCGGGAAGTCAGGGCCTTTGATAAATTTCATCAGGTCTTTGACAGTGGCGTCAGGATGGTCGATCAGGTGTGTCAGCCCGTCCACGACTTCGCCCAGGTTGTGCGGCGGGATATTGGTCGCCATTCCAACCGCGATACCAGACGAGCCGTTGATGAGCAGATTTGGAATTCTGGCGGGCAGCACGGTCGGCTCCTGCCGGGACTCGTCGTAGGTCGGCTTGAATTCAACCGTCTCCTTGTCTATGTCGGCCAGCATCTCTTCGGCGATCTTGGAGAGCCTCAGCTCAGTATAGCGCATGGCGGCTGCCGGATCGCCATCGACCGAGCCGAAGTTGCCGTGGCCATCGATCAAAGGGTAGCGCGTCGAGAAATCCTGGGCAAGCCTCACCGCGGCATCGTATACGGCGGTGTCGCCGTGCGGATGGTATTTACCTAGAACGTCACCGACCAGGTAGGCCGACTTGCGGTGCGGTTTATCAGGACTCAAGCCCAACTCATGCATGGCATAAAGTATCCGGCGGTGGACCGGTTTAAGACCATCGCGGATGTCGGGCAGTGCTCTTTCCTTGATGACCGCCATCGAATACTCTCCAAAGCCGCTTTTCATTTCATCGGCAACCGTGGTCCGGACGATCTTTTCTAGTACAGCTCTCAAGATATCAGCTCCTATCTTTGGTCTGGGCAAAGCATTCCTGTATGAACTCCCGACGTCTGGCTATGTCGTTGCCCATGCAGGTGCTGCAGGCGTCGTCATCGAAAAAGCTGGGTTCTACCCTTTTCAGCGTACGGGTCTCAGGGTCCATGGTGGTCTCCCACAACTCCTCGGGAGACATCTCGCCCAGGCCTTTAAACCGCTGAATACTGTAACCGGTCTTGGCGTTCTTGAGGACCTTCTCAAGTTCCCGGTCATTCTGGCAGTAGTGGGTCTTTTTACCGTGCCGCACCTTGTAAAGCGGCGGTTGGGCGATATAGACATACCCGGCTTCGATCAGCGGGCCGAGGTGCCTGAAAACCAGCGTCAGCAGTAATGTTTTAATATGCGCTCCATCAACGTCGGCATCGGTCATGACGACCAGTTTGTGGTAGCGGGCTTTGCTCAGGTCGAAGTCCTTACCGATCCCGGTGCCCAACGCCGCGACTATGGCTTTCAATTCTTCGTTGGCCTTGATCTTGTCCAGGGCGGCCTTCTCGACGTTCAGGATCTTACCGCGCAAAGGCAGGATGGCCTGGTTGGCCCGGTACCTTGCCTGCTTGGCGGAACCGCCGGCGGAATCGCCTTCTACCAGAAACAGTTCGCAAAGAGCCGGGTCTTTCGATGAGCAGTCGGCAAGCTTCCCGGGTAGGGGCGAAGCCTGTTCGAGAGGTGTCTTCCTCCTGGCCAGCTCACGGGCTTTTCTGGCTGCATCCCGGGCTTTCGCGGCGCCGATGGCCTTCTCGATAAGTTTGCGGGCGACGGACTGGTGCTTCTCCAGGTAGGCGCCCAGGTTTTCGGCGAATACCGAATCTACGATGCTTCTGATCTCGGAGTTCCCGAGCTTGGCCTTGGTCTGCCCTTCGAACTGCGGCTCCTGGAGCCGGATGGAGAGTATGCAGGTAAGACCTTCGCGGACGTCGTCGCCGGTCAGGTTCTGGTCGTCGGCTTTTAAGAGCCTGGCCTTGCGGGCGTAGTCGTTGAATACCCGCGTATGCGCGTTCCTGAAACCCACTTCATGGGTGCCGCCTTCACTGGTCCGGATGTTGTTGGCGAAGGAGTAAAAGGTTTCAGAAAACGCATCGTTGTACTGGAAAGCGATCTCGACCTGGACGTCGCTCTTTTCGGCCGAGAAGTAGATGGGCTTGTCAAAGAGGACCTGGGTGCCTTCGTTCAGGGCCTTTACGAAGTCTACGATCCCGCCTTTTTGGAAAAAGACTTCAGATCGATCAGAGCGTTCGTCCCTGAAGGTGATTTTAAGGCCCCGGTTTAAGTAGGCCATTTCTCTCAGTCTGATCAGCAGCGTATCGCTGTCGAACTCGACCGTCTCAAAGATGCCCGGATCTGGCGAAAACTTTATGGTGGTTCCCGTACGGCTGGACAAACTGACCTCCTGAAGAGCGGAGACGGCCTTGCCCTTTGAATACTGCTGGTGATAGACCTTTCCGTCTCTTTTTACCCATACATCCAGCTGGCTTGACAGCGCGTTGACAACAGAGACCCCAACCCCGTGGAGACCGCCGGAAACCTTGTAGCCGCCGCCACCGAACTTGCTGCCCGAGTGCAGGACCGTCAGGATTACCTCCAGCGCGGACTTGCCCTTCTTGTGCTTGTCCACCGGGATACCGCGGCCGTTGTCTTCGACGGTAACTGAGTTGTCGCGGTGGATCGTGACCAAGATCTGATCACAGTATCCAGCCATGGCCTCGTCGATGCTGTTGTCCACCACTTCGTAGACCAGGTGGTGCAGACCACTCGGGCCGGTGGAGCCGATATACATGCCGGGACGCTTGCGGACGGCTTTAAGACCTTCCAGGACGTGTATCTTGTCAGCGTTGTAATCGCTGGATTTTGCCTTCGCCATTGAACTGCTCCCTTCGTTAATGAAACTCAACCTTTCCTATCGTATCATGTAAGTCTTTTTTGGTTAATTTTTTATTAACTTCTTCGATCCCTTTTTCTCAGGCGGCATCTCCTGGCAACCCGGTAAAATAGCACGGTTTTTAAGCATGATATTTGGTGAACAACAGTCCTGATAGATTCTTATAGAGTTTTTCTCGTTCGTAGTATTACAGGCCGAGGGGTCGAATAACCCCCTACGAGATCTAAGTGTTTAAGGGATGACGTGGAAATCAGGCTCCGGATTCACAGAACATATCACCTTAAGGGAAAATTAAAAGATTTTATCTGCAGGGGAAATATATGGTAATTATCATACAAAAATACTAAAGTGATATAATAAATACTGTATCAAACAGTCCTTGAGACTGAAGCTAAGGGGTGCTGAATGTTTAATAAAACTGTGGGAACGCTTCCCAGCCGGGATGAAATCGGAGCAAAGTACAAATGGAAGCTGGAAGATATATATGCTGGCGAAAACAACTGGGAAGAGGATTTTTTGAAAATCCGTTATCTGGCCGCACAGCTTACAGCCTTTAAGGGTACGCTTTCACAAAGCCCCGCCAGGCTGCTGCAATGCCTTCAGCTTCGCGATGACATGCTTTCACTTAAAAATAAGCTGTTTGTCTATGCCAGGATGAGAAGGGATGAAAACAATTCAGAGCCCAAGTATCAGGCTCTTACCGACCGGGCAATGGCACTTGGTACAGAGGTATCCGCAGCAGCTGCGTTTATTGTGCCGGAGATTATTGCTATAGACGAGCGGGAGCTGGCGAAAAATCTGAAGCAGGTGGAAGGACTGGGCATATACAAGCAGTATATACATGAAATATTACGGCAGAAGCAGCATATATTGTCGGACAAAGAAGAGGAACTGCTGGCCCTGGCGGAAGAGGTAGCACATGCTCCGACTGATATCTTCACCATGTTCAATAATGCCGATATCAAGTTCCCTTCCATCAAGGACGAAGACGGCCACGAAGTGGAACTTACAAAAGGAAGGTACGTAAAATTCCTTGAAACTCGCGACCGAAGAGTCAGGGAAGATGCTTTCCATGCTCTTTACCGAACATATTCGGCGGTAAAAAACACATTAGCAGCCGCACTTGGCAGCAGCATTAAAAAGGACCGGTTTTTTGCCGCGGCGCGCCGGTATGATAGCTGTCTGGCTGCCGCACTCGATGATGATAACGTAGCGATTGATGTTTATGACAACCTGATCAACACCGTGAATAAAAACCTGCCGCTTCTTCACCGGTATCTCCGCCTCAGAAAAAAGGCATTGAAGCTGGATACGCTCCACATGTACGACCTGTATGTCCCGATGGTGGAAATGCCGAAAAAACACATACCCTATGAGGAAGCAGTAAAAATGGTGACGAATGGTCTTAAGCCCTTGGGAGAGCAGTATCTGCAAAACCTGGAAAGGGCCTTCGGATCAGGCTGGATCGATGTCTTCGAAAGCCGGGGCAAGACCAGCGGCGCTTACTCCTGGGGTACCCACCTGACACATCCTTATGTGCTGCTCAATTATCAAAGCACCATAAATGATGTTTTTACACTGGCGCATGAAATGGGTCATTCTATGCATTCGTATTATACAAACATGACGCAGCCCTATATATACTCTGATTACAAGATTTTGGTAGCAGAGGTCGCCTCCACCCTCAATGAGTCACTGCTGATAAAGTACCTGCTGGGCATTACCGGTGATAACAGAGAGAAGGCATACCTGCTTAACCACTACCTCGAAGAGTTCCGCGGCACACTCTTCAGACAAACCATGTTTGCAGAATTTGAAAAAGCTGTCCACAACCGGATTGAGACCGGCGGGGCACTTACAGCGCAGGAATTGTGCAGGATTTACAGAGAGCTCAATGTGAAATACTTCGGTCAGGAAGTAATAATCGATGACGAAATCGATATGGAATGGGCAAGAATACCCCATTTCTATACCAACTTTTATGTATACAAGTATGCAACCGGGATATCCGCCGCGGCTTCCCTGTCCAAGCAGATCATAGAAGAAGGCGCACCTGCTCTGGAGCGGTATATCGGTTTTCTAAGCAGTGGCGGCTCGGACTACCCTATAAATTTATTAAAAAAGGCCGGGGTCGATCTATCAACGCCAAAACCTATTGAGGATGCCATGGATATATTTGGAAGTATTCTTGACGAGCTTGAGATCCTGATATAAATCCTTTATCACATTCTTATCACAGACAGGGTGAGAGAACCGTTTTTTCATGGACGGAGTAATATACCCCCTGGAATTTATCGAGCAGATAGCCATAATAAAAAGCACAAAATAATTGATCTTAGGTAAATTATCGGAGGTTTATAAATGAACAAAATGATTAAGATTAGGAATGAAGAAGAAACAGATTATAAGAAAGTAGAAGAAATCACAAGGAAAGCTTTTTGGAATTTATATATTCCAGGGTGCATTGAACACTATTTAGTTCATATTATGCGACCCCATAAAGATTTTCTGCCGGGGTTGGATTTGGTGATTGAAGTTGATAATCAAATCATCGGGAATATCATGTATACGAAAACAAAACTAATCGATGAGTCCGGGGAAGAAAAAGACATCCTTACTTTCGGTCCGGTTTGCATTTTGCCGGAATATCAGAGAAAGGGGTATGGAAAAAAACTAATGGAGTATTCCTTTGAACAGGCGGTCGCACTTGGTTATGATGTGATTGTAATATTTGGAAACCCAAATAATTATGTAAGCCGTGGCTTTAAGAGTTGCAAAAAGTACAATGTCTGTCTTGAGAACGGGACATATCCAGCGGCAATGATGGTAAAAGAACTCAAACCAGATGTCTTGGACGGAAGAAGATGGGTTTACTATCAAAGTCCTGTATTTGAGATAGACGAACAAGAAGCACAACGCTTTGACGAGGGCTTGGAAAGCCTGGAGAAAAAATACCAGCCAAGTCAGGAAGAATTTTATATTCACAGCCATTCTATTATACAGTAAGTTTCCTTTAGTGGTATAAGGATAAACTGCAACTTCCAATTTGTTGGTTAGACTGTATGCAATATGATGTCGCTATGAAAAATCTTTTTTCCACTATTATCACAAGTGGAAAATTGTGTAATTTTGTCTAGAGACAGGTGATATGTTTTTAAAATATAGACTTATATGGAGATGATAATAGAATGACTATTTATATCGCGCTGTTACGAGGCATTAATGTAGGCGGAAAAAACAAGATTAAGATGACAGATTTAAAACGCATGTTTGAGGCAATAGGTCTTAGTCGGGTGGAAACCTATATCCAAAGTGGCAATGTCTTATTTGAATCAAGTGAAAAAGAAGATATTCTACGAAAGAAAATTGAAAATGAGATTGAAACAATTTTCGGATTTTCAGTCGTTGTGGTTTTGAGAACAGCCGCCGAGTTGGAACAGATTATCCGACATTGTCCATTTTCCGAGGAAGAAGTAACGGAAGCAGAATTGTCAAATTCGGAGGGAGAAAGCCTATATGTCTCCCTGTTGACCCAAGCCCCTTCACCAGAAAAAACCGAGCGTCTGAACGCTTTCAGAAGTGAAGGCGATGAGTACCGAATCAAAAATCGGGATATGTATCTCTTGTTTCGTCATAGCATACGAAATTCCAAGCTTGCAAATAATCTTCAGAAACTGGACGTACCGGCAACTACCCGCAACTGGAAAAAGATTAACAAGCTTTATGCACTAGCAAAAGCTAGGACAGATAGCTGATAAAACAGTGCCCCAAGGCATTACCGAAACGGTTTGCCGGTTGAAGCGGGCATAATAATTTGAGAGGTAATAATGGGGAATACGGATAAGTTTGAAATGATAGCTGATATATATGACACTTCTGAAAGAATCCAGATTGCTAAGGTATCATCGAATGCCATTCGTGAATATTCAGTTGATGCTAAAAGTAAGAATGCCATTGACTTTGGGTGTGGGACCTGTATCATGCTCCCCATGATGTAAACCTGCCCTGCCACCGGGTGGTAAACAGTAGGGGAGGGCTGGTTCCGCATTGGGCTGAACAGAAAGGTTTATTGTTAAGAGAAGAGGTTGCTTTTAAAAACAACGGTTGTGTGTATTTGAAAAAACATTTATGGAAAATTTTCTCGACATTCCTTTGTCACCAGCAGCAGTGGGGCAGGGGCTTACATTATCTTTCCTGTTTGCGACTATTACCTTAATGGCTTTTACGCCCAGGTCAGCACCCCCAATACGGCAAGCCGCTCTTTTTGACTAAGGGACGAAGACAGGATCTTACCAGTATTTTTTGAAAATATTTAATCTTATAATCGCAGGTAGATCATACTTACCTCAAAACAAGCAGGGAGTAAATCATGAGCAGGGATGCGGGAGAAAAAGAAAACCCCGGGACGGAGGAGCGCCTTAAAGAGGCGGCGCATGGCCTCCTGACCTGGTACCGAGAACATCACCGGGATCTTCCCTGGCGCCGCAGCAAGGACCCTTACAAAATATGGATCTCCGAAATCATGCTGCAGCAGACCCGGGTCGATACCGTCTTAGAATACTACCCGCGATTTATCACGCTTTTTCCGGATATCAATACGCTGGCCCGGGCCAGCGAGGAACAAGTGCTGACCAGTTGGAAAGGCCTGGGCTATTATAGCCGGGCCAGAAATGCGCACCAGGCGGCCCGGATTATTGCTGACCGCTATGGAGGCGTCTTCCCGGAGGATTTGCAGGCCATCCAGGCGCTTCCCGGGATTGGGGCCTATACGGCAGGAGCCATTCTAAGCATTGCTTTCGGTAAAGCGCTTCCGGCCATCGACGGCAATGTCTTGCGTTTTATAGCCCGGCTGCTACTCCTGCAGGATGCCCGGGGCAGCAGTGCCTTGCACCGAAAAGTGGACCAGGCGGTGGGCGGTATGATACCGTATCATCAAGCCGCGGACTTCACCCAGGCATTGATGGAAATGGGGGCTTTGGTATGTATCCCGGGCCATCCGCGCTGTGAGGCTTGCCCCGTAAATACCCTGTGCCTGGCCTGTGCTCATCAGATGCAAAGTGAGTTGCCGGTGAAAAAAGAGCGGAAGAAAGCGAACCCGCAGATGAGGTATTGGGTTATGGCCTTTGTGAAAGAAAATCAGGTTCTCATGGAATATCGGGAGGAGGAAACCCTCCTGGGACACCTATGGGGACTGCCCATGATTTTGATCCGGGAAGGGCTGGACCTGGTGCAAGAGGCTAAAGCGCATTTCGGTTTAGATATCGAAGCCGGCTCGGTTCTGGGAACATTTATACACCAGTTTACCCATCGTTCCTGGCACATGGAAGTCGTATCCTGCTCCCTCAGACAGTCCGGCCCTATAAGCAGTTCGCTGCAATGGCGGCATTTTGACGAGCTTCCTCAAATGGCTATTCCCACCGCTTTTCAAAAGATCATGCCCCTGTTAACTGCCGGTGACGCCGCTGGCCAGGTTCAAGAAGAGTTGCCATCCCCAAGTAATTCAAGCCGTTGCCCGCTTGAAAATACCCCGAATCAACTACGTTTCCTATAAGCCTTGAATATGGGTCCTGGACTTGAAAACCTTTAAGATTTTGAAAGAAGGTGTGAGGATGAGTAAAGCAGGAGTGAAGCTTTCCGAAGTGAAAGAGCTTTTAATGAAAGACGAAGAATTTAAAAGGGAGTACGAAAAGCTAAAACCACGTTATGATGTGATTTCTCAAATTATTGAGGCAAGAACCAGTCAAAACATTACCCAAGAAGAATTGGCGCTCCGGGTCGGGACTCAAAAATCCAATATCAGCCGTCTGGAAAGCGGAACGTATAATCCATCCCTTGACTTTCTGGCTAAAATTGCCCGATCTCTTGGAAAAGAGGTACAGGTCACGTTAAAATAGCTAAAGCTATAAAAATTATCCGAATCGTCGCCCCAAGCCATACGGAATGCTGCTCCCTGCTTGAGAGGTCATAAAGCCTTGTACAAAGAATTGGAAGTGTTGAAATGAATAAAATTATTGAGGTGTCAGGTCTTACGAAATCTTACGGCGAAGTAAAAGCAGTCAGGGGCATTGATTTTTATGTTGAGCAGGGCAAATTATTTGCATTTTTAGGGCCTAACGGAGCAGGAAAATCCACTACGATTGATATTTTATGTACGTTACTTAAAGCTGACGGTGGGAGCGTTGCGATCGACGGCAGGGTTTTGGGAGAGGATGACTCTAAAATCCGCGACTTAATTGGCGTCGTGTTTCAAGATAGCCTTCTGGACGCTTTGCTCACTGTGCGAGAGAACCTTTTCATTCGCGGCAGCTTTTATGGCATACCCCAAAAACTACTGAAGGGAAAGGTTGAAAAGGCTGCAAGTGCCGCAGGGGTAACGGACTTTATTAATCGCCGGTACGGCACACTGTCCGGAGGACAGCGGCGCAGGGCAGATATCGCTCGCGCGCTTGTGCATGCGCCGAAGATTTTATTTCTCGACGAGCCGACCACCGGTCTTGACCCGCAGACGCGAAGGAATATATGGCAGACCATCCGAATGCTTCAGGCAGAGAATGATACGACGGTGTTTATGACTACGCACTACATGGAGGAGGCGGCGCAGGCGGATTATGTTGTCATTATCGATGACGGGCAGATTGCGGCGAAAGGAACTCCTGATGAGCTTCGGCATCGCTATAGTTCCGATACCCTGAAAATGACTGCATCGGACACAGATGCGCTGCGAAAGGTTCTTGATGAGTTGGGTGAAGAATACAGCCTTTCAGATAGAAACTTCACCGTTAAGCTCAAAAGCACGGTTGACTCTGTGGAAATTCTGAATAAATGCAGAGAATATCTCACACATATCGAGGTATTGAGTGGTACGATGGATGACGCGTTCATCGCAATCACCGGAAAGGAGATACGCGAATGAACGGACTGGTTGTACGCAATCTTAAGATTTTCTTCAGGGATAAGGCAAATGTGTTTTTCTCATTACTTGGCGTAATTATTATAATCGGGCTGTACGTGCTGTTTTTAGGTGAGATTGTTATTTCAGATATGAGTGGGATAAAAGGCGCGCGGTTTCTTATGGACAGTTGGATTATGGCCGGCGTCCTCGCAGCTGCATCTATGACAGCAACGCTTGGCGCTTTTGGCATCATGGTGGAAGACAAGTCAAAAAAGCAGATCAAAGATTTTTCGGCGTCTCCGCTGAGCAGACACTCCCTGGCAATGGGATATATTATAAGTTCATTTACTGTGGGAATTATTTTAAGCCTGTTCGCATTTATATTCGCTGAAATTTATATCCTTGTATATGGGGGGCGTTTGCTTGACCTGCTGACGATGCTAAAGCTCTTGGGCTGTATGGTACTTGCTGTGTTATCGTCGAGTTCGATGGTATGCCTGCTGGTGTCCTTTATAAAAAGTCAAAATGCCTTCGGCACGGCGAGTACGATTATCGGTACGCTGATAGGATTCCTCACGGGAACCTACATACCAATAGGCATGTTCCCGAGTGCGATACAACTGGTTATCAAGATTTTCCCCGTGTCTCATGCAGGCGTACTGTTTCGCCAGATTATGATGGATGCGCCCATGCGTGAAGCATTTGAAGGAGCGCCCGCTTCGGTGGTGAGTGGATTCAAAGAGGAGATGGGCGTCATATTTACATACAGCGGCTGGGAATTTCCATGGTGGGGCAGTGTGGTGGTTTTAATAGTCACTACGGTGATTTTCTACACGTTTTCGCTGATCAAGCTAACGCGGAAAAGCAGGTAAGCTGAAATCATTAACAGTATCATGACACACCAAGGGGATACCAGAGTATTTATATACTTTATCGAAAAAATATCTGTTAGGAAGTTACATTCTAAGAACTTGTTATTTGAAGGATCGAGACCGATGGCAAAGAAACGGCGAGTTGAGTTTAGACTCGAAAGCGGTGGGATCAAGAGACTTACAGACGTTGAAATCAAAGCTGTTTTAAGGGCGGCGGATGAGTTGATAGCCACCGGTGGGCGCAGCATGCTCGCGAAAATACTTAAAGGCTCAAAGGATAAAAAATTGCTGGAACATGGGCTTGATAAATGTCCTTCCCATGGATATTACAAGGAACTTAAAATCGAAGAAATAATAAACCGGATAGATTGGATGATTCTGCGGGATTACCTAGAAATAGAGTACAGCGGAAGGCTCCCCGTGCTGGTTTTTACCGAAAAGGGCTGGTGTATTGAGAGGGAGACATATGCGGAAGAACTGCTTCAGAAGCTTAGGTCGCTATTGGAAGGCAAGGATTACAGTTTTGTTCAGGAACTGAAAGATAGGAATCGGGGGATGATACTTCTTCTGCTTGAGAAGATAAAGGACACCGGAAATGCGAGGTTTATACCATTGCTTCGTGCCTGGAAGGAAATAGAGTATAAAAAGGTTCAGGCAGAAATCCAGAAGGCTATCGAACAGTTGAAGGCGGTTGGTGAAATATATTAAGGTTTATTTAAATGGTAGTTATGTCTCATTTTTTAATGAAGTACTTTTCAACTTGACAGATTTGCTTAAATAAATTGTCATAAAAGCAAAAACGTCAAAGGGACGCCAAAGGGGGTACTAGCTTCGAGCGGCATTTTTTTGTATCCTTAGTTCATGTAAAGATAGTGGTAAGGATGATTTAGCACGGGCTCAGCAAATAATAGTAAAGATAATTTTTTGAGGTGAGACAATGAAAGACCATATTGCACGCGCCGTGACGACCGACGGATTTATACGCGCCGATGCTATAACTTCCCGTCATTTAACAGAACGGGCGCGTCAGATACACGGCTGTCTGCCGCTCGCGACCGCAGCGCTTGGGAGGACGCTAGCTGCGGCCTCTATGATGGGTTCGCAGCTTAAAGAACCGCAGGGTTCAGTCACAGTCCAGATACGGGGTAACGGACCCCTGGGATCTGTTGTTGCAGTGTCCGACGGCCAAGGTAATGTACGCGGTTACCTGCATAACCCGGCTGTAGATCTCCCGTTGAGCGCGGATGGCAAGCTCGATGTCGGCCGCGGCGTGGGTATCGGGCAGATGGTGGTAATCCGCGACTTGGGGCTAAAGGAACCTTATATCGGTATGGTCAACCTGGTCAGCGGTGAAATCGCCGAGGATATGACCGCATATTTTGCAGAAAGCGAGCAAATCCCATCTGCCTGCGCGCTGGGAGTGCTTGTGGATACCGATCAGTCCGTCCGTGCCGCCGGAGGCTACATCATACAGATGCTTCCAGGCGCTGATAAAAGCGCCGCCGAGCGTTTGGAGGAATCGGTGCGCAGCGCGGGCGCGGTGACAAAAATGCTGGACTCGGGCATGTCCCCCTCTGAAATCCTTTTGCGTGTGCTTGAAGGCTTCTCCCCGAAAATACTGTCGGAAACCCCGGTTGAATACCGCTGCTACTGCTCCGCTGAGCGCGTCACGGGTGCGCTGGTCAGCATGGGCCGGGAGGAACTTCTGAAACTTGCCGGCGAACAAGACCATTTTGAGATCACCTGCCAATTTTGCGACCGGCAGTTTTTATTTACTGCGGCGCAACTCAGAGAAATGGCGGACAGCGTGAAAAAATGATCCGGATTATTGCCATTTACCCCGGTTGATAATACAGCCTCATCTATTAAAGCTTGAATCTCCCAATAAGCCCCTGAAGCTGTTGAGATTGCTGTGATAAACTGGAGCTTGCATTGGCAATTTCCTCAATAGAAGCTGTCTGCTCCTGTATGGACGCGGAAGAAGTCTGCTCAGTTCCTGCTGCGTTTTCTTGCGCCATAGCAGCAAGGGTCTGAATGCTGCCCAATATTTCATTTTTGTTTTGATTCATTTGCTTCCCGGCTTCGCTTATTGTTGCCACTGCTTTTCTTGATTTATTGATAGCTTCAGCAATTTCCTGATACTTACTTTCGGTGAGATTCACATTTTCGACCTGTTCCTTTAATGTTTTATCTACCTCTTCTATTGTCTTTACCGCATTCGCCGCATCCTGCTGTAAATTGTTCACCATCTCGTCAATGATCCTGGTTGAATTAAAGGAGGGGTTTTCTACCCTCCCTTACATGTTTGGACCCTCTCCACTTTAATTATAACATATAAAAAATTCTAGATGCAGACTATTGGTTCCGATTTGCTACTGCTATAATGCAATAGTATGTTAATGCGATTTGTTGGAGAGGATAATTATGGAAAGGATGTCATCAAAATTATCAAAGAAGAAATCGCCAAGGGAGGGAAACGTACGAGTACCTTTGTGCTAGGTTTTCAGGATATTGACAAAAAAAAATTCATGGCTGTCGGGGGTAAAGGCGCGAACCTGGGGGAACTTTCAAAGATTGAAGGAATACGCGTGCCGGACGGCTTTTGTATTTCTACTGAAGCCTTTAAAAGAATCATTGGGGCAACGTCGTCGATTAACGAATTGCTCGATCAGTTATCGCTTCTAAAGGTGGAAGAGCGGGATAAAATCGGTGAACTTAGCGGTGAGATTCGCAGGGTTATCGAAGGGACAGCCATCCCTGAAGACATTAGTGAAGAGATCACCCGCCAACTCTCCGGGCTTGGTGAAAAAAAGGCCTATGCAGTACGATCCAGCGCAACTGCAGAGGATTTACCGACGGCATCCTTTGCCGGCCAGCAGGACACGTATTTGAACATTATCGGTAAGGAGGCAATCCTAAAGCATATCAGCAAGTGCTGGGCATCGCTGTTTACCGAGCGGGCAGTGACCTACCGCCTGCAAAACGGCTTCGACCACCGTAAAGTCAACTTGGCTGTGGTTGTTCAGAAGATGGTCTTCCCGCAGGCGGCCGGGATTCTGTTTACCGCCGATCCCGTCACTTCCAACCGAAAGGTGCTGTCCATCGAGGCCAGTTTCGGACTCGGCGAGGCCTTGGTCTCCGGCCTGGTGAATGCTGATATCTATAAAGTGCGTAACGGCAAGGTTATCGATAAGAAGGTATCCACCAAGAAGCTGGCTGTTTATGCCTTAAAAGATGGCGGTACGAAAGAACAGGAGATTGAGCCAGAGCGGCAGAACCGGCCGGCGCTGACGGATGAGCAGATTTTGCGGCTTGAGCGCCTGGGCAGAAAGATCGAAGAACATTTCGGCTGCCCCCAGGACATCGAATGGTGTATGGCTGATGATACATTTTACATTGTCCAGAGTCGGCCGATCACTGCTTTATACCCCATCCCGGAAGCAGATGATCAAGAAAATCACGTCTATGTATCTGTCGGTCATCAACAGATGATGACCGACCCCATGAAACCATTGGGAATCTCTTTTTTCCTGTTAACGACTCCTGCACCCATGCGTAAGGCTGGTGGAAGGTTGTTTGTTGATGTTACGCATATGCTGGCTTCACCTGACAGCAGAGAAATATTATTAGATACCATGGGACAACACGATCCGCTCATAAAAGACTCGCTCATGACCATCATAGAGCGAGGAGAATTCATAAAATCGTCACCAGATGATAAAAAAGAACCGAGTCCCGGTAAAAGCAATAAAGTTATTTCGACTGCGGGTTTTCGTACCCAAATCGAAAACGATCCGACAATCGTTTCTGATTTGATTAAGAGCAGCCAGACATCGATAGCAGAGTTAAAACAAAGCATCCAAGCGAAATCAGGACCGGGTTTATTTGATTTTATCCCGGAAGATATTCAGGAATTAAAGAAGCTCTTATTTGACCCGAAAAGTTCAGGCGTGTTTATGGCTGCTATGGATGCTTCATCATGGATCAATGAAAAAATGAACCAGTGGTTAGGCGAAAAAAACGCAGCGGACAGGATTTCTCAATCTGTACCAAACAATATCACTTCGGAAATGGGTCTGGCGCTGTTGGACGTCGCAGACGTGATTCGTCCTTATCCGGAAGTAGTTGAATACTTACAGCATGTCAAAGATGATGGCTTTTTGAATGAAATGGTTAGTCTTGAAGGGGGAAAGGAGGCCCAAGAAGCTATCCGTGCCTTTCTCGACAAATACGGAATGCGGTGTGCTGGAGAAATCGACATTACCAAAACCCGATGGAGCGAAAAACCGACTACGCTGATCCCCTTGATTCTCAGTAACATCAAGAACTTCGAGCCCAATGCCGGCAACCGGAGATTCGAGCAAGGGCGACAGGAGGCTTTGAAAAAAGAACAGGAGCTGTTGGATCGACTGAAGCAATTGCCGGGTGGTGAAGGAAAAGCCGAAGAGACGGGACGAATGATCAGCCTGGTCCGGAACTTCATCGGTTATCGTGAGTATCCCAAGTACGGCATGATTAATCGCTACTTCGTTTATAAGCAGGCTTTACTGAAAGAAGCCGAACAACTCGTTCAGGCCAACGTTATTCATGAAAAAGAAGATATATACTATCTCACTTTTAAAGAACTTCGCGAAGCCGTGCGCACAAACCAACTGGATTACCAGATCGTCAGCAAACGAAAAGACGAGTACAAATTCTATGAAAAACTAACTCCCCCACGTGTTATCACGTCTGACGGTGAAATCATCGCCGGTGAGTACAAACGAGAAAATCTCCCAGCCGAAGCTATTGTAGGCCTGCCGGTTTCTTCCGGAGTGATAGAAGGACGAGCACGTGTCATCTTAAACCTGGAAGAGGCTGATCTGGAAGATGGAGACATATTGGTCACCTCCTTTACTGACCCTAGCTGGACACCATTGTTTGTATCCATAAAAGGCCTGGTCACCGAAGTTGGTGGACTGATGACCCACGGAGCAGTTATCGCACGTGAATACGGCTTACCAGCAGTTGTCGGAGTAGAAAGTGCCACCAGACTGATAAAAGATGGGCAGCGAATTCGCGTGCACGGAACAGAAGGGTATGTAGAAATCCTATAATGGGGAAGCTGTTGTCTTCCTCATGGGGAGCTAAATTAAAGATGAAAGCTAGGAGGGCGGCCCAATCAGGGTCGCTTTTTAAGACTGAAAAAAGTAATTACATGTAAGGTTTATTGACATGGAGCAAAATTCTTATTAATATGAAAACAAAGAAACCAAGAAATATGCATAAATTTGAATTAGAGGCATATAATACAAACAGGAGCCATATGGAACAAGCAATTGTTAGGAGTGAATCGAAGATGGAAAGAAAAATCATCAGTGTTTCGGTAAAACGCCAGGTGACGATTCCCCAAAAATACTTTGAGGCGCTCGGTTTTAATAACGAGGCTGAATGCATTTTGCAGAATGGCGGTATCCTTCTGAGACCGGTTCGGGATACCAACAGCGGAGAATTCTCTGAGCAAATACTGGCCGATTTAATCTCTCAGGGATTTTCGGGCCAGGAACTGCTGGAAAGATTCAAGGAGCAGAGTAAAAAAGTACGCCCGGCCATAAAGAAGCTCATCGCGGAAGCCGATGCCCTGGCAAAAAGTGGCGAAGGGAAATTATCGCTTGATGAGATGTTTGGCGCGGAGGATCGGTAGATG
The DNA here is from genome assembly GCA_013178275.1 of Bacillota bacterium. GTDB lineage: Bacteria > Bacillota > Ch66 > Ch66 > Ch109 > Ch109. The sequence goes on along the minus strand of JABLWZ010000009.1, from coordinate 46,746 downwards.
TATGAAATCCGTTATACAAAAGCAGCCGAGAAGTATTTTATAAAAATCAGGGAAAAGAGGCTAAAAGCAGCATACCGAAGTGCTCTAAACGAGATCAGCGGCGATCCGTACGTCGGAGAGCTGAAAACCGGGGATCTGGCTGGGGTCTACGGCTATGATGTTTATTACAACAAGACCAATTACGAAATTGCCTATCGAATCTATGAAGAAGATGATAAGTTAGTGGTTGTAATCCTTGCTGGAACCAGAGAAAATTTCTACGATGAGTTGAAAAGATACATGAGGTAGAACCTATAAAATGTGGGAAGCTATAAAGGCTAGTCAAAGGGTGCTGAAATGAGGTATGAGGCTCTGCTTGAAAAATATAACAATATAAAACGAACCGTATCAGAATTATCTTTAGAATCAAGAATACTGATTATTACTTCATTGGTAGGAATGCTATTTTGTTTTACTGCTACAGTGGGTAATTATCTTTTAGATGCGGGAATTGTCCCAATATTAGCTACTTTGTTTATGGGATTACTGACACTTTATTTTTTTTATTTAGCTTACTTTAAGAAAAAGTATATTTTACCGGCATATGGTGCGTTATTACTGCTTACTTTAATTTTTATCCCTCTGTTATGGATATACAATGGAGGCCTGTCCAGCTCCATTCCATTTTTCTATCTTTTTAATATCGGCTTATCCGCGATTTTGCTGAACAATCTTAGATATAAATTAGTATTGGGCATTCAAATAGTTGTATTAATCGCCTTGTTAATCATTGAATTTAATTATCCGGATCTGATAATTAAATATAATTCAGAAACGGCGGTGTTTATTGATAAAGCGGTCGCTATGGTGATAATTAGCTTTGTCATGTTCATCATGATCATTAAAATCATGAGGGAGTATCACCGCACTATTGACAAACTAAGTTTTGCTCAGGAAAAAACTTAAAAAATCAAATGATGTCTTATATCAAGCCTCAATAACCGATGATTTAACCGGGTTACATAACCGGAGATATATTATTGAGCTGCTGTCAGGCCTCATAGAAAGAGGCAGTCAACCAAAAGGAATTTCCATCGTCATGATGGATATCGATCACTTCAAAAAAATAAACGATACATATGGACATAAAGTAGGAGATTTGGTTCTAGCTAAAATCAGCGCATCAATTAGAGAGCACTTTCGCAGCACTGATTTTATCGGCAGAATAGGTGGAGAGGAGTTTTTAATTCTTATGCCGGATACCAAACTTGAAGTCGCATTTAATCGAGCTGAAAATATACGGAAATACATTGAAGGCTTAAAATGGGATTATGCGCAACTGCACGTTACCATTAGCGGGGGAATTTACGATTGCAGTGAATGTGAAAGCTGCGATACTGTTTTAAACAAGGCAGACGTTGCATTGTACCAGGCAAAAAGCAGCGGCAGAAATTTAATCAAGGCGTACCGTTAAAGACACGTGAGTGTTGCTTTCAAAAGAATGAGAACAAATAGGAGGAGTCGGATGCGTTACTGTTTCATCTTGTCGGCCATGCTGACGCTTATGTTGATATTGGTTTCCTGTACTCAACCGCCAGCGGTAAAGCCGCCGACGCCGGAGACAGAAACGGTGCTGCCGAATGAGGATCAAACGCAGACCGCCGAAACGCCGCCGGACACGCCAAACCGGAAATGGGCGCGGCTCCTTTCCGAAGACAGGCTTACTGTGTCCGAAGAGACGGTTGAAGCGTTTTTCAGATATTACCGGGAGCACAATAAGGAATTAAGGACCCTGCCTTCGTTTGAAGAAGAAAACAGCCCCGATTGGGATGAGTTGACCCATTTTGTCTTTTATCATTGCGGCTTAAAGCTGGACGCGGGCGAATACCTTATGACCAAAGAAGCCTTCGAGGAAGCGACCGCAAGATATTTCGGCGATATAACCTATCAGCACCACAAATCGTCTTTTTTTAAATATACCGATAAAGGGTATATCCCGATCGGATGGGATGACCACGGGGCTGTGCTTTACAGACTCACGAGCCTTGAACGGGAAGGTGACGTATTTACCGCGACCTTTGACGGAATATCGCTTTATGAAAGCGATTTTTTGGATCCCTATGATTTAGCATCTCCGAATATGAAGGCAATACTAGATGCAGGCAATCGGAAATCCGCCGAAGACTTTAACAGCGGCGATATTGACCGGCTGGCGCTTGAGATTTTGTTAAAAGACGACTACGCGGGCGTTTTTGACGTCGAACAAACCGTTACGGCCAGTTTTAGATTAAAAGATGACGATCAAGCCCCTTTCACCTATCTGTACTGTGATCGTACCTATTACAATAGGCAGTAAAAGGCGGCCGATGATACCGGCAAGGAAAAGACTGTACAAAGCGGGACTGTATCCGAGACTATTTCTTTCAGAGGGAATTCCGGAAAGGTTAAAGTTACTGTTACGGGCACCGCTCCAAGCGGTACTGAAAAACCCTGATTTAAAGCTCTACTGCTTCGAGCCGACTGACTCGAAGCAGTAGAGAGGTATGGAATCTCGGTATTCGTTTGCGGGAACCGTTCACTCCACACTTTTTAGTGATGCCACCATATCTATGCTTTTAAACTTTCGCCCCATGGCATTATTAACAAGCATTGTAAACGCAAGCATAAAAGCAAAACCAAGGACGATGCTTAAACCAGTAATCAGCGGCAAGATTTCCAAATCCGGCGTTGTCGCTTGATCGAGTATGGCGCGAAGCAGCAAAGAGCCAAGGATGTAACCAAAAGGCAGGCCGAATAGGGTAATCCAGATGTTTTCACGCAGCACCAGCCTTTTCATTTCATTTCTATGAAACCCCAATACTTTCAGGGTCGCCAGCTCGCGGATTCGCTCATAGTAGTTCATGTGCCCCAGCACCATCATAACAGCAAAGGCAAGCAGGCCGGAGAACAAAATCAATATAACCTGAAAACTTTGCAGAGCTTCCAGAACGATAAGCATATTGCTGCGCATTTCTTCCCTTGTTTCAACCAGTGAAATTCTCGGATCGCTTTTCAGCTTGTTCAGGTCAAGCCCCTGCCCGTTTATCAGCAGCGTCCTTACAAGGAACCGGAGGTCTGACACCTTTGAAAATGCTGTTCTGCCTATATAAACCTCGTTTCCGACCGGAAAATCCACTATATTCGCGACCTCCAGCGATATGACGGTTCCATCAAGTCGTTCCGCTGTGAGCGTATCGCCGACACTCGCACCAAGAGCGTCTGCCATCCTTGGAGTGATCAGCGCCCCGTTCTCCGGCAAATGAACCGTGTTGCCGTTTGTGTCCTTGAAGTTAAAGCTTTTCTGTCCTTCGTCCATCACGACGAGATAGGGGCTTTGCACACTGCCGCCTTCACCATAAAGATAAACGCTGAACGCCATGGTTGCGTCGATATTCTGTGCACTGTTCAGCGTATCATAAATATCGGAAAGCTGCTCGCTAGTCGAAGGGGTTCGGAGTTTGATCTCCACGTTATACTGCACCGTTTCATCAAACGCCTTGTCGAGCATCGCGTTAATAGAGTTCATCAACCCGAAGCCGCACAGAATCAGGGAAGTGGAGCCGATAATGCCGATAAGCCCCATGAGCATCCGCGCCTTGTTGCGGAACAGGTTTCTTGTCACGATTTTCCCGCTGAAACTTAAGCTTCGCCAAAATGGTGCGATTCGTTCCAGCAGAATCCGGTGCCCATGTGCCGGCGGCTTTGGCCGCATCAGCGCAGCCGGTGTCAATTTCAGTGATTTACGGCAGGAGAGCACCGCACCGCCACAGGTTACCGCCGCCACGCACAGCGCCGATACGAAGAAGTGCGGCGTAAAGGGCGTGACGCCGGTCGCGTCTATTGTGTAATAGGTAATCCCGATACCGTACAGGAACTGCGCAATCAGGTATCTGGCAATGACCCATCCTAAAATCATACTTGGAATGGTGATTAAAACCCCAAAAAGCGAGTACCGTACTGTGATTTTCTTTTTTGAGTAGCCTAAAGAACGCAACGTTCCCAAATGCTGGCGCTGGTTCTCCATCATGCGGGATACAGTAATCCATGTCACGAGGGCCGCCGTCAGAAAAAAGGCGATGGAAAACAACAGCCCAATTTGTTTTACCCCGGTCATAGCGTCCGCAACCTTTCGGAAGCTTGTCTGATGATGGCGGCTGAGGATATTGGCGCCTTTAAGCGTTTCACGCACTTTGTTCGAAATTTCTTCCTGTGAAAGATCTAATCCATCTTGAACGGTCAGGATGATTTCATTAAATGAAACGTCCGGTAACGAGGAAGCGTTTGTGTAGGCAAATCCATACTTGTGGTAGTCAGGAACGGTTAAACCTTCCGGCGCGTAATAAACGTATTCCACATCACGGACAATCCCCTTGATCAGCCATTGCGTCTGCCTTTCACCTTCTCCTGCTGTAACCATATCACCGACAGACAGTCCGTGGGCCTGGGCAAAGCGGCTGTCAAGCAGAATAGCGTTGGTCTCGCTTCCGTCCAGTTTACTGCCGTCCAAAAGCTCCGGCACATTGATTTTAGCCGCTTCATCAACGGCATGTAGATGCAGCACCGCGCCCGATGCTCCGGGCAGTGAAATGTCAGTTGCTTTCCGGCGCTGAGCTTCTTGAACATCAGTCAAAGACCGTATGTTATTCAAGTCGGAATTTGAAATTTCCGCTTTATAAATCCAGTAATCAGCGAGATTTGCATGTTCGTAATAATCGGCCACTACGTTTTCAACCGTGCTCACATACAGGTTGATGCCGCTGAACAGGGCAATCCCCAGTGAACAGATACACACGATAGCCAAAAACGCCCAGCGGTTTTCTCCAATATCCCGGAAAATCTTTTTTTGCAGCATCGTTACCATTTGATTCCCTCCAAGTCCGCAGGAGAATCCTGTACGCGCTCATTGACTACCATGCCGTTTTTCATTTCGATCAGCCGGTCGGCAATGGGTGCGACAAGAGAATTATGGGTGATGATAACCACCGTTTTTCCCATCTTGCGGCTGATATCGGACAAAACCCCGAGAACGGTTTTACCCGTTTCGGTGTCCAGGGCACCGGTGGGCTCGTCACAGAGCAGCAGATCCGGGTTTTTGCAGATCGCCCTTGCAATGGCGACACGCTGCTGTTCACCGCCGGAAAGCTGCGCCGGGAAATTATGCATTCGGTCCTTTAAGCCGACAATGCGCAGGGCCTCTTCCGGCTCCAGTGGTGATCTGCAAACCTGCTTGGCCAACTCCACGTTTTCCGCCGCAGTCAGATTAGGGATCAGATTATAAAATTGAAAAACAAAGCCGATTTTGTATCGCCGGTAGTCGGTCAATTCCAAATCGTTCATGACCGTGATATCCTTGCCGTCAAAAAGAATTTTTCCGGCCGTGACGTTCTCCATACCGCCCAGAAGGTTGAGCACCGTGGTCTTGCCTGCGCCGGAGGGTCCGAGAATAATGCAGAACTCACCGTTTCGGACCTGAAACGACACCTGTTTTGCCGCATGGATAGTGATTTCTCCCATTTGGTAATCCTTGCTCACGTTATCAAAAACAATGTCAGCCATACCTATACTCCTTTCAAAAAATATGAACTTTATTTTCCTTTATAGTTCATATATTATCACTATATGCTTGACTGGTCAATCATTACCCGTTATATTATTTACAAAACAAGTTTATATAGTTCATATTGTGCGAGGTGATTTTATTTGGATGGATTTGAAAAAAGAAGAACCGAAAAGAAAAAAGCCATCTTGCGGACGGCTCTGGATCTATTTAATCAATATGGATTTGATAGGGTAACAGTAACCGAAATTGCGGAAAAAGCACATGTTTCCAAGGTTTCTATCTACAATTTTTTTGAGAGCAAGGACAACCTCCGGCGAATCCTTATAAAAGACATAATGGATGAGAGCATTGAAAAAGCACAGGAGCTTATAAAAAAAGAGGGGAATTTTATTGATAAAATCGGGGAATTTATTCAAATAAGAACCTGGTATTACAATAAATATAGCCTACAATTCTTTTTTGATGCCATTGAAAGCGACCAGGAACTCAGGCGATACCTTGATGATTTCAACACCGCCAACAAACGGCTTGTAATGGAATTTATACACGAAGGCAAACAGTCCGGGGTCTTCTCACCAGATGTGTCCGACACTGCGATAGAGATCTGCATCGATATGTTTCAAGCTTATTTAGTTCATAATAAGGGAATTCGTGATACATTTGAACATAATCCCAAATTGGCACATGAGGTAAACATGTTATTTCTGGATGGGCTGATCAGACAAAGGAAGCAATAGAATGAACTACACATCTGTCCTTACCTTAATCTGGCTTCTTTTAGTTGGTTGTAAGCTGATACAGCTTAGCCGGCTGAAAAATCCATAGTCTGGAGATTTTGCTTGCATGAAAAGAGACGAATTCTTTGCCCGGGTTTATCAGATTGTAAAAGAAATCCCCCGAGGCAGGGTTGCGACCTATGGTCAGATTGCCTTTATACTGGGCAGGCCACAATGCTCGCGGAGGGTCGGGCAGGCGATGCACTATGCTCCCGATAATGCAGGCCTGCCCTGCCACCGGGTGGTTAATAGCAAGGGAAGGCTCGTCCCCCATTGGGCGGAACAGAAAGATTTATTGTTAAGAGAAGGGGTTGTCTTTAAAAACAGCGATTGCGTGGATCTGAAAAAACACCGGTGGCAGATCTTCGAAAACTGACGTTCCCCTTGCAGGACCAGGCTGATCAAACAGCATTATCCACAGCACTTCTATGTTCTGCGTCTTTTAGTATAAGATAAGGCTGCCGACAACTACAGGGTGTCTGAAAACAGACACCCTGTAAACGTGGAAGGTATTTTACCCGGGCGGTTACGCGATACCAAGTCCCGCGCTGAGGTATCCAGTAACCGATCCTCCCGCTAAAAGCCCGCCGCCGGTGGCGCTGGCTACCAGCAGCAGCCGAGTCTGCTCGGTCACCAGGATATTCAGACCGGTTGTAATGCCGCTGAAGGTATCCCCGATGCTGATCGAGGCTGGAATTACGATGTTGACCAGGGCGCCGGGAACCGGGGAGAAGATATCGTCCGGGGCCGTCGAGCTGTATAGCTGTACCGTGTAGGTCAGAGGAGCCAGCAGGACCAAGGCGGCCGTCGCGCTCAGATATGCAGCCAGCGATGTGATGACACCATCACGCGGCATGGAAAACGAGTAGTTGTTCAGACCGCTGACATCAATTGTGAGGCCGAGGACTGTAAGCGCCTGGGTGGAGTTGCCGAACCCTATCAGGCCGGGCAGGCCTACTAATCCTCCGGCCAAGACGGTAACCGCGATGGGGGTTCCGGATGAGAATGGAATAATAGCCCCCCCACCCGTGACACCAGTAGCCCCAGTATCGCCGGTCGCGCCAGTAGCGCCGGTAGCGCCAGTAGCGCCGGTAGCGCCAGTGTCGCCGGTCGCGCCAGTAGCGCCGGTAGCACCAGTGTCGCCGGTCGCGCCAGTAGCGCCAGTATCGCCAGTGGCTCCAGTATCGCCAGTGGCTCCAGTATCGCCGGTCGCGCCAGTGTCGCCGGTCGCGCCAGTAGCGCCAGTAGCGCCGGTAGCGCCAGTGTCGCCGGTCGCACCAGTAGCACCAGTATCGCCGGTGGCTCCGGTGGCTCCAGTGGCTCCAGTTGCACCGGTGTCGCCGGTGGCCCCGGTATCACCAGTAGCGCCGGTAGCCCCGGTAGCGCCAGTGGCCCCGGTATCGCCGGTAGCCCCGGTAGCCCCAGTAGCGCCGGTATCGCCGGTCGCGCCGGTGGCTCCAGTAGCTCCAGTGGTCCCAGTAGCGCCGGTAGCCCCAGTAGCTCCGGTGGCTACTATATCGTCTTCAACAATAACGAGCGTCGCTTTTACCGGAACCTGTACTGAATAATAAAATGTTTCCGCAGTGGCATTTATAAGTGAAGCCGCGACCGGCGCTTCAACTACCTCAATAATCCCGATACCTACAACCTCTCCGGTCTTGATCGGTGAATTTCCCTCCAAAAAATCTCCCTGAGAGGAAAAAAATGCGAACACGGCTCCACTCGTGGACTGGGATGCCTGTGTCGCCACCCACCAGTTCAGGACATATCTTCCCGCTTCATTAAAGATGATTACGCCGGTTGCGGGGTTATAGCTTATATTTCCGTTCGAGTATACGGCTGCGTCAAAGATCACGTTGCTCCCGGCTGCTACCGTTCCGGCAGCCAAACGCTCAATTTGCAATGCTATATTGCTCATAATTAACCTCCTATAGGTTATTTCGTTTTACAGGGATACCTCGGTAATAACGATATTCGCCTGAATGTTGGTATAAGCAATAAATACCGTATCGCCGGTCGTATTGACAAGCGTTACAATCGCCGGTGTAGCTCCAACCGTTAACAACGCGCTGCCATTTAACTGCCCCGATACGATCGGCGAAGAACCTACGACTCCGGCGGCGCCGTTAAGCTGGACTTCAAATGACACTGTCGTCGCCGCGCTTGCTCCGTCTGTTGCAACCCACCAGGTTACATAGTAGTTTCCGACCGCAGTAATGGTAAATTCCCCGGTTGCGGGATTATAGCTAATACCCGGGCTTTGGTTATTGAGAACCGTATCAAAAATGACATTGGCGCTGTCAGCTATCGTTCCCCCAGGATCATCCTGCAGCTGGGCCTGAATCCCTCTGAGCTGCACTGTCGCGCCAGTTGCCCCAGTAACTCCAGTAGCCCCGGTATCGCCGGTTGCACCAGTAGCGCCGGTAGCGCCAGTCGCGCCAGTAGCCCCGGTATCGCCGGTTGCACCAGTCGTACCAGTAGTCCCGGTATCGCCAGTTGCACCAGTAACTCCAGTTGTCCCAGTAGCGCCGGTAGCGCCAGTAGCGCCGGTAGCGCCAGTAGCGCCGGTATCGCCAGTTGCCCCAGTATCGCCAGTGGCTCCAGTAACACCAGTAGCGCCGGTATCGCCAGTAGCGCCAGTTGCGCCGGTGGCTCCAGTTGTGCCAGTTGCACCAGTAGCACCGGTAGCGCCAGTGGCACCAGTGGCTCCCGAACCACCTTCTACTGTTAATAAAGATACATCATCGACAACTATATCAGTGGTGCATCCCTGGGATAGCTTAGAGATTAAAACAAAAGCCTGAGTCGCTCCAGCAGGTACTACCTGGGCAGTTTCATAAACCTCCAGCCAAGCGTTTTCAGTAACGTCAGGAAGACGAGTAATCGGAATGGTGATATCGAGCCCCAGTCCCAGAAAATTGAAAGCCGGATCATAATACGCGATAATAATCGCTGTCTGCGGACTCGTCATCGGACCGATTTTGGCCAGTGACACCAAGAATTCATACCTTTCCCCCGGGACTACCGGAACTATCTGCGCAATAAATGCCTCCACTATTCCGCCTTCTAATACTGCAGAGAAAAAGCCGGAATGGCTATATTGAGCAGTTATTGTCGCACCGAATGAAGTCCATGGAAATAAAGTTCCCGTCTCAAAACCGCCATTGACTATCAGCTCGTTAAAAGACATTTTTTTTCCCCCTTTAATGTTCAAGTTGCAAAGTCGTTAAGATGACGCATGATAGCATATGACTACTTGCCATAATTTGCTACTTCTGTAAAAGTTAGGGGTATAGTGGGGTTTTGCCCTAATTTACTGGAGAGCCGGGCCTCCGGTTGTGACTGCCAGGGAGAGATGAGGCCAGAGGGGGCTCGGGCGGATGACTTTTTCGTTGACTTATAGGAGAGCACGAACGCTCGAAGATGAAGCGGAAGGATGAAGCAAAGGTAAGATACGAACTAATACCATTTATCTGGTAAGCATGGACGCTATTATACCCCCAAAATATCCGAATCATCAGTACAACACATACGGAATGCTGCTGCCTGCTTGGACGTGCATAGACTCCTTTATAGCAGTTGGAAGTTGTGCGACCCTTGAGGAGATAAAAAAGATGACATACGAGAAACGATCTTAATATTCACATGTTAGTTAAGTTCCTGTTGGTGGTCGCCCTATTTTACATAGCGGTTTTCCTTATATACGAGTTCTGGCGCAGAGTGCCCGCGTTCAAGGAGAGGATACAGCGCCCAGCACACGAGAAAGCGCCGACATGGCTTGCCAGATTTAGATGCAATATTTATAATTTTAACATGTGATAATGAGACAACCGTTACGGGAATGTTGAATATTAACATTGGTTCCTTACAGACAGTGTGTCGATTGGAGAGTTTCAATTGTCGATTTTATTATTTTCCCATGTAGGAGCAGTTGCCGAATCGATTTTCATTGCTATAATTTTTATTTTACTTTATATTCAGAACCGGGAAAATTATTTGCGTAATTGGATGATTGCCTGGATTCTCGCTTTTATTGGCCTGTGTTGTTTTGGGGGATTAGCACTTAGTCAATCATTTTTAACACTCTATATGATTTGCTTATCTGTCTCCAACTGGTTTCTCTTACGCGCCGCTTACCAGTTTTTTGGAATCGTAATGCCCCGTCTTTGGAAGAACTTAACGCTAATAACAGTTGTTTGGTTAATAACATGTGTTTTATTGGGTTTATCCGATCTGTTCAGTGCGATTCCGTGGAGCATTTTTGTCGGTATAGCTGTTATGTATAACGGTTTCATGTTCTTGCGGTATGGTGATAGAAATATCAGCGTAAGAATTGTTGTTGGCTGTTCCTATATCTTATGGGGAATCCATGCCATGGACTTTTCTTATCTTTATATGCACCCCTGGTTTGCCCCGGTAGGTTTTCTCATCGGAAATATACTCGCTCTGGGCGGCGCAGTCGGCACTCTGTATTATTACTTTGAAAAGAAGAACCGGGAGCTGCTGCGGATAGAACAAGAATTAAAATATTTAAGTTTTCACGACGCCCTCACCGGGCTTTTCAACCGAAACTATTTTGAGCAGGAAATAAAACGCCGGGAAAATGAAAAACGAACTGAAAAAACAAATTGCCTACCAACAGGCATTATTATCTGTGATGTGGACGGTTTGAAGCTGGTCAATGATACGCTCGGTCATGAAAGAGGAGACTTGTTGTTGATCGAAACAGCAAGAATCATCCAAAGTGTTTTCCCGAAAAGAGGCTTGGTAGCCAGGATAGGCGGCGATGAGTTCGCTATACTGCTGGAAGATAATGAAGAAGGGCTTAAGCATGCTTATCAGGACATATATCAAGCCCTGTGCTTGTATAATGCCAATCATCCTGAACTGCCCCTAAGCATTTCCGTGGGGTACGCCGTTGACCGTTTTCCCCCGGATCTGGATCAGACGTTCAGAGAAGCGGACAGCAACATGTACAAAGAAAAACTGCGCCAAAGCCAAAGGGGTAGGGCTTCCATTGTTGAAGCCCTGATGCTGGCTTTGGACAAAAAAGACTTCGCACATAGCAGTATCGATCATCTATAAAAAATAGGCTTTCCCAATATCACATTTAATCAAACAGAAAAATATGTTTTAAGACTCGGAAGTGCATCCGGGTCTTAATTTTACCCGAATCGTCGTCCCAAAGCACGTTAAATGCGTGGTGAAGATTGAACGTGGTTGAAGCCGCGGTATTGTTTTTACTATAATGCATTTCGGGATAAGAAATCCGGCGCTAACTTAAACTATTAATGATTCAGGAAGGAGCGTGTTACATGGGCAATTCTACCGATCTAAATAAAAGCGGCTTATATCGTGCAGGGGGTGTATCTGCACTTGTTTTGGGTATATCCTATATAATAATTACCGTCTTGTATGTTATCGGCGGCGCTTTGCCTGGAGGAGTTGAGGAATGGCTCAGGCATCTCGCCGGGCACACGGATGAATGGTGGTCAATTCTTGGTTTATCGGTATTAACCGATGTACTCTTTTTGCCGGTTGGGTGGTCAATTTACACGGCACTTAAAGAACTCGATAAAAATGCTGCATTCGCAGGCGTCAGTTTCCTGGTTCTATTCGTTGTTTTGGATATGGCTGTCACATGGCCCAATTATGCAGCGCTTATAGACCTCGGCCGTAAGTACGCCGCAGCAGTTGATGATTCGCAGCGGCTGGCTCTTGTCGCGGCTGCGACTGAAGTACTGTCATCCAAATTGTTTGGCATATATACAATTCTCATGCCCTCGCTGGGCATACTCATAATCGGAACTGTAATGCTGAAAGGCATCTTTGGTAAAGCCGCGGGATTTCTTGGTATTGTGACGGGTATTATTGGAATTGTTTCGGCGGTTGGACCATTCTTTGTTTCTTTTTTAGGTATGGCCGTGGTCATCACATCTGTCCTTACATTAACCTGGCTTCTTTTAGTCGGCTGTAAGCTGATACAGCTCAGCCGGCGAAAAATTTATAGTTAACACCGGTATGTGGAAAGCGTCGTTAGAATTAAGGGGTTGTGTCAATGTGAATACGTGTACCTTCTATACAAAGGGGTGAGATAAAATAAACAGGCATCTGCTGCAATTTTTGGGAAAAAGCACTTCTCTTAATAAAGAGGAAATACTGGAAATGGCGAAGGACTTGCTCGTAGAAACTTATAAAAAAGGAACAATACTTCTCAGACAAGGAGAAATATCGAGCAGGTGTTATTTTGTATTGGCTGGTTGTATAAGGCAGTACTCTTGTGATGAGGATGGTAAAGAAACTACATATAATTTCTTTACCGAGGAGCAGGCTGTTGTAATGTTTAAGAGTTATAAGCAAAGAGTACCTTCCGATTATTATTTGTCTTGTATAGAAGATTCTACATTGCTGGTCGGAGATTTGGATTCAGAAGAAAGAATGTATCATAAATTTCCGGAACTTATTAAAATAACGAGATCGATTTTAGAATTGAATTTTGGTGAAGCACAGGAGGAACGTGCAGTGTTTATGGGGGCATCACCCGAAGAGCGGTACCTCAGCCTATTGAAAAAGCGTCCCGGATTGGTAAAACGTGTTCCACAACACCAATTGGCCAGCTATCTTGGGATAACCCCGGAGTCTTTAAGCAGAATAAAGAAAAGGCTCTCCAAGGACAGCGGTTTATAGGGATTCATCTACTTATCCCGGGAATTTTTCCACCTTTAATCAGGAGCCATAAACCAAAACCCAATTCACCGGCAGCCATCGGCAGGCTTAGTATTTTTTCGAAGAGCACGGTTGTATTTTCATATTGCGGAATAAATAAATGCAACGAATGTATGATAATATAACTGAATGAAGCTATTAACAGGAGGATTCCCAGGAATCTAGGTATAAAGTTCGAACTTAGAACCAAATAACCAATGACAAAAAGGTGAAGACCAAATATAATCAAACCAAACGACCATACATTGTTAAATGCGTTTACATACAGCATCAATTGAGCTTTCAATTGATCAGGTTGAATTGCTGCTAAATAGTTATCTCCACTTGATAATAGTAATATATAAATTAAATTTGAAATGGCTATCCCCAAAATAGCGGAATATAATAAACGAAAACATGCGCCAAGCAGGGAAAGGCATTTATCTACCTGCCTTAGGTAAATATATAGTGCCCATGAAACGGTTATATCGCATAATAGAATAATCAGCCAGCAGAAAATTTCAGCACGGAAAAGTGAAATGGATTTAAGAATATTACTCATGGTTGCAGTCGCATCGCCTTTAATAAAGATGCTGTTGTGAACTACTCCATAAGAAAAACCTGAACAAATTGCCATAATGAACATGGCTGTTCCAATAATTAAAGATATTTTACGCAGTGATATTTTTTCTGACATCAATATATGGGTACCTCCTTTTTATAAGGTATCATAGCATGGTGGATGTGATATTTCATTGACTTAAGTTAAGGAGGCAATTTGAATTGCTGCGGCCTGGAGAGATCCTTATATATTAATGATGGATTTAAAAGCGAATAATGAGAATGTATTGTGCTAAAGATCTACCTCCTGAAGTTAAAATAAGGTTTATAGAAGAAACGCTGAAAAATTTATTAAATTTAGGTAAAGGCCGTAGATTATGGAAGAGTTGAAATACAAAAAATATCTTGAAATCCTCAGGGAGGAAATGGTTCCAGCTCTTGGGTGCACGGAACCAATCGCGATCGCTTACGCGGCAGCGACAGCCAGAGATGTTCTGGGCGTTTTCCCGGCAAGGATAAAAATTTCCTGCAGTGGAAACATCATCAAGAATGTCAAAAGCGTGATTGTACCTAACACCGGAGGCCTTAAAGGAATTGAGGCCAGCGCCTTGGCAGGGATTGTGGGCGGAAATGCCGACCGCCGGATGGAGGTTCTTTCCCAACTGGAGAAACGGCACGCCGTGAAAGTCTCGGAGCTGTTGGAGAAGGGCCTTTGCCGGGTGTCGGCGCTGGATTCGGATAAATCCCTGCATATTATTGTTGAGGTTTCGGCTGATCAGGATTCCGTCAAAGTGGAAATCCAAGACCTTCATACCAATATAGTTAAAATCGAGAGAAATGGACAGGCGGTCTATGAACAGCCGGCTTTGGCCGAAAATTATCTGGGGATGTTAACTGATCGCAGCATTCTGAACGTGGACGATATCTTTCATTTTGCCGAAAATGTCGATCTCAAGCAGGTCAGTGATCTGGTTGAGCAACAGATAGAGAATAATATGGCGATTGCCGAGGAAGGGCTTAAAGGCCATTATGGGGTCAATATCGGCGCTACCCTGTTAGAATACGGACCGGCCGGCATTTTCAACAAGATGAAAGCCTATACCGCCTCCGCCTCGGAAGCGCGGATGAGCGGGTCCGAACTTCCGGTTACGACCAATTCGGGAAGCGGTAATCAAGGTATCGCTTCCTCGGTTCCGGTGATTGTTTATGCCCGGGAAAAGGGAATCGGTGAGGAACGGCTTACAAGGGCTCTGGTGCTGTCCAATCTGCTAACCATTCACCAAAAGACACTAATAGGAAGACTCTCGGCCTTTTGCGGGGTCGTAAGCGCTTCATGCGCCAGCGGGGCCGCCGTCACCTATTTGGCCGGCGGAAGCCTGGAACAGATCAAGATGACCATCACCAATACCCTGGCTAACGTCTCGGGGATTGTCTGCGACGGCGCCAAGCCGTCCTGCGGGATTAAGATCGCGGCCAGCCTGGATGCAGCAATAATGGCGCATCTGCTGGCTTTAGACCACAAGGCGTATCTCCCCGGCGACGGACTGGTTAAAAGCGACATCGAAGACACCATCGCTTCAGTGGGAAGAATGGCGCGTGACGGAATGAAAGAAACCGACGAGCAAATCCTTAAGATTATGCTGGAGTGCTGAAATCGAGTTCTTAAAAAAGCAGATTCATCGATTAGAGGAAAATAGTCGGGCTGTCAGCAAAGCTATCTGGTAAAATTGGACTAAAAATAGCCTGCTTTAATAGGAGCGAACTATGCAAGCTTCTGCCATACTATTAATTGTCTCACTCGGGGCTATTTCTGTCTTACTGATGCTGTATGTCTATATCTTTATGTTTGAACGCAGGCTTTTTCTTGGCCTGTGGTTTATCGGCTGGGCCGTGATTGCGTTTAATTATAGCCTGGATGCTTTTTACCCTGACCTGCTGAGACAAAATCACCTGATTTTATTTCTTAGTCTAGGTTCATATTTCTTGGCAAACCTTTTAATATCCTGGGGCACTTTATTATTCCTGAAAATCAAGGCCGGAATACCCCTGTTTTTAAGCGCCGGAATGATCTGGTTATTATTTTTTATTCTTTTCTCAAGCAGTTGGTCGGATCTGCAGCTGATTAAATACACCTTTTTAGCGGTATTTGCTCTATCCTCCTGGGTAGGCGTAGCTATGATCAGGGCAGCCGGGAGGTATGGCAATCTCGCTCTTTTTTTAGGTTTATTAAATATAGCCTGGGTTGTCAATACGGTTACTTTTTCTTATATTCTAAAAATGCCTCAGATGGCTCCCTACATTGTTTCGCATCTAATCCTGGTCTTCAATGCAATTGGCCTTATCCAGCTTTTCTTTAAAGAGAAAAAAGATGAGATCGAGCGAGGACTGGCTCACATAACTTACCTCACTTCCCACGACGAATTAACTGGACTGTATAACAAGACTTATTTTGACAAGAAGATAAAAGAGCTGGCGGCAAACAATGACTGCCTGCCCATCTCCGTGCTCGTTGGCGATATGAACGGACTAAAATTCGTTAATGATGTTTTTGGGCACCAGGAGGGAGATAACTGGCTTAAAAGGATGGCCTCCATGATTCAACAGTCTTGTCGTCCAAACGATATTACAGCGAGATGGGGCGGCGATGAGTTCGCTATTATTCTTCCAAACACGGACCAAGAAACGGCTCTCGATATCGGACATAAGATCAACGCAGCCGGTTAAAGCGATCAGGAGACGGATATCGTTTTAAGCATATCCCTGGGTGCAGCGACTAAAACCGATAGTGAAGCGGATCTGTCCGAGGTCTTAAAAGAAGCTGAAGGATTGATGTATGAAACCAAGCTTATCGAAGGCAAGAAAGCCAGGTGGGCCATCGCTGAAACCTTGGTTAAGCTGCTGCAGAAAAAAGGCTATGAAACCAAGGAACACATTGAAAGATTGGAATCTCTCGCTGAAGAGTTCGCACAGATTCTTAATTTTTCCAAGGAGAACCTTACTAACCTTGTGCAGGCGGCAAATCTGCATGACATCGGTAAAATCGGCATATCTGAAGCTATTGTGCTGAAGAAGTCCCGTCTTGATGAATCAGAATGGTTTATTATGAAAAAACATGCCGAGGTTGGTTATCGAATTGCTCACGCGTCCGGAGAATTTGCCCATCTCGCCGATATTATTCTATATCACCATGAATGGTGGAACGGCCAAGGCTATCCCCAGGGACTTAAAGAAGAAGAGATCCCTCTTTTGTCACGTATCATATCTATTTTGGACGCCTTTGATGTCATGACCCACCAGCAACCTTATCAACCCGCCAGGACTGCAGACGAAGCGCTGCATGAACTTTGCCTCAAAGCCGGGACCCAGTTTGATCCTACCCTGGTTCCCATCTTTATCAAGATGATGACCGATAAAAGTCTCAGCTAAATATGGTCACTCCCCGGTTTAGAATTATGTACTTTGGCCGAAAAACGGGTGACGTGTATTAAAAAATAATTTATATGGAGATGATAATAGAATGACTATAAAGGGAGTGCATTTAAAATGGTCGGAACAGAAATTGATATGGTGGTTGCGGACAGCCTGAAAGCGCTGGAATTATACGAAAAAATATTTGACATCGAACGGGTTGAGGTTTCTAATTTTCCCCAGGGTGAAAATGAAGTCATTTTTACGCTGTACGGAGTACGCTTTCACATGTTGGATGAAAACCCGAAATTTGCATTGAAAGCGCCAGACCCGGATGAACCCAAATCGATTTGGTTTAACATCCTTGTCCCTGACATCAAGGATACCTATGCCAAAGCAGTCAGCGCGGGCTGCACTGAGATACAGGCTGTTACCGAATTGCCTGATTACGGGGTGTCAAACGCCATATTCTGCGATGCTTTCGGCTATCTATGGATGCTACATCAAATGCACCAAGAAGTGAGTTTTGAAGAACGTACACGGCTTTGGGAAGAAAAAAGAGGTCATTAGCATTTTGTCCAATAAGATCTCTGTGATATAATAAATGAAATACATATTTTCGCACGGAAGCGGAACCCACAGTCTCACGGAGGAGACGCTATGCGGATCTATCACAATCTGCCTGCGCTCAATTCATACAATCACCTCAACCGGAGCAGCGCTCAAGCCGCGAAATTGATCGAACGGCTCGCTTCCGGTCTGCGCATCAACCGGGCAGCCGATGACGCGGCCGGCCTGGCCATATCCGAAATAATGCGCGGCCAGATCCGAGGGCTCACCCAGGCGGTGAGGAACGCCCAGGACGGCATCTCGCTCCTGCAACCGCCGAGGGGGCGCTGACCGAGACCCACGCCATCCTGCAGCGGATGCGCGAGCTGTCGGTGCAGGCCGCCAACGACACCCTCACCATGAACGACCGCACGGAGGTCCAGAGGGAGATCGACCAGCTCAAGGACGAGATCGACCGCATCGCCAACACCACCGAGTTCAACACCAAGAAGCTGCTGGACGGCACGGCGTCGGCGCTGTCCAGTTCCGACAAGCTGCAGACCCGGGTTATCGTCCGCGACGGCCTGCGGGTTACCGATTCATTCGGCCAGAAACGAGCGGGCGGCGGCAACTATAAAATAGAGATCACAGCCACCCCGGGTGATGCCCAGGTTCAGAAAAGCGACATCTTAAAACTCAAGCACGGCAGTACCACCGGGGGCAGCGTTTCTAGCATCACGATCGATCCCGTCTCTGGAATCACCTCCCTGTCCGAAAGCGGGTTAAAAGCCGGCAGCTATACCTTGAACGTGTCGCAGGTGGATGAAAAAAGTGTGTTCATCTCGGACCGGGACAAGACCTGGCTGGCGGGTACCTATCAGCAGAACACCGCGAACGGGAGCGGCCTGCTGGAGATTGCCGAAACGATCGCGATAAAGCTGACCAGCTTTGGCGGGCCGAATGCCTCTCTGGCGTTCGAGGTGACCGGGGTCAGCACCGCCACCGACGAAATAACCGTTAAGATAATTTCCCAAGAGTACCAGACCGACGGTACCTGGCAGCGGGTATCGCTGGAAGGCGTGACCCTTAAGACAAATGGGAGCGACCAGGACGCGGACCTGGTTATCGGAAACCTCGCGTTGAACCGGAACGCATTTCATCTCTCCGATCGGGACCACTTCAGCATCGGCGATAAGTTCCTCCTGAACATCACCTCTGAAACCTATGACGGCGACGACGCCCTGCAGCTGCGCGGAGGGAACTACAACATGGAGTGGACGTTCGACGATGGGGTCATGGACAACCAGACCGACCGGGACCTGAATTTTTTCCAGTTGGACTCGTCCACCGGGGAACTGCGGGAGGCCAAGATCACCTTCTCCTCCACTACCCTGAGCGAATCCGTCACCACCCAAAACTTTGTCGCCGGCCCTAATCTCACCGGGGTGTCCGGGGACGGCTGGATCGCTTCCATGAACTACACCCTGGAGGCGAAGCTTCCGACCGGCCCGGTCGACGCCAGCGCCAGCGTCCAGTACGCGTACAGCCAAAAAGGCGAGACCGGCTGGGTGAGCGCGGCAATCTCCAATGTCGATGAATTTCACAATGCCAGTATGCTCTTCGAGATTGTCGGGATCGACGGGAATCAGGTCAAATTGGCTGTTTCAATGTGGTACGGAGAATTCGACAGCGAAATGTGCTGGCATAACGGAATCCAGACGGTCACCCTGAACGCCGGGGCGACCACCGCTACCGGGGCGATCGGAGATCTCGGAGATCACGGTGGATACGATATCACCCTGGGCAGCGCCGATAAGCTGACGGTCGGCGACAAGTTTATCGTTGATTCCTCCCGCGCCGCTTTTTTCATTAACGACATTCAGCTCACGTTGAGCTCACGGTTCCGGGACGCGGAAACCGGGGTGGAGGATGCTTCGGACTATATGAATTTCACCTGGGTGGGGACTTTCGATGAGCCTGACAAGTGGAACATGTACTACTTTACCATGGACGAAAGCAGCGGGCAGGTTTACGACCACCGCATAGGCTTTTTTGGGACGAATGATGCGGTCGACCAGACGGTGACCTGGCAGACCGGGGATAAGGCCGGGGCGGCCATTCAGGTCGGGGATCAGACCGGCAGCCTGGCCGAGCTGTCCACCAGGCTTTACGACATCGACAAGTTCTGGGACTCCAGCGGCAACTTCCTGCTGCAGGACCCGAAGACCGTCACCCTGATCCAGGGGGACGGGAGGCGGGCCTCGATCACCCTGTACAGCACCGACACCGTCGAGGACGTGCGGGACAAGCTGAACCACGCGATCGCCGCCGGGCTGGGGCAGGGGGCCTACGTCACCGGAGCCGAGTGGGACAGGTTCGTGAGCTACGTGACCGAGGGGGACGCCGGCGGGCTGGAGGCGGTGGGGGGCACCTTCGTGATCCGCTCCCTGATCGCGGGAGACAACGGGAAGATCAGCTTCATCGGGGATGAGCCGCTGATTAACGCCCTGAGCCTGACCACCATCCAGGACGCCACCGAGAACCGGTTCCAGGTCGACGTGCTGGACGCCCACACCGGGGCCTACGTGGCGAAGGACGTGAACATCGCGGGAAATCTTTTAGTGGGCGCGGTGCATAAGAACGTGGACGTGGTGTTCGACCCCAACGCGGGCATCCGGGCCTCGTATGACGCCGCCGCGAAGAACTGGGACCTGCAGGCGGACACCCAGGCTTACACCACCTACGTCCACCTGTCGGATAACACCCAGGTCTTCCAGATCGGGGCGAACGAGAAGCAGGACCTGAGCGCGGCGATCGGCCGGATGGACACCCTGGCGCTGGGCGTGAACAACATTATAGTGACCGACCGAACGTCGGCGGGAAGAGCGATTACCAAGATCGACAACGCCATAATGCGGGTATCCTCGCAGCGCTCCAGCCTGGGGGCCATACAGAACCGTATCGAGCACACCATCAACAACCTGAACGTGGCCTCCGAGAACCTGACCTCGTCCGAATCCCGAATCCGCGACGCAGACGTCGTGCAGGAGACCATCTCATTCACCCGCTGGAACATTCTTTCCCAGGCCGGAACTGCCATGCTGGCCCAGGCAAACCAGCAGACCCGGGCAGTACTGCAGTTGATGGGAGCGTAAATGAGACACCGCGGACGCGGCGGAAGGAAAAACCGGCTTAAAGAACTGGCAACCCTTGACCCTATTTTTTTAGTTCAAACCAGCCCTTGCGTATAAACCAGAGAAGCATAGCAAGCCCGATGAACGCCATGATCCCTAAAACCAAAAAGTATCCGTAACGCCATCGCAACTCGGGCATATAGTCGAAGTTCATTCCATAGACCCCTACGATGAAGGTCAGCGGGATGAATATGGACGTGATTATTGTAAGGACCGTCATGATTTTATTCGTGCGGTTAGAGTTGATGGACAGATAGCTGTCGCGTATGTCCGCGGTAACCTCGCGGTTTGATTCTATCGTCTCGGAAAGCTGCAGCAGATGGTCATATATGTCATTAAAATGGTGTTTATTCTTTTTTAAATCTTTCATGTGATCGGAGTTAATTATCCGGTAAAGCAGCTCCTTGGTGGAGTTTACAGTGTGTCTGAGTTTCAGGAGGTCGGCCCGGAGATCAAAAACCTGATCGATCAGGTTATGAGAATTCCTGCCGCCTGATCTTATATCGATCTCGTTCAGATAGTCTTCGATACTGTACACGGCCGGAAAATACCGGTCCACGATCTTATCGAGGATTAAATAGGCGATGTAAGCAGGTCCTTCCGCCCGGATACTTTCATCGGCGATGATTTTTTGACGGGCGACGATTACCTCCTCGAGTTGGGATTTATGAAAGGTAACGATATAGTTTCCGCCTACAAACAGGTCTATCTCCAGCGGATCGAGTGTATCACGCTCCAGGGCCTGAAAGACGAAAAACGAATAGGTATCGTAATAATCGACTTTTGGCCGTTCCAGGTGTTCCAGGCAGTCCTCTATCGCCAGAGGATGAAACTTGAAGTAATCGCTTAACAGCTTGACTTCTTCCTGATCTGGCGACTCGAAATCCACCCAGTACCAGCTGACATCACCCCGGGTCAATTGCTCCAGGGCCAGATCCTGGAGTAATTGAGCTTCTTTAGTTAACGCCAGTATGTTGATCAAGTTTTCCTCCCGGCATTTTCTTAGTCCCTTTAAATTTACGATAAAACTTCCGGCCAGCAGGCATGAGTTTTTCCGTGTCGCCGCTGCGATGCTACATTTATTATACAGACCGGTACAAGACATTCATACCCTGAAGGCTGATAATCAAAATAGAATGTCCCTTTTGCTGGACCCTGGAAAAACGTGGTACACTATCCCTTAGTAAAGCAGAAAAGCAGACGGCAGTTGAATATAGTTCAGGGTTCAGGTTCAGCGGCGTATAAAATACAGAAAACGGGTGTTTTGCATGTTCATAGCTGATTTTCACATCCACTCGAAATACTCGAGAGCCACCAGCCGGGATTGCGTCCCGGAAGTGCTCGAATTTTGGGCGCGGCGTAAAGGAATTGGCGTTATTGGCACCGGTGACTTCACGCACCCGGCCTGGCGGGAGGAGTTAAAGGAGAAGCTTGTCCCTTCAGGCGAAGGCCTTTACAGTCTCAAGGACGATTTTCGCAAGGAGGATAAAGTCGCGGGAGCAGACCTTAAGCCCCAATTCGTCGTTTCCGGTGAGATCAGTTCAATATACAAAAAGAACGGCCGGGTAAGAAAGGTTCACAACCTGGTCCTGCTGCCCAGCCTGGAACACGCCGAGTCGATATCACGCCGGCTTGAGACCGTGGGCAATCTGCGGTCTGACGGCCGGCCGATATTGGGCCTCGACAGCCGGCACTTGCTTGAAATCGTTCTTGAGCTATGCCCGGACGCCATCTTTATCCCGGCTCACATCTGGACTCCACATTTTTCCCTGTACGGGGCCTATTCCGGCTTCGACCACATTGAAGAGTGCTTCGAAGATTTAACCGGCTTTATCTACGCCCTCGAAACCGGCCTTTCCTCAGACCCTCCCATGAACTGGCGCCTTTCGGCGCTGGATGGTTTCACGCTGGTTTCCAACTCGGACGCCCATTCCCCGGCCAACCTGGGCCGGGAGGCCAATATTTTCAATACCGGGGTTTCTTATCCGTGCATGCTGCAGGCGCTAAAAAACCGCGGCACCAAAGAGTTTCACGGCACCATCGAGTTTTTCCCGGAGGAGGGCAAGTACCACTACGACGGGCACCGGGGTTGCAAGGTGTGCTGGAAGCCTTCGGACACCAAAGCCGCGGAAGGCGTCTGCCCGGTATGCGGCGGCCGGATTACCGTCGGGGTGCTGCACCGGGTCGAAGCCCTGGCGGACCGGGAAGAGGGGTTCGTGCCTCCGGCGGCCAAGCATTTCGAAAGCCTGATCCCGCTTTACGAGGTGATCGCCTCCTCGATCGGCTCCGCTGTCACCAGCCGGAAGGTGAAGGAAAACTACGAGGACCTGATGCGCAGCCTCGGCCCGGAGTTATTCATACTCCGCGAGGCGGAGCTAAAAGATATAGAACTGGCGGCCGGCCCGCTGATAGCCGAGGGCGTCCGCCGG
Source organism: Bacillota bacterium (assembly GCA_013178275.1). Classification (GTDB taxonomy): domain Bacteria; phylum Bacillota; class Ch66; order Ch66; family Ch109; genus Ch109. Next base: position 23,546 of record JABLWZ010000009.1, on the reverse strand, counting down.
CTGAGAAGCGGCAGGGTGGATATACAGCCCGGGTTTGACGGAGAATACGGCCGGATTAAAATCATGGACAAAAGCGAGATCCAGAGGCTTTCCGGCCAGCTGAGCCTTCTGAGCGATAAAAGCAGCGACCCGAAAAGCCGATCGACCCCCAAAACGACTGCGGCTCAAAAGGCTCCGGCCAAGGAAGCCGCGCTGCCGCCGATCTCAGCCGGCACCAGTCCGGAAGAGGGCAGCGGGGGCCGGGCGGCGGAAACGCCCTACGGATTGAATGAAGAGCAGTGGGAAGCCGTTTCCTCCACCAGCCCGGCGATTGCGGTAGTCGCCGGCCCCGGAACCGGAAAAACCAAAACCCTGGTATACCGTATCGCCTACCTGGTTGAAAAATGCGGCATCCATCCCGGGCAGGTGACCGCCGTTACTTTTACCAACAAGGCCGCCAAGGAGATGCGCATCCGGCTGGACAAGCATTTCGGGGAAAAACGGACCGCCGGCGCGATGGCAATAGGGACCTTCCACTCGATATGCCTGCAGCTGCTGTCCAGGTGGAGGGGCAGGAATAACGCCGCGATCATCGATGAATACAGTGCCGCTTCAATTATCGAGGGAATATTAAAGGATATGAAACTGGAGACCTCTCCTCGGGATGCCATGCGGGGGATATCGCTGATGAAAAACGGCATATCCCCGGCGGGAGATCGGAAAAAACCGGAGATTCCAGCCGCGGTATACGATTCGTACTGCTCGCAGCTTAAGCGTTACGGCGTAATGGACTACGACGATATCCTCCTCGAGGCGCTTTCCCGATTTGAGTGCGGAGACCCCGGGGGCGTATCAGACCGAAGCCCGGAAAACCCTTTCTCATACCTGCTGGTGGACGAGTTTCAGGATATTAACGAGATTCAATACCGCCTGATCAAAGCATGGGGCCAAAAAAGCGAGAGTATCTTTATTATCGGTGACCCGGACCAGTCGATTTATGGCTTCCGGGGCTCGGACTTCCGCTATTTTGAACGTTTTAAAGAAGATTTTCCCGGTATCCGGCATGTCCGGCTGACGCAGAATTACCGCTCAACACCCGAAATCATCGCTTCCGCCCGCTCGATAATCTCGAAGCCGGCAGCCGGGGAGCGCGCCGGTTCCCTGGAGGCAAAAAGAGAAAGCGGCGCCAGAGTACGTCTGATAGAAACCAATGATGAATTTTCCGAGGCGCTGCTGGTCGCCAAGGAAATCAACCGGATGGTTGGCGGCATCGACATGCTGGATACCCAGGCACTATCGGCATCCCACCGAAAAAGGCCGGCAGCCAAACACCTAAGAGGTTTTTCCGACATCGCCCTGTTATACCGTACCAATCACCAGGCACGGACCCTGGAGCAGTGCCTTTTAAAAGAGGGAATCCCGTACGTGGTCGCCGGACGGGAGGAGTTCCTTTCAGATCAACCGGTGCGCCAGGCCATCGCTTTTTTCAGGTTTTTGCTCAACCCCGGGGACCTGGCTTCCCTGCTGCTGATCCTGAAAGCAGACAAGAGCTGTTCGGCGGACCTGAACCAGAAAATTTTGGAAGGTTATGCGGCAGGGGAAAAAAGCCTGGCGTCTTTTACCAGAATCGTGGAAGGGGTCCAACTGCCCCGGGAGCAGCCGGATCACCCCGGGTATTTCCTGGAAATGCTGAAAAAATACGCGGCTGTCATCCATAAGGAGAAGCCGTGGAAAATAATAGACTCCTGGATTCAGGACAACGGCTGGTCCGGTGTCCATTCCATGGAGCTGCTTTTAAACACCGCTGTAATGTATGACGAAATGGCTTCCCTGATGCAAAACTTGGCGCTGGGCCAGGAAAGTGACGTGGTCCGCAGCGGCGGCCGGGTCTATTCGCCGGACGCGGTTTCCTTAATGACCATCCATGCGGCAAAAGGCCTGGAATTTCCCGTCGTGTTCATCTGTGGGGTAAACGACGGGAGGATTCCTTTGAGGAACAGCGGCCCTGACTCCAATCTCGACGAGGAGAGGCGGCTTTTCTACGTCGGGATGACCAGGGCCAGGGATGAGCTTATACTTCTGACGTCCCGCGCCCCATCTATTTTTATCGCCGACCTGGCTGAGGAGCAGCTGATAAGAGAGAGTTCGCAGAAACAGGCGCCACAATATAAGCAGGCCACTCTTTTTGGCTGATTGATTTATACCCGGTCGTACCAGGAATCGTTTATAAAATAAAGCTATCAGGAGGACGATTTATTGATTATAAATGAAACCCTAAAGGTCATCAAACAGCGCCGGAGCGTCAGGAGTTATAAGGGTGAACAGATCGAGGAGGAGGAACTGCAGGCGATACTGGAGGCGGGGTTGTATGCCCCCAACGCCGGGGATCAGGCCTGGCACTTTACGGTGGTTCAAGACAGGGGACTGCTGGACAAGCTGAATCTGGCGGCTAAAGAAGCCGCCAGGCAGACGGACATGAAACACCTGAGGGAGCTGGGGAGTAACGAGAAGTTCCATTGTCTGTACAACGCATCGACGCTGATCATAGTTACCGGGGATGAGCGGTCGCCCATACCTCTCGATGCGGACTGCGCCGCAGCCACCCAGAACCTGCTGATTGCCGCGGAGTCGGTCGGGCTGGGGTCGTGCTGGATTTTCTTTGTCTTAATGGCGTTTGACTCACCGCAGGGTCCGGAACTGAGAAAAGAACTGAAAATACCCGACGGCTACCGGCCTTACAGTTCGGCTGTGTTTGGGTATAAAAAGGGTGCTTCGGCCAAAGCGCCGGAACGGAAGCCCAACCTCATAACCTGCATCAGGTAATCCTGAAAGGAGAGACCGTGGAAGAAAAGCGGACCGGTTTTAAGTCGATCGATGAATACGTATCGAAGTTTTCCCCTGAGATCCAGGAAACACTTCAAAGGTTAAGACGGGTGATAAAGGAGGCCGCACCGGAGGCGGAGGAGAAGATCAGCTACCAGATGCCCGCCTTTGCACTGCACGGAAACCTGGTGTATTTCGCCGTCGGCAAGAACCATATAGGGTTCTATCCGACCCCCAGCGGGATCGAAGCCTTCAAAACCGAACTGGCGGAGTACAAGGTGACGAAAGGGTCGATACGTTTTCCGCTCAAGAAGCCGCTGCCGTATGAACTGATAAGCCGGATAGTCAGGTACCGGGCGGATGAGAATAAGCAAAAGCAAAAGCGTCCCAAACAGCCATTAACCTCCAAGGGGGAACGAGGACTTGGACGTTAAAGATATGACCAACCTTCATGACCTGCCCGCCGGCGGTTTTTCTTCCTGGCTCCGCCGCACCCGCAGCGCCTTGGCGAGGGGAGACGGGATGGAGGTGCCCTGCGGCGGGTGCAGTGTATGTTGCCGGTCGTCCTACTTCATCCATATCCGGCCCGAAGAGGGAGAGACCCTTTCCCGCATCGATAAAAAGCTTCTGTTCCCGGCCCCCGGGCTCCCCCGGGGCAATGTCCTGCTGGGCTACTTCGAGGAGGGCAGCTGCCCCATGCTGGTCGACGACCGCTGTTCGATCTACCGGCACCGGCCGGCCACCTGCCGCGGCTACGACTGCCGGGTCTTCGCCGCGGCCGGGATAGAGGCGGGTGGAGAGGACAAGGCCCTGATCACCCGGCAGGTACAGCGGTGGAGGTTCAGCTACCCCACCCAGCGCGACCGGGACCGGCACGAGGCGGTAAAGGCGGCGGCGGGATTCCTGCGGGAGCGGGAGGAGTGCTTCCCGCCCGGTACGGTGCCGAAGAACGAGGCCCAGCTGGCTGTCATGGCGGTAAAGGTTTACCGGGTCTTTATGAAGCGCGCTAAAACGCCCGAAAGGGCCGGGTGCCGTTCCACGGATACCGCGCTCGCCGGAGCGGTGATGAAGGCCCTGGAGAGGTTCGGGGCCAGGTGATACCGCCAGCCCGTGTCAGTCAGGCTCAGAGACCCTTCCGACCGTCAGAGCGCGGTACTTCCACATGATTCCCATGACCTCGCGGGACCGAACATCCGGGCACTGTATGATTACCGTTATTTCAGGGAGGTTTTTTGGCAGCCTTCGGTAATTCCTTTTTTTAAAAAGATAATAAATCCCGAAACCGGTGACAAACCCGGCCAGGGCAGAACCGAGACCCCAGATGATAGGCCCCCAGGTCAAAGCGAAACCGACACTGGTTCCCACGACCGAAAACGCGGTCGCGCACGCGATGCCCACCTCGATACCCTTGTAGAGCAGGTCATTCGGCCTTCTGACAAACTGGTTGAATGTGTTGGGTTCGGTGTCCATAGAGACAACCAGTATTTTACTCCTGGAAATAACGTCGCGCTCCAGCTCGGCCAAAGCCTGCTCCAGTTCCAGCGAGTATTCGAAGGTTCCAACCACCAGCATCGTCAACCACCCGCCTGAGAAAAGATCTTTATACCAGAACCACGGTAGCGCTTGGTGAAAAATTGGCGCTGCTCTATCCGAAAAAGCCTATTGTGTTCGACGGCTGTGATAAACGCGTGATAGACAGCGCCGCCTAAAACGGACGGCATAAAAAGCAGCCAGTGGGGATGGAGAATGGCGATCGATTCCTTAATGTCTCCGATAATAAGCATTACTATTGATTCATGAGATCGTGACAGGGTCATATAAAGCGTCCAAAAGAACATTGCGTAGAACCCCAGCCCAAAACGGTGATTGTACAGCTGGCCCAGGCCCGGATAAAAAAAGGAGTACAGGGCGGCGGTATACGGGCTTTTCGGTTCCAGGTATTGAATCTCCAGCGGATGGAGGAGCATAGGGCTTAGCCGTTCATCCTCGAGTTCGGCGATATGGCACAGTTTGTTCTGCACCAGGGCGGAACGATAACTGTCCCAGATCGCATAAAGATAGAGAGCCAGGTATCCCAGAACCCATCTGGGCTGTAGGACGGACTTCGCGGAAGCGAATTCTCCGCAAAAAGTATACACCATGGCTTCGTTAATATGAGCCAGTGTGTTGATTATTTTTTCGGACAGCGTCATTAAGGTGGCCCGAAGATACTGATTGGCCAGGTATTGACCGTAACCGGGAAAGGCGGCGGACCACCAGGCTACCATATAAGGATTCTGGCGGTGCAAAAAAGAAACGCCAAACATGCTGATGGTCGCGAGCGGGCGGCGACGTTTTTTATTCATGGACACAGTACCCTTCCTGACTTGTTAAGCCCAGCATTATATTATTTGTGAAATAACAGATAGTCTATACCTGAAAAGGCTCGGGGCTTAAAAAGCAGGAGGCCTGCCGGCCGTGGGGCCGTCGGGGTTCATTGGCCGCTTCGCCCCCTGGCGGACGAGGCCGGTTTTATATAATCCACCTCTTCAAGATAACGGGGGATGGTGGAAAGGGGTGCAGTGATATATATTAAGGATAATAGTACTGATCGAGGTGATGCGGATTGAAGGAATACACCAGGGATTATCCCCGGTTCTCGCTGTGCGGGCTGAACTGCGGCCTCTGCCCGCGCTACCATGCCGACGGGGTATCGAGGTGCCCCGGATGCGGCGGGCCCGACTTCAGCCGGAAGCATCCCAGCTGCCCGGTAATCACCTGCAACAAAAGGCACGACAACGTAGAATACTGTTTTCAGTGTTCTTCTTACCCCTGCCCCAGGTACAGCCAGCCGTCCGATAAGGATTCGTTCATATCCTACCGGAACGTGATCTCCGATTTTCAAAGGGCTGATCAGCAGGGCATCGACAGCTACAAAAAAGAACTGGACGAGAAGGTCGCCATCCTTGAGTATTTGATCCGCGACTGCAACGACGGAAGAAGGAAAGGTTTCTACTGCCTGGCGCTAAACCTCTTAAAACTGTCTGACGTGAAGGATGCCCTGGAGGAAGTGGACCGGGGGACAAGCGGCCGGGATACGGATGTCAAGGAAAAGGCGAAGCGGATAGTTTCGGCGTTGGAGGCCCGGGCAGATCAGGCCGGCATCGAGTTGAGGCTCAGAAAGTAGCGATTTTGTAAGGATAAATAAGTTCGGGAGTAGTTTTTAGTGTTGTGCTTAACCAAGAAGACGTTATAGACATAACTCCATTACCTTGCTATGTTTCACAACATGTGATACAATCTTTCTGTCATATTGTGTTTTCAAGAGCCTGACACCGATTTTGATATAAAGCATTTCGGGATATAGAGCGGGAAACTCAATTGTTTATGGGTTTCCCGCTCTTTTTTTACGCTATCGGAAAGTATATACAGGGATCTTTCCGATGCAAGCAAGTGCAACTAGGGCTATCGCTTGCGCCAGAGCTTGCGACAGCCAAGTTTTCTTCGCGCTATCGGAAAGGTAACGTATACATTCTGACAGCAGGCACGAACGGATGGGGCAGGTTGTCTTTTGTCTGGCTAAAGATAATACAATAAATAAAGCAGATATTTAGTGGGCACAGCCGGCGAAAATGGTCCTGCTAATATCAGGGGGGAACATATAGAACCGGCTTAAATTCGAACCATCAATCAGATTACAAGAACAATTAAAGGAGAAGGACTCTTGAATTTTGACCAACTAAAACTTATTACACCCATCCTGAAGGCAATTAAAGCTGAAGGATACACCGTGCCTACTCTTATACAGGAAAAGGCGATACCCGTCATTCTTGAAGGGAAAGACCTGCTGGGGTGCGCGCAGACCGGGACCGGAAAGACAGCGGCATTCGCTGTTCCCATACTGCAGAATCTTTATAAGGAAAAGAGCAGCGAAAAAGGGCCGCGTAGAATCAAGGCCTTGATCCTGACCCCTACCCGTGAACTGGCGCTTCAGATCGGCGAAAGGCTTTCCGCTTATGGAAGATACACCGGGCTAAAGCACACGGTGGTTTTCGGCGGGGTATCACCGGTCGTCCAAAAAAACGAGTTAAGGGCGGGGGTAGATATTCTGGTGGCAACCCCGGGTCGGCTGCTTGACCTGATGGAGCAAAAGCATATCAGACTGGACCATGTAAAACAGTTTGTGCTCGACGAGGCAGATCGTATGCTGGACATGGGATTCTCACCTGATGTGAAAAGAATCATCGCCAGGCTGCCGGTTAAAAGACAAACACTTTTGTTTTCCGCAACCATGATGCCAGAGATTAAAAAGCTGGTAGACGTCGTTTTGACAGACCCGGTTAGGGTTGAGGTTACTCCGGTTTCCTCCACGGTGGACACGATCGACCAAAAGGTCTATTTCGTCGATCAGAGGGACAAAACGTCTCTGCTTATACAGCTTTTGAATAACCAATCCATCGATTCCGCGCTGGTGTTTACAAGGACCAAGCATGGCGCCGATAAGGTTGCCAGAGCCCTTGCGAGGGCGAGAATAAATGCACAGGCGATCCATGGCAATAAATCACAGACGGCTCGGCAGCTTGCCTTGAATGATTTCAAGTCAAAGCATACCAGGGTGTTGGTAGCAACAGATATAGCAGCAAGGGGAATCGATGTGCGAGAACTGTCCCATGTTATAAACTTCGACCTGCCCAATGTGCCTGAAATCTATGTACATCGGATAGGAAGAACTGGAAGAGCGGGACTGGGTGGAACCGCGGTATCGTTTTGTGATCAACAGGAAAAGGAATACCTGAGGGATATACAGAGACTTATATCCAAAAGAATCACGGTCATCAGGGATCAGTCTGGTATGATAAATATGGCTGGTAAATAACCTGCCTTGGGCTGCGGCAGGATTGAATAATAGCGGGTGGGGATGCTGATCTTGGCTGACAAGGAAACGACCGTTTCAAAGTCCATACAACTTACACCGCTGTTACCGACTTTTACTACTGACAAACCCAAATAGATTCTGGCAGCAGCATTTAATGAAAAACGGAGCAAGGGGTAGTTCCCTTGTTCCGTTAATCTTTTATTTGGTATAAAGAGAAAACGATGCTGGTAAAAAGGGAGGCATGCCAAGAACCAGTAGAACCTCTCTTGTGAGTCTCCGGAGCAACCAGAATGATAGATTCGGGTCATGTTGATAATAAATAAAAGGTTCGGATTTAACCTTAAAGTTAATTAAATAATATTTATAAATAATTAACAGTATAAATATTGACATAACTTGTGATGAGTAGTACATTTAAATGACCAGGACTATAGTCCCATCAAGACCCAATTATAGATAGGACTGTAGATTCATCCTGGACCAACCAAATAACTATTATTGATAAAGGCAAATCCATCGAAAGATGGAGACGCAAAGCCGTGAGTCTAAGGCAATTAACAATTGCTATGATCGTCAGGTTGCCGGTAATGACTGCTGATGTTATTGGTAGGCAATCTTTGCCTACCATTTTTTAGTTTATCTGGCTGGTTGGACATCTAACGAGGAGGGGATAAGGATGAAGAGAGTACTGGTTATCGATGATGCGTTGTTTATGAGAGAGGCACTGAAACAGCTGCTGACCAAGAGTGGATTCCAGGTGGTCGGTGAAGCCGGGAACGGAAGGGACGGGGTTAAAAAGTACATCGAACTCAGCCCCGACCTTGTTACCATGGATATCACCATGCCCGACATGACCGGGGTCGAAGCCCTGAAAGAGATAAAAAGCTATGACCCCAACGCCAGGGTGGTCATGGTCACCGCCCTGGGACACGAGTTGATGGTGAAGGAGGCCGTTCTGTGCGGCGCCAAGTCCTTCGTGGTGAAACCCTTTAAACCCGAACACCTTGTACAGACCCTGTCAAAGGTCGCCGCTTCATAGCCGCGCCGGTACCTGCCGGAGGAGGTGGATGTTTTGTTAGAACTGGAAGACAAGGACGCATTACTCGAAACTTACGTATTCGAAACTTCCCAGCTCATAGACCGGATCGAGGACTCTATCGTGGCCGGCGAGAAGACCGATTTCTATGCCCCGGAGCTGATCGACGAGGTGTTCCGGATCATGCACACCATCAAGGGATCGTCGGCCATGATGCAGCTGAACAACATCGCCACCCTGGCCCATTCCATAGAGGACCTGTTTTTTTTCCTGCGCGAGAACAACCCGCCGGGTGTCGATTACTCGGTCATATCCGACCACATCCTGGGCGGCGTGGACTTTATCAAGGTGGAGCTGGCCAAGATGAAAAACAGCGACAGCAGCGACGGTGACGCGTCGTTCCTGATCCAGGATATAAACGCGACCCTGACGGGACTCCAGCCTGGGGACGGCGTCCCGGGAGCCGACGCTTCACCGGCCGGGCTTTACCAGGCGGTGGTATTCTTCGAGGACGGCTGCGGGATGGAGAATATCCGGGCCTACACCGTGATGAACAGCCTGCTGGATATCTCCGAGGAGGTCTACTGCCTGCCCGAGGGGGTCCTCGAAAGCGACGAAAGCATAGAGGTGATACGGAAAAGCGGGTTCAAGCTCTTTTTCAAGACCCGCGAGGGATACCCAAAAATACAGGAATTATTCGAACAGACAGCCCTGCTGAGCGGCTTTGAGGTTTCCCAGCTGGACAGCGACGACGAGTTCGGCCGGTCTTACGCTGTCCGGGAGGCCGCCTCGGAGGAAGCGGCGCCGGCGGCGGAGGCGAGGGCCGGGGAGGTGAAGGACTCGCCGGCGAGAGACAGCTGCAACTACTCGCACCCGAGCATCATCAGCGTAAACGTCGGCAAGCTGGACAAGCTGATGGACCTGGTCGGGGAGCTGGTCATCGCCGAAGCGATGGTGACCCAGAATCCCGACTTGAAGGGACTGAACCTGGATCACTTCCACAAGGCCGCGCGGCAGCTGGGGAAGATAACCGGCGAACTGCAGGACATGGTCATGTCCATCCGCATGGTGCCCCTGGCGGCAACCTTCCACAAGATGCACCGGGTCGTCAGGGACATGAGAAAAAAGCTGGACAAAGATGTGGTGCTGGAGATAATCGGTGAGGAAACCGAGGTGGACAAAAACATCATCGAGCAGATATCCGATCCCCTCATGCACCTGATCCGAAACTCCGTGGACCACGGGATCGAGACCCGCGAGGAAAGGCTCGCCCGGGGCAAGGACGAGCCCGCGAAGATCGTACTGGAGGCCAAAAACGCCAGCGGCGACGTCCTGGTGCTGGTCCGGGACAACGGGAGGGGAATGTGCAAGGCCAAGATACTGGAGCGGGCGAGGCGAAACGGGCTGCTCAGCAAACCCGAGAGCGAGATGACCGACCGGGAGATATACAACCTCGTGTTCCTGCCCGGCTTCTCCACCCAGGACAGCGTTACCGAGTACTCCGGACGGGGGGTGGGCATGGACGTGGTGCTGGCGAACATCCAGACGGTAGGCGGTTCGGTGTCGATAGACAGCACGGAAGGGGCCGGCACCACCATCACCCTGAAGATTCCGCTTACACTCGCCATCATCGGCGGTATGAACATAAAGGTCGGCAGATCGAGGTACACCATCCCGACGATTTCCATAAAAGAGTCCTTCCGGGCCAGGGAGGCGGATATCTTCACCGACCCTGACGGAAACGAGCTGATCATGGTCCGGGGCCAGTGCTACTCGATTGTCAGGCTGCACGACCGGTACAAGGTAAAGACGGACGTCACGGATATGCTGCAGGGCATCATCGTCATGGTGGAAAATGGTACGGACACGTTCTGCATCTTCGCGGACGAGCTGCTGGGCGAACAGCAGGTGGTGGTCAAGGCCCTGCCGGACTATATCAAGAAGATCAAGCGGATCGATGGCATAGCGGGATGCACCCTGCTGGGCGATGGGAGCGTCAGCCTCATCCTCGACGTGGCGGGACTGCTCCCGGCCAGCGGCTGAAGCACGACGGAGAAAGGAGACGAGGCACGATGAATGCAGCGTTTGAAGAGATTATGGAGTTCGAGGACACGCAGAAAGACAGATACCTGACCTTTTCACTGGGGAGTGAGCTGTACGGGATAGAGATCAGGTGCGTCACCGAGATCGTCGGCATACAGCCTATCACCGAGGTCCCCGAACTCCCCGGCTACATCCGGGGGATCATCAACCTGAGGGGCAAGATCATCCCGGTCCTGGACGTCAGGATGAGGTTTAAAAAACCCTTTCGGGAATACAACGACCGCACCTGCATCATCGTGATCGACACCGAGGAGGTCTCGGTCGGGCTGATCGTCGACAGCGTGGCCGAGGTGCTGACGATTCCCGAGGGTGATATCGTACCGCCCCCGGACCTGGGCGACAGCGGCAACAGATACATAAAAGGCATCGGCAAGGTCGGCGGCGAGGTGAAACTCCTGCTCGACTGCCACAAACTCCTGAACGAAGAAGAAGCGCAGTGTTTGAAGGACATCTGAGCCGGGGACGGCGGAATCGGGGGATGCAGCGAAAGGATTAAGGAACTCCTTGGGCGAGATCGATCTTGGAAGGCACTGTTAGTCGCAACAATCAGGCGCTAGGCTCAAAAAAGGAGGATGATACCTATGAAGTCAGCAACGGGCTTGGGGATAGGGACGAGGATGTTGGCCAGTTTCGCGGTGATGGCCCTGATCTCGGCCGCAATCGGATACGCCTGCGGCTTACTCCTCGCGGACAGCGCAGCGGTTTCGATCGCGGCGATACTGCTGGCAAACGCCGTCCTGGCGTTCGCCTTCAATTACATCTCGGCTTCGAGACTGAACGAACCCATACAGGAGGCCAAGACCGTCCTGGGGAGGATGGCGATCAACGATTACACGCTGGAGATGAAGGGCAGCTACCAGGGCACGATGGGAGAGCTGGCGGAGGACATCAACAACGTGCGCAGCCGTCTCCTCAGCGTCCAGGACGCCCTGGTCAAGATATCAGAGGGGGACTTCAGCCGGCTGGAGGAGTTCGAAAAGATCGGCAAACGCTCCGAGAATGACCAAATAATGCCGAACCTCGCGGGGACGATGCGCACCATCCTGAACATCGTCCAGGAGCTGGAATCCCTGACCAAAGCCGCGATCGCCGGCGACCTGAGTGTCCGGGGAGAGGTCGACTGGTTCCGCGGGGACTATCGGAAGATCGTCCTGGGGTTCAACCGGACCCTTGATACCATCGTAAAGCCGCTGCACGCCTCGATGGAGGTGATGGAGAGCTACGCGGTCAATGACTTCACCACCAGCATGACCGGGAGCTACCAGGGGGAGTTCAAGCAGTTCGCCGATTCCATCAACGCCGTGCACGACCGGCTGCTGGATGTCCAGGGCATCTGCAGCAACATCGCCAACGGGGATGTGAGCGACCTGGAGCACCTGGAGAAGAAGGGCAAGCGGTCTGAAAACGACCAGCTGCTGCCGGCGTTCATCAACATGCTCAGGACCATCCAGGAACTTTACGCCGAGATCGAGACGCTGACCGGGGCGGTGATGGACGGAGACCTGAAGACCCGCGGCCAGGCCGAAAGGTTCAGCGGCAACTACCGCAGGATAGTGGTGGGGATAAACAACCTGATCGAGGCCTTTGTGGAGCCGATAGAGGAATCGGAAAAGGCGCTGGCCCGGATGGCGGTAAACGACTACACCACTGGGATGGAAGGCAGCTACAAGGGGATGTTCAAGGACTTCGCGCACTCCATCAACGCTGTGCAGGAGAGGACCCTGAGCATCCAGGACATCTTCATCCGGCTCTCCCAGGGGGACACCAGCCGGCTGGAGGAGTTCAGAAAGGTGGGCCGGAGGTCCGAGAACGACCGGCTGATACCCGCCGCCATCGCGGTGATGGAGTCGATCGAAAACCTCATCAACGAGACCGGGATGCTGGCTGACTCCGCTGTCAACGGCCGCCTGAGCGTCAGGGGAAACGAGGCCGGATTCGAGGGCGGGTACCGGAGCATCATCAAGGGCATCAACCATACCCTGGACGCGGTGATCGAACCCGTGCAGGAGGCGTCGATGGTGCTTAGCGAGATGGCCCGCGGGAATCTCAAGACCAAGATGACGGGCAGCTACCAGGGCGACCACGCCCAGATCAAGGACGCCCTGAACCAGACCCTGGACGCCATCGCCTCTTATATCTACGAGATCTCCGGGGTCCTGACAGAGTTGGCCAACGGGAACATGGACGTGGGCATCACCCGGGACTATCTGGGAGACTTCGTCGAGATCAAGAACTCCCTCAACCAGATCATCGACGCCTTCAACAGCGTCCTGACCGACATCAACCACTCGGCGCAGCAGGTCGCGACCGGCGCGAGGCAGGTGTCCGATTCGGCGCAGGCCCTCTCCCAGGGATCGACCGAGCAGGCCAGTTCCATCGAGGAGCTGACCGCGTCGCTGGAGGAGATATCCGCCCAGACCAGGCAGAACGCGGTTAACGCCGGCCAGGCCAGCGAGATGGCCCTGGAGTCCAAGGAGGACGCGCTGAAGGGCAACGAGAGCATGACCGAGATGCTGCAGGCCATGAACGACATCAATGAGGCGTCGAGCAGCATCTCCAAGATCATCAAGGTGATAGACGAGATAGCCTTCCAGACCAACATACTGGCCCTCAACGCGGCGGTCGAGGCGGCCCGGGCCGGGCAGCACGGCAAGGGGTTCGCGGTGGTCGCCGAGGAGGTCAGAAACCTGGCGGCCCGTTCCGCCGATGCCGCCAAGGAGACGACGGTGCTGATCGAGGGGTCCATCAAGAAGGCGGAGGACGGCACCAAGATCGCCAACGAAACGGCCGGGGCCCTGGACAAGATCGTCGGCGCGGTCACCAGGATGGCCAACCTGGTCGGTGAGATCGCGACCGCCTCCAATGAGCAGGCCTCGGGGATAGCCCAGATCAACCAGGGCATCATGCAGGTCTCGGAGGTGGTCCAGGTCAACTCCACCACCTCGGAGGAGAGCGCCTCCGCCAGCGAGGAGCTGTCGGGACAGGCGGATATGCTGAACGACCTGGTCAGCCGGTTCAAGCTCAAAAAGAGCGGTCCCAGCAGCATCGGCTTCGAAAGGCTGAACCCCGATGTGGTGAGGATGCTCGAAGACCTGGCGGGCAAGAAGAAGGTGGTCGGCGGCGAGCCTCTGGCGGCGGTGCCGGAAGCGGCAGCGGCAAAGCTCAGGATCTCCCTCGGGGATAAGGGATTCGGCAAGTACTACTAAGCGGCCGCCGGGACCAGGAGGACGCGGTGCGGGGGAGGGCCGGGCCGGCTCTCTCCCCGGCTGAAGGCAGGTGATCTCAGATGATGAATATATCGAGCCGGGAATACGAACAGCTCGCTGGCTTTATTAAAGCGAACTACGGGATCAACCTGGGGAAAAAGAAGCAGGCCCTGGTCGTGGGCCGGCTTCACAACGTCCTGATGCAGAACAACTTCGGCACCTTCTCCGAGTACTACGACTACGTAACCTCGGATAAAACCGGCAGCGCGGTCGTGACCCTGATCGACCGGATAACCACCAACCATACCTTCTTCATGCGGGAGGCCGACCACTTCGCCTACTTCCGGGACCAGGTGCTTCCCTACCTGGCCGGCACGGTGAAGGACCGGGATCTCCGCATCTGGAGCGCCGGGTGCTCCACCGGCGAGGAGCCCTACGCCCTGGCCATGGTCCTGGACGAGTACTTCGGGCCGAACAAAAACGGCTGGGACACCAAGATCCTGGCCACCGACATCTCCGGCCGGGTCCTGGACACCGCGGCCCGGGGCGAGTACAGCGACGAAGAGATCAGGGCCCTCCCGGCCAGCTGGAAGATCAACTACTTCAGGAAGTCCGGCGCCGAAAAGTCGGTGGTTGTCGACCGGATAAGGAACGAGGTGCTTTTCGGGAAGTTCAACCTGGCGCAGGAGGTTTTCCCGTTCAAGCACAAGTTCCATGTGATCTTCTGCCGCAACGTGATGATCTACTTCGACGGCCCGACCAAGGACGAACTCACTGAGAAGTTCTACGGCCTGCTGGCGCCGGGAGGGTACCTGTTCATAGGACACTCGGAATCTCTGAACCGTGAAAAAACCAGGTTCCGGTATGTAAGGCCGGCGGTCTTCCGTAAAGAATGAGCAGCCCGGGAAGGGGGTGGCGGTTTGAGGCAGAACAAGAAGATACGGGTGCTGGTCGTGGACGACAGCCTGGTGTTCCGGGAGATCATATCCATCGGGATCGCCACCGATCCGTATATAGAGGTGGTCGCGAAGGCCGGCGACCCCTTCGCGGCGAGAGACAAGCTCGTCGAGTTCAAGCCCGATGTCATGACCTGTGATGTGGAGATGCCGAAGATGAACGGGATCGAATTCATAAGGAGGCTGCTCCCCCAGTATCCCCTGCCGGTGGTGGTGGTCAGCTCGATGAGCGGGAAGGTCTTCGACGCGATGAACGCGGGAGCGGTGGACTTTTTAACCAAGCCCGACGCCCAGTCGGTGAAAGGCGTCGAGGCCTTTATAAACGAGCTGATAGTTAAGATAAAGATAGCCTCCATAGCCAAGGTCACCGGGACGAAGAGCGCCCCGGGAACCGCGGACGCGGCAGGGAACGGCGGCGCCGATACCAGCGGCCGGATCATCGCCATGGGGGCCTCCACCGGGGGCACCGAGGCCCTGTACAGCGTAATAACGTCGCTGCCCCCCGATGCCCCGGGGGTGGTCGTCGTGCAGCACATCCCTCCCGTCTACTCCCGGATGTTCGCCGAAAGGCTGAACAGCGCGTCACCCCTGAACGTGAAGGAGGCCCGGACCGGGGACGTGGTCGAGCCGGGGGTGGTTCTGATAGCCCCCGGGGACCAGCACCTGAAGGTCCGCAAGACCGGTGACCGCTACCGGGTGAACTGTCAGGCGGGGGAAAAGGTGAACGGGCACTGCCCGTCGGTCGACGTCCTCTTCGAATCGGTGGCCCGGGCGGCGGGAGACCGGGCCATAGGCGTCATCCTCACCGGCATGGGCTACGACGGCGCCAGGGGACTCCTGGCCATGAAGCGGAAGGGCGCGAAGACCATCGGGCAGGACGAAAAGACCTGCGTGGTGTACGGCATGCCGAGGGTGGCGTACGAGATCGGGGCGGTCGACAGACAGGCGCCGCTGGGAAACATCCCGCAGGTACTCTTCGAGATGCTTAAGGAAAAGAAATAGAAGAAATTAATCCCCTACTATTTATTCTTTAAAAAAGAAGCTATCTCACCCGAGAGGCCGGTCAGGATGTGCCCCTGGCCGGTCAGGAGGTGGGCCTCCACCCGGGGCAGCAGCCGCTTGAGCCGCTCCCCGGTCTTCGCCGAGTCCAGCAGGACGTCCTTTTTCCCCGCGTAGAGCAGGGTCGGCATGGTGAGTTGGGACAGCTCCGCGTCGGGGTATATCGGCACCGACTCCGCCCGCAGGTTGAAGCTGCGGGAGATCAGTTTGGAGTACTCCAGTGCCTCCCTGGGGATGGACTGTCCGCCGGCTACCATCCGGGCGATCCGGTCCGCTCCTTTTTCCCCCAGCAGCATCAGAGGAATGGCCCTGAACATGAAGGAGAGCCTCTGCGGGCCGACCCCCGAGGGGCAGAGCAGCACCAGCCGGTCCACCCTTTCGGGGTGGCGGGAGGCGAACCCGATAGCCGCCCAGCCTCCCAGCGAGACCCCGAGCAGGGCCGCCCGGTCGAGGCCGAGTCCATGCCATACGTCCAGCAGCCAGCCCGTGTAATCCGTTCCCTTGATGGGATGCTGGATATCCCCGCTCCGGCCCGGCTCGCCCGGGATGTCCACGGCGTATACCCGGCGAAACCTCGCGTACTCTACGACCTCGCCGCACCAGAAGGCGGAGTTGGAACTCGTCCCGTGGAGGAGGACGAGTGGGGGAGATGCCTCATCCCCACTGGCGATGACATAGGTGCATCCCAGCCGGGTATCGATGTGCATTTCCTTCAGAGGGACCGGCCAGCTTCCCAGCACCGAGTCGTACACCGCCAAAACCCGATTTTTCCCTTCAGTTGACTTGAATACCTGCCTTTTTCGCGTTTTCAAGCATCCGCCCTCCTAACCCCGGCTCAGCAGCCAGCCGCGGGCCTCCTCCCGGGACTGCAAGACCCGGAAGTGGCTGCCCCGGTTGGCCTCGGCGGCCAGTTCCTTGAACCTCCCCTTTAAAACCCCGGGGTTGGAGATGACCAGGGCGGTCCGCACCTGGTAGTTGGCGAACTTCTGCAGCATCCCGCCCGCCACCCCGGTCCGCAGCCGGAAGAAGTCATCGGAGAGGGCTTCACCGTGCAGCATCAATAGATTCGTATCGTTCTCCCCGCAAAGTCCCACCAGGTCCAGGGCGTCCTGTTCGGTGGAGAGGGGGACCCTGGCTGAAAAGCACTCCAGGTACCTGCTGTCCCCGTTCACAAAAACCTTATAATCCACGTTTACCGCCTCCTCGCGGGTCCTCCGCTCTGAAATCCCGTTCCTGGTCCTCTGCACCCAGGCCAGCTCATTCTTATAGGAGGACATGATATTGTCCGAGATCATCTCCCACAGGTAGGCCTCCCGGGGGGTCCGGTCCGGGGCTTCGGTCCCCCGGCGGCTCTTTTCCTGCTGCATCAGTATCTGCATCCGTATCTCGTTCTCGTACCTCAGCAGGAGGTCGTCGAGTTCATCGCTGCTCAGCTGGTCCGCCCAAGCCAGCTGCACCAGGAAGGGGTGCTTGAACTCGGGCGGTTCGGGGGATGAGGCCGCCCAGTCCCTCAGCTCCTGCATCCCATCCCGGGTGATGGTGTATGTCTTGCGGGCGGGGAAGCCATCCTGGAGCTGCGTCTCGCTGGTGGCCAGCCCATCATCGAGCAGGCTGACCAGTGACTTATAGATCTGGTTGTTGTTGCCCGACCAGTACATGAAGGAGGACCCCTCGAAAACCTTCTTCAGCTCGTAACCCGTCGCCGGCTTCCAGCTCAGGAGGCCTAGGATGGCGTGTTTGATCGACATCGGCATTCACCCCTATTAAGTAACATAGGTTAATTATAACATAAAATAACTGGAACACAAGAAAGGGCTGGTTTTTTTCACCACCTAAACGTAACCAAAACATCTGGCCCGCCGTGACTCTATTAAAAGGTGAAACTGTTTACCATGGAGGGGATTATGGATACTGAAGCCGACAAACAGATCGTGGAGACAGAAGCGGAAAGAGTGGAAGGCGAAACCGCCGGCAGCGGGGCGGGGCTGGTCAATCCCGCGAACATCGGACTGCTGCTGGGATGCATCCTGCTGGGCGTACTGGTCAACTATCTGGTCATGTGGAAGCCGCTGGGCGTCTCCTACCCGATCCTGGTCCTGGTTTTCTACGCGGTATTCTGGTCTTATCTCCGGGGGAGGCTGTTAACCGGGACCGGCTTCTCGTGGCTGATCGGGGCGGCGGTGGCGCTGCTCTCCCTGACCTACCCGCTGTTCTCCAACGAACTGTTTCTGGTGCTTAACTTTCTGCTGCTGCCCGGGCTGATCGTCGCCCACACCACGCTGCTGGCCCGGGGCGGCCAGTACCAATGGCATCAGGTCGGGTTCCTGTCGGACATCCTGTACGGGGTGTTCTGCCGCACCCTGCTGTTTATCGGGCAGCCCTTTCGCCTGGTCCGGGACTCCCTGAAGTTCAGGCAGGCCAGGGAAGGGGTCGCCAACCGGGTCCTGATCGGGGTGCTGGTAGCCCTGCCGCTGGTGTTCGTGATAGTGGGCCTGCTGGCCTCCGCCGACCTGGTCTTCGAGAGCTGGGTCAGCCGGGTGCCGGGCTCCCTGGTCGACCTGAACGCGTACGAGCTGCTGTACCGCACCCTGATCGCCGTGTTTATCGCGGTGGTCGCTTTCAGTTACTGCTGGAGCTTTTCGCGGGAGCGGGCCCCGGCCCCCGGCGTCTCACCCACCAGCGCCAACCCGCTCACCTGGGACCCGGTCACGGTGGCGACCGTGCTGGTCATCATCGACCTGATCTACGCCGCCTTCTGCGTCCTCCAGTTCACCTACCTGTTCGGCGGGGAGCTGCCGCCGGGGTTTACCTACTCGGAATACGCCCGGCGCGGATTCTTCGAACTGGTCCTGGTTACCCTGATCAACCTGGGGATACTGCTGTCCTGCCTCTCCTTCACCCGGGCGGGGAGCGCTCCTCTTTCGAAGGTTGTCCGGGCGCTGTACACCTTCCTGGTCGCCTGTACCCTGGTGATGCTGGTCTCGGCATTTTACCGCATGGCGCTCTATGAAGACGCTTACGGGTTTACCCAGATGCGCATACTTACCCAGGGATTCATGGTCTACCTGGCGGTGGTGCTGGCGGTCACGGGATTCAGGGTGTGGCGGGAGGAGACCCGGCTGCTGAAGCTGTATATCGTCATTTCCCTGGTCGCTTACCTGGCGGTCAACTTCATGAACGTGGACACCATAGTCGCCAGAAACAGTATCGAGCGGTATCGCGGCACCGGCCGCATCGACACCGGGTACCTGAACCGCCTCTCGTACGAAGCCGTGCCGACCCTGGTGACCCTGCTGGATGCCCCCGACCAAAAGGTGGCGGCGGAAATCAGCGGCGGGCTCTACCTGAAAAGGCAGCAGCTGCGGCGGGAAGCATCCTGGCCGTCATTTAACCTGGCCAGATACCGGGCCCTGAGGGCGCTGGAGGGTCGCGAGCTGCACCCATTCAATCCATACCTGGACGAACAACCGAGATTTGATAACCGCTGATTTGATATATAATAAAGGGGGGAGTAAAAACTTAGGAGGAAAAACATGATAGCGCGAACCTGGCACGGGATCGTCCCGGTCGGAAAGGCGAGGGCTTTCGAGGAATACCTGCTCATGACCGGGGTGGCCGAGGCGAAGGCGGTCCCCGGCAACCTTGCCGCCTACATCCACAGCCAGACCCAGGACGATTACGAGCACTTTTTCATGGTCTCCTACTGGAGTGACATGGAGGCGGTGAAGGCCTTCGCGGGCGAGAATCCGCATATAGCGGCCACCTACCCGGGGGACTCGAGGTATGGACTGATCTCAGACCCGATCGTGCTCCACCTCGAAGTCGCTGGTGTTCCCGACCGTTTCCCATGCCCCTGGTAAGCATCGGCGGAATCTTTTTTAGTTCCTGCCAGCGGGGGTAGAATACCTGTAGGTAATCTGTCAGGGAGGATGGATGGAAGATGATCGAGATCCCGGAGGCCGTCAGCCTGGCGAAGCAGCTGTACGGCGCGCTGGCGGGCAGGAGGATAAAGCGCGTGGTCGCGGGCCTGAGCCCTCACAAGTTCGCCTGGTTCCACGGCGACCCCGCGGGGTACGACGCCCTCCTGGGAGGCCGGACCGTCGACCAGGCGGTATCCCACGGTGGCATGGTGGAGGTGAAGGCGGGCAACGCGTCCCTCCTGTTCAGCGACGGGGTGGTCTTTCGGTTTCACCGGGAGAAGGAGCCGCGCCCGGCCAAGCACCAGCTGCTGGTAGAGTTCGAGGACGGGGCCGCCCTCAGCTGCTCGGTCCAGATGTACGGCGGACTGGTCTGCTTCCAGGACGGGGATTACGACAACCAGTACTACCAGGCGGCGAAGGAGAAGCCCTCTCCGTTGTCGAAGGGATTCGACCGGGCCTACTTTACGAAGCTGCTCTCGGAGCCGGGCGCGGACAAGCTCAGCGCCAAGGCGCTGCTGGCCACCGAGCAGAGGATACCCGGGCTCGGCAACGGGGTTTTGCAGGACATACTCTACCAAGCCGGCATCCATCCCAAGCGGAAGCTCTCCAGCCTTATCGGTCCCGACCGGGACCGGCTGTTCGATTCGGTCCGGGGGGTACTGGCGGAGATGACCTCCCAGGGCGGGAGGGATACCGAGACCGACCTCTTCGGCAGCAAGGGCGGCTACCGGACCCGCCTGAGCAAGAACACCGTGGGCAAAGCCTGCCCCGCCTGCGGGAGCGCCATCGAAAAGATGGCCTACATGGGCGGCAGCGTCTACGTCTGCCCCGGCTGCCAGCCGCTGTGATGGTGTTAAAGATTTATCTATAATCTGTTAAGCTCGGATCGGGCTTCCCCCCTGTCAAATTAATATGAATATGGTATTCTTGAGGTAGCAGAAAACTACAGTAAATGCTCCCAATCTCGTCTGCCATATAGAATCCTGACTACCGTAACCGTCCCGTCATTTTCTGAAACCACATAAAACACTATATAATTCCCTATTGGAAGTTTTCGAATTCCCCGTGTGGCAAGGTGTTCATCAGCTACCGTCGCATAGCGGATAGGCAATTCAGCAAGGCTCATCACGGCCTCTTTTATTTTTCCAACCAGCTTTTGCGCAGCAGCAGGATCGCGCAGTTCCCATGCAATATACTCTGCGATTTTAAACAAATCTTCCGCAGCTGGTTCAGCCATTAAAACCCGGTATCGCTTCATTCCGACAGTCGGCTTTCAATTTTTTTAAACACATCCTCGGCCGGAAGGACCTTGCGGTTCCTTATAGCCTCCATTCCTTCGTTCAGCAGCTTATTCAGTTCAAACCTTCCGACCAGCTTTTCATAGGTTTCAATGCTCATTACCGCCAAATCGCCCTGCCCGTTTTTTGTAATGTAGACGGGCTCAGAGTGCTTGTGGCAGAATTCTGAAATCTCATTGTACCTATTTCTTAAATCAGAACTGGGTCTGATGCTTGGCATAACACGCACCTCCGATAATAATATATGCATATTCTATCAAAAAAACGATATGGAATCAAGACGCGCACTCATCCATTGACTTTTTTGCTGGATGCCGCGGGGTTCGAGGAGAGGGCGTTCCGCCTGCTGCGGGAGACCGTGTCCAGGTAAACGCTCACCTTTAATTAAAGCGCTGCACGCCACACCCTTTTACTGGGAAAATCCGTTACCATATAGTAAGAAAATGTATGCGGGGTGGGATTATTATGACCAAGACGGCCGATTTTTTCAAAGGCCGGCGGAAGATAGCGCTGGTAGCGGGACTGGTATGCCTGGCCCTGTTCGGCGGGGCTCTCCTGGCCGGGGGATTGACCGGTCAGGACCCGGCTGATTCCTGGCCAGAACCGATAAGCTATAACGCGGAGAAGCTGTTCCATCACCGGACCCCCTACGTGGGAAACAACAGCAAGGTGGTGGGTCTCGTCGACAGCCTGCCGTTCGCCCAGATGCGGGGGCAGGTCTCGCTCCAGACCCAGTCCCCTCCTTACGGGGTGACGGTCGATTACGATTTCAGCGGCACCTATATGGACGCGGGGCTGGTGAAGTCGGTGCTGCGGGACAACGCGGCGGTGCTGTTCACGCTGATAGACAATGTCGATAACGTCTCCTTTAACCTGAAAGGGGTTGGAAAAACCTCCGAGCAGCACTATACCCGGGCCGAGGCGCAGGGCAGCCGGGTTATTGACCTGCGTGAGTACGCGAAGGACGTCGGGTCGCTTCAGGGGTTCATGGACACCCTCTCTTTCCGTCTGCACGCCTATCCCGAGAAATACGCCCTCGTCATGTGCAGCACCCCGGGGATGCTTTTCGCGGCCGATTACCGGGACCCCGCCGCCCGGGTACGCTACTCCGCGGGGGGAGGGACCCTCCTCACCTGGGACCTCCCTACCGGTAAGGTATCGGAGAGCGCGGCATCCATCGAGATGCCAGTGGACAGCCGCGTCTACTGGACCCCGCTGGACCAGGACGGCCGGAACTTCGTGTCCGCTAAGACCGTGCTGACCGCGACCCTCCTGGACGGGCAGGGACAGAAGCTGGATGAGCGGCGGGTGACCATCCTCTACGACGGCTCCATGTACTACACCGTGCAGCCCGCGATCGACGTAGACATCGAAGGATACACCTGGACCAGGTCCGAAAAACCAAAGGACTTAAGCGAAGCGATCGGGATGGCGGTCAAGTCCCGGGGGGCCTCGTACCTGGCGGGAGAGACCGCGACCGAGGGGCACATCGTCCTGGACAGCGAGGAGAGCGGCGGGATGGTCAGGGCCTACACCATCGCGAGCATCGGCAACTTCGGGTTTGAAAACGGGGTCTTCACCAAGATCAGTGGCAGCGGGGCCATCCCCACGGTGGTCACCTTCCTGAAGAACCAGCGGGGCGAGTACATCCTGATGCAGTACCAGGAGCCGATGGACGGGGAGGGCTACGGGGAATCGCTGAAAAAAATGTTCCCCGCCGCGCTGCAGGAGAGGGTGCTTCACTCCCAGGGAGACTACGCGGACCTGAAAAAGCAGCAGGAGGCTCAGGCAACGGAGTACCTGAAAACCATCGGCCGGGAGGCGGAGGTCAGCGCGGCCCATGTGAAGAAGCAGCTGCTGGTGGATATCGACGTCGAGGCCTCGAACAAGCTGTTCGCCTATTACACCAAGTACGACGGATTCCTGAACGAATGCCCCTACTGGATCGGCACCCGGGAGCGGGTGGAAGAAGGGGTCAGGTACATCTACGAAACCTCGCAGGGAAAGACCGGCGACGGGTACGACCTGGTGACCTTCAAGAAGACCAGGGAGGACGGGACGGTGGTGGAAGAGCGCCGGTACAAGATAGTCGGGAGCGAGCCGGTGCTGCTGTAAAGTCTTTCGAGGGATAGCCATGCAACAGCATTCAATCGGCCCCAAACCTGCAAAGTAATGTCAAGGGCAAAAAAAGCAAACTGTTTGAATAGGTAAAAAGGAGTATTATATACTAAGCAGCCGCAGAATTGCGTCAGCCAAAAGAAATATTCAGGGTAGGTAACTTATGCGGCAGAATAAAGGGTGTCCAGGGATT
>JABLWZ010000008.1 GCA_013178275.1 Bacillota bacterium | reverse complement strand
GTCTGGGTTGACGGTTGCCTCCGACCCGTTCACCGTTACCTGGGCGTCCGTCGCTGCAATGGTGGCTAAGGTGCTGTCATCGGCGCTCTTCTTGATGTAGATGTTCTTCCCGCCCACCGCGTCGACATTCTCGCTGAAGGTCACGACCAGGTTGGCATCGATGGCTGCATTGGCCGCATCGTCGGCCGGGGAGAGGCCTTCTACTTCCGGCGCGGTCACGTCCGCGGCCGCAACCGGGGTGATCACATCTACTTTTGTAGCGCCGGTGGCGTTATTCGAGCCGTCCTTGACCACCACGTACACATCGTAATCAGTGTTGTCCGCCGGTAACGCCGCCGTGACAAAGCTCTCCTCGGTGTCGGCCGCTACGGCCGCGCTCGCTGCATCCAGCGCCGCCCCGTCCGTACTGTCATTCCCGGCCGTGACCTGCGCCGCGCTGGGTGTATCCGCCCCGTCCGCCACTACGACATAGTAGGCGGTGCCGGCCTCGTTTACCTGTACCAGGATTTCCACCTGCCTGCTGCCGGCCGCCTGGCCCGCACCCGCTTTGGGGTAGGTAGCGGCGAATTCCGGCGCGGTCACGTCCTCGGCCGCAACCGGGGTGATCACATCTACTTTTGTAGCGCCGGTGGCGTTATTCGAGCCGTCCTTGACCACCACGTACACATCGTAATCAGTATTGTCCGCCGGTAACGCCGCCGTGACAAAGCTCTCCTCGGTGTCGGCCGCTACGGCCGCATCCCCTGCATCCAGCGCCGCCCCGTCCGTACTGTCATTCCCGGCCATGATCTGCGCCGCGCTGGGCGCATCCGCCCCGTCTGCCACAACGACATAGTAGGCGGTGCCGGCCTCGTTCACCTGCACCAGGATTTCCACCTGCCTGCTGCCGGCCGCCTGGCCCGCACCCGCTTTGGGGTACGTAGCGGCGAATTCCGGCGCGGTTTCATCCCAGGCCGCCGCTCTGGTTATGGTTACCGCATAATGTTTCGCGCTCCCGTCCTGGGCCGTTACTTTGATATACGCTGTGGTATCGCCTACTGCCAGGGGCATGGTATCTGCTCCGATTATTTCCCCGGCTGCAAAGTCGGCGTTTAAATACAGGTTGGCTGTGGCATCCGCCGCTACCGCTATATCCGCCAGGACTAAGTCTGCTTGGGCATTGGCGACGTTTATTTCCCATGTGATGGCGTTGACCGGATTCTCTCCGGTTTGCGCTCCCGGCGTGCCGTCTGTCTGCCCGGCTACACTGGTCAGGCTGGCATCACTGCTTAAGGCCTCCGCCGTTGTAAATGTCGCGTCGGCTGCTGCGATGACATTGTCCGAAGCGTCTTCGACCGCTGCCGCTATGGCCACGTAGCAGGCCTGACCGTTCAGCAGGTCGGCGTCCGGATCGATGGTGATCACGGTCCTGCCCGCATTGATGCTGGCGGTGAAATCTACGTCCGCTCCGCCGGCGTTTGTTTCTTTTAAGGTCAGCATCGTCGCCAGGTCGGCTGCTTGGATGGCGCTGTCGTCCAGGTTCCGGACAGCCTCGCTGAAGGTGATGGTGATATCCCCGGCTATCGGCACGTCGATGGCTCCGTCCGCCGGGTTGAAGGTTACGGTCGGCGCGGTTACGTCCGCTGCCGCCGGGGTGGTCACATCCACTTTGCTGGCTGCTGTAGTGTTATTTGAACCGTCTTTGACTACCACGTACACGTCGTAAGCCGTGGCATCCGTCGGTAACGCTGCCGTGACAAAGCTCTCTTCGGTGTCGGCTACTACGGCCGCGTTTGCTGCATCCAGCGCCGCCCCGTCCGTACTGTCATTCCCGGCCATGACCTGGGCCGCGCTGGGCGCATCCGCATTATTCGCCACAACGACATAGTAGGCGGTGCCGGCTTCATTTACCTGTACCAGGATTTCCACCTGCTTGCTGCCCGCAGCCTGGGCTGATCCCGCTTTGGGGTAGGTAGCTGCGAATTCCGGCGCGGTGGTATCGGTGTTTCCGCCACCGCCGCCGCCACCGCCGCCGCCGCCGCTCGCGGGGGGGGTGGTGGGAGGCGGTGTACTCACTGATACTGGCTTGGTGCCCGATTGTTTCTCAGGTGCTTTATCGAACTTCACACCATCTGCATTAACCTCGGCATCCTTGACCGTTCCCGAACCTTTTACCTCGGCCTGGCTGTCCAGGACCATCTTATCGACAACCGTGTTCTGTCCCAGTGTTATAGTAGCACCCGTACCGTTAGCTCCCACCTGCACTTCTCCGATGGTCGTCTGGCTTTGGGTCGTGATGTTTACGTCTTGAGCGTCGACCACAACACTGTCGAATCTGCCTTCCAGGATTATTTCCTGCCCTTTCGCGTTTTCAGAGATTACCACTTCCAGGCCGTTCACGTCTTTGGCTACTATCCTGACCTGCCCGTCAACATTTTGAATACTGAAGCTGGAGTACTGTCCACCGTTTATATGTATGCTGTCCTTGCCCCCGCCGCGTACAAAGGTATCCCCTTTAACGACGATGTTGTTCAGGGTGACGTTCCCGGCACCCACCTCTTCGCAAATCGTCAAGTTGCCCCGGATGACCATGTTCTGCAGGGTCACGCCATCCGCTTTCACCTCGACGCTGCCTTCGATGGTCTGGGTGCCTGACGCCGGCCCGTAAACCCCTTCTAAGTCATACGTCTTGGTATAACCAAAAAAGGTAACGGAACTGGCTGCCCCGTCCCATTCATATCCGACTCCTAAGGCCTTGGCGACAAAGGCGATGGGGAGCATGGTCCGGCCGCCCCCGGTGCCCAGGTCCTTTATTTCCGCGGCCACGTCCATCTGGACCTTCTTGCCATCGACGACCAGTTCCTTACTGCCGATGGTAATCCGGATCAGGTTTTGGCCCTTCCTGATCTCTACGGCTCTTTCACCAGGAAACCAGACCGGGGTTTCCGCCCCCAAGGCCGGGGCCACGAAGGCAACCGGGACCATGGTCCGGCCGCCGCCGTCCGCCAGGCTCTTGATATAGGGCGCCACGTCCGTTTCTACCAGCCTGCCGCCTGCGTTGTAGCTTTTCTGCCCGATCGTAAATTTTACTGCCTGGTCGGTTCCTTCAACCGAATTCTCTGCGGACGATACACCTGCCGGGAGTAATGAAAAAAGCAATGAAGCCATCATTACTATCCCTAAGAACCTTTTCATTTTCATCCAAGCTTACCCCCCTTGTTTATAGAATGAACTCGATCAAACCGATGCCGCACAGAATAAACCGCTTGCAGAGACGGTCGTCATTATTCTAAAAAACGACACTTACAAAAAACTTACAGCAGATAAAAACAAAATCCCCTGACCTCGTCTGGTCAGGGGGTAAAGCGCTTTTCTTTGTGTAAGAAGAAATAATGAACTGCCAAGAAGGCGTCAGCGTCTGTCGATTAAACGCGAATACAGGTTTTGCATCTCCTGGGAAGGGGGCAGTCCCAGTTCTTCTTTCAATAGCGTTTTCAGCCGGTGGTACAGCAGGTCGACAGACTTTAAATCACCGACGCCGGCACAGGCGGAAATAAGGCGATGATAGTATTTTTCCGTGAGCGGGTTCTCACGCGCCAGATGTTCCAGATGAATTCTGGCCTGCAGATAGTCCTTTTTATCTAAGTAATAAGCGCTTAAGCGGTCTCTGGCTCTGTTGTACAGCTGTTTCAGGTACTCCTGTTCCGGAATGAGCCAGGTATAATCCAGCTCTTCCAGGTAATCGCCGCGGTAGAGGGACACCGCCTCCTCCAACGATGAAACCAACTGTTCGGTAAGATCGCGGCTGCTTCCCGCGGCCGCCAGCAGCTCCTGAAAATGTATTTTATCGATGGACAGGTTGTCCGGCGACAGAAAATACCTTCCCCCACGGTAAAGGACCAGGTTCTTATAACCGCTTACCTCTTCCAGCGTACGGCGAAGGTCGTGCAGGGCGGCATGAAAAAGTGAATTAGCCTGTTCATACGGTATCTCCGGCCAGAAGGCGTCGATAATCTTTTCCTTATTCGCCGGACCACCCAGATGAGCCAGGTAGATCAGGAGGTCGCGGGACTTGCTCCTGATCCATCTGGTATGGGTTATTTCCGTATCCCCGGAGAACATCCGCACCGGCCCCAGCAGTTCCAGGCAGATGTATCCTTTTGCCGCAGCGGCGGTTCCCGCGCCGGCAGCCGGGGACGAGCCCGATTTTGGTTGTAACCTGCGGGCCAGTTCGGATATTCTCGGATCGCTGTCTTTTCCGAGCCTCTTGATCGCCCCCATAGCTTCCTTGCCCCCGATTTGAGCCAATGGAATGATCGCCCGTTCCCGGACGGAAGCATCGGGATGCCCCGTAAGCTTAACCAGAAGGGGAACGGCCTTTTCTCCCAGCCGGACCAGAATCCTCTGGATAAACGCCACCTCTATGCCTCTTTCCAGGCCCAGGTAAAGCAGAGGCTGGTAGGTTTCGAAAAGCAGCAGAAAGTCATGGACGTAATTCATCTCAGAAGCCAGCCTCAACGCTTTAACGGTGAATTCTGAAATATCTTTTTCGTCCCCTCGGGATACCGCAACCAGGGCTAAAGCCGAATAGGTGATGCACAACGGTTTTCTGGCCTCGACTTTCTCGACCTCCGGCAGTATCTCGTGCAGCCGCAGATACGCCGTCTCCAGATCGCCGGCCTGCACCATGTAAAGACATTCCACCACCTGGTACAGCCCTTTGAGATAACCGGACTGGTTTTCGGTCTGTCTCCTCGCCTTATCGAACAAGTCCTGTGCTTCGACTGACCGTCCCTGCGCCCTCAGGCAGATGGACAGCAGGAGGTTTGCCAGCGTACGGACCACGCGGTCACCGCCATATTCTTCTATAATGCGCAGCGCTTTGCGAAAGTATTGTTCTGCTTGCGGGAACTCGCGCCGGACCAGCAGTACATTGCCGAGCTGAAAGTAGGCGCTGGGCAGGGCCTCGGTCAGTCCAAAGTTCTCCTTGGCGGCGATACTCTGCCTGAGGTATTCGTAAGCCTGGTCCAGTTCACCCCAGTCCAGGTAAATAGGCCCGATGCTGTCCTGGAAATAATAGTTGCGCAGGCTCTTGTCGGGGGAGATGGCTATGCCCCGGCGGTAATAGTACATGGAACGGTCGTAATACCCCTGGCCAAAGGTGACGGTGCCCAGCCCTTCGTAAAAATAGGTCATGAGGACGGTATCGCCGCGCTGTTCCGCGAGCTTCAAGGCCCGGTTCAGGACCTCTTCCGCTTCCGCGAAACGGCCGGATAACCACAGGGTATAGGATTGTTCCAGGTAAGGGTCGAAACGCTCCTTGGTCTCATCCTGCTGCAGATCGGGAATGGCTAATTCCAACAGGCTGAGACTGTCCTGATACTGACCCTGGTAACGGAGGATTTTTGCCTTCAGCAGACGGCTTTCGGCCAAACCCGCCCTTTCGGCGGTATCCGCAAAGGCCTTTAACGAATGGTTGACCCAGTTTTCGCCGGAAAAAATCCTCCCGCGGTTTACATCGATCTGGGCCTTATACAATGAAAGCCAGGGGTTTTTGACCGCCTCTGCTTCGGAAAAACTGCCGAGCCACCGCTCCACCGTCTGCCAGTTGCCCCTGCCGATCAGTTTTCGCCCGGCCTCGATCATTGTCTTTTGGGCTTTTCCCCGAATCCCGGCCGCCAGGAAGTATTCCACCGCGCGCTCGATTTCCCCCTTTTTCAACGCAGCATCGCCAGCCTTCTCCAACAGCCCGAACCGCTCGTCACCCAGCCGCTCCAGCAGGAAAGCGCGGACTAAATGATGATAGCGGTATATATCGCTGTCTCCGGCCAAAGGGCTTAAGAAGAAATGCCTTCTCCGCAGCGAAGCGAGGAGCTTTCGGGAATCCTTCCTTTCAAGCAGCAGGTCGCAGTACTCCGGCGTGATTTCCTCCAGTACCGAAATCGCCGTCAAAAACCCGCGGGTATCCGGTTCCTCCCTTTCCAGTACCTCGGACGCCATGTAATTGAAAAGTATCTCCTTATTCAGCTTGGCGATACTCGTTTTTCCCCGTGAGGGAGAATTCAGCGAGAGCCCGACCGCGATCGGCCAGCCGTTGGTACCATTCCTGATGGCATCCAGTTCCGCCCCGGTCAGTTCAATGCCGTTTTTAGCGTAATAGCCCGCAATGTCTTCACGGGTAAAATATAAATCTTCAACATCGATCTTTCGTATTCTTCCCTCGGCCAGCAGACGGTTTAATTGAAAAACGTCCGTCCTGCCGGCCATCAGGACCTTTACCCGGGGCGGCAGATGACGCAGAAATTCTTCAATAAATGTTTTAACCTCCGGCTGCGTCAGGACATGGAAATCGTCGAAGACGAGCGTCAGGCCATCTTGATGCTTATCTAGCTCTTTTATCAGCATTGACAGGACCGTCCGGACCCAGTTCAGACCAGCCTGGCTGGTGTCGATAAAAGACACTATCTCGTTGCCAAAAGCGGGGTGGAGCTTTTTGCATCCCGCGATCAAATAGCGCCAAAACACGGCGGGGTCGTTGTCGTATTCGTCCAGTTGATACCAGACCGCCGGCTGATTGAAAAGACCGGTGAGCTGTGAGAGCAAAACCGTTTTCCCAAAGCCGGCCGGAGCGACGATAGTAATGATACTGGCTTCCGATTCTCCGAGGCGCTCGATCAAACGGGGCCGCAGCATCGTTTTTTCATGGATAGAGGGCGCCAAAAGCTTTTGCGGCACCAGACCCGGTTTCTTATTCACCGCTCGTCCCACTCCCCGCAGTATAAGTCATTTTGATTATAAACTCCGGTCAAGACAAATGGAAGATGGCTATAAAAGACAGATTACCTCCCGTCGGGCCTGCTCCTGGAAGGCCCGCATGAATTCATCGGCGAACCGGTCCCACTCGGCAGCGGTCCTGATGGTATCCTCGTCGAGGGTCTGAAGGTCGGGGTGTGACAGGAGGCGCGTCATCGATTCAGTAAGAGACCCGATGGTTTCAGAGTCGGCCCCGGCGAGGCAGGTCTCGATAAACTCTTCCGCACTGTACCAGCCGGAGTTTCGCTGGAAGTCGTTATGGATCTGAGCGAGCAGCACGTTGCGCGGCCCCTCCCAGAGTTCGTTGATGTTGGAGTCACGGTACAGCCGGGGCAGGACGGTGAAGTCCTCGATGACTCCATGGCCGCCGAAGACGGACATGGCCTCGTGGATGGTCTGGGTGCAGACTTTGGAGGTGTACAGCTTGGCGAAAAGCACCAGTTCCCGCACCAGGAAACGGAGCTTCTTCATCTCCCGGCTTTCGTTCCTGGGACCGGAGGCGGTGAACCTTCCGCCGCTCTTCAGGAAGTAGTCGAACAGCTTGAACGACCCGGCCAGGGCCCGCTGGGCGGTGGCTTCGAGTTCGCGCAGCTGGTGGACCAGGAGGGGAAACTGGTCGATCTTCTTACCGAAGGCCTCCCGGAATCCGCTGTAGAGGAGGGCGTCGCGGACGGCCCGGATGATGGAGCCGGAGCAGGCGGCGCCCACCGTGAGGCGGGAGTAGGACAGGACGATCCCCACCACGTTGGACACCCCCCGCCGCAGGTCTCCGAGCGGGTAGGCGACCGACCCGTTGAAGGTGAGTTCAGCGGTTGGAAGCTCCACCGTTCCCATCTTCCACTTCAGGCGGTCGATGGTGTAGCTGTTGCGGACCTCCCGTTCCCGGTTTCCCGGCAGCCAGGCGGGCATCAGAAACATCGCCACTGCTTCCGAACCGGTGGGCTTGGCGGTGATGATGAAGTAATCAGCGTGAACGGCAGAGCAGAAGAACTTGGTGCCGTAAATCCTCCAGCCTTCCCCGTCGTATTCCGCCTCGACGATATTGGCCGGGACATCGGAACCGCCGTGGATCTCGGTCAGGAACTGGGCGCCCATCCCGAACTCTCCCCCGGTGCCGTCCCGGCAGTGGTCGAGTATCCTTGCGACCTCGGGGTGACGGGTCCCCGGCTCGGTCAGTTCCTCTATCGCACGGACCAGGCCCTCGGTGCACACCACCGGGCACCCGATCCCCGCCTCACCGTTCTGGTTCAGCAGCATCATTTTAATGAAGCGTTCCCAGTGGCCGGTCCTTTCTGAAAAGAGGGCGTGGCCGAAGACCTCCCGCTCCATCTCGACCATTGCCTGGGGCAGCACGACCCGATCGATCCGGTTGTGGTAGGCGTCGTAGTGGATGAGGTAGGGGCGGTTTTCCGGCCGGGCGCACTCCGCGGCCATCCGGTCCCAGCGGAAGGACACCTTCTCCGCGAACTCCATCAGCCGGGGGATTAGCTCGCCGGCGCCCTCGTTGACGTAATGCCTGATGCATTTCTGGAGAAACTCGTCGTGCGCAAGGAAATTGACCCGCTTTTTTTCCAGCCACTCCTGGAAGCTGTACGGATTACTGCGGTTTGGCAGGGACATCCTTATCAACCCCTTTCTAATACTAAGATAACAGATATATATAGCAAGAAACTAGCCATTATCTCGGATTTAAAAACCAGGCGAAGAAAAAGGGCCGGCGCTGCTCCGGCTTTCCGAATGTTTGAATAATCGAACATGTGCGGACACCGTACATGTACGACCGGTCATTATCCTTTACCGGTTTCCCTGGAAAACGGGGTTTCCCGGGTGTTCACGGGCCGGCACCACTTTTGCAGATGCTTGCAGTACTCCTGGATTCTGCACTCTGGAGGTGATAGAGCGGGGAAAACCAATTAAAAAAAAGCCGGAAGGAGGAAATCAGGGTATGTTAAAACGGGTTGCGATAGTTGACGTGGCACAAACTGTATGCCAGCAGAACATAGATGACGACATCAGAGACATTTCATTCTCTCTGGTCAAGGATTTACTGGACCGCAACGGGCTAAAACGCGAGGATATAGGGACTATAACCACCTCGTCCTCTGACTACTGGCAGGGGATTTCGTGTTCCAACTCCTATTACTACGATGCCATCGGGGGATACATGAAAACCGCTCCCAAGGTGGAGGAGGACGGGGCGCTGGCTTTTATGTACGGGGTGATGCGGATTTTATCGGGGCATTTTGACCTGGCGGTGGTTCACGCGGTTACCAAGATGTCCGAGATACCCCACCCGGGGGTGCTGACCAACCTGGCCGCCGATCCCTTTTACCACCGGGCGGTGGGCCTGGACAAATACTCGGCCTCCGCCCTGCAGTGCCGGCTCTACATGGACAGGTACAAGATCAGTCCCGAGCAGACAGCCCAGGTAGTGGTTAAGAACCGGAAAAACGCGCTCAATAATCCGTTCGCCCATATCCGGCAGGAGGTGACCCTGGACCAGGTCGTCTCGTCGCCCGGGGTGGCGGGACCGATCCGGGAGATGGACCTGCCCCCGCTGTCAGATGGCGTCTGCGCGATCCTGCTGGCCTCGGAGGACCATGCGGGGAGGTTTGCCACAAAACCCTGCTGGGTAGCCGGGGTAGGATGGTCGGTGGAAAGGAGCTGGCTGGGCGACCGGGACCTTCTGGACGGGGTGCTGCCGATCGCGGCCCGGCAGGCTTACAGCATGGCGGGGATCCGGGACCCGCTGATGGAGATAGACGTGGCCGAGGTGTGCGAGCGGTTTTCCTTCGAGGAACTGCTCTGGTACGAGGGATTGGGGTTTTGTGAACCTGGCGGCGGCGGACGGCTGATCGACAACGGGGTGACCCGAATGGGCGGCCGGTTGCCGGTAAACCCGTCTGGTGGCGTGCTCTGCGCCAATCCATACTGCGCCCGGGGGCTGATCCGGGTGGGAGAGGCCGCCCTGCAGGTGATGGGCGCGGCCGGGGCCAGACAGGTGGACGGAGCAAAGAGGGCCTTGGCCCACTCGACCCACGGATTCGCCGGACAGATGCACTCGGTCGTCGTACTGGAGGGATAAGGAGGGGGAACATGGGAAGAGCAGTAGCGATAGTAGGCGTAGGGCAGACCAAGCACGGGCGGAGAGATGACGTCAGTTACCCCGAACTGGTTCACGAGGCGGTTGTCGCCGCCCTGCTGGACGCGGGCATCACCATCAAGGACGTGCAGGCGGTGGTTTCTGGATCGATGCCGGCTCCCATGGAGGGGGTGAACATGACCCACCTCTACTGGGCGGACGCGATGGGGGCCTATGGCAAGCCCCTGATCCGGACCGCCACCTGCGGCAGCACCGGGGTATCGGTGGCACAGACCGCTTTCTATCACGTGGCGTCAGGCATATTCGACGTGGTGCTGGCGGTGGGGTCGGAAAAGATGTTCGAGGGCGACCCCCAGGGAACCATGACCACTGTAGGCGATCCCTACTTCCAGCGTCCGTTTATCGCGGGAGCGCCGGGAATCTTCTCGATGCAGTCGAGTCAGTACGCGGCGCGCTATAACCTGGACGAAACCCGGGTGCGGGAGGCGGCGGCCGTGCTTTCGGTGGCGCACCACGACAGCGCCCTGATCAATCCTTTTGCCCACATACGGATGAAGATAACCATGGAGGACGTGCTGAACTCCAGGATAATCGCCTACCCGGTCAGGCTGCTGGACGTCTGCCCGTCGTCCGACGGAGCGTGTGCGGCTCTGTTCTGCAGCGAGGAAGCCGCCGCGAGGTTCGGACGGAAGGCGGCCTGGGTGAAGGGGATGGGGTACTACGGGGAGGAGCTGTTCTTTGGGGACAGCGACAAGGTGGACTGGGAATCGGCGGTCAAGGCCGCCCAGGACGCCTACCGCATGGCGGGTATCATCAACCCGTTAAAGGAACTGGACGTGGCGGAGGTTTACAACCCGTTTACCTACCAGGAACTCATCTTCTATGAGTGCTTCGGGTTCTGCGAGCGGGGCAAGGCCTGTGAACTGGTGGAAAAAGGTCAGGTGCTGCGGGGTGGGGAGATGCCCTGCGATCCTTCGGGTGGCGTGCTCTGCACCAACCCGATAGGCGCGACCGGACTGGTCAGGATCGCCGAGGCGGTCCTGCAGATCACCGGGCGGGCCGGGGAGCGCCAGGTCCCGGGGGCCAGGACCGCGCTTGCCCACGCCATGGGCGGGGTCGACCAGCTGAACGGGGTAATGATACTGAGCACTGAAAAGTAAGGAGAGGGGGCCGCTATTATGAGTCAGGTCGAGGGAAAGACCGAGTCCAGGGTTTATGAAGGTGTGGTGTCGCTGCCCTATCGTTGGGCGCTGGGACCGGTTAACACCCGATTTTTCGATGAGCTGAAGCAGAAGAAGATCATGGGCACCAGGTGTCCATCCTGTGAGCGGGTCCTGGTGCCGGCCCGAAAGTTCTGCCCCCGCTGCTTTCAGGAGCTGGAGGAGTGGGTGCAGGTCAGCGACACCGGGGTAGTGGAGACCTGGGCCCTGATAAATATCCGATTTTCCGGGCAGGCGATCGAGCCGCCCTACGTCTCGGCGTCGATTCGCCTCGACGGCTCGGACGTGGGCTTCGTCCACCAGATTGGCGGGGTGGAGGTAAACGACCTGGAAAAGACGCGGGAGAGGGTCAAGATAGGGACCAGGGTCAAGGCCCGATGGCGGGACGAGTGCCAGGGAGACATCTTCGACATCCAGTACTTCGAACCGGTGGAATAGGCCGGGAGGTGAAAACATGCATACTGGGAAGACCATCCAGGAGATATCGCTCGGCGAAAAGGCCACCTTCGCCAAGACCATCACCGAGGTAGATATATGGGCCTTTGCCGCCATCTCGGGGGACTTCAACCCGGTCCACGTTGACGAGGAGTACGCCAAAGAGACCTTCTTTAAAAAAAGGGTGGCGCACGGACCGGTAGCCATGAGCCTGCTGGCGCCGGTGCTGGGGATGATGCTACCCGGGCCGGGGACGGTGGCCCTTGACTGCTATACGAGGTTCGCGGCGCCGGTCTATCCCCGGGACACCATCCGGGTGACGGCCGAGGTGTCGGAGCTGGACATCGAGCGGAACATCTGCACCCTGCGGTGCGAGTGGCGAAACCAGGAGAGCCGGCTGGTGATGGAAGGGTGGGTCAAGGTGATGCCGCCGCGAAAAAAACGCCAGACCGGCGATTAGGGAGGGGTGATTCGATGAACTTCGATTTCAGCCCGGAGGAGATTCAGATCCGGGAGACGGTGGCCCGGTTCGCGGAGCGTGAACTCGCGCCGCTGGCGGAGTGGGTGGATGCCGAGGACGAACTGCCCGAGGGGATATTCAAGACCCTCGGCGGCATGGGACTTTTAGGCCTGACCCTCTCCGAAGAGTATGGAGGCGCGGGCGGCAGCCTGATGATGGAGGTGCTGGCGACCGAGGAACTGTCACGGGTGAGCCCGTCTGTCGCCCTGTCGTTCGGCGCCCACCTGAACCTCTGCGTGGACAACATAGCCCGCAACGGGAACGAGCGGCAGAAAGCGAAGTACCTGCCGGGCCTGGCCAGCGGCGACCTGGTGGGGGCGATGGCGCTGACCGAGCCTAACGCGGGTTCGGACGCGGTGGGAATCCAGACCAGCGCCAGGCTGGACGGAGATCACTATATCTTAAACGGGAGCAAGACCTTCATCACCAACGGACCGATCGCCGATGTGCTGGTGGTATACGCCAAGACTGACAAAAGCAGAGGGCCCAACGGCATAAGCGCCTTTATCGTGGAGAAAGGATTCCCCGGGTTCAGCGTGAGCAAAAAACTCAAGAAGGTGGGCTTCCGGGGTTCGCCCACCGGGGAGCTGGTTTTCGAGGACTGCCGGGTCCCGGCGGCAAACCTGCTGGGGAAGGAGAACCGGGGCGTGGCGGTGATGATGAGCGGGCTCGATTTCGAGCGCGCCTGTTTCGGGAGTGTGGGGGTGGGACTGGCCCAGGGGGCTTTTGATTTGGCGCTCAAGTACAGCAAGGAGCGGTTTCAGTTTGGCCGGCCCATCGCCTCATTCCAGATGATCCAGTCCAAACTGGCTGATATGTACACCCAGATGCAGGCCGCGCGCATCCTGGTCTACTGGGTGACCACCCTGGCGGAGCAGGGCAAAAGGGTCCACAAGGAGGCGGCCGCGGCGATGCTGTTCGCGGGGGAGATGTGCGTCCGGGTGGCAGAGGAAGCGGTGCAGATACACGGCGGGTACGGCCTGATGCTGGAGTACCCGGTGCAGAGGTTTTTCCGTGACGCCAAGCTGGCCACCATCGGAGCGGGCACAGCCGAGATAAGGAGGACCATAATCGCCCGGGAGCTCCTGCAGGATTGATTCCTAGAAAAGAGGTGAGTCTAATGTGGACGTCCGAATGGAAGGACGAGTACCGCCGGAAGCTCTGTTCGGCCGCAGAGGCGGCGAAGGCGGTCAGAAGCGGTGACCTGATCGTGCTGCCCATCTGCCTGGGACAGCCCAGCAACCTCATTATGGACGCGATAGCCGACCGCAAGGATGAGGTCTCGGATGTCGAGTTCCTGGCCAACCTGATAGTCCGGCCTTACAAGATATTTAAACCCGAATACAGCGGTTCATTTAACGTGACCACCGCTTTCGTCAGCACGAGGCCGCTGCGGGCCCGATTCCCGGCCGAGAACGGATACGGGCCGTATGCCCCGATATCAGTCTTCAGCTCATCGAAGATGTTCAGCGTTTACCGCCGTCCAACGGTTACCTCCCTGATGGTCACCCCGCCGGACGACGATGGATTCGTGAACCTGGGCCCTGACCTGATGTTCACCCGGACCCTGGTCGAGGGGAGAATGACCTCCCAGGGTCCCATGGGCGGCGCCCGGACGGTGATCGCCGAGGTCAACGACCAGTATGTCCCGGTGCGGGGCAATACCCGGGTCCACATCTCGAAGTTCACTCACATCGTGGAGAACTCGACCCCCCTGCCGGCAGCGCCGCCGCCGCCGGTCAGCGATTCCCATCGGCGGATCGCCCAGAACGTGGTATCCCTGCTCAGAGACCGCGACAGCATCCAGATAGGCATCGGGGCCATACCGATGATCATCTCCGACCTGATCGTCGACGCCGACCTCAAGGACATCGGCATCTTCACCGAGATGCTGCCGACCGGGGCGCCGAAGTGGGTGGAAAAGGGGATCTGCACCAACCGCTTCAAGAGCTTCCGCCCCGGCGAGATAACCTGCAACTTCATGGGCCCGGTGGGGGAACTGTACGACTTTGTCCGCGACAACCCGCTGGTGGGTTTCCAGACCAACGAGATCACCAACAACCCGGCGGTCATCGGCAGTGAGGAGCGGATGGTGGGAATCAACGGGGGGATAGAAGTGGATCTCACCTCCCAGGTGGCCTCGATGAGCATCGGAAACCACATGCTCTCGGGGTTTGGCGGCCAGTCGGATTTCGCCATGGGCTGCAAGATCTCCAAGCTGGGCCGCTTCATCATCGCCATGCAGGCCACGGCCAGGGACAGCCAGGGCGAACTGACCAGCCGCATCGTCCCTTACCTGACCCCCGGTTCGCTGGTGGGCACGCTGGCCTGCCATGTCGACTACGTGGCCACCGAGTTCGGAATAGCCGGGCCGCTGGACGGGATGCCCTTCGAGAAGCGGGCCGAGGCCCTTATCGAGATAGCGCACCCCCGGTTCCAGGATGAGCTGGTGAGGGCCGCCAAGGAGAGGAAGCTGTTCCGCTAGGATAAAAGGGGAGGCTTTGTGGAAGGCGGGCTGGCGGACTGGATGAACCACCCCTGAAAGGCTGGCGGCGGCTCGATGCGGCAGCCGCCGGCCTAAAACCAAAAGCCGGGTAATACATTTTATGGAGGTGAGAAGCATGTCCAAGGCCATCATTACCGCCGCGATCACCGGCAGCATTCATACCCCTACCATGTCCCCGCATCTGCCGATCACCCCGAGACAGATCATCGACGAGATCCTCCGGGCCAGGGAAGCCGGGGCGGCCGTCGCCCACATCCACGTACGCGATCCCGAGACCGGCCGGCCCTCACCCGACCTCGAGCTGTTTCGCGAGGTGCTCTCGGAGGTGGTTCCCCGGAGCGATATCATCCTCTGCCTGACCACCGGCGGGGGGCTGGGGATGACCATCGAGCAGAGGGTGGCGGTGGTTTCGGAGTTCGAACCGGAGCTGGCGTCGTGCAACGCGGGTTCCTTGAACTTCGCCCTGTTCCCGCTGGCGGAAAGGATCAAGGAGTTTAAATTTTCCTGGGAAAAGGCCTACCTGGAGGCGAGTGAGGACTTCATCTTTCCCAACACCTTCAAGACCCTGCGCCAGTACTGCGAGATATTCGCGGAGCGTGGGACCAAACCCGAGCTGGAGATTTACGACGCCGGGATGATAAACAACGTCGCCTGGCTGATCCAGGCTGGTTACCTGAAAAAGCCGGTCTATATACAGTTCGTCATGGGGATACTCGGCGGGATACCGGCGAGCGTGGATAACCTGGTCTTTTTAAAACAGAGCGCGGATAGGGCCATCGGCGACTACCAGTGGTCGGTCGCGGTGGCGGGGAGAAACCAGCTGATGATAGGCAGCGCGGCCCTGGCCATGGGAGGAAATGTCCGGGTGGGGATGGAGGACTCCCTGTACGCCGGCAGAGGGGTGATGGCCCGCAGCAATGCCGACCAGGTGGAGAAGATAGCTGCCGTGGTCCGGGCTATCGGATTGGATATCGCCACCCCGGACGAGGCGCGGCAGGTACTCGGCTTAAAAGGCCGGGAACGGGTCAAGGCCATAAACTAAAGCTGGTCCGACCTTTCGGAAAAGAGAGGTGGGGGGAATGGACGGGGATGATATCTGTGCGGCCGTCACGGCGGTTGCCGAGAGTGTCGGCTGCGGGCTTTTGCTGCTGAACCGGCAGGATGAGATAATCCTCGCCAACGCGGTGGTGAGCAGGTTTATCAACCTGGAACCCGGGCAGGCCGAGGGCAGGAGGTGGCAGGATGTCCTGCCGGAGCCTGACCGGGAAAGAATCGCCAGGCTGTGGGAGACCGGGAAAAAAAGCTGTGACCTTGCCCTGCAGGAAAGAAAAATCCGGATCAAAGAGGTGCCGCTTCAGACCGGCAGCGAAATCCGGGCCATGGTCTGGGAAGAGATCGAACCGTCACAGAACGCGGTGCTGGAACTCAGGGACGCCTACCAGCAGATCGAGCTGCTCAAAAGCATTATCAACGGCTCATTCGAGGGAATCGCGGCGGTCGACCGTGAGGGGCGGGTGCTTTTCATCAGCGAGGGAGGGGAAAAGGCCCTGGGGATCGAGTGCCGAAAGGTGCTGGGGATGCCGATGCGGGAGATAAGGGCGGAATGCCTGATGGGAAAGGTGGCCCGGACCGGGATACCCGAGATGGGAAACCTGCTGTATGTAAACGGGGTGCATATCCCGGTGGTGGTCGTTCCCCTGACCATCAACGGGAAGCATGCGGGGGCCATCTGCCGCAGCGTCTTCAAGAACCTGGCCGAGGCGGAAGGTTTCGTCAAGCGGATGCAAAACTATTACGCCAGCATCAAGAAGAAGGGTACAGGAGCCGGTAACGGAATAAACAGCGTGGGGAACTTCAGTTTCGGGGACATCATCGGTGGGAGCCCGGCCATCCGGAGAACGATAGAGACCGCCCGTCAGGCTGCCCGGTCGGAGGCGCCGGTGATGCTCCTGGGTGAGACCGGAACCGGCAAGGAACTTTTTGCCCACGCCATCCACTCCGCCAGCCGCCGGTCAGGAAAACCTTTTATCTGCGTGAACTGCGCCAGCATCCCCGACGCACTCCTGGAATCCGAACTCTTCGGTTACGAGGAGGGGGCATTCACCGGGGCGCGGAAAGGGGGGAAACCCGGCAAGTTCGAGATGGCCGATGGCGGTACGCTGTTTCTCGACGAGATCGGGGACATGAAGCTGAACATGCAGGCGAAGCTGCTGCGCGCCCTGCAGGAGGGTGAGATCGAAAAGGTGGGCCAGGTCAGGGTCACCCAGGTCAACGTGCGGGTCGTAGCGGCCACCAACCGGGACCTGGGTGAAATGGTCAGGGTCGGGAGTTTTCGGGAAGACCTCTATTACCGGCTCGATGTCATCAGGGTGGACGTTCCTCCCCTGCGGTATCGGATGGAGGACCTGCAGCAGCTGGTGGAGCACTTTGCCAGGGTGCATTCCTGGAAGTACGGCCGAGAGGTCAGCGTTTCCCCGGAGGCTATGGAGGTGTTCGACAGTTACTGGTGGCCGGGCAACATCCGGGAGCTGTCCAACGTCATCGAGGGCGCGGTGTGTTTCTCCAGCCAGGGCGTGATTACTCCCAGTTCCCTCCCCCATGCCTTCCTGAAGCGCGTCGAAAGAGTCGGGAAAGGAAGGATAGACCGAAAGGAGCCGGGGGTATGGAGGAGCTGCGTTCGAACATCTGCCGCCCAGCCGCCCGGGGAAGGTCTCGAGGAGAAGGAAAAGATCAGGCGCCTGCTCGAGCTTACGTCGGGGAACAAACGCCGGGCAGCCGTGATGCTGGGGGTTGCCCGTTCGACCCTCTATGAGAAACTGAAAAAATACGACCTGTAGGGGAGGAGGGAGAGAGGATGGACTTCAAACTGTCAGAGGAGCAGGAACTTATTCAAAAAGCCGCCCGGGAGTTTGCCGTGAGAAGGCTGCAGCCGATAGCGGATAAGATAGACCGGGAAAACCTGATCCCGGATGAGGTTTTAAAAGAGTTGGGCGAACTCGGGATGTTCGGCATCCCGTTTCTCGATGAGCACAGTTCGGGCAGCGCCGGATACCTGACCTATATCCTGGCCCTGGAACAGCTCTGCCGGACCTCGCTGGGGGTCGGGATGATCATCTCGGTAAACACCGTGGGCCTGGCGGTCATCAGTATATTCGGGACCGGGGAACAGAAGCGGAGGCACCTGCGGGAGTGCGCCGAGGGGAAAAAGATCTTCTCCTTCGCGTTCACCGAACCGGGCACCGGTTCCGACCCCAAACAGCTCACGACGACTGCCGCCCGGGAGGGTGATGAATACATCCTGAACGGCACCAAACGCTTTATCAGCAACTCCGGGTACAGCGGTCCCATGGTACTGATAGCCAGGGAGAGCGGCACCGGAAACGTGACCGCCTTCCTGGTCGATAAATTCTGCGACGGTTATTCGCTGTCCAAACCATGGGAGAAGATAGGCGCTCACGGCGGTCCGCTTTACGACGTCTATTTGAACAACGTGAGGATTCCCGCGGCCAACGTGGTAGGCAGGAGCGGGGACGGGATGCTGGTGTTGAAGACCGCTATGATATACGGCAAGATCGGGCTGGCCGGTATGTTCCTGGGCACCTCCCGGTCCGCATACGAGGAAGCGGTATCCTATGCCCGGGAAAAGACCCATCGGGGAGAACCCATCGCCAGCAAGTTTCAGCACGTGCAGATCGCCATCGCCGAAATGGCCATGAAGTACAACGCCGCCCGCTGGTATGCCTGCCACCTGGGCTGGGCGGCCGACAACCGGCAGGACCCGACCGAGCTGGCCAAGGAGGCGGCGCTGACCAAGGTATTCGTGGCGGAGACCGCGATCGATATAGTCCGGACAGCGATGGGGATTCACGGGTCATACGGTGTCATGAGGGACTACAAGGTTTCTCAGCTCTGGAATGACGCCATCATCGGCCCCCAGGTCGAGGGGACCGCCCCACTTTTGAAGGTGCTGGCGGCCAACATAATAATCAACTCCAGGTCACCGGTTTAGTGTTATATGTACGTCGATCTTGAAGGCAGGGGCCTGAACCGGTGTGTCTCCGGCTCGTTCCTTAAAAAGGTTGTAAAAACGTTGACGCAGGTCAACGTTTTTAAATTGTTGTTTAAACTGGACAGCCATTTAAATATGTATCCTGGTTCATAACCGGAGGCAGGTAGAATCAAGCAGTTATTATTTATGAAATTTTTGTGGAATAAAATGTTTATCCTTGAAGGGATTTAAAAAGTTTCGCAGAAAATAAGATTAGATATTCTTG
Source organism: Bacillota bacterium (assembly GCA_013178275.1). Classification (GTDB taxonomy): domain Bacteria; phylum Bacillota; class Ch66; order Ch66; family Ch109; genus Ch109. Next base: position 214,783 of record JABLWZ010000008.1, on the reverse strand, counting down.
GAATGACTCGGTTATACACCAAACTGCGTTTTTCGACTGGCAGCAATCAACACTCCGCGTCAACCAGAAAAATACCTGCTGAGTCGGTCCGGTCTTTAGTTCCCCCGGTGGACGGAGGTGCTTTTCGGATGCATAACTAACGGCTTCTTCACTGGAGCGGCTTCGGCACGAGGCCTCATCCTGTATATCTATTGGGTAAAGGAGGTTTATGAAATTTATGAGGTTTATTACCAGAAAAAGGACATCCAAGATTTCGACTGCGCTGTTGCTCTGTTTGGCTTCATTATTCTTTATCAGTCAGTTTTTCCTGCCTAACGCATCATCGGCGGCTGACCCAGCCGCGGTAGACACCCAGCTGATAGCCGAAATGAATAAACCCGGGGTGGTGATGATCGAGACCCTTTACAAGGCGACGGTAGGGGTCCCGGAGGTGCAGATATCGCAGGAGGGTATGTACACGATACAGATGACCGTGGCCCAACAGGTGATAAACGGAGTGGTCGCGAACAACGAGCAGGCCATCACCAAAGCCGTTATAGCCGAGTTTTTGAAGAACCCCCTGTCGTACATCGAACCCACCGGGGGGATGATAACCAAGGATGTCCAGATCGGGACCATGGGCACCGGTTTCATCGTAACCCCTGACGGGTATATCGTGACCAACGCCCACGTGGTATACACCCCCGAGGAAGAACTTAAGATGAACATCGCGCAGACTGCGCTGCAGGACATGGTACAGCAGGATGTCAAAGAATTTGTCTCCGCGTTGCAGAATGTATATACCCCCACCAAAGAAGAATTAAACGCTCTGGCGCAGGCTGACATCGACTTCTACGTCAGGTACATGCAGGTGAGCAACGTTCAGACCAGCAGTGCCTGCGGGATCGGTCTGGCCATACCGGGGGTGACGACGGTCCAAAAGGGGTTCGCCTGCGACGTCAGGAAGCGCGGGGAGCCGGCACCCGGCAAGGACGTGGCCATCCTCAAGATAGATAAAAAAGACCTGCCCACCGTGACCCTCGGTGACGACAGCAGCATGAACACCGGCAACAACGTCTATGCCCTGGGTTATCCCGGCGCGGCGACTTTCAACCCGATGCTCGCCGCGGACGCCAGCAACTCGGTGGAGTCCACCTTCACCAAGGGGGTCGTCAGCGCCCGCAAGACGATGCCGGGAGGGTGGAGCATCATGCAGATAGACGCCCCCACGACGCATGGAAACAGCGGCGGGCCGGTCTTCAACGACAAGGGCGAGGTTGTCGGGATCGTGACCTTCGGCAGTATCGACTTTGGGACCGGGCAGGAGGTCCAGGGCATGAACTTTGCGGTTCCCATCAGCATCGCCAACCAGTTCCTCAATGAACTGAACGTCAAACCCACCCAGAGCGAACTGACCAAGAACTACACCGAAGCCCTCAAGCTTTTCAACCAGGAAAAGTACAAGAAGGCGTTGGAGAAGTTCAAGGAGATCAATGACATCAACCCCGGTTATCCCTACGTCCAGGGATACATCTCGAAGTGCACCACCAACATCGCCGCGGGTAAAGACAAGTCCTTCGATTTCATGTTCTTTGCCCTGATCGGCCTCGGGGTGCTCGCGGTGATCGCGATCGTGGTCGTGGTGGTGGTAGTTGTACGCAAGAAGTCGGGTCCCAAGAATCAATATCCCCAGCAGCAGTACCAGATGCCCTACGGGCAGCCGCCAGGGGCGCCGCCGCAGTACAACCCCAACCAGGGACCGCCCCCGTACAACCCTAATCAAGGGCCGCCTCCGTACAACCCTAATCAGGGGTCGCCCCCCTATAACCCCAATCAGGGGCCGCCCCCGAATAACCCCAATCAGGGACCGCGACAGTAACGATCATTAATAAACCGGTAGCAGCTAAAACCAGGGGCTGACCCAGAAGGGTCAGCCCCTTTGCCGTCCCGCCGGCCATCACTTTCCAGCACCGGGCACATAACAAGTCTATTGCAATAACCCGGCCGGATATATTAAAATTATAATAGTATAATTATAATAGATAGGGCGGGTATTACAGCGGGTGAATCTGTTATCGGCCCGGGATGAGCGCCGCGCGCCGGGGGGTGAGTTTATGGCTGAGGCGAAGGGCTTCCGCATGCCCTGGGCGGCCATCTCCATACTGATACTGGGAAGCTTCATGGCCTACCTGGACAGCAGCATCGTCAACGTGGCCATCCCCACCCTGAGGTCCGCCTTCGCGGTGGGGGCCGACGAGGTGGAGTGGGTGATAACCGCCTACCTCCTGGTCTGCGGGGTGGCGGTGCCGGTCTCGGGGTACCTGATCGACCGCTTCGGCAGCAAGTTCATGTACATATTCTGTCTGGGAGTATTCACCCTCGGCTCCGGCCTGTGCTCGATAGCCTGGAGCAACAGCGCCCTGGTCTTCTTCCGGGTGATTCAGGCTATGGGCGGCGGTATGATGATACCCGTCAGCATGAGCATGATCCGGATTATGGTGCCGCGCTCGGAGATGGGCATGGCCCTGGGGGTCTGGGGACTCTCGGCCATGGGCGGGCCAGCCCTGGGTCCGACCCTGGGCGGTTACCTGGTGGTCAACTTCGGCTGGCCGTGGATCTTTACCATCAACATCCCTATCGGCCTGACAACCATATTCCTGTCCATGTTCCTCCTGGAGGAAACCCCGCGCGGGAAGGGCCTCCGTTTCGACCTCCCGGGATTCCTCTTAATTTCGTCGGCCGCCTTCACCCTCCTGCTGGCCCTGAGCAAGGGCCAGGAAAAGGGCTGGAACTCCCTCTTCATAGTCGACCTGCTCATCTACTCGGTCTTCGGGCTGGTCCTGTTTATAATCTGGGAGTGGAAGAACCCCCAGCCCCTGATCGACCTGCGGCTGCTGAAGAACCGGACCTACTTCGTAAGCCTGATGGCCGTCTCGCTGTCCAACATCGCCATGTACTCGGTCATCTACCTGATCCCGATCTACGTCCAGTCGGTCAGAGGACTGACCCCCCTGCAGTCGGGGATGCTGACCATGCCCAGCGCCATAGCAACGGCCCTGATGATGCCCGTCAGCGGCCGCCTGGTGGACAGATTCGGGGCCATGCCGCTGTGCATCGTGGGGTTCGCCGCAGCGGGTTACTACAGCTACCAGCTTCACACCCTCTCCTACAGCTGTGACCTGAACGAACTGCGGTGGATGCTGGTGAAGCGTTCCCTGGGCCTGGGTCTGGCCATGATGCCCATGTCCACCGTGGGGATGAAGACCATACCCAGGTACCTGGCCTCCCGGGCCTCGGCCCTGAACAACCTGCTGCGCCAGATCTCGGGGTCATTCGGCATCGCCCTGGCGACCTACGTCATGATGCAGAGACAGGCCTATCACGAGGTGCGGCTGGGGGACACCCTCACCTGGTCCTCGTACGCCGCCCTGGACGCGATCGCCAGACTGAAGGCGGTGATGGTGACCCAACTGGGTGTTCCACCCGCCCAGGCGCTTTTCGCGGCCAAGGCCGCCCTGGGCTCGATACTGGCGCGGGAGGCCGCCATCGCCGGGATAGACGACGCCATGCTGTTGGCCGCCTCGATCTTCTTCATGATAATCCCGCTGGGGCTTTTCATGGGCAAAAAAGCCGTGAGCGCGGAAGCCAGGCTGCAGGCCAAGCGGTTCAAACCGCCGGCCTACCTCTCGGAGGAGTGGGTCAGAAGGCTGCAGCGCTGACGAGGGATTAAAAGTGGCCCCCGCCGGGCCGCGATTTTGTATATAATAGAAGTGAAAACGATAAAAAGCATCGGTATCGATGATCAGGGGTGAGGTTTTAGATGTCGGTAAAACTCATAATCCTGGGCCTCTTGATGAACGGGGACAAGCACCCTTACGAGATGCAGCACTTCTTCAACGAGCGCCGCATGGACAAGCTGATGAAGTTTTACAAGGGCTCCCTGTATTACACGGTCGACCAGCTAAGGGAAAAGGGACTGATCGAGGTGGTCGAGGTCGTCAGGGAGGAGAAACGCCCCGACCGGACCATCTATACCATCACCGAGGCCGGGAGGCGGGAGTTCCAGGAACTGCTGCTGGAGCAGTTCTCCAAGGAGGAGCAGTTCTACGACCCTCTGTACCCGGCCGTCATCTTCGCCCGTTACGGCGACCAGGAGAAGATACAGGAGGTCGTAGACCAAAAGATCAGCGCCACCGGGGAGAAGATAAAATACCTGGAAGACATGTTTGAAAAGAGACGCGGCGCCATCTCCCGGCCCGCCCACTACATATACCTCAGCCTGATCGAGTACGCCAGTACCGAACTGAAACTGCTCAGGACCTTCAGGGAGGATATCCTGAAAGGCGGTATCCAGTGGGACTCCTCTCCTGGCAAGGGGGAGGGCGGCGAAACTTAGAATTCAGCTGTATTTGCGCCAGGTTTCCGGGCTCTGAATTATACTAAGACCAACAATTTAAACAAATTTGTATCTTGTGCAGTTCAATACATCTTTTCCTTGACTAATGAAACAAACGCGGCAAATGCATAATTGCCAGTATCTTCCAGAAGGACTTACGGTTCAGAGAACATGTCAAAGCGGCATGTTTTTTGCTTTAATTTAGGGAAAGAGTACTTTATCCCCGAAGGGGGGCCGGACGAAGAAAAACACATGAAACAAAGTATGCGCCAGATTACATGGCCCTGGAACAGAAGCAGTAATATTGGAACAAAAGCAGTAAGAAAGGATGGAAAAAAATGAGCCTCAAAAAAGAGTTCTTTCGCCTCTTCGCTGATTCCTTGACTCTGGCTCATGAACAGGGATGTGTCTACTACACTACTGACCTGGAGAAATACGACTTCGTATACAGCCACAAATTAGAAATCACCGGGTTGAAAGAAGGGCAGCCGCTGGTTAAGGGCGGCAACATCGAGAGGTGCATCAATGAAAAGAGGATGCTGATCAGGAATATCGAACGGAGTTTTTATGGCATCCGCATGAAGGCCTGGACCTGGCCGATTATAGAAAATGATCAGGTCATAGGAACATACGGGGTCATGATTCCCAAACTACACCCAGTCGCCCAGGCCTTCGACCATTTCGCCGGGCCTTTGAGCGAGTCTTTCCCCGAGGGAGCGTTCATGCAGATTGCCGACCTGCAGAAGGTCATCATGAGACAGGGATCGAAAAAATTCGATATCCCCAGCATAACGCTCGGCTCGGCACTGGTAGCCGGCGGGGCCGCGGAGGTCTGTTTAAAAACCGGCAACGCCGTGACCAAAGACCTGGATGCCAGCATCTATGGAGTACCGACCAGGGCGATCAGTATTCCGCTGGTGGACCCCGAGGATAAGAACCTGGTTGGCACCTTCAGCCTGGTAATTCCCCGGGTGCTGGCACAGGACCTGCGGCATTTGTCCGCCAAGCTGAGCGCCAGCGTGCAGGAGATCGCGTCGGTTATGGAGGAGATAGCGGCTTCCGCCGGTAAGATTTCCATCAATGAAGGACACCTGTCTGAAAAGGTGAAAGAGGTCGCAATAATATCAGCGCAGATAAACGAAGTGCTGGATTTCATTAAAAATGTAGCTGACCAGACCAAGATGCTGGGCCTGAATGCCGCGATCGAGGCCGCGCGGGCGGGTGAACATGGACGCGGATTCGGGGTGGTGGCGGAGGAGATCCGCAAGCTCTCCGACCAGTCCAAGGAGACGGCGGAGAGGATTCGAAAGCTTACCCAGGAAATAGCGGACAAGATAGATATTATCAGCCATGCCTCCGAGGAGACCCTGAAGCAGGGGCAGGAACAGGCGGCCGCGACCCAGGAAGTGACCGCCTCCGTGATGGAGATGGCGCAGATGGCCGAAAAGCTGGCTGAAGCGGCCCAGTCTATATAAAGATAAACACGTACGGTTTCAGATATAATAGATTGAATAGAAAATGCTGCCCGGGCGGCATTTCCTTTTTTAGCGTCTCTTCCGGCACCCGGCTAAAGAAAGTGGATATTTTACAGGGGAATGGAAAATTTCTCTTTTATTAGGGTATGATTAAATAAGGGATTTTTGAGAGGGATTCCCTCCGCGTCACGCGCCGCCGGTAATTGATGGCAAAAACCGCCTTCGGTCAGGATGTCCAGGTTTTAAGCCGAGCCAGGGAAGCATTCCCTGCCCGCCCGGGGGACCGGGAAAAAGGGAAAAAAGGCGCGGGTGTCGAAGTTCTTTGAAACCTCGCTCCAGCGGACCCCCAACCGCGGGATATGACGCGGCCGGGGTGAGGGACGGCAATAATATAGAAGAGTCTTGGTTTCGCGGAAGGAATGTACGAATGGTTATCGGGATCGGGATCGACGTGATCGAGATCGAGCGGGTGGCCAGGGCTATCGGCCAGCGGCCCCGCTTTCTGGAGAAGGTCTATACCGTCGAGGAGACCGACCAGTGTCTGAAGAAAGGGAGCCCGGAGTCGTCCTTCGCCGCCCGTTTCGCCGCCAAGGAGGCGGTCTTCAAGTCCCTGGGCAGCGGGTGGGGGCTGGGTTGGCTTTCAGTGGAGATTACAGCTGATCAAGAGGGGCGGCCGCAGGTAAGGCTGCACGGCCGCGCCGAGGCCCGGGCGGAGGAGCTGGGGGTCAGGGAGATCAAGTTGAGCCTGACCCACAGCCGAATGACCGCCTGCGCCGTGGCTATCGCATTAGGAGGGTAGTAGCATTGAAACTGGTTACCGCTGAAGAGATGAGATCCATTGACGAGACTGCGATCAATCAGTACCAGATTCCCGGCCTGATCCTGATGGAAAACGCGGGACGCCAGGTGGCGGCGGCGGTCATAAAGGAGCTGGGCGGCGACCTGTCGAGGAAGCGGCTGCTGGTGCTGGTCGGCAAGGGCAACAACGGCGGGGACGGACTGGTGGCCGCCCGCCACCTGTACAACCTGGGAGCCGAGGTCACGGTGGCCCTGGCCGCCAATCCCCCGGACATCACCGGCGACGCCCGGACCAACCTGGGGATACTGGACCACCTCCCGGTCAAGCAGCTGCCGCTGAAGGAAGAAAAGGACCTGAACGCGGCAAAGGTCGCCCTGCTGTCTCACGACCTGGTGATCGACGCCATCTACGGCACGGGGTTTCGGGGCACACCCCCTCCCCTGGTGGCCCGCCTGATAAAACTGGTCAATAACAGCGGCAAACCCGTCATAGCGATCGACATCCCCTCCGGGGTGGAGGCCGACACCGGGAAGGTCGGGGGAGAGGCCGTCAAGGCCAGCTGCACCGTTACCCTGGCCCTGCCCAAGGTAGGGCTGGTGGTGGGACGGGGAGCCGCCCGGGTCGGGAGACTGGTGATAGCCGATATCTCCATTCCCCGGGCCCTGATAGACGCCCAGGCCATCCCCAACCGGCTGATCGACCTGGAGTGGTGCGCCGAGCGGCTCCCGAAACGGGGCCTGGAGGGGCACAAGGGAAACTACGGACATGTACTGGTGCTGGGTGGTTCCCCGGGCATGACCGGGGCGGTGGCCCTGGCCGGTGAGGCGGCGCTCAGGACCGGAGCGGGTCTGGTGACCGTGGGCGTCCCGGCCGCGCTGAACGGCATCATCGAGCAGAAGCTGACCGAGGTGATGAGCCGGCCGCTGCCGCAGACCACGTCGGGCCGGCTGAACCCTGACGCAATACCCGCCCTGGAAGACTTGCTGCCGAGGATTTCAGTGATCGCGGTGGGGCCGGGGCTCTCCCAGTACCCCGAGGCGGCGGAGTTCATGGGCCGGCTGCTGCAGCGGGCCAGGGTGCCGCTGGTGATAGACGCGGACGGCCTGAACACCATAGCCCAGGAACCCGATTTAATGAAGGACGTGAAGGCGCCCCTGGTGCTTACGCCCCACCCGGGAGAGATGGCCCGGCTCATGCAGACCACCATCAAGGAGGTCCAGAACGGGCGCATCGAGATGGCCCGCGCCGCATCCACCCGCTGGAGAGCCACCGTGGTGCTCAAGGGCGCCGGAACCATCATCGCCGGGACCTCGGGCCAGATACTGGTAAACACCACTGGAAACCCGGGGCTGGCCAGCGGCGGGACCGGAGACGTCCTGACCGGGATCATCGCGGGACTGATAGCCCAGGGGGTAAGCCCCGAGGAGGCGGCGGGGATCGGGACCTTCGTGCACGGAAGGGCCGGCGACCTGGCCCGCGAGGACCTGGGCATGCGCGGAATGATCGCCTCCGACGTCATCAGCCGCCTTCCCGCGGTTTTAAAACAGATGGAAGGGATGGAGGAGACCGATTAGGGCATAGGAATATAGAGAGTGGATACCCGGATACCGGGCTCACCCGAGAGGAGTTGGAATCAGTGCTTGCCAAAGACATCATGACCCGGGAGGTCATCACCGTATCCCCGGACACGCCGGTCACCGAGGTGGCCGAGGTACTGCTGGAAAACCGCATCAGCGGCCTGCCGGTGGTCAACGCCGAGGGGGAATTGATGGGGGTGGTCTCCGAGGCTGACCTGCTGTATAAAGAAAAAGACGTGAAGGGCCCGCGCACCCTGTCGATCCTGGGGGCGATCATCTACCTGGAGCGGCCTCAGCGCCTCGAAAACGAACTGAAGAAGATCGCGGGGGCCAAGGTGCGCGACGTCATGACCAAAGAGGTCGTAACCGTCCACGAGGACACCCCGATCCACGAGATCGCGAATGTAATGATCGACCGGGGGATAAACCGGGTGCCGGTGATGCGGCATAAGAACCTGGTAGGCATAATCACCCGCGCCGATATCGTAAGGTCGTTATTGAGCGATCACAAGGCGTAGTCCCATACTTTCAGGTTTGAGGTGAGATGTATGAAGCGGGCGGCCTGGCTGGAGATCGATCTATCAGCGATCGCCCACAACACCAGAGAACTGCGCCGGGCTGCCCGACCGACAGCCCGGCTGATGTCGGTGGTCAAGGCCAACGCTTACGGTCACGGTGCGGCGGAGGTCAGCCGGGTTTCGCTGGCCAACGGCGCCGACTGGCTGGCGGTGGCCACCCTGGACGAGGCCTTGGAACTCAGGGGCCAGGGTTTCCACTGCCCGATCCTGATCCTGGGCTATACACCCGAGGAAAGAGCGGCGGAGGTGGTGCAGGGGGATGTGCGGGCGACGGTTTTCAGCCCGGAGCTGCCCCTGGCCCTATCACAGGCCGCGGTCCGACTGGGCAAGACCGCCCGGGTGCACGTGAAGATCGACTCCGGCATGGTCCGGATAGGCCTGTCCCCCGGCCCTGAAACCGTGGAGGCGGTCAGGCGCATATCCCGGCTGCCGGGGTTGGAGGTCGAAGGGTTTTTCACCCACCTGGCGGCGGCGGACAGCCGGGACAAGTCGTTTTCCCTCGAGCAGCTTCGGCGCTTCGACCAGGCGTGCGCGGAGCTCCGGGAGGAAGGCGTCGAGGTAAAGCTGCGCCACGCCGCCAACAGCGCCGGGATCATAGACCTGCCCGAGAGCCACTACGAGTTGGTTCGCGCGGGCATCTCGCTTTACGGTTACTACCCCTCGGACGAGGTCGATTGCCGGTCGGTCGAGCTGCGGCCGGCCATGTCGCTGAAGGCCCGGATAATACAGATCAGCGAGGTCCCCGAGGCCACCTCGGTCAGCTACGGGAGGACCTACTTCACACCCCGTCCCTCCCGGATCGCGACCCTGCCCCTGGGATACGCGGACGGCTACCCCCGGCTGCTGTCCAACCGGGCAGAGGTCCTGGTGCGGGGACAGAGGGCGCCGGTGGTGGGTCGGGTCTGCATGGACCAGCTGATGGTCGACGTGGGACACCTCCCCGAGGTAGAGCTCGGGGACGAGGTCGTGCTGCTGGGCGAACAGTCGGGGCAGCGCATCAGCGCCGAGGAGTTCGGCGGGTGGGCGGAGACCATCAACTACGAGATCGTGACCAGGATGAGTACCCGTCTGGAAAGGATTTTTACCGGTTCCTAGCAATGTAAACATCAGGGGGTGTACCGGTTGTCAGAGACCAGAAGAATAGTAATAACCCTGCCCCAGAGCCTGCTCGAAGAAGTGGACCGACTGGTCAACGCTGAAAAGGGGAGCCGCAGCTACTACATCCGGGAAGCGATGCAGCTCTACCTTACAGAAAGAAAGCGGCACTCCCTGAGGGAACAAATGAAGAGAGGATACTTGGAGATGGCCCAGATCAACCTGCGTCTGGCGCTGGAAGACATAGCGGTCGACGTGGAGGCGGAATGGGCCAGACATAAGAAAGCGATAGAATGACGAGCACGACAGTCAGGAGAGGCGATATCTTTTATGCTGAGCTGAACCCGGTGGTGGGATCTGAACAGGGCGGCACCCGGCCGGTGCTGGTGGTTCAGAACGACATCGGGAACCAGTACAGCCCCACCACCATAGTGGTAGCCATCACCTCGCAGATCTCAAAGGCCAAGCTCCCCACCCACGTCGAAATCCGCGCGGAACGGAGCGGCCTCGAAAAGGACTCGGTCATCCTCACCGAGCAGGTGAGGACCATCGACAAGACCCGCCTGAAGAAGAAGATCTCGGCGCTGGACGAGGAGGCCCTGGTGCAGGTCAACCTGGCGCTGGAGATAAGCCTTGGTTTGACGGTGTTCTAGGAAAAGAGAACCACCCGGTGAAGGAGAAATCAAACACACGGTTTCTCTTTTTTGTTTTACAAATAAATTTAAGAACTGGGAGAGATAGGGTATATGCCTATTTCTATTTTCTTGGATAAGGGTTTTTCACATCTGTAAGGCCCAGAAGGTGATCAATGCTTGTATTGTGGTATTTTGCGAGCTTAATCAGTACTGATATCGGAATATTAAGCTTGCCAAGCTCGTAATCCGAATAGGTCGTTTGTGCAATTGAAAGCACTTCAGCCATATCTTTTTGTGTTAAGTTCTTATCTTCCCTCAAAATTCTAATTTTTTAATACACAAATCATCACCTGAAGAGAGCTGGTTGAAACGGGACATACGCCACCGTGTTTTTAAGCCAGTTCATTACTTTACCTACTCTCTGACCAGTTGAAGAGTTCGGCCGGTCTTTGTTAAAAAGTTCATACCAGGGTTATATCCAATCACAAAACCTCATCCCTGAATTGGTTTTTTACGTATACGGGATTCGATAAAGGACTCTAGATCTTTGGGGCGGATACGCCAAGTGTCTCCAACTTTTGCAGCTGTCAATTCACCTGATCGTAAGTAGGCGTATACAGTGCGGAGATGTAGTTTTAATATATCTGCAACCTCTTGGGGAGTCAGCAACTCTTCCACTAAATCAACCCTCCCTTTATAAAAAAATACCATAAGGTTCCATAAAGTACAACATAACACCAAAAAGCGGTTGATTATAGTGGCGCCCTTATGGTATTGTATGGTGCATAGAGGTAATTGAGAGGCAAATCAAAGAGGGTGAACCACCGGTGAAGGAGGGAGTCTGGTTGGTGGAAAAAGAAAAAATCACTTCGTTCACCTCGGACCTGCTGGGATTCGTTGATAAAAGAACCACCGCCTCTTATAGAACAATGCTTTATAAGAACAAACGGCTAAGAAAAAAGTACAAGAAGTACCGAAATCAAGCTATTGAACTGCATGAGGAAATTTACCGCCGGCTGGGAGGGACCAAGGAGGCTTGGCTGCTTATTGATGAATATGAGGCTGTGGAGGGCATATTGGAAGGAATAGTGTCAGACCAGGCTTATCTCCAGGGGTTGAGCGATGGGTTTGAGTTAAGAAAGCTGTTAGATAAAGGGATCTTTTAAACCGAGTGTTAATCTCCGGACAAATAGCACGCCGCTGGTATTTTAGGTCTTCTTGTGGCCCAACTTAGCGTTGGGTTACTGCACGCACCAGCATTCAATCTGCCCCAAATAGCGGGTGAACCCTGCGGGGGCAGAGGGGCTGTTAGTGAACAGCCCCTTTCACCAACCTGGTGATTAAGCAGCAGTAGGCTGGGCCAGCCAAGGCATGAGAATACACAGCACCTGGTTAAACTGCGCATGCAGTGCCCGTTATGGTGCTCTGCGTCTTACTGCCCTAGGGTCGATCATAGGGAGACCCTTTCTCCAGGATGGAACATAGGGAGTGTTCAGAACCTAAGAGAAAGTTTGTATGAGAAATTGCATCTGGACAACCTGCGAAGCAGGGGAATGCTGACTGGTAGAAGCGGGGCGAGCGACAGGAGGTCGCGAGAAGGCCGAGTGCACGGATGCATATTCGGCCTTACTACCCCATCTACCCGAAGCATGAGCAGTTGGCAGTACAGCAGGGTCGAAGACCCTTTCTCCAGCTTGGAGTATAAACAGCATCTGGCGATATAGAAAAGTATGAGTAAGGTATGATGTTCGGGTAATCTGCGTAGCAGAGGGAGTATGGAGCGACAGGACACCGCAGGGTGAGGCCCAGCCCTAACCAAGATTGAATGCGATTACTTGGGCCTTTAAATACCAAATACAGAAGTTTATAATTATAAGAGCCGCAGCATTTTACAGGAGGTATTCATGCAGATGAGCCGGTTTGTCGACCTCAGTCACGACTTTTACGACGGGATGCCGGGGTTCAGGATGAAAAACGAGGACGGATCGTTCACCCAGTTCACCGCCAGGATCAGGCCCTTCATGACCCACCTGCAGTCCCTGCCCAAGTACCAGGGCAAGGCCACCTTCGAGATCACCGAGCTGGCTTACCAGTCATCGGTGGGGACCTACCTCGACTCTCCCTACCACCGCTACCCGGGCCGCAGGGACATCAGCGAACTCAGCCTCGAAGACGTGATACTGCCGGGCCTGGCGGTCGACGTCCGCGGCTGGGGTGAGTTCGAGCCGGTCGGGTTGGAGGTCATGCCGGGGGACGTTGACTTAAAGGGTCGGGCGGTCCTCTTCAACTTCGGCTGGGACAGCCTCTGGGGCGAGGACAATTACTACGCCTACCCCTTCATATCGGAGGAGCTGATCGACTACCTGATTGCGGAAGGGGTGAAGCTGGTGGGGGTCGACACCGTAAACATCGACAGCACCCGGGACCCTTACCGGCCCGCTCACACCAGGTTTTTGCAGAAGGACATCCTGGTAGTCGAAAACCTGACCGGGCTCGACCAGCTGCACGGCAGGGAATTCCGCTTCTACGCCGTGCCGCTGAAGGCGAAGAAGGTGGCCGCGATACCCGTCCGGGCCTTCGCGGAACTGCTGTAGCTGGGGATTAAGGAAGGAGAACCTTACGATGGCGGACGAAAAGAACCAACCGAATCTGAAACTGGCCGCGGTGTGCGGGCTTTTCTGCCCCTCCTGCGGGCTGTACCAGGCCACCATTGAAGGGGACCAGGAAAAGCTGAAGGGGATCGCCGAGCGTTTCGGGCGCACGATAGATGAGGTCACCTGCGAGGGGTGCCGTACCGACAACCGGTCCTTCTTCTGCAACAACCTGTGCACCATGTTCAAGTGCGCGGGCGAGAGAGGGATAAGATTCTGCGGGGAGTGCGCCGATTACCCCTGCGGGCCGCTAAAGGAGTTCCAGTCGCTGGCCCCGCACCGGCTGGAGCTGTGGAACGCGCACGCCCGAATCAAGGAAGCGGGGTACGAGCAGTGGTACCGGGAGATGGCCGAGTTCTACTCCTGCCGTGAGTGCGGCGCCATGAACTCCGCCTACGACCTGAAGTGCCGCATCTGCGGCGCGTCTCCCGGCAATGCCTTCGTGGAGCGCCACCAGCAGAGTATAGTTCCGCCCATTATCAAGTAACAGCGGGGAGGAAGCTGTTTGAAAGACCAACCTCCCTTATCCTTCAAAGACCGGGAAGTCTTCCGCCGTTGGCTGGAAAAGCGCCACACCCAGGGTGAGGCCGTCTGGCTGCTTTTCGATAAGACCCCGGCCCGGACCACCCTAAGCTACACCGAGGCGCTGGAGGAGGCGCTGTGTTTCGGGTGGATCGACGGGCAGGTTAAGAGCCTCGACGAGAGGTTCTGGATCAGGAAGTTCTCGCCCCGCCGAAAGAGAAGCACCTGGTCGGTGAAGAACCGACAGCTGGTGGAGAAATTAATGATAGAAGGCCGGATGGCCCCGGCGGGCCTGGCGGCGGTGGAACGGGCCAGGGCCGAAGGAACCTGGGACCGGGAGAGAGAACTCATGGCCGGAGCGGATTCAGGGGTCCTAGAAGGACTGCTGTCCGCCTTCCCGGCCGAAAAGGAAAAGTACCGGTCCTTTCCGCCCTCCCTGCGCCGGCAATACTCCATGTTCTATCTTGACGCCAAAACCCCCGAGACCCGGCGACGGCGCCTGGAAAAGATAGTGGAGGGCATCCGGGAGGACAGGAAGCTGCTCTGGTGACTGTAAAATACATGGCAGGATGATCCGGCGGCATGTCGAAAAAGGCAAAGGGAGCTCGAGCTGCCGTCCGGTTGAAAAACCGCCCCGGTTCTGCTACTATATAAGGCAATTAAATGAAAGGGAAAGGTACGGTATAGTGCGGATCGGCTAATTCTGGAACACGAGAGGTCAAAACTTTACTTCGTTCCGGGATGGTTATCCTCACTTTTGTCGTCCTTGTATACAGTTCAGCCGGCTTCGGGAGATTCGAGGCCGGGCTTTACTTACCTGATAACCCTCCCGAGACCAAGATCGGAGGGGTATTTTTATGCCTAGACTGGTGCTGCACGCCCGGGGGATAAAGAAGTCCTACGGCGAGAGGGAGATCATCGCCGTGGACGACCTGAAGATTTACCAGGGCGAGAGGATAGGGGTCGTGGGGGCCAACGGGGCGGGCAAGTCGACGCTGCTCGGACTCCTTTCCGGGCGGCTGCGGCCCGATGAGGGGTGGGTGGAGCTTTACGCCGACACGTCCTTCATCGCCCAGGAGGATGACGGGACGCCGGTCCCGGAGCCGAGGTTGGCCAGGGAGTTTAAGGTCAGCGGGATTTCGGGGGAGGGGATGAGCGGCGGTGAGCGGACCCGGCTCAAGATAGCGGCCGGGCTCGACGACCAGGCGGGGATACTCTTCGCCGACGAGCCGACGGCCAACCTGGACATGGACGGGATCATCCGGCTGGAGAAAAAGCTGGCGGGGTTCAGGGGGGCGCTGCTGCTGGTCTCGCACGACCGGGAGCTGCTGGATCACCTCTGCCGCACCATCTTCGAGGTCGAAGACGCCGGGATCAGGGTTTACCGGGGGAACTACAGCGACTATCTCGAACAGCGGGAGGCGCGGAGGGAGCGGCAGTGGTTCGAGTACGAACAGTACGTGGAAGAGAAGCGGCGGCTGGAGGACCGAATCCGGGAGCGCCGGGGCAGTGCGAAGAAGATGAAAAAGACCCCCACCCGGATGGGCAACTCGGAGGCCCGGCTGCACAAGCGGAGTTCGAACGAGATCCAGGAGAAGCTGAACAAGACCGTGAAGTCCATGGAGACCCGGCTGGAAAAGCTGGAGGTGAAAGAGCGTCCCCGGCCCCTGCCTCGGGTAAAGATATCGCTCCCGGCGTCCGGGGAGGCGATCTCCAAAACCGTCGTTCGGGGGGAGGACCTGAGACTGTCCTACGGGAACCGCCGCATCTTCGACGGGGCGGGATTCGAGCTGCCCCGGGGGCGGAAGACCGCCCTGATAGGGGCCAACGGGGCGGGGAAGACCACCCTGGCCGAGCTGATCGTGCAGGGGGGGCCGAGGATAAAGATCGCCCCGGGCACCCGGATCGGCTACTTCCGGCAGGACCTGGACCAGGATTTCGGGTCCGGGGACACCGTCCTGGAGAGCGCCCGAAGGGACAGCGTGCAGGATGAGACCCTGGTCCGGACCGTCCTGGCGCGCCTCCTCTTCAAAGGCGACGACGTCCACAAGCCGGTATCTCGGCTGAGCGGGGGAGAGAAGGTCAAGCTCTCCCTGGCGGTGCTGCTGCTCTCGAACGCCAACCTGATAATCCTGGACGAGCCGACCAACTACCTGGACCTCTACTCCCTGGAGGCCCTGGAGGAGGTGCTGAAGGGGTACGAGGGGACGCTGCTGCTGATATCGCACGACCGCAAATTCCTGGCCGCCACCGCGGACCGGGCGCTGCTGATAGAAGACCGCGCCATCAGGACCATCGAGGCGCCTCCCGGGGATTACTACCAGGGCCCTGCGAGCCCTGGCGGCGAGCGGGACGTGACGGACGAAACCCTGCTGCAGCTCAGGCTGGCCGAGCTCGCGGGCCGGATGTCGGGGTGCCGGGACCGGGCCGAGTTTATCGGGCTGGAGGAAGAGTACCGGCTGGTGCTGGAGAAACTGAAGGGGAGGTGATTCCAGGACCGGTTTTTTCTGGGCCTTCTTTAAACATGACATGGTGTTGTCAGGTTAGGGCTGTTACAATGGAAAAAAACGAGGAGGTTCCGATTATGGATTACAGGTTCGAGGTGGTCGACAGCCCCGCGATGAACGCGCTCAGCATGCGTACCGTGACCCCGGCGGCCAACCTGCCCCAGGAGCTGGGCAAGGCCTACACCGCGATTATCGCCTACCTGGGCGAGATTGGGGAGCAGCCGTGCGAGGCGGCATTCGCGGCGTACTACAACATGGACATGGAGAAACTCGACGTGGAGATGGGTTTCCCGGTCCCGAGGCCCCTGCCCGGCCGGGGCGAGATCAAGGCCAGCCAGATACCCGCGGGAAAGGCCGCTACCTACCTTTATCAAGGACCGTACCAGGAGATGGCCCCGGTCTACGAGGCCATGAGCGGTTGGATGTCCGACAGCGGGCTGCAGCCGATCGGGGTGGTATACGAGTTCTACTACAACTCCCCCATGGAGGTGCCCGCGAGCGAGCTGCTGACCAAGATCGTTTTCCCGCTGAAGTGAGTCTACCCGCCCGGCGGCCGGCCCTCGCCGACCGCCGGGACCTGGACTGGAGGCGCTTTTTATAGTATTTTGGAGGCAGGAACAGACCGAGGGTAACATCACGGAGGCCTTATGAAGCTGGACCGACTGCTCGCCATCACCACCACCCTGCTGAACAACCAGAAGGTCTCCGCCCGGGAACTGGCCGAAAGGTTCGAGGTAACGGAGAGGACCATCTATCGGGACATTGAGGCCATCAACCAGGCCGGCATCCCGGTGGTCGCCTACCGGGGCAGCAGCGGCGGTTTCGGTCTGGCCGAGGGGTTCCGCCTGGACAAGAGCGTCCTGACCAGCGACGAGATGGCCTCCATCGTCAGCGCCTTAAAGAGCGCCTCCTCGACGTACCGCGACTCGAACGCGGCCGCGGTGATGGAAAAGATACGGTCCATCATCCCCACCTCCCAGTCGGAGTCCTTCCGCGCCAAGACCGAACAGTGGTATATCGACTACAGTTCCTGGGGAGACGACTACCTGCTGAAGGAACGCATCGAGTGCCTGAAGACCGCTATCGAATTGCAGAAAACGGTCTGCTTCGACTACCTCGGCAACAAGCGCGAGCTGACCCGGCGCGAGGTCGAGCCGCACACCCTGGTCCTGAAGAGCCGAAGCTGGTACCTCTACGGCTACTGCAGGCTGCGGGACGATTTCCGGGTCTTCAAGCTGGCGCGGATGCGGGAGCTGACACAGACCGGGACTACCTTTCAGAGGCGGGAGATCGACCTGGAGTCCCTGCCCTGGGAGCGGGGATGGGAACGGGCCGGGAAGACGGTCACCCTGGTGCTGCGCTTCGATGCCGAGTTCAGGATGGTGGTGGAGGATATGTTCGAGTCCAGGCGGGTCGAGATCGACCCCCGGGGGAGGAGCGTGGTCGAGGTCACCTACCCCGATGAGGACTGGGTCTACGGTTTCGTCCTCAGCTTCGGGCCCTTCGTCGAGGTCCTGTCGCCTCCCCACATCCGCCAGGGGATCATCGGGGCGGTCGAGCGGATGAGGAAAAAATACCGGTAGGCCAGGTATATGACCCTGGGAATTCCCCGCTGCCATCGGGAAAGCGGGTGGATACTTATTATACGAGGGGGGACACGTATGAAAACAGCCTATTTCTATATCCACGAGGGGTTTGCCGACTGGGAGGGCGGTTTTATCCTGCCCCGGCTCAACAAGCCCCCCTTTAAGGTGAAAACCGCGGCGGAATCACCAATGCCGCTGACCTCCATGGGAGGGCTGCGCGTGGCGCCTGACCTGATCCTGGAGGACGTGAACCTGGACGAGACGGCCGTCTTCATCCTCCCCGGGGGCAACTCGTGGATGGACGCGGATGCGAACCCCGGGGTGATGAAGCTCCTGCCCCGGCTGCGGGAGCGGGAAATCCCCATAGCCTCGATCTGCGCCGCCACCCTCGCCTTCGCCCGGCTGGGATTTCTGGACCAGGTCCGCCACACCAGCAACGGGCCAGATTTCATCGAGTCGATCATCCCCGGCTACCGTGGGCAGGGACTCTACTCCGATGCGCTGGCTGTCAGCGACCAGAACGTGATAACCGCCTCGGGCATCGGCGCGCTGGAGTTTGCCTACGAGATAATGAAGGTGTTGAATGTATGCGATGAAAAGACCGCACGGCAGTGGTTCGACCTGTTCAAGCACGCCGTGATTCCCCCGCCCGAGTTCTGGGTCAACCAATAAAAGGAGGTAACGCCATGGAGGAGCTGCACTGCCAGAGCTGTGGGATGCCCATGGGCGAAGAGACACTGCTGGGGACCGAAAAAGACGGGACCAGGAACCGGGACTACTGCGTATTCTGCTACGCCGACGGAGCCTTCACCCAGCCCGACATGACCCTGGAGGCGATGAAGGAGGTCTGTCTGCCATTCCTGAGGCAGGTGGGGATGCCCGAGGAGCAGGCCCGGGCCCTGCTGGACGAGAACCTCCCCAGGCTGAAAAGATGGGCCGGGTGACCATGAAAATATGATACAAAAAGAGGGACCGGCACGATGGCTGGTCCCTTTCTTCATCTCCATCTGATAGAACAACTTATATTTTGATATATTGTTATATCTAGCATATGATTTTTTTTATCTTTTACTTATGTTAAATTAATTTTTTATAATGTTGTTTAAAAAGAAGGTGTTTAGAATGAGCCTTTCTAATTATTTTAAGACTTTTTT
The DNA here is from genome assembly GCA_013178275.1 of Bacillota bacterium. GTDB lineage: Bacteria > Bacillota > Ch66 > Ch66 > Ch109 > Ch109. Next base: position 195,829 of record JABLWZ010000008.1, on the reverse strand, counting down.
AAAAACATTAAAATTGATGGCTAATTATGAATTTATGAGAACTATGTCTGAAATTTTAGATCAGAATTTAAAAATGAAAGAAGAACTTTCTACTTTAAAAAACAATCAAGAAATTAATAACTCATTAAAATATGAAAAAGAACTTTATTGGCTAACAAGACCAGATAGTATTGATGGTCCATTTTGCACAAATTGTTGGGATGTTAATAGAAAATTGGTTAGACCTTTAATATAGATAACACATATATTTGCCCCAATTGTAAAACGGCTTTTTCGAAGAACCCACGGTCTAGATTCAGTTCTTACAATAGTGATATAAAAGGATACATGGATTGGGACTAATATTTTCCATTTTATTATTGTTGCAAGGTATTGGAGATAAAAAGGAGAGTAATGATGGAAGAGTCCACCAGTAGCAGGCCAAAACCAGATTTCTCCACTGGCACACTGGTGTATGGTATGATTATCGGACTGATCGGTGACCTGGTGGCCATTACCGTTCTCTACCTCGAGGTATCAGTTCATGACCCTTTAGCGTTCTGGGCATTGATAGTTGGACTTTTATCACCCTTTATTCTGGGTCCCCTCGTATTGTCATTGATTTATATTTTTCTTAATTTTAAGAAGCTGAAAACTATCAGCAGCCGGCCGCGTAAGGCATTGGCTGTGATATCTCTGGTTTTAAATCTGCCGATAGTCGTTACCACGGGAGTATTACTCACTGCTGTATTTCTTTTGGTGATAGATATGCTGATGCACTGAAAATCAAGACGAATCATCCTGACATAATATTCGGTTCCCTCCTCACCGGTAGATCGAGGTCAGCACCTTGATCAGCCCCTCCAGGCGGTCCTTGACCAGATCGAAGCTGGGCGTCTTCTCGCCGGTCGACTCATCCATGTAGCGGGAGCGGTTCACCTCGATCATGATCGATACCACCCGCCGGTCTCTGCGGTAATACGTCCCGGGGACCATCGTTCCCGCGAAGGGAGAGTTGAAGGCGACGGTGAACCCGTTGGCCAGGAAGTAATCCCAGGCGAACTTGGCCAGGGTGGCCGGGGTGTGGTAGTCGTCGGTCCCGATACAGATGTCAGGCCGGCCGGGAGAGCTGTCCTCGCAGGGCAGGGGGCGGTTGGTGAAGGAGTGGGCGTCTACGATGAGGCAGCGGTTGTGGTGCTTCAGGATGCTGCGGACCTTGAGTTCGAGGAAGTAGTGGTAGGGGTCGTAGAACCTCTGCAGCAGTTCCTCCCGCTCTTCGGGAGTGGGTATCCGGAGCTGCTGCCCGTAAGAGGTATGGGTGTAGACCGCGCCCCGTCCGACCCGGGCCATGGCCTCCCGGTCGTCGTCCCTAAATCGCTCGGGGTCCACCACCAGGCGGCTGAACCGGTTGATCATCTTTTCAGCCCCCACCCAGTCGAAGAGTTCATCCACGTACCAGTCCGTTATCCGCAGCAGTTCAGTCTCCAGCTCGGAATCGGAGAGCAGGAGGCCCGAACGCACCTCTTCGGGGATCAGGGTGGAGCAGTGGGGCAGATGGATGATTACCTGGGGCGGAGCCTTCATTAAAAATCTTCGCCTCCCCGGGGCATGAATCAAACATTCCATTATAAAAAATATATCCTATTTTGATAAATTATAAAAGAGCGGCAATGAACAAAACTTTCCATAAAAATACAGAATTGCCGAAACGGAGTCCCGGATGCGCCTACAAGCAGCCGACGTACTGTTAAAAGCATATCCCCTACTTTAATATGCTAAATTATGCTATAATTTCCTTAATATTTTATTCTACCGACAGAAAACCTGATCGCTAGCTAAGGTGAACCCCGGCAAGAATGTGATAGCCTCAAATACTAAAAGCTTGAACGAGCTGGACTCCACCACTTGGGAATAAAAAGAACATTGTCGTAGAAGCGAGTGAAAGCTGAAACGAGCGGTACTGTCAACAACATTGGCAATAATCGGACCACCTATAATTGGAGCGACATAAAAACTTGATCGCTAACTCAGGAGAACCGCAGTGTGAATTTGACTGAAAGGGGTTACTATGAAGGACTACGTTTTTGGGCTGGACATCGGAACCAGAACCGTGATCGGGCTGGTCTGCGCGCCTCAGAAGGGGGCACTGCAGGTCATCGCCCAGGAGATTACCGAGCACGAAAGCCGGTCCATGATCGATGGTCAGATACACGACATCCCACGGGTAGCGGAAGCGGTGGCTCGGGTCAAGGAGGGCCTGGAGCAGAAGACCGGGTTCGGACTGAACCAGGTGGCGGTCGCCGCTGCCGGCAGGGCCCTGGTTACCCGCCAGGTGCGGGTCACCAAAGAGCTGGGCTCCTCGAGAGAGATCGAAGCGCATGACATAAACAGCCTGGAACTGGAAGGGCTGCGCCAGGCCCACCTGGAGCTGGAAAAGATGATGGGTAGCGGCAGCACCGAAAAGTTCTACTGCGTCGGGTACAGCGTGGTCAACTACTTTGCCGACAACTTCGCCATCCTGAACCTCCAGGGGCAGTGGGCGGAGGTGATCGGGGCCGAGATCCTGGCCACCTTCCTGCCGGAGGCGGTCGTCAACAGCCTCTACTCGGTCCTGAAGCGGGTGGACCTGGAACCGGTAAGCCTCACCCTGGAGCCGATAGCCGCCATCGACGTGGCGATCCCCGAGGACCTGCGGCTGCTCAACCTGGCCCTGGTCGACGTGGGAGCGGGCACCTCCGATATCGCCATCTCCCGCAAGGGATCGGTGGTAGCCTACGGCATGGTGCCGCTGGCGGGGGACGAGGTCACCGAGGCCCTGCTCGAAAACTGCCTGGTCGACTTCAACACCGCCGAAAAGATAAAACGCTCCATGGCGGGGGAACCGGGGACCGACATCACCTTCCGGGACGTGCTGGGGGCCGAAAAGACCATCACCTACGAAGAGGCGATGTCCTTCATCTGCCCGGTCCTGGACAGCATCACCGAGGAGATCGCCCAGACCATCAAGAACCTGAACGGCCAGGTCAGCCCCCGCGCGGTATTCTGCGTCGGCGGCGGTTCACAGACGCCCCAGTTCACCGACATGCTGGCCGAGAAGCTCGGGCTCTCACCCTCCCTGGTGGCGGTCAAGGGGAGAAAGCAGATCCCGGGGATAAAGATCACCGAAAGCGACGACGAGATAAGCGGGCCCGAAGGGGTGACCGTGGTGGGCATATCCACCGTGGCTATGAAGAAGTTCGGGCACGACTTCCTGACCATCAAGATCAACGACCAGGACTACCGGCTGTTCAACTCCAAGGAGCTGGAGGTGGGCAACGCCATCGCCCTGATAGGCTACGACCCCCGGCAGCTGATCGGGCGAAACGGGGCCAACCTGGAGTTCTGGCTGAACGACATCAAGGAGCTGGTCCCCGGCGGACTGGCGATCCCCTCCAAGATATTCATCAACAACAAACCCGCCAACCTGAAGACCCAGGTGAAGGACGGGGACTACATCGTCATCCAGGCGGCGGTCGATGGGGAAGACGGCCGGGCGGTGGTCGGCAGCTACCTCGACCGCTACCCCACCCGGATAGTGATGCTGGGGGAGACCTGCATCCAGATGGTGCCGATAGTCACGGTGAACCAGCAGCCGGCAGCGCCCGATACCGCGATCAAGCCGGGGGACCGGGTGGAGATAAAGTACCCCGACCTGAAGACCATCCTGGCCGGCCAGGGCATCGAGTTCGAGCAGTTCCAGGTCCGGGTGAACGGGGAGATTGCGATGGGGGACTGGGTCCTGAGATCGGGCGACCAGATCGAGCTTTCGACCCCGGCCCCAAAGCCGGCGCCGGCCCCCGAGCCCGATAAAAAGGCCCCGGCCGAGGCAGCCCCGCCGGAGCCCGAAAACCTGATTCACGTCGAACTAAACGGGAAGACCATCAGCCTGGACGGCAGCAAACACTACCTGTTCGTGGACATCCTCCGCTACCTCGACTTCGACCTGACCCGCCCCCAGGGCAGCATCATACTCCTCCACAACGACAGCGAGGCGAAGTTTACCGAGCCGTTGAAGGACGGGGACCGGGTTAAAATCTTCTGGCAGTAGCTCAGCTGATGGGAGTCTTGGGTTCCTGGTCGTAGAAAGAACGGGGGTCTTCGAAGACGATCTGGCTGAAGGTGACCACCGTGTCGGGAAACGCCAGGTGGTCGTCGCCGCGGCTTTTGGCCTGGGTTACCAGCTCGGTGATCGGGACGGTGGTCAGGATCAGGTCCTTGGGCTGGGACAGGTATGAAAGCAGCGGGAAGTGCTGACTGGTAAACCGGATACCGATCTGGGTCTTGTTCTCCCAGACCACGTGCAGGATAAACGAGTCCTTCTCCTCATTGTGGAACCACGTATAGCGGTACTTGCTGCAGTTGTCCGCTCTCACCGTCCGACACTCCGCCTCGAACTCCTTGACGAAAAGGATGACCACCTCGCGACCGCTGTCCAATCGGCCGGTGGCCGACTGCTCCGGGGAATAGGAGGAGTAGAGCAGGGAGTTCTGGTCGATGATGTCCTTCAGCCGGTTTATGTCAGTCATCTTATTAACCTCCTGGAAAACAATGATAAGTTACTATAAAACAAATAAGTTCATTGACGTAAAAAGGTTAACCAAACCACCCTACCAGCAGCCCCGCAGAATCTCCAGCAGGTCCTCCCGTTGCGTCCGGCGCGGGTTGGCTGACAGCGACGCCGACTCGTGGGCCAGGTTGGCTATCTCGGCCAGGTCCTCCTCCTTGACCCCCAGCTGGCTCAACCGGCTCGGCACCTCCAGCTTCTGCACCGCCTTCTCCACGAAGAAGATAAGCCGTTCCGCCGCCTCCTCGGGAGGAGTGGAGCGGGGCGACAGGTTTACGGCGTAGGCCAGGTCGGCGTACCGGGTGTCCACCAGCGGCAGGTTGTACCGCATCACGCTCGGCAGCAGCACGGCGCAGACCAGCCCGTGGCTGAGGCCGTAGCGCTGTCCCAGCGGGTGAGCCAGCGAGTGCACCGCCCCCGAACGCGCCACGTTCAGTGACATCCCGGCCATCAGGCTGGCCAGCATCATCTTCTCGCGGGCCTCTTTTTTGTTGGTGGAGAAAGCGGTGTAGAGGTTCTGCATTATCAGGGCCGCCGCGGCCTGGCTGAGGGAACTGGAGTAGGGATTGGCCCAGCGGGAGGTGTAGGACTCGATAGCGTGGGAGAGGGCGTCGAACCCGGTGATGGCGGTCAGCTTTTTCGGCATCGACATCGTGAAGATGGGGTCCACTATCGCGGTGCTGGCCATCCAGAACCCGTTGCGGATGCTGCCCTTTTTGCCCTCCTCGGGGTCGGTCAGCACCGCGTTCTCGGTGACCTCGCTCCCGCTGCCCGCGGTGGTGGGGATCGCCAGCCAGGGAAGACCAGTGGCGGTAACCTCCCGGCCGTACAGGTAAACCCTGGTGGGCTCGTCCTCGCCATAGAGACCGGCCGCGGCCTTGGCCACGTCCAGTACGCTGCCGCCGCCTACCCCCACTATCAGGTCGCACCGGTTTTCACGGGCGATCTGACGGACCTCGTCCACCTTCCCCACCGTCGGCTCCGGTTCCACATCGGCGAAAAAGACGGGTTTGATCCCGAGCTGCCGGAGGGGCGAGGCCACCCGGTCCAGGTTGCCCGACGCCACCAGGCTTTTTCTGCCCGTCACGATCAGCGGTTTTTTGCCCAGCCGGGCGATCTCGGTCCCTATACGGTCGTTAGCCCCCGGTCCAAAAAGGATGCGGGCGGGATTAAGCAGATCAAGTAACAACTCTGAAGCAACCTCCCTGTAACTGCTGCAAGAGCATAACCTCCTGCAGATACGCTGCTCCTTATACTTTACCACAAATCCTCGCCAAGGTTACAAGTATTAAATTGACAAATCAACCGCCGGACTTGACCGGCTGCAGGAATGGAAGGCGGCGGCGGACTACCCGGCTGCTGCGGATAAAGCGGCAGAGCCTTAGTATCATTCGGGTGGAAGGATCGGACCGTTCGATCAGGGACCCGACCACCGGGGCCAGGTCGGGATGGTCCGCCTTGGGATCGGAGAGGTAGAGGGCCAGCAGGCCCTTGACCACCAGGGAGTGGAACGCGGGGTCCGGCAGGGTGGAGGCGCGGGCGAGTGATTCGCGGACGAAAAGGGCCAGCCTCCTGGCGGTGGCGTCCGTATCGGGGTAGCAGCGGGTGAAGTTGAAGTCTCCCCCTAACCGGTCCTCCTCCTGGTCGATGAGGTAGTCCAGCAGGATATGCAGGCCGCAGATCCAGGGGAAGTAGGCCTGGACCAGTTTATCGCACTCCTCCCCGGTCAGGCCGGGGCTGGTGGCCGCGGCCGCCAGGGCGAATACCCCCAGGGTGGAGCCGGCGGCGGCGGAGAACTCCCACCACTCGATCCCCAGCGAATCGGCCCGGTTAAGACCGGCCCAGTCCCTGAGCGCCGGCGCCCTCGAACCCGGGTCGATGTGCTTGTAGGTCTGCAGGTCGGTATAGAGCGAGACCAGTTTTTCCATCCGGGGGACCGCCGCCCGCCGGCCGGGCAGGGCCGAAAGCGCGGCGCGGGTCTTGCCGACCAGCCTCTCCAGGTAGCCGCCGTCGTCCCGGCAGGGGTAGAGCCGGTAGTAGTCCCGGGATGCAGCCGAGGGAGCCAGGGAGTCCAGCATCGACCGGTGCAGCAGGCGGAAAGGCTCGGCCTCCAGCACGTTCATGCGGTCGCAGAGGTTGTCCAGGTAATCGCTGATGGTCTGGAAGGAGACGATGAAATCGACCAGCCGGTCCTCCCACCCGGGGTGCCGGAGGGCGAACACCGACCCTCCCTGGGCGTGAAACCGTTTCAGGTGCAGGCTGCTTAGGGCCTGCCGCCGGAGGACGGGGTCGCCGCCGTGGCGGTCGAGCCCCGCCTCCCAGGACGACAGTTCCCTATCGACCCGGGGCAGGACCGAAAAAATGAACCGGTTCAAAAAACAGGTTTGGCGCAGCTGTTCAAGCATTGAATCGACCCCCTGGAAGCCGCTACAGGTGCTTCGCCATCTCGAAGGACAGACGGCTGATGGTACCGGAGAGCGTCTCCCGCCGCTCCCCGCCGGGCAGTCCCGAGACCGCGTCCCTGGCCGACTGCAGGTGCTGCTCGAAGGTGTCGAGCGACTTCGCCAGGGCGTCGCTGGATGAAAGGCGTTCCCGCAAATCGGCGAGGTAGTCCGGCACCGGTTCCCGGCTAGCCAGGCGCTCCCTGAGCCAGGGACCGTGTCTCTGGTCACTCAGCAGCAGCAGGGTGGGGAGGGTGAGCAGTCCGCGGCTGAGGTCGCTGCCGACCGGCTTGCCCAGCTTTTCCGGGTCAGCGACCAGGTCCAGTATATCGTCCAGTATCTGGTAGGCGTAGCCGAGGTGCAGCCCAAATTCGTAGAGCCTTTCCAGCTCCGCGGGAGAGCACCCGGCCACCATGGCCCCGGCCTGGCAGCTGGCGGCGAAGAGGCAGGCGGTCTTGCGGAAGATGCAGTCGTAGTAAGCCTCCCGGGTATAGTCCGGGCGGTAAGCGGAAGCGAACTGGTTGATCTCCCCTTCGCACATCATCCCGATCGCCCCGGTCAGCAGGACCAGGACGTCGTAGAGGCGATGGGAGCAGAGCATCCGGAAGGCGCTGGAGAACAGGTAGTCGCCGGCCAGGACCGCGGTCTGGTTTCCCCAGAGACGGTTGATGGTCCGCCGGCCGCGGCGGGTCGCGGATTCGTCGATCACGTCATCGTGGATCAGGGAGGCCATATGGATCATCTCCAGGGCGGTAGCGGTGGCCACCAGCTCGAACCGGGAGGGAACCCCGAACTCGGCGCAGGCGATAGCCAGCCTGGGGCGCAGCCGCTTGCCCCCGGCCTCCAGGATGTGCCGGATCATCTCATCCAGAGGGGACTGGGCCTGGCCGGCATGGTCCAAGAGGCTCGTCTCGACCGACTGCATCAGGCCGGACGAGGAGCCGGGAAAAACAGTCTCGGGATCGCTCAGTATCGGATTGGTTGCAGATAAAGCAGTCATTCGTAACCTCGGATAAAAAAGTTTCTCCCCTAGCTTGCCCAAGATGCGGGAAAAACAATTCACCGACAACCCGACGGGCTTATGCCCCTGAGGAACCTCCCAGCGGCGCGCCCTGCATCTCCGTTCAACCGCCGGGCAATATAAAAAGCGCCGGCCTTTCCAGCCGGCGCCCCGGTCTTTCTCTACGATTTTTTACTTGCCCGCCGCCACCTGTCTCCAGGCCAGGTCGTTGGGCTCGTACATCAGCGCGTAGTACTCCTTCAGCATCCGCTCGGCGGAGAACTGGTAGTGGGACATTCTGATGCTCGCCCGCATCATCTCCACCCAGCGATGGTGGTTGCAGTAGTAGGTCGGGATGACCTCGTCCAGCAGCACCTTGTACAGCGAATTCAGGTCGTTCTCGTCCTGGTCGGGCCCCTCGTAGGCGTTCCCGATCTGCCAGCCGGTGATGCCGTGCTGGCAACCCTCGGGCCACCAGCCGTCTAGGACGCTCAGGTTCAGGATGCCGTTCATGGCCGCCTTCATCCCCGAGGTGCCGCTCGCCTCCTGGGGCCGGCGCGGGTTGTTCAGCCACACGTCGCAGCCGCGGGTCAGGAGCCGGCCCAGCCTCATGTCGTAGTTCTGCAGGAAGACCACGCTGTTCGGGTAGCGGCGGCTCATCTCGACCACCGTGGAGATGATGCCCTTCCCGTTTTCATCGTGCGGGTGCGCTTTGCCCGAGAAGACCAGCTGGACCTTGCCCTCGCGGAGCAGCGGTTCTATCAGCCACTGGCGCTGGAAGATCAGGTTGGCGCGCTTGTAGGTGGCAGCCCGCCGGGCAAACCCGATCAGCAGCACGTTGGGATTCAGCCAGGTCCCGGTACGTTGCGCGATCTCGTTTATCAGTTCCTGCTTGGCCAGCTGGTGCGGGGTCCAGAGGTCTGCCCCGGTCTCGTAGGCCAGCTTCACCCGGCCGTCCCTCCAGGTCCCGGTGTGGACGCCATTGGTGATCGCCACTATCGGGGCCGCCCCGATGGTGTTCTTCCACATCATGCGGGCGGTGGACCCATGCAGCTGCGCCACCGCGTTGGCGTAGCGGGACAGCCTGAGTCCCGCCACCGTCATCCCAAACGGTTCTCCGCCCAGCTGCTTCATCTGATCCCAGTTCAGGCCGTTGAAGGCTCCCATGTCCTCCAGGGTCTTCAGCGAGTGTGACTCGTTGCCCGCCAGCACCGGGGTGTGGGTGGTGAAGACGATCCGCTTCCTGACCTCGGCCACGGCGCTGTCGAAGTTCCAGCCCTGTTCCATGAGTTCCCTGATCATCTCGATGCCCGCCAGCACAGCGTGTCCCTCGTTGAAGTGGTAGACATCGACCTCGATGCCCAGGGCCCTGAGCGCCCTTATCCCACCGATACCCAGCAGTATCTCCTGCGCGACCCGGGTCTCGCTGTCACCGCCGTAAAGGTGGCCGGTGATCCAGCGATCATCGTTCTCCGGCAGGTCGGCATCCAGAAGGTAGAGCGGTACGTTGCCGTACTTGTCGACCATCCAGACCCGGCAGGCGATGTCCCGGCCCCGGACCTGGACCTTGACCTTTACCCCGGTGTCATGCAGAAAATCGTAGTGCATTTCGGGATAGTTGTCGTACGGTCTTCCGTCGGACCCGATCAGTTGGGTGGTGTAGCCGTAGCGCCAGAGCAGTCCGATTCCAACCATAGGTAAACCGAGATCACCAGCCGTTTTCAGGTGGTCGCCAGCCAGGATGCCCAGGCCGCCGGCATAGATCTGAAACTCCTCGTGCAGCCCGTACTCCATACAGAAATAAGCAACCCTTGGAATACCCTGGTTAACCTCTCTCATAATGCACTCTCCTAAATCGTTGATCTGATGTTGGGTACATAGGAGACAGATTCCGGAATGTTTTTATGAAAATTCTACGAAAAAAAATAAAACCCTGCGAAACCGGGGGAGGTAAATATTCCCTCCTAATAATGTATACTCTTGAAATACCGGAGGAACCTATTTAACCATAACCTGATACTAAAGAGCAAAAGCATTGTAACACCAGGATAATCGAAAGTAAACCGGTAAGGTATTCCTGAAAGCAGGAAAATTCGCAACATTGGAGAAAATATATCCCGAGGCCAAAGAAACAGGGGGGGGGAAAATGCCGGCCAATCTTACGCCCCAGTACTATGCAGCCGAAGACGCATACAAAAACGCCGTGACCGTCAAGGAGAAGATTGCCGCCCTGGAAGAGATGCTGGCGGTGATACCCAAGCACAAGGGCACCGAAAAGCTGCAGGCCGACCTCAAGAAACGCCTCTCCAAACTCCGCCAGGAGGGCAGCGCCAAGTCCAGCGCGTCAAGGTTCGATCCCTTCCATATCGAAAAAGAAGGGGCCGGTCAGATCGCCCTGCTGGGGTTCCCCAACAGCGGGAAATCGGCCCTGGTGGGCAGGCTCAGCCGGGCGCGGGTCAAGATCGCGGACTACCCCTTCACCACCACTGCCCCCATCGCCGGGATGATGCCTTATGAGAACGTGCTGATACAGCTGGTGGATACCCCGCCCATCAGCGATGAGATAACCCCTCCGGGGCTATCCGGACTGCTCAGGAACGCGCACCTGGTGATGATAGTCATCGACGCCGGCTCCGACGACTGCCTGGAACACCTGGGAAAGGTCCTGGATTACATGAAGGAGAAGCGGCTGTCCGACAAGCGCTGCGCGATAGTCGCCAACCGCTTCGACCTGGCCGTGGACGAGGAGATTATCGACATGATCAGGGACGCCGCGCCTCCGGGGGTGGAGGTCATCGCCACCTCGGCCGAAACCGGGCACAACCTGGAATACCTGCGGTGGTACCTGTTCGAGCTGCTGGGGGTGGTCCGTATTTACACCAAGGCTCCCGGCCGCGAGCCCGACAAAAAGGCCCCTTTCATCATGCCCCGGGGGAGCACCGTGGTCGACCTGGCTGAATCCATCCACAAGGACCTGGCCAGGCGGATAAAGAACGTGCGGGTCTGGGGATCGACCCGTTTCCCCGGCCAGCCGGTGCCCCGTGAATACGAACTTTCCGACGAAGATATCGTGGAAATAAACCAGTAGGAGGAGGAAAAGATTGAGGGTAGGGATTTACCAGTTCGCCCCCGAGTTCGGCGACATCGAGAGCAACCTGAACAAGGCGGAGGCCGCCTTATCCCAGCTGGAGGCCGACCTGATGGTGCTGCCGGAGCTGTTCTCCACCGGGTACCTGTTCGAGTCCCGGGAAGAACTGAAGAGACTGGCGGAAGAGATTCCCGGCGGGCGCACCACCCGTGCCCTGGAAGCGATAGCCAGAAAAAAGGGCATGGGGATAGTGGCCGGGATGGCCGAGTACGACCCGCAGCAGGACAAGTACTTCAACTCCGCGGTGGTCCTGGGCCCCTCGGGCTACCTGGGCAAATACCGCAAGATCCACCTGTTCTATAAGGAAAAGAAGTGGTTCGCTCCCGGGGACCTGGGCTACCAGGTGTTCGAGATCAAGGGGGCCAAGGTGGGGGTCATGATCTGCTTCGACTGGTTCTTCCCCGAGGCGGCTAGGGTGCTCGCGCTCAGCGGGGCCCAGGTCGTATGCCAGCCCGCCAACCTGGTGCTGCCCTGGTGCCAGCAGGCCATGATCACCCGTTCCCTCGAAAACAACATCATCTGCGTCACCGCCAACCGGGTCGGGCGGGAGGTCCGGGACGAGGAAGACCTGGGTTTTACCGGGCAGAGCCAGGTGGTCGACGTCGGAGGGGTGCTGCGGTTTCGGCTGGGAGATCAGGACGAGGCCAGCGCGGTCATAGAGGTCGACCCCGCCAGGGCCATCGACAAGAGCATCAACGTCCACAACCAGCTGTTTAACGACCGCAGGCCCGAATGGTACCAGAACATAATAAAATCCTAAAATCATGTTCCAAATGCAGATCTCCTAATTTACCTATCAAGTTTTATGTCGCTCCAATTATGATTGGTTCGATTATTTCCCCTGTGGTCGACGTTACCGCTCACCCAGATAGTGTCAGCATAGACCGGCCGGTTCGGGTCGAAAACTAGCAGTATGAAAACCAGGTTTTTAATCTACGGGGCCGCCGGCATGCTGATGGAGATACTCTGGACCGGCTCGGGCTCGATAATCCAGGGACGCTGGGCGCTGACCGGCTTCACCTACCTCTGGATGTTTCCCATCTACGGCCTGGCCGTGCTGATGGAGCCGGTACACGAAGCGATCCGTCCCGCTCCCTGGTGGGTGAGGGGGGCCATCTGGGCCTCATTCATCATCATGCTGGAGTACGCCGCGGGATGGGTGCTCCAGTCGACCATCGGTTTCTGCCCCTGGAACTACTCTCCCCACACCGACAGCCATGTAAACGGTTTTATCAGGCTGGACTACGTCCCGGCCTGGTTTGTCGTGGGGCTCCTTTTCGAAAAGTTCCACGACCTGCTGGAGCGGGTTCTCATATTAAAAAGGCCCCCCAAGATATGACAAAAAAGTGAATTGACAGGGGACGGGGCGGGTAATTAGTATGAAGACAGAGAGATGAGTTGATGTGGAGGGGGGTTCTAGATGACTGCCAGGACAGCCGGAAACTACCAGATAATCAGCCAGGCGGAAGGCATCATAAACTACACCACCAACCGCAACATCGGGGGGCTCACCAAGTTCAACAACCTGAGGTCCCTGATCCGGGAGCTGCGGGAGCTGTTCGAGACGGGATCCCGGATCGAGCAGGTCAGGATCTGCGGCACCACCGACGAGGGTCACCAGTACCTGACCCGCATCCTGACCGACGAGATATGCTTCGGGATGAACATCAACCTGAACGGCAAGGACGGCGACAAATCCCGGGAGGAGAACGTCTAGCCCCCGGGGTGGGCAGGGACCGTCTTTTTCACCATTGTCGAGAGAAAACCGCTTGACATATTCGAGTCCGGGATTATAATAGTACATGTCTTCAAAAATGCAAACGATTTGCATGCGCCATTAGCTTAGCTGGTAGAGCATCCGACTCTTAATCGGAGGGTCCGCGGTTCGAATCCGTGATGGCGCACCAGTTATTTCCCCAGAACGAGAAGGTTCTGGGGTTTTGTTTTTTATAGTTGTTAAATAGAGTCCGAATGGAACACCTTTAGATCACTCGTATAAAATCGATAGAGAACTTTTTTATAAACACGAAGGCCACTCAAATCTCACTGACTAAAAACATCAGTCCATTCCACTGAAGAGTACTCCTTAAAAGGGGTGCAATAAAAATGTATAAATACCATTTGACTTGATATTAACCTTTGAATCCATTATTTGGGGAATATGGAGGAAAAGATTAATAAAGTAAATCGAAGCAATAATTGATTTGAAATAGAAAAAAGGAGAGAGCCGGGCGATTAACCCGGCTCTTAATCGTTACAATCTTAACTTTTCCCGCAAAGCCTCCTGGAGAACCTTGGACAAACTGATACCGGCATCAGCAGCCTTTACGTCTAACCAGCTAGGAATGCTAACGGTACGTCGCACTGCGCGGTTATCACGTATGGTAGCGCGAACAAGATTTACAAACTGATTCGATTTAACCGCAATTGTTTTAATATCGCTGGGAGGTGGAAGAGTTTGCTTTTCATCCAGCAGATACTCGATCCACTGGGTTAAAGCATCTTGAGCCATATCGAAAGCGTTGGTTAGAGATTTGCCTTCGCTGATGCAACCGGGTAAATCGGGGAAGGTAATCGTATAACTGCCGTCGTCTTGATTGTGATCAAATACGGCAGAATAAATATATTCCATGGCAGTATCTCCTTTCTAGTTTTTTATTATTTTATGTTATATTTTTATTTAAACCCAAGGGCGTTGGGGGGTCTATTTTAACCCCGCGTCCTTTAGGATTTTCTTGGCTGTGTTTTCGTTGATTTCGGTGTGCCTCGGGACTTGTACGATTCTCTTGTCAGGGGCTTTATAGATGCTATGTCTTCCGTCATCCCTTACCTTGCGGAAGCCGTTGGCTTCGAGTTGCCTTACCAAGTCCCGTCGCTTCATCAATGTAACCTCCTTTCTTGTTTATATTATATTGCGTAAATTACGTAATGTCCAGCAAAAATACTTAAATTACGTAAAAAGTTAGCTGGACAAGTGACGGTTTTTGTTCTGAGCTAGATGAATGTTTTACAAAATAAGAGCGTAGTTAAAGGGGTGCTGGAGCGGGGGAGACCAAGACGAAATAGAACCCACCCCGTAAAGGGTGGATTCTATTCAGAGCTTGCCTCAGGGCTTGACTCGATGGGCTTGCCTCAAGGCTTGCCTCTTAACAAATTGGACAGCGTCAATCCCTAACCACAGTTATTGTATTAACGGACGCCCTTTAAAAAGGGCCAGCCTGTCGATAAAAAACTACACCACACCCAAAGGCCGCATTCAATCTCATCAGGGCCGGGCCATACTCTGTGGTGTCCTGTCGCCCGGTATTCCCGTCGCTGTTCTGCCAACTGTTCAGGCTGACATGCACAAAGGGGTTGGGAAAAAGCAAAACGTGCATCCTTGCACTTTGCTTTCTCGCGACCTCCTGTCGCTCGCCCCATTCTGCCGGTCGACCTTCACAGGGCAGAAAGACGCTCCGCGCCATAAGGGGCTCATGCCCCACAGAGTATGTCCACTATTTGGGGCTGATTGAATGCTGGTGCACATGTGTCAATATTTTAGAAGGGCATTTGTCTACACTTTGGCTTTTTAAAAAGGGCATGGTTTATTTGTGAAAAAAATGTAAAAATATTATAAAACGCGGGCTGCTATAAAATATTATAACAAAATCAAGGTGCAAAATTATGAGAAACAGGGCGTGTCGCACTCCTCTTTTTATACTATCTCCAAAGGTCTCTAGGTTTCCCGAGGTATGCCCGGACCCTCATCAAATGGGCAAGAAATGCATTTAAATATTAAAAATATATTAAATACAAATGATTTAATAAAATCAGTATTATCGAGGACTGCCGGCCTGGCTATTTTACCCCCCCAGCAAGTTACAGGGTTGTACCCGGCCCCCTTTCCGTATATGATAGAGAATATCGCTGCTGGATTATAATGTATACTTTGGCTTCGTCTACCGCGCTGATCGATGCGGCAAAAAGAGTTTAAGGGAGTGTATGGCTTTGGGCGGATTTTTCGGGGTAGCCTCTAAAGAAGACTGTGTAATGGATGTGTACTTCGGCACGGATTACCATTCGCACCTGGGAACCAGCCGGGGAGGGATGGCGATCTGGGGTGGAGGCAGCTTCAACCGTTCGATCCACAATATCGAAAACACCCAGTTTCGGGCCAAGTTCGAGTCCCAGCTGATGAGGTTCAAGGGCAGCATGGGTATCGGCTGCATCAGCGACACCGACCCCCAGCCCCTGACGGTCCGCTCCCACCTGGGTCACTACGCGATAAGCACCGTGGGGAAGATCAACAACCTGGACGAGATAACCGAAAACGCCTTCAACAAGCAGAGAAACATCCACTTCCTGGAGACCAACCGGGGCGCTATCAACACCACCGAGCTGGTGTCAGTGATCATAGACCACGAGGCCACATTCAGGGAGGGCCTGTTAAAGGTGCAGGAGCTGATCCAGGGGTCCTGTTCGATCATGCTCCTGACCCCCGAAGGGATCTACGCCTCGCGGGACAAGCTGGGCCGGACCCCGCTGATAGTGGGCAGGAAAGAGGGCGCCTTCTGCGTCTCCTTCGAGTCTTGCACCTTCGTGAACCTCGGGTACGCCTTCGACTACGAGCTGGGCCCGGGGGAGATCGTCCTCCTGACCCCCGACGGCGTGCAGCAGGTCTCGCCGCCTCGGGACAAGATGAGGATCTGCGCCTTCCTGTGGGTCTATTACGGTTACCCGTCCTCGACCTACGAGGGAATGAACGTCGAGGTGATGCGCTACCGCAACGGCGCGGCGATTGCCCGCAACGACGACGTGGAGATAGACATGGTCGCGGGGGTCCCTGACTCGGGACTCGGACATGCCATCGGCTACTCGAACCAGTCCATGGTGCCCTATGGACGTCCCTTTGTAAAATACACCCCGACCTGGTCGAGGAGCTTTATGCCGCAGGACCAGGACATAAGGAACCTGGTCGCCCGGATGAAGCTGATGCCGATCCCGGAGCTGGTCTCGGGCAAACGCCTGCTGTTCTGCGACGACTCGATCGTTCGCGGTACCCAGTTGAGGGAAACCGTGGACCTGCTGTACAGCTGCGACGCGCGCGAGGTCCACATCCGGTCGGCCTGCCCCCCCATCGTGTTCGGCTGCAAGTACCTGAACTTCTCGACCTCCCGGTCGGAGCTGGACCTAGCCGCCCGGCAGGCCATCATCGAGCTGGAGGGAAAAGAGCCCGAGGCCGAGAACCTTCAAGCCTACTGCGACCCGGCGACCGACAGGTACAGCTGCATGCTGGAGTGCATCAGCAAGCGGCTGAACTTTTCGACCCTGAAGTACCAGAACATCCACGACATGCTCGACGCGATAGGCATAGACGCGGACAAGATCTGCACCTACTGCTGGAACGGGAAGGAATAGGGAACCGGCTGCCGCCCAAACCGATCAAAACCGCTTTCCGAAGGGTCAGCGGTTTTTCTATGCGAGAGACAACTTTCCAAAAAGTGATAGGTTGACAGCCGGGGTGGGCTGACATAGAATACCTCCGATGAACAAAACCGATTTTGTCCATCATTTTTTTTAACAAGGGGGTAACCATGTTTTTAAAGAACCGGATCTCCAAAACTGGACTGACTCTGCTTTTAATCGTGGTTTTCTCACTGGCGACCTTCACTCCGGCCATGGCGGCGTTACTGGCCTGGGGGAGCCAGGGGTCTGACGTCAGCACCTGCCAGTGGAAGTTGAAACAATGGGGCTACTATGGTGGAAGTATTGACGGTATATACGGTACGGAAACCTCGCAGGCGGTTAAGTCCTTTCAGAGGAGAAACGGCCTGGAGGCGGACGGGATGATCGGGACCGCGACCCGGGCGGCCATGGGGCTGTCCGGCGGGCCAGGATACGGTGGGGCACCCTCGGGCGGCAGTTCGGAGCTGCTCGCGCGTCTGATCATGGGTGAGGCCGAGGCCGAACCATACGTCGGAAAGGTGGCGGTGGGAGCGGTCATCCTGAACCGGGTCCAGAACCCGAAGTTCCCCAAGTCCATCGCCGGGGTGATCTACCAGCCGGGGGCCTTCGAATCGGTGCAGAACGGGCAGATCAACAAGACGCCCACCGCCGAAGCCCGGCGGGCGGCCGTCGATGCCCTGAAGGGATGGGACCCCACCTACAACAGCATCTTTTTCTTCAACCCGGCCAAGACCAGCAACGCCTTCATGTGGTCGAGGAAGATGTCGGTACGGATAGGGAACCACCTTTTCGGACACTAAAAAGACCATACCTTAAAAAAATCGACAAAAAGTTACTCGGATCATTGACAAATAAGGAAAGTTTTGCTTAAGATATATTTGAGAAAAAACCGAAAAAGGCAAAGTCATCGAAAGGTGGCGGCGCAAAGCTACAGGGACTAAGGCGTTTACCGCTATGTCAGCCAGTTGCCGGGAAAGATATGAGCATTGCTGCACCCGCATCTGGCGAGTGCAGTTTTTGTTTTGCCAAAAAATTCAATACCTCCGAAAAGGGCAAAGCCATCGAAAGGTGGCGGCGCAAAGCTACAGGGACTAAGGCGTTTTACGCTACGTCAGCCAGTTGCCGAATCAGGGTTTTATTAAACCTACTCGTCTGCTGGCGAGCAGGTTTTTTAAATCTTGACGAGAGAAGGTGACGGTCCGTGAAGACAGCCAGATGGGCGAAGGTTTTGATTATCACCCTGTTGGTGGCCGTTTCGGGATTGGTCACCACCGGGCCGGCTGACGCCGCTTACCTGATCAGCTACCAGTCCCCGGAGATAAACATCACCTCCACCAGCGGGACCGACTGTCACGGCTCGCTGACCGTGGACGGCGAATCCAGCCTGGAACAGGTCTGGTCCTGCATCCGGGGCCCGGCGGGAGAGATCGAGACCTACCCCGCCAAGGTCGATCAGGGCCGCTTTAACCTTTCGGTGCCGCTCCGTTTCGGCCCTGGGAAGTACACCATCTGGGCGGGCAAGGACTCGCAGAGCTTCGATGGGACGATCCGTTTCGAGGTCCAAAACAGCTCCACGGACACCCGTTATACAGACCCGTCGGGGTATGTGGACAGTCAAAACCCGGAGGTGGCGGCCCTCGCCAAGAGCATCGCCAAGCCCGAGTACAGCCAAATGGAGAAGCTGACCGCCATCCACGACTGGGTGGCGGGCAACATCGAATACGACGTGGTGGCCTATCAAAACGGTGAGAACAAGCTGACCCTGGCCAGCGAGACGATAAAGAACCGGAAGGGGATGTGCCGCGACTACAGCTTCGCGGTAGCCGCCCTGGCCCGCGCCTCAGGACTGCCGACCCGGATCGTTTACGGCGAGGGCGTCAACCCGAACGGCGCCGCCGAGAAGCATGCCTGGAACGAGGTAATGATAGACGGGCGCTGGGTCTCGGTGGATACCACCTGGGACGCGGGGTATGTGGGACCGGACGGCTTCGTGAGGTCCCTGTCCGAAAGGTACCTGGACCCTGACCAGGAACTGTTCAACCAGACCCACCGCGTCACCACCCTCAGCCTCCACTGAGGATAAGCCAGTGAAACTGTATGAGGAAAGCCGCAATAACCAGGCGCGGGCCTGGTTCGATCTTTTTAAACAGTATGAAGGCCGGTTGAAAATAAAGGAAGGGCAGCAGGAATTTTCTATTTGCCAGAAGCAATATAATATGATATGATACAACTTGCTGACATCGCGGGGTGGAGCAGATGGTAGCTCGTCGGGCTCATAACCCGAAGGTTGCTGGTTCGAGTCCAGCCCCCGCAACCATGAAATCAACCTAATCGGATATACTGTAAAACCCCTGGTTTCAGGGGTTTTTCGTATTACGCCAGCAGCATGAAAAGAAGAGGGGCTGTCCAAGGACCGCCCCTTTAAACCTTCTTCCGAACTGTTACTCCGTCCTGGGTTCCGGCTCGGCGGGCTTTTCCTTCAGCCGCTTGATCTCCTCCTTGAGCCCGTTCACCTCTTCCACCAGTTCGTGGTAGCTGGGGTAGCGTTTTTCATCCCTCCGGTGGTAGTAACCGCGCATCCCGCAGCCGTATCCGTACATACAGTGACGGCGCAGGACGAAGACCAGGAAAACTACCACGCACAGGATGACGAGAGCCGGCCAGAACCAGTGGAATCCTCCGTACATCATGTGGTGGCCATAAGGATACATGGGTTAACCCTCCTTTAAAGTAGATTCGAGAGTTTCTAAAAATTACTATAAATTAGAAATTGGTTAAAATTGTGGCTTAAACAAGAGAAAAATAAGTAAAAAAAGTGCCCCTAAGGATAGGGGTGGCGCTTTAAAGTTACTTAAAAAACAGAAGAAAAATTGCCCCCAAGGACGGGGGCGCCCCTATTAAACCCGGTTCAGGTAAATAAAATAAAGCGCCCTCATGGATGAGGGCGGCGCTTTAAAGTTACTTAAAAAACAGAAGAAAAATTGTCCCCAAGGACGGGGGCGCCCCTATTAAACCCGGTTCAATGTAAATAAAAATAAAGCGCCCCCATGGATGAGTAACGGGTTCACTTTTGAGGTGCAAAGATTATAAATAGAGCGAGTATTAACATCAAAAATAACCAACCTAATAACCATAGTTTCTATTGACAAATTTTAAAATATAATGTAATATATATGAGACAGGCAAACTGTATTGTAAAGCATCTTGCCTGTTTTTTATATTTGCATTAAAAATGAGGCTTTATATGATAATATACAATTTAAAACAAGAAGGATTTTCCTCCATTCTGTCGAAAAAGAAGATGGATTGGAGGAATGAAGTTGATTAGACCTGATTTCAACAAATTTAATAAAGCTTTATCTAATACCTTAAAATCTAGTGATTCTGATATTTGTTGGAGAGAATTCTTAGTATCTGTTTTTTACTTCGTTAATGATTGTTCGTATAAAGTAAATGAAGAAGAAATTAGCGACATAACTAAGAGTTTACAAAATTGGACAGTTAGTAGAAAGAAAACCGACTTTTACGAAAAGGATGCTACTACTGGTAAATTAGGTATAAGTGATATCAAGCCGGGAGATATATTTTTAGCCGATATAGGGTTAAGTTATGAATACTCCTATGTACACCCCCTATTAGTATTAGATAAACCAGGCAATAAATTACTTATAATACCCTCTACTTCGACAACCGATAAATTAAGTAAAGCATTTCATCCAAGTAAGAATCCTACAGGAGATAAAAGATATAGACTAGTATTACCGGAGAATGGGTTTGAAGTTGATTCGGCTTTATTGCTGGATAATATGATGGTAATAAGTAAAGGTAGGTTGTTGGAAAGAAAAGGTACTTTAAAAGAGGATTCATCTAATCCAAAACCAGGCTCTCTTATAACAGAAATTAAATCGAATCTACTAGATGCATATTTCGGGGGATTCTATAGAGAATATATGAAATTAGTGGAAATTAATAAAATATTAGAAAAAAGACTGTATGATATTGAGCAACAAAGCAATGCTGTATAAAAGTATCTATTGTCTTTTAACAAGTTCTATTGTATACTAACCTTAACCAATAAATTAATTTGACAGCCGGATGGCGACAAGGACACCCACCTACCCAAGGGTGTCCTTAATACTTTTTAAAAGCTTTTCTTTTGAGGAAGATAACTAAACTATTTGAAGTAAATAATATCCTCGATGTTATACTGCTTCTTAGCAATCCCCAATCTCTGAGCAGGGGTAGCAAGAACTCTATTCTCTCCACTTCCGGTTCGGAAAGCAAAGCAAAAGTTGTAATAGGTTCTTAGGATTGTCAAAGCATACTGAGCATAACGGGGATTGATGTTAGCGTAGATATAGCTTTTACCCTCACCCCTGGCGGTCAGCAGAGGTCTTTCTAGGATGGATAACCTTCTCCTAATCTGTTGCAGGAAAGCATTAGAAGCATGGCTGTTTACATTGAGTAGCATTCTAGCCAATTCTTCCTCTCTATAACCTGAAATATCAGTAGTACAGTCTAAATAACTCCAGCCTTCATCAATCGAGGGGAGGGGATGGTTTATCGGTTGATTTGCCCATTTCGGATACTTCACTCCGTCTATATCAACCAATTCGTAGAATTTCTTACCCCTTAGAACATCGACTAGGTAAAGATAAGCCAATTCATTCAACGAACAAGAAGATACCTCGTTGGCATCTCCCCAATACCGGAGATACTTCCGAGCTTCTCTATATTCACTATAGGCTTGTTTCTTAGTTTTTTCCCGCATAATCCTGTGTATAAAGTGGTGGGCATACCCGTTTCTAATTTCAGGAGCAAATACTCTGTGTATCGGGTTGATAATTGCGTGGTCAAAATCCGTTACAAACATCCACTCATTAGACTTTACCATCTTCTTTAATAGCCAATAATGAGCCGTTGTAGTATAAGTCGCATTGACATGAAGCCCTCCGATATATCTCTCCCGTAGGTTGAACTTTCTTAGAGCAGTTTCATACTCAAACTCTGTTTCAGTATCATTAGGAATCGGAGGTTGAGGACAAATGGGGAGTCTTAGCCTGGTGTTTTTACAAAACTCTTTATATAGGTGGTCCTCTCTAAAGTGTAGAGTATCTTCCCTTATTTGTTCTAGGGTAACATCGAAATCGTAAGCGATGTCGGAGCGTAGGACATACCTACTCTTCATCTCCGCACTAACTATCGCTTTAGTCTGGAATATTAAATCTTCTAGGTCATCATTATAAATTCCACCTTGACCATGCCTACGGACATTATTTAGATAGTAGGTAAACTGGTCAGTATTTATCCAAAGCTTATCGAAGCTCTTAGTTTGAAAAGCCTTCGTTTCATGCCTTTCAAGGAATTCTAAACAACGCCGGTAAAGCCACTCTAACTTATGATAATAGTTTTTGGGAGAGATTTGTAAAATCTCGCAAGTCCTTTTTACTGGAGTTCTATTAAGTAATTGCAGAGCAAAACTAGGCAAGATATCGTTCCTTTTTTGGTGGTAGTTAAAGCTCTCTCTTATAGCTGGCAGGGTATTGGTCATCTTCTTACATACCTTACATTGCCACTTCTGAGAGGTAGAACTACTTTTGCCCCTACGATAGAAATAACCAGAGCTGTTAAAAGGGGTATAAACATTATTTACACAGCCCTCTCTATGAAAATTATAGGAGGGAAGCCACTCAAGGACGCTATTCACCTTTACTAAACGGACTATCTCCTCGGCCACGGACCAATTGGAAATCACATTGGTAGAACAACCCCAAGTAATTCCTTGTCTTATAGGACTTGGATTACAACGAATATCCTTACTTTCAGAGCCTTTTAACCTGTATCTATAAGGCTTATTTGGGACATCCTCAAAACGATACTGGTCTAAGCCATACCAAGAACAATACGGATTGTTACAAAAATTAACCTGTATTTCATGTGGTATCCCGTGGATAAGGAAGTTAACCGGACGATATAAAATATGTCTATACTTCTTTGCAAAAATATTTGGAGCTAAAAGAGGATAATCGGTATGCCTCTGTCGAATTTCTTCATCTGTTAAAGGACATATTACTTCAGCTATCTTATCTTCTTTTTTAGCCAAACGCTTTATTTTACTGCTCATAGTTAGAACTCTTCCTCAACCTGGTTGATATTTGCCGAGAAGAAACCATCAAGTAGTCTTTTCTTGTTCCTTCTCTTTGCAAGCCAGTTTTGAAAGCCTTCATCAAGCCAGAGGTTTTTAAGGAATTCATCTACCACTTCATCCTCGGAATACTCCGAATACATGGCATAATGCTTAACTAGAAGACGGGTTTGATGCGAAATTAGCCAAGTTATTTTTTGTCCTTTTTTATTCTTAGGCGTTATAAAGTTCATGTTTTTACCTCCAGCTATATAGTATGCCACTTTTTTAGCATACCAAACATCGACACAAATCGCATAGCAAATAACACCGGTAATTAACTTATTATCTCTGCTATTTGATGTGCTAATTTTAATGCTATTTTAGGTTAGTAAAAGGTTGATAAGCTGGATGGAGCAACAAAAAACAGCGTACTAAAATGTTTGTTATTTAGTACGCTGTTTTATTGTTTTATTTTGTTGTTTGCACCTCAAAAGTGAACCCGTTAATGGATGAGGGCGGCGCTTTAATGGTTACTTAAAAAACAGAAGAAATAATCGCCCCCAAGGATGGGGGCGTCGATGTTAAACCCGGTATTAGTAAATAAAATAAAGCGCCCCCATGGACGGGGGCGGCGAAGGAAAGATTCCGGTAACCACCTGTATTTATAACACAAATCACGTCCCGATGTCCATGGTGGTATCTGGCATCGGCCGGGAACCAGTCTTCTCGGGCATCGGGGCTCACGAAACGACCGGCCGGGATTCTGACCGTGACCCCCGGGCTCTCCCCCACCGGGGACGGTCTCCCCGGCGGCGGGGGACCAGGTGGATGTGGGCGTGCATCACCGACTGGCCCGCAGCCTCCCCGCAGTTGCTTCCGACGTTGAACCCGAGGACGGTCGGGTCGGACCCGACGGTTTTTTCACTCAGTTCCTTCAGGAGTTCACCCGCGTCGGTCCGTTCCTCCGGGGTCATGGTGAGGTAGTTGTTAGTATGGCGCTTGGTTATCACCAGCAGGTGGCCGGGTGTAAACGGGGCGATATCGAAAACCGCGAAGACCGTTTTGTGCTCGGCGACCATGCCGGCGCTCCCCAGCAGCGCGCAAAACGGGCAGGGGTCCGTGCGTGGCTCCATTTCGATTACCCTCCATTCATTCTTGATCGCTACCGGTGCTGTTCTCGTCCCTGGGTGAGCCGCTCGATTTCCTGGTCCTTGGATTTGAGCAGGGACTCGTAGCGCAGCCGGGCGACGAAGTAGGCCGCGCTGAAGGCCACGACCACGGAGAAGATGAATGTCGCGGGGGCACTGGCCAGTATGTCCCACTCACGGCTGAAGTTTCCTAGCAGGTCCAAAACTCAAACACCTCGTATTTCCTAGATTTATATTGGCGTAGTACACTCCTTAAGCGATATACCTCGACGGGGCCTTTCCGTAAGCTTGTTCTCCTACCGGTATTAGGTCCCATCTGTTATAATATCCCAAGGTGATGTCATGAGCCAATACTATAATCGACCGACTCAGGTCCAGACCGATGACAAAGGCCGTCCGACCGCCTTTTACTGGCGGGGACGGTGGAAACCGATAACCCAGGCTATACAAAAGCAGTCGAAACCGACCAGCGACACGCTCTTTCCCGACCCGGAGACGGTGCGCTACCAGTGCACCACCGGCAAGGGGATGATCTGTGATCTGGCCCGGATCGGGGAGGTCTGGGTCCTGGAAAGGATCTGGAACTGACCGCCGGCCTGCCAGCGCGCAGGGGGAAAGCCCTCTCTATCCTGGCATCAGGGTAGCTCGATCCTGAGGTGCTCCGCCCTGACCCTCTCCAGGGAGTTCAGTTCCTTCACCAGCGAGTCGACTCGACTCTCGTCCGCGCACAGCTCCAGGAAAACGAAACCCGAGGCCTCCATGTCCTTGCGCCCGATCTCACGGTTGATGCCCAGCCGGGTGCGGATGATATCGCCGTTCTGGCTCAGGATCGACTGCACCCGCACCGCGCTTTCCACCCGGTCGCCGATCAGTAAAAAAACAGTGTCCATGCCTAGCCCTCCTTTTTGTGGTATTACAAATGCGGTTTAAACTAATATGGGGAGAACTGATTAAATTGATACTAATAAGGTACCAAATAAAATAAAAACCGCCGGGGGCGGTTTTTGGATTTTTATGAGGTTTTAAAGTAGTGCTGTGGAAATAAGTATACATTTGGGGTCGGAGGTAAGGTTATTTTTTTACCGAGGGTTTACTGCTTCGGAAATGACTACACATCTGGGGTCGAAGCTATAAAGTTGTGCTTGACTTTGTTAGTTAGTGCAGTTTGGTCATGCTACCCCAAAGGTAGGTTATTTGGTAGCCAAGTCTCTATTAATTGGTACGTTATTTGTGTCCAGTTACGCTGTCTCCTTTATCTTCCTCTCCAAATACTCGTATTGGGGGTTCTTGTCGACCACGGTGTCGGCTTTTCTGATCAGCCGTTCCGTATCCCTGATCTTTTTGGACTGCGGCTGGTCGGGCACGGAATCGACCACCCGGATCTGGTTGCGGGAGAAAAGTTCGATGAGCTGGTTCTGCCGGCTCTCGCCGGGCCGCACGCTGATAAAGTAAACCACTGCGCTGTTGCTGTCCGCGATCGAGGACTTCAACAGGATGCAGTAGATGATGGTGCGCTCCTCATCCGGGGGCTCGACCTTGACGACCTCCAGAACCCGGTGACGGCGGGAACGGATTACCTTCCCCAGTTCGTCGACCGGCGACGGGTAGATGTTCAGATCGATGAAGGTAAAATGGGTATACTGATTAATCATGTGACTTCACATCCTTTGCTAAAAACATGATGACGTTCTATCTAGAAGAGTCTTTCTGTCGGGGCGGTTTGGCAGGCTGTGGGGTCCCAGGTGAGTGCTTAACTTGGATGATTTAGACTCCCTTTATATATGTTATACTCAATATCGTAAAAGTTGTAAAGAAAATTGCGCGGTAAATTCTAAAAAGTACGAAAATGTTATTGGGGTGTTTTATGGAAGTAGATGCAGTAGTAATCGGAGCAGGTGTGGTCGGACTGGCTGTAACCGCGGAACTTACACGGCGCTTCGGCAAGTCTCTATCAATATCCCTGGTCGAGAGGAACCCGCGGTTCGGGCAGGAGACGTCCAGCCGCAACAGCGAAGTCATCCACGCGGGCATCTACTATCCCGCCGGGAGTCTGAAGTCCGAACTCTGTACCGAGGGGAACCGGCTGCTGTACCAGTTCTGCCGGGAGTGGGGGATACCCCATCAGCGGACCGAGAAGCTGATCATCGCCCGTGACGAGTCGGAGGTCGAGCCGCTCTCCGGGGTCTTACGGCAGGGGCTGGAAAACGGGGTAAAGGACCTGGAGTGGCTGGCACGGGACCAGGTATCCACTCTGGAGCCGGGGGTCCGGGCAATCGCCGCGGTCAAGTCTCCTTCCACCGGGATCATCGACTCGCACCGGCTGATGGCCCAGCTGGAGCGGCAGGCCCGCGCGGGAGGGGCGATGATGGCCTACCGCCACGAGGTCATAGGGATAGAACCGGCGGCGGACCGCTACCGGGTCGTCTTCCGACAGCCTGACGGGAGGTTCGATTCGATGGCCTGCCGCTGGCTGATAAACTCGGCCGGGCTGCATGCCGACCAGATCGCCTCCTGGCTGGGGATCGACGTGGAGAGGGAGGGGTACCGCATCTACCCCTGCAAGGGCATATACTTCGCGGTCTCCAACCAGAAGTCGCGGATGGTTTCCCGGCACATCTATCCCCCACCCCTTAAGGACCTGAAGGGCCTGGGCATCCACGCCACCAAGACCATCGACGGGAGGCTTCGCTTCGGGCCCAACGCGTTCTATGTGGATGAACTCGATTACTCGGTGGATATTGAGCACCTCCCGGAGTTTTACGAGGCTGTCCGTTCGTACCTCCCCTTCCTGGAGATGGAGGACCTGCAGCCCGACCAGGCGGGGATCCGGCCCAAACTGCAGGGACCGGGGGAACCCTTCCGCGATTTTATCATCCGCCACGAAGCGGATAAAGGACTCCCTGGGGTGATCAGCCTGGTGGGGATCGAGTCTCCCGGGCTGACGTCCTGCCTGAGCATCGCCAGGCGGGTGGGAGGCCTGCTGGAAACGGCGTAGAGGAGGTGCCGGCACTGGATAAGGAAGAGCTGTTCCTGGCGCTGCGAAACCCCCCCTCCAGCATATCCGCTGAGGAGAGGAGGGTGCTTTCGGATTCGGGGTACATAGGACCGGACGGGGAGAGTACCGAACGGGGGCGGGAGATCGTCGACAGCTACATCGGGGAGCGGGCGGAGGTCGTATACCGGGCCCTTACCAGCAGCGTCGATGACTTCGAGGCCTATTACCGGCTGCGGGATGAGGGCTGGTTCAGGCGGCACCCGGCCTTCCTGGCCGTGGTCCGTCACCTGGGGGACCAGGGGAGGATACTGAAAAAGAACTGAGCCAGGAAGCGGGGGCACCCGTTGGGTGACGAGGCTTAAAACAAGAAAAAGGGAAAAGAAAAAAGGCAGGTAACCTGCCTTTTATTTTTTCCCTCTTATGTCGGATTTTCTTGTTACCATCCCAGAATTGTGCGAATAAAAACCTAGGTACGAGCTGATCCAGAAATAACCCTACTTCTTAGCCTTCTTTCCTTTCGGCTTGGTGAAAACCGCTTCTTTCAGGTTTTTACCAGGCTTGAACGCAGGAACCGTCATTGCCGGAATCTTGATTTCCTTACCGGTACGGATGTCGCGACCTTTGCGCTCACTGCGCTTCGCGGTCTTGAACGTTCCGAATCCGATAATGGAGACCTGGTTTCCGTCCTTCAAGGTCGCACCGACGGTCTTGAAGAAGGCGTTCAGAATAGCCTCAGCATTTTTCTTGGTTACTTCTGCTTCTTTGGCTACGGCCGCTATCAACTCGGTCTTATTCAAAACAATTCCTCCTTTGTTTATGAAAATTTTTCCATGCTTTATTCGACACTAAACTTAGAAAATCCTTCTTGCTCTAGGACGAAATGTCGATAATTCGTAAATTTTTATTAAAATTATGCCCCTTTGAGGAATTTTTATTCTGCCGGGAGCAAAAAAATGGAAAAAATGACCCGGGCAAAACCCGAAGGTCCCCAGGTCATTTATAATGGTTCTAAGCCAGGAACATAGCCATCACAGCCGCGACCAGGGTCATCAGTGCGGAAATCACGAACGCCGTCTTGATGACTTCGCTCTCGATCCCTAGGGCGTCGATGGTGGCCGCCGCGTTCTGCAGCTTGGCGGGGGATATCACGCTCGCCAGGCCGCCGCCGATGGCCGTGGCCGCGGTAACGATCAGCGGGCTGACGTTAAGCAGCCTGGAGGTCTCGATGTGGTACTTGGTAAACATGGCGATGGTCGAGGCCTCGCTGCCGCTGATGAAACCTCCGAAGAGCCCGAGGTATCCGCTGATGAAGGGGTAGAGAGCCCCGAAGGCGTCGGCCGAGCTCCGGGCCAGCACCCAGATCATGTTGGAGCTGTTTTCGACCAGCTTCCAGGTCCCATTCGCCATCTGGTACCCGGAGTTGTTCATCACGAAGGCGATGGCGAAGAATATAGCTGCCGATATAAAAGGCCTCGGCGCCCGCTTTGCCCACTTTTTCAACGAATCCTTCCAGGCCTCGCTGGTGGGGCGGATGAAGACCGCCGCCGCGATAGTGCTGATCAGGACCCAGGTGTAGGCGTTCCACAGCATGCGGGTCTTGATCACCTGGCCCTGGATGACGGAGATCGGCATGGCAAAGTTGACCGATAAGAAATCACCCAGGGGCTTGTAAAAATTGATGACCATACAGGAGACAACCAGGATTATCCACGGCGAGAGCGCTACCCCCAGGGACATCCCTTTCTCCACCTGTCGGTCCTCAGCGGTTAAGATAGAGCGATCGATGATCGGTTTGCCGGTCAGCTTCAGGTAGAGCAGCATCATCAGCATGGTGCAGGCTCCCGCCACCACGCCGATTAGCACCATGGAACTTGGCGGCAGGAAAGTAAGGTGGCTCATGATCACCGCCACCCCGCCGTTGGTCACGCCCGCCAGCAGGCAGGGAATGAAGCCTTTCTTGACCAGCTCCATCCGGCCGACGATCCACAGCATCCCGAACCCGATCAGGGTGGAAATCACGGGCAGGAACTTGGCGAACACCTGGGCGGACTGCACCAGGGGGGTCCCGGTCAGGTCAGAGTATACCACCAGCGGGGCCCCGAGCAGGGCGAAGGTGCACAGCGCGTCGAACCCGATCGCGGGCAGGGCCACCGCCACGAAGGTCGAGTATCCCAGCGCGATCATGATCGGCGGCAGGATGGAGACCGGGGTCGCCCCCACCGCCACCAGCAGGGTCCCAGCCCCTACGTTGATGAGCATTATCTGCACTGCCTGGTCGGAGGAAGCGAAGGTCTTGATGAAGACCGCGATCCGCTTCAGGGCCCCGGTGGCCTCCATGAAGCTGATCTGCAGCAGAGAGGTCACCACCATCAGGGATACCGGAAAAGAAGAAATGATGCCAGCCAGGCTTGCACGAAGTCCCAATTCGATTGAGGTGTGGAAAAAGAGAAAAGCGATGAGAAGGGTAAACAACCATCCTGCAATACCACTAAGGTCCGCCGCCACACGCTTCCAGGTCATGAGTGCCACGATCAGCAAAATCGGAAGCAGAGTCAATACAACAGATAGAGCCATTTCCTACCATCCTCCCGTCCTACGTTATAAAATTCATCAACTCCTAAATTATATTTTATTTGCAGCAGGCCAGCAAGTAAAAATTTCCTGTGGCAAGGTCCCGACGATTAAAGCCTACTAAATTGTAGGCAATTAAAAATTTCACATTGCAGGGATTATTTACCACCAGGTAGAACTCATTAATTAGTTTAAAATTATCTTTAAGACAAAGAGGGGGTATTTACCGGATGGGGAAAAAGGTACTCATAGTCGGCGGCGTGGCGGGAGGAGCCAGCGCGGCCGCTAGGCTCAGGCGGTTGGACGAGGAAGCCCAGATCATCATGTTTGAGCGAGGGCAGGACGTTTCCTTCGCCAACTGCGGCCTCCCGTATTATATCGGGGGGGTTATCGACAAGCGCAACAAGCTGCTGGTACAGACCCCACGTTCCCTGTTCCAGAGATTCAATATCGACGTCCGGACCCTGAGCGAGGTCACCCGGGTCTTCCCCCAGGAGAAGCGGGTAGAGGTCAAGAACCTGGCCACCCAGGAGGTCTACCAGGAGGACTACGACTTCCTGGTCCTCTCGCCGGGGGCCAAGCCATTCGTCCCGGACATCCCCGGCATCGACCTGGCCAACGTCTTCACCGTGCGCAACGTCCCTGACAGCGACCGCATCAAGCAGTATATAGAGACGGAGCAGCCCGCCTCGGCGCTGGTGATCGGCGGCGGGTTCATCGGCCTGGAGATGGCCGAGAACCTGAAAGAGAGAGGGGTGGCGGTCACCATCGTGGAGATGGCCGATCAGGTCATGGGGCCGCTGGACTTCGAGATGGCCGCGCTGGTGCACAAGCACCTGAAGAAGAACGGCATCAACCTGAAGCTGAAGACCCGGGTCACCGCCCTGGAGGGGTCCTCCAAGGTCGAGCGGGCAGTCCTGGACAACGGTGAAAAACTGGATGCCGACATGGTGATCCTCGGCATCGGGGTAACCCCCGAGAACGAACTCGCCAAGTCGGCGGGGCTGTCTATCGGCCCGACCGGCGGCATCTTGGTGGACGAATACCTGCGCACCTCCGACCCCAGCATCTACGCGGTGGGTGACGCCATCCAGGTCAAGCACTTCGTCACCGGCCAGGGAGCGCTGCTGCCACTGGCCGGCCCCGCGAACAAGCAGGGGAGGCTGGCGGCGGACAACATCGCCGGCCGCGCCGCCCGCTATAACGGCACCCAGGGGACGTCCATCGCCCGCGTCCTGGGACAGGTGGTCGCGGTCACCGGGGCTAACGAAAAGACCCTGCAGAAGCTGGGTATAGGCCACCTCAGCTGCTACCTGCATCCCGCGTCCCACGCCACCTACTACCCGGGGGCGGAGGACCTGGCATTCAAGCTCATCTTCACCCCCGACGAGGGAAAGATACTGGGAGCGCAGGCGGTCGGCCGGGGCGGGGTCGACAAGCGGATCGACGTCATCGCCACCGCGATCCGGGCCGGGATGACCGTCTACGACCTGCAGGAGCTGGAGCTGTGCTACGCGCCTCCGTTCTCCTCCGCCAAGGACCCGGTCAACATGGCGGGCTACGTGGCGGCCAACATCATCAACGGGGACAACCCCCCGTTCTACTGGAACCAGATAGCCGGCCTCGATCCCGACCAGTCGGTGGTGCTGGACGTGCGCACCGCCAAGGAGGTGGAGGCGGGCGTCATCCCCGGGGCAATGAACATCCCAGTCGACGAACTCCGCGACCGGCTGAGCGAGCTGCCCAAGGACAAGGACATCTACGTTTACTGCCGGGTGGGGCTCCGGGGCTACCTGGCGACCCGTATCCTGCAGCAGCACGGGTACACCCGGGTCAAGAACCTGAGCGGCGGCATGCTGACCTACGGCCCGGTGAAATAGTAAACGATCGAACCGGTAATACAGAAAACCTGGCGAAAAGCCAGGTTTTCTTTTTAAGCGTATCAGAAAGTATATAAGGGAACTTTCCGATGCGAGCAAGTACAACTAATGCCATCGACTTCGTTCGGCACTTAACTTTAGTAAGGCCTGGTTTGATTTCTCTAAGCATATAAGTCAGCGGTTAAGTGCCGAACTTTGCGACAGCCAAGTTCAGCTTGTAGACAAGTTAAAACTGCCTCTTTCGAATAGTAGCTGAGCATTAAGAGCATGCGATAAAATCAAGACCGTATTCAATCTATGGCTATGGCTGGGCCTCGCCCTAGCGGTTCTCTGTCGCCTTACCTCTCGATCTGTGCTGCCTGCTGCTCATTCTTCGCAGGGCAGCAAGACGATCTATCGCTAACGGCTCATTTCTCCGCAGGGCTCATCCACAAATTAGGGTTGATTGAATACTGTTGCAAGAGAAGAAACCCCAGCGGCGAGTCCTGCACTACGCAACCGCCGCTGAATCCGAATAACACCCAACAGCTTTAAAGCAATGTTTAACGCTGCTGCATCTGGTGAAGCGACATCTTATTCGATGCGGATTTCGTGAAAAGCGAGTTGCGGGGATATGGTTTATTTTACTTTCCCGCTCTCCTTCTCAAAGCCCGTTTCACTCTATTATAATTAATGAGGTGAGTTATAACCGGGGGTAATTTTATGAAGCAAAAAAGAGAGTTCGAGGTGGTATTCCACAACCTGGGGCTGCGGAGCTGGATAGAGTGCACCCTCTGCTGGAACTGCCCCCGCGAGGACGACAAGGGCTGCTGCTACTACAACCCGACCTTCTATCCGCTCGATTTCGTTTACCTGCTGGACAACAATCCGCGGCTGATCGACGCCATTTTCAAGCTGCCGCGGGTGACCGTGCTGGAGAAGTACGTCGGGGTCGACCGTACCGAGGACAAGGACGGCGCTATGCTGTGCCAGCTGCACTCCCGCCAGGGCGGCTGCCAGCTCGCGGCCGATCTCAGGGAATCGGTCTGCCGGATCTACATCTGTCCCGGCTGCGGCATCTGGGAGGAGGCGGGGGCTGAGGCCTGGAAGGGGTTCTTCGACCGGCTGGACGCGGTCGAGCAGGAGATAAACCAGCACCTGTCGGCGATCCTGGGCGAGAAAGGGTTGAACTTCAAGACCGACCCCCGGGGATTCATCCGGGAGGCGGCCGCGCTCTACCGGGAAAAATGGCAGGGGGCCTTCGACTGGTGTGAGGAGTACCCCCGGGAACAGCGCTACCAACTGTCCCGGGAGGTGGACTGGGGCAAAGACTGGAAGATTTGAGGCCGGACGATGAAAAAGCCCGCGGAAACACGCCGGATATTGAAACTGCTCGGACAGGCCTACCCGGCCCGGTCAGGGCTCAGGTACCAGACCCCCTTCCAACTGCTGGCGGCGGCGATGCTGTCCGCCCAGTCCACTGACGTCCAGGTCAACCGGGTCACCGAGAGGCTGTTCCAGGAGTTCCCGGACCCCCCGAGCATGGCGGCGGCCAGCGAGCAGGAGGTGCAGGAGCTGATCCGGGGAGTCGGCCTGCACGACAGCAAGAGCCGGTACCTGGTGGAGGCCAGCCGCATCATCATGGAGCGGTACGGTGGACAGGTCCCCCGCACCCGCGAGGAGCTGATGCTCCTTCCCGGGGTGGGCCGCAAGACCGCCAACGTCGTACTCAGCAACGCCTTCGGGGTCCCCGCGATAGCGGTCGACACCCACGTCTTCCGGGTAAGCAACCGCATCGGGCTGGCCAGCGGCAAAAACGTGCTGGAGACCGAAAAGCAGCTGGAGGCCAGCATCCCGCCCAACACCTGGGGCAAAGCCCACCACTGGCTGATCTGGCACGGGAGGGAGGTCTGCCGGGCCCGATCACCCCTCTGCGATTCCTGCCTGATAAACAGCTGCTGCGACTATTTCTTAAATAAAAAACACTAAAACCTTTATTACAGCTGGATTTATTCTCCACCCGAAGCAGGAGATTGTTGAAGAACGTTGAATAGTTATGAGTGACGTTTTTCCTGTTGGAGTTATTTTTTCCTTGCAGGAATTTTGACAAATTGTGTCGAATATGTTTGTATTAAGTCATAATATGTTGGATTGAGTTGGCGATATTAGGTTTGCGCTAGTCTTGAGGTTAGGGGGATTTGTCCACATATCACACAACTACGGCCAGTGTGACCGAGGACTTTTAGAGAAAAATTAGGGACATACAAATCAGGAGGGATGTATAGTGGCTGCAATAGAAGCCCCGATGGTTGGCAAGATCGTTGCCATCAACGTAGAAGTGGGAGCTAAGGTTACTGAGGATGACGAGGCTTTTGTTCTTGAGTCCATGAAGATGGAAAACCCGATTTATCCTCCGGAAGACGGAACGATTAAATCGATCAACGTCAAAGTCGGCGATGTAGTGAACATGGGAGACGTACTGGCAGAAATGGAATAGTTTTTAGAGGCGAGCATTACGGGCGTGGCCGTGCCGTTGTGCGATATGTGGAGAAATCGAAAATGCCAGCTTTATAAATATTGCTGGGGGCGCGCAAAACTGGTATAGAAATCTGGGGGAACTGTTTAAGTTCCCCTGGATATTTTGTGCATCAAAACACTACCGGCCACCCTTGTGAAATGATATAATATCCAAAGTTGAGGAGGTGACAGGGAATTGCCGACCTATAATTATCGCTGTGAACAATGCGGCATCTTGGAGGTAGCGCAGCCGATAACCGAACCCCCCCTGGAAACCTGCCCTCAGTGCCAAAGCCCGGTGAAACGGGTCATCGGCAAGAATGTACTGGTACTCTTTAAGGGCAGCGGTTTCTACTCCACCGATTCCAAGCGCTCCCTGGGGGCGACCATCGGACCGCCTCCGGATACCAGCGATGAATCTGATTCTGCTCCTTCCTCCGGGGTGGCGGCCCCGGCAGCGGAAAAACCCGCTGAGAAACCCGCCGAAAAGCCCGCGGAACCGGCAGCCGCCAAAGCCCCGGAAAAGGCGTCGGGCGCGGCCAACTAGAACCCGGTGCAAAACAGGACCCGGGCTGCTTGACCGCAACCCGGGGAGATAGGTAGAGTGTGGGGGCGTAAGATTCCCCCTGACTAAAGATGGTTGGCGATGCAAGTCCTGTCTCGATTCGAGCCAGGACTTCAGCTTGTCCCGGGTTTAGACGGAGTACTGGCCGCTGCCGGTCTGCTGCTGGCCCATGCTCATACCCTGCTGGGTCATGCCCTGGCCCTGGCTCATCCCCTGGCTGGTGTTGTACCAGCCGCGCTGGTTCATCGCCTCCCAGATCACCCGCTGGTGCATGAAGTCCCGGTTCAGCATGTTGATGCAGTCCTGGCGGAACTGAGGGTTGGAGCTTTCCAGGATGGTCTGGGTCATGCTCTCCGCCAGCAGTTTGTGCTGGCTCAGCAGGATATCGAACAGGTCGCGGTCGTTGAGCCCGAGCGAAGAGTTGGCGCCGCTGGCCATGGTGGCGGTAGTGGATGCCATCCCGGGGTTCATCATCCCCTGACCGGGGGCAAAGCCCTGGCCGGCGAAACCCGGATTGGGGTAGTTCGCGCCAGTGAAGTTTTGATTACCAGAAAAAGGCATGTTTTTCACCTCCGATTTGCATTAGTAGTTTCGATTACCCGTATAGCGTGATAGAGCCTGCAGGTCGTTGTTGTGGTCGACGGCGATCTGCTGGCAAAGGGCCCGAAGCTGGGGATCGTTCACCTGCTGCGCGCAGCTGTGGGCAAACTTGGTCATGGTCCGGGAAAGGCGAATGGCCTCATCCAGCATCAGCATCTCGCGGGTGGTCAGCTGTTGGTTCATTTCCGCACCTCCTTTTTGTCGAATTTTCTCCTATCGGTTATAATATTCTTCATACTTAACTAAATTATTCCTGGAATACCTCCGATTCTTGGCTGGTTCATCACCAGCCGAAAGGGTGTTGGCCTTTGTTGTTTTGGAGCCTGTTTGTCAGCGTGCTGGGAGCGGCCCTGGCCTATCTCCGCCGGGACCTTACCCTCCTGGGGGCGCTGGGCGCCGCGGCGGTAGGGACCTTGATCGCCTACTGCGGGGGATGGAACTGGTTCATCGTGCTGGCGGCGTTTTTCATCTCCTCCAGCGCCGCGACCGTCTTCAAGGCCGGCCGCAAGGAAGAGGTCCAGAAGCACTTCTCCAAGACCCGCCCCCGCGACCTGGGTCAGGTGCTGGCCAACGGCGGCATTCCGGCCCTGATGGCGGTCCTGTTCGCGGTCGTAGGAGAAAAGCCCGTGTTCTACCTGGTGTTTCTCGGCGCGATGGCCACGGCCACGGCCGACACCTGGGCGACCGAGATCGGGGTGCTGGCGAAGGGCCGGGTATTGTCCATTCGGGATTGGAAAAAGGTGGAGCGGGGAACCTCGGGAGGGGTATCGCTGCTGGGCACCCTGGCCGGCCTGACCGGGGCGCTGCTGATAGCGGCCGTCGGCGGGGTATGGGGCCTTCTGTTCTCGGGATTTTACATCCCCGTGGAGTATATCATACCGCCGGTCACCATCGGCGGTTTCCTGGGCTGCCTGCTCGACAGCGTGCTGGGGGCCGCGGTGCAGGCCCGTTACGAGTGCTCAGTCTGCGGCCTGGTGACCGAAAAGGATGGACACTGCTGCGGACCGGACCCGCTGGTGGGGGGATGGCGCTGGGTCGACAACGACCTGGTGAATTTCATGAGTTCCCTGCTGGGGGGGATCATCACGGTGGCGGTGGTGTTCCTTCACCTGACCTTCTTCGGGGCCCAGCCGTAGATGAGATCGGGGTGGACGTTCTTAAAAGCGGTTATCGCGCGGTTACCCAGCTCGGGGTACTGGGAGACCAGCCGGCTGACCACCTGCTTGACCTCCTGCCGCTTGGTCTGGCCGCTGGCGGGACAGGAGTTCTTGACCACAGCCAGATTTTCCTCGGCCACCAGCTGCGCCAGGGCTCTTTCGGGCAGGTAGACCAGGGGTCTTATCAGGATCAGGCCGCTGCGGGTCAAATCGGTTCGGGGCGTGAAGGTATTCATCTGGCCGTTGTAGAAAAGGTTTAAGAAAAAGGTCTCTATCGCGTCGTCCCGGTGGTGGCCCAGGGCCACCTTGTTGAAGCCCAGCCGCTTGGCCACGTTGTTCAGGGCGCCGCGGCGCAGGTGGGCGCAGAGCGCGCAGGGGTGGTCCTCCCGGCGGGCGGCGAACACGATCTCCGCGATCTGGGTCGGCTCGTTCTCGAAGGGAACCTCCAGTTCGGCGCAGGTCCGGCCGAGCTGGACCACATCGGCCGGCGGGAGCCCGATCACGGACCAGCCCAGGTCAAGGTGAACCGCCTTCAGTTCGAAGTCGAACCCGTGGAAGTTGCGCAGCCGGGACAATATGTACAGCAGCCCCAGACTGTCCTTGCCGCCCGACAGGCCGACGACGATCCGGTCGCCGGGTTCGATCAGGGAAAAATCCTTGACCGCCTGGCGCACCCGGGAAAATATCCAGCGTTGGGTTCGGGGCATCAAAGCCAGCACCACCTTGTCAGTTAACCGTCAGTAAGCAGGCTCGATGGAATTTGCTATGCAAATTCCTGCTATCCCTACGTCCGACGTCCGTTTACCGACGACTAAAATTAAATATATCCTATCACTTATCTCATGGCAACCGTAAAAGACTCGCCGGAGGAGGGTAATCAATTGCTGCGGACGATAACCTTTGACTGCTGGGACACCCTGATCTACCTGGTCGATCCCGTCGCCACCTTCAGGAACCGCACCGACCGGGTGTGGAAGGTGCTGCAGCGGCACGGCTGCGAGGCCCCGGTGGAGAAGCTCCTGGCCGAGGTCAAGGAGGTCTGGGACCACACCCTAAAACAACAGTACGAGTCCGGCCTGGACTTCCCCCCCCAATCCCAGGTGCAGGGACTGATGGAACGGTTTCAGCTGAAAAACGACCACGAAACCTTCCAGGAACTCTACCGGGCCTACACCGAGGCGCTGCTGGACCTGCCTCCCCGCCTGATGGACGGGGCGGTCGAGGTGCTGGAGGAGCTTAAAGCCGGCTATCGGCTCGGGCTGATCTGCAACACCGGGGCGACCCCCGGGACGGTGGTCCGCCGGGTCTTCGGACAGTTCGGGATAGACCGTTTCTTCGACACCCTGATCTTCTCCAACGAGGTGGGGGTAGCCAAGCCCAACCCCGAGATATTCAAGCTCGCGCTGGCAAACCTCGACACCGCTCCCGGGGACGCGCTGCATGTCGGCGACGACCCGGTCACCGACATCGGAGGAGGCCACCGGGCGGGGATGAAGACCGCCTGGTTCAACCACCGCAACCGAACCCAGTCGCCTCCCTGCGACTGGCGGATATCGTCCCTGCGTGAAATACCTTCCCTCCTGAAGGAGGTCTAGCGTTGAAGGTCCTTTTTAATCCCGTACCGATCGACGGGAAAACCGGGCTCGACCTGGAGGTGTCGGACCAGTCGGCCACCGTGGCCGACCTGCTTGACGCCATCCAGCCCTGGTGCGCCGATGGAAGCATCCACAAGCAGTACCTGGAGGAGAGCCGAGGCAGCTGCGAGGGGTGCCTGGTCAACTGCTGCCGGGAGTGCCTGGTGGTCCCCGACATAGTGGCCTTCCACCGCCTCTCCCGCGAGTTCGGACTCGACACCCGAGGGTTCATCGACCGGTTCATCGACCCGGAGCAGCTTCGGCTGGGACTGCCCAGCCTCAGGTCTTCCCCCTGCGTCTTCCTGCGGGACCGTATCTGCACGGTTTACCAGAGCCGCACCCTGATCTGCCGGCTCTATATCTGCACCCCGATGACCAGCGGGGCCTCCGATGTAGTCTACCGGGTGATCGCGGCCGGGATGGGAGGATTCATCCGCCTGGCCCGGGAGGCCGGGCTGCTGGGAGCAGGGCTCGCGCCGGGGTCGACCGGCTACGGCAGGTTGCTCTGGGACCTGGTCCAGCCCGAGGCGGTCCGTCCCGACAACCCGTTTCACCGGGCGTCGTCTTACCATGAAGTGCCCTTGCAGCCGTTTCTCGTGACTTAGCCAGCCGAAGACCGGAGGTGCAGAACGATTAACATAGTACTGGTCGAACCCGAAATACCGCAGAACACCGGCAACGTGGTCCGGACCTGCTCCGCCACCGGGACGGTCCTGCACCTGGTGCGCCCGCTGGGCTTCTCCACCGACGACCGCCACCTGAAGCGAGCGGGGCTGGACTACTGGGACCAGGTGAAGATACTTTTCCACGACTCCCTGGACGGGTTTTTAAAGCAGCACGGCCGGGATCAGCTTTTTTTCTGCACCACCAAGGGCGGGCGCTGGCACACCGACCTGGCCTACCCCGAGGACAGCTTCCTGGTCTTCGGCCGGGAGACCGCGGGGCTGCCGGGATGGCTGCTGGAGGCCTACCCCGACCGCTGCCTGCGGATCCCCATGATGGCGGGAACCCGCTCCCTGAACCTCTCCAACTCGGTCGCGGTAGTATTGTACGAGGCACTGCGCCAGCAGGGGTTTAAAAACCTCACCTGAATGGGACAATAAACCGGAAGACTATGATACGGAGGAAGCCGAGCATGCAGGTATTGGTGGAGGTCGTCGACCCCGCGGTGGCGGCGGAAGAGTATATCAGCAATCCGATCCAGGTCGAGGTCTGCCAGGGCACCACCCTGAGCCAGCTGGGAGAGCGGCTGCAGCTCCCCCCCGAGCTGTCCCACCTGGGACTGGTGAACCGGGAGATAAAGAGCGGCGATTACGTACTGCAGGAGGGGGATTACATAGCCTTCTTCTCGTCCTATGAAGGCCCGGAGTGCGACATCCCCATACTCAGCGACGAGCGGCGGGGTGGCTGATCAGTCGGTGAAAAAGTCGACAAAACCATACCTAAGCTATCCCAGCCCTTATTGTTAAGAGAGCGGTCATATGACCGTTTTTATTTGATTAAGTAGATGAAAGAAAACGGGGCGGTTAACCGGTGTAACCGCCCCGTTCACCTTATCCCGAGTCATCTCATGCTGACCATCCCAATCTCCACCGGCCAGTCCTCCCCGCAGCTGGGGCAGTAGATGAGGTGGGTACAGGAGTGAACGCTCTCACCCCACTCCAGGCCGCCCTCCTCGTAAGGGCTGTAGGGGCCCACGTAGTTCC
The DNA here is from genome assembly GCA_013178275.1 of Bacillota bacterium. Lineage (GTDB taxonomy): Bacteria > Bacillota > Ch66 > Ch66 > Ch109 > Ch109. The sequence continues at coordinate 156,334 of JABLWZ010000008.1, read as the reverse complement.
CCAGCGACCCCCCGTCCACCACCGGCTGGTGGCACTTGGGACAGACCTGGTAGATGTTTATCAGCTGATTGCAAAGCGGGCATTCCAGCATGGTATCCTCCTACTGGTACAGGCTGACCAGGTTGGTGTTCTTGAAGTAGTAGCCCACGATGTCCTCGGGCGACTTGCCCTGGTCGGCCATGACCCGGGCCCCCCACTGGGACATCCCCACCCCGTGACCGTAACCCCGGCCCGCGAATACCGCCTTGCCGCCCTGCACCTGCGCCTGGTTCAGCATGGTCGACTTGAAGACGGTACTGTCCAGAGCGGTGCGCAGGGCGTTGGTCTTGACCTCGACGTTGTTGACCTTGATGGTGTCGATGCGGTCGGACGGGTTTTTAGGCCCCAGTACGATCGAGGTCACCTTGCCCGGGTCGCTGCCGTTTATCTGCTTCACCGCTTTCTGGACCTGGTCCAGCGAGAACGAGGCCTTCCAGGTCTTGACGTCGTCAGGGATGGCGGTGTCGAACTGGGAGTCGTTGACCGAAGCTATATAGGGGGTCGCGGCCTGGGTAAAGTCCAGACCGTCCTTGGCGGTCGCGGTTTTTCCGCCGCTGTAAGCGTGGAACCAGGCCCGGACATAATCGCCGTTGTAGACCAGCACCTTGCCGCGGGTGCTCTCCACCGCCTTCTTGATGCGGTCGTTGACCTTGGCGGCGTCGTAAGCCTGAAACTCGCTCTTGTTGGTGGAGGCGTTGGCGTCACGGTTGTCGAGCTTCGGCTTCTCAGCTATCTTCTGCAGGGTGAAGGTCCGCGCCAGTATCGCCTGGGCGGCGAAAGCCTTGTCCGGCCAGTCGGGACCCATCTCACCCGCGACCACCCCTTGAATATACTCTTCCAATTTCATGGTTTTTACCGTACCATTTTCATGGAAGTACACCTTGAGTTCCGGCTCCACATTGGCGCCCTTGCTGATGGCCTCCGGGATCGGCGGGACCTTTCCCCCGCCCGGCTTCTGCTGGGGCTTCTGGGCGCACCCGCCTATCAGGTTCGCGACCAGGAGCAGTGCGCACAGCAGCGCCACCGGGGACAGACGCTTGTACACGAAAAATCACACCTTTCGATCTGTTTTCAAAACGCTGTTACTAGTATCTGGTTGAAGACGCGGATTTATGCGGGATAAAATAAAAAGAGAATTGAGAAAGGGGAAGGCCGATGCTGAAAGTGGATATCCCGGGGAGCGACACGCTGGAGCTGCATTACCTGGTCCTGGATTACAACGGGACCCTGGCCGAGGACGGGGAGATACTGGAGGGGGTGGAGGAGCGGATCAGGTTCCTGGCGGACTACCTGAAGATCTACATCATTACCGCTGACACCTTCGGGCTGGTGAAGGAGTACTGTTCGCGGCTGCCGGTCGAGATCGTCAAGATCAGCGGCACCGGAGGCTATTCGCAGAAAGAGAAGTTCGTCAAGAAGCTGGGGCCCGACCGGGTGGTGGCCATCGGCAACGGGTTCAACGACCACCTGATGCTGGAGGCCAGCTGGCTGGGGATACTCGTCATCGGCTCCGAGGGCGCGGCGGCAAGGTCGATACTGAACTCCGACGTGGTCTGCCGCAGCATCGAAGAAGCGCTGGACCTGCTGATCCATCCCCAGCGCCTGGTCGCCACGCTGCGGACGTAGCTTCGGTAACAAAAAAGAGTGGGTCAGCGGCGTATGCAGCATTTCAAACCGCTCTTTTCCTCACATTAATCCCGCCGAAAGTCCCATTCTTCTAGCAGAACTAAAAGCTGCTCCGTCCAGAATCGGGTACCCTTTCGGAACGCACCTCCTGTGCTAACGAAAGCGATTGAAGCGGTATTCAATCGCTTTTCGGGCGAAAGGCTCGCTGACATCCTGTCCGCTCGCCCCGATTCTGGACTCCGACGGTCGCTTAGTTCTGCTAATAAATTTGGACGTTGTCTTGCGGTCTTAATGTTCAGCGGCGGTTGCGGTGGTGCATGTCGCGCCGCTGGAAGCGACGGGATACAGGACCCAGAAAAACCCCGCGTGCCTTGACATAACTGCACCAGCATTCAATCAACCCCAAATAGTGGGTAAGCCCTGCGGGGGCATAGGGTCAACTAGGTTGACCCTCGTTCACCAACCTGGTGATAAAGCAGCAGTAGGCTGGACCAGCCAAGGTATGATAATACACAATACCTGGTTAAACTGCGAATGCAGTGCCCATTATGGTGCTCTGCGTCTTACTGCCCTTAGGGTTGACCATAGGGAGACCCTTTCTCCAGGATGGAACATAGGGAGTGTTCAGAACCTAAGAGAAAGTTTGTATGAGAAATTGCATCTGGACAACCTGCGAAGCAGGGGAATGCTGACTGGTAGAAGAGGGGCGAGCGACAGGAGGTCGCGAGAAGTCCAAGGGCAAGGATGCGCGTTTGGACTTTTTACCCCTTTTACCCGAAGAATGAGCAGTTGGCAGTACAGCAGGGTCGAAGACCCTTTCTCCAGCCTGGATTTTAAACAGCACCTAGCGACAATAGAAAAGGTATTAGGAAGAATAATATTCGGTAACCTGCGTAAGCAGAGGGAGTATGGGGCGACAGGACACCGCAGGGTGAGGCCCAGCCTTAACCAAGATTGAATGCGGCTTATACGGCGCCACGTTTCTTAATTCTTAACATCATACGTACTAACTTCCCCTACACACTCCCGCCGTTTTCCCTGATGATCCTGACTACCTCGGGGGAGCGGGCGCTGTCCGCGACCACGGTCAGGAGGAAGGACTCGCCGCCCGCCGCGCCGTAGTTTTCGGCCGCCATGCCGCTCACCGGGGAGTGGGCGGCCGAACTCAGGCCCAGGCCTCCGGTCAGCGGATTGTTGAACTGCGGGTTGGCGGTGCTGCCGTACAGCCCGACCCGGTCCATCTGCGCCGTCTCGAACCCCAGGTTCCTGATCTCCTGCAGCGCCTTCTGGGCCTTGGTGCTGCTCGGGAAGTAGCCGAACACCGACTGCTCTCCCTGGTTCAGCTTGAACCCCCGGGGGGAGCGGCCCGGGTCCTCGCCGTAGAAGCTGGAGCTGCCGCTGATAAAGCGTTCCAGACGTTCGACCATGCTGATCACCTCACCGGTCAGTTTTCCCCCGATCCTTCACCCTCATTCCACCGGGACATAAGTACGCAGAAGCCTTAAAGACAGCTTCGAAGTTGCGCCGTGCCAGAAAACGGTAGTATAATAGAAGCAGGGACTATGTGCACAATATTGTGCACACGGTGGTTATAGGACATGCTGGGAAAACGTATGAATAAACCAGGTGGTGCGCCGACGAGTGCACCAGTTTTGAATAATTCATGAAAGAAGGTTTTCTGGTTTGCGAGCGGATATCCTGAACCCTACCATCAACCGGCTGCTGGAGATATTTCGGCTGAACAAGACTTACGTCCTCGGGGCGGGCAACTACCTGTACGACGAGGAGGGAAGGGGCTACCTGGACGTCATCGCCCAGTACGGGGCGGTCCCCTTCGGATACAACCCCGACTTCATCTGGCAGGCGGTGGAGCGCTTCCGGGAGAGCGGGCTGCCTACCATGATCCAGCCCTCGGTGCCGCTGAAGGCGGTCGAGCTGGCCGAGAGGCTGAGCGAGGCAGCCCCGGGGGACCTGGAGTACGCCACCTTCGTCCAGAGCGGGACCGAGGCGGTGGAGGCCGCTATCAAGCTGGCCCGTTCGGCCACCGGGAGGTTCAAGCTGCTGTCGACCGAGAACAGTTTCCACGGCAAGACCCTGGGCGCCCTGTCCGCCACCGGGCGGAGGGTCTTTCAGACCCCCTTCTACGCGCCGGCTTCGGGGTTTATTCAGATTCCCTTCGGGGACCTGGATGCCCTGGAGGCGAAGCTGCGGGAAGAGGGGGAAGCCATCGCGGGGTTCTTGATCGAGCCGATCCAGGGCGAGGGGGGGATAGTCGTCCCTCCTCCCGGTTACCTGTCCGGGGCCCGGGAGCTCTGCCGCCGCCACGGGGTGGTCTTCATCTTGGACGAGGTCCAGACCGGCCTGGGACGCACCGGCCGGATGTTCGCCTGCGAAAAGGAGTCGGTTGAACCCGACATACTTCTGCTCTCCAAGGCCCTGGGCGGCGGGCTGGCGCCGCTGGGGGTCTGCCTGTCCAGCCCCGCGGTCTGGAACGATGACTACGGGAGGCTGCACAGTTCCACCTTCAGCAACAACAACTTCACCTGCGCGATCGGCCTCGCGGTCCTCGACCGGCTGCTGGCCGACGACCGGAAGATCATCCAGGAGGTGAAGGAAAAAGGAGACTACCTCCTGCTGCGGGCCAGGGAGATAAAGCGGCGCTGGCCGGGCGTGATCAAAGAGGTCCGCGGCGAGGGGCTGATGGTGGGTCTAGAGTTTGAGGACTTCCCCCCCGAGGACTCCTGGGCTATGATATTCCTGAGCCGCCAGGGCGGGTTCTGCGCCATGCTCTCGGGCTACCTGCTGAACGTGTGCGGCATCCGGTCCGCTCCGTTTTTGAACAACACCATGACCATCCGCCTGGAACCCCCGCTGACCATCGAGTATCACGAGATCGACCGCCTGCTGGAGGCCCTGGACCGTATCTGCCAGACCATCTACCTGAAGGACTATGCCTGGCTGTTCGGCTACCTGCTGGGCGACAGCCGCCAGCCGACGGCCCTTAAGGACTACCGGGCCCGCACCATGAGGCCCGTGAAGTGTTCGAAACTCGAATCCGGCGAACAGCCGAAGAACCGTTTCGCTTTTCTCATCCACTACCCGGGGCAGGCCGAACTGGTCAACGCGACCCCCTCCTTCGAGCAGTGGAGCGCCGAGCAGCAGGAGGGGTTCCTGGAGTGGAGCGCGAGGGAGCCCCAGCCCGAGCTGGTCTGCCACGTCCCGGCGGTCAGGTCCCTGGCGGGCGCGACGGCGGAGGGCTGGCTGATCGGCGTCCCCTTCGGCGCCAAACAGATGATGGAGTTGCCGCGCCGGCAGGTGGTGGAGACCATCCAGGAAGCGGTCGATATGGCCGTGGACCTGGGAGCCCAGATCGTCGGCCTGGGCGCCTACACCTCGGTGGTCACCCAGGGCGGCCGCGACGTTCAGGGCCGGGGGGTGGCCATCACCAGCGGCAACAGCTTCACCATCGCCATGGCGGTGGAAGGGGTATTTAAGGGAGCGGAGATGATGGGGATAGACATCCCCTCCGCCCGGGGCGCGGTGGTGGGAGCCACCGGCTCCATCGGCCGGGTATGCGCCATCCTGCTTTCCGAGCGGGTGGGCATGGTGAACCTGATCGGCAACCCCGCCCACAAGGTCAGCAGCGTACGCCGGCTGCGGACCCTGGCTGACGAGATGATCCGGCACGCCGCCGCCCGGCTGGAAGCGGGAGAGTCCGAGGGGCTGGCGTCCTGGCTGAAGCGCGTCACCGACCAGCTCGGCCGGAGCGAGGACACCGAGGCGGGCCGACTCCTCTCCGGGCTAAAAGAATCGATCGTCGGCGGGTCGGAACCGGCGCGACCCTGCATACTGATGGAGGATGTATCCCGGTTCCTGGGCGAGACGCCCCCGGTCAGTATATCCGTGGACCTGAAAAAATCCATGCGGAGCGCCGACCTGGTTATCACCGCCAGCAGCTCGCCCGCCTTCCTGGTCACCTCCGACTGCCTGAAGCCGGGGGCGGTGGTGTGCGACGTCTCCCGGCCCTACGACGTGTCCCCGGCGGTTCGGGAACAGCGCCGGGACGTGCTGGTCTTCGAGGGAGGCCTGGTGCAGCTGCCGGACCGGCTGGCCTTCAACTCCAACCTCAACTGCCGCGAAGGAGTCAACCTGGCCTGCCTGTCAGAGACCATGCTGCTGGCCCTGGAGGGAGACTTCCGGGACTTCAGCATCGGCAGCCGCATACCCCTGGAAACCATCCAGTACCTGCGCCAGCTGGGGAAAAAGCACGGGTTCGGGCTGGCGGCCCTGCACTGTGATGGGCGGGAGATCACCGAAGCGGAGATATCCGAGGCCCTGGCCAGCGGTAACCATCTGGTGAAGGCCAGCATAAGCTAACCAGTGCCAGAGCGCCCACCGAGGCGCGGCACTGGAGGCCGCAGTGGACCAGTTCGCCTTCCTGGTGCACCCCCTGTCCCTGGAGGACGTGCGCCGGAGATTCCGTATCACCCGACACCTTTCCGACGGGATGACCGAAAACTTATTGAAGCTTTGTCCACCCCTGAAGCTCTCGGAGGTACGCGGGGTCCGTTCCCCGCTGGCCGAAGTCGGGGGTTTTTTTATCGCCCTGATGCTCACCACCCGCCAGATCCTCCAGTACCCCGAACCGGGGGTGGTCGACCGGATCGTGCGGGCGGGAAGAAAGGCGGAGAGGCTGGGAGCCGGGATACTCGGCCTGGGGGCCTACACCTCCACGGTAGGGGATGGAGGCATCCAGGCGGCGCGGAGGCTGGACCTGCCGGTGACGACCGGAAACAGCCTGACCGCCGCCACCGCCATAGCCGCGGTAGTCCCCGCCTCCAGGCTGGCCGGGATCGACCTGTCCCGGGCCGAGGTAGTAGTGATAGGCACCGGCGGGACCGGGTGCCCGGGGGCGGTGGTGACCCAGGCCGCGCTGCACATACTGGAGGGCACCGGCGCGGCCATCACGCTGCTGGGCCGCGACCAGAGAGGGCTGACGCGGATCGCCGACGAGATAGAGGAAAAAACCCGCCGCCGCGTAAAGACCTCCACCGACCTCGCCGGGACCCTCCGCTCGGCCGACGTGGTACTGGTAGCGGCGGGTGCCTCGGAGCGGCTCATCCCCCCCGAGGCCTTCAGGCCCGGCGCCATCGTTTGCGACATCGCCCGTCCGCGCGAGACCTCCCAGATGCTGGCCCGCTGTCGGGAGGACATCCTGGCCATCGACGGCGGACTCTGGGAGGTCCCCGGGGACAGCCAGCCGGGACTGCTGTTCGGACTCCCGCCCCGCCTCGTGTACCCATGCGTGGCAGAAACCATGCTGCTGGCGATGGAGCGAAGGTACGAGGACTGCGGCCTGGGGAAGGGACTCGACCCCGACCGGATAGTGGAAATGTACCGCCTGGCCCTGAAGCACGGGTTCCGCCTTGCCGAGCTGCGCCTGGACGAAAAGCCCCTGATTCCACCCGAATTCTTTGCCGATAAAAAATAATAATAAGCATAACCAGGCAGGAAATGTCCTTTTTTTGCAGAATTACACCAATGCCGGGTTTGCATGTATAAAAGGGAGTGTGTGAGGTTTGCTCAAAGTCGGGCTGGTCGTATTCGGGGTAACGATCCTGTCTTTCTACTCGGTCTATTTTTTCCAGATCGTCCGGGGCCGCCCTGAGAGGTTCGAACAGATGCTGATGCAGGGACTGGCGCTGCACGAAGACGCGCTGGACCAGGAGTCGGCGTCGCCGGGCGCGATCGCCCTGGTGATCGTGATCTCACTGCTGCTGGAGGCGGGGTACTTCATACTGGCGCTGACGGAGATCCAGATCCTCGCCTACCAGATCGTCACCCTGTGTTTCGTGCTTTTCGAGGTCTGGCACGGTATAAAGGCGATCCCGGTCATGCGGGCGCTGCTTCACCCCGGCGAGTTCTCCGAGGACCTGTTCGACTGGCGGATAGAGCGTACCGCCGCCAGGCTCTATGTTGTACACGTATTGATCACCATAGGACTGATTATTTGGAGCGGCAATTAATTATACACGGACAATAAAGGATTTTGTTAACACTTGTCGAATCTTATGCAGGAAAGATACCATAAGCTACCAGGGGGTTCTCTATGGTGAATTCTGTGTTCCTGAGAAAAGTCTATCTCTTTAACGAACTGGGCGAAAAAGAGCTGTCGAAGATCCAGACTATTTCCGCCGAGAAGAGGTTTCCCAGACACCACGTGGTGTTCATGGAGAACGACGTCGCTGATGGGCTTTATATCGTTAAAGCGGGTTCGGTAAAGGTCTTCCGGTCCACCGAGGAGGGCAAGGAGAAGATACTGGCCATCTTCAGCGAAGGAGAGGTCTTCGGGGAGATGTCCCTGCTGGACGGGGGCGTGCGTTCCGCGACCGTGCAGACCCTGGAAGAGACCCATTTGATCCAGATCAAGCGCAACGACTTCATTAATCTGATCACCCAGAACCCCGAGGTTTCCGCCCGGATAATCACGACCCTCAGCCACCGCCTCCGCAAGTCGAACGAGCAGATCGAGATGATGGCCTTCTGGGATGTGCGCAGCCGAATAATCAAGGTGCTGTACGACCTGGCCCAGGAACACGGGGTGGTCACCGAAAACGGCATCAAGATCAGGTTGCGGCTGACCCACCAGGACCTGGCCAACATGGCCGCCACCTCGCGGGAAACCGTGACCCGGGTCCTGCAGGAGCTGCACGACATGGGGGTATTCAACATGTTCGACAAGTACATCATGCTCTCGGACATAAAGCAAAAGACCATGGGCCGCATGAGGGAATCCATCTAGGAGCTTATAACCGGCTTGAAACCAGGAGGCGCGGTAAGGCCCTCTTTTTTTTTGTTTAAAAATACATCTTTAAAATTCTCCAGAACGCGCCGCTGGGGCGGTTTGAAGCGTTATATATATTTAGATCAAAGCGATTTCGGGATAGGTGAAAAATGGTTTTTTCCAGTCTGATATTTCTGTACCTGTTTCTCCCTTTGGTGCTGGTCTTCCACTTCGGCTTAAAAAAGCAGACCTACCGCGACTGGGTGCTGATAGTATCCTCACTGCTGTTCTATGCCTGGGGGGAGCCGGTCTGGGTCGTCCTCCTCATCTTCACCTCGGTCTTCGACTACCTGAACGGGATCATAGCCGAGAATTACCGCGGCCGCTGGCCCAGCAAGGCCGCGCTGGTGGCCTCGATAGCGGTGAACCTGCTGCTCCTGGGGTTCTTCAAGTACTCGGGATTCCTCGCCAGCAACCTGAACCAGGCGTTCGACCTGAACCTCCCCTACAAGGAATACGGGCTGCCGATCGGCATCTCGTTCTACGCCTTCCAGTCGATATCTTATGTCATAGACGTCTACCGGGGAGAGGTCGCGGCGCAGCGCTCGCTCGGCAAGGTCCTGCTCTACGTGTCCCTGTTCCACCACCTGGTCGCGGGTCCCATCATCCGCTACCGGGACATCGCCCGGGAGATCGAGCAGCGCACCATCACCTCCGGCACCTTCATCGAGGGAATAAACCGCTTCGCGGTAGGCCTGGGCAAGAAGGTCCTCATCGCCAACACCGCGGGCGAGATAGCGGATGTGTTCCTGAAGGGAAGCCCGGCCGACCTCTCGGTCCTGGGGGCCTGGTTCGGGGTGGTCCTTTTCACCCTGCAGATCTACTTCGACTTCTCGGGCTACTCGGACATGGCGATCGGGCTGGGGAAGATGTTCGGGTTCAACTACAAGGAGAACTTCAACTATCCCTATATAGCGACCTCGGCCACCGAGTTTTGGCGGAGGTGGCACATCTCCCTCAGCAGCTTCTTTCGCGACTACGTCTACATCCCGCTGGGCGGCAACCTGAAAAACGGCATCCGCAACCTCCTCATCGTCTGGTTCCTGACCGGGCTCTGGCACGGGGCGAGCTGGAACTTCATCTTCTGGGGCCTCTACTACGGGGCGCTGATAATGCTGGAGCGGGTATTCCTGCAGCGCCTGCTGGACCGCTTCCCAAGGTGGCTGTCCCACGCCTACCTGCTGCTGGCGGTGGTGGTGGGCTGGGAGCTGTTCTACTTCACCGACCTGTCGAAGGCGGGGCAGGTGCTGGGGGTCATGGCCGGGATCGCGGGTCGCCCGCTGCTGGACATCAACTTCTCTTACTACTTCACGCATAACCTGTTTTTCCTCATCCTCGCGGTCGTCGGGTGCACCCCGGCGCTGCGGGTGATTGGACAGAAGCTCGAATCCTCCTTCCCGGGGAGACTCGATGCGGCCCGGCCCGCCGTCAACCTGGCGCTGCTGCTGGTATCGACCGTCTTCCTGGTGGGAAAGACATACAACCCGTTCCTGTATTTTAGGTTTTAGGTGATGAAGATGCGTCTTGCGAAACTGGCCCTGCTCTGCTTCCTGGTCCCCATCTTCATAATAACCCTGGCCAACCAGGTGGTCACGAAACCGACCGTGTCCGAGAGCGAGAACCGGGTGCTGTCGGCCCGGCCCGACTTCGGATGGGACAGCCTCTTTGGGGGGACCCTGCTGCGGCAGTACGAGGACTACTTCGCGGACACCTTTATCCTCCGCGACCGCCTGGTCCGGATAAGCCGCCGGGTCCGAGGGTGGTACGGCTTCGAGACCGCCGACGAGGCTCGGCTGGTGGCCCAGCGCGGGGCCAACCTGGCCCAGAACCGGGGCGACAGCCTGACCCTGATGCTGATCGCCAAAAACCAGGCCATGGAGATCCACCGGTTCAACCCCGAGTCGAGCCGGGTCTACGCCGAGACCCTGAACCGGTTTCAGCAGCGGGTCGGGGCGGGGGTGAAGGTCTACTCGCTGGTGGCCCCCACCCGGATCGAGTTTTCCGACCGGCCCGACTACCGCAGCCTCTCCTCGCCGCAGAAGCACACCATCGACTACGTGAACCAGCACCTGAATCCCGACATCCGCCGGGTAGACGCCTACAGCTCCCTGGCTGAGAACGCGTCCCGGGATATCTACTTCCGGACCGACCACCACTGGACCGCCCTGGGGGCGTACTGCAGCTACACCGCCTTTATGAACGCCCGCGGGGAAGAGCCGGTACCCCTGGAGCGCTACCAGACCGGTGAGGCCGGGGGCTTCCTGGGCTCGCTCTACACCCTCTCCATGGACCGCCGGCTGGAGCAGGACCCCGACACTATCCGCTACTACCTGCCCTTCACCGGGCACCAGTATACCGTCTACTACGAGCGGCCGGTCGACCTGCCGGTCATCGACCGGTCCCGGTCCGACCAGCGCAACAAGTACGAGATATTCATGGGCGGCGACCACCCCCTGGGCGAGATCTTCACCTCGGTCAAGAACGGGAAGAAGATAGCGGTCATCAAGGACTCGTACGGCAACGCCCTTATACCCTTCCTGATTCCGCACTACCAGGAGATATACGTAATCGACCCCCGGGAGTTTCGGGCGGACGTGTTCGAGTTCATAAAATCCCGCGGGATACAAGAGGTATTATTCATCAACTACATCCTGGCCACCCAGAACACCGACGTCGCCGACGTGATAAACGACATGATGGAGAGGTGAGAATTAAGGGAACGAGCGTATAAAAGAATGGGCTTATCAAAGCCCTTTTTTGTTTGGGCCTTTGCCTTACATAAGCATGTAAATATTATGAGGCAACCAGGAGGAAATCGGGGATATTTGCCGAAAGCTGTGTAGTGAAAGAACATATATAAAGAAGGAGAGCGCGTATGAAAAAGCTGCTTGCGGTCATAATCCTTTGTCTCGGTTTGATGGTCTTCGGTCTTCCCGTCTCCGCCAGCGAACCTGGCGGTTCTGATATCAGGATCAGGGTCTATGACACCACGAGTGAAAGAATCCTGGAGCCCGATGTGCCGCCCCGGGTCATCGACGGCCGGACCATGGTCCCGGTGAGGATCGTGGCCGAAGCGCTCGGGACCGAGGTCAGCTGGGACGATGCGACTAAAACCGTCATCGCCTGCCGCGGTATCACGGTCGTAAGGATACCCATCAACAGTATGACGGCCAGCTGCAGCGGTGAGGAGATAGGCCTGGACGTCCCGGCCCAGATAGTCGAAGGCCGCACCCTGGTTCCCCTTCGCTTCATATCGGAGGCGTTCGGGGCCACCGTCGAATGGGACGGCGGGAGCCGAACCGTCAGCGTCACCCGCAACACCAAGCCGGGGTATAAGCTCCAACTAGTGCACCGGGGAACGGATCTTGTCGGAGCCTTCTGCCTCCCGGGGGACTGGGTCGAAGTAAAAGACGCCTCAGGCACGATGTGCGTAAAGCAAAACCAGGCCTCGGGAGAAGAGGATGTGATCAGGGTGGATGCATTTATATCTCCCTACACGCCAGAAGAGGTGGTTTCCAGGCCGGAAATCATGGATAAGGTGCGGGAAAACTATAAAATCCTGATGCCAAAAAGTATTATCCATAGCTCAAAACTCGTGGAGCACTATAAGGATATAGCCATGTACGAACACCGAATAACTAACTACGATGGTAATACTGAAATTAAATTGATATCCCACTCCATATACATAGGAGACACCCTTTACGTCACGCAGGTTCTCAGCAACGGCGACCTCGACCGGCACGTCCCCGTATACCGAGAGATGCTGAAGACGCTGCTGCCGAAGCTGGGGGGCAGATAGTCCGAGATTGTGAGGGAGATTCACCTGGCTCCTTACTCCTGGCCGATCAATGCTTCGGCTTATTGAGCAGTTCCCGCCGGTCGACGGTCCGCGCCGGTTCTTCGTACCAGCCGTTGTCTATCATGATGTTCAGCCCATCCTGTGCGTAGTCCGCGACCTCGGTAAACGCCTTCATAAAGATGGCCGATAAATCGTGTCGGGGGCTGGTGGCAAAGAATGTAGTATAACTAACTAAAAAAGCGGAATTAATATAGGACGTTTTAAACATCATCAGCTTATCCGAAAAAGGCGGGGTTGTAGAATCCGTGACTATAGTATCCCAGCAGATCGCAGCGGGTATGTTTTCCTGTTTCAAGGCCGAACTAAAAGCTTCCATGTATTTATTACACAGGTTGATTCCCCGTTCCAGGTATTTTCCGACCTGATCCGATCTGGCCGCCTGTCTGAATCCCATCAACAAACTTTTCACAACATTGTTGGTCATGATACCGTAAGCGAGAGCCGATACTTCCTGGGCCAGTAAAGGCCGGTGCTCGCCGAGGAACCCGGTTAAAAAGTCCTGCTCCCTGACAAAATCGACCTCCCTGGCGATAGTCACGTAAGGGGGCCTTATAAATAAACCCTTGGACAATAACGTGTTTGTCGCGTCGTTGTATAATTCCATGGTGGAGTTTACACAATGGGTATAAAAATCACGGATGTCGGCACGTGCCCCAGTAGTGAGCGCCAACCCGTTGATAGCGATGGCGAACTTGTTCATATCTCTTAAGTAGTAGAGATAAAACGGATCGGTGTAAAGCCGGGGCGCCTTTATATCCACGTCCTTATCCGTAAAACCTATCGGTATGGGCAGATCCTCTTTATTCAGTATTTCCCGGACCCGGCTCACTCTCTTATTCCATATGTCGAGGGCGTTTTGAATAATAGGCCTGATGTCGTTGTCTTCAACCGTCTGGTTGAAGTGTTTGAACACGCAGGCAAACATCGTATACTGTATATACGTATTCCACAGAGCCGCAACCTCTGTAGAAGTCAGTGGGACATTATCAGGTGCGCCGATAGCCTTATCTTCTGTTTGGCCGGGTTCATAAAATGTCTGCTCCATCCTTACCCTCCAGTGAAAGTTGCTTTTTTGCCATTCTTCCGTTTAGTTTCCCAATGAAGGCCCCGAATATACCGCTTGAGCATTCTTCTAAAGCGACCTTGTTTGACCCTGAGAGAGACAGCTGAACGGGAACAGCAATTAATTCACGCCTATCGGTTATAGTGTTTCCATTTATAAAGCCCCTGCTCGGCTAATGCTTCGGATTATTCACCAGTTCCTGCCGGTCGGTCATCCTCGGCGGTTCCTCTAACCATCCGTTGTCTATCAATATGTTTATTCCATCCTCGGCGTATTTCAACGTCTCTGTAATGAGCCTGGCGTAGTTAGCGCCGAGGTCGTGCCTCATGCTTAACCCCATAGCGTTCGCGTAGCTTCCTAAGCCGATACCGCCCAGCGTTACTACATGGTACATCATCAACTTGTCTGAAAACGGGGGCGTGGTAGAATCAGACACAAATTCCCCCCAGTGCGCTGGCGCCGGAAGGTTTTCCTTATGCAAAACAGAACTGAATATATCCACGTGTTTCCTGGCGATTTCTGCTCCCCTGGCCATGTAAGCTCGCACCGGTTCCGACCTCGCCACCTGCCGGAAGCCTTCCAGCAGGGCTCCCCCTATCACGTTGTTTCTGATCCCTAAAAAGAGCTGATCTATTTCCTGCGCCAGCAGCGGCCGGCGCTTACCCAGGAACCCGCGTAAAAAGCTCTGTTCCTCCACCGTGTCTACTTCTCCAAACGTGTTTATAAAAGGGGACCGGATTAAGATGCCTTTTTCCAGCATAATATCGGTAAACCGATTAAAAAACCGGGTCGAACCCATCAGGGTTTCAGTATAAAACTCGCGGACATCCGGGCGGACTGCACAGGCAAGGGCGGTACTGTTTAATTGCAGCCCGATGGCCACCATTCTCATGGTGTAGAAAAAGTAAAATAAATCGGTATACAGCCTCGGAGCCCCTGCATCCAAATCCCCGTCTCCGAAGCCGCGGGGAATAGGCTGGCCCTCCAGCTTAAAAATTTCCGCGGTTCGATTCATGCGCTTTTCGAAAAGGGCTATTGAATCAGTCAGCATCGGCCGGAGATCAGGGTCTTCAACATTCTTGAGGTAGTGCTGAAAGACGTAATTAAGCATACTGTAATGAACGTACGTCCGCCAGAGGTTGGCGATTTCCGAAGAGGTGAGTGGGGCGCGATGGGTCACTCCCATATCGTGATTGATAACCGGTGCTCGGCTCTTCATCACATCTATCTCGGTGTAGGCCTGTTCCATCATCTTTTCTCCCTGGTCAATAGTATTAAACTTAGCATACCCCAATTTGGATTTAAAAAACTTAAGAGCCGGCCGCGCCTACCCTTAGTCAGCGGACTTGAGAATGGCCGTTTTGTTTTCCGGAAGAGCCTGAGGAGGGATCGTATCTATTGATATATAGCCGGCGTTTATATAGTATTGTGGTGTTTATAATACAATGCCTGGGTTAAAATGAACCGCGAGAAATATCGGGGCCGGATGGTCGGGGAACCGTCTGGATTGCCGTTTCGGGAGATTTAAAAGGAGGCGGGTTATGAATATAGCGGCATTCGGAGGCTTAATATTGGCATTGTTGTATCTGGCCATTCCGGTCCTGATCATCTACGAGTTTGTCACTTTCCACCGCAGGACCGCCAGGCAGCTGGACGCTATAAAAGAAGAATTAATAACCATAAGCCGCCAGCTCGAAAGCCGATATAAATATTAACCGGCCCAAAGCGAGGTGAAGCGTGGGGACAGGTTTTTACAATTCCCCTCTTTTGTGTTATTGTAGCGTTTAAAGGAAAAACCAGAGCACTGCATACGCGCGCGTAGTGCTTTGGTTTATTTCAATACACTATGATTATCTAAACCTTACCGCAGTTATACGGTGAGGTTAAGAGCTAAAGGCTCTCATCTACATATAACCCAGCCACAGTGATTCCCCCGGGGTTCAGGCTGCCATCTGAACCTTTCACCCTGCCTGCCGACCAGATAGCCCATACTATGTAACTAACATTTCAGTCTACCATTTTTAGACAAAACTAAAGGAATACTCAATTATGTGTAGAAAGATATTAAGCATTACTGCTAATAAAAGAAACAACTTTCTTTGTTCAGTAGTTATCTGGAATTTTCTTTATAGGAATGATGTTATGAAGAAAAATAATAATAAAGAAATATTGAAACTATGCCCTCACTGCGGAAACAGGGCACCAATGATTGTAGCTACTTCATATGAGCATCAAATTATTTATGGTGATCCGCCTTACACTGATGAGGATAACTTCCTTTGGTCACTATTTGTTTGCCCAAATTGTGATAAACCGATTTTGGATGAAAAGTTTCGAAGCTCTTTTGAAATGGATATAGATAGATGGCCAATCCATGAAAAAACTTTATATCCCTATGCTCAGGTTAATTTAAGAGGCTTACCCGAGAATATATCAAAATCATATGAAGCGGCATTGAAAGTTAGGCATATTGAACATAATGCTTTTGCAGTTTTAATAGGAAGAACTTTAGAAATTATATGTAAAGATAAAAATGCAAGAGGTAATAATTTATTTGAAAAATTAGACTACTTGTGTGAGCAAGATGTTATTCCGGGTAGATTAGTTGAAATGGCTCATGGAATACGCCAATTGCGTAATATTGGTGCTCATGCCGATTTGGGTGAGATTGTTGAATTTGACATTCAAATATTAACAGATTTTACTGAAGCGATTTTGGAATATATATATCGCGCTCCAACTCGACTTGAGATTCTTCAAAATAGGTTAAACACATTAAATAAAGGGGAATAGCAACTTCAGCCAATAAAACCTTCATACAGTGGAGCGATACTCGGAATCTAGCGCCAAGGTGTCATACCGCCAGCCTTAAGTCAGGCATGACCCGTCTCTGTCAAATCGAAGATAAGGATTTGACTCGCCTTTAAAGTTGGCGTGCCGTAAATGCCGGGCCAATAAGTGGACATTGCTCGAAGTAGCTAAATTTCATACGGAAGCATTACATTATCCATATTGAATGAACCCCAGGGCGATTTTAGTTGTTTTAATGTCATAATATACAGATCCTCTATTCAACAACATGGCGAAATCATGCAAAACCTTGATGGTAGGGGGAATTGATAAGAGTGTTATGGAGGGAGACATCAGACTTAATCAATGAAGAAAACGCGTTATATAGTTTATTTCATGATAGAGAGACCATGGTTTTAGCAAGAAAAGTCTATGAATGGCTGAAGGAGGTATTGCCCTATCGTTGTGGAGTTAGGTTGGGCGATAAAAGACTTACATTTTTGATAGGTAATTATCGCCCGGCTGCTTTAAAGAATTACCACAAGGAATTACGCTTAGATATGGGTTTTAAAGGGAGATTGCCAGAGGGTTGGAAATCTACTTTTTCTGATAATTGGCAAGGTTCTTGGTGTACAATAGACGATTCAAATGAGGGATGGCTTATTATTAAACGATGGCCACTTAATTTATCAAATAATGATGTTGAACGATTCATTGCATTTTGTGAAGAAATAAAGGCACCTGCTGCTAAAACCAGGAAATGGGATTGTAATATAAACTCAGTTTGGCAAAAAGATAAGTGCTGCATTTGAAAGGCGTAAACTTGTTCGGTATTAGAGATTAGTGAGCCCTTTAAAACAGATGCGTTTTTATCTTAAAAGGTACGCATAATCCATAATACATAAGCAAGAGGTGCCTATGACATATCAAAATCAACTGGAACATCTTGTAAACCGATATCCCGACTCTTGGGATTATTATGGCATCCATCGCAACAACAGTGTGGATAATTTTTTTAAAAATCCGACATTGTTCATCGAAAATACCTTCATGTTTGCATCAAAAAAACTTTTGGCTCCAATGGCTAATGCAAACAGTGACTGGATGCGTCCCCAGCTATCAGACGCACGTGCTGCTCATTCGATTTCGGCGTTTTTCTTGGGGGCACTTATTGCAAAAAATCTTTTTAACGGTGCCTTTACTCATTTGTTTACCGATTCGAAGCGAGAATCCAGCTATGATTTTTCGTATATATGGACATTGACATGCCTCTACCACGATTGCGGATATACTTTCGAGAACAACAATACATTGGCGCAAGGGCTGGCAAGTGATGTTTGTTCCGCATTGATCAATGCTAATTTTGAACGCTTAGTGTCAAAGGCTCCATGTTGGCTTGGAATGGCTAAATTTCGTGCAGCAATAAGGTTGCAGCAATCTATTTGGAAGTCAAAAAGAAGATTTAGTTATAGCCGACAACGAGTAGAACAAAGCTCCGCAATACAGCTCTGTGGTGAGGAAAGCCGTGCAATATTTGCTATAGAAGAATATTATCGGAAGGCGCCGAAGCGCCTGTTTATGATAAACTCAGACCGCCCTATTTGTTTTCCAATAAGAAAAAGTAACGAGATTAGTCGGTATTTTGCATATCGATTACTACCATTCGCTGAACTTGAAGAAAAAAGCAGTTGTATCGACCACGGTATTGCAGGAGGATGTTTGTTTTTCGATAGAATAATAAGGAATTACGCCAAAGCTTACGTGAAAGCATTTAGGGACAACCCAAACACCGACATTAGTGATTTTGAAAACCCAAATGATTACGATATGCACGTGCATTTTACCTTTGATCAGTTGCCTGTTTTTGCCTATATTGCTGACTGTATTATAAATCATAACATTTGGAGCGCTAAGGTCGATACGAGCTATAGTGAAGTATATCGGAAAATGGGAATGTCAAAATTGATTGGCCAAGAGTACGAGAAAATCAACTTCTTTCGAAATCCCCTGCTTTTTATCCTTGCCGTTTCAGACTCGATTGAGCCATACAAGGTGTTTAGTACTCAACAGATCGATAAGGTGCCTTACAACAAAAAACAGCTTAAGTCATTGTTTAATAGAACAAGACTTGAGGTGAACAATGACCGGATTGTTATGAAACCACCGAGGAAATTGATTAAAAAATGCAAACAAAGGCTTGAAGAAATGCAGGAATGGATAGATGTCGAGTGTTGTAAAAACGGAGATATCTTCGAGATAATTCCTAAGCGATATGGATAAAAACTCGGAAGATTTTAGGTTGACACCTTTGGCGTCAAATCAGAATTTTAATATTAAAAGAGAATCTGTCGACAAGAAACCGTAGAACAACTGTCAAGAGTGTTCCAGACCCTGAGAAAAGCCCCCATCAATGTATCCAGACCAAACAGCAGTATTATCCACATTTGCGGAGGACATCGCAATGCCGTTATTATTAATTTTATTTTTATTTGCCGGTATTTTTACTATTGCTGTTTTAGGCATATTTTTATTCTCTTTCATCCAGTTGAGAAAATCAAAGACAGCTGCATACAAAGCCATAGCTGCCGTTACCGGCGCTTATATAATAGTTTTAACAGCATTCTTTGCATGGCGAATCGCCGATATAACACTTTCTCCTAAAGCGATTCCATATGATGATGGGACTCTTGTTTTTGAAGGTCATCGCTATATTGTCGATAGTTTTGATGAATTTCCGTATGGCAAAGATATAAAAAAAGTTGCCCTGGTTGAATATCCGACCGACTCGAAAGTAATAAATTTTATAAATAATGCCTTTTTCCCATCAAGACTTTACCTGGAAGGCAACGATTTTGAAAAGCAGGTGCTTTGGGAAAGGGGTTTGATGCTTGAGCTAAAATATAGAAGAGTGGACTGACTCTTTTCGCACCTATTTTGCTATAATACATCTGTGAGCGGTCCCTATTCTGGAATGATCTGGGTATCCCCGGCCCAGGAAAGCGCGGCCCCAGAGGTGGTAAAGCATCATGGCGAAACTTACCCCTGAAGAAATAGAAGAGCGGAAAAAAGCCGTCTGGCGGCGGATCGCCGAAAACCAAAAAATTAAGAAGGAACTGATGGAGGAGCGGTCGAAGGAGCGGTCGAAGCAGCAGGCGGCGAAGGCCCGGAGAAAGCTGATGGCCTTGGTAGACGCTGACGTGCCGCCCCCGATCAGGTGTTCAAGGTGCGGCTCCACTTCCCTCCACGCGGGAGACAAGGGGTTCAGTTTTATCAATGCCGCGGCCGGGGGTTTGCTGTTCGGGGCCGTCGGGCTGCTGGGCGGATTGATCGACAGCAGCCAAGTGGTTATCACCTGCCTGAACTGTGGTAAGCAGTGGATTCCGGGGGCTTGACCGGGCAGGAGCTTATAAAATGGCAGAAACATGGCAGTAACCGGGGCTGCTTTTTTCTTACAACGATACAAGGCAATGCTGTCCATTTCTGAAGGGCGGCTATTTTATTTTTAGGGTATATACACCTATTTTGAGATGCTTTTCCAACCGGTCCCTCGTATCCGATTCTGATTTTGGGGCATATACACTTATCTCAAGACTTGAAAAAACTTGACAGAAACTTCGGTTACCTTAACGTTTTTGCCGGTTATTCCTATGTCGTTCTTTTTCCTTTTGTATCTTGACTACCAATGCGTCAACCTTGCGGTTCTGCGCCATAAATATCTCATCATGCGTGAGTGGGATACCTTAAATTTTTAATGCGAATATCGAATTATTTTTATTATACTGCGAAAATCGCATTATAACTACCGAGCCCTCACATAAAATTTATGGAAGAACAGTGAGGTGCGAAGGTATGAAGCCACGAAAAAATCCGCCCGGCAACAAGAACATGATCGGAGCCAAGGTTGTTGCCCTTCGGAAGGCAATGCAAATAAAGCAGAAGGATTTCCTTGCGAAATTACAAACCGTGGGCTTGGACATTAGCGCGACGAGTCTTTCTCGCCTTGAAGGACAAAACCGACTTGTTCAAGATTATGAGATCGTTGCTATTGCGAAAGCATTGGATATTTCTCTTGAAGAATTGTTTGGGGAAAAGCGATAAAAACGCACTGAAAAAGCGCGGGGAAGCAGGGGGACAGTTGGCCCACTCAAGAATTGACACTGGGGACGGAATTGACACTGGGGACGGATCTTTCTGTCAACCTCACCGAGCCTTGCGGCGCATCGGGTGACACCGGGGACAGTTATCTTCGGGATTGACACCGGGGGCCAGGGGGGATCGGGGTCCCCGTGTCAAGTCCCGCGTAAGGTTGGTGTTCATCCAGTCTTCCCGGTAATAAGATGTAAAGGAACTTATAACTTGGCAGAAACATGGCAGGAATAGGGGGTACTTTTAGTTTATAATGATATCGGGTAAGGTCGTCAATTCTGGCGGCCATTTTATTTCGGAGGCCAGATCCATGGGTGTTGGCCATACGATCCCCGGAAACACGACGGCTGAAGCGAAGCCCGAGGAGCCCGGTTTATATAGTTCGCGTTTAGTCCGCGCTAAATGCCTAAAAAGAGGCTTTTTACGGTTCCAATCATACCTTTTGAAAACACGATAAAGTAAAAGAAGCTGATTAGCACTAAGGCTGGAGATCCTTCGAAGCCGGGTTTTTTGCAGAAACTGCGTTTTGTGTCTAAAGTGTCTAGGATTTACTAAAGTATAGACAATAAACAAATATAGAATTGGCGGAGGCGGGCGGGTCATTACTGGGCCTCTCTCCCCCACCGGAAAAGTCTATCCGGGTGCTTTGGAAATTCCCCCTTTTACCGTAGCGCTTTAAGAAAAAAATAAAGCACTACATACGCGCGCGTAGTGCTTTGTTTTGGAACCCTATGCCATGATCCCTTTGAACTATAATCATTATACCTGCCAATTGTTGTGGTGTTGATCACACTCAGGAGCCGGAGGAATACTCTGTACGAAGTTGAACACATTTTCCGGGTCATATTGTGCTTTTACTTTCCGGAGCCGGGCAAAATTGCGACCATAGTATTCCTGACCATAATTTTTTATGTTTAAATCAGGTACATTAACATATGATCCGGTTATATAGGGCTGCAGCTGTTTCCTGGTCTGTTCAACAAGTATAATATTCTTTAGTGTTTGAGCTGTACCTCTCCATGAGGCGTCCCATTCCAAATAATATTTGGTATTGCGCCAAAAAAAGGCAGTATCCTCGGGAGGCACCCGGTTCATTGCGCCTCCGGAGTTCAGGAAAAAGAAATTAGATTCGCTTCCGGTCGCCCTTTCCAGGAAGCTATGGATTGCTTTAATTCCTTTTTCGGGCAGGAGACGCTCCGCCCAGGCTGATGACCACGTAGTATTCTGATCATCGAAAAGCGGTTCATTTGGAGCCCAAAAGTCTATTGCCTCCAGTAATGTAACCTCATCAACAAGAACCGTTGAAGGAGTTCCGGCCTCGAGCAAGGGTGCTATCAAATCCTCCAGTTCTGCTTTGGGACCAAGGAATATTCCCTGCGAACGGAGCAAGCCATTCCTTCTCGAAAATGCCTCCAATATCGTACCCAGTCTTTCATCAACGGATGGAGCCCATCTTTGCCAGGTATCAATAACTTCATCCAACTGCTCCCACGGCCAGATTATCTGAAATATACCAACACCAGGAGGAGCAGGGCGAACTCTAAATGTGTAGGAGGTTATGATTCCGAAATTACCTCCTCCACCTCCGCGAATGGCCCAAAATAGGTCCGGATTTTCATTTTCGCTGACATTTAAAATATTACCATTGGCATCAACCATTGTAGCAGCCAGAATATTGTCGGAAATCACTCCGACCGTTCGCTGGATAGCAGTAATTCCTCCGCCGGTACTTATCCCACCTATACCAACAGTGGAACTGTCCCCAAAAGGAGCAAGGATGCCTTCCTGCGCAAGCATTCTCACAAGGACACCTACACGTATTCCAGCTTGAACAGTGGCGATTCCAAGCTGTTTATCTAACACGACCATCGTCATTTGGCTGGTATCTATAACAATTCCACCGTTGGTCTGAGAAAAATCTTTTGCCAGAGCATGCCTCCCGCTTCGCATCCGAATGGGTACACCATTCTCACGAGCCCATTTGACTGCATTTGCCACATCTTCGTTTTGCTGCGCAAAAACAAATACGAGGGGAAATGCGTTGGTGAACGGGTTCCAGTTCTTACGAGCCTGCCAGTACTCCAGATCATACGGGTGTATTACCGTTCCGGTTAATTTTGTTTTACACCGCATTGAATCACCCTCTAACTTTAATATTGTCTTTACACAAGAGTAAAACTACTTTTTGTGTAAAACTCCCTAGGCTGTATAATATTAGCTTGAATAGAAATTTGTGCCATTTCTAAAATTAATTTCCAGCCAATTGTTATCCCCCCTCAATCATAGGGTTGATTGGGGGCGAAGTTTTTTCGGCTTTTTTCGGGATCAAATGTCGCCGTAAACCATCCCGGGGGACTTTGGAAATTCCCCCCTTTTGTGTTATCCTAACTATTATTACTTAACCGATAGCGAGGTATATAACGATGCAGACAGTGATATCGGCCCGAGGGCCGCTCAAGGGGACGGTGCGGGTCCCGTCCGACAAGTCGATCTCCCACCGCTCGGTTATCTTCGGGGCGCTGGCGGAAGGCCGGACCCGGGTCGAGAACCTCCTGCGGGCCGACGACGTCCACTCCTCCATGGACTGCATGCGGGGGATGGGGGTCCAGATCGAGGACCGCGGCGAGGTGATAGAGATCAAGGGACGGGGGCTCTTCGGGCTCCAGGAGCCGGTAGACGTCTTAAACTGCGGCAACTCGGGCACCACCATCCGGCTGCTCTCCGGGCTGCTGGCGGGGCAGGGGTTTTTGAGCATCCTGACCGGAGACGGTTCCCTGCGGCGGCGGCCGATGGCCCGGGTGATCAACCCCCTGCGGTTGATGGGGGCGGGGATCGACGCCCGGGGCGACGGCAACTACGCCCCCCTGGTGGTACGGGGCGGCGGGCTGAAGAGCATCGAGTACACCATGCCGGTGGCCAGCGCCCAGGTGAAGTCGGCTCTGCTGCTGGCGGGGCTTTACTCGGAGGGCGGGATAGATGTCATAGAGCCGAAGGCCACCCGCGACCACACCGAACGGATGCTGCGGGCGATGGGAGCGGGGCTCTCCCAGGACGGCGAGCGGATTAGGATACGGCCGGTGGAAAAGCTTCAGCCCATGGAGATCACGGTTCCCGGGGACATCTCCTCCGCCGCCTTCTTCCTGGTGGCCGCCTCGTTGGTCCCCGGCTCCGAGGTGCTGCTCCCGGGGGTGGGGGTCAACCCCACGCGGGCGGGGATAGTGACGGCGCTGCGGGGAATGGGGGCCGATATCCAGGTTCTGAACCAGAAGGAAGAGGGCGGGGAGCCGGTCGGCGACCTGCTGGTCACCAGCGCGCCGCTCCGGGGGATCACCCTGGAAGCGGACATCATCCCCTCCCTGATCGACGAGCTGCCGGTACTGGCGGTGGCGATGGCGGTCGCGGAAGGGGAGTCGAGGGTGAAAGGGGCCGCGGAGCTGAGGGTGAAGGAGACCGACCGCATCAAGGCGGTCTGCGCCAACCTGGCGGCCCTGGGGGTGGACATCACCGAGACCCCCGACGGGTTTATCATCCGGGGCGGGCGGGGCTTCGCGGGAGGGACCGTGGAGTCTTTCGGCGACCACCGCATCGCGATGGCCATGGGGGTGGCCGGGCTGACCTGCCGGAGGGAAATCATTGTCCGTGAATCGGAGGCGGTGTCGGTTTCCTACCCCGGGTTCTGGAAGGACCTCGACTCGGCGGCTTCGGTCTGAGAAGCGGTCCCCCGCCGCCGGCGGGAAGACAGCCGGCCGTATCCCAGCAGGAAACCCCAGGGGATGGCGATGCTCAGCGCGAACAGCAGCATGGTGGCCCCGAAGTTGTAGAGGTTGTCGACCCAGAGGAACCGGGGCTGTAAGTAGCCGATGATGATCGGGTGAGCGAGGAAGATGCCATAGGAGTGGTCCGATAGGTTGAGCATGACCGGGTTCGCCCTGGTCGTGCTCAATTTGATTCCCACCCAGAAGATCAGGGGCAGGAAAAACAGGGTGTAGAGGATGTTCGAGGTCGAGACCACACCGAGGTTGTAGTAACCCAGGTCGGCCGCGTGGTAAAACTCCCAGATCAGGGTGTAAAAGAGCAGGAGCCAGGGGATGCTGAAGTACCCGCCGAAACGCCTTACCCATTCACGTATCCGCTCGTAGTCCCTCCCGACGGCGAGGCCGATCACGAAGTAGCCGACCCACATCAGGGAGTTGCGGTCGAGGCGGAGGTATACGGCGTCCCAGAACGGATGACCCGTGGGGGACAGGTAGTAGGCGTAGATCAGGCCGACGGCGACCTGGTAGACGAGGCCGAACACCAGCCAGGCGGGTGTGTTGACGTACCTCTTGGCCAGCAGGATAAACAGCGGGGCGATCAGGTAGAACTGCAGGGTGATGACGACGAAGTACATGTGGTACAGGGCGTCCCCGATCAGCAGGTCGTGCCCGTAGCGGACGACCAGTGCGAGGAGTCCCGCCTGGGCCGGGATGCCGCTCTCCACGTAGAAAACCGAATAGGTAGAGTAGAGCAGGCTCCACAGGGCGTAGGGGACGAAGACGATCATGAAGCGGTGTCGGATATAGGAGCCGAAATCGAACCGGTCCTGGCTGCGTGCATACTTCCAGGCCAGGGTGAATCCGGTCAGGAAGATGAAAGAGGGGACCGCGAAGCGGGTGAACTCGAACGAGACCAGGTACTGGTGCTGGGTGAAGGCCCCGTACAGGTTCAGGAGATTCATGTCGTGGTTCAAGTCGTAGAGTGGTTTGGCGATAACGTGGATCACTATTACGTTGAGGCAGGCGATAGCTCTCAGCCAGGCGGCTTCACAGATGAAACCGGTTCTCAAGTTTTGAAGCACTCGGAGGCACACTCCCGGGAATAAAAATCACCTTCTTTCTTTTCGACAAAAAGAATAAAAAACCTTTATTTGGCATTCTGCAAGTAATTTTAATTATGCAAGATAGTGGCATCCCTAAAAACCGCTTCCGGACAAGGGAATCGGGTATTAAGTGTCGAATAACAAGCTTTAACCACGAACCGGTGGTTGGACTCACCTGTTTGGGAGGGAGCATCATGGACCCCCAGATACTGCTGGTCGATGACGAACAGATCTTTCTGGAAAGCATGAAGCGCGGGCTGATGACGGCCGGTTACCGCGACATCACCGCGATCGACGACCCGGCCCGGGTGTACGAACTGATCCCCGCCAGACGCTTCGATATCGCCCTGGTCGACCTGACCATGCCCGATATCAGCGGACTGGAACTGGTGGAGTACATAAAATCGGCCAGCCCCGAAACCGAGTGCCTGATGGTGACCGCGGTGGACGAGGTAGAGACCGCGGTCAACGCTATGCGGCTGGGCGCCTACGACTACCTGATCAAGCCCCTGAGCCGGGACCGACTGCTGATCGCCATCGACCGGGCGCTGGAGAGGAAGCGGCTGCTCGACCTGCTGGAGGTGCAGAAACAGCGGTCCGAGGGTGAGTTTATCGACTCCCGGGCCTTCAAGGACATAGTCACCGTATCCCCGGCCATGCTGCGGGTCCTGCGGGAGGTCGAGTTGCACGCGCGCAGCAACGCGCCGGTGCTGATCACCGGCGAGAGCGGCACCGGGAAGGAGCTGCTGGCCCACGCCATTCACCAGGCCAGTTCCCGGGCCGACCGGAGTTTCGTCCCGGTGAACATGGCGTCCCTGACCGGCACCCTGTTCGAGTCCGAGTTCTTCGGCCATGTAAAGGGGGCCTTCACCGGGGCCGAGCGCGACCGGGAGGGATACCTGGAGGCGGCCGCGGGCGGGACCCTGTTCCTCGACGAGATCGGCGACCTCTCCCTGGACCTGCAGGGGAAGCTGCTGCGGGTGCTGCAGGAGAAGGAGTTCGTGAAGCTGGGGACCAACCGGGTGCGCAGGATCGAGGTGCGGTTCGTGGCGGCGACCAACAGCAGCCTGGAGGCGATGGTGAAGAAGGGCCAGTTCCGCAACGACCTCTACTACCGGCTCAAGGTGGCCTGGATCCAGATACCCCCGCTGCGGGAACGGTTGGAAGACGTCCGGCCGCTGGTGGAGCACTTCCTCAAAGAGCTGGGGCGGGGAGCGGGAAGGAACTCCATCAAGGACGAGACCCTGCAGATACTTTCGGCCTACCAATACCCCGGCAACGTGAGGGAGCTGAGGTCGATCCTGCAGTCAGCGGCCAACCTGGCCCAGAAATCGCCCATAGCGCCCAGCCACCTGCCGTCCGAGGTCAGGAAGACGTCGGTCAGGACCCCCGTGGCGGAGCCCCGCGCTAAATCCAGGTCCGAGTTCGTCACCCTGGCGGAGGCCGAAAGGGAGTATATCCTGCAGGTCTATAAGCACACCCGCGGTAACAAGGCCCAGACCGCCCGGATACTGGGGATCGGACTGACCACCCTGCACCGTAAACTGAAGGAGTATGGGGAAGAATAGTAGGAGCGGGGCAAAATCCCGAGGAACCGTATCCCCGGGCTGAAAAAAAGCGTTAGTAATATGAACGCGCATAAAACAAGGGAGGAAAACACCCGATGTATTTCAGGAAACCAGGGTACATAACCACAGTCGTATGCATGGCTTTCCTTCTCGTCGTCCTGGCCGCTCCGGCGCAGGCCCTCGTGGTCGATGACGGGATACAATACAACCACCTGGTCAAGACCCTTTCCGACGGCAAGAAGGCCGAGGTCGACTACCTGCTGGTCGACATCAAGAAGCGGAAGATCGAGCTCAAACCCGTCCTGGCGGGCAAGACCCTGGGCTACCTCCAGCCCCTGTCCAGCATTGCCAGGGAGTACGGGGCCATAGCTGCGATAAACGGGTCTTTCTACAGCGCGCAGGTGAACCTCACCCCGGTCGACACCACCGTGCTCGACCAGCGGATGCTGGTCAAGAGCGGGAGGGAGGCCACCGCGATGATCGCCCTGCAGGATCGGCGGCTGCAGTTTCAGCAGCTGAATCCCGATGTGATACTCTCGCTGCCCGACAAAGGCAAGGAGTTCAAGGCCGAGTCGCTGAACATCGAGTGCCCGCAGGGCCTCTCCATCTATACCCCGGAGTTCGGGACCAACACCAAGAACGACCTCGTCAACCTTGAGTTCATAGTGAAACCCATCGATGGGAAGATGATCATCACCGAGATCAAGAACGGCGGCGCCACCATCCCCGAGGGAGGCTTCGTGATCTCGATGCAGGGTTGGGAAAAACCCTACCGCTACGACTTCGCCATCGGTGATCAGGTGTCCTGGCGCGCGGACTATCACGGACTGGAAGGGATCAAGGACATAGTCACCAACGGACCGCGGCTGGTGAAAAACGGCCGCCGGGACGTTCCGACGGACAACGAGAGCCTGGGTTCGCTGGCCGGCCGCAACCCCCGCACCGCGGTCGGGGTGACCAGGAGCGGCCAGGCGCTGCTGGTGACGGTGGACGGGCGCAGCCAGAGCAGCGCGGGGATGACCTTTATCGAGCTGGCCGACCTGATGGTGGAGTTGGGGGCGTCAGACGCCATGGCCCTCGACGGGGGCGGCTCCACCGAGATGATAGTCAACGGCGGTATCGTGAATACCCCCTCGGACGGGAGGGAGCGTAGCATCAACAACGCCATCCTGGTCATCTCGCAGATACCGGTGTACCTGGACGGGCAGCGGATCTACTTTGAGACCCCGCCGGTGAACCGTGACGGCCGGCTGCTGGTGCCGATGCGGAAGCTGTTTGAAGGCCTCGGGGCCCAGGTCGAGTGGGATGAGAATACCCGAACCGTCAGCGCGGTCAAGGGGGACACCCAGATCCAGCTCACCATCGGCAAGCGGACAGCGAAGATCAACGGCTACAACGTCAGCATCGACACCGAGGCGACGATCATCAACGGCCGGACCATGGTTCCCCTGCGCTTCGTCAGCCAGTCCCTGGGGGCCAAGGTGGGGTGGGACCCCTCGACCCAGACGGCTTACATCAACCAATAAGTAGAAAAAACTGGAAAAAAGTCGGTCGATATTGTTTGACACTGGCATAAAAACGTCATAATCTTTAATTGCAAGGTTCTTTGTACTTCCTAAAGCCGGGGTTAACGTCGACCCTGGCTTTTTTACCACTCAATTCGCTGTTTATAACTATCACGCTGCTTAACGAAATAGGTCCCGGGGAGGGATTCATATGACCAGAGCAGCCTGGCCCGAACCAATGCACCTAGAGTGGCTCAGTGGAAGGATGGAATCGATAATCGACGAAGGGGTGACCTGGAGCGAACTCCAGCGGACCGAGAAGGCGGGGGTGACCACCCGTGTCTTCAGCTTTGAGCGGGACAGCCACCGCCACCTGAACCACCCCGAGCACTACCTGTCGCCGACCCACCTGAAACTCCAGTTTTGTCCCGCCTACAACCTGATCACCATCGACTTCATCTGCCTCCCGGAGAGCGACCGGGGCAAAGGGGAGGGAACCCGGCTGCTGGGGTACATCGAGGAGCTGGCCGCAAGCCTCGGCTACCAGGCCCTTACCCTCAGTTCCATGCTGCCCGCCGAGCACTTCTGGCAGAAAAACGGGTTTCAGGTGCTGGACGAGGAGAACCACTACTACCCGCGGGCGATGATCAAGCCCCTGGTGCCGGACCTCGATCCCGAGCAGATCCTCTGCCAGCTCTGAGGCGTCCACAACCAGCTTTACATATCCTTACAGCCGGATTAAAATAAACAAAAACGTTAAGTCCAGCAGACGGAGGACGAATGGATACCCGTGTACTTTTTTACGTTTACATCCTGAACGAAGAACATGAAGTGGATGGAATACTCGCGGGCTGGGAGGAGCAGACCGAGCTTCGCTTTTACCCCCAGGACAACTACACCGTGGTCGTCATGGAGCTGGCCACGGAGTGGGAGAACGGCCTGGACGAACTGCTCCAGGGGATCAGGCCCCTGAAAAGGGGGCTGGACGAGCTGCTCCTGGGTTCCGCCATCGTCCTCATCTCCGGCGGCAGCGACTGGGACGCGGGGCTCGGCCGGGCGGGCCAGCTCACCTGCCGCAGCCCGGTGCTGCACCTGGAGCTTCCCGGGGGCAGGCTGGCCCGAATGGACTGGGGGTGGCCTGACGGCAGGGCCTACTACATCTACCAGTCCCGGCCGGGCGGGGGTATCCACCAGCTGGACCGGGAGTTTCTGATCAGCGAGCTGCCGCTGATGGACGCCAACCTGGCCAAGCTGGACCAGCTGACCATCTTCTACCGGGAACGCAGGGAGACCGTCAGCGCGGAAAAAAGGGACCTGGACGAGAAACTGTCCAAGGTCCTGTACCAGCATTTCGTCCCCAGCGGGAGCGACCGGGAGGTCCTGGAGGAGCTGGAACAGGCGGTGAACAACCTTTCCAGCGCTTACGGGATGCTGGCCGGCAGCTACCGGCTGATGCGCGAAGGCCGCTACGTGATGCAGGAACAGATAGCCAGTTTTATAAAACTGACCAGAAACCACAAGTCTGTTTTCGATAAGGAGACAGTGGGGAGCATCATAGGGGGCTATGATCACGAGATACAGAAGTTGAGGCAACTGGAGGACGACCTGCAGGACTCGACTCAGAACTTCCAGGCGGGTATCGACGTGGTGAGGAGCCGCATCGACATCATGATGAGCCGCAAGAGCCTCGAACTCCAGGGACGCAGCCTGGTGTTCCAGGTGGCGGCCGGGTTCATCGAGTTCATCATCGTGGCCTACTACGCACTCTCGCTTTGGAAAACCGTCGCGCCCGACCCGTTCCACGACCACCCCGGCCTGATGTTCTTCATCGCGATCATGTTCTCGGGCGAGATAACCTTTGTGACGCACCTGCTGGCGGAAAAGATCCAGGGGGAGAAACTGGACCGCAAAAAAACCGTCGTCTCCCTCCTGCTGCTGGCGGTCACCCTGCTGGCGATGGTCTACCTGAGTTTAGCCAAGTAGGCGTAGGGCCTTCAGCCGCTTGCTGAGCTGATTGTAGTGGCCTTCCTCCTCGCGGGCGATCTGTTCCATCAGGAGCCGGGTCTCCGCGTCCTCGGCCTGCTGCGCCATCCGGCGGTACATCTCCATGGCGTGCTTCTCATGCTCCAGGGCGGTTTTGAGCGCCTCCAGCATCTTTTGACTGGGCATCGACCTACACCTCGCTTATGCTATAGCTAACGGTGTGTCAGCATGGACACACCGTTTTTGTGACCCGGATAAATTAAAAAATTCTAAAACCGTACTGCACTGCCATATACGCATCCGCGGAACCGATTAATCTCTAGTGCTTGGGGGCTGGTTCTGACTTGTGGGTCTCTGCTTTTGGAGCGGTTGAATGAATATAATTCGTGTCAACGTAGTATAGGCCAAAAGCGAATAAAATTACAAAGATGCCGACACCGATAATGGTACTGCGTCCGAACTTGGGATCATAAGTTGGCGAGCCTTTTACTTCTTCATCGTGCTCGTTGTGTTCGTGAGAGGACACCCCAAAAAACCTCCTTTCATGTCCGGCTTAACATTATAATTATAACCATAAAACCGGTCTTGAGGAACCTATTTCACAAAAAATGTTTCACCCGGGAGACGGCTCGACATCAAGGGTCAGCACCACCGGTGCGTGGTCGGAAGGGGTGGGTTTGCGCCGGCGCCGCGGCCCCAGGTCGATGGCGACCTCCCGCGACCGGGGCAGCAGCGGCCGGGTCACCAGCAGGTAGTCGATCCGCATCCCCTGGTCCTTCCAGATCGCGCCGCCCACGTAGTCCCACCAGGTATATTTATGGGTCCCCGGGTACAGGTGGCGGAAAACGTCGTAAAGCCCGAAGTCCAGCAGCCGGCCGAAGGCCTCCCGCTCCTCCCGCATCGTCCCGATCGAGTCCCGCAGCAGCTCCGGGTCCCAGACGTCCTCGTCCCGGTGAGCGACGTTCAGGTCCCCCATCAGGCAGACCCGGTCCTTGGGGGAGAAGGACCGCCGCAGGTAGTCCTCCAGCCGCCGGTAAAACTCCAGCTTGTAAAAGTACTTTTCCCCGCCGCGCGCGTCGCCGTGCGGGGCGTAAACATCGACCAGCCACAGGTCGCCCACCCGGGCGGTGATGATCCTCCGCTGCTGATCCAGCTCCGGGTCGCCGAACCCCGGCCGGACATCCTCGAGCGGCAGCCGGGAGCAAATCGCCACCCCGTTGTAGGCCTTCTGGCCGAACACCGCGCACTCATAACCCAACTCGGCGAAGGCGGCGAAGGGAAACCGTCCCTCCTCCAGCTTCAGCTCCTGCATCCCCAGGATGTCGATATCCGCACGCTGGAGCCAGTCCAGCACCACGTCGAGCCGGCTCTTGATGGAATTGACATTGAAGGTAGCAATCCTGAGCGCCAAACCCGACCCGCCCTTCTCACCGCTATTCCCCGACCAGCACTCGGAGCGCCGAGGGGACCATCTCTATCCCCAGCGGCATCCCGCCGCCCTTTTCCCCGTCCACGCTGATGAGCACTTCCGGGGAGCACTCCGCCATGCAGAAGCTGGCCTTCATCGTCACCACCCGGGGACCGCCTATGCCCTGGCCCCGGAACGCCTGGTACAGCAGGCTGCCCAGCTCGGGGTAGCCGCACTTTTTCACTATCAGGATGTCCATCACCCCGTCGGAAAAATCCGCGCCGCTTATCAGGTTGCGGAACCCGGCCGCGGTTCTCCCGTTGGAGACCAGGAACAGTACCGCCTCGTCCTCGAACCCCCCGTCCTCGGTGGTCAGCCTCAGGTCGAAGGTATTGATGGAGACCGCCTCGCTGGCCGCCTTCAGGTAGTAGGCCAGGGGCCCCACGTACTGCTTGAACTTGGGGGATGCGGTAAACGAGGCGTTCACGAAAAGACCACCCGCGCAGGTGGTTAGGAAGTAGTCCTGCCCGTTGATCAGGCCCGCGTCCAGCGGGGTGGTGCGGCCCGCGGCGATCACGTCCAGGCACTCGCCCAGGTCCGCCGGGAGGTTCAGGCAGGCCGCCAGGTCGTTGCTGGTGCCCGAGGGGATGATCCCCATCGGCAGGTCGGAACCGTTTCTTAAAAGCACGTTGGCCACCAGGTTCAGGGTGCCGTCCCCGCCCGAGGCCACCACCAGGTCGAAGTCCTCCTGCCTCAGCGTCTGTTCCAGGTTGCTCTCCACGCCCTCCTCGATGAGGACCGGCCAGACGTCGATGCCCCGGTCGAAGAAAGACCGCACCAGCCAGTCCAGCGAGGAGGACGGCCGGCTGCTCTTCCCGGAGCGGGGGTTTAAAACCAGGATCGCCTGTTTCATATAAAAGAATCACACCCCTAGGCCCGAATCTAATATTCTTTCCACAAAAAAAGGATAAATCCTTTATTTATTACGGCTCGATACCATAATTTGGTTTTATTTTTCCCGGCGGTTGTGATATAATTTCCGCAAAGCCTTTGACTCATCGAGTCGGGGGCATCTGTTTTTTAGAGAAAGATTTGGAAAGTTATAGATTTCTTTGATTAGTTTTACTTAACGGTTCTACCGTAAAAATATCCACATCCATGGCAACACTATTCCCGGCAGCGGCTGTACCACAGCAGATCAATCAATATCTATAGCGAAGGAGGAATTACTGTGTGGAGATTAGAGTGGAAAGAGACCAGCGGGGAGAGGAGGACCTGCGTCATCGAGGAGGCCTACGTCCGGGACACCCTGATTCACATCTGTATCGGCGGGGTCAGGCTCGATGAGATCGAGGTCCTCAGTCCACACGGTCCGGTGAAGGCCTGGACCATGATCAAGGAGGCGTAATCAAGCTGAGATCAGCATCAGCAGCATAATTCGCCGTATTTGATGAAAGAGAGGATGGTTAGAAATGACGATGGAATCCATGAAGGTAACTTCTCAGGAGAAGCGCCTGATCGAGCTGATGAGGGAAAACGGGGTCGAACCGCTCCAGGTTTACAAAGCCTTGAGCGAATACGGGAGAGGGATAGCGGAGGATACTTACTTCGAGATGCTGGCCGACCCCGAGAACTATAAGGCCAACGAAAAAAGGTTCGAGGTAATGGAAAAAGCCCTGAAAGGGTATATCAGCGGCGATGTGCCGAAGTAGACACGCCTATGGCCAGAGACCGAAAGAACTTGCCTGAACCCCCAAACCCCTGCGCCAGCAGGGGGGTTGGCGCCTCTGCCAGTGAAAGGGCGGTCGATTTAGAGAGCGCGGAGGTTTCCCGTAACCCAAGCCTTGACGGGAGCGGAATCACCTGATAAAATAGATAAGCGTCGGGCAGTAGCGCAGCTTGGTAGCGCGCTTGGTTCGGGACCAAGAGGCCGCAGGTTCAAATCCTGTCTGCCCGACCAGTTTATTTACCCTCACAGAAGAAAATGTACCTAGAAATGTACCTACTGCAAGATGAACCTCTAGCGATATAACGCTAGGGGTTTTATAATTTGACTTACATCATACAGCCCCTTTAGATATAATTGGGAATATAAGGTTTCAATGGAATTATAAGAACAGAGGTTTTGGAAATGAAAACAGTATATGTATTACATCATAGTTACGAAGTGGATGATAATGAGAATGTCAAGCTGATCGGAGTATATTCCACAAAGGACAACGCTGAAGCAGCCGTTGAGAAATTAAAGCCACTTCCAGGTTTTAAGGATTACCCGGACTGTTTCTGTATTGACGAGTATGAGATCGATAAAGATCACTGGACCGAAGATTTCATTTCATTGGAAGAAGCGATGGAGGATTTATAGCCTATACAAAAGGCAAGATTGAGGTGTTAAGAATGGGTTTTGGTCTTAATGGTACAAATGGATTTATTAAAATAAGAATACAAGAGTTATATGATATTCCTCATTATACAAGTGGATGGGATGCACGTGGAGATGTAGAAATTGAATGTGATCATTACAAAGCTTCCGGTGAAATATATTTTTCTACAGGTCAAATTGATGACTTTTACCAGCAGTTAAAAAAGTGTCAAGATATAGTTAAAGGAACAGCAAACTTCGAAAATTACGAACTCAATTTGAAGTTTACACTTACTTATGATTCTTCAGGGCATGTATCCATAGAGGGTAGTTATCAAGAATATCCTCATAGAAAAAGTAAATTGTACTTTGAAATCGATAGCGACCAAAGCTTTTTTAATGAAACTCTCAAACAACTAAGAAAAATTATCAAGGAATACGAGCATAAAGTGATAAAATGAACAAAGACACCCGAGAACGTCCCACAAGGGGCGTCCTCTTTTGGTCGGGTATAAATTACCTATTACCAGAAGTCTCATATGGCTTGGTGCGGATTCAGCAGCCCATTCAGTGTAGATACGGCATCTTCCAGCATGCTGTCTCCACGTTTGGCGTATATATTCATTGTTCTTTTAAACGATAGAATATAAAGGAAAAGTTGTGGGAGAAGGCAAAATTAAGCGAAACCTCTCTGCTTTTAATGAGGGTTCTACTCATATTACAGGATCAACAGAGGCTGATGGGTAAACGCTGATCAACTACAACCATAAGTTATATGATTGTGCCCGGGCCATTCCGATAAGGAATGTATTATATGAAGGTTTATAATAACCAGGAGCGAATATAACTAGATTGGGACCTAAACTCTCGTAATGATAGAAGGAGGAAGTTATTATGGCCGATTACCGTCAGATGTGGGCTGACCTCGACATGGACCTGGCTACTCATGACCTGCTTTGTGATGCGCTTCCAGTTGCCTTCGGCGATGTCTACCTGAGCCAGGAGAATCGTCCGTCGGGCATGGATTACTTCAATTTTGTGGTCTCCGAGATTCACGGGGTTAGACCCGCCGAACTGATCGAACACCAGAAAAAGGGCGGCAAGGTCTTCGGCACCTTCTGCGTTTACGTTCCCGACGAGATTATATTCGCCGCGGGAGGCATAGCCGCCGGGCTGTGCGGCGGGTCCCAGTTCTGGGTGCCGGCGGGCGAGCAGGTCCTCCCCCGCAGCATCTGTCCGCTGGTAAAGGCCTCGGTGGGCGCAAGGCTGAGCCGGACCTGTCCTTTCTTTAGGATCGCTGATATGTATATCGGAGAGACTACCTGTGACGGCAAGAAGAAGGCGTGGGAGATACTGGCGCAGGACGTTCCGATCCACGTTATGGACCTGCCGCAGATGAAGCGGGATAAGGACATCAAGGCCTGGGAAGAGGAGATCCGGGCGCTGCTGGCCAAGGTCGAGGAATTGACTGGAAACAAGGTGACAGCCGCTTCCCTCGCTGACAGCATCAAGCTGATTAACCAGAAGCGCCAGGCTCTGAACCGCCTGTACAGTTCCCGCAAAAGCGCGCCGGTGCCCATCAGCGGGAAAGACGCCCTCCTGGCGATCCAGATAGCCTTTTATGACGACCCGGGAAGGTTCACCTCTATGACCAATGCCCTCTGTGACGAACTGGATAAGCGGATAGAAGCCGGGGAAGGCGTATTCCCCGCTGATGCTCCCCGTATTATGATCACCGGGACGCCGATGGCCATTCCCAACTGGAAGCTGCATCACATAGTCGAGACCAGCGGGGCGGCGATCGTGGTCGAGGAATCCTGCACCGGGACCCGCTACTTCGAAAACGCGGTAGACGAAAGCGGGACTACCATCGACGAGCAGATCCAGGCCCTGGCCGCGCGCTATATGAAGACCAACTGCGCCTGCTTCACGCCAAACCCGGGACGCGTCCAGGACATCCTCCGACTGGCTGAGGAATACCGGGTCGACGGGGTGATAGACTATAACCTGCAGTTCTGCGGGCTTTATTCGACCGAAAGCTACCTGGTGCAGCAGGCCCTGAAAGAAGCGAACATTCCGGTCCTGCATATTGAAACCGATTACAGTGAGCAGGACGGGGAACAGATCAAGACTCGGATCGAAGCGTTCTTAGAACTCATTGGGAAGTAGGAGAGCCTGATGTCCGATCCGGAGGTATTCGACTACTATATTCTTTTTCCCAATCACCATGAAGGACTGCGCTTATACCAGGAACTGAAGGCAGCGGGGGTAAGGTGCACCATAGCGCCTACTCCCCGCGAGGCCAGCCGTTTTTGCGGGATGTCGCTTTTAGTCACCGAAGAATGGCTGTCCTCAGCCAGGGAGGTCATAGATAAAATAGACGTGAAAACGAACGGCATAGCCAGGATTCAAAGAAAAACCGGGCGCTGAAAGTACTTATAAGGGAAAGACCGCGATGAATTCTATCTACCTGGACAATGCCGCCACCTCCTGGCCCAAACCCGACTGTGTTTATGACGCGGTAGACAGTTTTAACCGAAAGATGGGAGGGAGTCCGGGCCGGGGCAGCAACAGCAGATCGATTGAAGCCGGGACCATAGTTTTGCAAACCCGCGAGGCTCTGGCCAGGCTTTTCAATGTCAGTGATTCTTCCCGTATCGTCTTCACCTCCGGCGTTACTGAATCCATCAATGTCGGGTTTAAGGGCGTCCTCAACCCCGGCGATGGCGTAATCATCAGCGGCATGGAGCACAATGCGGTAGCCCGTCCGCTCCACGAACTGCAGAAAAACGGGGTCGAGGTCTCAATAGCCCCCTGCGCCCCTGACGGTACACTTGACCCCAAGGCGCTGGAGCTGCTGATAAGGAAAAACACCCGCATGATCTGCATGCTTCACGCCTCGAACCTGACTGGAACCATAATGCCGATTGCCGAGGCAGGCCGGGTTGCCAGGGACAATGGTGTATTATTCATGGTGGATTCGGCCCAGACGGCCGGGGTCCTGGAAATCGATGTCGAGAAGCAGAACATAGACCTGTTGGCGTTTACCGGGCACAAGTCTCTTTTTGGCCTCCAGGGGACTGGCGGATTGTATATACGCCCTGGTTTGGAGGTCCGTACATTAAAGGAAGGAGGCACAGGTTCGCTTTCCGAGCATACCTTCCAGCCCGACTTCCTGCCCGATCGGTTTGAGAGCGGCACCCTGAACACCCCCGGTTTGGCGGGGTTGGGAGCGGGGATCGGGTTTATCCTTCAGAACGGGGTAAAGAAGATCCACGACCACGAGAGGGAATTGACTGACACCTTAATAAACGGATTAAAGGAGATAAAGGGACTAACGCTTTACGGCCCCGCTGACATCCGGCTGCGTACAGCGGTGGTCTCCTTTAACGTCAAAGGGATGGAATGCGGAGAGGTCAGCTTTATCCTGGACCAGAAGCACGGCATCATCTGCCGCTCGGGGCTGCACTGCGCCCCTATGGCCCACCGGACATCAGGCACTTTAGAACTGGGAGCGGTCCGGTTGAGCCCCGGGTATTTTAACACGAGGGAAGAGATTGAGAAGGTAATCGAGGTTATCCATGGCATCGCCTCCGGGGCGGATAAATAAGCTGGAGATGGTTTTTTGATAACAGTTGGCATAGATGTGGGATCAATATCCACCAAGGCGGCACTGCTGGACGATGAGAAGTTTTATTACCTGCTCAAACCCACCGGCTGGAGCCCCCGGCAGGCTGGCCTCGATTGTTTTACGGAGCTGCTGGCCCGGGGAGGATACGAGAGGCAGCAGGTGGACTTTGTCGTAGCGACCGGCTACGGCCGGATAACCCAACCCTTCGCCAGTAAGGTTGTCACCGAGATAACCTGCCACGCGCGGGGAGCCAACCACCTAGTGAGTGACGCCTCCCTGGTAATAGATATCGGTGGGCAGGACAGCAAGGTTATCCGGGTCGATGGCCAGGGGCGGGTGCTGGACTTTGTGATGAACGACAAGTG
Source organism: Bacillota bacterium (assembly GCA_013178275.1). Taxonomy (GTDB): domain Bacteria; phylum Bacillota; class Ch66; order Ch66; family Ch109; genus Ch109. The sequence continues at coordinate 118,284 of JABLWZ010000008.1, read as the reverse complement.
CGCGGCGGGGACCGGCAGGTTCCTTCAGGTCATGGGCGCGGCCCTGGGGGTTGAAGTAAGTGAACTGTCCGAGCTGGCCCGAGGCAGGAGCCCGGTAACCCTGAACAGCATGTGTGCGGTTTTTGCCGAATCCGAGGTCATCGGCCTGCTGGCGGCCGGCCGAGAAAAGGGGGAGATCGTGGCCGGGCTGTTTCAGTCGATTTCCCGGCGTATAGCCAGCATGGCGCAGCGGCTTGCAGTACCCCAAAAGGTGGTCTTCACCGGGGGCGTGGCGCTCAACGAGGGTATGCGTGAGAGACTGCAGAGGGAACTGGGAGCGGAGGTTGTCGCGCCGGTGGACTGCCAGTACGCGGGCGCGATCGGGGCGGCCATACTCGCACGGGATTTTCTCTCAAGAAAAAATTGAATCTGAGTTAAGGAGGCGGCTGGAAACCCTGCTGAGTGCAAAGAAAGTTCTTCAGATATGATTAGAAAAGAACCTAGAGGAGAATATATAAATTAGATAATCGCAGTTGAGAACTGCGATTATGACTCTATAAAAGTAATGGAGGTAGTAAAACAATGGCGAATCTTACAAGCCCCCTGGCCGGAAAGATACTGGAAGTCCAGATCAAGGTTGGCCAGAGGGTGGATGCAGATGACGAGGTCATGATCATCGAGGCCATGAAGATGGAAAACCCCGTATACTCGAACGAGGCTGGAACCGTCAAGGAAATCAAGGTTAATGCCGGAGACGCGGTCGAAGTCGGCACCGTGCTGGCGGTAATCGAGTAGAGCGAGGCTGTCAAATAAGAAAAGGCCTTATGGTGTGACGCCATAAGGCCTTTTCTTAATATAGTAAAAAGTACATTAAATCCGCAAGCCGGTAATATCTATAGCTCCCTTACCTTCCAGGTTTTTGGGGGTTTATTCTTTTATAAAAAATTAAAAATAAAAATACAAAAATTTTACAAATAATTAATATCCCTATTAAATATATAATCTACTATTTTTATCACATCAGCAGAGGAAAAAAGGGACATTTAGAGGGCTGTTCGAGAGCATCCATGTTTTAAAATTAAATTTCAGGCTAAAGGAATTACGGGATGATTAATCATAATAATTTAGAACAATATATACAGCAGTACATAGATACCAGAAACAAGAAAGTCCTCGAAAAAATCATTCTTGAGTGCTACCCGATGATCGAGTACATAGCCGAGAAGTTTGCCCTGAGGAGTTCAACTATCGTAGAGGTCAGCGATCTGGTGAGTTACGGAATCATTGGACTGTTAAAGTGCATTGATAGTTTTAGACCGGAAAAAGGAGCGAGCTTTACCACTTACGCTTATATCAGGATACAGGGTTCTATTCAGGACGGGCTTCGTTCGATAGACTGGGTATCGAGTGGAGCCAGGAAAAAAGTGAGGTTCCTGGACAACCTGTATTCACAGTTGGTACAACGATACCTGCGCAATCCGTCTCATGAGGAAATGGCTCAGGCGCTGAACATTACACTTAAAGAACTTGGAAAGATGTTGAGGGAAAAGGACCGGGTAAGCTTATATCCGCTCGATATTCCCAATACCCGGCAGCTTGAACTAACGGATCCGGTAGGGGACCCCATCGACTGCCTGATAAATAGAGAGACCGAGAGCAGCCTGCGTGAGGCCATTGGGAGGCTTCCAGCCAGAGAGAAAAAGGTTATCGAAATGTATTACTATGAATCGCGCTCCCTGACCGAGATAGCAAAAATCATGAATGTCTCGCTTTCATGCATTTCAAGGATACACAAAAGGGCAATAACCAGACTTAAAAATTCCTATACCGAAGGGCTGGCTGAAGCCGACTCTTTTTAAATGCTGCCAAAAAAACATGGGGATAAAAAAGATCAGACGGAGGTACCAAGCCAATGATAGTTAATCAAGACTTCATGGGGGCATTTAAATCTGTCGCTCCTCACCTTAAAGAAATAATGGGGAAAGACCTGATGCTGTGTTTGACCGACGAGGAAAATTTTATTTTTTATCATCCCGGTGACAAAATCGATATAAAGGCCAAGGCCGGAGAAAAAATACCCTCCAGCGACCCGCTGATCGCCGCGATGGCCAATAAAAAGCAAATAATCGGAAAGGTCCCGAGCGAGGCATACGGATATCCGTTCAAGGCTGTCGTGACCCCCCTGTTTAATAAGGACCAGGAAGCAATCGGGTGTATCGGGGTAGGTATCGACCTGGAAGATGATATCCTGATTGAAAACCTGGCTGCCAAGCTGAATGCCAGTGTTCAGGAGATAGCCACCGTGATGGAAGAGATCGCGGCATCCGCGGGAATAATTACCAACAACGAAGGTACGCTGGTTGAACGGGTTAAAGATGTGGCTTCGATATCTGATGAGATAAACGAGGTACTGGACTTTATAAAAAATGTGGCCGACCAGACGAAGATGCTCGGACTAAACGCCGCGATCGAGGCGGCCCGGGCCGGTGAACACGGGAGAGGGTTCGGCGTCGTGGCGGAGGAAATTCGTAAGCTTTCCGACCAGTCCAAAGAGACCGCAGATCGAATCCGCAAGCTGACCAAGGAGATCGAGAACAAGCTTCAAATAATAAGAGAAGCCTCCGAGGGCACTCTAAAGCAGAGCCAGGAGCAGGCCGCTGCCACGGAGGAGGTAACCGCTTCCGTAATGGAGATGGCCCAGATGTCGGAAAGACTGACCGAAACCGCGAAAGCTTTATAAGCAGGCGATAAGGTTGCGTTCAGGCTGCTTGAGGGACCGGTTTAATGCATTCCTGAAGGGAGATGAATAAAATGGGCAACGACTGGAAAATCACTGTAGAGGCCAGTAAAGAGTACTTTCTCTTAAAAAAGAGCGAAGTATTAACGGAGTATATTTTTGTCAGAAAACCGTACGGTGTCACCGGGCACAGCAAAAGACTGGAGATGTTCAGTGCGGCGAGTGATAAGGAGGCTATACATATAGGAAAGGGATTGGCCAGAAAATATGGTCTGGTTGTTTAAGATGCTTACAATTCAACCTGAAAGATAACAGCGGACGCGCCAGAAAATTTGGCAGGACTGTTTATGGCAGCCCTATTTTTATTCCAGCTCAAGGGCTGAACAGCTTTGGAGGGGCGGGTTTGCCTGGCCGGGGAGCAATTTCTGTACGGTTTTAACCTATAAATAACAGAATATTTACATTGCAATAATATTACAGTGTTATAATTTATCATTATTATATAGCATATAAGAATTGATATTGCAAGGAGATAAATAGATGGAGTCAAAAGCGGAAAAAAGGAAGGTAACAAGGGCTGACTATATTATAAAATCTCAGGCCAGGTATAAGGACCGGCTCTTCCCAGGTGAAATTAAAAATATCAGTTTAAATGGATTTTTGTTCAGCCCGGATGAGGTTATGGACATATCAGAAGGAGATGAACTCGTAATATCCATAGTTCTTGACGGCGAAACAGCGGATATGAGATCAGAGATCAACTGCACGGTCATAAGAAAAACCGAAAAGATACTAGGGCTTAAATTCAATGTGATTGATTATGATACCTTGATGCTGCTTAAAGAAAGGCTGATAAATACTGTCGGCGATAAGAACCGGGTAAATGACGAGTTTATAAATTTTTTGTTAGGCAGTTAATACATATACTTGAAGGGAGATTTTGATGTTTAATCAGTATTTCGGCAACTATCTGCTGGAGAAGAAAATTATCACCCCGGAGCAGCTCAGAATCGTACTGGAAGAGAAAAAATCAATCAAGGTGAAATTAGGAGTGCTGGCAATCGACGCCGGTTATATGAATGCAGAACAGGTAAATAGAATTCATAAACTGCAAACCGCCAGGGACAAAAAATTTGGCGAGTTGGCCATAGATGAAGGGTATTTAACTGAAGAGATGCTGGATAATCTGCTCAAGGAGCAAAGAAAATCAAATGTTTTGCTGGGGCAGGTGCTTATTGAAAAAGGTTTCTTTACCTTCGAAAAGTACGAGGCAGTACTACTACAATACAATGAGGACTCTGAATTCAGTTTGGATGAAATCAAGGCTCTGAAAAATAATGATGCCAGAGAAATCGCGGGTATATTTTTAAAGGCGGCAGACGATAGCAATGATATGTTTCATAACTACCTTGAGCTTTTTATCAGGAACCTGGTCCGGTTTATCGACGATGAAATCAAGATGGAAGCAGCAAAAGAGATCGATTCCTATGTATTCGATCATTTTATTACGCAGAGAATGGAAGCGGAAGCGGGAAGGCATCACTTGTTTACCGGTTTTACCGGCTCGGAAAACACTCTCGCAAGATTTGCTTCTATTTATGCGGCAGAAGAATGCAATGGCATGGATGACCTGGCCAAAGACTCTTTAAAGGAGTTCATGAATTGTCAAAACGGGCTGTTCTTATCGAATCTGTCACATAAAGGTGTTGAAATGGAATTGTACCTCTCGGAAGTAAAAGAAAACGGTACGTTAAAGGCCACAAAGAAAATGTACATGATACCCTGTAATTTGAGCTTTGGCAGAATTAATCTCGTGTTCTCCGATGAATTCCCCAATATGTCCTTCAGCAATTAATCCGAAGAGGTGTTAACAAATGGCAAAAATAATGATTGTTGACGATTCGCTGGTATCGAGGAAGAAAATCAGGGCAATACTTGAGTCGGCAAATTACGAAGTGATCGGTGAGGCCGTTGATGGGGCTGAAGCCTTAGAAAAATACGAAGCCCTGCTGCCGGAGCTCGTCACCCTGGATATCACCATGCCTGATTTGGATGGCATTACTGTCTTGAAGAAAATCATGGAAAACCATCCGACAGCCAGAGTGGTTATGATCACTGCCTTTGGAAAAGGGGAAAAACTGCTTGCGGCCCTCAATGCCGGGGCAAAGAATTATATTACCAAGCCCTATGAGGAAGACCAGATCATCAATGCGATAAAAGAGGCGTTGGAATAGATGTACTGAGGTTTTTTATGATTGAATCTATTGCTAAACTAGTGCAGTATGCACCTACCTTTTCTATAAGGGAGAATGGCAGCACCATTCATGATTACTTTGAGCGAAACAAAGAAGATGAAGGTGTGGTTTTAGTTGATAGAGAACAACCGGCCGGAATAATAATGAGGAATAACTTTTATCAAAAGATCGGGAGGCAGTTCGGGTATTCGCTTTATATGAAACGCGACGCTTCGCTGCTCATGAATTCGGATATTGTATGTGTGGACATCTCCTGTGATATGGCGAAGTTCGGTTTTCTCGCCATGAACCGGAGCAAAGAAAATTTGTATGAATATGTGGTCGTTCTGGAAAACGGCAGGTATGCCGGAATAGTAAGCATCAGCCAGTTCCTGATTGAAATGTCAAAAACCAAGGAGCGCGAAATAGAACTGCTCAAACAGCAGCAGTTGATACTCGAACAGGCAAATGAAGCAGAAAAAATACACCGGATGGAAATCGAGCAAAAGAATGCTTCGATTAAAAATCTGCTGGATAACGCGGGACAGGGATTTTTATCATTCGGCGGCGATTTAATCATTCTGGGAGAACACAGTAAAGAATGTGACGAGATCTTTGGGTTTTCAATAGCCAATAAGAACTTTTTAGAGATTCTTAAGGGTTTGGTCAATAGTGAAATTATACATATGATGCAGAGCGTGTTCGAAAGTGTTTTTAAAGAAGAAGACCGGCCCCGGAACAAGGTTTATCTATCGATCCTGCCCCAGGAAATAATGATAAACAATAAGTACATAAAGGTAGAATACAAAGCGATAAAGAGCCTCGACGATAAGACCATAATGGTCATCATGACGGATATTACCGAAAAGAGAGCCTTGGAAATAAAAAAAGAGGAAGATAAAAATAATTTAAAACTCATTATCAGGGCCATAAGCTGTAAAACCGAAATAAGCCACGTAATCGAAGTCCTGAAGGATTTCTTTACAAATGGCGCGTCGCAGCTTTTAAACAGCGGCTTAGATAAAGAACAAATACTGCATAATATATACCGGACGGTTCATACCCTGAAAGGAGACTTTGCACTCAATTCTCTGCACCATACAGCCGAGCAGCTGCACAAAATAGAAAATGATTTAAGCATGATGATAGAAAATACTGATGCTGTTACATTGGATGACATCAAGCAGTTGGTAAACCAGATAAGTTGTGAACGTCTGCTGGAAAAAGACATCAAAGTGATCACCGAAATCTTGGGCACCCGATATTTTGAGAAAGATGAGACGCTCAACCTGAGCCAGAAGCGATTAATGCAGATAGAAGAGGAGATCAGGGATAAATTCCAGGGCGATGATCAGGAATTTTTAATAAGGCTGCTGGACAGCCTTTTCTATCCAAATATTAAAGATATCATCAGGGATTATTATGATTATACCAGTGCAGCGGCTGAAAATTTGGGCAAAAACATCGGGGATTTTAAGATATCCGGCGATGATGTATACATAGATAGAAAAACCCACTTGCAGTTTGCAAAATCCCTTGTACACGTATTCAGAAACATCGTCGATCATGGTATTGAAACACCAGATGAGAGAATCGCTGCCGGGAAGCCCGAATATGGAGAAATCGCCTGTCATATAGAGAAGCGCCAGCAGGAGTTTGTAATAAACATCTCCGATGACGGAAAAGGAATAGATATAGACATTATACGGGAAAAGGCTGTTGAAAAAGGGATATATCCTGAAATAGGCAACCTTTCCGGGGAAGAAATACTCGAAACGATTTTCCTGGACGGCTTTTCTACCAAGAGCGCGGTAAGCATGATTTCCGGGAGAGGCGTAGGTCTTGCCGCCGTTCGAGCGGCGGTAGAGGATATCGGAGGGACAACCGCCGTATATTCCCAGAAGGGCAAATATACTGTCTTTAAGTTTGTGTTGCCAAATTAGTATCGAACTGGTATCCGTCAGAAAATGGTGGCCTTTGAGTTATGAAAAAAAAAGTACTCCTTTCAGAGGTTAATCCAGGAGATAAACTGGGCCAGGATATTTTTATCGGTCAATCGAAACTGCTGGTCTCGCGGGGCACTGTTATCAGTCAGAGAACCCTGAACCGGATTCATCGCGAGGGTTACCAGTCGCTTGTTATCGAGACCGAAGATTTAAGTGAAGAAGCAAAACCGGCGGCTGCGGCCGCCGAGGGAGGTTACAGTTTAGAACAGCTGCAATCAAATCTTGATCAGATGAGGCACAACATAGCGAAGACCAGGTATATAGTCGAGGAGGTAATGCGCGGGCGGCCGATTCCGATTGACGTGGCCCGTGAGGTGGTCAGCGTGGTGTGCGATAAAGTGCTCAACCGGGAAGACCTGTACTCAGATTTAATGACTTTACGCTCCAAGGACAACTACACCTTTGAACACTCGTTAGGGGTGTGTATTATAGGAACCACTATTGCCCGTGCCGCCAGGCTGCCGAGAAAGGAATTCGAAACCCTCAGCTTGACCTCCTTGATGCACGACATAGGTAAACTGGGGATTGAAGACCATATTCTAAAAAAGCCGGGGCCGCTGTCCAGAGAAGAATATACTGCTATCAAACAGCATCCGCTGATGGGCTATCGAATAGTATTAAGGGACCTGAATAATGAAACTATAGCCGACAGTGTGCTGCAGCACCATGAAAATGAGGATGGATCAGGTTACCCGTACGGGTTGCGGGGGGAAAAAATCCACCCTTACGCCAAGATTATCCACATCGCGGATACTTTTGATGCAATCGTCGCAAACCGGGCATACAGCGCGAGAAGAACGCCGATAAAGGCATTCGAAGAGATAAATTTAAACATTGAACGGTATGATTACAGTATCTATCAGGACTTTATAAAGCAGTTCTCTCAATACTACATCGGTTCGCTGGTTACCCTCAATACCGGACATGAAGGCTATATAATGCATATAGATTCGGATAACCCGGGACAGCCAATGATTCGGGTGGGAGAAGACATCATCAATCTAAACAAGCTGCGCGACGTGTATATCACTGAATTAAAGATAACCAAAAAGCACCGGGCCTCTCAGGCCGGACCGGCGCGGCAGTAGTCCCCGGCAATACAGGAGCGTTTTTATGAAGCGCTTTTTTTGTTCTTTCTCCGTCTGTTTCTCACATAGATGCTTCCGGCAAGAGATTTGGCGTATTTTTTTAATTCGGCGGCTTCCCGGGATATTTCGTTAATATCCCGGTACTGGCCGGGAAGGCAGTCTATTAGAGTTAAGGAGATGGACATTACTGGCAGGCAGATATCCTGGTCCTGCCGGTCCTTGGTATTAATGTATCCCCGGGCGAGATCGTTTTGATCGTAGTACCCCCGAACCCGCTCGTCAAAAGCCGATATAATATCCCTGCATACGCTGTCGGTTTCATCAATCCCGGTGATAATAATGAAGTCGTCCCCCCCGACGTGTCCCACCAGGCTTTCGGTGGCGTTTTTCCGGTTCAGCCTTTCCCTTAAAACATCCGCTGTCAGTTTGATGACCAGGTCGCCCCGCTGCAGGCCGTAGTAATCATTAAAACCTTTAAAGTTATCCAGGTCGGTGTATATCACACTGAATGGGCGCTGGCTCTCCAGACGCTTTAAGAGTTCTTCCTCGATCAACCGGTTTCCCGGCAGGCCGGTCAAGGGGTTGGCGTACCTGGCCGCATCCATCTGCATGGCGGTGATGGTGTCCAATAGACTGCGAAGGGAGACAAGCCCGGCATAGTTCCCGTTTTTAATAGTAATGATCGAGTCGTATACCTTGTCACTGGGGCGGTTTAAGGCTATTTGGCTTACGACCTCCACCGGCTTTTCGTCTTCCACGATCAATGGATGGCTGTCCATAACCAGAGAGACCGGACGGTCGTTGTAAATGGAAAAACCAAACTGCGTGGCCAACTGGTTGGAAAGCTTATCCCGCATCACCAGCCCCACCGGAAGCTGGCCGTCAACCACCGCAATCCCTTCTACCTGAGGATTGGAGGTGAAATACTCCATGACATCTCTAGTGATGGTGCAGGGATTAAAAACACTGAAGGACTGAGATATCGAACCCACCGGGATCAGCCGGCCTATGTGGTCGAGATGATTTGATTCACCAGTGATATGTAACAACTTATTGATAGCGTTTTTGTTGACCTCAGGAAAAGTGCTGGAGGGACGGGCCAATAAAAATCCCTGCCCGATTGGTATGCCTATTTTCCGCAGGCAGATTAGTTCGTCAGTGGTTTCGATGCCCTCGGCTATAATCTTACTGCCAGTTTTTTCCGAGAAGGTTAAAAATGTTTCAACCAGACTTCGTTTATTGGGGGTTTTGTCGATGTCGCGGATCAAAGAGATGTCAAGCTTTATATACTCCGGCTGCAGCTCGGAGATGGCCTGCAGACTGGAATAACCTGAGCCGGCATCATCTATCGCGATCTGAAATCCGAAATGCCGGTAATACTTCAAACCCTCGCGGAAAAACCGGAAGTCATTGATACTGGTGCGCTCAGTTATTTCAAACACGACCTGCTGAGGCACCGCATTCATTTCCGCCAGGTACAAGATAAGCTCGTCAGCACGAAAGGCCGGGTCGTCGATGACCTCAGGCGTAATGTTTATGAACAGTTTTTCATTGAAACTGCTTTTAGTGAACGCGGACATGGCGCTCTCGCGGGTGATTTTTTCCAGGGCGTAAAGCTGGCAGGTTTTTCTTGCGTACTCGAACAGATTGACTGGATTATGAAAAAAGGAATTCTCGGGACCCCGCGCCAAAGCTTCGTAACCGATTATACTGCCATCGTTCAGCGACACTATCGGCTGATACACCATCCTCACGTCTTTTTCCAAAAGGACCCGGCCAAAGTGCTGGCGCCTTTCGTATTCTCCCGGGTCCAGGCCGCTTTTGGCCACCAGCATGGCCTCTTTTAGTTTTTCGTAGAAGAGCTTTTCGATATTGTCAAAACCGGGGCATATCAGCGAGTAGCCGGGCTGAAGATTGATGGGGATGGGGATCAGGTGCCGGCTGTCTTCATTTAATTTAGCGCTCAGGTTTTGGCATACCTGATTGATCAGCGCGGACATTTCTGTCACATTTGGGGGAGGCAGTTCGGGAGAGTAAAAGAGTATGATGGTATCATCGCCCCAGGCAATGCTCTCTATAAACTTGTAGGGTTTTATATACTCCGGTGTGAGGGAGCTGATCAACCGATTCAGATTCTGCAGGACCTTGATATAGAATGTGTTCCCGTAAATTCTTTCAGTATATTTAAAGTCCATGATGTCCAGGTACAGCATGGCTACCCAGTGCCCATCGTGTAAAATCCAGGGGACCATCGATTTGGCCAGCAGTCCTTCGTATTGATTACGGTTTTTTTTAAGGCTCCCAAAAAGCTTATTGGTTATAGTTTTAAACATATCGGCAACCCTCGGACATGCAAATTCTTTATTTCATCTTACTCAGGTCCAGGTTTAGTGTTTTGGCCACTTCGCGGATTACGTTGTAGTCAGTGTCGTCTGCCGGATCATACCTGATGGTTTTGATTACCCCGCCAATGGCGGATGGGTTCATCCGATGAATATTAAGCACCGTATCCCGCAGCTTTTTCTTTGTCTCTTCAGGCAGGTCTTTACGGTAAGCCAGCGGGCTTCTGGGGATAGGTTCGGATTCCCAGATAATCTTGATCTCCTCCGGTGAAATTATGCCCTTGCTGACCATCAGGTTATAGCTGTCATTATGATCGGCCGCCGCCAGCACTTTACCGCTCTGCACCGCTAACTCGGCGGCGTCGTGGCTCCCAACGAAGATCGGGTTTTTCAAATCCTTCTCGGGGTCGATGCCGATTCTCTTGAACATAGCCCGCGGTATCAGGTTGCCGGTGGTCGAAGCGGGATCAACAAAAGCGAAACTTTTACCTTTGAGGTCTTCGACCCGGTTTATCCCGCTGTCCCGGCGCACCACGATGATGCTCTTATAAGTGGTTTCACTTCCCGGACCTATCCCCACCGCGAACGCTTCAGCCCCGGCAATCTCGGACGCCAACACGTAGGAAAACGGCCCGAACACCGCGAAGTCGATCTGTTTGTCCCGCATACCCCTTGCCACCTGGGAGTAGTCGTCCAGTACCACCAGCTCCACCGGAATCTTTATCTCCTTTTCGAGAAAACCGGCCATCGGTTTGTAGGAATCCAGCAATTCCTGAGGGTTTTGGGATGGTACGACCCCCATGCGCAGTTTTTTAACTTCATTACCCTGCGTATGATCGGAGTCGGATGATATACCTGTCCCACATCCAGACAGCAGGCTGATTAAGGCTGCGATAATAACTACTAGCAGCTTGATTTTTTTTGCCGGTCGTGATGTCATTAATGCTCTCCCCTCGTTTACCCAGAAATGTCCGGTTTTCATAAAATTTAAATGGACTCAAGAATTGTTTACTCCCCAGCGCCCGGTTATATAGTTTTCTGTTCGTCGGTCCCGCGGCCGTATAAACATTTCCGGGGTTACACCATACTCTATCAATTCACCCTCCGTGAGAAAGGCGGTATAATCGGAAACCCTGGCCGCCTGCTGCATATTATGGGTAACGATGATAACCGTGTATCTTTGTTTTAGTTCTTTCAGCAGTTCCTCGATCCGGATAGTTGCGATGGGGTCGAGCGAGGAACACGGTTCGTCCAGCAGCAGGACCTCCGGTTCAATGGCCAGCGCGCGTCCTATACAGAGTCTCTGCAGTTGGCCGCTGGACAATCCCGAAGCATCCTGGCGAAGCCGGTCCTTGACCTCGTCCCAGAGGCCGGTCTGCCGCAGGCTTTTTTCAACCACTTCACCCAGGTTCTTCCGGTTTCGTTCTCCGTTCAGCTTCAATCCGACGGCGACGTTTTCAAATATATTCATGTTGGGAAATATATTAGGGGCCTGGAAAACCATGCCGATCTTTCGTCTTATATCTATGGCGCTCAATTCGCGGTAAATGTCACTGCCGTCAAAAAGCATGCGCCCGTGTATTCTCGAACTGGGCAGGACCTCATGCATCCGGTTCAGGCACCGGAGCAGGGTAGTCTTTCCGCAGCCGGATGGGCCGATAATCGCGGTTACCATGTTTGCGTGGATCGGCAGGTTGATACCGTTAAGGATCTTTTTACTTCCATGCCATGCCTGCAGATCCTCGATAACGATTTTGTAAGCCATCTTTTTATCTCCTGATCCTGTAACCGGGAAGCAGAAAACGAACAAGCAACAGCGGCACCAAGGCCAATCCTATAAGCACAACCGCTCCAGTGAGGGCTAAATTGTGCCAGACGATAAAAGGCGCTGTGGAGTATCGGTAGATTTCCATCGGCAGTGAAGCAATCGGTTGACTTAAACTTAAAGACCAATAGTTATTGCTCAGGGAAGTAAAAAAGAGCGGTACCGGGTCGCCTACAATACCAGCCAGCGCCAGGCTGACCCCGACACCGATTCCTCTGAACGCGTTTGGCAGTACGATCGACAGTATGATCCGGTAGTTGGGTATCCCTAAGGCCATCGCGGCCTCACGCATGTTTTGCGGGACCAAATGCAGGATGCTCTCGGTGTTGCGGGCCACCATCGGTATCATCACTATGCCGAGAGCCAATCCCCCCGCCAGGGCTGAAAAAGTATTCATGTTGATGACCACCAGGGTATATATAAATATCCCGGCGGTAATACTGGGTATCCCGCATAAGACGTCGGTGGTGAACCTTACCAGGCTGCCAAACAACGAGTGCTGGCCATATTCCGACAAGAATATTCCGACCAATAATCCCCAGGGTACGCCAAACAGAACCGCCAGACCGATCAACAGGCAGCTGCCGGCGATGGCATGAGCCACTCCACCGCCAGAAAGACCCACCGGGACCGGCATCTGGGTGAAAAACTCGGAGGTGAATCCGGGAATTCCCTCCAATAGGATATACCCCAGTATTAATAGCATGGTGATCAGGAGAATCAGCGTGCACAGGGTACAGAGGCTGATGATCAACCATGACCAGGCCATGCGCCGGTTTTTCAGTGCTAGAAGCTCCATTCTTTTCTCCACCTGAATCGGTAAATCATTACCCGGGCTATGATGTTGATGATCAGGGTTATCAGGAAGAGCAGCAGGGCGATATGAATCAAGGCCGCGGTATGCAGGGGATTTATCGCTTCTGCGAACTCGTTGATGATTACGCTGGTCATGGTGTGGGATGGGGAGAACAACGACCAGGAGATTTCCGGACGGTTGCCGATGACCATGGTTACCGCCAGCGTTTCCCCAATCGCCTTACCCAGTCCAAGAGCAAAGCCGCCTATAATTCCCTGGCGGGCGTATGGAAGCACCGTGTACTTCACTACCTCCCAACGAGTCGCCCCCATGGCCAGCATGGCCTCCCGCTGGGAGCCGGGTACAATCCCGATCACTTCCCGGCACAGCACGGTGATTACTGGTGAAATCATGATCGCCAGGACAATGCCGGCGGCCAACATACCGACCCCATAAGGAGGACCTTGAAAAAAAGGCAGGAATCCGAGATTTTTTCCCAGCCAGGGCTCGAAGCTTTTCATAAGCACCGGGACCAGGACGAAATTGCCCCAAAGACCGTAGATAATGCTCGGTATAGCTGCGAGAACATCAATCAAAAAGCCCAGCAGATTCTTTATCCTGATTGGAGCGAACTCTGCCAGGAAGATAGCGGCGGCGAGGCTTAAAGGACCGGCCAGCAATAAGGCCAGCGCGGTAGAAACCAAGGTGCCGAAGATGTATGGGAGTGCGCCGAATACACCCTGAACCGGGTTCCAGACCCGGGAGGTCAGAAAAGACCAGCCGAATTCTCTTATAGAAGGTGCGGCATTATAACCTATGCTGAAGATCATGATAAAAATCAGAAGGATCATAGCCAGGGAAGCTATCCGGGTGGCCCACTCAAATACCTTATCTTTTAGGTCGATAACCAGCAGCTTCTGATAATTCATTAATCAAGCAACTTCTTCCCTTGAGAGCTTATGCTTTTTAAACTCGTTTCCACTTTGGCTATGACTTCCGGAGGAAGCGGCGCGTACGAGAGGTCAGTCGCGATTTTTTCTCCATCATGGGTCGACCACCACAAGAAATTTACCAATGCCTTTCCTTTGGCGATGTCGTCCTGCTCCCGGTACAGGAGTATATAAGTATACCCTGCGATCGGGTAGGTATCATCTCCCGGGGTATTTACTATACTGACCCGCAGATCGTCAGGCATCCTGGCAGCGTATGAAGCTGCGGCAGCGCTGGTGCTTTGAAGGGTCGGCTCAACAAAGCGGCCGGAGATGTTTTGGACCCGCCCGACCGGGATTTTGTTCATCAGGGCATAGGTCAGTTCAACATACCCGATGCTGCCGATAGACGACTGAACCTGGCGGGTAATCCCCTCGCTCCCTTTCGCTCCGACTCCCCTCGGCCACTGAACGGAAGTCCCCATGCCGACCTGCTTTTCCCAAGCGGGATTCACCCGGCTGAGGTAGTCGGTAAAAATATTGGTGGTGCCGCTGCCATCACTCCTGAAGACCACCAGGATATCCCGGTGGGGCAGGTTTACACCCGGGTTTATATCCGCCAGTTCTTTATCGTTCCAGTGCGTAACCTTTCCCAGGTAAATATTCGCCAGCAGTTCTGGAGTAAAATTCAGGGTCTGGGTCAGACCCGGCACATTGTAAGTTATCGCAACCGCCCCAACAGCAGTAGGGATATGTATTATTTCACCGGGCATGGTTTGAATCTTTTCATCGCTGATGGGAGCGTCACTCGCCCCGAAATCGATAACCCGCTTGCTTATTTGTTCGATGCCGGCACCGCTGCCGATGGACTGGTAGTTGATTGTGACATTGCTCTCGATCCTGCTGTACTCGTGTATCCAGCGCGAATATAAAGGATACGGGAAGGAAGCCCCCGCACCGTTCAGAAAAACTGGTTTGCCCGCCTCATTTTGATTCGCGTTACCTTCTTTGTTCCCCGAACAACCTGAAAAAAACATGGAAAACATCAAAAGGATTAAAGAAACGACGCAAAAAGGCTTACGGATAGTCATGAAAGAACATCTCCCTAAACAAAAACAAGAGTAATTTATAACTCATATTTTGTCAAATTTTATCATCTTTATATTAAGCGTTGATTAATATTTTATTAATATTTCTTGACCGGGGTATTTATTTTGTTTGGCAAGATAAAATGTCAAAAAATCAGCCCAACCGGCAAAAGAATTCGAACATCTATGTCGAATTCTATGCCGCCCTTATGTTGTTCTAAAGGTCGGATTCCGAAGCCTCCTGGTTATGATGGTTGTCCGCCATAGCTAGTGTCTGTTCATTGTCCGGCACCACTTCGACCGCTTTTCGCTTGGCAGCATCCGCCTTTACTTCTTCGCGGGCCTCTTCGACAATAGTGGAGACCTCCTGTTTTATCGAACCGGCCGCTGAAGTGACACGGTCGGAAACGTCCAGCGCCCCGCGGGCAGTAGCTACCGCCAGTGAACGGAGGGGCTTTTTCAACATGCTGAATGCCACTATGGCTAAACCGATACCGGCAACCAGGGGAGCATTTCGACGCCAGACATGGGAAGCGACAACTCCTAATTCGTCCAACATTGAAATTCACCTCGCTTAAAGATTTTGATTAGTTTGCCGCCAGCATTAAAATAGTATTCGATTTTTAAGCAGCCTATTTTTGCTAATAGTTTCCTTGCTGTTGTTACATAATCTTAACAATTATTTAATCCAGGCCTAAAACAACCGGTATACAATAAGCTAGATCCAAAAAAATCTCATGGAGGACAGCAGTGATATCCAGTCAGACAAGACTTAAGGGAATAATCGGCCTAAACAAAGCCCGGATGTACAAAACCGAGCGTTTGGCTTCAGGCGCGGTTGACGACTGTCTTGAGGTGATCGGGGCGGAACTGGATCAATATGTTAAGTCTTTAGAGAAGCAGATCCCGTCAATCGTTCGGGAGTTTGTCCGGACTAAAAACTTTCAGTACATCCAAGACTTCCTCGGCCGGGCCTTTACCGCGGAGTCGGTCGAGAGCCTTGGCCGGCGGATAACTGATAAGATAAATATTCGGCTGAAACGGTACGGGTTCAGCGACGGCCTTAAAACAGTTGTTCCCGCGGTCGCCAGCAACGATCAATGGCTCGCGGGTTATTGCAGTGAGGCCGCCAGCACCCTGCGGATATCAACCCTGGTCCTGGAAGCCAATAAGGCCGCCTGGTCGGGCGCCTTGGGCCAGATGGCTCAGACCTTGGATTCCGGAGCCGCTCTTATTCTGGATATCGAGGAAAGGCTGCTGAGCGCATTCGGCTTTGATGTCAAGATCGAGCAGCAGAGGCTGGCGGATTCTATTTCCACCCGCCTGGCAGGGCTGCTGGAGAACGGACGGCATGGGATAAACCGGGAGCTTTCCCGACAGGTTATAGAAGAAATATATTCCCAGTATGAAGACCGGGAAAAAATGCTTAAAAAGCGAATCCAGAGGGCTTATCTGGCCCTTGACGCTACTGCGTCCCAGGCGCAAAGAATGGCCTCGTAGTTCTTCACCTATTATTTAAAAAGTTATGTGCCCTCCTATCTACCCTTTTCCCTTGTTGAGACGCACAAGTCTCTTTTTTTTTATACATTCCGCTTTTCCCGCTTATCTGGAGAGAGATATTCTATTCTCTTGTTCAGCAGCAGGACCAGGATGGAGTTTACGGTGTTCAACGATTTTGCGGCAAAGGCGTCGAAGCTTCCCGCCACAGCCAAAGCTCCGAAGAACAGGTTGTAAAGCTGGGAGAAGGCTATGCTCCGGCTGATGCCGGCATAGGAATTCCTGGACAAAGAGATGAAGTCCGCCAGCCTGGTGATATCGTCTTCAAAGATTATACAGTCGGAGTTCATCTTTATCTTATCGCACGAGGCATCAGCGTAGCTCACGCTGATGTCGGCATTCCTCATGGCGAGCACGTCGTTGACCCCGTCGCCGACCATCATCACCGTGCTGTTTTTCTTGTTATCCCGAATAACTTTGAGCTTGTCCTTGTACGAGCGCCTGGCGTAGACCGATTCGATCCCGAGCTGGGAGGCGAGGTGGTTCGCCTTTTTATAAACGTCTCCGGTCAGGAGCGAGATGTCTTTTATGCCGATCTGTTTTAGCCTGCGGATCAGCTGGAGCGCCCCGTCCCTCACCACGTCCTCCATCCCGATCAGCCCCGCCAGCTTCCCATCTATACTGACCAGCACCGGGGTGAGCAGCCGCTTTTCGTAGTCCGAGTAAATGCCGCTCGATTTTTTAAGATTGACGTTATGCTCTTTCATCAGGGCCCTGCTTCCGATTAGCACGTTGCGGCCGTCATACTGGGCGGCGATCCCTTTGGAAGGGATCAGGACCGAGCTTTCGACCTTGCTGACATCATAGTCTTCCATTACCTCTTCCTGCAGGGTTACCGAAATGGGGTGGTAATTGTCTACCTCACACGCGGCGCAGAGACGCAGCAGCCCGGCCCGGGTATAATCCGCGTCGAAAACCTCAACGGCTGCTATCTTCATTATTCCATGGGTCAAGGTGCCGGTCTTGTCAAATACCAGTTTGTCGGTACGGATGGCTTTCTCGATGGTATTCGGGTTCTTTACGTAGATTCGGTGCTTGTTCAGGAGCGAGACATAGCTCTTGATCCCGGTGCTCAACGCGGTCCCCACTGCCGAGGGAGTGAGTACCAGCAGGACAGACATCGCCCTTAACACGCTCCCGGTGAGGAGGTAGCTCAGGGTCCCGGCCCCCAACGACAAGGGGGTTATTAACTCCTGGTATCTGTTTACGCGGCCCTGAATCTCCATCTCCCCGGTTGTAATGTCAGGCTTGAGTCCGGTTTCGGGGGCACCATCCACCCGGACCACCAGTTCCCCGGAAACTATGGCGATACCTTCATGAACCCGGTGGCCGTCCTCGATACGACTGACAGTCGGCTGCCCGGTGTAATACAGGCTGTTGATGACAGCTCGGCCGTCTATCACCCTCCCGTCTGCCGGCACGAGTTCTCCCGGGTGAACCCGGATCAGGTCTCCCGCCTGAAGAGTATCCGCGCCCACCAGCTCTTCCCGGCTGTCATCCATTCTTCTCCATGCCATACCCGCTGTCTTTCCGAGGCTCTGGTTCAGCAGCCTCATACACTGGGCCTCGGCGGAGAGTTTTATATAATCGTTCAGCTCTTTCAGCACCAGCACGAACACGCCTTTCGCGCTCTCCCGCATAATGGTCAGGGATAAAGCGGTCAGGCTCAAAAGGATGTCCGAATCGCTGGGAACGTTCCTGGCGAGCCTTCTATACAGCCCCTTGAGCAGGGGGTAGCCTCCAACGATGGTAACCGCCGAGGCGACCTGCAAGACTTTGACGTTTTTAGCCAGTGAAAACTTGCCGTAAAGAGACTGCTTCACCTTGAAGAAAAGGTAGATCAATCCGAATATAACCAACCTCCGGGCGGCCTTGTCGCTCTTCTCCAGTGTCTCGTAGTACGGACCGTACCGGTTCAGGTCTTGCGGCCGTTGGTTCAGCGCCGCGGATACGGCACCGGCAATGTTTTTTTTGAGCAGCTGGCGGTCGATCTTGCGCGTATCATACTCAACCAGGATAGTGGCGGTGGTGTGGTTTACCCGGCTGTGTTTCACGCCGCTGAGGTGATCTATATACACGTTGATGTACTTGGACAGGGGTTTGTTGTGCTTTAGCGCCGGGTTCAGAAATCTTACCCGTCCCGGGAGCACGCTGATCTCTTTCATGCAGGGTTCACCTCGAAAACGGTAATTAACATGATAGTGTCCATTTCCTGGTGATTTATGTATCAGACCAGCTTAAACGGCGGTTCAATTTTTACACAGTACAGAGAAAATTTGCATACAGCGGAAAACTATGTGAATAATAGAAAGTTTTTCTTGAAAGAATAGTCAAAAATGCTTAAGTCCCAAATTTTTTATATGGAAGGTGGTAAAAATGCATCAAGAGCAGATGGAAAACCCGGTCGAAGAGGCGCGGATGAAGGCCCTGAAAGAGGAGCTGAAAACCGAGCTGATTAACGTAAGAGCCTCAGAGAGGCGGATGGAACCAACGCCGCCATTAATAGACCCACGGACCCGGGAAAACTTGAAGCGGGAAATAATGGAAGAGATGAGACGCAGCGAGGAGCCTGAATACGGGTACGGGCGAGGCTGGAAAGAGCAACCAGGATACGACCAGCGGGAAATTGAGCGGCTGAAGCAGGATCTTAAACACGAAATCTCCAGGGACATGAGATGGGGAACGATGCCGGGCCGGATAGACGCTTATGACCGGCGGATGCTGGACGCCATGCGGGATGAGGTCCGGGCAGAAATGCGGGCGCAGCAGGTTTACCAGGATCACTGGAGCCGGAATCCCCAGAGCTTTTACACCCGCGAGCTGTCGAGGGACATGATGGAAGAGGCCCAGGAGATGGGGTATACCCCCAACGAGATGCTGCGCGCGATACAGCAGCTGCAGAGGCGGGGCACGCTGCGCTACCGATTCAATCAACTGATGAATTCCCGCGAAGGCCGCGGATTCAAATGGGGCGTGGGTGCGACTGTCCTGGCGATGCTGTTTTTGCCCTCCGTGGCTAAATCGATGAGGCCGATAACCAAGTGGGCGGTGAAGGAGACCATGGAAATCTCCGAAAAGGTGCAGGGTATCGTCTCCAATCTGAAGGAGGATGTGGAAGATATACTGGCGGAGGCCCAGTTTGAAAGGGCCAAAAACACCATCGACGATGAAATCGGGTTTGGAGGCGAGGCTGGTCCGGTAGCTCCGAGCGGGAGGTAATAATCACAGACAAAGGAGTGAATCGGTTGAGCGTTGAGGCCCTGCGCGATAAACTCGAGGCGGTTTTTCTGATGCTTAAAGAAGCCGTGGATATGACCGTGGAAATAAAGCAGAAGGACGCCCACAACAAACAGGCGACCTGGTTGTGGGAAGACTTCCTGGGAGATTTCTGGGGCTACATCCGTCGGAAAAGCCGGGAATCGGGACACAATCTTTTGGCGGGGATATCCTTTTTCCGATTAAGACGCAATTAGTCCGCCAGGTAAGTATTTCCATGCGGACGCGGCAGACCGGCCGCTGCTCACCAGGAGAGCGGCCGGTTTTTTGCTTCCGGGAAAAGGGGCTTTACAAGGCCGGGTAAGCGCGCTCAATGAGTTTTCAGTCAGATTTACCGGCTTTTTTAGGAATATTATCAGGCCAAACGGAGACAATTTTTATCATTAAGCAGGTGTTGGACCATCAGCAGCGAGGTGTCGAGTTTGGCTTCTGGTTTCAAGAAGTGGCGATACCACTATGTTCCCGGCCGTTTACGTTTGATCATCCCAGAACTTCGGGGCAATCCAGCCGCCGCCCAGATTATCGAGGACCACATCGCGGTGCTTGCCAACGTCCGGCTTGTCGCGGCAAACCCCCTGACCGGCAGGATCCTGGTGGTGCACGAACCGTCAAAACGTACGCTGGAATCGGTCATCAGCGACCTTAACGCAATGAGGCCAAAACTCGGGACCAAAACCCGGCCTGCCGGTCAGCCGAAGCGGCGAATCATCGAGCCCGAGGACATAGACCTAAAATGGCAGACCCTCAACGTGGTCGGCACCGGGGGGTGCTGGGTTTTCTGGCCCTGCAGCGATCTGTGATGGGGCCTTCGAGATTCGCCGCATCGCCAGCCCTGTTTAACTTGAATGCCGCCGCCACCCTCGTTTCAACCTACCCTTTCCTCCGGAGCGGGTTTGGATACGCCTCGAAAAAGCTGAGCATCAACCATGACCTTTTGCTTGGGGTGACGGGTTTTGCTCTGCTGGCCCTGCGGCAGAGCCTGCTGGGCCTTACGGTCCTGTGGTTCAACAGCCTGGGTGCATATCTGCAGGCCCTCACCCTGAAGAAATCCCGGGACACCATCAGGAGGATAATCTCCGGGGCCCAGCGGAGGGAGGGCAGGAAGGTCGAGGGACCCGATATCACCGCTGACTACTTTGTGGTAGCGCAGGGCCAGCGGGTTCCGAAGAGCGGGGAGGTCTTATCCGGGACGGCGGTGGTCGACGAATCAGCGGTCACCGGCAGCGCCATGCCGGTCATCAAGGCTGCCGGAGCAGGGGTGCTGGCTGGTTCCCGGGTTAAACACGGAGAGATTACGGTAATCTCCAGACCGGAAATGGATTCGATTTTAGAGCGGCAGATCGATGAGATTATCCAGCGGTCGAGCCGTACCACCCGCACCCGCCAGGCGGTCAAAAACTACGCCGAAAGAATATCTCTGATAGCCCTGCTCGCCTCGACGGGCGCGTATTTGATCTGGCGCGACCTCGGGCGCAGCCTGGCTATTCTACTGGCCTCCAGCCCTTCCGCGGCGAGCATATCGGTTTCCTCCGCCTACCGGGCGGGATTGGCCAACGCCGCCCGCCGGGGCATCCTGGTCAAGGACCTGCAGGCGCTGGAGATTTTGACCGAATGCGACGCGGTCCTGCTGGATAAAACCGGAACCCTCACCTTCGGCCAACCCAAGGTGGAATCCGTCATTTCCCTGGATGATCGGTATACGACGGAAGATGTCATCAGCCTGGCGGCGGCATGTGAGCACAACCTCAGCCACCCGGTGGCCCGGTCGCTGGTGCGGCGGGCGCAGGCCTTGGAAGTAAAAGCGGCTTCGAAGGGAAAACAAAGGGTGATGCTGGGCCAGGGTGTAAGTGGAGTGGTCAATGGGAAGCTGGTCCTGGTAGGCAACCGCCATCTCCTGGCGGCGGAAAAGGTTGACCTGAGGAAAGCGGCTTTCAAGGCGAAACGGCTGCTCCTGACCGGCCATTCGGTTACCTATGTGGCGGTGGATAATAGACTTATCGGTCTCATCGGGCTGAAAGACATCGTGCGTTCGAACGGTATGAAGATTATCCAGGACCTCCGCTCCCAGGGGGTCGAGCAGATCGGGATTCTGACCGGGGACGCTCAGGAAGCGGCGGACAACCTGGGACGCGAACTCGGTGTTACCCAGGTCTGGGGCGAACTCCTGCCCAAAGACAAGGCCGAGGTCGTGACCCGGCTGCAGAGGTCGGGAAAGATCGTATCCGTCGTGGGAGACGGGATAAACGACCTGCCGGCGTTTCGCGCCGCGGATGTAGGGGTCGCCTTGAGCACCAACCGAGAGGCGTTGACCCTCGAAGCCGCGCAGGTGGTCATAATCGGGGCGAACCTGTCCCGGCTCAACGACGCGATCCATATCGCCAAGATCAGCTCGGAAGTCGCCCGGCAGAACTTGATAATAGCCGTAGGCTCCAACTTGTTCGGAATGGCCCTGTCGGTGGGGGCTTATGTCAATCCGCTGGCCGTGACGGTTTTCAGCAGCATCAGCAACCTGGCGGTTCTGTTCAACTCAGCCCGGCTGTTAGAAACGGATGTCCGCCGGGGGGGCGGGAACCGGCGGAGGCCGGGGCCCAATGGCCGAAAGCCGGCCATCCGTACCACAGTCCGGAAAAGACCAAAAACCGTCGTATCCCGCGGACCGGGTAAAAGGCCGGGGAACAGCTCTTTCGATCCCTCCAACCGGTTAGTGCCCGGTCTGCAGGGCATCAGCCCGATAAGCATTGCCCGCAAAGCGCTAAGCCGGATGTGGTTTGAGATGGCGCCGGAAGAAGTAATCAACTCCCTGCAGACACACCAGGAGAATGGCCTTTCACGTAAAGAAGGCCGGCTACGTTTTAGTTTTTTTGGGCCTAACCGGCTGCTGGAGCCCCTGAAGCCCTCAGCGGGTTCCTTATTTTTTGGGCAGTTCCAAAACCTGGTCACCAAGCTTCTGCTGGGAGCGGGTGCGGTCTCTTTTATCCTGGGCGAGTTTACAGACGGGATCAGCATCCTGCTTATCGTTATCCTGGAGGCGGTAGTGGGGGCCATCCAGGAGCATCGCGCCGAGGAGTCTTTAGCCGCGCTTAAAAAGCTGGCCGCCCCGGAAGCTGTAGTAATCCGTGACGGGCGTGAACAGAAGATGGCAGCCAGCCTGCTGGTCCCGGGCGATATTATTATACTCGAGGCGGGATGCCTGGTACCGGCTGACAGCCGATTGATAGGCACCAGCTGTTTTGAGGTGGAGGAGTCCTCGCTCACCGGAGAGTCGACCCCGGTAGGGAAACACAGCGGAATCTGCCAGAACGGACACCTGGGGGTGGCCGAGCAGGACAACATGGTCTTCATGGGGTCTCTGGTAACCAGGGGTCGGGCCAAGGCGGTGGTGGTGGCCACCGGGAGCTCGACCGAGATGGGAAAGATAGCCTTGATGCTGGAGGAGGTGGAAGCGGAGACTACTCCGCTGCAGAAACAGCTTAACCGGCTGTCCCGCGATCTATCGCTGCTCTGTATCGGCACCTGCGGCTTGATTACCCTGGGGGGGATCGCCCGGGGGAAATCGGTTTACGATATGCTGAGAACCGGGGTCAGCCTGGCGGTGGGAGCGATTCCCGAGGGGCTGCCGGCTATTGTCACCATCTCCATGGCCTTCGGGGTGCAGCGGATGGTCAGGCGCAACGCCATCGTGAGGAGACTCCCGGCAGTTGAAACCCTCGCCTACGCCACGGTCATCTGTTCGGACAAAACCGGCACCCTGACGACCAACGAAATGACGGTTACCACCATTTATACCGACCACTCTTTTTACCAGATAGGCGGCACCGGGTTTGCGCCGCACGGAGCCTTCTATCTGGAGGGGAAGGAAGTAAGCCCGGGTGAGAACGAGGTGCTCATTACTACCCTGATGGGCGGAGTCTTGTGCAACAATGCCAACCTGTACCACAATCATGCGGCCAATACCTGGGAGATCCAGGGGGATCCGACGGAAGCGGCGCTGCTGGTGGCAGCCGCCAAGGCGGGTATATCCAAAAACGAAGCGAACAGCTACCGGCGGATTCAGGAAATACCTTTCGACCCCCTTAAACGGTTGATGGCGGTGGTGGTGGAGAACGAGGAGCAGGAGCGGATGGTTTTTGTAAAAGGCGCACCCGATGAAGTCCTGTCGCTGTGCAGCACTATCTCTACCCGGGAGTCGGAACCGGCCCTCACCCCCAAACACCGGAACCAGGTAGCGAGCGCCAATGAGAAAATGACCAGGGACGCTCTAAGGGTGGTGGCGGTTGCTTTCAAAGCCCTGGAGAAGCAGGACCCGCCTTTTGACGAGGACGATCTTTTCCAGGGCCTTACCTTCGCGGGATTGATGGGGATGATCGATCCCCCCCGGCCGGATGTCCAGTCCGCGGTAGCCAGATGCCAGCGGGCGGGGATAAAGGTGAACATGATCACGGGAGATCACTGCAACACGGCTGTGGCTGTCGCTAAAAAACTGAACATCCTGAATGGCGGAAAGGTGCTCAGCGGTATAGAGATTGAAGAGATGAGCGACCGGCAGATGGAAGAGGAGATAGATCAGATCGACGTGATTTACCGCGCCTCACCGCTGCAAAAACTCAGGATCGTACGGGCCTTCAAGAAGAAGGGCTATGTGGTGGCCATGACCGGTGACGGGGTAAATGACGCCCCGGCGGTTAAGGAAGCGGACATAGGAATAGCCATGGGGCGCTTAGGTACTGACGTTACCCGCGAGGCGTCCTGCATCACCCTGACGGACGACTCTTTCGCCACTATTGTGGCGGCTGTGGAAGAGGGTCGGGCCATCAAATCAAACATCAGAAAATTCATCCGCTACGTGCTGGCCGGTAACCTGGGAGAAGTGGCGGCCGTTTCTTCCGCCGCCCTGCTGAATCTGCCGATTCCATTGGAACCGGGGCATATCCTATGGGTAAACCTGGTTACCGAGGGTATACCGGCCCTGGCCCTGGGGATGGAACCGCCGAACCCGGATGGAATGAGTCTGCCCCCCAGCCAGCCAAACAAAAGTATATTCGGCCAGGGTCTAGGCCAGAAAATCGTTACCCGGGGGATGGGAATTGGGGCCACCACCCTGGGGGTTTTTACCGGCACCTACCTGTTGAACCCCGGCAACCTGGCCAAGGCAAAAACCATGGCCTTCGCCAACCTGGTGGCCAGCCAGATGTTCCATGTCTTTGACTGCCGTGCGGAAAATAAAGCCACTGACGACGTGAGACTGGGGCATAATCGGTACCTGCTGCCGGCGGTCGCCCTGTCCAGCGGTCTGCTGCTGGGAGCGATCTATCTGCCCGGTTTAAGGGTGATACTTAAGACAAGTCCGCTTGGTATAATGGATTGGAGTGCCATTCTTTTATCATCTGGAATCCTCAGCCGAATTGATCACTGCCAATGGGTGCGCGAATCGAATGATAAGCCAAAATAATAGGCGAGATTCTACGGAACAACCTGCCAGCTTATTGCCATTACCCTGGTTTCCAGACTTACGCGGCTGACGATTTTTTCCACTGCCGCGTCAGAACGCCCGATACTCGACAGGCGGATTTCAATGGAAATACTGGCGTTTTCTCCGGTTTCACTATGCAGGCGCAAAGGGACCAGGTTCTCTTCATTAGCCAGCTGCAGCAGAAGCGAGCGTATCTGGGCCCCGTTTTCCGTTTTACAGATGACTCTAACCGCATAGCTTATCTCTTCCTCCACCAGTTTCTCCGGGGTTCTGCTTAATACACGCGAGAACGGCCGCAGAGCGATATTCGCGAATAAAACCATCGCCGAGCCGATCAGCGATTCAATCAGAAACCCCGCCCCGGATAAACTCCCGATCGCCGCCGAACACCAGAGTGTCGCCGCTGTGCTCAGACCACGGATGTTCAGCCCGTCGCGCATGATGACTCCCGCCCCGAGAAAGCCCACCCCTGATACCACCTGCGCTGCAATCCTGGTTATGCTCGGTTCGCCAGTGACCTTAAAAGATATCATGACGAACAAAGCCGCCCCGGTAGCCACGAGGGCATTGGTCCGCAAACCGGCCATCCGGTGCCGCCACTGCCTCTCCAACCCGATAAGCGCGCCCGAGAGAAACGCTAGTGATAAACGGATGACAAAGTCCAGCAAGGTCATGGTGCCTTATCCACTCCTCATATATGAATAGTATTCCAGGTAATGGAAATATCATTCGGCGAAATGAAAAACGCAGCCGCTGATAGCTGCGTAATAGTCGTGATGCTTCATTTGCTTTCTAAATAATCACGTAGGGGTCCCGGGTTTCTCTTATTTCGTTTGATTCTTTCGCGTGCTGGTCGAAGTTGATATCCTGTCGCTTGAGTCTTTCATCCAGTTCTCCATAGCGCAGCCGATACAGAAGGGTGGTCAATTCATAATGGAGGAGTTCGATTTCCTGCCTTTCCTGGTGTGACAAATTATGGGGATACAGCTCGGTATTCGTTTTATAAAGACGGATTCTTTCACCTACCGGTTTCAGCGCTTCGTTAAAAAGTTCGATCGCATCAAGAAATGAAACCTGTGACATTCACCTGTCCCTCCTTCAGACTATCTTTTACTACAATATACGTGCTGGTAGAACAAACAAGAATTGCAGCTGGGACTTCAATATTTACCAGCAGATATAAAATATGAAGCACAATTAAAACCGCTGTTCATACAATTGCGCTATTAAATGTACATAAAATTGTGTACTTTTATTTGTTTTGGCATATAATGATAGATAATAGAGGTGTTGGAGATGATTATCAAAATAAATCACCCTATAAAAGGGAAAATCACTACTTCGGCAATGAGGTTTTTAAAAAAGAATGTAATTGGAGTTACAGATTTGACTAGGAACAAGAAGTTGAATCAGATTCTGGACAGCTATGCCGAAGGGTCTAGTTCTGATGTGTACATTATCCAAAACCATAAAAAGAAAAATGCAATGGCGGTGTTAACTGATTTTGATTTTTTCGAAGAACTGTTAAGTTATAAAGAGATTGTCGAGGAAGCTATAGAACTCCAAATGTACAAAACTGCCGTTGACCGTCAGCGCGACATTGCCGATATACCTTTATCCGTTGTACTCGCAGATGAGGAAATCAGTTATACCGATATCTTAAAGCGAGTGTCTGAAGTAGAGACAGAGGATTAATAATGAAGGATTCGGAAATCGACCAGTTAAATGAATTCTTACGAAAAAACGGCAGGAAAGTGTGTTTTACAGAGAATTCATTCAGGGACTTTAAAAGTTTTCAGAAAAACCAGCGCCGAGACATACTCGCATTGATTATTAAACCGGCAGTTGAGAAAAACCCATTATTGAAACCTGATGGCCATGGCGAACCGCTTCAAAGCCCTTTGACCGGTTTCGCGAAGATTAAACCAAAACAGATGGGAATTCGGATTGTGTACCGACCAAAGAAGCTTGAAAATGGGGTTATTAGGCTAGAAGTAATAGCCATCGGTCCCAGAGATAAGGATGAGGTGTACCGGATAGCAGCAGAAAGAATATCTTCCTTTAAAGCAGAACTAGATAAGTAGAAAAGAGTTTTATAGAGATAGCGACCGTGAAGCCATGGTTTGATTTCCGGGATGACCGGGTCATTTTTTTTTGCCCTTAAGAAGCTATATTGGTTAGAAAGGCGTGGACAGCTCCCAGACAATCACGAATCTTTTCTGGCATGATTATTGCTAAAATTTACCATGTTGCCGTCAAGGATTATCAAAACCAGGCCTCCTTTAACTCTTTGACTGCCCATGAGGCGGTAAAAACCAGCTTTAAGGGTTTTATCAATAAAATGTACTTTGCAGTCCATAAACTCTATGACCGGGAGGCGTTGATAATTGAAACAAAGCACTGAATTTATCAGAGTTTACCTGGACTCCCTGATTGAAGCACATAAAAAAAGCTGTATCTGTTTTACCACTGACAAGGAGAAATATACTTATATAAGCCGGTATGGAGCAGACGCGGAAAGGATGGGAAGCGGAAGGCCTTTTTTTAAAGGTGGTTTAATTGAAAAGTGTATCTTAGAAAAAAAGACTGTGGTGGCCTCCTTAAATTATGAAGGATATGGTGAGATAATCAAGGGCTGCTTATGGCCGATAACCGAATATGGCGAGACAAAAGGCGTTTATGGGATAGTGTTACCCGGGCTCAGCGGTTGCGGGGACATCGTCGGGGTCTGGCTGAGGCTCCCGGTAAGCGGTGCGGCGGTCAACATACATACTATAGACAAGATCGAGTTTCGATTTCACCTGTCTAAAAAGGAACCTTCTAGTAAATCGGTACAAAAAACGAACAGCGGGTTGCAATAATCGTACTTTTTGCCACGGTGGTCCGTTGCTGGGCAACCACAACCCCTTTACTGGAAGGGGTTGTGGAATAATCAGTTCTTTACCGGCCGGTGAATTTTGCCGGCCGCTTCTCAGCGAAAGCGGTCATACCTTCTTTTTGTTCCTCGGTAGAGAAACACAGGGAGAAGATGTTGGCCTCGTGGATCAGGGCATGGTGCAGGTCCATCTCGATACCCTCATTGATAGACTCCTTGGCCAGCCTGACCGCGATAGTGCCCCGGGAGGCTATCTGCCTGGCCATCTTCTTGGTTTCCTCCATAAGTTGGTCTTCTTCGACCACCTTATTGACCAGGCCGATGCGGTAAGCCTCTTCGGCATTGACCGGCAGCGCGGTAAAGGTCAGCTCCTTGGCCCGTCCTTTGCCTACCAGGCGGGACAGCCTCTGGGTGCCGCCGAACCCCGGGAAGATGCCCAAGGTAACCTCCGGCAGTCCGATGACACACTTGGTGGAGGCGATACGTATATCACAGGCCATGGCGAGTTCGCAGCCCCCGCCCAGGGCATACCCGTTGATGGCCGCTATGACCGGCTTTCCGAGGGTTTCCACCTTGACCGTCACCCGCTGCCCCAGGAGGGCGAACGACTTGGCCTCCGCGGGGGTCAGGTCTTTCATATGCAGTATGTCTCCCCCCGCCACAAAGGCCTTGTTCCCGGCCCCGGTCAGGATGACCACCTTGATCCCCTCGCTTTTGTCCACTTCCCCGAGCGCCTGTTCGAGTTCGATCAGAACCTCTTCGTTAAGTGAGTTCAAGGCCTGCGGCCGGTCGATGGTCACTACTCCCAGTTCACCGTCCTGTTCCAGCTTGATGTTGTTCCAGGTCATCGGCGCCCCTCCTTCCGCTGTTTATATCTTAAAAAAGCAAGAATCATGCCATCGGGAAGCGTCATCCCCTTCGAGTGGTACTGATGACTATGGAACAGTTCTTGCGTAAAAAGTTTTTTGACCGGCTGCTGGTGACTGTAATCAGGGGAAAGGGGATAAGCGATGAAGAAGGTTTTAGGGTTGGTGGTTTCGGAGCGAAGGCTCGGGAACTCAGAAATACTTCTGAAAGAGATAATGGGGAGTGTACCGGGACCGTGTGAACTCGAACTGATAAGGCTTACGGAAATCGACCTCAAGCCCTGCCGGGCCTGCTACCGGTGCCTTAAACCGGATACGCCCTGCGTGATCAAGGATGGTTTCAACTTTGTGATAGAAAGGATAAAAGAGGCGGATGCCCTCGTCATAGGGGTGCCCATCTACATCATGGGTCTACACGGCAGCCTCAAGATGCTGACCGACCGGATGCTCGGGGCGAACAGCTACGTGAAACACACCCGGGGAAAACCCTGTGTCCTGGTTATCCCTTACGGCAAGGACAGCTATACCGGTTACAGCCGGACAGCGGCGCTGGTTCTGCCGCGGGTGCTTCAGATGAAGCTTATAGACCGCTGGATGGTCCACGCCGCCCTGCCGGGGGAGTGCCTGGTAAATGAAGAGAACCTCAGCCGCGCCAGGGAACTGGGGAAGCGGATTTTTGAAGCGGAGGAGCTTCCAAAGCGGCCCTGGGAGTGTGCCGTATGCGGGGCAGACCTGTTCCGTTTTTTACCCGACGGGGGGATCGAATGCCCCTTGTGCAATACCAGAGGCCGTATACGATCGGACAATACCCTGGAATTCCCGGATCTAGGCCAGCACAAGTTTACCCGGGAAGGGGCAGATCACCACGGGGAGTGGCTGATGGATCGGAAAGAAGAGTTTATGAGCAAGAGGAAGCGGATAAAGGAGATGCAGGCTCCTTACCGGGATAAGGACTGGTGGGTCAGGCCCCAGAAACCGGTTTAAAGGGAAACCGCTTGTTAGTACGAAAATGGTACTAACCGCATTAAAGTACGGCAATTTTGGTACATCCCCCGAAAAGGCGAATCATTCAGGCAAACCCTGGATAACCCCGTGGAGAGAAAACTCCCCGGGGTTTTTTTCTTGATTTTTTTGCAGCCAAAAACGGCCATCCCACGAATGGCATGAAATTTGCTCATCTGACTTTATTGACGAAATAGCAATTCCAAGGGAGGTGTCGCAGTCAACCGAAGAGAGCTAAAGAACAGCTTGACTGTAAAGCCATAATCAGAAAGGAGAACAACGATGAACGACAACGACGTGGTCATAGTCAGTGCGGTGAGGACCCCCTTCGGGAAGTTCGACGGGGTGCTTAAAACCACCCCGAGCTTCGATATCGCCCAGGAGGCGTTAAAAGAGGTAGTCAAGAGGATCGACCTGGACCCCAAGTTCGTTGACGAGGTTTACTACGGGACCTGTATCCCCGCCGAGTACGCCATCCTGACCAACGTCCCGGCCCGCCAGGTCACCCTGGGAGCTGGATACCCGGAAGAGAACGTGTCCCTGACCATCGACCGGGCCTGCTGCTCCTCCATGACCGCCATGCGGCTCGGCTTCCGGGCCATCAAGTCGGGTGACGCCGAGGTGGTAGTGGCCTCGGGCGGAGAGAACATGGGCAACGTGCCGCTGATCGCCCAGGCCGCCAAGGCCCGCTGGGGAGTCCGTCTGGGCCCCATTGAACTGGAGGACATGCTCTACGAACTAGGCTACGGCCGCCGCGGCTTCGCTCCGGTGGCGACCGACGCCGGACACGTGGCGGTGGAGTACGGCGTGTCCCGGGAGGTCCAGGACGAG
This sequence comes from Bacillota bacterium, assembly GCA_013178275.1. GTDB lineage: Bacteria > Bacillota > Ch66 > Ch66 > Ch109 > Ch109. Next base: position 87,383 of record JABLWZ010000008.1, on the reverse strand, counting down.
TGGTCGGTAAACAGCCACCAGAAATACTTCCAGGCCTTCGCGGAGGGCAAGTACAAGATCGGCGAAGAGTTGATGCGGCTGGAGCTTCCCCAGAAAAAGGGCGGCCCGATCGTGCTGGAAAAGGACGAGGCTCCTCGCGACAACATCTCGCTGGAAAAGATGGCGGCCCTGAAGACCATCTACGGCAACCCTACCATCACTGCCGGCAACGCCCCGGGGATGAACTCGGGAGCCTCCGCCGTGGTTATGATGTCCCGCCAGAAGGCCAAGGAGTTCGGCCTAACCCCGATGGCCACCATCGAGGCGGTGCAGGCGGTGGCCGGCAAGCCCTTCTACATGGCGTGCGTTCCCGCCCAGGCGATGGACAAGATGCTGAACCGGATGGGAACCACCATCGACCAGATGGACCTGATCGAGATCAACGAGGCCTTCGCGGCGGTAACCCTGGTCTCCACCAAGATGATGGCCAACGACGACCCGGTGAAGTGGCAGCAGCTGCTCGCAAAGACCAACGTCAACGGCGGCGCGATCGCGCTGGGACACCCGGTGGGAGCCAGCGGGGCCCGCATCGTCATGACCATGATGTACGAACTGATGCGGCGCGGCGGCGGCCGGGGGATCGCCTCCATCTGCGGCGGCCTCTCCCAGGGCGAGGCCATGATGATCAGCGTGTAAGACAACCGGTAAGACTGAACTCAAGGCTTATAGGGGGCATCGAGATGAAGAACAAGAGAATCATATCCTGCGCGGTCACCGGCGCGGTCAATTTCCCCACCATGTCGGAGTACCTGCCCATCACCCCGTTAGAGATCGCCCAGAACGCCCTGGACGCGGCCAGCGCGGGTGCGGCGGCGGTGCACCTCCACGCCCGCGACCCGCAGACCGGGCAGCCTTCGCCGAGGCTGGACCTGTTCGAGGAGATCATCGGCTTGATCCGGGCCAAGAACCGGGACGTAATCATCTGCCTCACCACCGGCGGCGGGGCGACGGATACCGTGGAGCAGAGGGTGGCTGTGGTGCCCCGGTTCAAACCCGAACTGGCCTCCTGCAACGCCGGCTCCATCAACTGGGGGATCTTCGCCATCATGGAGAAATACAGCAACTTCAAGCACCAGTGGGAACACGACTTCCTGGAGCTGTTCAAGAGCGGGTTCATCTTCAAGAACACCTTCGCCGACCTGCAGGAATTCACCCGGATCATGTACGAAAACGGGACCAAGCCCGAGTTCGAGGTCTATGACGTGGGGCACCTGTACAATCTGAAATTCTTAATCGACAAAGGCTATGTCAGGACCCCGGTCTACCTGCAGTTCTGCACCGGCATCCTGGGGGGCATCGGCTCCACCTCCTACGACATAATGAACCTGCACCAGACCGCTGACCGGCTCATAGGAAAAGGGAACTACCAGTGGTCGGTCTTCGGGGCTGGCAAGACCGAATTCCCCGCCTGCACCCAGGGCCTGCTTTTAGGCAGCCACGTCCGGGTCGGGCTGGAGGACAACATCATGCTGAGTAAGGGCGTGCTGGCCAAGAACAACGCCCAACTGGTGGAGAAGATGGTGCGCATCATGAGAGAGCTGGAGTTCGAGCCGGCCACCCCGGACGAGGCCCGGGAGATTCTAAGCCTAAAGAATTAGGCCGGAAAAAGCCGATGCGTTGGTGTAAATGTGACAGTGTCAGGAGGGAGAGTGCTTGGCTTTCGAGGAACTGCTGCTTTCGGAATCTGAAGGGGTTGCGGTTATAACTGTGAACCGACCGCACAAGATGAACTCGATGAGCGCTGTGGCGCGGCGGGAACTGCTGGAGGTCCTGCGCCGGGTCCGGGACCGGGAGGAGATAAAGGTGGTTATCATCACCGGGGCTGGCGACAAGGCCTTTATAGCGGGCGCCGAGATCGGTGAGATGGCAGGGGGGCTCGTCGCCCCGGTGACAGTCAACAGGGACGCCCTTAAGGGGCAGGAGATAACCAGTCTGATCGAGACCCTCCCCAAACCGGTCATTGCCGCGGTGAACGGTGCGGCAATGGGAGGCGGGATGGAGATCATGCTGGCCTGCGACCTCTGCGTGGCGTCCGAGCAAGCGGTTTTTGGCCTTCCCGAGGTCAAGCTCGGGCTGATCCCCGGGTGGGGCGGCACCCAGCGCATCACCCGGGCGGTCGGGAAAAAGGCGGCCATGCAGTTCGCCCTGCTGGGAGAGCCAATCTCTGCGGCCGAGGCGCACCGCCTGGGCCTGGTAAACGAAGTGGTGCCCGGGGAGCAGCTGATGGACCAGGCCTTGCAGATGGCCAAAAGACTGATGAAGAACAGCCCGTTCGCCATGACCATGGCGAAGCAGGCGGTCCTGGAGGGGATGGAGATGCCGCTGGATGGAGGACTGAAAATGGAGGCCGCGTTCGAGGGGATATGTTTCGCCAGCGAGGACAATAAAGAGGGGATAGCCGCCTTTATCGAGAAGCGGCGGCCCAGATTTACCGGGAGGTAGCCCCCTGGTCCAATCATCCGCTGTTACTTACTTTAAAAGCGTCACAGCCTGGCCTAAGGCTTTCTTGAACAGAGATGGGATTCAGTCCCATCTCTTTTTATTAAAGGGATTAAGAACAACGAGGATTGTACAACCGAGGAACTTAGTACCAAAATCGTACTAAACCCGGGTCGCAGTACCGCTAAAACCGCGGCCGCATTGGGATCCACGTACTGGCATGCATCTTGCTACTTTGAAATTACCGAACAATTGTATTCGGGGAGGGTTATAAGTGAGCGGCAGGACCATTCAGGAACTGACCCTGGGGGATAAGGCACAGGTCAGCAAGACGGTAACGGAAGCCGATATCGCTTTCTACAGCGCCATCAGCGGGAACTTCAGCCCGGCATACGTCGACCAGGCTTACGCCAAAGGCACCTCTTACGGGGCCCGGATCGCCCCTTGGGGAGTCCCGGGCGGATTGATGGCCCCGATACTGGGGATGCATCTGCCGGGCCTCGGTTCCCTTGCCCTGGAGAGCTGGACCCGCCACCACCAACCGGTCTATATCGGAGACACCGTCACCTGCACCGGGGAACTGGTCGAGAAGGACGAAGCCAGGAACGTGGTGGAGATCGGCTTTACCATGACCAATCAGAACGGGGTAGTGGTGATGACCGGAGGCGCCCGGATGATGCCCCCGAAGCGCCGCGGCTAAAAAATAAAGGGTATTATCGGAGTCTATTTATTTGGGGGGGTTATGCATGAAGCCAGGAAAGACCATGGAGGAACTGGTGATAGGCGAGGAGGCCAGCTTTTCCAAGACCATCACCGAGGTAGACATAGCGATGTTCGCCGCCTTTACCGGGGACTTCAACTCGATGCACATGGACGAGGTTTACACCAGCAGGACCCGGTTCGGGAGGAGGATCGCCCACGGCGGTGTAGCAGCCGCGCTGGCCCCTACCATACTGGATAACAGCCTGCCGGGACTGGGCACCTTGGTCCAGGAGATGAGGTACAAGTACCTGGCGCCGGTCTATCCCGGGGACACCATCACCTGTACCGGCAAGCTGATCGAGAAAGACGTGGAGCAGAACCTGGCCACGGTCCAATTTACATTTACCAATCAGGACAGCTCCGGGGTCATCATCGGCTGGGCCAAGGTGATCCCTCCCAAGAAAAGCGCCTAGTTTTCATTAAGAAATGGACTTTATGTACTCGACACGGAGGTGAAGACTCGGGATAATACCTCAATGACCTAGGAAAGGGATGACAGAAGGCATGGATTTCAGTTTGTCGGATTACCAGCAAGACCTGATAAGGAACATGGAGAATTTTGCCCGCAAGGAAATGGCCCCCCTGGCCTATGAACTCGACCGGGACTCCAAGTTTTCCATGGAACTCTGGGGTAAGATGGGAGAACTCGGCCTACCAGGTCTTACCATCCCGGAACAGTACGGCGGAAGCGGAATGGGAGCCCTGGACTCGTGCCTCTGCCTGCAGGGGCTGGGGCGGGGAGGCGGCGACACCGGCACCAACCTTTCGCTGGGAGCGCACATCACCATCGCCAACATGCCGATAGTCCTTTTCGGGACCGAGGCGCAGAAGCAGAAATACCTGCCCCGGATGGCTACTGGCGAGTGGATCGGGGGCATGGGCCTGACCGAGCCGGGTGCGGGGTCGGACGCCGGAGCCCTCCAGACCCGGGCGGAGAGGCGGGGAGACCACTATGTATTGAACGGCACCAAGATGTTTATAACCAACGGCCCCACCGGCACGGTATTCATCGTCATGGCGAGGACCGACAAGAACTCCAAAGGTTCCAGAGGGGTCAGCGCCTTCATAGTCGAGAAGGACTTCCCTGGCTTCGCGGTGGGCAAGAAACTCGAGAAGATGGGCAACCGGGCGTCCCCCACCTCGGAACTGATCTTCGAGGACTGCCTGGTCCCGGTGGGGAACATCATCGCGAGCGAGGGCGAAGGTTTCACCAAGGTTGGCCAGGGGGCTCTGGAATGGGAAAGGGTGGTCCAGATGGGGTTCTGGCTGGGGACCATGGAGTACAGCCTGGAACTCTCTATCGAGTACTCCCGGCAGAGGGTCCAGTTCAAGAAACCGATCTGCGAGTTCCAGGCCATCAGGCACAAGCTGGCGATGATGAAACTGGACATCGACGCGACGGCCCTGCTGGTCTACCGGGCCGCGTACCTGAAGGACCTGAACCGGTGGTCGGACACCGAGGCCTCGATAGCCAAGCTGTACCTGTCCCAGGCGATCATGAGGAACGTCACCGAAGCCGTCCAGATCCACGGAGGGTACGGCCTGATGAAGGAGTACGCGGTAGAGCGGAACTTCCGGGACGCCAAGCTTACCGAGGTGGGCGGTGGAACCTCGGAGATCCAGAAGGACATCATCGCGCGCAACATTTTGAAGAAATAGACCAACCAAAACGAATGGAGCTGCAGTAAGGAGGTAAACAATGAGCGGTTCAGAAGTCAACATCATCTATAACGGCCATATCAAGATGCCGTACAACTGGTCGGTGGGGGAAACCGGAAGCAGGTTCTTCGCCGAGCTGAGGGACAACCAGAAGATCTGGGGGACCAGATGCCCCGATTGTGGGACCGTCTTTCTTCCCCCGAGAAAAAACTGCCCCGTCTGCATGGTACAGATCAAGGAGTGGGTGGAGATCGAACCCAAAGGCACCCTTGAGACCTACACCGCGGTCAGCTACGACAGCCCGGTGATGCCCAAGGTCGAGGGGCCGCTCATCTACGGGATCGTGAAGCTGGACGGCGCCGACACCGGCCTGGTACACCTGCTGGGAGAGATAAACCCTGACGACATCCGGATCGGAATGCGGGTGGAGGCAGTCTTTAAGCCGGAGACCAGTGGCAACATCCTCGACATCGCCTACTTCAAGCCGTCACGCTAGTAATATACCCAGACAACCGATAACCGACGACCGACGACTGAAAAAGGAGGTACCCAATGGAAAAGATCGCAATCGTGGGGGTGGCGCAGACCAAGTTCGAAAAGGCCAAGCCGACGGAGTGCTTCGCCGACCTGGTTTACGAGGTAACCATCAAGGCCCTGGAAGACGCGGGGATGACCATCGGTGACATCGACAACGTCATCACCGTGTCCAACGACTTCTGGGATGGGAGGACCATCTCCAGCATGGCCGTCCAGGACGCCTGCGGCTCCTACGGAAAAAACATCTCCACCGTGGAAGGGGACGGGACCTACGGCGCTATCTACGGCGCGCTGAGGGTGCTGTCCGGCTCCTACAAGAACACCCTGGTGGTATCCCACTGCAAGGGCTCGATGAGCGACAACTCCATCATCACCAACGGGGCGTTCGACCCCATCTACACCCGGTCCTTAGGCCTCGACTCCATCTCCTCCTCCGCCCTGCAGGCCAGGAGGTTCATGGAAAAATACGGCATCACCGAGGAGCAGTGCGCACTGGTCTCGGTGAAGAACCACCAGAACGCCTTTAAGAACCCTTACGCCCAGCTGCCGCTGGACATCACCGTGGAAGACGTGATGAAGTCCCGCAAGCTGGCCGACCCGATCAAACTGCTGGACGCCTCGCCGATCACCGACGGGGCTGCGGCGATAATCATCTCCAACCAGGTAGGGGCTAAATTCAGCCCCAAGCCCCCGGTCTGGATCCGGGCGATGGCCCACTGCACCGACGCCTACTTCCTGGGCGACCGCGACCTGGCGGAGGCGGACGCGCTGGTCAATGCCGCTGTCCGGGCTTACGAGATGGCGGGGATCACTGACCCCGCCAGTGAGATCGACGTGTTCGAACTTTACGACGCGTTTTCCTATCAGGAACTGCTGTGGATGGAGGCCCTGGGTCTCTGCGGCCAAGGCAAGAGCGGCCGGGTGATAGAGTCCGGCGCAACCGCGATCGACGGCAGCATGCCGATAAATCCTTCCGGCGGAGTCATCTCGGCGCACCCGGTGATGGTGGCCGGCCTGGTCCGGATCATCGAGGCGGTGCTGCAGGTACGCGGAGAGGCCGGGGAACACCAGGTCCCTGGAGTAAAAACCGCGCTTGCTCACGGTCTCAACGGGGCATGCGGCCAGGGACACGGTATCTTCATTCTCGGCAGGTAAAAATGGACGTCAGACGTCGGGATAGAAGGAATTCGCTAAAGCGAATTCCAATACGACTGACGACAGTAAAGAGGAGGTAAAGACTGTGGGATACAGATCAGCCATCGTCGGCGTGGGGCAGACCCACCACCGTGCCAGGAGGCATGACGTGAACGGGATCGAGCTGATAAACGAGGCGGTAACCCGCGCGCTGGAAGACGCGGAACTGACAATGAAGGACATCGACGCCATAATCGTCGGCAATATGGACCACTTCGAGAACATCAACTACGTGGACATGTGGAGCGTAGACGGCTGCGGTGGGTACATGAAGCCGGTCATGAAGGTCACCACCGGCGGCACCACCGGCGCCTCCGTCGCTATCGCGGGATACCACCACGTAGCCTCCGGGGTGTTCGACACCGTCCTGGCCATCGGCTGGGAGAAGAACTCGGAGTCGGACACCACCGGGGCGATCATCACCTGCAGCGACCCGGTCTGGGACCGCTTCTCCTACTCCGGGGCCATACCCAGCCTGGCCACCGAGGCCTCGGCCTACATGGCGGCGTACGGGGTCACCATGAAGGACGCCGCGCGGGTGACGGTCCGCGACCGGAAACACGGATCGCTGAACCCTTACTCCCACCTGCAGAAACCGATGACCATAGAAGAGTGCATGGAATCTCCGCTGCTGGCCTACCCGATCCGGCTCTCGGACGTCTGCCCCCGCACCGACGGCGCGGCGGCGGTGATCTTCGCCAACGAGAAGAAGGCCGGCAAGCTCTGCAGCAAACCGGCCTGGATATGGGCAACCTCGGTCGGCCACGAGGCGGGTTACTTCGCCGACATCGACTTCACCAAGATCCCTTCGCTGGAGCGCGCCACCCGGGAGGCCTATAAGCTGGCCCGGATCAAGGAGCCGTTCAAGGAGTTCGACGTCATCGAGATGTACGAGCCGTACAGCTACGCGGGCCTGAAATGGATCGAGGCCATGGGGCTGTGCGGACCTGGCGAGGCCCCGCGGCTGCTCTGGGACGGGGCCACCGACCTGGGGGGAGAAATGCCGATCAATCCGTCGGGCTCGACGCTGTGCACCAACTGCATCGGAGCCACCGCCATGCTGCGGGTGGCCGAGGTGGCCCTGCAGCTGCAGGGCAAGGCCGGGGCCCGGCAGGTGCCGGACGCCAAGGTGGGGATGGCCACCGGGTTCGGCGGATGCTTCTGGTCGGACGTCGTGATTCTGGGAACCGAACCCCGGTAAATAAAAAAAGGAATTCGCAAAGCGAATTCCATCAAGTCCGACGACTGACGACCGAAAGGTCCGACTACTGACAACCGACGACTGACGACCAAAAAAGGAGGTACCGGGATGAAAAAGGAACCGGAACAGATGATCTTCCACGCGCTGGCCGAGGTGCCGTACGCATACTCGGTGGGGGCGGAAGGCAGCCGCTTCCTGGCGGAGATACGCGACAATAAAAGGTTCGTGGGAACCAGGTGCCCCAAGTGCGGCAAGGTGTACGCGCCGGCGAGAAAGGTCTGCGGGCCCTGCTTCACGGCCATGGACGAGTGGGTCGAGCTGCCCGACACCGGGGAGCTGATGGCCTTCGCGGTGGTGAACATGTACTTCATCGATCCCAAGACCGGGGAACCCGCGATAGTGCCTTATACCTACGGATATATCAAGCTGGACGGGGCCGACACCACCATCTCCGTGCTGCTCGACGAGCTGGACGAATCCAAGCTGCAGCGGGGGATGAAGATGAAGGCCGTCTTCAATGAAGAACGGGTGGGGCTCTTGACCGACATCAAGTACTTTACGGCGGTCTGAGTCAATCCAAGGCGATAAAAAGCTTAATCGGTAAAACGAGAGAACTGCGCTTCGAAACATCACTTCAAGGAATTTTTAAGGGAGGGGGAATAAAAATGAAACTATTGGTGGTAGGGAGCGGGACCATGGGAGCGGGGATCGCCCAGGTGGCGGCGGAGAACGGCATCCAGGTGTTCCTGAACGACACCGACTTCAGCCGCCTGCAGGCGGCCCAGACCGGCATCGGCAGGCTCCTGGACAAAAAGGTCCAGAAGGGGAAGCTTACCGAGGACGGCAAGAAAAAGGCCCTGGACAACATCTACCTGATCTCTGAGATCAAAGTCGCCGCCAAGGACGCCGACTTCGTCATCGAGGCCATCTTCGAGAACCTGGTGGCCAAGCTCAACGTTTTCAGGGAATTGGAGGAGTACTGCAAGCCCGGGGTCATCATCGCCTCCAACACCTCCACCATCAGCATCACCAAGATGGGGGAGACCCTGAAGCGGCCCGAAAACTTCGTCGGCATGCACTTCTTCAGCCCGGTGCCGGCCATGCGGCTGGTGGAAGTCATCAAGGGAGCTAAAACCTCGGAAGCCACCGTAAGGGCGGCCCTGGAGCTGGCGGAAAAACTCGGCAAGACCCCGATCGCGGTCAGCGACGTGCCCGGCTTCATCGTCAATCGGTTCATGTGCCTGATGTACAACGAGGCAGCCCAGCTGATCCAGAACGGCGTTGCCACCGCCAAGGACATCGACACCGCCATGAAGCTGGGGGCCAACCACCCCATGGGCCCCTGCGAGATATCCGACATGGCCGGGGTGGACATCGTGCTGAACGCCCTGGAGTCCCTGTACACGGCCAGCGGGGACGAGCGCTACAAGCCCGCCCAGCTGCTCATAGACATGGTGGCCCAGGGTAAGCTGGGCTTAAAGACCGGGGAAGGCTTTTACAACCATAGATAACGGGGGATGGAAGAATGTCCTTTACGACGATAACCTATGAGCGGGAAGCCGCCATCGGAACAATCACTCTGAACCGCCCCGGGGTCATGAACGCCATCGACGACACCATGGCCAACGAACTTTACGAGGTACTGTCTTCCATCGAGAACGACCGCGAGGTGCGGGCGGTGATCCTGATCGGCGCGGGAAAGGCCTTCATGGCCGGCGGCGACATCGCCCTGATGCAGAAGCTCACCACCCCGGAGGCCAAGGACTGGGCGATGCTGGTGCACAAGGTGTTCGACAAGCTCTACCGCCTGCCGCAGCCCACCATCGCGGCCGTCAACGGGGCGGCGGTCGGCGGCGGGTTCGAGCTGGTCATGGCCTGCGACCTGAGGATAGCGATTCCCCAGGCCCGGTTCGCCCAGCCCGAGATCAACCTGGGGATCATCCCCGGGGCGGGCAGCACCCAGCGGCTGCCGAGACTGATCGGCGGCCCCCGGGCCAAGGCCCTGATCCTGCTGGGCGAGACCCTGACCGCGGAGCAGGCTCTCGAACTGGGAGTCATCAACAAGGTGGTTGCCAAGGAAGAACTCGTGAGCGAGGCCAAAGCCATGGCGGAAAAGATAGCGGCTTACCCGAGGCTGGCCGCCCAGTGCGCCAAGCAGGCCGTCAACCTGTCCGACCGCACTGACCTCGACCTGGGGCAGAGGTGCGAGATCGACCTTTACTCGTACCTGTACAGCACCAGCGACCAGAAGGAGGGCATGCTGGCCTTTATTGAAAAAAGAAAACCGGACTTTACCCACAGATAGGAGTGCTGAAAATGCTGCTTACCGACGAGCAGTTAATGATCCGACAGGTGGTCAGGAGCCTGGCCGAGAAGGAGTTCAAGCCGCGGGCCGCCGAGATCGACCATACCGAAAAGTTCCCCCACGAGAACGTGAAGCTGCTGGCCGAACAGGGCCTGATCGGGGTGGACATCCCGGTGGAGTACGGCGGCGGGGGCGCGGACAGCCTGAGTCACCTCATCGTGATCGAGGAGGTGGCTCGGGTCTGCGCCTCCACCTCGGTAGTGCTGACCACCACCGGGCTGGCGGTGGGGCCGCTCTTGGCCGCCGGGACCGAGGAGCAGAAGCAGAAGTTCCTCACCCCCATCGCATCGGGAGCCTGCCTGGGGGCCTTCGCCATCACCGAGCCGAGCGCGGGCTCCGACAACTCGGCTATGCGGACCACGGCGGTCAGGGACGGGGACAGCTTCGTGATCAACGGTTCGAAGATCTTCATCACCAACGCCGGGGAGGCGGGGCTGATGAGCGTAATCGCCAAGACCAACAAGGAAGCCGGCTACAAAGGGATCAGCGTCTTCATGGTGGAGCAGGGAACCCCCGGCCTCACCATCGGCAAGAAGGAAGACAAGCTGGGGATGCGGGGCTCGGAGACCCGGGAGGTGGTGCTGGAGGATTGCCGGGTCCCAGCCGAAAACATGATCGGAGAAGAGAATAAAGGCTTCTACGTGCTGATGGAGTCGTTCAACCACTCAAGACCAGGGGTCGGCGCCCAGGCCCTGGGGATCGCCCAGGGGGCTTTCGAGGCCGCCCTGCAGTATGCCAAGGAGCGGGTTCAGTTCGGACAGCCGATCGTAAACTTCCAGGCCATCCAGATGATGCTGGCGGACATGGCGATCCAGATCGAGGCCGCCCGGCAGCTGGTCTACCACTCGGCGGTGCTGCTGGACCGGGACGGCAAGAAGGCCAGCAGCGAGACCATCCAGGCAGCGGCGATGGGCAAGGTCTTCGCCTCCGACACCGCCATGAAGGTGACCGTGGACGCGGTGCAGGTCTTCGGCGGCTACGGCTACGTCAGGGAGTACCCGGTGGAGCGGATGATGCGCGACGCCAAGATCACCCAGATCTGGGAGGGAACCAACCAGATCCTCCGCACCATCATCGCCAAGGAGTTGGCCGGGAGGCAATAAAACCCCAAACAAATCGATATGAGTACGAAAAGTGTACACGCTCGAACTGGTACACTTTTCGGCTTGTTAAAGGAAAGCGTGAAAAAGTGTAAGTTATGAATCGAATAGTCTGCTCGAAGCCTGCCTGAAACCCTGTAATGCCGCATAGAATACCAGTATTTGCACGGCTGATAATGAAGGAGTTATAATTTTTATAATAAATAATTATCAGGAGGAGTTTTAATCATCGGGATGGGGGGTGAACCGATGGATATTCGCCAGATCGGGGAACTGCTGGACGGGATGTCTTCCGAGCTGCCGTTATGCAACGCCATGTCGGATTTATTAAAAAGCCTCTACAACTGCGACTACGTCTTTATTTTTATTTACAACGAGCGCTGGAACCGACTGATAGAAAGGGTTGTCCGGACCAACCCCAGCGCTCCCTACTTAGACTTTCAGCCTGGTTTTACGGCTCTCGAACTGGTTAAGTCGGCGTCCCGGGGACCGTTTATCCTGGACCCGGAGGACAAGGCAACACTGGGTCTGGGGCCTGGCGCCACGGTGGTGGTGGCGTCGACCGGGGACAAGCAGTTCCTGAGAGGCGCGGTCGCTATCGCGAAGAACACCGCCAATACCTGGGGTAACGAGGATCTGGAAAAAATCAGCATCGACGTGATGCTGATCACCAGGTGCTACAACCTCAGCGTCAGCCTGACGGAGAGCCAGCAGTACGCCAATACCATCGTGGAGAGCACGGACACCGCCATCTTCGTCATCTCGACCGAAGGGGAGATGATACACTTCAACCGTGCCGCTGAGGGGATTTACGGTTTCCCGGCCAAATGGGCCATAGGCAAGCACTACCTGGAGCTTTTGTCACCAAAGGAGAAGGAGATAACCAAGCGGACCTTCGAGTATGTCATGAAGACCGGTAAACCCTTCGAAAGCAGTTTATATAAATTCGCCCGGGTGGACGGCCGGGTGATATACATCGGTATCTCTATATACCCGTGGTTGAACGCGGAACGGAATATAATAGGCGCCATAGTCATCGTCAGGGACGAGACTGAAACCAAACACTACCAGGATCAGCTGTTGAAGAGCCAGAGGATGGCGATCCTGGGCCAGATCGCGGCCCAGGTATCGCACGAGGTAAGGGGCCCCCTGGCCTCTATCCGGGAGTACGTTTCTGAGGCGAAAGCGGGAAACGGCCGAAAAGAGCGCGCCGATGCGGTGCTCAAACAGCTCGACAGCATAGACTCGGTTATCCAGGAGTTATTGCAGCAGTACGTTAAAAGCCAGGACGGGAAGCTCGAGTTCTCGGCTGAAAACGGCGGCCGGGCCGGGGAGTGGGACGAGTCTAGACCGGAACCTTTCGAGCCGGGTACCCGGGATAGGGTTAAGCCTGCCAAGGCGGGGGGGAGAGAAAAGACGAGGCCCGAGAACCTCGACGATACGGCACTGGATGTAGGACGGAGTTACGGAATCATCGGACAAAGTCCGGCCATGTCGGAGGTCATCAAAATAATCCAGAAGGTCGCCGCACCGAATACCACGGTCCTGATCTCGGGTGAAAGCGGAACCGGAAAGAGCCTCCTGGCCCAGGCCATTCACTGGATGAGCCCGCGTTCCCAGGCTCCTTTTGTGACAGTTAACTGCGCGGTACTGACGGAGAACCTGCTGGAGAGCGAGCTGTTCGGCCACGAAAAAGGCGCCTTCACCGGGGCCGTTTCCTCTAAAACCGGCAGGTTCGAGATGGCGGACCGGGGAACGATATTCCTGGACGAGATAAGCACTCTGAGTCTGCAGACCCAGGCCAAGCTGCTGCGGGTCATACAGGACAAAAGATTCGAGAGGCTTGGCGGTCGGCGCATCCTCGAATCGGATGTGAGGATAATCGCGGCGACCAACGAAAACCTGGAAGACGCGGTGGCCGGTGGGAAGTTTCGGGAGGACCTCTACTACCGGCTGAATGTGTTTTCCGTGATCATGCCCCCTCTGCGCGAAAGGGTCGAAGACATCCCCGAGCTGGCAGACTTCTTCATCCAGAAGTTCAACCAGAAGATGGGCAAGAACATCAAAGGTTTGTCTCCCGAGGCGCTGAACCACCTTCTAAGGTACTTCTGGCCGGGCAATGTGAGGGAACTGGAGAACGTAATCGAGAGATCTATAATCATGGCCGATGACAATGAAATCACCCCGTACTGCCTGCCCGCGCAGTTCCGGACCAGAGCCAAGGAGAGCGCGGTGCCCGAGATAGGGCAGACGCCTGCCGCCCCGGAAAAGGAGAACGTGATGTCAAAGCTGGAAAAGAGCATCATCACCGAGGCTCTGGCAAAGACCAACGGGCACCGGGCAAAGGCCGCGGCACTACTCGGCATCAGCCGCCGGGTACTGCAGTACAAGCTGAAAAAGTACGGCATGACCAGCAGATAGTGGATAGTAAGTACAACAACAGCCCCGGGTCGGAGACGCCCCGGGGCTGTTGTTGTATCAATTTCCGGATTCTTACAAAAAAGTACGAAACTGTGACAAAGTACAATATCAGATTGTACAAGTACTGCTTTGGTACACCTGCTGCCTGTTTTTAAGCCATTTACGGGGCATATGGGGATGGCAAGGTTATTGCAAAGTTTAATAGCAAGATTAAATCGAGGAGGTAGCCGAAATGCCTGATAAGTACGATGTGGTAGTAATCGGGGCCGGGGTCGCGGGCTGTGGCGTGGCGGCGATTTTACAGCAGAGCGGGAAAAAGGTGGCGCTGATAGACCGTTATAATCAGGTGGGAGGCCGCGCCATGACCTGGCCGTACAAGGACGGCTGGACCATCGATATCGGCCTGCACGAGGTGGAACTGGGACCGTTCTCCAAGTGCCATCAGCTGGCCGAACGGGTTGGAGGAACCATCGAGTGGGGTGAGTGGAGCGGCGGCATCGGAGTTTACAACGGGAACGGCAAGTGGAGCGACCTCGGAGAGATGCTGAAGATGGGCAAGCAGGAGATCGAGGACTACAAGAAGATAATCAAGACCGTGGCCTCCATGACCGACGAGGAAATCGACCAGTGGGACGACAAGGACTGGAAGCTCTGGCTTGACGGACAGAGCGGCTCCAAGGTGGTCAAGGACATGTTCGCCATCATCGGTATGATCAACACCACTGTTCTCGAGCCGGAGAACATGTCGGCCGGCGAGAACCTGTACATCATGCGGGAGAACCTGCGCTACACCCGCCAGGCCCTGCAGGCCTCCTACCCCCGGGGAGGCATGAGGGCCCTGACCGATCCCGTTGTGGAAGCTTTTAAGAAGGCGGGCGGCGCCCTGATGCTGAACACCACGGTAAAAGAGGTTATCGTCAAGGATAAGCAGGTGCGGGGCGTGGCCCTGGCCAAGACCGTCGCGCCGTATCCAGCCCCCTGGAACTTTCCGGACCGGGAGATCATCGAAGCGGATCGGGTGGTCTGCGCTCTGCCGATCTGGGACCTGGAAAAGGTCATCCCGATGGACCCGCGCTTTTCCTTCATGCCCGAGTGGTGGACCAAGCGGATCAACGACATCAAGCTCGAAACCACCTGCCTGATCGGATACCTGGCGGGATTCTCCGAGCCCCTGTTCCCCGACTGCCAGTTCAAGACCGCCCTCAACCTGGAGCGGACCAAGACCCCCTTCCAGGCGTTCAGTCCCTCCAACATGATGCAGGGGATCGCCCCTGAAGGGAAGTTCCTGCTGCACTGCGATATCCCGGTCGAGGTGCCTTCGGTGCAGGACCCCTTTGAGCTGCAGTTCTACCTGGACGCGATGTGGGAAGAGATGAAAGAGATGTGGCCGGGGATGGAGGATAAGCTGGAGTGGCGGATACCTTACTACACCCTTGGCTGCGACGGACTTGCCCGCAAGCCGATGCACACCGGCAGGTTCAAGCCCGATATCAAGGCTCCCGGTATCGATGGACTCTACTTCGCGGGCGACACCTACCGGGGCCGGGGCCTGGCCTTGAACGGGGCCGCAAACAGCGGGATGCTCTGCGCGGACCTGATACTGAGTGAAAAGTAGAGGATAACCGTATTTAACTTAGGAGGTGCAGCCGTGAACAGATTCAGAGAGATGTACAAGTCCAAACTGACGACCCCGGAGGAAGCGGTCAAGGTAGTCCAATCGAACTGGAAGATCGGGGTGCCGCTGGGGCTGAACGACCCCCCGGCCCTTGCTGCGGCGCTCTGCAAGAGGTACCAGGAACTCGAGAACGTCCGTATCATACAGTCCTTTGGACCGGTGCCCCGGGACTACATGTTTAAACCTGAGCTTAAAGGGCATTTCTTCTATCACAGCGGTTTTCACGGGGTCGGCGGCCGCATGGGCCAAAAAGTAGGGATAGCCGATTTTGAACCCCACCACATCTCTACGGTCGGGAGCAGCACCCTGCGCCACCACCACCTGAATATCTACTGGACGACGGTTTCGTCCATGGACGACCATGGATACATGACCACCGGGTGCGGCTGCGTGTACGACCGGGAATACATGGAAGCGGCGGACATCGTGATCGTGGAGGTGAACGAAAAACTCCCGCGGCTGGTGGGAGACGCGATCATCCACATCCGCGAGGTCGACTACGTTGTTGAGAATACCGCCCCGCTGCTGCAGGTGCCACCGATAGAGCCTGATGAAAAGGAAAAGAACATGGGACAGTTCATCGCTGAGATGGTAGAAGACGAGTCAACCATCCAGCTGGGTATCGGCGGTATCCCAAACGCTGTTGGAATGGCGCTTTTCGACAAGCGCGACCTGGGGGTGCACACCGAGATGTTCACCGACAGCATGGTTGACCTGTACGATGCGGGCGTGATAACCAACCTGAAAAAGACCTACATGAAGGGCCGGATGACCGCCTGTT
Organism: Bacillota bacterium; assembly: GCA_013178275.1. Lineage (GTDB taxonomy): Bacteria > Bacillota > Ch66 > Ch66 > Ch109 > Ch109. The sequence continues at coordinate 71,210 of JABLWZ010000008.1, read as the reverse complement.
TCGCGGCGGGGACGCAGAAGCTTTATGACTTTCTGGACAACAACCACGCCTGCTATTTTCTCCAGGGGAAGGTCTCCAATGACGAGTTCACCATCGGGTTGAACCGCAAGATGGTCAGCATCAACACCGCCCTGGCCGTTGACATGGGTGGGCAGGTATGCGCCGAGTCTATCGGCCCTAACCAGTTCTCGGGGATCGGCGGCGGGCATGACTTCCCCCGCGGGGCCAGGCGTTCACCCGGAGGCAAGTCGATTATCGCCCTTTACTCCACTGCCAAGGACGACACCATCTCGACCATCACCCCCATACTGCCTCCAGGGTCTTACGTCACCGTGCCCCGGGTCGACGTGCAGTACATAGTCACCGAGTACGGGGTCGCGGAACTGGAGGGCAAGACCCGCTCCGAGAGGGCCCGGGCGCTGATCGAGATAGCCCACCCCAGCTTCCGCAGGGAGCTGGAGCAGCAGGCCTACAAGTACGGCATCTTCGTCTAAAGATGAAGAAGGAGGCGGGATCCTTCCTACCTCCATATCTATAGCGAATGGAGGGGAATCCAACCATGGACTTTTCATTGACCCAGGAACAGCAGGACTTTTCCAGAATGGTCGAGAACTTCGCAAAAAACGAGATCGCGCCCCTCACCCTCGAAATGGACGAGAAGCAGGAATGGCTGCCGAGATCGGTTTATAAAAAGATGGCGGGACTAGGCCTCTGCGGTGTCTATTACCCCGAGGAGTACGGTGGGCTGGGTCTGGGAGCGACCGATACCCTGGTGGCCATGGAAGCGGCCTGCCGTGGTGGAGCCTGCGCGGGCTCGGTCATTTCCTGGGGGACCAACCTGACCATCGGCTCACTGGGGATAGTCAAGTTCGGGACCGAGGAGCAGAAGAGCAGGTATCTGCCGGGGATAGCCAGCGGCGACCTGATAACCTGCTTCGCGCTGACTGAGCCGGGCGCAGGGTCGGACGCCAGCGGGATTCGGATGCGGGCGGAAAAGAAGGGCGACCATTACGTCCTGAACGGCACCAAGCTGTTCATCACCAACGGCCCTATCTGCGATATGGGGATAGTCTTCGCGGTGACCGATCCCAGCCGGGGAGCACTCGGGATCAGCGCCTTCATCTTCGAAAAGGGCTTCCCCGGTTTCAGCCGCGGGAACAAGCTCAACAAGATGGGGATGAGGTCCTCCCCGACCGGCGAACTCGTCTTCGAGGACTGCATTGTCCCGGCTGAAAACCTCCTGGCCAAGGAAGGTGAAGGGTTCACCAAGGTCGCGCACGGCACCCTGGAATGGGAGCGCTGTGTGTTCGGATACTACCTGGGCCTGATGGAATACAACCTGAACCTCTGCATCGACTACGTCAAGACCCGGGAGCAGTTCGGCCAGCCTATCGGCAACTTCCAGGCCATGCGCCACCGGATCGCCGAGATGAGGACCGAACTCGACGCGGCCCGCTTCCTGATGTACCGCATCGCCTGGATGATAGACAACCGGATGACCCCGGCCCCGGTAGAGGCCTCGATCGGGAAGTCCTTTCTGGGAACAGTGGCCAAGAAGAACGCGGAATACGCCGTGCACATCTTCGGCGGTTACGGTTACTGCAAGGAGTACATAGTAGAGCGGAGCTACCGGGATGTGAAGCTGATCGACATCGGCGGCGGAACCCTGGAGATCCAGAGGGACATCATAGCCCAGGGGCTGCTGGGCAGACCCGCCAAGCCCAAAAAGAGTTAACCCCATACAACCCCATATAAAAGCAAAGGGGCTGCCTTGTGTGAGTCAGCCCCTGAGCTTGTTTTTCGCCGGGGAAATTATCAAAGGATATTTTACTGCGGTATCGAATTAAAACAGTAATCGGTTGAAATTATTTTTTATACTTTGCGAGTATTCGGGGGTAATTATGGACCGGGAGATCAAAAAACTGTTTGACGGGATGCCCGCGGACGTGCCTCTGTGCAACGTCATGTCAGCCTTATTGGGCAAGATATTCAACTGTGATTATGTTTTCATCTTTATTTATAACGAACGCTGGGGAAAGCTGATAGAGAGGGCGATCCGGACCTCGCCGGACGTTCCTTATATAGATTTCAACCCCGGGGTGCTCGGGCCCGGCCTGGTCAAATCCGCTTTTAAGCAGCCTTACTTCCTGGACCCCGAAAACATACAGAAGATAGGTCTGGGTTCTAAAGCCTCCGTGATAGTCGCATCGACCGGAGACAACAAGTTTTTAAGGGGTGCCGTCGCGATAGCGAAGGACACCGGAACTGCATGGACGGAGGCTGACCTGGAAAAGCTTGGAACCACCGTGGTGCTGATAATAAGGTGTTATGAACTCAGCGTAACCCTGGCTGAAAACGAGCAGTACGCCAATACCATAGTAGAGAGTGTGGACACGGCCATCTTCGCCATCTCGCTGGATGGGACGATCATCCACTTCAACAGCGCGGCCGAGGCCATCTTCGGTTATCCCGCGGATTGGGCCATAGGGAGACACTATCTTGATACCTTGCGGCCTGAACACCGGGAATCTTTTAAGCGGTCGATGGACTATGTTTTGAATAAAGGCAAGGCTTATGAGGCTCACTATATAAAATTCAAACGGCTGGACAACCAGGAGATCTATATCAGCAATTTCTTCAACCCCTGGCTCAATGCCGAGGGTGACTTGATGGGCGTTATCGGAATCGTGCGTAATGAAACCGAAACCAAGCTCTACCAGGAGAAACTGATCAAGGCGGAAAAGATGGCGGTCCTGGGACAGATCGCGGCCCAGGTGTCGCACGAGGTGAGGAGTCCGCTGGCCTCCATCAGGGGGTTTGCCCGCATAATCGAAAAGAACGAGAGCCCGGGGACCAGATACAAAGAGTACGCGGAGACCATCATCGAGCAGGTCGACCGGATAAACCGGGTGGTTCAGGAACTGCTGGATTTCAGCAAGCCGGAAGAAGACCGCTACCAAAAGATCGACGTCAACCAGGCCCTGAGAAAGGCGATCAAGGTTGCGGGCATCGACAAGGGCGATATCAGGATAATAGAAAACCTGGGTGAGAATATACCCGCGATTTCAGGCGATTATCAAAAGATCGAGTGTATATTCGTCAACCTGCTGGTTAACGCCTATCAGTCGATAACCGACAATGGAATAATTAAGATATGCACCAGCGCTTCACCGGATGGTGTAGTGATCGAGATAGTCGACAATGGGTGCGGTATCCCCGAGGAGTATATGGATAAGATCTTCGATCCTTACTTCACGACGAAGGATACGGGAACCGGGCTGGGACTAGCCATAGTCCAGCAGGTCGCCAACACCCACGGGGCAAAGATCAGGGTTTCCAGTGACGAGGGCCTGGGGACATCCTTTAGGCTTGAATTCCCTTTAGGAAGTGATCGGGACCATGAAGAATAGGAAGATACTGCTGGTGGACGACGAAGCGTCCGTGCGCCGGTTCCTGAGGGATGTGTTCACATCCGAGGGTTTCACGGTCTTTGAGGCGGCCAATGGGGACGAGGCGTTAAAAAGGCTGAGGTCAAGTCCGGTCGACGTAACCGTCATGGACCTCCGCATGCCGGGGCGAGACGGGATGGAGACGTTGAGAGAGGTAGTGAAACTGGACCCGAACTCCAAGGTGGTAATCATGACCGGCTATGCCACCGTCAAAACAGCGGTCGAATCGATGAAGCAGGGGGCCTTCGATTACATCGTGAAGCCCTTCGAGAACGACGAACTGGTCGATATAGTCAAAACCGCGATCTCCCAAGGGAAAAAAAGCCATCTGACCGCTTCCGGATCGAACCCCCAAGAGAACGCCTACCCTGGGATCATCGGGCGCAGCAGGCAGATGGAGGAGATCTTCAAGATAATAAAAAAGGTCGCCCTACCCAACACCACCGTCCTGATAACCGGGGAGAGCGGGACCGGAAAGAGCCTCATAGCCCATGAGATACATAAGCTGAGTCCCCGGAAGCAGTTCCCCTTTATAACCATAAACTGCGCCGTTCTACCCGAGACCCTGATGGAAAGCGAGCTGTTCGGCCACGAGAAAGGGGCCTTCACCGGGGCGGTGTCGTCGAAAACCGGGAAGTTCGAACTGGCCAACCGGGGCACAGTATTCCTGGACGAGATTGGCACCCTGAGCCCCCAGACCCAGGCGAAGCTGCTGAGGATCATCCAGGACAAGAAGTTCGAAAGGGTAGGGGGAGAGCGTTTTTTAGAGATCGACGTCAGGATCATCGCCGCCACCAATGAGAACCTGGAGGACGCGGTAGCCAAGGGGAAGTTCCGCGAAGACCTTTACTACCGCCTGAATGTGTTCTCCATTACCATGCCGCCCCTGCGGGAAAGGGCGGAAGACATCCCGGAACTTATCAACTTCTTTGTGGACCGGTTTAACAACAAGCTGGGGAGAAGCATCAAAGGGGTATCCCCCAGGGTTATGGAGCTGCTGACGAGCTACTCCTGGCCGGGCAACATCCGGGAACTGGAGAATCTAATCGAGCGGGCCATGATCCTGACCGACAGCAGCGAGATAACCATCGACTGCTTTCCAGCCCACATCCGTAGCCTGGAAAACGAAAAGGTGTCCGAGGTCAAGCTGGACAATTTCCTGGGCAAGATGGAAAGGGACATCATCGTCGAGGCGCTGGAAAAAACCGACGGCCACCGCGCCAAGGCCGCCGCCCTGCTCGGTGTAAGCCGCCGGGTGCTGCAGTACAAGCTTAAGAAGTACGGCATGATCGACGGGCAATAAAGTCCCAGACGCAAGGAACTGAGAGTTACAGCATCAAAGGAGCCCATAAAAATGATCTTGAGAAAGGTTAACCTTCCCGACGGTATTTCAGGAAACCTCTTCCTTTCATATATGCCTGGCCGCAACGAGCCCTTCTCAAAGGCCGTGGAGGTTATAAAAAAGCACCAGGTAAGTACGGTGATCTGTTTAAACCCTTTTGAAGAGATAGTCAGCAAATCTCCCGAATATGCAAAGGCCATCGAGCTGAACATTCTCGACTTCGAGTGGGAACACTTCCCGTTGTTCGACTTTGGCATACCCGATGACGAAATGGAGTTTATCAAACTGGTAGGCTCGATAACCGAACGGTTGAGAGGCGGAGAAAGCCTGCTGATCCACTGCGCGGGCGGCATTGGCCGGACGGCGACCCTGGCGGTCTCGGTGCTGCTGACGCTGGGGTTAGAACTCGATTCGGCGCAGAGAGTGGTCAGGGAAGCCGGCGCGATGGCTCAGTCGAATGCGCAGAAGGAGTTCATGACCCGGATGCGGGAAGAAGCCAGGAGAAATGGTTTAAATACCAGGTAAAGGTCAGGGCGATAAGTCAAATCGGTGGCTGGCGCGGGTGGCGTCTGCCGCTTTTTTTTTAACCCGTGTACATTATTTGCACGAAAAATCCTGATTGTGCAGCGGATGAACCCGTCTTTTAAACCCAGGAGATACTGGCTCGGATCTGCATCAACCCGAATGTTTGATCAGTCGGGTGCTGGAACGGTTCTTGCACGTTGGGATAGATTAAGTGTTTTTCGAGAGCGGTGATAGTTCTGAAGGGGCAACTGCACATCCATACGACCTTTTCCGACGGGCGGCTCACCCCCCAGGAAGCGGCGGACCTATATTCCGCGCTGGGTTTCGATTTTATCGCCATCACCGACCATGACCACCTGATAAAGCGTGGTTACCGGGAGGCGATCGAGGGGATAGCCTCGAATATGATTATTTTTTTTGGCGTCGAACTCACCCTGCGGACCCGCTGGGGGTACGTCCATGTAAACGAAATCGAGGGGGTTAACGAGAGGCTGTATGTGTTCAATCACCCCGCCGATTACCGGCTGTCGGTCCGGCAGTGCCTGGAGTGTCTCGCCGATGTGGAGGAGAAGTACCGGATCGACGCGGTGGAGGTCTCGCACCTGGGGTTTTATACCCCGCTGTATGACCGCGAGGAGATACCCTACCCCAAGGTTGCGACCGATGATTCTCACGAGTCTCTGGGGTGCGGGCGCGCCTGGGTCGAGATAGGGTGCGGGCGGGATAAGGACTCTATCCTGAGGCAGATCAAGCAGGGGGGGCATCGAAACGTTTTTGCGAAGGGATAATACCCGGTTTAATTAGACCGGTGCGGGAAGGGATTGGCTCCCTTCTCTTTTTCGTCTCCACCCGGGAGATCAAACGGCATGATACTTGCATATTTTTTCTGATTGATGCTGCTGGGACTTTAGTATGTACAATGCGGGAAGGTGTATGGTGTTTGGTTTTCCCGAGGGGATTGAATAAGGCAAGGAGCTGAACCTCGATGGGATACAGCAATGTCCTGCTGGAAAGGCATGAAGACGGCATAACGGTGCTGAAACTCAACCGGCCCGAGAGCAGGAACGCCATGAACCAGGAAATGATGGCGGAGATATCGCGGGCCATCAGGGAGCTGGAGGATGACGACGGGACCCGGGTGGTGGTGATAACCGGAGGGACCGAGGTGTTCTCGGCGGGCGGGGATATCCGCCAGATGGAGGGCATGAACCCGGTGTACGTGACCAAGAGTTTTTACAAGGAGTTTGGCCGGGAGTGCTACGACCGGATCGACAACCTGAGCAAACCGGTGATAGCGGCGGTCAGCGGCTACGCCCTGGGAGGGGGCACGGAGATGGTCCTGGCCTGCGACCTGGCGGTGGCCTCGGAGACGGCGGTCTTCGGGCTGCCGGAGATCAAGCTGGGCATCATACCCGGGGCTGGGGGGACCCAGCGGCTCCCGAGGCTGATCGGGAGGCGTAAGGCCAAGGAGCTTATCTTTACCGGTGACACCATCGACGCCCGAACCGCTGAACGCCTGGGGTTGGTTAACCGGGTGGTCCCGGTGGAGTCCCTGATGAAGGAGACCATGAAGCTGGCCGGGAAGATCGCCCGACACGGGGGGATGGCACTGATGATGGCCAAGAGCGCTATCAACCAGGGTATTGAGGTGGACCTGGCCGCCGGCAGCATGATCGAGGCACGCAACTTCGCGATCCTGTTCGCGACCGAGGATCAAAAAGAGGGGATGCGTTCTTTCAGCGAGAAGCGGCGTCCCAAGTTTCAGGGGAAGTAGTGGTTTTTAAAGGCAGGTTTTTTAAGTCCTGACGATAGAAAGAGGGGGCCGGCAGATGCTGTTAAACTATAATTTAACCGAGGAACAACAGGATATCGTAAAACTGGCCCGCAGTTTCGCGAAGAACGAGATGATCCCGGCAGCCGAGCAGTACGACGAGAGCGAGAAACACCCGGCGGAGATCGTGAAGAAGGCCTGGGAAGTGGGGCTGATGAACCTGAGCATTCCCGAGGAGTACGGCGGGCCGGGGCTGGAGTTTTTCACCTACTGCCTGGTCAACGAGGAACTGTGCCGGGGCTGCGCGGGTATCTCGACCATATTCAACGCCAATACCCTGGCCAACCTGCCGGTCATCATCGGCGGCAGCGAGGAGCAGAAGAGGAGGTTCCTGACCCCGTTCACCGAGGCACCGATACTCTCCGCCTTCGGCCTTACGGAGCCCGGCTCGGGCTCGGACGCCGGGGCGATGCAGTCCACCGCCGTGCTGAAGGGCGACCATTACGTGCTGAACGGCGGCAAGTGCTTCATCACCAACGGGGCGGTCGCCAGCCAGTTTACCATCTTCGCCAGTGTCGACCGCTCCAAGGGCACCCGGGGAGTCACCGCCTTCGTGGTGCCGGCGGACACACCCGGTATCTACTGCGGTAAGAAAGAGAAGAAGCTGGGGATACGGGCCTCGGTAACCTCGGAGGTCATCATGGAGGACCTCCGGGTGCCGAAGGAGAACCTGCTCCTGGGGGAAGGCAAGGGTATGCGGCTGGCGCTGGGGACCCTGAACAAGGCCCGCATCTCGGTCGCCTCGGGAGCGGTCGGCGTCTCCCGCCGGGCCTTCGAGGAGGCCCTGGTTTACTCGAAGCAGCGGGTGCAGTTCGGCCGGCCCATCTGTGAGCTGCAGGCCATCCAGCACATGCTGGCGGACATGGCTATCTCCATCCAGGCGATGAGGGACCTGTACTGGAGAGCCGCCTGGATGGCCTCCAACGACCTTCCCTGCCAGAAGGAGTCCGCAATCTGCAAGGCGTTCAACACCGAGACGGGATTCCAGGTGGTCAACACCGGGCTGCAGATTTTTGGCGGATACGGGTACATCCGCGAGTATCCGCTGGAGAAACTGCTCCGCGATATCCGCATCATGTCCCTGGTGGACGGCACGACCCAGATCCAGAAGAACATCCTGGCCGGGCTGCTGCTGAGTGAGTAATTTTATTGACTGACCGGAGGTGCATTAATAATGGACTACCAGCTTAACGACGATCAACGACTGCTGCTCCGCAACATCCGGGACTTCGCCCGCAAGGAGCTGATGCCGCTGGGGGACGAATTAGACGAGAGCGGCCGCTTCCCCTGGGAGTCTATAAAAAAAATGGCCGCTATCGGGCTGACCGCGCTGCTGATTCCCGAGAGGTATGAGGGGATGGACGTCGACGCCATATCCTACTGCCTGATACTGGAGGAGATGGGCTACGCCAACGGGCCGGGCTCCCTGGTCCCGGGTTTTTCGTTGGCTTCCCTGCCGATGATACTCTACGGGACTGAGGAGCAGAAGTCCAAGTACCTGCCGCCGATGGCGCGGGGAGAGAAGCTAACGTCCTTCGGATTGAGCGAGGCCAACGCGGGGTCGGACAACGCCTCCATGCAGAGCCGGGCGGTCCGCCAGGGTGACGTCTACGTGCTGAATGGCTCGAAGTGCTTCAACAGCTTCGGCAGCGTGGCGGAGACCTACACGGTGTTCGCCAAGACCGACCCGGCTGCCGGACACAAGGGGATAACGGCGTTTATCCTGGAGAAGGGCACCCCCGGTTTCTCCTTCGGAGCGCACGAAAAAAAGATGGGCCTGGGGTGGGTGCCGACGACGGACTTGGCCTTCGATGACTGCCGCGTCCCGCTGGAGAACCGGCTGGGAGAGGAGGGAGAAGGTTTCAAGGTGGCCATGTCGGTACTCGACCCGGCGCGGCTGACGGTGGCGGCTTTCCATACCGGGCTGTCTCAACGGGCCTTCGACCTGGCCCTGGAATATGCGTTCCAGCGGGTGCAGTTCGGCCGGCCGATCGCGCAGTTTCAGGCCATCCAGTTCAAGTTCGCGGATATGGCCCTGGGGATCGAGGCGGGGCGGCAGCTGACCTACAGCGCGGCGCGTAAGAAAGCGGCGGGCCAGCCGTACGGTCGGGAGGTCTCTTTCGCCAAGCTGTTTACCACCGAGAACTCGAACAAGGTGACCTACGAGGCGCTTCAGATCCACGGCGGGTACGGCTACATGAAGAGCTATCCCATGGAGCGGCTGGCCAGGGAGGCCCGGCTGGGGACCCTGGGCGAGGGGACCTCGGAGATCCAGCGGGTGATAATTGCCGACCAGATTTATCGGGAGTTTAAAAAACGGCACTGACCGGCTGTGACAAGTAAATATTTTCGCGGGGTAAACGGGCTCTGGCTGGCTACCAGGGCCTTTTTCCATTTGTGGCGTGCCCAGCCAAGCACGCGATGTCTAACCGGTGAAAGTCCGGTCGGGGTAAGCACCAAGGCGCCTCGTAGCTAGGATGCCTGCGTACGGAGAAATCTTTGCGTAGAAGCGTATCGACGAAAGTACCTCTCAGAGAGAGGGCGAGCAAGCTACCAGGCCGTAACATCAAGTGAATCCTGCCGCGTCATCAAAAAGGCCCTGCGAGGGGAACAAGGAGGAGCCAAGTCCCGCGCAAATGGACGAAGGCCAAGGAAGGTGTGAAGAACTTGGGAAAGCAGCACCGAAGAACCTCCTGGCGTAGAGGGAACGGCATGGTAACAAAGACATCGCAGTGAACTGGGGAGACCCTACCCCAGCACAGGAGAGAAAACCTGTAAAACGGACGCCTATAAGCCAGCACGGTGAAGTGGCGATTTGGCGGGGAGGGAGTCGGAGGAGGCCATAGTACCAAGGAACGGCAGGACAACACAACCAGTCGGAGGGAAGGGCCTCTGCTTTGTTCATGCTTTTCAAGGAGGTAAGGGTCGTGAATGCCGTAAGGCTAACAACACCAAAAGAAAAAGTCCGAGAACTCCAAGGAAAGCTAGGTCATGCCTCCAAGGCAAACCAGAGACGCAGATTCCATGCACTGTATGACAAGGTCTATCGCATGGACGTGCTACTGGTAGCGTGGGAAAAGGTACGGGTCAATAAGGGAGCCGCCGGCATAGACCGGCAGACCCTGGCGGACATCGAAGCGATGGGCGTACAGGAATTCTTGCTGTATTGCCAGCAGGACCTGAAAGAAGGAAAGTATCAACCACAACCAGTACGCAGAAAGTACATCCCCAAGAAAGATGGTAAACAGCGCCCGTTGGGCATCCCCACAGTCAGGGACCGGGTAATCCAGATGGCGGTGAAGATGGTTATCGAACCAATCTTCGAGGCCGACTTCAAGGACTGCTCGTTCGGGTTCCGGCCCGGAAAAAGCGCGAAACAAGCGCTGGAACGGGTTCGAAAGGCCTGCAACCGCAAAGGCAATTGGGTGGTCGACGTCGACATCCAGGGGTACTTTGACAGCATCAACCAGGAAAAACTGATGAAGTTGGTGCAAATGCGGATTAACGACCGGCGAATCCTGAAGCTGATTAGAAAATGGCTGCAAGCTGGCGTGATGGAGGAAGGGAAGGTCAGGCTACCGGTAACCGGAACGCCGCAGGGCGGGGTAATTTCGCCGCTGCTGGCAAATATCTATCTTCATTACTTCGACCTACTGTGGGAAAAGAACGGGGCGGAAATCGGGAAGTTAACCCGATACGCTGATGATCTAGTGGTGGTCTGCAAGACAAAGAAGGACGCAGAACGCGCCTTGCAGATCACCAAGGCCATCATGAAGCGGCTAGAACTCACCCTGCATCCTGAAAAGACCAAGCTCGTGGGGATGTGGACCGGAGAAGCCGGATTCGACTTTCTGGGGATGCACCATCGAAAGACCAAAGCCCAAACAACCAGTTGCCATACTTACTACACGACCCAGCAGTGGCTGACGGCGAAAGCGGAGCAGCATATTCGCGACGAGGTGAAAGAACGGTTGGCAGTGCCATCGGCCCGAGTAATATCAGTGAAGGATCATGTGGAATTCCTCAATCCCAAGATACGGGGATGGCGGAACTACTACATGACACCGTACAGCACTCGGAAACTCGGCAAGCTGGATTGGTACATCCTCGACCGATTAACCCGATATTACGCGAAGAAATCGCAGAGACGCAACTCGGCAAAGCTGCGCCGTAAAGTGGCTCGAATCTTACAGACAAATGGACTGTTGAAATTGGTTAGAGCCGAACGTCCATGACGACGAACATCGGAAAGCCGTATGAGGGAAAACCTCACGTACGGTTTGATGAGGAGGGGCTGGTATCCCCAGCCCTTCACTCTACCGATCAGAAAGTATATAAGGGAACTTTCTGATGCAAGCAAGTGCAACTACGGCTCTCACCTTCGCCAGAGGCTTGGCGACAGCCAAGTTTTCTTCGCAATAAATACCATGATTGCACCAGGGGACAGCAGCAAGTACCAAAGTTGCACATGTATTTTAGGGCCGGTCTGGGGAGCTGGGCTGAGGTCCCTCGGAGCGAGTGCCGGTCGAGCCTTTTCCGGCGGGAGGGCTGGCCTGGATGAGGATAGCAGGCGCGAAATTTGCATTTGAATCAGCTTGATCATGCAGTTCGTTTGTTAATTAGCTTAAAGATTTCCGCGCTATCACTTAAAAACAGGGGAGGGGTTGTCTATAGGGCTGTTATTCTTCAGTGGGTTTTTGGTAGAGTTGAATTGTGGATGAGTTTTCAGGTTGATTCAGCAGCATCAGTATAAATAAAAAGGGGTGCATTTATGTGGCGAAATCTGAACTGCTACAAGGGATAAGGGTAATCGACATCACCATAGCCATCGCGGGGCCGACCGTTACATATCTTCTGCAGGACATGGGGGCGGACGTTATCAAGGTGGAGCACCCGGTGCGCGGGGACGACACCCGGCACTTCGTGCCGCAGAAGAATGGGGTGTCCGCCAGCTTCATCTCGGTGAACCGCGGGAAGCGGGATCTGGCGGTGGACCTCAACACCAGGGAGGGGCAGGAGATAATCCAGGAGCTCGCCAAGACTGCGGACGCCCTGGTGGAGAACTTTACCCCCGGCACCATGAAGCGCTGGAACATCGATTATGAGACCCTGAGCAAGATAAACCCCGGCCTGGTCATGTGTTCGGTCTCCGGTTATGGCCAGACCGGGCCGATGTCGCAGCTGCCCGGCTATGATATCGTGGGTCAGGCCATGTCGGGAATCATGAGCGTGACCGGACACCCCGGCGGACCGCCGACCCGGGTCGGGGTGCTGATCGGGGATACCAGCTCAGGGGCCTTCGGCTGCGCCGGCCTGCTGGCGGCGCTGCTGTACAAGCAGAGGACGGGCCTGGGACAGCATGTGGATATCTCGATGCAGGACGTCCTCCTCAGCTACTACGACCAGCCCACCTACACCTGGGACGGGAGAATCCTGGGCCGCACCGGCAACCGGGTCCCGACCATCGCGCCGTTTGACACCTACCGGACCAAGGATGACCGTTGGGTGATCATCCCGGCGGCTAACGACAAGCTGTGGGGTCAGCTGTGCGAGATCATGGGGAGGCCGGGGCTGGCAGGCGACCCTCGCTTCGACACCAATCCCAACCGCTGCGCCAATTACGATGAATTGAACGATGAAATAACCAAGTGGACATCCCAGCACAACTTAATGGAGATCATCGGGCTCCTGCAGTCGAAGGGCCAGCCGGTCGCTCCCATCATGAACATCGACGAGATACTGGGCATGCCTCACGTTCAGGAGAGAAAGATGTGTATAGAGGTTGATGACCCGATTGCGGGGAAGGTAAAGACCATCGGACAGCCGATCAAGTTCTCCCGCACCCCCTGCGTGGTTGACAAGTCGGCTCCGCTCTTGGGGGAGAACACCCGAGAGATCCTGATTGAGATCGGGTACTCGGAGGAGCGCATCAGCAGGCTGGCCCGGGACGGGGTCATCAAGGTCCGGTAATCGTGCTGGATAACAGTGGACTATTCCGAAAGGGGCAGACGCCATGACGAGTAATAATTATGATGCTGTCGTTGTAGGAGCCGGCGTGGGCGGCCTCACCGTGGCTTCACTGCTCGCCTATGAAGGGATGAAGGTGCTGCTGGTGGAGCAGTCGGACCGGGTGGGAGGACGCGCCGCGACCTTCAGGGGCGAGGAGATAATGGACAACGGGGAAGAGTGGTACCGCAGGCGGCTGGGGGAACAGTACACCTGGCTGGCGAGGTCCGATCCCGGCATGAGGGACATCATCGCCAGGCGACTGCTGGCGGGCTACCAGATAGACGTGGGATACCACGGGGTGGCACTGAACGGCCGCGGCTACTTTTATGACCTGGACTCGGTGATCGGGAGCGGGGAGAAGGCCGGGGTGAAGTTCGTCGGGAACCTGAACACGACCTACATCGGCGACCAGATATACCAGGACTATATGGGCAGGTTTGACCCCAAGGTGGAGGCCATGTTTCCCGACAAGGATACTCGGCGCGCGTTTCTTGAGTTCTGGCTGCCGAGGGTGGCCAGGGAGGACCTGGATAAGTATGAGAAGGTGTCGGTGGCCCAATGGTGCCGCGATAGGGGATTTGACAAGAACCCGGTCCTGTTTGGGATAATTCATGCCCTGGCCACCCTGATCACGACCATCAATGACCCGGAGGAGATCTCGGTGGGGGATATCTTCCGCTACGAGATGGAAGTCATCAATCCGCGCTTCGCGAAAGGGATCATCCAGTACCAGTCGGGGTTCGTGGCCGGCGGGATAATGCAGTGGGCGGATGCGGTAGCGAAGCGTTTCAAGTTCTACGGTGGAGCGATCCTCCTCAACTCGCGGGTGGAAGAGATAATGATCGAAAACGGCAAGGTAAAAGGGGCCGTGATCAAGGGCGGGGAAGGGAAGCTGGAGGTCCTGGCCCCAGTGGTGGTGAGCAACATCCCGACCCAGGACACCTTCAAGGTCGCTGACAAGAAAAAATTCCCGGCGGAGTGGGCGGACCGGACGGAGAAGCTGCGCGGCTTCGGGTCGATCGCGCCGTACTTCGGCCTCAACCGGCTGGTTCTTCCTGAGTTCGAATGGGACAAGGGTATGAAGGACACCCTGGTCATCCCCAAGGGGAACCGGCTCACCCACGACGTCTACATGTGCTGGAACATCCAGTCGACCTCGGACCCGTTCTGCGCTCCGGCGGGCAAGCACCTTTTCACGGCCTACGCCCCGGTGACCCAGGAGGAGGCGGTAAACAAGGAGCTGATGGAGTGGGCCTGCAGCCAGATCGTGGAGTACCTGGAGCGGCGTTACCCGGGCTTCAAGGACAGTATCGACTGGGCGCTCTTCCCGATCAGCTGGAGGCTGGAGGGTGTGGCCAAGGACGTGAACCAGGCGGGGACCATGAAGTCGCCGGTCCGGGCGCCGGGGCTGGAGGGTCTGTACTTCACCGGGGACACCGTCAAGGGCTACGGGGTGGCCATGGACTGCGCCTGCGCGGCGGGGCTGATCTGCGCCTCGGAGATTACGGGTAAGGATTACGGAGTGAGGTAGTGTTCTTTAAACACTGATACAGATAAGCAGCTGAGCAACCAGTCAAATTTATTTCGAGGTAATAGAGCGTCAGTTTTTAAAACTTAAACTCTACATTAAGGGCCAGCTTCTACAAGCACGGCCCTTTTTTATATTCCTCCAGGAAAAAATGTACCGTAAATGCACCTTTTTCGACGCTGAGTACATGTAATGCACGTATTATGTGCAACACATACACTAATATCGCTTCGAATATTTGGCCTTTCCCCTTATTCAAAGCGGTTGGGTTGATGTTTTTTAAAGATTTTGAAAAGAGGCATGAAGGTTGCAATTTATTGCTGGAAAGAACTGGGTTATGTACTCGGGAAGGGTCGGTAAAAGCTGAGGAAAGGAGGGCAGGAGGCTATAAGGGGCGCAAATTGTAAAAAAGGGGAGGAGCATACATGAATTTTAAGACCAAGAGGATATTAGTTCTGTTAGTTATTGTACTGGCCTACTGGATATCTTTTTTTAACCGCAGTCTAACTACCCCAACCTTGCCCCTGTTAATCAAGGACTGGGGAATGACCATGGCCGGCGCCGGAGCGATCGCCAGCATCATGCTTTTTACTTACTCGCTGGGCCATATCCCGTTTGGCATCCTGGCAGACAAGTTCGGGCGCAGCAAGTTTATGCTTCTGGGGACAGCGGTAGTCGGGGTGGCCAACTTTCTCATGAGTTTGACCACCAGTTTCTCTTCCTTCTTAGGTTTAAGGGCATTCGTGGGGCTCGGTGCGGCCGCCAACCACGCCCCGCTTATGGCCATGGTAACCGACTGGTTTCCAGCAAAACGGCGCGGGCTGGCCATGGGCGTATTGGCTATTGTGTCAACGGCCGGTCCTCTGACCGCTTTGCTGTGGGGACAATTCGCGATCGGCAAATGGGGGGGATGGCAGCCGGTATATGCCTATACTATTGTACCCGCCGTAGTTATCGTGGTTTTGGCGCTGTTATTCGCGAAGGACCCCAACGCAGAAGATAAAAAACGAATCCATGAAGAAGAACTGCAGGACGAAAAAGAATATGGGGTGTCCCCAAAGATAGAGCAGTCACATCATGTACCCTGGACCACAATTTTAAAGACTTCCATAGCCCATAAGGAACTGTGGGTCTTATATATCTCATGGTTTTTTATAATGAGCGAGTTCACCATCCTTCTGCACTTTCTCCCCACGATGTTGGTCAAGCTTCGTGGAGTACCGGTTACAGATGCTATCTTTATGACTACCGGCTGGTTATGGACCGGTCTGGTCGTTTCAATACTGGGTGGGTGGCTGAGCGACCGTTTCAAAAGCCGGAAATGGTTCACGTTCTTTGGGGTTATACCTGCCCATATTATAGTCATGGCGATTCCATTCATACCAGTAAGCATGATTTTCCCGATGCTCTGTGTGATGGGGGTTTTCTGGTTCGGCACCAGCGGGGCTTATTACACCTTGAGCGCCGATGTTTGTGGGAGAGCGAATCCCGCGCTGATGGCCACGCTTTTAGGAATCAGCATCGTATTCGCGGACCTGGGAGGAGTATTCGGCGCTCAGATATCGGGTTACTTGGGGGACAAACTGGGAGTGGGATCGATGTTTTGGGTGGCTGGAATAATAGGCATTCTGTTCTGTCTATCACTGCTCTTCCTTCCTGAAACAGCAAAGAAATCAGCCAAGGCATAGGTTAAAAACAAAACCGCGTGGATGGATATTGAAAAAGAGGGTTGTCCGGCGAGATGACAATCCTCTTTTTTATTGATACCAGACCTCTTCAACCTTAAAACTTTCAAGCATGGTGTATATTTAACTTAAGATTCATGGAATCTTTTCGAGAATTCCTGCAGCGGGGTGAACGGTATAATTATTACGTGATCATACTCTATTAGACAGCAGGGTCTTAATTTCGTTGGCACAATAATTGCACTAAAAAAATTTAATTTATGCCGCAATCCGGAATTTTATTTTAGAGGGGGGTAAGAAATGGGAGGCTTTGACTACTCGTTGAACCTGTATCACCCGGAGAAGGACAAGATGCCGGGGGCTTATGAGTGGTGGTACTTCGACGGGGACCTGCACAACGGCTATTCTTTTAATGTGGTGTTCAGCTGCACCAATCCGACCGCGCTGAGATACGCCCAGGCCCTAGCCAAACTGGCGGCGGACCCGACCATACCCTATAACGCCCTGGACTATGCCACCATGAAGGTGGGCCTGTATGACGAGAAACGGGTCCCCATCTTCTACGGGGAACTGGACTTAAACGCCGACCAGGTGAAGATAGCGCCGGACCGGCTGGACGTCTGGTTCGGGGACAAGAACCACCTGACCATGAGGGAGACCGGGGGCCTGCCCGAGTTTGTCATCAGCGCGGAGATACCCGACGGCAAGGGGAAGACGGCTAAAGCCGATGTGGTGCTAACCCCCATGGTCCCGGGGGTGAAGATCGGGCGGGGGTCGCTGATAGAGAGAGACACCCCGAAGGGTCACCTCTTTCACCGCTGGATCGTGGCGGTCCCGAATGGACACGTCAAGGCATCCTTCAAGGTTACCGACAACGAGGGGAAGGTGATCGAGGTCAACGAGTCGGGGTACAGCTACCACGACCACAACTGGGGCAATCACCCGCTCCCCGCGACCCTCGAAAAGTGGTACTGGGGAAGGATCGCGGAAGGGGACATGAACCTGATATACTCCAAGGTCTACAACCTGTTCCCCGAATCCGAATACCCGCCCTTCAAACCGTGCATATTCGTGCACGGGAACGACATCGTAACCTCCACGGAGGAGATCGAATTTGTCGAGGAGAAGATGATCACCGGGGCGCAGGAGCTGACCTACGCGTCGGAAGGCCGGCTGGTGTTCCTGGAGGGTTCGGGGGTCAAGGGAGAGGTCAAGATCAGCAACCTGAACCTGGTGGCGGAGCAGCTGTGCTACCTGCGGTTCGCCGGCGACTACCGCATGGACGTCGAGACCTCTATCGGCCGGCTCAAGCGGGAAGGAAGGACCATGTTCGAGTACATGGACCTGGCCGCGGCGGTGAGACTGAGGCAGAAGCTGGCGGCCCAGCAGCAGAAGTAAACGGGAAACACCCGGCCAGGTGTGCAAGATCGGGTGAATTTAATAGAACAACCGGCCAGTTTTGGTACCATGTTTGCACAAGTGCAGCTCGGAGGCGAGCTGCACTTGTGCCTTGGGGCACTATGTTTGCTGGCTTTCTTCATTCGATGAGGTTGCCGGGGGTGAACCTTTTTTAATGTGGCACGTGATTTGCTTGATAGGTTGTTTGACCTGAAATTTTAATCGCTAGGAGGATGTACCAATGAATGAGGTTATGGCAAACATGGACGTGCTGTATATCGACGGAGTAAGAACCGCCATAGGAAAAATGGGAGGCTCTCTATCGGCTTTCCGCCCGGAAGAACTCGCTGCCTTTGCCTTGAAAGGACTCAAGGAACGAATGAATTTCGATCCGGCATTGATCGATGATGTGATAATCGGGCACGCCTGCACCAACAACGCTGCAGTGAACATCGGCCGCTGGGCGGTGCTGAAAGCGGGATATCCTATTTCCGTACCCGCCCAGACGGTGGAACGGCAGTGCGGCTCGGCGCTGCAAACTATTAACACGGCTGCCGCATACATCAAAGCGGGTTTTGGTGATGTTTACGTAGCCGGCGGATGTGAATCCTGGTCCCGTGCGCCATATTTGATGGAGCGCCAGGAGTCTCCTTTTTCCCTTATGCCTCCGGCATGGATTACCAAGCAGACCGGCCACGACGCAGAAAGCAATGTGGCTATGGGTATCATAGCGGAGATACTGGCCGAGGAGTTTGAAATTACCAGGGAAGAACAGGACGCTTTTGGCTTTAGAAGTCAGCAGTTGGCTGCAGCGGCGATCAAAAACGGACTGTTCAAGGATGAGATCGTGCCGGTGGAAATACCGCAGAAGAAAGGGGCGCCGGTATATTTTGATACCGACGAGCATCCCCGTGAAATGAGCATGGAAAAACTGGCGCAGCTTCGTCCGGCCTTCAAAAAAGACGGCACCGTGACCGCCGGCAGCTCTTCGGGAATGAACGACGGCGGGGTGGCAGTGGCATTAATGTCGGCAAAGAAGGCGGAAGAACTGGGCGTTAAGCCCAAGGCCCGTTTTGTCACCTGCGCTCTGGGCGCCCGTGAACCCAAGTACATGGGGATCGCCCCGGTCATCGCCTGCGAGAAGGCTTTGAAACAGGCGGGACTCAGCCTGGAAGATATGACCGTGGTGGAGTGTAATGAGGCCTTTGCTTCGCAGACCCTGGCCTGCATGAAGCTCTTGGAGCGAAATGGCCACAAGGTTATACCCGAGCGCTGGAATCCTCACGGCGGCGCCATCGCTTTCGGCCACCCCAACGGCATGTCCGGCGGCCGGCTTGCCATGGCGGTAGTCAATGAACTGCACCGGACTGGCGGAAAATATGGAATGGCGACCCTCTGCATCGGCGGCGGCCAGGGTATCGCTACAATTTTCGAGCGTCTATAAGGGAAAGGGATTGAGGGAGCGGTTTTTTACTGTTCCCTCAACAGATGGATACCGGAGGTGAATTTTACCCCAGCAGTTACAGCAGCATTTAAAGCAGCAGGTTGGTGGAAGGTGGGCGATGTCTCGGTGAAGTCATGATAAAAGCTGAGGAGGTATGAGTATCGATGAAAAGGGTGGCAATCTGTGCTGTATCACAGCATAAGATCGGATCTGATATCTGGCACAAGCGGTTTCAGAGCATGCTGCTGGATGTGCTGGAAGACCTAAAATTACAGACCGGTTTTTCTTTTGAAAAAGATATCCGCAACGTGGTTACATGCTCTAATGATTTTTTCGATGCCCGGACCATTTCCAACTGCGGGGTGTCTAACGCCACCGGCTCTTTCTACCGAGGAGAAGACAAGGTCGACCAGGAAGGGCTGAATGCTGTGGGCTACGCCCTGGCCGCCATATTGGCCGGGCACGATGACGCCATCTATCTGGCCGGACACTGCAAGGAGTCCTATATAGCCAGCCGGAACCAGGTTTCCAATTTCGGTTATGACCCCTTCTACGGCCGGGCGATCGGCCTCGATTACTTAAACGCCGCCGGACTGCAGGCACGGGCTTACCTGGAGAAATCAAACCTTACCGAAGAGCAGTTGGCCAAGGTGGTGGTACGGGCGCGCCAGTGGGCCGCCCGCAACCCTTATGCCAATGAGACAAAACAGCTGGCGATCGGGGATGTCATGTTTTCCCCCATGTTGTGCGACCCGATCCGAACCATGCATTCTTACCCGGTATCGGACGGGGCGGTGGCGATGCTCCTGGCCTCGGAGGAAAGGGCGTATGATTTTACCGATAACCCCATCTGGATAACCGGTTTTGGCAACTGCATCGACAGCTACTTCCTGGGCGACCGCGACCTCGCGGGCAACTTCGCCCTGAAGAAGGCGGCTGAACGCGCATACAAGATGGCGGGGATCACTGATCCCCAAAAGAAGGTCAACCTGGTGGAGGTAATGGACTGCTACGCCTACCAGCAGCCGATGTGGCTGGAAGGCCTGGGAATAGCCGATGAAGGCAGAGGCGGACATTTCATCGATGAGTACGGTCCCGCCAGGTACAACGTCAATGTCTCCGGCGGAATGCTGGCCGGCCGTCCGATCCGCATTGGAGGCCTGTACGGAGCAGCCGAAGCGGTCCTGCAGCTTAAGGGACAGGCCGGGGAGCACCAGGTGGCGGATATCGACTGCGCCGTGATACAGAGCACAACCGGTGGGGCAGGACAGCATCACGCGGTTATGGTACTGGAAAGATAAGGGGGTGTGACAATGAGTAAGAAAAAGAACCGGAACGTAGGTATCATCGGTATCGGCATGACCCAATTTTCCAGCCATAAAGAATACCAGAGCCAGCCGGAGATGGTCAACGAAGCGGTGAGGAAGGCCCTGGCCGACGCTAACCTGACCATGGACGATATAGACGCCGTGGTTCACGGCAACATGGAGCTGTTCGAGATGGTCTATCAGCCCGATCACTGGCATGTACTGGGGACCGGAGCGTTCGGCAAGAGCATGTATCGGCTGACCACCGGAGGCACGGTCGGTACCACGGTGGTGTGCGCCGCCGATAACCTGGTGGCTTCTGGAATGCACGACCTGGTTTTGGCGATAGGATACCAGAAGCAGGGGGAGTGCGGCAGTACCACCGCCGGAATAACCAACATGGCCGATCCCTTCTGGATGCGCAAAATACAGACCGGAGCCCTGACCGCCACCAATGTGAACCGCTTTATCAATGCGGTCGGTAAGGAAAGGGCCTTGAGGGCCGGTATGAAACACCGGGTGATGATTGACAAAAACTCGATGAAAAACCCGAACGCCCACCGCCGATTAGGACTGGAATACGATCAGATAGACGACCTGATGGAAAGGTCGCCCAAACTGGTGGGGGAACTGCAGATGATTCATATGTGCTCCCAGAGTGACGGGGCCTGCGCCATGATCTTCGCCTCAGAGGAAAAGGCCAAGCAGCTGAGCCGAAAGCCGGTATGGATCAGAGATCACGTTGCAATCCACCTGGGGGAAAACACCGCCGTCGATCTGGCCTGGGAGAGGCCGGAGATGTCGATGAAGGTGGCGGCCGGGGAGCTTTTTCCCCGCAACGGCATCACCAACCCGATCGAGTATTTCGATGTTTTCGAAGAGTACGACCCCTCTGTCTGGTGGGGGCTCGAATGGTTCGGGGAGTTTATGGGATTGACCCTGGAACAGGTTATCGAGATGGTCGAAAACGGCGATTTGGAAATAGGCGGAAAGATACCGTTTAATCCTTCGGGCGGGGTGGTTGGAACCAACGCCATCGGCGCGACGGCCATGGTGCGCGTGGCGGAGGCGGCCCTCCAGGTGCGGGGAGATGCCGGCGAATATCAGGTAAAAGATGTCAGGCACGCTTTGGCCTCCGGATACGGTGGAACGTACTGGACAGTGCTGGTTATGCTGGAGAAGGAACTGGATTGGCAGGAGGTGTAAGGGATGGCTGAAAACAAACCCGATAATAATCAGGTCAAAGAGTTGATCTCGCTTTCAGTAATGAATTCCATCGATGTTCGTTACAGCAGCGGTCCTATGATGGGCAAGTGGTTTGAAGGCTTCAAAGATAAAAAGCTGTATGCCAGTAAATGCCCCCAATGCGGACGCACCCAGACCCCGCCCAGCGAAAGCTGTCCTCGGTGCGCGATCCGTACTGAGGAGGTGGTTGAAGTCGGTCCGGAGGGAATCATATGCGAAGCCGATATTTTCTATTTTTCAAGTCCGGACCCCTTGACCGGGTACCTTCGCCCCACCCCTTACAACATGTGTATCTTTAAGCTGGACAACGCTTCGGCCGACGATGCCTTTGCCTTTACGGTCAGAAACGAGGATAATGACAAACTGAAGCGCGGGGTAAGGGTGAGAGCGGTATGGAATGAGGTCAGGACCGGCAGTGTGGCTGACCTGCTACATTTTAAGGTTATAGATGATTGAGGAGGGGTTTCGATGAGCACGTGCCGGAATGAAATAGACAAAAACAGTTTCGTGATGTTCGGTAAGATGACCATGGCCAACCAGTACTTCGCGGGCCGAGTGGGATCGAGGTTTATCATCTCCCTGCGTGACGAGGGGAAGATCCTCGGGGTGAGGTGCCCGAAGTGCGACAAGGTCTACCTGCCTCCCCGGGAATACTGCGAGAAGGACTTCGAAAAGCTGGACGAGAACTGGGTGGAGCTTGGGAACGAGGGAGTCATCACCAACTACACGGTGGTGAACTACAACGACAAGCACCTGCCCCGCAAGGCGCCGTATATCCTGGCCCTGATCAAGGTGGACGGAGCGGACACGCCGATCGCCCACATCGTGGAGGGAATCGAGCCGGAGCAGGTCAGGACCGGGATGCGGGTCAAGGCGGTATTCGCGGAGAAGACCACCAACACCATCCGGGACATCGACCACTTCGCGCCGGTCGTGGAGTAGCAAGGCGGTTTAAAGCCCTGAAGAGTTAAAGGTGATTTTATTGCTGATACGTTACAAGGGAAAGCGGCCGGTGATAGACCCCAGCGCCTGGGTGGCCCCGGGGGCCAAGGTCATCGGCGATGTTACGGTGGGGGCCAACTCGAGTATCTGGTTCAACGCGGTGGTCCGCTCGGACTACAGCTGGGTGAGGATAGGGGCCAACAGCAACATTCAGGACAACTGCGTGGTGCACGAGACCCCGGAGGATCCGGTGTCTATCGGCGATCACGTGACCATCGGACACGGGGCGGTGCTTCACGGGTGTGAGATCGGGGACGGGGTCCTGGTGGGCATGGGGGCGATAGTCCTGGACGGGGCAAAGATCGGGCCGGGGAGCATCATCGCCGCCGGGTCGCTGGTCCCGGAGCGGATGGAGGTCCCGGCCCAGTCGCTGGTGGCGGGCAGCCCCGGCCAGGTCGTGAAGCCGGTGACCGATGAGATGGCGGCGGCGCTGAAGGATATCCTGGCGGCGTCATACGCGGAACTCTGGCATGATATGCGGGGAATAGGCCAAGCTGGAAAAGGGTCCGGCGCCGTAAAAGGTCGGGCTGATGGCGAGGGGGATTCCGGCCCGACCGGATGACCCGGCAGTCGAGCAGATTATTCCTGATTGAATTGGGTTGTAATATCGGTCGACTTTGTTAAAGTATAGTTAGGGGGGGAGGGTATGAAAGTCCCTATATGGCAGGATATAACCAAGCGGCATGGAATAGGGGACTTCCTGAAGTGTGATGTGGGGAACCTGCTGGAGGAGCTTTTTCCCTTTGACAGCGGGTTTATCGCGGCCTGCGACAGCGAGCTGAACCCTATCATCGAACACCCGGTCAAGCCCTCCAAGTACTCGAAGGATATAGCTGCTTTTTCCCAATCGACCTTGAATCAACTGGTGGATGCCGCGGAGACCGGACCCCAGGCGCTCGATAAGAGACTGCTTGACCTGCTCGGGGCTGATCCGGGGTCGTCCGGCATGTTGGCCCCGCTGAGCCACGCCAACATCCGCGGGTTCATTCTGCTGCTGTTCAAGGGTCAGCGGGTGCCGATCGAGGGGGAGATGAAACTCCTGAAGGCGGTCGCCGAGCTGGTTTCCAGGCACTATGGGAGCCTGATCGGTTTGTTGAACACGGCGGGTATCGCCAACGAGGTCCTGGACAGCCTGGACATCGGCATCTATACCGTTTCCAAGGACGGGACCATGATCCAGTTCAACCGGGCGGCGGAGACGCTTTTCCGCTACGACTCCAATAACATCATCGGGCGCCACTATCTAGAGTGCCTGGCTCCTCAGCAGCGCGACAACGTAAAACGGGTGATTGACTATGTGATGGAGAAGAAGCTGGCCTACTCGGGCGGGCATATAAGGTTCATCACCCTGAACCAGGAAGAGATGGTGCTTTCCTCCACGGTCTTCCCCTGGTTGGACGAAAAGGGAGAGCTGCTTGGCGTCGTCGGCCTGGTTCAGGATGAGACCGGGAAGCACAGCTTCCAGAACCGTCTGATACAGCTGGAGAAGATGACGGTCATCAATAAGATCGCGACCAACCTGTCACAGGACGTCCAGGGGCCGTTGGCCGCTATCCGCGGCTTTGCCCGGATGATCGAGAAGCGGGAGGCCAGTGACGCTAACAGCAGGAAGTTCGCCCAGATCATCGTGGACGAGGTGGACAAGATCAACCAGGTGGTCAACAACCTGCTGGACCTCTCCCGGCCGATGGAGATGGAGTTTGACCGGCTGAGCCTGAGCGAGGTCATCAAAAACACCTGCACCACGATCTTAAACAATGAGTCCAAGGTTTTCTTAAACCTTCACCTCGATGAAAGCGAGCCGATCATAGAGGGGAACCGCGAAAAGCTTTCCCAGCTGTTTTCGAATATATTCAACAACTCTATCGAGGCAATGGGCCACTCCGGGGTTATTGACGTGACCAGCCAGGTGACCGGCGACCGGGTGAGGGTGGTTGTCAAAGATAACGGGTGCGGTATTTCGAAGAGCCTGCTGGACAAGATTTTCGATCCTTTTTTCACCACCAAGGTCGACGGTGCCGGAACTGGACTGGCGGTGGCCCGGCAGATCGTGATCAGGCATGGTGGGTGGATTGTTGTACGCAGCAAGGAGAACGAAGGAACAACCGTGATGCTTGATTTTCCCTTGGCAAGGGGGTAAGCTGGATGGTTGCTCAGAACAGTATACTCTTGATTGACCACGACGCCTCTACGCTGGAGTTCCTCCTGGAGTTTCTTAAGTCCGAGGGTTTCGAATTGGGCCAGGCCGGCAGCGTGGCTGGCGCTGTATCCGAGATAAAGAAGCGGGACTGGGACGTTATCTTCCTGGACCTTCGGGCGTCAGGCCGGGACGGCTTGGGGGCGATCAGGGAGATACGGCTCCTCTGCCCCGACTCGCCGGTGGTGGTCATGAGCGGTTACGCCTCGGTGCAGAACGCTGTGGAGGCCATGAAGCTCGGGGCCTTCGATTATGTGATAAAGCCTTTCGAGAACGACGACCTTTTAAAGGTCATCGGAGAGGCTATCAAGGGCAGCGCCGTGAGGAAGACCAAACCCCGGTCGGAGCTGAAGGCGGCCCGGGGCGCTGTGGAGACCAACCGGTTTGGGTCCATCGGCAACCGCATCGTCGGGAAGAGTGTTGTGATGCAGGAGGTCTTCGACGTAGCGAATAAGGTCGCCAACCGCCACACCACGGTCCTTCTGACGGGTGAAAGCGGGACCGGCAAGAGCCTGATCGCCCGGGAACTGCACAACATGAGCGACCGCCGGGATTTTCCTTTCATCACGATAAACTGCGCGGTGTTGCCGGAGACCCTGCTGGAGAGCGAGCTGTTCGGACACGAGAAGGGGGCCTTCACCGGGGCGGTTGCGACCAAGATGGGGAAGTTTGAGCTGGCCGACAAGGGGACGGTCTTCCTCGACGAGATCGGGACCCTGAGTTTTCAGACCCAGGCCAAGCTCCTGAGGGTGCTGCAGGACAAGGCATTCGAGCGGCTGGGGGGGAAGAAGACCATCGTGTCCGATGTCCGGGTCATCGCCGCGACTAACGAGGACCTGAATGAGGCGATCGAGGCGGGCCGGTTCAGGAGAGACCTGTACTACCGCCTGTACGTGGTGGGCATCCATGTGCCGTCGCTGCGGGAGAGGTCCGAGGATATCCCCGACCTGATCAGGCACTTCATAGCCAAGTTTAACCACAAGTTCAGCTTGAACGTCAAGGGGCTCACGTCCAATGCCACGAAGGTCCTGACCCAGTACCCCTGGCCGGGGAACGTGCGGGAACTGGAGAACATCATCGAGAGGGCGATGGTCCTGGGCAGCGGGGATATCATTTCCACTGATGAACTGCCTTCCCACATGTTTTCCGAGAGCCTGCCGGTCCAGCAGACCTTTAGGAACCGGTACATAGCTTTCCAGGAGGAGGAGCGGTGCCTCTCGAACGTGATAGTCGATGTGGAGAGGACCATGCTGGAGGAGGCTCTGCGCCAGACCGGCGGGCACCGGGAGAAGACCGCCAAGATGCTGGGGATAAGCCGCCGCACCCTGCAGTACAAGCTGAAGAAGTACGAGATGCTGGACGTGCGGTGAGTCCGCGGCCGGAGGATCGTACCGATCCGGTCAGGTGTGGTTCCCGGGGATGGCCAGCTGGGGTTTTAAAACGGTTTGTGAATAAAACCCGATTGGTTTAGGGCCAACGGGTTTTATGTTATTAACAGGTATAAGTATAATTTCTTGTAAACATGGTGCAGACCGGTTGGAGGCCGTCCCGGGAGTGGGGCGGCTCTTTATTTCTTTATGGGGTTGTAGGCATGATAATTGCATCCTGAATTTATTTGGTGAAGCGGTGAGTGGTGGGGGCGAAATTTTTCAGGAGCGATGAAACAATGGATTTTATTATGGTCAGGAGTTGCTAAAGCCGGAATAGCACTATGAGGAGGGAGTTCGCCAATGAAGATCGATATCAACCGGATTCAAAAGAAGTTCGTAATCACCGCAGCGTT
Source organism: Bacillota bacterium (assembly GCA_013178275.1). GTDB lineage: Bacteria > Bacillota > Ch66 > Ch66 > Ch109 > Ch109. Next base: position 44,465 of record JABLWZ010000008.1, on the reverse strand, counting down.
AGCCGGGTCCTCCACCTTCAGGAATCAGAACCCTAATGTGCCGCACAGCCCCGAGGAGGTCGCCGAGGAGGCTTACCGCTGCTACCAGGAGGGGGCGGCGGTGGTTCACCTGCACGCCCGGGACCCCGAGACCGGCATGCCGACCTTCGATGTCGACTATATCCGCCGGGTGGTTGACGCTGTCCGCAACCGGTGCCCGGTTTTGATAAACTATACCAGTTCGGCCGGGCCTAACGCCGAGGTCCGGATCAAACCGATAAAAGAGATACGTCCCGACCTGGCTTCTCTCAACTCGAGCAGCATGAACTTCGCGGGCATCGACCGCAGGACCGGGACGATCCTGGCCGAGGTGCTGTTTGAGAACACCTTTACCATGGTGGCCGAGTTCGCCCGCACTATGAAGGAGCTGAAGGTCAAGCCCGAGATTGAGGTGTACGATATCGGCCATATCGAGAACATCATGATGATCAGCAAACAGGGCATCTTCGAGGAGCCCCTGTACTTCAATTACCTGAACGGGATTGCGGGCGGCATCCCCTTCAGTTTGGGCAACCTGAACCAGTACCTGGACAACACCCCCGATGGGGCCATCTGGACGGCGACCGGTGTGGGACCCAGGCTGCAGCCGCTGTGCAACCTGATGTCCCTGGCCCTGGGAGGGAACGTCCGGGTGGGCCTGGAGGACAACATCTGGATCTCGGACGGGGTCCTGGCCAAGGGGAGCTACGAGCAGGTGGCCCGGGCGGTGAAGATGGGTCAGACCGTGGGACGCGAGCCCGCTACCCCGGAGGAGGCGAGGGAGCTGCTGAAGCTCCCCCGGCGGTAGATGATGCGGGAATATCCCGGATTACTGGCCGGGACTATGGGGTGAGGTAGATGGGCAAAAGGCGCTGGATAATCTTCTCGGCGATTTTTATCTCGTACTGGCTACCGTTCTTCGACCGCAACCTGACCTCTCCTGCGCTCCCGTTGATCATCGAGGATTGGAACCTGTCGATGGCCCAGGCCGGCATCATCGCCACGGTGATGCTCTTTACCTACGCGTTTGGCCAGCTCCCGGCGGGGTACCTGGCGGACCGCTACGGGCGGCGGGTACTGCTGATCATGGGCTCGGGCTCCATCGCGGTGCTGAATCTTTTATTGGGATCGGCGCACAGCTTCGTGTCGTTTATCGCGGTCCGCCTGGTTTTCGGGCTGGCGGCCGCCTGGAACCTGGGGCCTTCCATGGCCCTGGTCCGGGACTGGATACCGATGCACCTGCGGGGGTTGGCCTTCAGCTTTCTCGGTTTTGCCACCACCCTGGGGCCGCTGCTGGCCCTTTTCTGGGGCAGAGCCATCCTGGCGGACCATCACTGGTCTTATATCTTTACCTATGCTGCCCTGCCCTCGGTGCTGGCCCTGGTATTAATCTGGACCCTGGTAAGGGATGCGAAGCCCTCTGACCGGGAGGCGGTGCGGGAGGAAGAGGCGAGGGCGGCGGGGAGGCCGCTGGAGACCGCGCCGCCGGCGGAGGAAACGGGAGCAGGCGCTTCTTTTGGGTGGGCTACTTATAAAACCGCTTTTACCGATTACCGGCTGTGGGCGATCTACCTGGCCTGGGCCCTGATCGTGGGCGAGTTTTACGTGGTCCTCCACTTCCTGCCGACCTTCCTGGTAACCTATCACGGGATGGAGCTGGGGAGCGCGGTAGCTGTTTCCACGAGCTGGCTCTGGGTAGGCCTGGCGGTGTCGATACCCGGCGGGTGGCTGTCCGACCGCCTGCGCAGCCGCAAATGGTTTACCTGCCTGGTCTCGGTCTGGGCGTCGGTGATTGTCCTGCTGCTGCCGCTGTTTCCGCTTAAAATACTGACGCCGGTGCTGGGTCTGATGGGGGTATTCTGGTTCTCAACCACCGGGGCCTTTTACGCCTGGTGCTCGGAGGTCAGCGAGCGGGTTTCTCCGGCAATAGTAGCCACGGTCCTTTCCACTGCTTCGCTGTTTGGGCAGTTGGGAGGGGCGGGGGGCACCTACCTGGCGGGGCTGCTGGCCGACGCTTACGGCCAGGGATTTCTGATGCTGTCAGCCGGGATGGCGGGTGTACTTTCGGTTGTCGTCCTGTTCGCTTTTTTACCGGAGACTTTTTCCGGGAGGGCGGGGGTAAATAAATAACCGGTTTATAAAATGATTAACAAGCGGGGTGAAGGCTTGCACTTCCTCCCGCTGCAGCCTGTCGACAAAAAACTACACCACACCTAAAGGCCGCATTCAATCTCATCAGGGCCGGGCCATACTCTGTAGTGTCCTGTCGCCCGGTATTCCCGTCGCTGTTCTGCCAACTGTTCAGGCCGACATGCAAAAAGGGGTTGGAAAAAAGCAAAACGTGCATCCTTGCACTTTGCTTTCTCGCGACCTCCTGTCGCTCGCTCCTTTTTGCCGGTCGACCTTCACAGGGCAGAAAGACGCTCCGCGCCATAAGGGGCTCATGCCCCCACAGAGTATGTCCACTATTTGAGGCTGATTGAATACTGGTGCACATGTGTCAATATTTTAGAAGGGTATTTGTCTATACTTTGAAGCGGGGGGAAGGCCTGCACTTCCTCCCGTTTGTTGTTTTGTGCAGTCCTGGTGCAAAAAATGAACATGGATGGGGGGAGGGTAAGGCGGACGGCCGGTTTGGGATAGCTGGTGGATGTCGGGGTTGGTTTTGTGAAAAAAACCTGATAGGGGTGTCTGCGGCATACCTTTTTATAACGTGCAAGCAGTGATGTGCAAGAAATGTACGACGGGGAAAAACGCGTGCAATCAGGGGCGGACGGGTTTGACTGGAAGGAAGGCCGTGCCGGACTTCCCAGCGCCTTTAATCTGGCTCCGTGGGCGCAGGGCCCTTCGGGTGCGGGGCCGGAAGGTGTAAAAACCGGGGGCAGAACTGGATGTGAGAGGGTGGTATAAATATTGCTTGTAAATGTGGCAGAGACATTTAAAGCGAGGTGAGACGTTTGCGGAAAGGCAAGACCATCAATGAAATCGAGATCGGGGATGAGGCCAGTTTCAGCAAGACCATCTTTGAGGCGGATATTGTCCTGTTTGGGGCTATCACCGGCGACTTCAACCCCATGCACTTCAATGAGGAGTACGCGAAGACCACCCCTTTTAAGACCAGGATCGCCCACGGCGGAATAGCGGGAAGCCTCATCGCGCCGGTGCTCGGCATGATGCTCCCGGGATTGGGGACCATCGCCCTGGAGACCAAGACCCGGTACCTGGCCCCGGTGAAACCCGGCGATACCATCACCGCCACCGGCAAGGTCGTATCCAAGGATATCGGGCGAAACACGGTGGTGATGGAGCTGACCTGGAAGAACCAGAAGGATAAGCTGGTCATGAGCGGAGAGGCCACGGTAATGCCTCCCCGAGCTTAATCCAGCCCGAAATTTAATTTGAATCCAAGGGGGAACGAGAAATTGACCGAGCAATATATCCTGACTGAGAAACAGGACGGTATCGGTATCATAACCCTGAACCGCCCAGAGCAGCGCAACGCCCTCTGCTCTCAGCTCAACATCCAACTGGAGGCGGCCCTGCGGGCCTTTGGGGCTGACCCCGAGGTGCGGGTGATCGTCCTGACCGGCGGAACGAGGTTCTTTGCGGCCGGAGGAGATATCGAGGAGATGGCTCCCCTTAATTCCACCATCGTCACCATGAGCGTTACCGCGACTGATGCATACTCCTGGATCGAGCGGGTGCCGAAGCCGGTCATCGCCTCGGTCGCGGGGTTCGCCCTGGGCGGGGGGATGGAGATGCTGCTCTGCTGCGACCTGGTGATAGCCGCGGACAACGCGGTGATGGGCCTGCCCGAGATCCGGCTGGGGATAATCCCCGGGGCTGGCGGAACCCAGCGGCTCTCGAGGATCGTCGGCCGCAACGTCGCCAAGCAGCTGATATTCACCGGTGACACCATCGACGCCGAGACGGCCAGGCAGCTGGGGATAGTGAACAAGGTGGTCCCGGTGGACAGCCTGGTGGAGGAGACCATGAAGCTGGCGAAGAGGATAGCCGGCATGGGCGGGGTCGCCCTGGCCATGGCCAAATCGGCGGTAAACCACGGCCTCAACGTCGACCTCCCTTCGGGCCTGATAATCGAGAACCGCAACATAGCGCTCCTGTTCGCGACCGAGGACCAGAAAGAGGGTATGAACGCCTTCCTGGAGAAGCGGAAGGCCCAGTTTAAGGGGAAGTAGGAGCATGGAAAGGGGCCGGTGATGTTAAACTTCAGTTTGACCCAAGAACAGGAAGATATGATCAGGCTGGCCAAGGACTTCGCGAAGAAGGAAATGATACCAGTCGCCCACGAGTATGACGAAAAAGAGGAACCGGCGGACGAGGTGGTCAAGAAGGCCTTCGATATCGGATTGATGAACCTGACCCTCCCCGCCGAGTACGGGGGGATGGGGCTGGACACCTTCACCAACTGCCGGGTGGGGGAAGAACTCTGCTACGGTTGTACTGGAATCCAGACCACGATAACCGCCAACACCCTGGCTACTGTGCCGATCATGATCGGTGGGACCGAGGAGCAGAAGAAGCGGTTCCTGAGTCCTCTCGCGGAGGCCCCGATACTGGCCGCCTTTGCCCTGACCGAACCCAACGCGGGTTCGGACAACTCGATGATCCAGACCACCGCCCGGCGCGAGGGGGATTTTTACGTCCTCAACGGCAACAAGTGCTTCATTACCAACGCCGGGGTGGCTGACCTCTACACGGTGTTCGCTACAGTCGACCGCTCCAGGGGATCCAAGGGGATCACCGCTTTCGCGGTGACCTCTGACACCCCCGGCATCTACGCGGGCAAGAAGGAGAAGAAGATGGGGATCCGGGCCTCGGTGACCGCGGAGGTAATCCTGGACGACTGCCGGGTCCCGGTGGAGAATCTCCTGGGCGAGGAGGGCAAGGGCCTGCGCCTGGCGCTGGCAAACCTGAACGAGGCGCGTATAGGTGTGGGCGCGGGCGCGGTGGGCATCATGCGCCGGGCCTTCGATGAGGCGCTGGAGTACTCCAAGCAGCGGGTGCAGTTCGGCAGGCCTATCTGCGCCAACCAGGCCATCCAGTTTATGCTGGCGGACATGGCGATCATGATCGAGGCGAGCCGCAACCTGTACTGGAAGGCGGCCTGGCTGGTGGACAGCCATCTGCCCGCGCAGAAGGAGTCGGCCATCACCAAGACCTTCTGCACCGAGGCGGGGGTGAAGGTCACCAACATAGCGCTGCAGATCTTCGGCGGCTACGGCTACATCCGCGAGTACCCGGTGGAGAAGCTGGTCCGCGATATGCGCATCCTGCCTATCCTGGACGGGACTAACCAGATCCAGAGGGTGATACTCTCGGGTCTGTTGTTGAGGGAATAGCGGTTTAAAGAGTTAGGAGGTGTGTTTATGGGACCTCTCGAGGGTGTGAAGGTGCTCGACCTGACCCGGGCGGTGGCCGGACCGGTGTGCGCTTTCTTTCTGACCCTGATGGGGGCAGAGGTGGTCAAGGTGGAACACCCCAAGTACGGGGACGACACCAGGCACTTCGCCTGCCAGCGCAACGGGGTCAGCGGGCAGTTCGTGGCGCTCAACCGCGGAAGAAAAGGGATTACTATCGACATGACCAAACCTGAGGGTCAGGAGCTGATCCGGAAGATGGTTCCCCAGTTCGACGTGCTGGTGGAGAACTTCCAGCCCGGCACCCTGAAGAAGTGGGGGATCGATTACGAGGTATTGAAGGAGATCAATCCCCGGCTGATAATGTGCTGCATGTCGGGGTTCGGGCAGTACGGGTCGATGTCGCAGCTTCCCGGTTACGACATCGTGGGCCAGGCCATGTCGGGGATCATGGAGACCAACGGCTGGCCCGACGGACCGCCCACCAAGGTGGGGTGCCTGATCGGCGACCAGTCGACCGGGATGACCGGCCTGGCGGGGGTCCTGGCAGCCCTTTACTCCCGGGAGAAGACCGGGAAGGGGCAGTTGATCGACATCTCCATGCAGGACGTGCTTATCCAGTACTACGACATCCCCACCTACACCCTCCTGGGTTACAAGGGCGGGAGGACCGGGAACCGCCTGCCGACCATCGCCCCCTTCGACACCTACCCGACCAAGGACGGCCGGTGGGCCATCATCGCCTGCGCCAACAACAACCTGTTCGAGAAACTCTGCTCCGTGATGGGTAAGCCCGAGCTGGCCCAGGACGAGCGGTTCGCCACCAACCCGAAGCGGGTGGAGAACGTGGAGGCGATGACCGAGGCCATTTCCAGCTGGTCGAAACGGTTCACCATGAATGAGCTTAGCGGTCTGCTGGTCAAGAACGGCATACCGACCGCCCCCATCATGAACATCGAGGAGGTCCTGAACCTTCCCCACGTCAAGGAGCGGGAGATGCTCATCGAACTGGAAGACAGCACCATGGGCAAGGTCCAGATGGTGGGCAGCAGCATCAAGATGATGGGTACTCCGCTGAATCCGTACGGGTCGGCGCCCAAACTCGGCGAACACAACGAGGAGGTCTTCGGTCGGTATCTCGGGTTGGGCAAGGATGAGGTGTCCGAGTTGAAGGCCAAAGAGATCATATAGCCGCGGTCTTCGAGCTTTACAAGTAGAAGGAAGGGTCGTCGATGGATTTCACGTTCACTCCCGAACAGGAAGCCCTGCAAAGGAACGTGCGCGAGTTCGCCCGGCGGGAGCTGGCGCCGATGGACGAATACCTCGAAGACACCATGGAATTCCCCTGGGAGGCTATCGGCAAGATGGCGGACCTGGGGATAACCGGGGTGCTTATCCCGCCGGAGTACGGCGGCAGCCAGTTGGACGCGGTCAGTTACGCCCTGGTGGCTTATGAAATGGGGTACGCCGGCGGCCCCGGCTACCTCCTGGCAGGCATCACCCTGGGCTCGCTGCCGATCGTGATGTCCGGCTCCGAACCTCAAAAACAGAAATACCTGCCGCCGGTGGCTCAGGGAATCGGCCTCTGCTCCTTCGGTCTGACCGAGCCCGACGCGGGGTCAGACAACCTGGCCATGCGGTCGACCGCCGTCGAGGTCGAAGGGGGCTATGTCCTGAACGGGCAGAAGCGCTTCATCTCCCTGGCGGGGGAGGCCTCGACCTATATCGTGTTCGCCAAGACGGACAAGAAGGTGGGGGCAAAGGGAGTAACCGCCTTCATAGTGGAAAAGGGCGCGCCCGGTTTCTCCTTCGGTCCGCAGGAGAACAAGATGGGGCTCAAGTGGGTGCCGCTCTGCGACCTGATCCTGGAGGACGTGTTCGTGCCGAGGGAAAACGTCCTGGGGGAGGTCGGCGGTGGATTCAAGGTGGCGATGTCGGTCCTGGACTATGGGAGGATAACGGTGGCGGCCGGCAACCTGGGTATCGCCCAGCACGCCTTCGACCTGGCGGCGCGCTATTCCCTGGAGAGGGTGCAGTTCGGCAAGCCTATCGCGAGCTTTCAGGCCACCCAGTTCAAGCTGGCGGAGCTGGCCACCCAGCTCGAAGCCGGGAGGCTTCTGGCGTTCCAGGCCGCCTGGAGGAAGGAGCGGGGGATACCGGTGACGCTGGCCGCGTCTTACGCCAAGCTGTTCGTTACCGACCTGGCCATCAAGGTAACCTACGAGGCGCAGCAGATCCACGGCGGGTACGGGTACATAAAGGAGTACAAGGTCGAGGGGCTGGCCCGCGTGGCGAGACTCGGCACCATCGGGGAAGGCACCTCGGAGATACAGAAGATCTTGATCGCTCAGAATCTATTGAAGCTTTATCAGTGATGAATAATGGAAAAGAGGTGATCAGGTGCGCAAGCTTTATACCTTCTGGGAATCCGTCCCTGACTTCAAGCGGGTCCCGGACGAGGTCTACCAGCCGGCGGACGATGCGGCCCATCCTTCTCCGGCGGAAGGCTACTTCGAGTGGTGGTACCTGGACGCGTCGTTCGACAGCGGGCATACTTTCAGCGCGTCCATCCAGGCGCGCAACTTCATGAACCCCGGCCACCCCAACCCGTTTATCATGCTGAACGTGACCACCCCCGAGGGTAAGATGATCAGCCGCGGGGAGGCGTACGAGTTCTCCGACTTCAAGGCGGCACTGGACCACTGCTCGGTCCGGATGGGGAAGAACCGCCTGGAAAAAGAAGGGAAAGGGCTGCGCCTCCAGGTGGAGATCCACGATCTGAAGGCGGACCTGGTGTTTACCCCGAACTGCCCAAGTTGGAAGCCGGGCTGCGGCAAGATCCGTTTCGACGACGGGGAAAAACACTTCGGCTGGAACGTGAACATGCCGGGGGCCGAGGTGAGGGGGACGCTGGGTATCAAGGGGAGCGAGACAGCGGTGAGCGGGGCCGGGTACCACGACCACAACTTCGGGAACTGCAACATGGCGGAGTTTTTCCCCCGCTGGTACTGGGGGCGCTTCAGCGCCGGGAAGTACATCGGGGTGTTTGCCGACGTATACGGGGACGAGGGGTTTGGGGCCAAGCACAGCCGCCCCTTCCTGATCGCCCGGAGCGACGAGGTGGTCCTGTCCACCGAGCAGGTGGACTTCATCCCCGAGTACTTTAAATACGACCCCAGACCCAAAAGGGACTACCCCACGGTGATGACCATGAAGGTGTATGGCGGGTCGCCGGTGACGGTCAGGATCTTCAACAGCGTGCTGATGGAGAGCCGGTTCGTCCCCGCCGACACTATCGAGTCCCTGGGTTATAAGACCGAGCAGGTGGGGATGCCAGCCTATGTCCGGATGAACGCCGAGTGCGTGCTGGAGCTTCCTTTTGAGAAAGAACCGATTACGGGAAAGGTGGTTCACGAGCTGATGGTGTTCCGTTAAAACTTGATAAAAGGGGGAGAGGAAGTGGAGGTAAAGAAGGTAATCGGTCCCTATGACCCTTCGGTCATCTATGACCTGGCCAGGCAGGAGATTGTCACCGACCGGGACGACGCGTCCCATAAAACCGATGACCCTGATTTCTTTGAGTGGTGGTACTTCGATGTCCACAGCGACGACGGCTGCACGGTAGTGGTAGCGTTGAAGGACCGGGACTACAGCAAGATGCACCTGCCGCCGGTCCCGCAGGTCACCCTCCAGGTGGTAACCCCGGGCGGACAGAACGTGAACATCGTCAGGGATTACCCGGGGCTGGTGCTCGAAGCCTCCACCGAGTACTGTGACGTGAAGATCGGCGAGAACTTCTGGGCCCGCGGGAGATACCCGGAGTACACCTTCCATGCCGAGGAGGACGGGGTGGTGGTGGAATTCACGATGAAGGCGATCCTGCCCGGGTGGAGGCCGGGCACGGGCTGCGACTACTTCGACGCCGAGAAGACCAAGCACTTCGACTGGGTGGTGGCCGCGCCGCGCGCCGAGGCCGTGGGTACCGTCACCATAGGCGGGAAAACGATGAACGTCAAAGGGGTGGGGTACCACGACCACAACTTCGGCAACGTGGCCCTGGCGGGCAACATCGCGCGCTGGCACTGGGGGCGGACTTACACCGACGAGTACACGATAATCTTCTCCTACATAGTCATGGGGAACCAGTACGGCCGGGTGCCGCTGCCGGTCTTCGGGCTGGGCAAGGGCGGCAGGATGCTGCTGAGTTCGGGAGACCTGACCGATCGGTACAAGGGTGCCTTGAACAGCGTCCCGGTCACCGCCAACACCTACCCCGAGGAGTTTCTGCTGGAGGTCCCGTATAACAACGACAAGGTCAAGCTGCGGCTCTGCAACAACCAACTGCTGGAAGAGCGCGACCTGGCGCCCCAACTGCCGCGGCCGGAGGGGATGGCCAAACCCGCCTACATCAGGCTGGGATCGGACCTGGAGCTGACCGTGCCGCTGGCAGAGGGCGCCGAGGTGGTAAAGGGCAAGGTCATCCACGAATTGATGATACTGGAACTATCGAAGCTGGAGTAGGGAAAAAGAGAAGACCCGGGGCAGTTATTGAAGCATAATTTCAGCAAGGATTAGGAGGGTTATGGGTCATGGTCGATAAGTTATTGGTAGTCGGATCGGGTACGATGGGAGCAGGAATCGCTCAGGTGGCTGTGGAAAATGGGATAGGAGTCCTGCTCTATGACACCAGCCAGGACCAGCTGGACAAGGCCAGAAAAACCATCGAGGGGTTCATCCAGAAAAAGGTGGAAAAGGGCAAGCTCTCCGCCGAGGATAAAGACGCGATCATGGGGCGTCTGGAGCTGATAGGGGACCTGTCCGAGGCTGCTCATGCCGACTTCGTGATCGAGGCAATAGTCGAACTCTTCGCTGTAAAGACGGAGCTTTTCAAGCAGCTGGACGGGATTTTAAGTCCGGAGGCGGTGATAGCCTCCAACACGTCCTCGCTCAGCATCACCGAGATGGCGGAGTCCTTAAAAGACCCTTCCCGGTTTATCGGTATGCACTTTTTCAGCCCGGTCCCCCTGATGCGCCTGGTGGAGGTTGTAAAGGGCGAGAAGACCTCCGAGGCGACCCTGGAGAAGGCGCTTGAACTCAGCAAGGCCCTGGGCAAGACCGGCATCTCGGTCAAGGACGTCCCTGGTTTTATCGTCAACCGGTTCCTGGGTCATCTGTACAAGGAGGCCATCATGATGATTCAGGAAGGGGTGGCGACCGCTTACGCTATAGACACCGCGCTGAAGCTGGGCGCCAACCACCCCATGGGACCGTGCGAGATAATGGATATGGCGGGTGTGGACATCGTCTACAACGCTTACAAGGAAAAGTATGAAAAGACGGGGCTGGACGAGGACCGGATGCCGCCGCTGCTGGAGCAGATGATGCGGGAGGGCAGGCTTGGCAGGAAGACCGGCGAAGGGTTTTACCGGTACGACAAGTAGTCGGCTGCCGGTTGGATAGAGTGTAGGTGCTCCCGCCGATGGCTGAAGAATCTATGATTGACATGTGGTTGGATTAACGGAGGTAGAATATGGCGCACTTTATATTTAACGAGGAGCACGAGGAGCTTCGCCGAACGGTCCGGCGCTTCGTGGAGAAGGAGGTCGCCCCTTTTGCCCAGGAGTGGGACGAGAGGGGGGACTTCCCCAGTGCGATGTTTGAAAGGATGGGTGAACTGGGGTTCCTGGGACTGCACCTCCCGGAGGAGTACGGGGGACAGGGGGGAGATCTGGTAAGCTACATCGTGATGATCGAGGAACTGGTACGCTCGGGCAGCGGTGGATTCCCCATGGGGATCGCGGTGCAGGCGGGATTTGTGATACCGGTCCTGGAGAAGTTCGGCAGCGAGCAGCAGAAGCGGGACTACCTGATGCCCTCGATCGCCGGGAAGCGGATCGCCTGTCTGGGCATTACCGAGCCCGAAGCGGGTTCTGACGTCTCCAACGTAAAAACCACCGCCCGTCTGGATGGCGACGAGTATGTGATAAACGGCAGCAAGACCTTTATCACCAACGGTTTGCGGGCGGACTACGTGCTGCTGGTGGCCAAGACCAGCCCCGAGAAGGGGTACAAGGGGTTCAGCCTGTTTCTGGTGGATAAGAACCTGAAGGGGTTCGAGGTGGGTAAGAAGATCGAAAAGGTCGGGATGCGGTGCTCGGACACCGTCGAACTGTTTTTCGACGACTGCCGGGCCCCTGCCAGCGCCCTGCTGGGCAAGCGGGACGAGGGGTTCACCCAGATCATGTGGGAGCTGAACGGGGAGAGGCTGGTAGGCGCAGCCGGGACCATCGCCGGGGCCCGGCACATGATCGACCTGACCCTGGACTACATCAAGCAGCGGAAGGTCTTCGGGAAGCCGATCGCGTCCTACCAGGTATGGCAGCACCGTATGGCGGCGGCCGCCGCCAAGGTAGAGGCGGCGCAGAACCTGGTCTACACCACCCTCTGGCGGTTCCTGCGGGGAGAGTACCCGGTCAAGGAGATAGCCATGTGCAAGGTGCTGTGCGGCCAGACCTGTTTCGAGGTGGCGGACGACTGCATCCAGGCTTTCGGGGGCTACGGCTACACCAGCGAGTACGCCATCGGCCGGATGTGGCGGGACGCCCGGCTGCACCGGATAGGCGGCGGCAGCGACGAGATAATGCTGGAGATAATCGCCAAGCAGATGGGCCTATAAACTGTAAAAAGCAGAGGGACTGGGCAAGAATAAGACCCAGTCCTTTTTTTCGCGCTCGTGTTCACGGAATCACCGATGGGATTATCATCTCGCTGCAGGATATATTTAATTTTAAAGATGCCAGAAAGTTGTCTATTTTTACATAATTACCATTGAAGTTATAAAGAAGCGCCTATGTGTCGGGCCTCACTGCCGGTCATCGGTTATTTCTGTATATAAAATACATCAAAAATACATCATAACTATTTTATAAAATGGCAGTGAATGTGTTAAAATATTTCTTGAAATTTATGATTGCCGCTGCACGATGTTTTTTAAGATTTAAGATTAAGACTTTAGACTTTTAAAGAAGGAATCGAATGCCAGTACTCTACACCTTTAACGTCATGAAGAAACCTCCCCCGGCGGATTACCTGCTGCAGGTCACCAGCTATACCCGGAAGCGGGACTGGACCTCCAGGAGTATAGGCGTCTGGTGCCCGCAGCTCGCTCCCAGTAAAGAACTGACCGATCAGGTGAACGACTGGAAGCAGAACAACCGGCTTTTTCAAAACTGGGACGGTTTTGTCGTGAGCTACCTGGAGGAGCAGAGGAGGAAGCCGGCGCACCTGGAACAGGTCTACCGATGGCTGGAGGGGGGCAGGTCGGTGGCCCTGGGTTGTTTCTGCGAGGAGCCCTGCGTGTGTGTCCGCTCGCTGCTGGCGGAGATCATACTGCAGAGACTGCCCCAGATCGCGGTGGATTTAAGGTAGTGATTGGGGGTGGAAAAGGCTAAAAGGTGGATTATGGGAATGCATAGACCCGGCACCTACGGATGATAAGCGGAACGAGATTGCGACTAAAGGAGGAATGAGGAATTGCTGGTTGAGAATGCCCTGATCGCGAAGAGCGGTATTTTAAGTCACCGGTCCAAGTGCTTACTCTGTCAGAAGGACTTTGAATGGTGCGCGCCCGTGGACAAGGCCGCCAAGGATGTGGTCGGCCGGGGCACCGGTGCGGAGGCGTCCATCGAAGGGGCGCTGATCGTCTGCGGCGGAGACCGGTGGGCCGACCTGTCCGTCAGCGTCGAATGCCCGCACTGCGGGATAAGGAACGTCTTTAAAGGCATCAAGTGGAAGGTCGATTAGCGGCCCGGGAGCAGAGCGGCTAAAAGGAAACAGCAGAACCAGGAAAGCATAAAGCAACCGTCCATGGACGGTCTTTTTATTTTGGCTTCGATTATATTTAGGCACCCGGGAAGCTCATTCCACCGCGTCTTCTGAACCGGTCTGTGGCGGGTGGGGGTTCAGGCTTCTTTTTCCAGCTCCAGTCTCGCGTACCGGGCCTCCGCGGTCTCCACCGCGGTCTGGAACATCCGGTCGGCCAGGGCGCTCTTGGCCTGCTTCAGCCGGCGGTAGTAGGTGGTAGGCGGCAGGTTCAGCCGGGCGGCCGCCTCCTCCCGCGTGGTTTTTTGAGCGAAGGTGGTTAAGAGGATCCCGCCCAGCCCGACAGGGGAGTATCGCCCCGTTCCGTTCGACCGGTCGTCTTCGGCGAGGGAGGACGCCAGGTCCAGCACCAGCCTTTTCAAGGCCGGCCCATCGTCGGCACCCTGGGGGCAGGCCTCCTCAGCCAGGGGGGACAGCGGGTGGTGGTTCAGGAACCGGGGGTTGTGGAGGTTGTCCAGCACCAGCTCTATCTGCTCCCGCCAGTACTGCCGGGTGTAGGTCAGGATGATATGCAGCCAGTGCGGGAGGGTGCGTCCCATCGCCAGCCACTGGTACCAGAGGTTGATGCTGGTATGGCGGAAGTCCAGCTCGTAGGCGGGCCACTTCATGCCCAGGGTGGTGTCGAATATCCCCGGCAGCTGCCGGAACCCCAGACCGTCAACCAGCGACTGGAACAGGTCGAGGGGGATGGTGGTGACGGCGCGGCATCCATCCCCGATACAGACGAGGAAGATGTCCTGCAGCAGGGCCGCCGTGATCAGGGGGTTGCTGATGTCCGAGGGGTTGAGGTGACGTATGAAGAAGGTATCGGTCTTCCCGGCGCTGGTCTTCTGGAGGTAGGCCAGCTCTCTCTGCGGCAGGCTCGCGATATACTCCCGGGTGGCCGGGGAGTCCCGGAAGTAGCCGAAGGTCGAGGCGCAGATAGGCACGGTGGCGTGGTAGCCCAGGATGCTGTCGTCCCGGTCCCGCAGGATGCGGATGTACTCGGCGGCGTACTCGACCAGGCGGGCGGTGTCTTCGTACCCGTCCGAGAGTATCCCGGCGGGAAACCCCGTGACCAGCATGCTGTTCCTCCAAAAATCGGGAATGTTGGGGAGGTCGGATGCCCGGGCGGGGGAAAAGTATATCCCCTCGCGCTCCAGGTTGATGCCCATGCTGAAGAAGACCTCGCGGGAGAAGTCGTCCTCGCACATGTAAACCCGGTGGATCAGGTAGTTTTTCCCCGGGGACCGGTGTTCCTCCCGGTCGTAGTACTCCAGCGCCCGAAGCTTCAGTTCGTAGTACCTCCGGCGGCCGTACTGCTTCAGGGAGTTCCGGAGCGACTTGCTGACCACCTCGTGGATCTGCCATCCTTCAGCGTCCTGGGTGATAAAAGAAAGGCCGGTGAGGACCCGGAAGGATTCCGGGTCCACCTGGGAGGAGAGCATGTGCTCCAGCAGGTCCCAGGTGAAGGAATGGATGAGGCTGGCGGCCTCCAGCAGCTCGAAGACCTCGTCCCCGGTCACCTCGGAGATGATGAAGGAAACGAAATCCGACTCTATCGAGGCCCGGTTTATCTCCGCCGGGTTCTTGCTGGCGGAGGCGGCCAGGGTGAAGAGGCTGAGCAGCAGGGGATTGCCCTCCGAGAAACGGCAGGCGTCTTCCGCCATCTCCGCCGGAAGGCCTGCGTTCAGCAGGTAGTCGGTGATGTCATCCCGGCCGAAAGGGGGTACCTCCAGCGCTTTCATACCCAGGTCGGGTGCGGTCCTGGAGGCTATCACCACCGGAACCTCCCGGGCAAGGACAGAGAGCAGCCCTACGAGCCCGGCCTGGTAAGGCCCCATCATCTCGAAGCTGTCAACCAGCAGGACGCTGTCTTGCCGCCCCGGCCAACCGGTCCAGTCAGGCTCTTTACCTTCCGCTATACCCAGGGTCCTGGCCAGCAGGCGGGTGAAACTGTCCAGATGGTCGAAGCAGTTCTTGCAGTCGATGTACACGGGTGAACGGGCTCCACCCAGCTTATCCTCGGTCATCCTGAGCAGCGTGGTCTTGCCCGCGCCGCCCGGTCCCAGCACCAGAAAGATCTGGTAAGGCGGGGGGGACCCGATATGCGAAATCACCCTCTCCAGTTCCTGGCCCCGGCCTATGTACCGGGAACCCTCGTTTTTGCCTGCCGGTTCATTCCTGGTCATGGATACTATTCCTTCCCATCTGTCTCAGGAGGTTTTTTCCTATCTGGTACAGCGACCTCTGTATCTCCCGGTACAGGGTGCGCTCAGGGATACCCAACTCCTTGGCGGCATCCCTCATTCTGGTGGAGTGCCGCAGGTAGACCGCGTCTATGATACGGGCCATCCGGGGATTCTCATCGTGATAGGACCTGAGGACCGATGACATGATAGATTCGAAATGGTCGAAACCGACGGCCGTACCCGGGTCGGGAGCGCCGGCGTGCTCCAGCATCTCGAGGAGGGGGAGGCTCCGAGACATACCCGGCTGCCGCCAGTTCTGCAGGGTCTTCCGGGTGGCTTCAACTATCTCGCTGTCTTTTGGCTTCCAGGTCGGCTGCCCGTAAAGTATGGAATCAAGCCACTTCGGAAAGTCCTTTTTAAGTCCGAGCAGAAAGCAACCGCCTTCGTCGTTTAAAGCCTCACCGCCGATCTCCCCCAGCATTTCGGCCAGCCCGCCGCGCGGGGGGGCGGTGACGATGTCTGCCTTCATTATATTGTCCACCAGCAGGTAACGGACCAGGTGGGCGGCGGCCCACGACCTCCCCGGCCTAACGGCCAGAGTCCGGAGGAACCGGGCACCGCCGGTCTCCCGATGGATACCTGGAGGTCCCACGAAGGACTCGCTCACTGCGGCGGCTCCCTGGCACTCGCCGTCCAGGAAGGACCCCAGGAAGACGCACCCGGGAAGCTGTCCTTCGGCTGTTTCTTTATTATTCAGGTACTGGCTCCAGGACCCCATGCCACCTGGCAGCCGGTCGATGATCTGGACGGACGCGCCCGGCGGCGGCAGTTCGAACAGACGCCGGGGGGCCTCTTCACCTTCCAGGGTATACAGGGTGTTCAGCCAGTGTATCGGTGAGCGCTGCCGGTTAGAAGATTCACCAAGGGAGAAGAGGTGGATACCCCGGCGGAGTTTCTCGGCCTTGTCCCGACCCAGCCGGTCCAGCATCGCCTGTCTCAGGACCGGGTCCAGGTACAGCCCGATCTGGTCCTGGTGGACAAAAGAGAGCTGCAGTATTTTCCTGAAGGCCATGGGCCTGATGCCGCCATTCAGGTAATAAAGCAGGTCGCGGTCGAATCTCCAGGCGGCTGCGGCGGTCTCAAGGTAGGGCAGCAGCGTGGGATCGTCCACCTCCAGCAGGTAGCGCCGCACGACCTGTTCCGGGGAATTATCGTCACGGTCGAATCTGTCAAGGCTGTTTTCGTCCCGACCTATCAGGTGGTGGGTGGTCGACTGCCGGAGCACCGGTGAGACCAGCCAGGCACCGGACGGCCTGGTGCGGGAAGCGACGACTATTTTTAGTGACCCGGGATGGGCCAGCAGCAGGGCCTCGATGGACCCCGTGACGCCTTCGGCGTTGTAAACGCCGTCGAGTATCAAAATCCGGGGGATGCCGTCAGAGGCCAACCCGTTTAGGGTGAGCAGACCGGTCCTGATGTCCACGGCGCTGTCGGAAAAATCGAGCCGCAGTATCTCCCGGTCATCCACAGCGGCCTCACCCAACCGTCTTACGAACGTGTCGAGGAGAGAGGTTTTCCCGGAACCGGCGGGGCCTGAGAGGTAGAAAACGGCCCGGCCGCGGTCGGCCAGCCATTCAAGAAAAACCCCTACCTGTTCAAGGGGCAGCCAGGACTGAAGCCCGTCCTTTGTTATCGGAAGACGCAACCACTTTCACCCCAGGAATTTTTTTATCCATTAATGGTAGTGATTTTGGCAGAGTTTTCAAATATTTTTTAAGATGTGAAGTTATCTGCGTGGATTTCTTCCCTGCAGCGGTAAAGCCCGGAACATTTTTTCAATTCGATAAAATCATTAATATTTCCTTCTTATAGTTGACTATTAACGCCTGCTTTTTTGTTAAGCGGCCGGCGATTATTTTAAAAAAGCATGGGAAAATGTGACGGGCATCACATCTTGAAAAGACGATAGGGTATATATTCTTACCGGATAGAACTGAAAAACATTTAAAAATAGCAATAATTTAGAAAAAATTAATTTATAAATGTAATGAAGTTGTAAGAAGGGTTTGTGGAACATAGATGTTTAAATCTGAAGGGCAAACCGGTTGAAAGACCGGGGCGCAAAACCACGGGCCTAAGGCGGATGGCTACGGCAGCCGGGTTGCCAGGAGCATACTGGTGACCCGGCTTGTTTATCTAAAAAACCTGCCAATAATGCACAGTTAATTATTAATTCCCGAAGCGGGGTGATAGAGGACCAGGTGAGCACTATTGGATGTGGTCTGTATTAACATTCCACGTAAATAAGATTTAATTTAAGGGGGAGTGGTAGGGGAATGATAAAAAGGCATAACTGGCTGGTGATACTACTGATCCTTGCGTTTGTCGCGGGCATGCTGCCGGCGGGAAACCCGCCCGCCTATGCCGGGGTTGAGAAAACCGTAAAAAAGATTGAGGTACAAAATACCGTGGTAACGGATGTCTACGAGACCCACCGGGTGGTCCGGGGCTTCTCGGAAACGGACATCTCACCGAACTTCTTCGACAATGAATGGACCCGCTGGATAAATGGGGACGCCGATCCAATGACGATAGGCACCAGCAGTGGCGAGAAGTTCAGCGGCCTGGATGAAGCGGAAAAGAACTATCTGAAGACACTCACCGGCCTGGCGGCCAATACCGAGCAATATATCGATCTGCATGACCATGTCACCAGTACTGCGCGGTTTACGGACACCACCAGCGAGACGGTCACCGGGCAGGATGAGAAAACCGAGATCGAAGATTTGGAGCTAACAATAATTATCACTCATACCGTTACCACCTACAAAACGGTCACCCATACTTCATTTGCTATTGTCCATTCCATCTACGAGGGTGATTCCCTCCCCGGTCTTGAGCCGGCCACCGACCTCAGTGCCAGTGACCTGGACGGCACCCAACCGGGGGTGGACGGCCGGGATTTTCACATCACCTGGACCCCCTCGGCTACCCCTGAGGTGACCAGCCAGAAGCTCTACATCCTGCCGGCGTCTGCCCTGTTGGACTCCTCCACCCAGAACCCGGTGGCCGTCTTCGACGACAACACCACCAGTTCCTGGACCGGCGGCGAGTCGCTGACCACCGACAGCGCGGGGGTGCCGCTCGCGGCTGGAGATTATATGATCTATGTGTTCAGCATAAAGTCCCCCAATGAGATTCAGACCGGAGTCAATCTAACGGTGGCGGGCGAGACCCAGCCTTCGTCGTCGGGCATCATCTACGTCAAGCACGACGCCGCCGGCGCCAATAACGGAACGAGCTGGACGGACGCCTTCACGACGCTGCAGGCGGCACTTGATGTCGCGAGCGCGGGCAAAAAGATCTGGGTAGCGGCCGGGACCTACTACCCCACCAGCTACTATGGACTCGAGCGTGATGACCGCTACAAACAGTTCCGCATGAAGAACGGGGTGGCCATCTACGGAGGCTTCGCCGGCAGCGAGGAGCCTGATTTCGATCTCGACGGTCGGAACTTCGCGGTCCATGAGACCATCCTGAGCGGCGATATCGGCCAAAACGACGTTATCACCGACGGCGTAATCTCTAACAACGGTGAGAACAGCTACCACGTGTTTTATCACTCGGAACTGGACCTCGACTCCAGCGCGGTCCTGGATGGTTTTACGATCACCGGCGGCAACGCCGACGGTCCCGCGTCCGAAAACGGGGAAAACCTCGGCGGCGGGATGTACAACTACATGAGCAGCCCCTCCCTCAGCAACCTCACTTTCAGCCGCAACAGCACGTCACTGTTTGGCGGCGGGATGTTCAACCAGAAATGCAGCCCGTCGCTCGTGAAGGTCACCTTCAACGACAACCGGGCTAAATGCGGGGCCGGCATGTTCAACGCCGAAGACGGCAACCCCACCCTTACCGACCTCGCCTTCAACAACAACGTGGCGACACTGAACGGCGGTGGGATGCAGAACGAGAACAACAGCATAACCATCAACGGCGCTGTCTTCAACAACAACCAGGCGATAATGGGCGGCGGGATGCACGACTGGAATAATGTCCAAAAACCCGGCGCCCGGGTGCTCAACAACGTCACGTTCAACTCCAATGCCTCCACCAGCGAAGGCGGGGGGATGTATATCGACAGCGTCGGCTTCACCCTGAACAACGTGTCCTTCAACGGGAATTCCTCAGGCAAATGGGGAGGCGGCCTGTTCATCTTCGCTTCCCCCGTGTCAGCCCTGAACCAGACGACCTTCGATTCCAACACCGCCAGTGAGTACGGGGGAGGGATCTACAACTTCAGCGGCAGCCTGACCCTCGACGATGTAGCCTTCCACAACAACCGGGCGCAGCTGCACGGCGGCGGGCTCCACAACTATATGAGCCCCTCCCTGAAACTGAAAGATGCGGTCTTCGATCAAAACCAGGCCCAGGAAAACGGGGGCGGTATATACAGCATAAGATGCAATCCGTCCTTCACCAACGTAACCTTCAGCGGCAACTCGGCCAAAAACGGCGGCGGGGTCTGCTGCGACGAGAGCGACGGCCCTTCATTCACCAACGTGGTATTCAAGGGCAACACCGCGGTTGAGGATGGTGGCGGGATGTTTAATGATCTCAGCAGCCCGGCCCTGACCAACGCCACCTTCAGCGGCAACGCGGCCAAGAACGGCGGCGGGATGCGCAACCACGGGAGCGGCTCCACGATAGCCAACTGCGTGCTGTGGGGCAACAGCGCGGAGGTAGGCGGCAGCCAGCTGTTGAACACCAGGACGTCACCTGCTTCCCCCTACTTCCCAACCATCAGCCACAGCCTGGTTGAAGGCTGCGGCGGTTCCGGAACCGGATGGAATCCCGACCTGGGCGACGACGGAGGCTATAACCTCGACTCCGACCCGCTTTTTGTAGACGCGGTGGCCGGCAACCTGCGCCTGCAGGCTGCTTCGCCCGCTATCGACGGGGGTGACAATGCGGCTCTTCCCGCTGGGGTTACCACCGACCTGGACGGCAGCCCCCGCATCGCGAACGACATAGTGGATATGGGCGCTTACGAGTACCAGGGGGCACCGGTCAATACCTACACCCTGACCCTTTATGCCGATCCGGCGGCGGGCGGCACCGCGATCGACGAAACCGACGATGGTCCGTACCCGGTGGATACAGCCGTAAAAGTCGCGGCGGCGGCGAACAGCGGTTACCGGTTCGTGAACTGGACGGTGGACGACATCGTGGTGAGCACATCCGCCACCTTCGAGTACACCATGCCGGCGCGTGATGTGGTCCTGGTCGCCAATTTCGCATCAACAATGCCGCAGTCGGTCAGCATCTTCGTCAGCGCCAGCCCGGCGGAGGGCGGCAGCGTCGGCGGGGGCGGCACTTATCAGAGCGGGCAGTCGGTAACCGTTACCGCGGCTCCACAGACCGGATACAGCTTCGTGAACTGGACCGAGGGGGAATCGGTCGTCAGCATTACCGCGGAGTATACCTTCACCGCCTTTGACGACCACATCCTGGTGGCCCACTTCGCGCCGACAGCCCCGCAGTCGATCAGCATCGCTGTCAGCGCCAGCCCGGCGGAGGGCGGCAGCGTCAGCGGGGGCGGCACTTATCAGAACGGGCAGTGGGTGACCGTTACCGCGGCTCCACAGACCGGGTACGGCTTCGTGAACTGGACCGAGGGGGAATCGGTAGTAAGCACCAACGCTGAATACTCCTTCGCGGCCGAGACCGATCGCGCTCTGGTGGCCCACTTTGCACCAATAATCCCGCAATCGGTCAGCATCTTCGTCAGCGCCAGCCCGGCGGAGGGCGGCAGCGTCAGCGGGGGCGGCACTTATCAGAGCGGGCAGTCGGTAACCGTTACCGCGGCTCCACAGAGCGGATACAGCTTCGTGAACTGGACCGAGGGGGAATCGGTAGTAAGCACCAACGCTGAATACTCCTTCGCGGCCGAGACCGACCGCGCCCTGGTGGCCCACTTCGAACCGATTGTTGTTCCAAGCCGGTACTCCCTAACCATAGAAAAAGAAGGCAATGGGAGAGTGGACGCCAGCCCGGCGCCGGGTGAAGACGGTAAGTACTCGGCGGGACAGGAGGTTCAGCTTACGGCGACTTCCGATCCCGGATGGAAATTTGTCAAATGGGACATCGATGGGGTCACAGCGACTACTTCCACTGTCAGCGTTGTAATGAGCGCTGATAAACGGGTCCAGGCTAACTTCCAGACGGCCCCGCCCCCCAGCGGCGGTAATGGCGGTGGCGGCGGAGGGAGCCCGCCTCAACCGAACGAACCAGTCAAGCCGCCGGCCGAGCCCGAGGTGGAGGCCCCGACGGTGGAAGAACCGACCGACCTGGCGGGTCACTGGGCGCACGGCTGCGTCATAGCCCTGCTGCAGCACGGGATAATCGAGGGTTATCCCGATGGGACCATCCGGCCCGAGAACGAGATCACCCGGGCGGAAGCGGCGGTCCTGCTGGTTTCGGCCCTGGGGCTTACGGACTACCAGCCGCAGAGTATGGAGAAGCCCTACCAGGACGAGATCCCGGACTGGGCCAGGAAGGCGATACTTACAGCTGCCGAAAAAGGGTTGATGAAGGGCTATCCTGATGGGACCTTCAAACCTGATCAAAGGATAACCCGGGCGGAGATGTGCGCGGCCCTGATGCAGGCCTTCCCGAGGACTACCCCGGCGGGATTCGTGCTCGGCTTCACCGACGCGGGAAGCATCCCCGACTGGGCCAGGACGTTTGTAGCGGCGGCGGTGTCGAACGGCGTGGTCAGCGGCTACCCTGACAACACTTTCCGACCGAATAACAACATCAAGCGGGGAGAGGTATTCTCGATCATCTGCCGGTTGATGGGGTACCACGGGGTCGAACAGCACCTGGGCGCGAGAGATAAAAGTGCGAGAATGACATAAAGTATGTACGGTCTGCGTCAGCAGGGGTCGAACATAAGTGAGACCTCTCCTCCAGGTAGGGATTTAAGTAGCACCTGGACGCGAGAGATAAAAGTGCGAATATGACATGAAGTATGTACGGTCTGCGTCAGCAGCAGTCGAACATAAGTGAGACCCCTCCTCCAGGTAGGGGTTTAAGCAGCACCTGGACGCGAGAGATAAAAGTGCGAAAAAGCAGGAGGGCGGCGCAGTGCCGCCCTCTCCAGCTTTTTCGGTTTAACGAAGGGTGTAGCCGGTACTACCGACCGCAGCCGCCGCCAAACATCATCGGGCCGCCGAAACCGGGGTTGCCAAAGCTGCCGGTGTAGCGTCCAGCCTGCAGGAACTGGTTCGCGAACGGGCTGCCGCAGCCCTGGGGACCGCACTGGCTCTGGTTCTGGTCCTGGTCGCAGCTGGGGCATGCACACTGGCCGTCGGGGCAGGTGCACTGGCCGTTACCCTGTTCACAGTTCTGGCAGACATACTGGGCACCGCCGCAGCTGCCGGTCGGACAGCTGGCGGCCATCGCCGGGGCAAAGGCAGCCAGCACGAAGACCGCCACGAGGAGCAGGGTGACTCCGAGCTTGGTGCTACGATAGTTCATGGGGAACCTCCTTGATAAATAAAATTGGGACACTAAACCGATTAAGTTAATGTCCTTTCGAGTGTTCATTCTAAAACTGCGGACTGGAGGTGTCAACCCGCCAATTAATGTAAGTTGGTGCTTTGGGGCGGCTCTCCTGACGCCGGACAATAATGAACCGCTGCCCGCGGGCAGCGGCCGGTAGTTCTTATTTTTACCAGGCAAAGGGGTCTGGCTAAGCGCCGCCGCCTACAGAGCGATAGACCTGGCCGAGCAGGAAACAGATCACTAAACCGATGTAAAATCCGCCTAAAAGCAAAACGATCCAGCCGAGCAGGGGTATCATACCGATAATCCCCAGGACGAAGCCACCGGCGATTGAGATGCCGAAAACGGTCAGGTACTGGCCAAGCGCGCCGGTGATCATCCCGAATATTTCCCCGAAAGCGAAGGCGCTGCCGAAGTTGCCGGTGGCGGCGAAGTTGGTCAGGGCCATGGGAAGGATAAACCAGACTACCAGACACAGCAGGAACCCGATAAGAGCGAAGAAGATTGATCCACCCGCCGAGCCGGCAAATGCCGCCGCTCCGCCGCCCAGCATCATGACCAGCATGGGGATAAACATGTAGATGAATGCGATAACAGCAACCATAAGTCCTTTGATAAACTTGCCGCCCCAGTCCTCCCAGGCCGGCAGATCCTCTCTGCCCTGAATCACGTTGCCGGTCAACTCGAGCAGGTAACCCATGCTCAAGAAGTTTACGATCGGGATAAGGTTAAGAACCGCGCCGATGATCACCTTGACCAGTCCGTCCTCGGAAAATGGGAGCCTGAAGGCCTTTTCGATGTTCAACCCTTTGTCACGTCCTTTCATTTTTTTAGAATTATCTAATTAATTATACCTTAATTTGTTTTTTTTGTATTCTGTTCTACTACATTTTTATGTTAAAAATCGATTGGCTTTTGGTTAAAAATTAACCGGCTGCCGAAAACCGATGGGAACCTGCTTTTCGTCAAACCCGGGGATTTAACAGTTTGATTTGCCGCGATTACTGTCTATAATAGTCATGACGATAAATGGACAGCCAGGAGGAGATCGGATGGCCGGGGATAAGGTTATGGTCGCCATGAGCGGCGGGGTGGACAGTTCGGTGGCGGCTTACCTGCTCAAACAGCAGGGGTATGAGGTAGTCGGGGTCACCCTGCAGATCTGGCCCGGCAGTGAAGCCCCGGGCGGCTGCTGCGGGTGGTCCGCGATCGATGACGCCCGACAGGTCGCGGCCTCCCTGGGGATACCCCACTACGTCTTCAACTACCGCTCCATCTTTGAGGAACAGGTGGTCCAGTACTTCTGCAGCGAGTACCTGGCGGGCCGGACGCCGAACCCCTGCATCGCCTGCAACCGCGCCATCAAGTTCGGGGCCATGCTGGAACAGGCCGGGTCCCTGGGGATGGATTACCTGGCGACCGGACACTACGTGCGGGTGGAGAGGAGGGAGGCGGACCACCGTTATCTCCTGCTCAAGGGCCTGGACCGCCGCAAGGACCAGAGCTACGTCCTCTACAACCTGACCCAGCCGCAGCTCTCCCGGCTGGTCTTCCCGCTGGGGGGACTGACCAAGACCGAGGTCAGGTCGATCGCCGCCGGACTCGACCTGCCGGTGGCGGGAAAACCCGAAAGCCAGGAGATATGCTTCATCCCCGACAACGACTACGGCGGCTTCGTGGCTTCCCGGCACCCCGACGCGATCAGGCCGGGACCGATAATCGACACCGACGGCGCGGTGATCGGCCAGCACCGCGGGATCGCCCGCTACACCATCGGCCAGCGCCGGGGTATGGGGGTGGCGGCCGGGTCCCCCCGGTACGTGGTCTCCCTGGACCCGGAAACCAACACGGTGGTGGTCGGCGACGAGTCGCAGGTATTCTCCGACTCCTGCACCGCGACGGACATAAACCTTATCTCCATCGCGGGACTGACCGGCGAGATGGAGGTGGAAGCCAAGATCCGCTACGCCGCTCCTCCCACCGAGGTGGTTATCTCACCCGGGGAGGGCGGCACGATAGAGGTCAGGTTTAAAAAGCCGGTCCGAGCCATCACCCCCGGCCAGGCGGTGGTGTTCTACCAGGGGGATGTGGTGGTCGGAGGCGGCACCATAAAATAGCAGGACAAATTATCGTTTTCAGTGTCGGATTTTAAGGTTCTTTTAAGGTTGCCGTGGCATCATCGAGACAAGCAAGTTTAACCTTTAACAAGGAGGCATCCTGACATGAACCAAAAGCGATTCACTCAGAACCGACTCTCCCGGACCTGGGAGACTGGACGGCCCGTCATCGCCGGTATCCTGGTGATCATGCTTATCTCGCTGGCGGTTTCCGGCTGGTCTCCTACGAAGCTCCTGGGGAAGTTCGCGGAGCCTTCCAGACCCGGCCTGGCGGTCGGTGCGGCACAGACCGCCTCGTTGACCATACCCACGGAGCCCAGTACTATAGCGGATATCGTGGATGCGGTCGGTCCGGCGGTGGTCAAGGTCCAGACCAAATCGGTCTCCAGCAGCGGCGTCTTTAGAGACGGCCCCTTTCTGTTTTACGGCGGCGGGCCCCGGGTGACCCAGGGCCTGGGCTCGGGGTTCATCATTTCCGCTGACGGGTATGTACTTACCAACCAGCACGTAGTCGAAGGCGCCAGCCAGATCCAGGTGGCGGTAAGGGGTTACAGCGATCCTTTCACCGCCCAGGTGGTGGGTTCCGACCACGAGCTGGACCTGGCGGTGCTTAAGATCGACTCCAGTGATTCACTGCCCTACCTGCAGTTCGGGAACTCGGAGAGTACCAGGGTCGGGGAGTGGGTGATCGCCATCGGCAACCCGGGCGGCCTGGACCACACCGTCACGGTGGGGGTTATCAGCGCCAAGGGCCGACCGATAACCATCGAGGACCGCAACTACCGCAACCTGCTGCAGACCGATGCCTCGATCAACCCCGGCAACAGCGGCGGACCGCTGCTGAACCTGCAGGGCCAGGTGGTGGGGGTCAACACCGCTGTAAGCGTCAATGCGCAGGGGATCGGATTCGCCATCCCCAGCAGCACGGTGCAGGGGGTGATCGACCAGCTCATCTCCTCGGGCCGGGTCTCGCATCCCTTTATGGGGGTTTCGGTGAGTTCGGTTGACTCGGAGATGGCCCAGAGACTGGGGATGAGCGGCACCGGGGGAGCTATCGTCCAGCAGGTGGTGGCGGGGAGCCCCGCCCAGAAGGCTGGTATCACGCAGGGAGATGTGATCCTGGCGATCAACGGGAACCCGGTCAAGACCCCCGATGACGTGGTGGAGCAGATAGCGGGTTATTCCGTCGGTGAACAGGTGACGGTAAAACTGCTGCGCGACGGCGGCGAGATGGAGATAAAGGTGACCCTGGCCCAGAAGGGGGTCTAGCTAACTAATCTCAGCAGGGGCGTGGTAGCGAGTATGCTGGCAAAGATACTGGTGGTCGACGATGACAGCAAAATAACCTCGTTCCTGCGGCGGAGCCTGAGCTTCGAGGGATATTCCGTCGAGTCGGCGAAAAACGGACAGGAAGGCCTGCGGCTGGCGGAGAAATACCTGCCTGACCTGATCATCCTGGACCTGATGATGCCGGTGATGGACGGCTGGGAGATGTGCCGCCAGATTCGGCAGGCCAGTGAGGTCCCGATACTCATGCTCTCGGCCCGGGACGAGGTCGCTGACCGGGTCAAGGGGCTGAACCAGGGGGCGGACGACTACCTTCCCAAGCCGTTCGCCCTGGAGGAGCTGCTGGCCCGGGTCCGGGCGCTGCTGCGCCGGAGCCCTTTGAGCCGGGAGACCGATCACCGGCTGCTGCGCTACTCCGACCTGGTGCTCGACCCGGGGGCCCGGGAGGCCAGCCGGGGGGGCCGAGCGATCAAGCTGTCGACCAAGGAATTCGAGCTGCTCTCCATGTTCATGGAGCACCCCCGACAGGTGCTGACCCGGGAATCGTTCATGGACAACATCTGGGGATACGACTTCAGCGGTGAATCGAACGTGCTGGAGGTCTACATCGGGTCTCTGAGGCAAAAACTGGAGGCAGACCAGGAGCCCCGGCTGATCCATACCGTGCGCGGGGTGGGTTACGTGCTAAAGGAGTGAACCGGCTTGTCAATCCGCTGGCGGCTTACACTATGGTACAGCCTGATGGTGGGACTTACCCTGCTGCTGTTCGGTGTAGGCCTCTATTTTTATATGGAACACGAACTGACCTCCGAGATCGACCTGTCCATCTCCGCCAAGGCTGAAGAGGTCCTGAAAACCATCACCGTGGTGGACCGCTACCCCCTGCCGATCGAACAGGTGCAGCTGCCCGACGTCAACGTGTTTGCCACCCCCAACACCTACCTGCAGGTGGTGGACCGGAACGGCCGGATACTGGCCCGCTCCAACAACCTGGGACGGCAGGCGCTGCCCAAAAGCGGGTATCCGGACGATGGCGCTTCCCTGGCGCAGGGGTATTTCGAGACCGCGGACACGGGTGAACAGAGGCTGAGGATATACAACCAGCCGCTGATCTGGCGGGGACAGATGGTCGGGCTGCTGCAGGTGGGGCGTTCGATGCAGCCCGCTGACCTTGCCTTAAACCGCCTGCGCCTGGTGCTCGCGTTCATGGGGACGGTCACGGTCGGACTCGCGGCCACCCTGGGATGGGTGCTGGCCAGGGCCGTTCTCAAGCCGATCGACCGGATAACCAACACCGCCGCCGCCATCCAGGAAGCCGAGGACCTGGAGCGGAAGCTCTTATATGAGGGGCCCGACGATGAGATCGGCCGGCTGACCAGGACCTTCAACGCCATGCTGGAGAGGCTTAAGGGCGCCTACCTGAGGTTGGCCGAGGCGCATGACGCCCAGCGACGGTTCGTGGCTGACGCCTCCCACGAACTGCGGACCCCGCTGACAACCATCCGGGGCAACGTGGAGCTGCTGCAGAAGATGGGGGACACCCAGCCCGAGGTGCG
This sequence comes from Bacillota bacterium, assembly GCA_013178275.1. Lineage (GTDB taxonomy): Bacteria > Bacillota > Ch66 > Ch66 > Ch109 > Ch109. Next base: position 16,485 of record JABLWZ010000008.1, on the reverse strand, counting down.
GAAAGAGGCGCTGGCCGATATAGCCAGCGAGAGCGAACGGATGTCCCGGCTGATCCACGAACTGCTGGCCCTGGCGAGGGCTGACACGGGCCAGAACCTGGAGCGGAGGCTCACCCCACTGCACGAACTGCTGGGTGAGGTGATCCGTTCGGCGCGCCACCTGTCCGATCAGGTCCGGTTCGAGCCGGATGAGGACCTGACCAGTGAGCCCATCTGGGTCATGGGCAGCCACGACTACCTGAAGCAGCTTTTCCTGATCCTGATCGAGAACGGGATGAAGTATACCCCGAGCGGCGGCGAGGTGCGGCTGTCCGTCCAGCACCGCGAGGGACAGGTAGGGGTGAGCGTGATCGACACCGGCATAGGCATCCCGGCGGAGGAACTGCCCCACATCTTCGAGCGGTTCTACCGCGTGGACCAGGCCCGTTTCGGGGAAGGCTCCGGCCTGGGGCTTTCCATCGCCCAGTGGATAGTGGAGCAGCACGACGGCAAAATCGAGGTCGAGAGCGTCCCCGGAGAGGGCAGCCGTTTTACGGTATGGCTGCGCGAGCTGACCCTGGGATAAAACTTCTGGTCCTCTGCGGCCTAAAGGAGTACAATTCTAACAGAGGTGAACGCGGGATGAGCAAAAAAAGAGAGGTTCTGGAATGGATAGGGACCATAGCCCTGGCGGTTGTGCTGTTCCTTCTGATACGGACCTTCGTGGCCGAGGCGAGATGGGTTCCCAGCGAGTCGATGTACCCGACCATCAAGATCGGGGACCACCTGATGGTGGAGAAGGTGACCAAGGATGTCAAACGGGGAGACATCGTGGTCTTCAAACCCACCCCGGGGAGCGGGCAGAAGGACGACCTGGTGAAGCGGGTCATGGGACTGCCGGGGGACACCCTGGAGGTAAAGGGAGGGGTACTCTACATCAACGGCGAGGCGCAGGTGGAACCCTACCTGAAGGAGAGGATGATCACCGAGTATAAGCCCTTCAAGGTCCCGGCCGACAGCTACTTCATGATGGGAGACAACCGCAACAACAGTTTCGACAGCCGGTTCTGGGGAGCGGTGCCCAAAGAAAACCTGATCGGGAAGGCCATCTTCTGCTACTACCCGTTCTCCGACGCCAAGCTGATCTACAATAAGTAGCGGAGTTAAAAAAGAGTCCATCGCGGGCTTGTCCGCCTGATATAATAGAATCAGCCAGGCAAACCCTTTCGAAAGGAAAGCTTCATGAGCATCATCGGCAACCTGCTCTGGATAGTCTTCGGCGGCGGAATCTTCCTCTTCTTCTTCTACCTTATCGGCGGTCTGGCGCTGTGCCTGACCATCGTGGGGATACCCTTCGGGGTTCAGTGCATCAAGCTTTCCTTCCTGGCGCTGGTTCCGTTCGGACAGGAGGTGGTTGACCGGGCATCCGCGGAACCCGTTTCGATCATCCTGAACATCGTCTGGATACTGTTCGGCGGCATCTGGCTGACCGTCACCCACCTGGTCTTCGCCCTGCTGTGCGGCGTCACCATCATCGGCATCCCCTTCAGCCTGCAGCACTTCAAACTGATGAAGCTCTCCCTCACCCCCTTCGGCAAGGAGATCAGATAAAGGAAAACGGTCCCGCGAGCGGGACCGTCGGGTATCTTTGGTTCAGGCCAGCTTGTTGGTCCTGCGCCAGATGCTCTGGGCCTCCGCTGCCCCGATCAGTTCGTCGCGCAGGTCGGGATGGGCGATTCCGATCAGGCCTTCGGCCCTTTCCCAGGAACTTTTTCCCTTCAGGCTGAACTTGCCGTATTCGGTAACTATGTAATGGGCCACACTCCGAGGGTCGGTTACGATGCTGCCGGGGCGCAGCGAGGGAACGATCCTCGACCTTAAGGCCCCATCCTTGGCTCGATAGGTGGAGGGGAGGCAGACGATGGACTTCCCGCCCTTGGACTCGAAACCCGCGATTACGAAATCGAGCTGCCCGCCGGTGCCGCTTATCTGGCGGAACCCGTCCGACTCCGAACTGCACTGGCCGTAAATATCGACCTCGACCGCGTTGTTGATGGTGATCAGCTTATCGTTCAAAGCGGCGATGGCGGGCTTGTTGGTGTAATTAACCGGGTAGGTGGCGCACTTGGGGTTGTTGTCGATGAAGTCATAGAGGATCTGGGTCCCCAGGGCGAAGGTGTAGACCATCTTGTAGGGGTCGATCCCTTTCCTGGCGCCGGTCATCTTGCCCGCTTCGTGCATGTAGACGTAGGCGTCGACCAGCATCTCGGTGTGGCACCCCAGGTCTTTGAGGTCGGAGTCCGCTATCATCATACCTACCGCGTTCGGCATGCCTCCGATACCGAGCTGGACACAGCACCCGTCGGACATCTCTCCTACGATTATCTCCGCTACCCGCTTGTCGACATCGCTCGGGGGAGGGGCTGGAATCTGCGCCAGAGGAGGGTTCTCTCCCTCAACGATGTAGTCGACCTCGGAGATGTGGATAGACTCCTCGTATCCGCCCAGGCAGCGCGGCTGCTTTTCGTTGACTTCGACGATAACGATTTTGGCCCTCTCACTGTTGGCCTTCTGGAAGGAACACTGCGGGCCGAAGTTGAAGTAACCGTGCTTATCCATGGGCGTCACCTGCATCATGGCGACGTCCAGGCCGGTTATCTCCTGGCGTATGTAGCGGGGGACCTCGGAGTACTTGATGGAGCTGTAGTAGACCGGGAACCCTGAGTTGGCCATCTTGCGGTCGTATCCCGACATGTGCCAGGAGTTGTAGGTGAAGACGTCCCCCTGGGGGTCGCACGCGATGATATCCAGCGGGTAAGGGGTGACCGTGGCCCATATCTTGATGTCGCTGAGTTCGTCCTTGCGTTTGGCCAGCGCCTTGTCCAGGGCCCGCACCGTTCCCGCGAATTCCCCATACTCCACCCAGTCACCGCTCTTGATGACCTTTACCGCCTCATCGGCTGAAACCAGTTTTCTCTTGTATTCTTCCGCGTAGCTCATAGCACCCTCCTTTAGATTATTTTAAAAGTGGGAGAGGTTTTATCTTAAAACCAGCGGAATAAGCATAAACAGCGATGATTGAAATTATGACAATCACTGTACAGAGATGGTATCAACTTCTGGATTAAGCTCTGAAGGTAGGATGATTGGTCAGTGATTCCGGTTATAAAAGGTGCTTCGAGATCTGCATTGCCGCAGGGGGTGCTTTCCGCCGGTGCAAAACAGGATGGAAATAATAAGGATAATAAGATATATATTAGATATAGGTTTGCAAATTCCTGTAATTTATGGGAACAATTACAAAAAAATCGGTGCTGTGACCGGGAAAACATAATCACGCCCCTGGAGGCTGCGGCGGGGAATTTATCGCTCTATTTCCGGGGCCCTTTTTTCAAAGCCGGTCCCGGTACCATCCCGGCCAGCGGGGAAGAAACGCTATCGTTTTCCGACAGTCGGCTGTGCCGGCGTCCATAGAACCAGTAAACTACCAGGCCGATCGCGATCCACACCGCGAAGCGCACCCAGGTCAGGGGAGGGAGGTTCAGGGCCAGGTACACCGATGCCGCTATGCTCAGGTAAGGTACCCAGGGCACCCCCGGGACCCGAAAGGGACGCTCCAGGTCCGGGTGGGTCCGGCGCAGTATCAGGAGCCCAACCGCGATGGCGGTGAAGGCGGTCAGGGTGCCGATGTTGGTCAGTTCCACCACGATCCCGATCGGAACCAGCCCCGCGATGATCGCCACCAACACCCCGATGATGACGCTGTCCCAGAGCGGGGTCTGCAGTCTGGGGTGGATCCAGTCGAAGATCGGCGGCAGTAGCCCGTCGCGGGCCATGGCGAAGAAGATGCGGCTCTGACCGTAGAGCATCACCAGCAGCACGCTGGTCAGGCCCGCCAGTGCGCCTATGGATATCAGGGCCGTGGCCCAGGGCAGGCCCACCCGCAGCAGGGCGTAGGCTACCGGGGAGGCGGTGTTCAGCTCGTAGTAGGGGACCATCCCGGTGAGGATGATAGAGACCAGCAGGTAGAGAACGGTGGCTATCGTGAGCGAGGTGATGATGCCGATGGTCAGGTCGCGGTTTGGGTTCTTAACCTCCTCCGCTGCGGTCGAGACCGCGTCGAACCCGATATAGGCGAAGAAGACGATGGCCGCTCCGTGGAATATCCCCTTCACCCCGTAGGGAAGGAACGGGGTCCAGTTGATGGGGTCGACGTGCCTGACCCCCAGTACGATAAAGAGCAGTATGGCCGAGATCTTGGCTGCCACCACGAACTTGTTGGCGGTCGCGCTGTGCTGGGTCCCGGTGACGATCAGCCCGGTTATCAGCAGCACGATCAGGGCGGCGGGCAGGTTGAAGATACCCCCCGCGAAGGGAGAGGCGATCAACTGCTCGGGCAGGAAGATCCCCGCTGTTCTCAAAAGGTCCGCGAAGTAGGAACTCCAGCCGATAGCTACCGCTCCCGAGGCCACCAGGTACTCCAGGATCAGGTTCCATCCCACCAGCCAGGCCAGGACCTCCCCCAAGGAAACGTAGGAAAAGGTATAGGCGCTGCCCGCCACCGGGATGGTCGAGGCCATCTCCGCGTAAATCAGCGCAGCCAGTCCGCTGGCGATTGCCGCCAAGACGAAGGAGGCGACCACCCCCGGGCCCGCATAGCTGGCGGCGGCTACCCCGGTCAGCACGAAGATGCCGGTCCCGATGATCGCCCCCACCCCCAAGGCCGTGAGGTCCAGGGCCCCGAGGGTCCGCGGCATCCGATGCTGGCCCGACTCCCTGGCGGCCAGCAACTGTTCGATGGATTTGGTTCGCCAGGTTGTAAGTCGCTTGATCATGGAGATAGTATTTGAAATTAATCCCCGGTTTATTAGGGGTTTATTCTCTCCCGGTCCGGCGGCTGATTCTATACATAGCCAGGGAATCCATGGTGCAAACTACGTTTAAAAAACCGGGGAGAAGAATTGATGAAAGAGGTATACGTCATCCTGGCCTTCCACGCCCACGAACTGCTGTGGGACCTGCCCGATACCATGCTCTCTTACGTGGAGGAGGGCAACCCGATGAAAGACACGGTGCTTGAGACCAACTATATTAAAAAGCGAAAGCACGAGGGGCGCGACATCTACTGGCAGTGCGCCGACTTCGGTGACAAGCTGGACGCTCCCATGTGCGTCGAGTTTTCCAACGAGCTGCTCTACCAGATCAAGGACGTCCTGCCCGAGACCTTCGAGCGGCTGAAGAACGACTACAAACGGGGCCGGCTCTATCCGCTCTACGGTCACGCCCACCACACCAACATCGCCCTCCTCTCGCCGGAGGAGATGGCGCAGGAGATAGTGTGGAACATGCAGTTCGTCCACCAGATCATGAGCGCCCCCTACCCCAAGTACCAGGGGGTGTTCCCGACCGAGGACTCCCTGGACTTCCGCAAGCTTTCCGGCCTGCGGGAGGCGAACATCGACTACGTCATCTTTCCCCAGCTCCGGCCTGGCGAGACCCCCTTCGAGGTCATCGGCGAAGGCGACATCCTCTATTTCCCCTTCATCCTGGAGGCGGGACCCAAGAACGTCCTGGCTTTCCACCGCAACTTCGCCGTTTCCCAGGAGATCTGGCGGCCGATTACCAAGATGAAGCGGGATGACCTGGAGTCCCAGGGATACCTGCTGGGCAACTTCCCGGTGTTCTACAACGAGTACCTGAACCACGAAACCGAATCCTTCCCCATAACCATGGACGAGGGGATAGAGATTTACAACCGTTTTCTGCGGGAGGAGATCGACCGCTGCCCCGACGGCGGGGTGCTGGTCTACGTCCAGGACCTGGAGCTGATGGATTTCGGGGACATCGCCCTCGAAATCATGGAGCGGTCCTGGACCTCGATGCGGGAGGAGTACCGGGACCGGGTCAGGATCAGCTTCGTGACCCCTGACCAGTACATCGACCGGGTGGTGGCCCGGGGTGAGGTCGGGAGAATACCCCGGGTCAGGTTCAACCAGGCCAGCTGGGCGCCCGAGGTGCGGATCGTGCTGCGGCCCGACGGACACTACCCCCCCGCCGGGGTGGCCGGGGTGGACGGCTACGGGTTCGAAAGGACCGGGTTCTACCACCACCCCCTGATATTCTGGGAAAACGGGAAGTACTTCTGCGGTATCTTCGACACCCTGCTGGAGAGGTTCAACATATCCAGCAACATCCCGGCCAGTGCGATGACCCTGGACGATATCGGCTACCGGCCGGGGCTGCTGGACCTGCGCTCCCAGGCGGTGCTCTACCAGAGGCTGATGAAACGGGCCTGCAACTGGGGCTGGGTGCCGACCGAGGGGAGGCAGAAGCGCCCTGCGCTGAAGGGATACCTGATCTGCGACATCCTGCTGCGGATGCTGAAAGACTATCCCTCCGGCCTGCTGCTGAACCGGGAGGCTCGGGAGATCGATCCCCGCGACCTGGTTGGGATAGTGGAGACGCTCAAGGTCTTCATCGACAACCGCATCGACTACCTGAGCTACGGCATGGAGCGGCTGGCGGCCGAGAAAGGATTCGACCGTTCGAAGGCCGATGAAGCCGTCCGGGACGCCCGGGAGTGGAAGCAGCGGGCGGTCGAGAGCGTACAGCGGATGTACGCGGCCCTGTGCCAGGACTGGTCCACCATCCAGCAGCTTCGTGAACTGACGGAGAACCTGCAGTCTTACTGCCAGGCAGTGTTCATGGCCACCGAACACATCCAGCGGATCTGGGCGCTGGGCGACTCGGAGTTCCTGGTGGAGCGGATGTACGAGTACCTATTCCGGATGTACCCGCCGCAGTTCCCCGGGATGCTGGACCGAATAGACGCGATGGGCCCGGAGGACGCCGGGGAGTACTTCTTCCGCCTGTCCCACCCGGAAGAATCGGAGGCTGAGTACCGCCCCTGGGTCGACTTCCTCTACCACCCCGACCAGTACCGGCAGCCGGAGCAGCTGCACTAGATAGAATCAGACCACCGGGAGAGATATGGGCAGCGCGGAGATTAAGCTTCCGCGCTTGTTTATTTTCAGGTGCGGGCCTGCCGAACCCGAACCCGAATCGTATGCTTTTGAGATGGGACCTGAGGCCTTTAAAAACAGGACTATAGTACACTGCCGACATAGCAAAAATCTGCAATAATAGAAATAAACACACATGGGGAGGAGACTATAATGCGCAGAATTATAGCTGTATTCCTGTCATTCCTGATAGCCCTGATGATTTCTTTCGGCCTGGTAACCCCGGCGGCTTTCGCGACCGGTACAGAGATCAAGGTGGTGATGGACGGTGAGGAATTGAAGTTCGAAAAACCGCCAGTGATTTACGAGGGCCGCGTCATGGCCCCGCTGCAGGAGATGGCCGAGAAGCTGGGGGCGAAGGTCGAGTTCCTGGACGGCAAGATAAAGGTGTCCCGCAACAACGACGTTTTCTACTATTACTTCTTGCATACGATTATAAACGCCTTCGAGGTTGATAGAGCCGGCGGATACGACTATATCAACGGTAAGAACTATGTGCGCCTGGAGGTGCTGACTGAAGGCCTGGGGGCCGAAAACTCCTGGGATGAGAACACTAAGACTTTAACCATAAAGTGGAAAAGCGCCCGCTACACCCCCGAGCAGAAAAAATGGGCCCTGGCCGCAATCGCCATCTATTCTGATATAAACGGCGGGTGCAATGATATATTGGGCGGCGGTATCCCAGATGAAAAAATGAAAAAGGAAGTAAAAGACTCACTGGAGCAGTGGTGGGGTGTGACTGACAAGGCGAGTGCGAAGGAAACCCTCGGCTGGCTGATGAAGGAGGGGCATAATAAGGAATTCAAGTATATCGCATCGGTGGTATCGAAGATAGACGATGCCACCTATCAACAGTTGCTTGCCAAGACCAACAACAACCGGCACCTGAAGTTCGTGAAGGAGCACTACAAGGAAGCAGGGGCGCCAGGTATCGCGGCATGGGATAGTTGTAGAGGGATCAATGTGGTTGGGGAGTGTTATTATGTTGGGTACCTGACTGCTGACGAGGCATGGGAATACAACATGTCGTTCGCCCGGGAACTGCAGAAAAGTTATGGTTCCTGGGAGGAGATGTGCGACAGCTATATGATTGGCTACGAGTACTGGTCGGGGGGAAAACTGGACGGAGGGGACGAACGCCGGGAATCTGTGGTTAGACTCAAAAATTACCCGGTGAGTCCCTGGAAGAGGATACCCTGGAACTTATCGCTGGAGCCTGAAGAATAATAATTTGGTTTTTATCGAAACGACTGGGCGCGGGAGTTGGTTCCCGCGCTTGTTTGCTGATAATTCTAACCGTACACCACCATCGCGGCGGGGGGAAGGGTGTCGGCCTCCCTCGCGGTCTTACCCCCGTAGGCCTCCCATTCTGAATGCAGCAGGACCCGGCCTGACCGGCCCTCCTGCGGCAGCGGGAACTCATCGTCCCCCAGGTTGAACCAGGCCGATATTTTCTCCTCCTGGCTCCAGCGGGTCAGCTCGACCACCCGCTCGCTTTTGTGCACCCGCGCTTCCAGCCGGTCCTTGTCCGGCTCCCGCAGGGCCGGGTGGGTTTTTCTGAGGGCGATGAGGTCGCGGTAGAATCTGAACATGCTGCGGTTCTGCTCGTCCCATTCCCCCGGCGGGGTGAGCTTCGAGCGGTAAAAGGTCCCGGGGTCCTGGGGGTCGGGGACCTCCTGCCACCCGAACTGGGAGAACTCCTCGCGTCGTCCCGCGGAGACCGCCCGGGCAAGCTCGCCTGAAAAATCCGAAAAGAACTGAAAGGGATGGGATTCGGCGTACTCCTCTCCCATGAACAGCATCGGCAGGTAGGCCGAAAGCAGCACCAGACCCGCCGCCACCTTGGCTCGGCCGAAACCGACCAGGTGGGAGAGGCGCTCCCCCTGGGCCCGGTTGCCGACCTGGTCGTGGGTCTGGGTCGCCACCACGAACTGCCGACCGGGATTGGCCCGGCCGTCGCTCCCCCGGGGCTTCTTCCAGAAGCGGGAGTACTCCCCGGTGTAAAGGTAGTTCCTGAACACCTTCTCGAACCCCTCGATGCTTCCGTAGTCCTGGTAGTACCCCCGGTCCTCACCGGTCATCACGGTGTGGATGGTGTGGTGGAAGTCGTCCAGCCACTGGGCGTCTATCCCGTAACCGCCCTGGCTGGCCGGGTTAATCAGCCGGGACTGGTTTTCGTCGGTCTCGGCGATTATCACCAGGCGGCGGCCCAGCTCTTTTTCCAGGTCTCTGGCGGTGCGGGCTATCTCCTGCAGGATGTGCGGCCGGCTGTCGTCCCTGATCGCGTGCACCGCGTCCAGTCTCAGGCCGTCCAGGTGGTAGTTCCTTATCCAGTGGGTGACGTTGTCCAGGACCAGCCGGCGGGTGTATTCGGAGCATTCGTCGTCGTAGTTGACCGCCGCCCCCCAGGGGGTCTGGTGCTTGTCGGTGAAGTAGGGGCCGAACCGGGGCAGGTAGTTGCCCTCGGGGCCCAGGTGGTTGTAGACCACGTCCAGGATCACCCCCAGGCCGCGCTGATGGCAGCGGTCGACCAGCAGCCGGAAGTCGTCGGGTGAGCCGTAGTTGTGGTTGACGCTGAAGGGGAAGACGCCGTCGTAGCCCCAGTTCCAGCGCCCGGGGGTCTCGGCGACCGGCATCACCTCCAGGGTGTTGATGCCAAGCTCCTGCAGGTAGTCCAGCCTTTCACCCAATTCCCCGAAGCTGCCCCCGGGGGTGAAGGTGCCGACGTGTAGCTCGTAAATCATCAGCTCCTCCTGGGGTATCCCTCCCCAGCCCTCATCGCGCCAGGGAAAGGACCGGTGGTCCACCACCCGGGAGAACCCGTGCACCCCCTCGGGCTGAAAACCGCTGTAAGGGTCGGGGAAGTCTCCCTCCCCCGGGACCTGAAACTTGTACAGCAGGTCCCGGCCCCGGCCCTCGACGGTCAGCGAGTAAACGTCGGGCAGCTCCTGCTTCATGGGCAGGATGCGCTGCCTCCGCCCCTGGCGGAGTAGCAGGTTCACCCGTTTCTGGTGGGCGAACACCCGGAAGGAAATCCGCTGTCGCTCTTTATCCAGTATCACGGCTCCCATCGGCGGCAGATCGCTCATATTATTCCTCCTGTAGATAAGGCGGTAGGTTTAAGAATAATATATCCAGAGTTGCTTGAAACTATGGTGAGATGCAAGACAACGGGGGGAGATGGAACTGTGCAGCTGGTCAAGGTGAGGGAGAAGAGCTATCAGGATTACCTGGAGTATCTGGATCGGGAGGTGGTCAACGAGCTCGACCTGCTGATCGAAAGGCTGAAGGGGAAACGGGTGGTCATGGTCAACACCACCTCTTTCGGCGGCGGGGTGGCCGAGATAATGAACTCCATGGTGCCGCTGATGCGGGACATGGGGCTGCAGGTCGACTGGTGGACCATGAAGGGGGAAGACGAGTTTTTCCATGTGACCAAGACCTTCCACAACCGGATGCAGGGGCAGGAGGGGCGCCTGACCCAGAAGGAGAAGAGCATCTACCTGAGGTACAACAAGCTGAACGCCGAACTGATGCAGGACTGGGACTACGACTTCGTCGTCGTCCACGACCCCCAGCCCGCCGCCCTTATCAGCTACCGCAAGCCCCGGGCCGGGGAGAAGTGGATCTGGAGATGCCACATCGACACCTCAACCCCTAACCCCGAGTACTGGGACTTTATCTATGACTACGTGAGCCAATACGACGCCAGCATCTTCACCATGGAGGAGTTCGTCAAGGAGGGGGCCCAGTTCAAGAACCTGACCATTATCACCCCTTCGGTCGACCCCAAGAGCCCCAAGAACCAGCCGCTGGAGACCGAGGAGGCCAAGTCCATCATCACCCGCTTCGGCGTAGACATCCACCGGCCGCTGATCACCCAGGTGTCGCGGTTTGACCCGTGGAAGGACCCGCTGGGGGTGATAGACGCTTACCGGATTGTCAAAAAGGAATTTCCCAGCGCCCTCCTGGCCCTGGTCGGCTCCATGGCCAGCGACGACCCCGAGGGCTGGGACTACCTGTACAAGACCATCCGCCGGGCGGGCGAGGACTACGACATCATGATCGTTACCAACTTCAACGGGGTATCCGACCTGGAGGTAAACGCCTTCCAGACCGCCTCCGACATCATCATCCAGAAGTCCCTGCGTGAGGGCTTCGGGCTGACTGTGTCCGAGGGGATGTGGAAGGGCAAGCCCGTGATCGGCGGCAACGTGGGGGGGATAAAGGTGCAGATCGATGACGGGGTCAACGGCTTCCTGGTGGACACCGTCGAGGAGTGCGCGGAGAAGATACTGACCCTGCTGCGTAACCCGATGCTGGCGGAGTCTATGGGCGAGGCGGGCAAGGAGAAGGTGCGGCACGAGTTCTTATTGATAACCAACGTCCTGAGGTACCTCAGGCTTTTCCACTCCCTGACCACCGAGCAGGAGGGTGTGATAGCCCCGGCGGCGAAGTAGGTTCGTGGGATGGACGCTGAATACGAAATGAAATGTATCATACGCTGCTGTGTTAAATAAAACAGCAGTTCTTTTTTGCGCATATATTAAAGTTGATTTAACCCAGCCTTTTAATCTTTAATTATATAAAAATTTACTAATTTGCGGGCCTGTATTATTTTTAAACTGAGATTTAAAATTAAAGCATGAACTTACGACCTTTCTTCAGCATTCTTTTATAAGAGGTGGTCACATGGAGCGGAGAGAGTTTATCCTCTGGCTGATAGCGGCCGGCCTTATCCCCCTGGAGCTGGTCGGGTGCGGAAGCAAAAGCCCCGATGGTTCGGAGGGCGATAATGTCTCGGCCTATGAACCGAAGGCCAACCCCGCCGCGAATCCTCCCGCCGGACCAGCCGGCACGGGTGGCGCCGGGGCCAGGGGCATCGGGGCCTCCAAGCTGGTGGTGGCCAACGGCAGCGACCCCGAGACCCTGCTGGATAAGGGGTTCGCGGCCATGGGCGGGATAGCGGCCTGGGTCAGGAAGGGCGACGTGGTGGCCATCAAGCCGAACTTCAGCGTGCCGGTGGCCCCCGACAGCGGCGCCGTCACCGACCCCCGGCTGGTCGCGGGCCTAGTCAGGCGCTGCCTGGCGCAGGGGGCGAAGGAGGTCAAGGTGATCGACTACCCCTTCACCAACCCCGCCATGTGCCTGGAGCGGACCGGCATAAAGACCGCTGTCGAGGCGGCGGGAGGCAGGCTCATCGTGCCCAGCACCCTGAACGACAAGTTCTACCGCCAGGTCAGCCTGAAGGGCCCGCACCTGAAGACCGCCTACTTCTCCTACGACGTGCTGGAGGCCGACCTGTTCATCAGCTTCCCCATACTGAAACACCACGGCTCCACCAAGCTGACCATGAGCCTGAAGAACATGATGGGCCTGGTCTGGAACCGCCAGGCGCTGCACTCCAGCAACCTGGACGCCTCCATCCCGGAGTTGACGGCTTTCAAGCAGCCGCACCTGATAATCATGGACGCTATCCGGGGTATCACTGAAAAAGGGCCCCGGGGGCCGGGGAACATCCGGGAGTACAACCAGCTGATCTTCGGGACCGACCCGGTGGCGGTGGACGCTTACGGAGCCGAGCTGTTCGGGCTCAAACCCACGGACGTCAGGCACCTCAAGGCAGCGGCGGACATGGGGCTGGGGCAGATCGACTGGGGGAAGCTCCCACTGGTTAAGGCATGAGCAAGAAAGAACGTAAACCTTTCAGATACTGGCGGACACTGGTTCCCGCCAGCTTTTTCCTGGCGGTGGTCGCGGTCACCGCCAGGCTTACCTATCCACTGCCCGCGGATGCCCCGGCCCTGCTCTGGCTTTCCCGCACCGACCCGCTGCTGCTGCTGTCGGGACTGCGCTGGTCGCCCGGGGGGACCGCGCTCTGGGCCTGGTTGCCGGCCGTGCTGATCCTGGTCAGCCTGTTGCTCGGGAGGGTGTTCTGCGGGTGGCTCTGTCCCGTTGGAGGAATGCTGGCCATACTGGACAGCCTCCGTTTGGGGTTCGGCCGCCGCCTGCTGGCGAAACGGCCCGGGATCGAGGACCGGCTGAGAGGGCTTCGCTATCTGTGGCTGGGCATCCTCCTGCTGCTGATCCTGATCGGGACCAACCTGCCGCTGTTGCTTACCCCTTATACCCTGCTGAGCAGCGGGGTCGCCCTGGTATTCGCGGGGTACGTCCCCTGGCTGCTGCTGACCGTCGTCGTCCTGGGCGTGCTCCTGTACCCCCGGTTCTGGTGCGTCTACCTGTGCCCGACTGGGATAACCTGGTCGCTGATCTCGCATAACCGGCGCTGGAGATTCAGCGTCGATCAGTCGTGCAGCCGCTGCGGCCGCTGCTCGGTAAACTGCCCGACCCACGCCATCCGGGCGGACCAGGGGGCGGTGGGGGATGACTGCATCCTCTGCGGGCGCTGCTGGGAGAGCTGTCCCCGAGGCTCGGTGACCTGGGAACGAAGCGAGAGGAATAACCGGGCGGCTGTCATACCCGCCCGGAGGGTCTTATTGAAGGCAGGGGTGGTTGCCGCGGGAGCGGCCGCGTTCTGGTCCCTGCTCCAGTTTTTCCCGTCGAGGCTGCCGCTGCGGCCTCCGGGGGCGCGGGCGGAGGAAGGCTTCACCTCCCTCTGCAGCCGCTGCGGACGCTGCATCAAGGTATGCCCCAGCCAGGGTCTGCAGCCGATGCCGCTCGCCAGCGGGTTGGACAACTTCGAGACCCCGCAGCTGGTGCCCCGACGCGGCCGCTGCGAACTCTGCATGCTCTGCCAGGAGGTCTGCCCGACCGGGGCGCTGCTGCCGACTCCCATTGAGAAGGTCAGGATCGGGACCGCCATCCTGGAGCGGGAGCGCTGCCTGGTCTGGAACCAGGGTATCAGCTGCCTGCTCTGCCTGGAGCAGTGTCCGCAGTTTGCCGTCAGCTTCGACCAGATGGAGCGGCCGTGGGTGGACGAGAAGGCCTGTGTGGGCTGCGGGGCGTGTGAGAACGGGTGCCCCGTGGAGGATTCGGCCATCCGGGTATTCCGGCTCGACGCCTAGGAGGCTCGGTTCAGCAGCCGGGACAGGAAGCGGTAGGTTATCGACCCCAGAATGAAGAGGCCGGCCAGCCCGGCCAGGGGATAGAGGATGCGCACCAGGGTGGAGAAGCCGAAACGCGCGGCGATGAAACCCAGCAGGCTGCCGCACAGCACCAGGGCCTTGAACCGGCCGCCAGCGAACGGGGAAGACCAGCGGGCGGCGAACCCGTAAAGGCATCCCACCGAGGCCGTGTACATGCCGGAGAGCAGCGCCAGGCTGTAGACCGAAGAGAGCGGCGGGTAAAGCTGCCCGGCGATATACAGCATCGGGACCTGGTAGGACTTCACCTGCGGGTGGTGGGCGAGCAGGGACAGGAGGATCACCAGGGCCGTGCAGCCGATCGTCAGCCCCCCGAGAACCGCACCCCCCTTGATCCTTCCGTGTTCGACCATCCCGCCCAGGGGGACCAGGATCGCGATCCCGGTCAGGAGGTTGTAAGAGGTGTAGAGCAGGGAGGAGAAGGGCCAGAAAGACACCGGGGCCAGGGACGGCTCGGCAGCCGGGGTGGAGGACGTCAGGGCGGGGTAGTTCTGCAGCAGGGTCCCGAGACCTATCGCCAGGATAAAGACCAGCAGCACCGGGATTATCACCCCCATCGCGGAGACGACTCCCGCCATGCCGAACCAGACGGTCAGCACCGAAACCGCCATCACCAGCAGCGAACCCCACCAGCCGGGAAGGCCGAACTGTTCGACGAAGATCGCTCCCGCACCCGCCAGCATGATGGACAGGGTGCCGAAAAGGAAGAAGGTCACGGTCAGGTCCACCGCCCGGGATACCCGGGGGCCGGCCAGGGAGTTTATCAGGTCCAGGTATGAACGGGCTTTCAGCCGGTTGCCCGCCTGCATCACCAGGAACCCGAAAAAGATAAAAAACAGGGATGCCAGCGCCACCGCCGATACCCCCGACCAGCCGAAGAACCCGAAGAACTGTAGGATCTCCTGCCCCGAAGCGAACCCGGCGCCAAGCACCATCCCGATAAAGGTGGTGGCGATTTTCCCGGTCGAGATTTCCCGTCTCATGTGGCCCCCCGCCGATTCATTCGATTACACTTAATATCCTATGCGTTGTTAATGATCGAACATGCCTTCCAGCCCTGACATATTATGGGGCGAATTTGTCTTGACGGTCAACCCGGTAATTGCTAGAATACCCCCAACAGTGTTGTAAAGAGTTTAAACAGAAAAGGAAATGGCTATGGACCATAACGCAGTCCGGGGACTGATAAATTACCGCTTCTTTCTCGAACAGTCCCGCATCAACCAGGAAATAGAATCTAACCTCAAGGTCATCAGCACTATGTTCAAACGCGGCCGCATACCGGCGGACATAGCGGCAAACAGCTGCATACGGCACTACAGCAGTGGAACGGCACGGATCATCAAGGCCCGGCTGCAGGTGGAAAAGGACGTCCGGGAACGGACCGGACTTCTCCTGGAAGACCAGGAGGCCTATGACCTCACCGCCACCCTGACCTCCGCCGTGGCTGAGCAGGAAAAATCCTTACAGGCAAAGCTGAAGTCGATGGGGGCGCCCCCGCCGGCCGGCAACACCATGGACCACCTGGTCTCGCAGCTCCCCGCCATCGTCAGGGCGTTTCAGAAGGAGATCAGGATGCTGAACCTCAGCGACCCTTCTGAGACTCAAACCGGGGAAATCCATCAGATACCACAGCTTCGCAGCAGCATCCAGAAGAATCTGGCGGCGGTCTCGGAGCCTGAACTGAACCGGAGGCTGCGGGAACTGACCCTGGCGCTGGAGAGTCTGGATCTGCAGCCGGGGCAGATGTTCGAACTGCTGGAGATCGTCGAGGGACTGGCCCAGCAGGCCGGGCTGCCGCCGGCCGAGCGGCGGCAGGGGATCATCAACAGCTGTTTCCAAAGGTTGAAGACCATCCTGGAGGCGGCCGACAAGTACCCGGTCGTGGCGGGCCTGGTCATACAGGCCGCGGCCGTGTTCACCACCAGCTTCCCCTGGCTCCTCGATTTGGTGGGCCTATAATAAAATTTGAGAATACTGCCAACACTATTCCATGTAAAGACTATATCCAGAAAGGAGCAGTGTGTTGTGCGGGTAGAAAAGAGCAGCAGCAGCATAAGCCGGGTAAGGTGCGTGGTACACAACTGTTACTACAATGACCACAATAACAGCTGCCTGGCAAACTCGATCGAGATACAGCCGCCCGACGCCAGAGACACGGAGGCCACGGACTGCGCGACCTTCGTCAACAGCACCGGCAGATAGAACCCGGAAAACAGTAAACAATCGCCCACCGCCGGTGGGCGATTGTTATTTTTGTGCGCCCAGCATGGGCGCTGTCTCTAGGGTGAAAGTCCCGAAAGGCGAAGGCAGCAGTAGCCATAGCTTAAAGCAAGGGTGTCCGCCGCGAGGCGGAATCTGAAGGAAGCTGGCGGCAAATC
>JABLWZ010000007.1 GCA_013178275.1 Bacillota bacterium | reverse complement strand
GGTTGATGTATAATCTGGCCGTAAAATGTTTGTTTTCATCGACTATATTTTACGGCAAAAGACGGCTTCTGGCACTGCCAGTCACCGTCTTTTGTTCTTTTCTTATGGCTGTTAGTGCGACAGCCCCTTCGTCCAGAGATCGACCATTGAGTCAAAGCGAGATACTGTGATAAACGCAGAATTTTAAAGATAACGGAAAATATTAGGGAAAGTAAGAGCAAAGGTGAGGTGCGCCGCTGTGGATAAAAAAGTATAAAAGAGCCAGAAAAAATAAAGGAGAACTAGAATATATATAGAATAAATACCATGAACACCTGTTCGAATACAAAAACAATATAGGGTAGGATTTTACATGCAGTCGTTTGGCGGAACATGGACATTATTAAAACTTGATATAATAGGAAAATATTTAGCATTCTATACCAATGCCTTAAAGAACCAAAAATTTAAATTGTGCTATATTGATGCTTTTGCTGGAAGTGGCGATATAGATGTTAGAGGATTCGGCAATATACCTGGCTCAGCTCTTAGAGCAATTGATTATCCTTTTGATAAATATATCTTCATTGAGAATGACAATAATTACGCCAGAAAGTTAAGCGAGGCAATTAAAAATAAAAGGTTTGATAAAGATATATCGATAATACCTGGTGATTGTAATGAATTACTTGAAACAATTTATTCAGTATCATGGTACAAAAATCGTTGGCGTGGAGTAATTTTCTTAGATCCATATGCAATGGACCTTAAATGGGCTTCTTTAGAGGCAATTGCAAAAACTAAAGCATTCGATGTGTGGTACCTGTTTCCTCTTTCGGCTTTAAATAGGGTACTACAGAAACGTGGTAATATACCTAAAAAGAACAAGTCAAAAATTAATGACTTATTAGGAACAACGGAATGGGAAAAAGAGATTTATTACGAATCACCTCAATTAGCACTTTTTGGAGAGCAAGAAATAGAAAGGATTTCAATAGATGGAATCAAGAAATTTGTTATACAAAGGCTAAAAATGGTTTTTCCCGCTGTATCAGAGAAATCATTAGTCCTAAGAAACCCATTGAATAGGTCGCCACTTTTCCTTTTATGTTTTGCTATAAGCAATGATTCAAAAACTGCAATAAAATTGTCTTTAAAAGCTGCAGACCATATATTAACTCATACAGAATTATTATAAGAAAGGCTCAATAAAATGGCTGCAAAAACTAAAATTGAATGGACAGAGAATACATGGAATCCTGTTACTGGATGTACCAAAATATCTGATGGATGCAGGAACTGTTATGCCTATACGCTAGCTAACCGGTTAAAACTTATGGGAAATCAAAAGTATTCTAATGGATTTAACGTTACGCTTCATGAATATTGTCTTCATGACCCGTTAAAGTGGAAAAAGCCGTCACTTGTTTTTGTAAACTCAATGTCAGATTTATTTCATAAAGATATACCTCTAGAATTTATTAAAAAAGTATTTGATGTTATGAATGAAGCATCCCGGCATACGTTTCAAATATTAACCAAACGGCACGAAAGGCTAGCAGAATTAGCCGTACATTTAAATTGGACCCCGAACATTTGGCAAGGGGTCACGGTCGAGAGTTCAAAATATATTGATAGAATTGAATATCTTAAGATGGTCCCTGCAAAAGTACACTTTGTTTCTTTTGAACCTCTGATTGGTGAGGTTACGAATATAGATTTTGAAGGAATTGATTGGGCTATTGTGGGAGGGGAGAGCGGATTTGGCGCAAGAGTGATGAAAGAGGAATGGGTTTTATCTATTAAAGAAGAATGTGAGAATCAAGGTGTACCTTTTTACTTTAAACAATGGGGTGGAGTAAATAAAAAGAAATCGGGTCGGCTTTTGTTAGGCAAAACCTGGGATGCGATGCCCTTGTCAGTTTAAATGGTTAATTTAGCTTTTTCCCTCGAACCTCTTAACTAGTATCTGAATACCCTAAACCGGGGAGGAGTGTGCCGGTTTGGGGTGATTTTGTTTCTTTAGGGGTTACTTTATGGAGGTGGCGGGGATGGAGCTTACGGCGATAGAACAGACCGGGGTGGTGGCCGTTGTCGTGGAGGAGGAGATCCGGCTGGAGCGGGTCAGCTTCAAGTACCCACGGGTGGAGGGGCTGCCCGACCCCGAGGTGGAGCGGGAGGTGAACTGGCAGGTAAGCGCGCTGGTGGACCGGATGATCCGGGAGGCGCAGGGGGATGAGCCGGAGCGGACGAATGTGGACGGGAGCTACCGGGTGACGGTGAACGAGAACGGGGTGCTCTCCATCAGGTTCGAGGTGTATTTCTACCACGAGGGGGCGGCGCACCCGATGGACGTGGTGCGGGCGCTGACCTTCGACCTGCTCACGGAAAAGGTCTACCGGCTGGGAGAGCTGTTCCTGCCGGGGAGCGATTATAAGCGGCGGATAAACTCCATCGTGAGGCAGGAGATGGAGGAAAAGGAGGTGCCGCTGCTGAAGGAGTTCGTGTCCATCGGACCGGACCAGGAGTACTACCTGACCGGCCGGGCAATCATGGTTTTCTTCCAGATCTACGAGTACACCCCTTACGCTTACGGGCTGCCCGAGTTCGAAGTCCCCTACCGCGACCTGCGGACGGCGATAGACCCACAGGGGCCGCTGGGGCGGCTGTTCGACGTGGAGAAGCCGGCTTACATCATCAGGCCGGAGCGGCCCCGGCTGAACCTGCGGTACCGGCTTTAGATAGGAGTTTTACAAGAAAAACAAGGGTGCACAGCAAACCGCCGCCGGCGGTTTTTTGCTTTAATCAGCCTCTGATAGTGGGCTGCGGTAGTGCTTGCATAATCAGAAAGTATATGCTGATACTTTCTGATTCTCGTAAGTGCACTTCGAAGCAAGTGCAGCTACGGCTCCCGCTCTTGGCGGTAGCCTAGCTTTCTTCGTAACTAAGGCTCTCGCCTTCGTCAAGGACTTGGCGATAGCCAAGTTTCAGACCGTAGACAAAAACACCCAGCATTCAATCAGCCCCAGATAGTGGGTGAACCCTGCGGGGGCGTGAGCCGTTAGCGATAGATCGTATTGCTGCACTGCGAAGGCTGACTGGTAGAAGAAGGGCAAGCGGCATGGATGCCGCTGGAAGGCCGATTGCATGGATGCAAGTTCGGCCTTACTACCTCTTCTACCCGAAGCATGAGTAGCATGCAGCACAGATCGAGAGGTAGGGCGACAAGACACCGTCAGGGTGAGGCCCAGCCATAGCCAGAGATTGAATGCGGCCTTGATTCTATCGTATGAACTTAATACTTAGCAACTATTCGGAAGAGCTGGTCTTTTCTTTTACGCGCCGCTGGAAGATACTGGGTATTTTATCTGAAATTCTGAGTCAAAACCAGCCCTGGATTTAGTAATAAGCGTGGTTTCTTGGTTGATGGTGACCGGGGTCACTGCCACTTTTCTGGTTACCATTAATTATTGGATTATCAGGCGGGTTTTGCAGAAAATCGGCGTTTTGCCCAGGCTGGTTCTGCTATTATCGTGTTAAACGGCTGGAAAAAAGCATCCAGCCGGGGAGCGTTTTTTTACGATAACGTAATGGGTATTTTTTTACCCGGGACCGGAATCTGGGTTTTTGGCTTTGAGCTTTTTATATGAGGAGGTCTATATGAAGAGGTGCAGGCGGGTCTGGCTGCCGATATTGCTTATCCTGACGTTCCTGGTGGGCATGTTGGGACCGGGCGGGGTCCCGGCGGCGAGGGCCGCGGACGCCTCCATCACCAGCATCTCCCCGTCTGCGGGCAACGCCTCGGGCGGGTATGCGGTGGTGGTCACCGGCAGCAATTTCGGCCCCGGCAGCACGGTCCAGATCCAGGTGGGCACTGCTCCCATTTACAACGCCACGGTCCTGGGCAGCCCGACGTCTACCAAGGTAACCTTCCTGATGCCGGATGTGACTCTCGGAATGGCCGGCAGCGAGCAGAAGGTGGGAACGGTGATCGTGACCAACGGCGACCCTATACCGACCAGCGACACCACTCCCTTCACTTTCTACGCCGATCCCACCATCGACGGGTACAAGCGGAATACCGACGTGTACTTCATCCGCGATACATCGGGGCTCGTGACGGGATACAACCGCGAGTCCCAGCTGATACTGACCGGCCATCGCCTGAACCAGCCGGTCTCCCTGCTGCGGCTGGGAGGGATCACGGTCCCGCTGACGGATATCGTGGCCAGCGATTACTCTTTTATCCAGTTTAAGGTCCCGGCTGGTTTTACAGACGGTCAGGTGGTGGACGTGCACCTGGAGACCCAGTACGGGGCGGTGGTCGATCATCCGAACATTACGCTGTACCCGACCCCGGACATCTCCAACATCAGCCGCACCCAGGTGCTGGTCGGCAGCACTCTGGAGGTCACGGGACAGGGTTTTTATGAACACAGTATAGTGGACCTGGCGGGTGGCCTGGTGGAGGTGACCCTAGGCGACCCGGATAACGAAGTCCGTGCCGATGGGAAATGGCTCAAGATCAAGGTGCCCACCCCCCTGGACAGCACCACTGGGAAGAAGGACCTGCGGGTTACCCTGCCGGACCTGAATGATGGGACCCACGAGGGCCAGATGGTGACCCTGAAGTCGGAGATCGAGATCCTGCCGACCCCGGGGGAGTTGGAGATAACCTCGGTGTCCCCCAACTCGGGGAGGACGAGCGGGGGTACGGTGGTGCAGGTAACCGGCCGGGGCTTCCAGAGCGACATGGAGGTCTGGTTCGGAAGCAGCCAGGCGACCAATGTGTCGGTGGTGACCCCGCCGGCGGGAGCGCCATCGGGGACCACCATCCTGCAGGCGACCACACCGTCCGGGCCGGAAGGCCCGGTGAACGTGTACGTGAGAGACCCGGTGTTCCCCGACGATGTATTCGCGGTGATGACCAACGGGTTTACCTACACCCTGGTCTCCGAGGCCCTCTATGTCGGGGTCGTCAACCCCGACTTCGGGGAGGAATCGGAAGGGAAAGAGGTCACGGTGACCGGCCGCAATTTTGTCCGCTTCCGTTCCGAAACGGGGTCGACCAAGTTCATGAACGGAGACCCGTTCAACTTCGCCACGGGTCTGCCCAAGGCGCTGTCCGGCACCACCCTCAGCACGATAGAGGAATACCCGGTGACCGACCCCATTACCGGGTTAGAAGTGGACGCTGATTATATAAGAACCCTGAGGTGTACGGTGGGAGGGAACTACGCCACCCTCGTCTCCATCACCAGGCAGCCGACAACCGGCTACTGGATACTGACCATCAAGGTCCCTACCATCACCCTGATACCCCGGCAGGAGCAGTCGGTGGATGTGGTGGTTTCGACCACCGAGGAGGTGCGCTACCACGCTCCGGCCCACGACGGGGCGGTGATCTCGGGGCTGAGCCGCCAGGAGCAGGAGAAGGCGGAAAACCAGTTTACCTATAAACTGACGAAAAGCGAACCGGAAATCAACACGGTCACCCCGGCCCTGGGTTCGACGGCGGGAGGCACCACGGTGGTGGTGGACGGCTGGGATTTCCAGTCCAATGTGGAGGTCTACTTCGGGACCAGAACCCCCGCCTGCCGGGCAACGGTGACGAATATACAGTATCTGGGGCTGGCCCCCAATAACAAGGTCCATACCGTGGCGACGGTGACCACCCCCAGTGGGGCCGCCCGCGGAGATGTGGACGTGATCGTCTACAACCCCATCGATGAAGGGGAAGGCACCCTGACCAACGGGTTCAAGTACATCAGCAACCCGACCATCACGACGATCTCTCCCGCGGTTTCGCCTTTGACCGGCGGGGTGCTGGTGACCGTGACCGGCACCGATTTTCTATACGACGCGGTGGTGCAGGTGGGCGCGGTTACCATCCCCGATGAAGAGGTGCGGGTTATCGCCAGCGACGGGACGAGACTCGACGACGAAGAAGACCCGCCGGGGGTGAAGATCAAGTTCTACACCCCTCCCCAGGCGCTCGGGAGCTATGATTTAACCATCATCAACCCCGACACGGGCACGGTCACCAAAGCTGACGCGATCACTTACAAGGATCCCGATGACAACCCGCAGATAACCAGCATCGACCCGAATGAAGGGCCTACCACCGGGGGCACCGACTTCACCATCAGCGGCAACACTTTCGGAGGGCCGATAATGGTGACCTTCGACGGCGAGCCGGCCACCGGGATCCAGGTCAGCTCGGGCGGGAGCCGGATCACCGGCCGGACCCCCGCGCACGCTGTCCCGGGGGAGGTAGACGTGCAGGTGCTCAACACGGAGACCGGGGGCCTGGCCACCCTGAGCAGCGGATTTACCTACCGCGTCATCACCTCCGACCCCCGGATCACCAGCTTCACTCCTAACCACGGGGAGGCCGGGACCCTGGTGCACATCGTGGGTACCGACTTCGTGAAGGGCGGGGGGGGCGTCAAATCCAGCCGGGTGTATTTCGGGGACACGGTGGTAGAAGACCCTGCCGATAACAATGACCCGACCGGGATCGACGACGGAGGGTGCGGCATCTACGTGGTCAGCGACACCCTGATCGAGGTGCGGGTGCCCAACCTGGGCAGCGCGGGGGACTACACCGTGAGGGTGGTCAATCCCGACACGGCCACGGCGACCGCGAGCGGCACCTTCAGGTTCCAGGTCCCGGTGAGCGATCCGGAGATAATCTCGATCACTCCCAATTCGGGTTCGTATATCGGCGGGGGAGTGGTGCTGATAGAGGGCCTCGACTTCCGCACCGGGTGCCAGGTCTACTTCGGCGAGTATGCGGCGACGGTGCTGAGCCTGGAGACCTCGGGGAGGGACGCCGATACCGGGAAATGGGTCACGGTGGCGGCGGTACGGATTCCCGCGATCCCCATGGCGGAGTGCGGTTTTAAGGACGTGGTACTGATGAACCCCGACGGCGGGACCGACCTGGTCATGGACGGGTTTCAGTATAAAGTCCCTGTCAGTTCTCCCTCGATCATATCGGTGACCCCCAACAGCGGCTCGGGTACCGGGGGCTACGACATCGAGATCTTCGGGCAGGACTTCCGAAACCTGTACGAAGGTGTGGAGCATCTGCCCACCGTGTACATCGGCACCACCCCGGCGACGGTGCTGAGCTTTACCGACAGCATCGAAGGACAGACCCTGACCGTGCTGGTGCCGCCTTCCGCGACCAGCGGACCCCGGCCGGTGGTAGTGGTCAACTACGACGGGGGGGTGGCGACCCTCAACAACGGGTTTACCTATACCCAGTCCCGGCTGTCCGCCACGAC
The DNA here is from genome assembly GCA_013178275.1 of Bacillota bacterium. GTDB lineage: Bacteria > Bacillota > Ch66 > Ch66 > Ch109 > Ch109. The sequence goes on along the minus strand of JABLWZ010000007.1, from coordinate 155,078 downwards.
GCTGATTCCCGCCACGGCGGACAAGGCCGGGGACACGGTGATCAACCTGGTGGGGACCGGGCTGGTCCTGCCCTCCACTCGGACGGTCGGCAATACGACCTATACCGTGCGGGGAACCAGGGTATTCATGGAGACGGATTTCAGCGGCACCATGGAAGAGGTGGAGCTGGACGACACGGTTAATATCGACGGAACGGACTACAACCGGGTGGAGGTGCTCAGCGACACCCACCTGCGGCTGATCACGGTGGAGCAGGGGACGGTGGGAACCCGGACCCTCCGGCTGCTGAACCCCGACGGGGCTGAGGACACGATCGATGTGACCATCGTGAGTCCCATCGCGGTGCCTACCATCACTGAAATCGATCCCACGTCCGGCACGCTGGCGGGCGGCACGCTGGTGACCATCACCGGCACCGACTTCCGCCCGCAGGCCAAGGTTTACATAGGGGTAAGGGAGGCCGAGGTGGTTTCGAGAAATGATGACGGGGAGATAGTCATCAGCACCCCGGCGGGCACGACGGCCGACCTGGGGGTCAGGCTGGATGTGATCGTGGTCAATGTGGAGGACGGGGGCAGCTATACCTTGATCGAGGGCTGGGCGTATATACAGCCGGAGAGCGCGCCCACCATTATCTCGGTCACCCCCAACACCGGACCCGAAAAGGGGGGGACCCGGGTAACCATCGTGGGCACCAACTTCCGCCCCAATGCCGAGGTCTACTTCGGGACCCTGCTGGCGGACGATATCGTCCAGGAGGACGGCAATTACACCACCATCACGTGCAAGACCCCGCCACAGGCGGCGGGAGTTTACGACGTGGTGGTCCGCAACTCCGATTTCGGGCAGGCCACCCTTCCCGACGGGTTCACCTACGTGGCGGACACGACGCCCGCGGCCCCCACCGGGTTCATCGCCCGACTGGTGGCTGACCGCTGCATCGAACTGAGCTGGGATGCCCTGGGGACCGAGGGGACTTATACCTACGAGATATACGCCTCGACCGAGGAGTACTTTATCGACAGCGTGGAGGACGATGATGAGGGCGATGAGATAGTCCCGGACGATTACTACTTCAAGGTCCCCGACGATGAAGACGTCGAGGGGGCCGACGGCGTGGAGATCAGGGTCAGCGGAAGCTGGGTCGGATTCGACGAGATCACCCTGCTGGACGACGATACCTATGAATATGATGACGCCACCCACGACCTGCTGGGGGCCAGGATCCGTGTCCATGGACATTACTACCAGGTGGACCGCACGTCCTGGAGCAACAGCACGGGCATTTTCCGGGTGACCCTGGTCCGGGACGGGGACTACGATAACGATGACAACATCCGCAGCGACGACGAGATAAACGACGCGGAGCTGCAGTTTATCGGCAGCACCAGGAAGACCCATTACACGATGAACCGGGTCAGGCCGGATACCGATTATTACTTCGTGCTGCACGCGGTGGGCAGTGGGAAGGCCTCGATATGGGTGCAGGCCGACCCTTACCCCCTGTCGGTGGAGCGCCTGGAGCGGATAGGGGAAACCGATGAAGACGATTATGAGTACGAGGAAGACCTGGTGTTCTCCACGATCGATCTGCAGAAGGATTCCCTGAACATCACCATCGGCTCTCAGCCGCGCACGGAAACGGTTCAGGATTACCTGGAATTAACCGATAATCAATACGGACAGGTAAAACAGGTGAGGATCAACATCCCCGATTCGATTCTGACGTTAAGCGGCAGGTCCATATACGTGGACACCAGCCTGGGTAAGGTGAGCTTTGCTCAGAACGCGCTGTACACCTCGGAGATCAGGGAAGCGGAGGAAGGGTCGGGGTGGGCCAGCGGGATCGAGGGGGCCCTGGACATATACGGCCGGCTGATAATGCGGACGCTGAAACCGGCGGAGGTCGAAAGGGCCACCGCGAGACTCGGCTCCGGGTACCAGCTGATCGGTGGGATAGAACTACTGGGAGAGGCCCAGGCGAATACCCGGGTGCAGTCGATGCAGGGATTGTTCAACTTCCCCGTCAACCTGACCCTCAAGGCGGCGTCCCGCCAGTGGAGCGGCGCTCAGCCAGGGGGAGTCTACTACTTCGACGAATCGACCCGCGTCTGGGTCGAAACCTCGGGGACCACCAACCCCTCCCTGGGCACCGGGAGTGTGTCGGTGATCAAACCGGGCCGGTACGCACTGATAATCAAGAGGTATTAACGGGAGGGCTGGGGGTCTATGTTTAGAGTCGGGAAAACCGTGAAAAGGCGTCTCGTCTGCGTTTGGCTGCTGGTGTTCGTGACTGGTGTCTTCCCGGCGGGTTGGTCCGGGCCGAGCCCGGCGCTGGGCGCGGAAAGCGGGTCGAACCTGACCTATTATGGGATAACGGACGGCGGATCGCTGCGGCAGGGGGTCCAGTTCAACGATGTGGGGACCGGGTACTGGGCGAGGGACTCGATCGTACGGGTGGCCTCCGAGGGACTGCTGCTGGGAGAAGGCGACGGGCGGTTTCAGCCGGCCAAGACACTCAGCCGCCAGGAGGTTATCGCCGGGCTGATCAAGGCGATGGGGATGGAGCAGGAAGCCCTGCTGACCACGTCCGTAGGTGCTCAGGCGGACCCCTGGGCCCAGGGTTTTATCGCGCAGGCGAAAACAGCCGGGCTGGTGGATGATAAGCAGGCGACGCTGGCCTGGATCGAACCCGTCTCCCGGCAGGAGGTGGCGGTCTGGCTGGCCAAGGCCCTGAAGCTGACCCCCAACTACGGGGGCGAGCGCCGCTCCCTGGCGCGTTTTTTGGATTCGGGGGATATCGAGGCCCAGGCCGCTCCCTGGGTGGACCCGGTGGTGGAACAGAAGCTGATGGAGGGGGTTTCCGACCGGGCGTTCGACCCCCAGGGCGGGGTGACCCGCGCCCAGCTGGCGGTAATCCTGGATAAGGCCGACCCCATCCTGCGCCCCACGCGGGGTATCACCGAGCAGCGGGGGAAGATCGAGGGGATCGACCAGATCACGGGTTTCGACCAGGGCTACCCTGTCAACCAGACCCAGGTGCGGGTGGCTAATCCCGACGGGGGGGACATACTGGTGTTTCAGTCCCCGCAGAGGATGAGCGACGGGAGACAGGCCCCGCTGGACCGTTCGGCGGTGGTGTACTCGAACGCTTCCAAGCGGGTGGGCGGAACCGAACTGCTGAAGGCGGGACAGGAGGTCCGCTACCTTACCGACAGTCAGGACGAGGTATTTTTCATAGAGGTTATGAGCCAGTCTTCTCCCCAGTCGGTCAGCGGCACCATCCAGGAGGTGAATGAAGCGGCCGGCCGCCTGGTGATAAACGATGAACAGGGGCTGCCGACCATTATACCCCTGGGTGAGAGCGTGGAGGTGGAGGTCAACGGACAGCCCTCCTCCCTAAGCGACCTGCTTTACGGCCAGGGCGCGGAGGTGTCGCTGGCCGACGGCAAGGCGGCAGCCATCAAGGTGTCGGTCCCGGAGCCCAACCCGGGTTACCTCCCTCCCGAGCAGCAGGTGCGCTACGGGCGGGTGGTCGAGGTGGGGGAAGACACCCTGCGGCTGCTGGAAGACGGCCGCGAGGTGGAGTACACCTTCACCCCGTTCACGACTTTCGTGCGAAACAATGAGAGCATTGTGGCGGAGCAGGTCCGGCCGGGAGACATGGCCAACGTCTACCTGGAGGACGGACTGACCCCTTCCGCGCTGAGGCCGGGACAGATCACCGCCGATCCGCTGCAGGCGGCGAGGGTGGTGCTGGAGGGGCCCGCGGCCCAGGTGGTGAATATCTACCGCGGTATCCTGCAGGAGTACCTGCCGGCGTCGGGGAACCTGGTTCTGAAGGGCGCCGGGGAGTACCACCAGGGCAGCGGACAGTACCAGCAGTCCAACTGGATCAACCAGAAGCCGCTGGAGCGTTTCGAGGTCGACAGCGATACCCAGGTGTTCGTGGGCGGCCGGGAGATAAGCCTGAGGGAACTCAAGCGCCCCGAGTACAAGGGACGGAGGGTGTACGCGGCGACCAGGAACGACTACGGGGAACAGCAGGTGGTGCACCTGGCGGTGGAACCCACCCTGACCAGCGTCTTTTACGACCAGATAAGGCGCGTCAACTACGGCGAGTCGTGGTTCAGGCTTTCTGACGTCAACCTGTACGACAAGCGCATAACCTGGGACGACGGCACCCTGGTGCTGCACGACGGCCGCCTGGTGGGTCCTTCATACCTGAAGGAGGACCAGGACATAGTGGTGCTGGCCAGTCCTTTTGGCAGCGACTATCGGGCGTCGATGGTGATGGTGGAAACCCCGTACTATCCGTCGGGTCCGGATGTGAACAGCAGGAAGTACCTGCGGTTTATCTGCGGGATGATAGATGACCTGAGCGTGGACCAGATCAAGCTGGAGGACGCGTACGAGTGGACGAAGCAGGAACGCGTGTCCCTGGGTGACGAGGAGTACCTGTCCCTGAGCCAGGAGACCCAGGTGATCGACAGCACCGACGGTTCTTCTCCCGCGACCCTGATCGACCTGAACGAACTGTACACCAGCTGGGGGTCGGAGGACGCGGACAACCAGTATGCCTACCTGATCGTTTACGGCAACCAGGTGCTGGCTGTCAACCTCCGCAACGGGGGAAGCATGCCGCCCACCTCGGTCAGGTTCCGGGCGGGGAGGATCACCTCCATCAAGCCGGGCAGCAGTACCAGCACCAGGGTCGACATAGTCGTAGACCAGGTCAAGGACTGGGTGGGGATATCCAACTACTGGCAGCTCGATGATTCGACCAGCGTCTCGCTGGACCTGGACCGGGCGCAGGTGGTGCGTAGCGGCAGGCCGGATCAGCCCACGCTGCTGGAGTTCGAGAACGGATACAACCGGCTGTCGGTCCTGAAGCAGGGCGATCAGCTTTACTGGCTGGAGGTTTCCAGCGATGATAAGGACGGGGCGGATGAACTCTCGCCGGTGCTGGTGATGGCGGAGCCCCGATAGGAAAACCTGTTTTGATTAGGAGGACGGGAGCATGAGGTTGGCTATGGGAAACCGGGGTACTACCGGGAAGAAGAGGACGGGTCGTCTGCTGGCGGTGGTCTGCCTGACAGCCTGCCTGCTGGCGGGATCGATCGTCCCGTCGCCGGCCCGGGCCGCGACCGTGACGACCACCCTGATGCCCACCAACTGGCCCGACCTGGTGTCCAACCCGCTGGGTTTCGAGGGCGGTATCCGCAATGAGCAGCAGTACCAGGAGCTGGTGTTTGTGACCGGGGAACCGGTGCTGGTGACCGGGGAACTGAAGTTCAGCGGCGGCCGGGGGGGAACCGGGGGGACCACCAGCCAGTCCTACACCTATAAGCTGGAGAACAAGGAGAAGGGGATCAAGATGACCCGCACCATAGGCCTGGTGGTGAGCAACGTCGACCAGGGGGGGCAGACCACCCAGGTGACCACGCTGAAGAGCTTCAACGAGTCGATAACGGCGAGCGTCGGCTCGAACAAGGCCACCTACAAGCTGGCCAAGGACGGCTACCAGTTCAACCAGTCGTCGGTATTCGACCACCGGCCGGGGGTGGACTATTTCTCGGGGGGCTGGAGCAGCCGCAAGGTCTACGAGATCAACAAGGACCAGGGTACCCTGACGGTCGACATGCAGGGGGAAACGGTGGGATACAACCACTTCTGGGGCTCCACCGAGACCCGCAAGATAAGCTGCAACCTGAGTTCTTACCGGGCCCAGTCGACCGCCGGCGCCACGGGCACGTCCGAGGAGACGGTGGAATGGGACGGCAACGTGAATCTCCAGGTCTCTTTCAACCGGACCAAGAGCCTGAACTACCAGGAGACCGGCGCGAGCGGGATCAGCTTCGCCGGCGGGTACGACCTGCTGGAGCAGGAGGAGAACGTGCTGCACTGCAGCTACGACCTGCCCTATTTCGATGAGGACGGGGAGGAGGTAGCCGACTGGCGCAACCAGGACACCCAGGACTACAAGCTGAACTCGGTCCCCCGGCACAAGCGGCTGCCGGTCTTTACCATGAAAGATATCCGCGGCCACTGGGCCCAGGATGAGATAACCCGCATGGTCAGCGTGGGGGCGTTTGACCACGGACTGACCAGCTTCGGGCCGAGCCTGGAGATCTCCCGGGGTGATTTCACCCGGGCGGTGGCCATGCTGACGAGCATGCAGGCCCCGGTGGAAACCGCCCCGAGGACGGCCGGGCGCAGGACGACAGCCCCGGAGGTGTCTCCTTTCGCGGATGTGCCGACCACCTATGCCAGCTTCCCGCAGATCAAGGAGATGGTGCGCCGGGGCGCGATCAGCGGGGTGAGGCAGGGGCTTTTCTACCCCGAGGGGTCGCTGACCCGGGCCCAGGCAGTGACCATCGTCGTCCGGGTGCTGGGACTGGATTCGCTGGCTCCCAATCCGAGCTACCGGACCCGTTACCTGGATGACGCGAGCATCCCTTCCTGGGCGAGGGACTCGGTGTATGTGGCCAGTGAACTTGGCCTGTTAGAGGGTATGGGCGAGTCGGGGGCTAGCAGCTACCGGTTTTTCCCCAACGAGACGCTGACCCGGGCGGAGGCGGCGGTACTGCTGGACGGACTGCGGGAGTTCATGCAGAACGACATGAAGAAGGACTACCGCGACCGCCTGATTAATGCCGGTTAGGGTGAGGAGGAACCATCTTGCTTCGACGTTACCTTTTACCGCTCCTCGTTATCATGGCGGTCGCCGTGGGGGCGTTCTTTTTTTACCGTCCCTCGGCCCCGTCCTCGGCCCAGAAACCCGCCGAAAAGGGGCAGACGGTACCGGGACCCGCCCGCAGCTACGTGATCGACGCCAGCCTGCAGCCCAAGACCCGACTGCTGTCGGGGTCCTGTAAGGTGGGGCTGATTAACGAGCAGTCCCACGACCTGAACGAGCTTTTCTTCCACCTCTACCCGAATGCCTTCCGTTCCGCGGACCGGACCCCGGCCCCGGCCGAGGCTTACCCGATGGGGTTTGGCCCCGGCGGGATGGACGTGCTGGAGGTCAAGGTGAACAGCGAGGTGGTCCCCGGCCAGGTGACGGACACCCTGCTCCGGGTACCGCTGAAAAACCGCCTAAAGCCCGGCGGCCAGGTGGTCGTCGAGGTCCGGTTCCAGGTGAACATCCCCCTGGCTGAATACCGTTTCGGCCAGTTCGACGGGGTGACCATGCTCTCCAGCTGGTACCCGGTGCTGGCGGTGGCGGACGAGTCGGGATGGAAGAACGACCAGTACTACCGCCTCGGCGACCCCTTCTACAGCCAGGTGGCCGATTACCAGGTGAACCTGGTGTTGCCTACCGAGCAGGTGGTGGCCTCCACCGGGAAGCAGGTGAGGGAGGAGATACTGAAGGACGGCCTGAAGCTCCTGGTGATTAAGGCGGAGCGGGTGAGGGACTTTGCCCTGGTGGCCTCCAGCGATTTTTACCTGGAGACCCTAAAGGACGGGGAGTTGACCCTGAAGGGGTACTCGCGGAAGGGCCACGAGGGGAACGGCCGCACCGCGCTGCACGCGGCCAGCCAGGCGCTGCGGTTTTATGGGGAGGCTTTCTCCTACGCTTACCCCTACGGCCAGTTCAGCCTGGTGGAGGTTCCGATGGACGGGCTCAGCGGTATGGAGTACCCGATGCTGGCCATGATCAACACCCGGGAGTACGGCAAGAGCGACCTGAGGCAGTGGTGGCCCCTGATCTCGCACGAGGTGGCGCACCAGTGGTGGTATGGGCTGGTGGGCACCGACCAGTGCAAGGAACCCTGGATCGACGAGGGGCTGGCGGTCTGGTCGAGCGAGCTGTTTCTCCGCGCGCAGTACAGAGGCGCGGGCGTCCCGAGGAGCACGGTGAGCCCGCCCGGGCGGATCCTGCGGCCGCTGTCGGAGTTTACCGACCACTCGGAGTACTATACCCTAGCCTATTACGGGGGCTCGATGTTCTGGGAGTCCCTGGAGGGCAGGATCGGAAACGAGGGGCTGCTGAAGGTCTGGAAGGCCCTGGCCGCCAAGTACCAGTACCGGGAGGTTTCGACCGCCGAGATCCTGGACCTTATCGAGAGGGAGGCCGGCGGTGAGGCCGCCGCTTCCAGCCGCGAGTTCCTGGGTCTAAGGCCGGAAAAACCCGCGCCGGCCGAGTCTGGGGACCAGAATCCGGTCAATAATATAGTAAGCGGGGATCTGCCCGACCTGGTGGTGAAGAGCGCGGAGGTGAACCGCCGCGGTGAGCGGAACTACCTGATCATCCAGGTCCAAAACCAGGGGTCGCAGCCGGCGGGCCCGTTTACGGTGGTGCTGGAGGAGCCGGACGGGGACGGCTGGAAACAGAGCCTGGCGGGGCTGCCGCCCGGCCGGTCTTACACCTTCAACTGCCCGTCCAGCGGCCGGGGGACGGTGGTGGTGGACAGCGGGAACCAGGTCCAGGAACAAGACGAGGATAACAACCGCCGCCAGTACGGCAATTAGGGCGATGCGCCAGGGTGGTTTTTATTTTACAAAATCGCTGTTTGACAGCCCGGGGGGGATATGAGAAAATGGTTCCGTCAAGGAGGGAACCATTGCCATAATGAGTCTTGCTTTAAAGCTGAGGGACAAGATAGAAAAGAGGGTCCTGGAGGCGGCCGAGGCCGCTAAGAAAGCGGGAGAACTCTCTTTCGATGAACTGCCTCCTTTTTCTCTGGAGGTGCCAAGGGAGAAAAACCACGGTGACCTGGCGGCCAACCTGGCGATGTTGTTGGCCCGAGCGGAGCGCAAGGCGCCGAGGCAGATAGCGGAGACGCTGGTCAAGCATTTTGATCCGGCCGACACCGGGGTCGAGCGACTCGAGGTGGCGGGGCCGGGTTTTGTTAATTTTTACCTCAATCCCCACTGGGTCTGGGGGGTGCCTCCCGAGGTCCTCAAGGCGGGCAAAAAGTACGGATCGGTGAATGTCGGCCGGGGGGAAAAGGTGCAGGTGGAGTTCGTGAGCGCCAACCCGACCGGCCTGCTGCACGTCGGGCACGCCCGGGGAGCGGCGCTGGGGGATTCGCTGTCGAACCTCCTGGCGGCGGCGGGGTTCAAGGTGCAGCGGGAGTTTTACATCAACGACGCGGGCAACCAGATCGAGAAGCTGTCCGAGTCGCTGGAGGCGCGTTACTTCCAGGCCCTGGGTCAGCAGGCGCCGCTGCCCGAGGACGGCTACCACGGGGAGGACCTGGTGGAGACGATCGGCCGCTTCGTGAAGAAGTACAAGGACAAGTATGTGAACGTGGATGCGGCCCTGCGCCGGGAGATGCTGGTGGAGTTTACCCTCCGCGAGAAGCAGGCGGCGATCAAAAAGACCCTGGAAGAGTTCGGGGTCAGGTTCGACGTCTGGTTCAGCGAGCAGCAGCTCTACGACAACGGCTCGGTGGCCAAAACCCTGAACGTCCTGAAGGAAAGAGACTTCGTCTACGAGAAGGAGGGGGCGCTCTGGTTCCGCTCCAGCCGGTTCGGGGACGAGAAGGATGAGGTGGTGGTTCGCAGCAACGGGCTGCCGACCTACTTCGCCTCGGATATCGCCTACCACCAGAACAAGTTCCAGCGGGGATTCGACCTGGTGATAAACATCTGGGGGGCCGACCACCACGGTCACGTACCCCGCATGAAGGGCGCCCTGCAGGCCCTGGACATGGACCCCGAGCGCCTGGAGGTCATCCTGACCCAGATGGTGAGGCTGTATCGGGGAGGGGAGCCGGTGCGGATGTCGAAACGTACCGGGCAGTACGTGTCCCTGGAGGAGCTGATTGAGGACGTGGGGAAGGACGCGGCCCGCTACTTCTTCGTGATGCGGAGCGCCGAGTCGCACCTGGACTTCGACCTCGACCTGGCCAAGTCCCAGACCAACGAGAACCCGGTCTTTTACATCCAGTACGCGCACGCGCGAATCTGCAGCATCATCCGCCAGGCCCGCGAGGCGGGGCTGGAGATGCCGACGATCAAGGGAACTCAGCTCTCGTTATTGACAGAGCCCATGGAGCTGGCTATTCTGAATAAGGTGGCGGAACTGCCGCTGGTGACGGCCGCGGCGGCGAAGACCCGGGAGCCGCACCGGCTCGCGCACTACGCCCTGGAACTGGCCTCCCTTTTTCATACCTATTACAATGCCTGCCGGGTCCTGGTCGAGGATAAGGGTCTTCGGAACGCCCGACTGATCTTGGTGCTGACGGTGCAGACCGCGCTCCTGAACACCCTGGCCATCCTTGGGGTAGACGCTCCCGAGCGCATGTAAAAAAACATATGTAAAATAGGAGAGGAAATTATTTTATCCGGCAGGAAAAACTATGGTTTGAGTAGAATAAAGAAAACCCCAAAAAAGGAAATGTGAATCTGCCAGAAGTGAGGGACGGAATTGAAGAGCGAAAGAGAATACGATATTTCGGAAATGTCCGAAGTGGATCTGGCATTTCATATACTCAAGCAGCGGGGGGAACCCGTGTACTTTCGGGAATTGATCGAGGAGATCCTCAACGCGAAGCCGGTGTCCTCGGAGCAGTGGTCCCGGGCGGCCGCCGCCATCTATACCCAGCTTAACCTGGACACCCGTTTCAGCTACCTGGGGGAGGGGCGCTGGACGCTTCGCTCGGGTCAGCCCACCAAGACCCTGCGGAGGATAACCCTGATTAAACGGCTTTCCAATAAGGGGGAGCTGACCCGGGGAGTGAAGACCCGATTGAGACTGATCGATCCTCGGGAGGAAGGTTCGAGTCTGGTCCGCCACCTGGAGCTGGTGGAGTGGCGGAGCAAGGAAGAGGACGACCTGCTGGAAGAGGAATAGGAGGAGCTTATGGAGATTCGCTGGCTTGGACACGCGGGTTTTATAATGACCAGCGAGAACGGGGTCAAGGTCATGACCGACCCCTCGGGTGATTCGGTGGGATACCCGCTGCCGCGCGAGGTGGTGGATGTCGTCACCGTCAGCCACGGTCACCACGACCACAACGCGGTAGGCGTACTGCCAGGTAAGCCTGAAGTGATCGATACCCCCGGCCCACACCCGTTCAAGGACGTTTCTATCGAAGGATTTTCCACCTTTCACGACCCTCACCAGGGAGCCCAGAGGGGCAGGAATATCGTCTACCGGTTTGTCATCGACGGTCTGCGGGTGGTCCACTGCGGCGACCTGGGGCACCAGTTGGATGCTTCGCTGGTGGAAAAGCTGAAGCCGGTGGACGTGCTGATGGTCCCGGTGGGTTCGGTTTATACCATCGACGCGGAGGGAGCCCGCCAAGTGGCCGAGGCCCTGCAGCCGCGGGTGATAATCCCCATGCACTTCCAAACCCCGTGCCTGCTGCTGCGGCTGGAGCCGGTAGAGAATTTTACCCGTTTTTATTCTAAACCAAAGAAACTGGACAGCCTGAACATCACCGAGGATACGCTTCCACAGCAGACCGAGGTGGTAATCCTCAACTACCCCGAACAACCGACCGAGAAATAAGGACAGCGGGCCAACAACCCGCTGTCTCCACGTATATGACTTAATCTTTATGAGAGGGTGAGAGGCTTTGACCAAGTATATCTTTGTGACCGGAGGGGTCGTTTCGTCCCTGGGCAAAGGGATAACCGCCGCGTCACTAGGCTGTCTGCTGAAGTCCCGCGGCCTGAAGGTGGCCATGCAGAAGTTCGACCCTTACATCAATATCGACCCCGGGACTATGAGCCCTTACCAGCACGGTGAGGTCTTCGTGACCGACGACGGGACCGAGACCGACCTGGACCTGGGACACTACGAGCGGTTTGTGGACGAGAGCCTGAGCCGCAACAGCAACGTGACCACCGGCCAGATCTACTGGTCGGTGCTGCAGAAGGAGCGGAGGGGCGACTACCTGGGCCAGACCGTGCAGGTCATCCCCCACATCACCAACGAGATCAAGGAGAGCGTGCTGCGGGTAGCCCGGGAGACCCGGCCCGATATCGTGATAACCGAGATCGGGGGCACGGTCGGCGACATCGAATCTCTCCCCTTCCTGGAGGCGATCCGGCAGCTGAAGAGCGAACTGGGGCGGGAAAACGTGCAGTACGTGCATGTAACCCTGATCCCTTACCTGCGCGCGGCGGGCGAGCTGAAGACCAAGCCCAGCCAGCACAGCGTGAAGGAGCTGCGCAGCATCGGTATCAACCCCGATGTGCTGGTCTGCCGCACGGAAAAGGAACTGTCCCGGGACATGGTCGAGAAGCTGGCACTGTTCTGCGATGTGGATAAGAACGCGGTCATCCAGGCGATCGACGCGCCGTCCATCTACGAGGTGCCGCTGATGCTGGCCCAGCAGAACATGGACCAGATTATCCTGGAGCGCCTGGGGGTGGAACATCGGCCGAGCGACCTCAAGGAGTGGGAGCGGCTGGTGAACCGGTCGCGGGATCCCCAGCGGGATGTGGTGATCGCGCTGGTGGGCAAGTACGTGGAGCTGCACGACGCCTATCTCAGCGTGGTCGAGGCCCTGCGCCACTCGGGCATCCACCACCAGTCCAGGGTGGAGGTGCGCTGGGCCTACGCCCAGGACCTGGAGAAGGGGGACCCGGCGACCATCCTGGAGGGAGCGGACGGGATACTGGTACCGGGCGGCTTCGGGGACCGGGGGATCAACGGCAAGATTATGGCCGCCCGGTACGCCCGGGAGAACAAGATACCCTACCTCGGCATCTGCCTGGGGATGCAGTGCGCGGTGATCGAATTCGCCCGCAACGTCTGCAACCTGGAGGGGGCGCACAGCTCGGAGTTTGACCCCGATACCCCGTACCCCGTGATCGACCTGCTGCCGGAGCAGAAGGAGGTAACCGACAAGGGCGGCACCATGCGCCTGGGTTCCTACCCCTGCCGCCTGGAGCCGGGGACCAGGGCCTACGAGGCTTACGCCACCCCGCAGATTGGGGAGCGGCACCGCCACCGCTACGAGTTCAACAACGTTTACGGCCCGCAGCTGATCGAGAAGGGGCTGAAGATTTCAGGCGTATCCCCCAACGGCCGGCTGGTTGAGATCGTGGAACTGGCCGACCACCCGTGGTTCGTGGCCTGTCAGTTCCACCCCGAGTTTAAGTCGCGGCCCAACCGCTCCCACCCGCTGTTCAGGGACTTCGTGGGGGCGGCGCTGATAAAACGCTACGGTTCGCTGCCGCCGGGGAGCAACGGGAAGCACCAGGCGATTTACTAAGACTGCTGCTTGAGAGGGGCTAGGGCTTTTGGAATCGAACGACAGCTACCAGTCTTATATGCGGGAGGCCTTCCAGGAGGCCAAGCGGTCCCTGCAGACGGGCAACAAGGGGTTTGGAGCGGTGATGGTGAAGGGCGGCGGGGTGATCGCCCGGGCCCACGACACCGAGGAGACCGACCAGGACCCCACGGCCCACGCCGAGATGAAGGCGATCCGGGAGGCGTCGCGGCTGTTCGGGAAGGACCTTGCCGGCTGCGTGCTGGTGTCCACCCACGAACCCTGCCCGATGTGCGCCACTGCGACGGTCTGGGCCAAGGTTTCTACGCTGGTCTACGGTTACGGTATCAAGGACGCCCTGGAGCAGGGGCGCCGGAGGATAGACCTGGGCTGCCGGGAGATCGTGCAGCGGGCCGGGGCCGCCACCGAGGTGGTGTCGGGGGTGCTGCGGGACGAGTGCGCGAAGCTCTACGCCGAGGACATCCGGGAGCACGTGAAGCGGTTTTTGGGGATGGACCGGGAAAAGGCCCGCGGCCTGGAGGCTGAGCTTCTGGCCAAGCGGCTCCGCTGGCTGCGGGAGAACCCGCACGTGCTGGAGGGGCTGACCGGGGACGACCTGGACCAGGCCTACCAGTTGCTGTGCCTGAAGCTGGGGATCGGGGCCGGGGAGGCCCCGGTGGTGGAGAAAAGCGGAAGACGCATCGTGTTTCACTCGGGGAACTACTGCCCCTCCCTGGAGGCCTGCAAACTGCTGGACCTGGACACCTCCGAGGTATGCCGCTGGGTCTACGAGAAGCCGACCGAGGCGCTGGTCCAGGGGATCAATCCCCGCCTGCGGTTTTCCCGCAGCTACCATAAGCTGCGGCCGGCGGCCGGGTACTGCGAGGAGTATTTTTACCTGGAGTAGGGCATGGCGGCCGCGCCGCCGGAAAAGATGAATCCTGGTCCTATATAACCGCCGGGGGGCGGTTTTGTTGTTTTTACCCTTGGTAAGGGCGAAGGGCTTTTAACGCTTGACCTAAATACAATAAACCTATATACTATGTACATAGATACTATGAATATAGTGGAGGAGAGGGATGAGTTTAAAGTACATGATTCTGGGAAGCCTCAAGGAGTATCCGGTCCACGGGTACAACATGCTGGACCTGATTTTTCGCGACTTCGCCGACCAGAGACCGGAGGTCAACAGCGGGCAGTTGTACGCGCTCCTTTCCAAGATGGAGGAGGAAGGGCTGATCGAACGCCAGGTGGTCCAGCAGGACAAGGTGCCCAATAAGAAGGTCGTTTCCTTGACCCCCAAGGGAGAGGAGGATTTTGACCGCTGGCTGAATTCGGACTCCGAGGAAGCCGAGTATACCCGTTACGACTTCTTCAGCAAGTATGGGTTTCTCTACAAGGTGAATTTCTTTAACGGGCTGGACACGGATGTGGCGGTAGACAAGATCGATAGACAGATCAGGCAGATGGAAGAGAAGCTGGGCAACTTTGTCTTCGCCGAGGAGAGCATGACCGAGAGAGGGGTAGACCGGCTCAGGATAGTGATCCTCCAGTACGGGATAGAGATTCAAAAAACCAAGATAAAATGGCTAAAGCGCCTGCGCAAGGAAGTTCTGAAGGAAGATCAGGCGTAAGCATGTTTGCGGGAGGTGGTCTCATGGAGTGGGAAACGGTGCTTTTAGAAACCCGGGGGAACGTCGGCGTCATTACCATGAATCGTCCACAGCAGTTGAACGCGATAAATTTCACCCTGGGTGAAGACCTGGTCGCGGCCCTGGAGGAGTGCCGGAGGGAGGACCGGATCAGGTCAATCATTCTCAAGGGGGCGGGGAAGGCTTTTTGTTCGGGTGGAGACCTGATGATGGCGAGGGAGTGTATCGATACGGATCCCCCTGACCCTTACCGGCAGCTTACCAAGAGGTACAACCGGGTCATCAGTGATATCCGGCGGCTGGAAAAACCGGTGATAGCGGCGATAAACGGGGCGGTAGGCGGTGGAGGGTGCAGCCTGGTCATGGCCTGTGACCTGAAAATAGCCTCCCGCACGGCCAAGTTCAGGCAGGCCTACACCTCCTCCGGGCTGGTGCCGGATGGGGGCTGGTTCCTCTTTACACCGCTGCTGACCGGTTTCAGCAAGACGAATGAGCTGCTCTACCTCGATCCGGTTATCGACGCGGAGCAGGCGCTGGCCATGGGGCTCATAAATCTGGTGGTGGAACCGGACCAGCTGGATGCAGCCGCCTTTGAGTGGGCGGAACGGACAGCGGCTGGACCCAGTGCGGCTTACGCGATTTCCAAGGGCCTGATCAACGAGTCCATGCTGCTGATGCTGGAAAGGCAGCTGGAGCTTGAGCGGCAGGGGATTATCAAGGCGGCGGGGACCGAGGACTACCGCGAAGGCCTGAACGCCTTTTTCGAGAAGCGCCGGCCCAGTTTTTCAGGTTCGTAAGCGGGGAGGACCGAGGGTATCGACGGTAAAGGGGGGGAGAGGACCGGATGGAAGCACTGGCACTCAGGGAGAACATACTCAATTACCTGGCCTCGGAAGGGGCGGCCGTGACTGGTATATACACCGGGGACCTGACGGGTGTCGAAGGCGGATACGTTGCCGGTGAGTTTTTGAAAGAAGCCGGGTCGTGTGTCGTTTTCGGCGTACCGATTCCGAGAGGGGTCCTGTACGCCGGGGATGGTAATCTGAAGGTCTACTGGCGATACTGCAATACCGAGTACCGGAGGGTGGACCAGGTCTCCAACCGGCTCTGCCAGATGATCGAGGCGGAAGGCGGGCGGGCGCTGCCGATTTACGGGTGCTTCCCCTGGAACGTGGAAGGACGGGACTTCTACGGGGTCTTACCTCTGGTCCGCCTTGCCGAAATGGCGGGCCTGGGGCAGGTCTCCCGCTCGGGACTGCTGGCGACCAGGCGCTACGGAACCCGGGTTCTGCTCGGGGGGGTGGTTACCACGGCGGGACTGGAACCGGGTGAGAACCTGGCGGAAGCCGTCTGCCCGCAGGACTGCACCGCCTGTGCAGATGCCTGTCCAGCGAAAGCAATCCAGAACGACGGCAAGGTCAGACATGATAAGTGCCTGCGATACTTCAGCGCAAGCCCCATGCTGGATGCCCTGCTGGGAGATACCCGTATCAAGAGCAGGTACTCTTTCGATTCCCTGCTGCACGTGGCCGGGGTGGATGACCATGGCGTATACTCCTGCGCCGAGTGTATGAAGGCATGTCCGTTAAACACCGCTTCTTCCTGAATCCGACATAATTGAAGACATACCGGTTAACGCCACCTCTGCGTAAAACGCGGGGTGGTGTTTGACTTGCTTTATGAAACTACGTTTGGTAAAAAAAATGCTGACCGGAACCGATGATTAATAACGTTTTAGTTTTGTGGCATTCTAATCGCTTACAAATTGCTGTATTTGACTTACAATAGTTGAATAACTGGCAGAATGTGCTACTATTAGGTTATCAAGGGGGGTGGTACGGTGGACAGCGTGGACCTGGAGATAATCAAGATGCTGCAGGAGAACGGTAGGATGTCCCACGAGGAGATGGGCCGCCGGCTCAACCTGTCGCGGCCGTCGATCCACCAGCGGGTGAAGAAGCTGGAGGCGGACGGGGTGATAAGAGGGTACCGGGCCCTGATCGACTGGAGCAAACTGGGGAGCGGGATCGCCGCCCTGATATCGGTGAGGCTCACCAAGAAGAAGGACCGGGAAGTGACGGACTTGCTGCTCTCGCTCGACCTCCCCTACACCCACGTGGAGGAGTGCCACCGGGTGGCGGGGGAGTGGTGCATGATGATAAAGCTGCGCAGCGACACCCCGCAGACCATCAGCAAGGTCCTGGACGCGATTTACACCGTGGAGGGGGTCACCGGCACCTCGACCACCTTTATCCTGAACACCACCTACGAGTAGATAAGGGAGAGTGATTAACCATGCAGGATGACCAGATCCGGATCCGTCCGGCCCAGCCGTCCGACGCGGTGGAGATATGGAGGCTGCTGCACAACGACCAGCGTCCCTGGAACCTGGAAAGGGTCCGCCGGGAGATAGACGAGATGTACGTGCTGACCCACCGGGAGAGGCTGCTGGGGGTCCTGCACGGGTCGTTCGCCGGCCGCCGGGGAGACCTGGACTGGGTCTCGGTCCACCCCATGTACCCCGAGGACTCCCTGCGCGCGGCCATGGTAGGCGGCCTGTATGGAGTCCTGTGCCGACAGCCGCTGAGCGAGGTGCCAGGCGGTACCGTCAGCAGCAGCGGCAATAATCGAGCCTCCAGCATTGGAGCGATTAAAAGCTTAATCGATAAGCCAGGAGAACCGCTGTTGGAATATAAATAACCGAACGCCCCGAAGGGGGCGTTTCAGCCTGTCGATAAATCGTCATGCCTATTGGAATCACAATAAACGAAAAAGATTAGGACTTACGTGGCGGCGGTCAAGGCCGCATTCAATCTTGGTCAGGGCCGGGCCTCGCCCTGGCGGTGTCCTGTCGCTCCATATTCCCTCTGCTGTACTGCCAACTGCTCATGCTTCGGGTAAAAGGGGTAATAATGTTGTGACATATGAAAGCCTGTTTTTCCCTCGACTTTAAGATAACTTCGCGAGAAAGGGAAAAAGATGTGACATAACAATACTTAAAAAAACCCAATAATGAACACACTAGGATAAATCCTATTAAAGGAACTACGACATTCCCTGTCTCTATGATTGTTGCTCTGAATTGCAAAGTATGATTTACTCTGGAGATATATCCCTTCTACTAAACGCCAACAACCCGAGTAACGAAAATAATACGGCAACCAATGACGGACCGATTATCGGTAGTACAGTAATTTCTTTTGTAAAGTACACGTGCGCAAAAGGAGAAAGAGCAAACACCGTTTCGGATACCGCCTGCTGCTCCCAGAAAAACTCAAGGAGAATAAATACACCCAGTACAGTGTAACTGATCCCCGCCATCGCGCGAGGGACAACCCCGAACAGAAGAGCCGATATACCTGTTGTTACCCACACAGCTGGGATTTTTACCACTGTCTCGACAAACAGGCGTGTAAACTCACTTGAGTCTCCAGTAGATAGTACCGCACTGGCCCCTACCGCCAACCCCATGATGCCGATAATCACCGCTGCGCCGGCAAAAGAAAGGGCCAGGTGGCTCAAAGCATAGCGCAGCCTGGATACCGGCAAGGCGAGCAGCGTTTCGGCGCGCAGGGACGATTCCTCCGAACGCATACGCTGGGTAGCCAGGATAGGATATATGCTGATCACCATGCAGATAACGTAGATCATCAGCGACATAAAGGCGCGATCCGCACCACCGAGTCGCTCCACGAACCCAGCGAAGCCGGGAGCGGTGGAAGAGATGTTCGCCATAATCTGGGCTACGCTCCCCAAGGCGAAACCCATGATCCCAAAGAAGCAGAGCCATGATATAAACAAGCCCTTTTGAAGGCGCCAGGAGAGGGCAAACGGTGTCTTGAATCCCGGTCTCGCGGTTTTTCGCCCGGTCCGCTCGGGGATAAAACCCGCTCCGACATCCCGCATCGATGACAGCTTAAATGAAAGCAATACAAGCAGGGCGATGAATGTGGCTGCAGCAAGCAAGACAGCAAAGCGTTCCCCGGCAAAGGGGCGTATCAACTGCGGCCACTCCAGCGGCGAGAGGTGCATCAGCCCCCCCATCCCGCCTTTAATGTTCCATTGGTAGTGAGGGACCATTAGAAACGCGAGCAGCGCGACCGATAAAGTAGTGGCCGAACGCGCGCCGGTAAATATCTGAGCGAACACTCCGGCAACTGCGCCAAAGAAACAACCACAAGCCGCTATTGCTAATGCATGTGCAAGAGAACCGGTGAACCCTAAGCCCGCCGAAAGCATACCCAGCAGGATCAACGCGGCCATTACTGTGTTAATGCTAAAAATGGAGATTAGTGCAGCCGCAAGCGGCGCCTGCCTACCAACACGGACTGAGCCGAGCAGCTCGCGCCGGCCTTCCTCCTCGTCACGGCGGGTGTGACGCACGACCATGATGAAGCTAAATACCGATGCCAGCAGGGAGCACATCACCTTTGTACGCCACGCGGTATACCCGGCGATGCTTATATCGAGTACCCTGCCGTGCATACCGACAACCATGGGGTCATTCAAAGTGGAACTTATCTCCAATAGGGACTGCTCGGTAGGGAACATGGCAATACTGGTCAGGGCTGTGGCCAGGACCAGCAGCGCAGGAAGAAAGAGCCATACAGCCAAAAACACTCGATGTTGGCGCAGTATAAGCTTTACGAGTCTTCCAGTGGCATAAAAATCACTTATTGGCATGAGTTTCCCTCCTTACCGGTTGGAATAGTAACGCAGGAACAGTTCTTCAAGGGTAGGGGGCGCACTATGCAACGCTATAACACCGGAGCTTACCAGGTATTTCAGTACCAGGTTCAGATGCTCATTGTCCACGCTAAAGCATACACGTCCTGCCTCGTACTCCAAACCATGAACGCCCGGAAGGGACGCCAAACTCTCGACCGGAGCTGACGTTTCGGCGGTTATCGTTGTACTGGCGATATGCCGAAGCTCTGATAATGTCCCCTGCTCCACGATCTTTCCCTCTTTGATTATGCTTATGCGATCGCACAGCCTTTCCACCTCGGCCAGTATATGGCTGGATAGAAATACAGTCTTACCCATTTTTTTCGCCTCATGTACACAATGCTGGAAAATCCCTTCCATCAGCGGATCAAGCCCGGATGTTGGTTCGTCAAGTATCAACAACTCTACATCGGAGACAAAAGCGGAAATAAGCACTACCTTTTGACGGTTACCCTTGGAATAGGTACGACACTTCTTGGATGGGTCAAGGTTGAACATCTCAAGCAGTTCGGCACGGCGTTTAGTACTGAAACCGCCACGCATACGTCCCAGCAAGTCGATGACCTCACCACCCGTTAGGTTCGGCCACAGGTTCACATCGCTGGGCACATAAGCCAGGCGTTTGTGGAGCTCCACCGCGTCCCGCCACGGGTCTCCCCCAAGCATTGTTATGTCGCCGCTGTCCTTACGCAGAAGCCCCAGGAGTATACGTATGGTAGTTGATTTGCCCGCACCGTTTGGCCCGATAAAACCGAACACCTCACCCGGCGGCACTTCCAGATCGATACCGTCCAGCGCGCGAAATCTACCGAAGTTTTTTACAAGGTTTTTTATTTTGATCACAGACATGATCAGTCCTCCCTTATTTGTAAAAACATCTCTGCAGCAAATGGATATACTCATCGACCTCTCTCAGAAAACGCTCGTACTCGGGCTCGTAGTCTTCGAGTGTCTTGTTGGGGCTGGCCTCTCTGGCGGCGTAACCCTCCATGGTAAAGACTATCACGTCAATTGCCTTTTGGGGGTCGATATCATCCCGGAAGAGGGAGGTGTCCACATCGTTAAAGAGCCTTGGGTAAACGTCGTCCGAGAAGGTGGCCTTTTGCTCGTTGATCTCAACCGCGGCATCGTCATTCTCACCCATATACGCCGCATTTACAAAGGCAAAAATCGCCGGGTATTTATGCACGAGATCGATCTTTAAAAGAACTATCTGCCGCCAACGCTCCAAGATGTCACGCTGTTTAAGGTTGATCAGGCTAAAAAACTCCGATATCAGCATTTTTAATGCGTACTCGTGCAGAAACAGGAAAAGGTCCTTTTTAGTACTGAAATAGTGAAACAGCAACCCCTTAGATATACCCGCCTCGCGGACGATCGCATCGGTTACCGCATTTTTGTAACCCTTGGCGAACTCTTTCATAGCGGCATTCAGTACGCGATCACGTTTGTCTGCATCCATCGACATTATTTTATGCTCTTCCATAGGATTATCTTTTGTATTCAAAAACATCACTCCGTTCGAAATACTCATTGACCATTATGGTCAATGATATAATATAGCTATTGACCAATTTAGTCAATAGGTAAGTCTGATTAATGATGTACTCCATCTGGTATACATCTCCATTTGTTAATAATGTTGCAACTCATCCGATTGATTATTTCTAAAAGCGAGGCAAGAACAAGGCTGTAATCAGAATCATTCCCATGGTAGCCTCCTGTAGCGTTCAATGCAGCTAAACCCGGCTAAGGGTGATTCCATACAACACTTTATCCTTTTTTCATCCCACGCAGATTTAGATTTAGACACAATAAATGGGTCAACCTAGTTGACCCTATGCCCCCACAGAGTATGTCCACTATTTGAGGCTGATTGAATACTGGTGCACATGTGTCAATATTTTAGAAGGGCATTTGTCCATACTCTGAAACGCCCCGACGGGGGCGTTTTTGTATTATACCGGCCTATTTCAGGCTGCGGTCAATGAAGATGAATACCCGGTCCAAATTGTCGGGGCTGGTGAATGAGTAGCCCAGGTGCTCTTCGTACGGGAAGACCTGGATCGCGACCGGTTTACTGCCGGGCACTGACTGTTGGTGTCTGACGAATTCCGTCGACTGCTGCGGCGGCACCACCGGGTCCCGGGCCCCGTGCTGGATGTAGATGGGTGGATCGTCGGGCGTGATGTAGGCCGACAGGTCGGCCATCCTCGCCAGCTCCGGCACCTCCGGCAGCGGGCGGCCGAACAGGTCTTTCTCGGCCCAGTCGGTCGAGATGTGGGCTTCATCGGTAAACCGGTTCTGCAGCAGCTGGTCTCTCAAGGTTCGGAAGTCGGTCGGACCGCACCAGTCGACCACCGCCTGCACCCGGCTGGACTGGCCGGGGCTGCCCAGGCCTGGGTCATCCAGCTCCGCGACATCGGATGTGATCCCTGCCGCCAGCGCCAGGTACCCCCCGGCCGAGCCTCCCCAGACCGCTATCTTGTCAGGGTTTAACTGGTACCGGGCGGCGTTTGCCCTGATAAAGCGGATGGCGGCCTTGACGTCGTTGACCTGGCTGGGGAACTTCGCCTCCCCGCTCAGGCGGTAGTTTATCGAAACCACGGCGTAACCGCGGTCCAGACCCTTCAGTACCGGGACCAGGTTCCCGTCGGCCTTGTCCCCGTACATGAAGGCGCCGCCGTGGATGGAGACTATGACCGGGAACGGCCCCTGGCCCTGGCTCGGCAGGTAGATATCCAGTTTTTCGGCCTCCGAGCGGTCCGCGTAGGGGACATCCAGCCACTTCTGTTTCACCTGGCTGGTGTAGATATCCGAGGGCTTCTGCTCGTCCGGGGCCCGGCCGGCGGGGCCGTTATCATTGGGCGCGCATCCGGCGGATATCCCGATAAGCAGCACCAGCAGCAGGGCTAGAAGGAATCGAACCTGACGGTGCATCTTCATACCTCCAGCGGTTAAAACAAAAAGCGATGACCGTCTTTATACTTCAATGGCAAGACGGCCGATTCCTCTCTGAAGAAAATGAGTTTTTATGCTGCGGCGCTTCTAGGATAGCGGGGGTTGAATGACCGGCGGGCCGCCCGATGCCGGGGTGAAACTTTGTATGTTTTAGGGACCGGGGATATAATAAAAAAAGCCGGCGGATAACCCGCAGCGGATATATTTTATGGCAGCGGCAGGTGATGAGGGATCGGAGAAAGATACGACGCGGTGATACTCGGGGCGGGCATCAACGGCTGCGCTATCGCCCGCAGGTTCTCCCAGGCCGGGAAGCGGGTCCTGGTTATCGAGCGCAGGGCAGTCGGGAGCGGCACCTCCTCCAACAGCTCCAAGCTGATCCACGGTGGATTGAGGTACCTGGAGACCGGGAGGTTCGGACTGGTGCGGGAGTCGCTGCGGGAAAGAGGCAGACTGGTAAGGCTGTACCCGGACCTGGTGAGGATGGTCCCCTTCTTTTTACCGGTATACGGTGACAGCCCCCGACCGTGGTGGGTCATCCGGGTGGGGTTGGGCGTCTACGACCTTTTTACCGGGTTCGGCGAGTATTCCTGCCGGGGAGTGGCAAAACAGTCGTTCCTGGAAGGGTTCGCGGGGATCAGGGGGGCCGGGCTGACCCGGGTTTACCGGTACTACGACGCCAAGACGGACGACCTCGAATTGACCCGACGGATCGCGGAGGACGCCGTGAACTCGGGGTGCGCGATCCGGGAAGGGTGCGAGGTCCGGGAGGTGGACTTCGGCGGTTCGTCCATCGGGATCAGGGCGGTCGACGGGAACGGGGAATACGAGTTTGAAACCGGACTGTTGATCAACGCGACCGGCCCCTGGATCGACGAGGTGAACGACCGCTACGCCCTGCCGCACGACCATCGGATTGCCAAGGTGAGCGGCATCCACATCGTGATAGACCGGCTGCTGGTCCCGGACTGCATGTTTCTGCAGACCAGCGGCCGCCGGATCTTTTACATGATCCCGTGGAGGGATGAGCAGACCATCATCGGCACCACGGAGAGGATGGAGGTAAAGCGGTGCGACGAGGTGGCTGTCGACGAGGAGGACATCGAATACCTCCTGCGGTGCGCCAGCGGCTACCTGAAGGAACCCCTCAGAAGGGAGGACGTCTGCAGCACCTTCCTGGGCATCAGGCCGCTGATCCGTGAAAAGGGTAAGAGCGACGCGACCGGCATGAGCCGGGAGTACAAGATCGAGGTGCACGGAGACCGGGGCTGCCGCCTGGTGAATGTGTACGGCGGGAAGCTCACCACGGCCCTGAGCCTGGCGGAAAAGGTGTATAAGCAGGTATACCGGTGACCACCAAACCGGGGAATAACTGGCTGCAATATAATACCGGCTGCCGTAAATAATAATCGTATCTCATAAAAAGGGGGCAGTATTACGGTGGCGGAGCAGGAAAAAATGACGATCGGCTGGATTATCTCATCCGCGATCTTTTTTTTGATGTTTCCAGCGGGTATCCTCGCCCTGGCCGGGGACTGGCTCTGGGTGGAGGGCTGGATCTTCTGCGCCTGGTTTATCGTGATGTGCCTGGCGGTCTCTGTCTATCTGTACCGGAATGACCCCGAGCTGCTGGTGGAGAGGTCCCGGCTGCCGGGGACCGGCAACCAGCAGGAATGGGACAAATACCTGATGACCGGCATCTACCTGGTCTTTATCGTCTGGTTCGTCGTCATGCCGCTGGACGCGAAAAGGTACGGCGGGGAGGCGCACTTCCCGGTATGGCTGAAGGCCCTGGGAGGGCTGCTGCTGCTGCCTTCTTTATACCTTTTCTACCAGTCGTGCGTCGACAACACCTTCGCCTCGACCCAGGTCCGGATACAGCGGGAGCGGAAGCAGCACGTGGTATCCACCGGGGTCTACAGCTTCGTGAGGCACCCGATGTACCTCGGCGCGGTGTTCATGGGCCTGGGGGCGCCCTTGCTGCTGGGGTCGGTATACGGGCTGGCGGTCGGCCTCATCATGATCCTGGTCGTGGCCGGGAGGATCATCGGCGAGGAGCGGATGCTGGTCAGCGAGTTGGAGGGCTACGAGGACTACCGGCGGAAGGTGAGGTACCGGCTGATACCGTACGTCTGGTGAGGCTTCCCCTATAATCTTTTTTAGAAAAGGCCCGATGTGTAATCTGTCAGCTGAAGCCAGACATTTAAGGGTGTTTTTCGTTTTTCTTACATGTGAACCTTTTTAGCCACTTCCGCGTTAAATATATAGGCACTGAAGACAAGTATAAAAATAATCAGGACGGATTGGGGAATTTCTGTTCAGGGCGTGATTCCCCTGCGGCGGCTGTGAACGACCGCCGCTTTTGCAGGCAGTTGTGAAAATTATCACTGAGACAACTTGCCGAGATAGACAAAGTTGCCGATTTGTGCTATATTAAAAAAAGGGCTACATCCTAGAGTTTACAATATTTCCAGCAAGCGATGGCGGCGACATCGCTTTATTCGTCAGCGTTATCGGGTGTTTTCGGGATGGGGGGTGCCACAGATGCCCGAGCTTAAAAAAATATTCAATACTCTACCGCAATCCCTGGTTACGGTTTCCAACCGGGGACCGGTCGTTCTTTCCGATTCAGATGAGGGAGTTAAGATGCACCGTTCCGTGGGTGGCCTGGTATCGGCAGTGGAGCCGATCATAAGCCAGACCGGCGGGGTATGGATTGCCTGGGGCGGCAGAGCAGATACCGGCAGAGAGGACGGCAAGGTGCTGCCCCTGTTGCCTCTGCCCTTCGGCCATCCCAAATACTATTTCTCGGAGATTCTTCTCACCCCATGGGAAATCTCAAACTTTTACGACGGGTTCACCAACTCCTGCTTATGGCCGCTTTGCCACAGTTTCATAGGTAAAACGGTTTTCGATCCGAAGCACTGGCAGAGCTACATCCAGGTAAACCAGAAATTCGCTTCCGCGACCATGAAGGTTATCGCACCGGGTCAACTGATCTGGATTCACGATTATCACCTGGCCCTGGTGCCGCAGATGCTGAAAAAGCAGCTTCCGTCATCACAGGTCAGCTTGTTCTGGCACATACCATTCCCAGCCGCTGATATTTTTCAGGCCCTGCCCTGGTCCGCAGCTATTCTGAGAGGCATGCTGGGCAGTGAATTTATCGCCTTCCATACCGCTCATTACGTTTTCAACTTCTTATTGACGGTGGAGCGGGTGCTGAACGCCCGAGTAGACCTTGAAAAGGGCGTTGTTTACTGGGAGGGAAGAGAGATCAAGGTCCAGGCGGTACCTATCGGCATCGACTGGAAAGAATTCGACGGCCTGGCCCGCCAGGAAAGCGTCCGCCGCCGCGCAGAAGTGATCAGGCGCTCCGCCGGTGGAGAGCGTCTGCTGCTGGGTGTTGACCGCCTGGATTACACCAAGGGTATCCTGGAGCGCCTGCGGGCCCTGGAAGCGCTCTTTGAACACCACCCGGAGTGGAGAGGCCGGCTTACCTTTATTCAGGTCGCGGTTCCCAGCCGTACCAATGTGCCCGGATACCGGCAGTTGAAACGCGAGATCGACGAAACCGTGGGGCGGCTGAACGGCAGGTTTACCGAGGACTATCACGTGCCGGTCAAGTACATATACCGTTCATTGACCAGAGAAGAGCTGGTGGCGCACTACCTGGCCGCTGACATGGCACTGGTCACGCCGCTCCGGGACGGGTTGAACCTGGTGGCCAAGGAGTTCGTCATTTCCCAGGTGGAAAGCGATGGGGTGCTGCTGCTCAGCCCCCTGGCCGGGGTTTCGAGCCAGATGAAGGAGGCGCTGGTCGCCAACCCTTACCATCCCCTGGAGGTGGCGGACAAAATTGTGGCCGGGTTAGACATGCCGGCTGAGGAAAAGAAAAAACGACTGGCTGCCCTGCAGAGCAGAACCCGCCGGGAGGATATCCACTGGTGGTGGGATAAGATACGCAGTATCTGGATCGGAACCCATCTCAAAGAGCAGTATCTGGCCGCCGGAGAGAATGCTCCCGATTCAGCCAGGGATAACGTAAGGACCCTGAACCTTGCCTGAGTCAGAGAGGTGAAGCTGGTGGCGGGAATCGAACCGCAGCCGCGAACCGGGACGGTGGGGCATCTCATTTCCGCCCTGGAAAATGAGGAACGGCTCGGGCGTCGGGGAAAGCTGCTGGCAGCCATGGATTATGACGGCACCCTGGTTCCCTTCGCCCTGAGGCCGGAGCAGGCGGTTCCCGGCTTACGGGTGCTGGAGGTCCTGAACCGGCTCGTAAGCCGAAGCGACGTGGTGGTAGCGATAATCAGCGGCCGCACCCTGGTGGAACTGGAGGAGTTTTTACCGCTGCAGCCGATATGGCTGTCGGCACTGCACGGAGCGGTCGTCAGCCCCCCAGGGAAAAAACCGGAGTGGCTGATAGACCCCGGGTGTATCGAACTGCTGCAGGACCGGATCAAGCACATCTCGCACCGGCTGAACGACCTGCCCGACGGGTTTCGAATCGAAGACAAGGGCCTGAGCCTGGCCATTCACTTTCGCGGCGTCCCCCGGGAGCAGGTCCGGGAAGGGCTGGAGCGCCTCCTCCCAGCGATAGACTCACTGATCGACCGGGAAATATTCGAGCTGCTTCCCGGCTCAGAGGTCGTGGAGATCCGCCCGCTGAACGTTAACAAGGGAAAAGCGGTCAGTTTTATTGCTGATTCGAACCCGGACTGCCTGCCTTTTTACCTGGGTGACGACATCACGGACGAAGACGCCTTTAGAACCCTGGGTGAAAATGGATTCACCATCAGGGTATCGAGTGAAATCAGACCGACCGCGGCCAGGTGGCAGCTGCCGATACCTGACCACGCACTGGACTTTTTGGACCGCCTGCCGGGTGTGATGGACCGGATAAATGCATCGAGGAGCCGGGGCGGCCGGCGTTAAGGGTGGCTGGATGCAGAGAAGAACCGCTTTTTACGAACAAAAGAATATCAGACTGGACAAGTACAATCTGAAGCTGAACGAGGCTCTTTTTCATAACGCCAATGGATATATCGGTATCCGCTACGATTTCGAGGAGGGTTATGAAAAGGGGTATGAAAAGGGCCACTTCATACCCAGCCAATACATCAACGGCTTCTTTGAATACGCGAAGATGAACCAGGCCGAGAGGCTGTATGGATTGGTGGAAGAGAAACAGATCATGCTGAACGTGGCGGATACCCAGCCTATCAGGCTTTTTTTTGACGGGGAGGAGTTCAGCATGTTCAGCGGGGCGGTTTTAGCCAGCCGGCTCCGCCTGGACATGGAAAAGGGGGTAACCGTCAGGAATGTCCTGTGGCGTTCGCCGCGGGGAAAAGAGTTTTATATATCTATAACGCGCATGGCCTCGTTTTATCAACTACCGCTGTTCACCATCGATTACGAGGTGCTGCCGCTGAATTTTTCCGGCGACGTCCTGATCGAATCGAGCCACAATGGAAATGTTTTTAACTACGTGGATCCCAGCGATCCCCGTATGTGTAATGAGGCCGCCCAGTATCTGACCTCGGTAGGCTGCGAAATAAAAGCCGGGGCCTCTTATATCACCTCCAGGACCTTTAAATCGGGCCTGGAGGTCTGCAGCTGCGTAAAAAACGTCTTGTTTCAGGATTGCCAAAAGCAGTTTATCATCGATAACAATGACGCGGTCTGCAGATTTATGACCACAGCCCGGCCGGGGGAGAGAATAAGGTTTATAAAATACGCCGTGTTCTCCGACTCGATACGCCACGAGAACTGCCGGGACCGTGCCGAAGCAGAAATGGCGCTGGCCCGGTCTGTTCCCCTGCAAGAACTCTACGAAAAACAGGAAGCATACCTGGCGGATTACTGGAACAACTGCGGCATTGAAATCGAGGGCGACGACGAATTAAACACGTCTATACGGTTCAGTCTGTATCAGTTGATCCAGGCGGTGGGCAAGGACCAGCACGGCAACGTCGCTCCCAAAGGGTTGAGCGGCGATGGGTACGAGGGGCATTTTTTCTGGGACTCGGAGATGTATATCCAGCCTTTTTTCACCGCCACCAATCCCGCCATATCCAGAAAGCTCATCGAGTATCGCTACAGAACCCTGGACATGGCCAGGGAGAATGCCGCGATCCTGGGGCATAAGGCCGGGGCTCTCTATCCATGGCGAACGATCATGGGCCGGGAGTGCTCGGGTTATTTTCCGTCCGGTTCCGCCCAGTACCATATCAACGGGGACATCGCCTATTCTATCATCGCTTACTATTTAGCCACCAAGGACATCGAGTTCATCCAGGAAAAAGGGGCCGAGATCGTTTTTGAAACAGCCCGGTTGTGGATGGATGTCGGTAATTTTCACGAAGGGAAATTCTGTATCAACGATGTGACGGGCCCGGACGAGTACACCTGCATCGTGAA
Source organism: Bacillota bacterium (assembly GCA_013178275.1). GTDB lineage: Bacteria > Bacillota > Ch66 > Ch66 > Ch109 > Ch109. Next base: position 126,138 of record JABLWZ010000007.1, on the reverse strand, counting down.
CAACAACTACTACACCAACGTTTTGGCGCAGTATCACCTGAACTGGGCGGTAAAGTTTTACTCCCGGCTGAAGACGTCGGACGGTTTCGACCGGCTGGTGCAGAAAATAGGCCTGAGCGAAGAGGAAATCGAGGGTTTTAGCAAAGCGGCCGAGAATATGTATCTGCCCTATGATGAAAGGTTAAAGATCAATCCCCAGGACGACTCTTTTCTGCAGAAGAAAAGCTGGGACATCGGGGAGATCCCCAAGAGCGATTTCCCCCTGCTCCTGCATTATCACCCGCTGCACCTGTATCGGCATCAGATATGCAAGCAGCCCGATACGGTCATGGCCCATTTTATCCTGGACGACGCCCAGTCCGAAGAGACCGTGTTAAATTCCTTTAACTACTATGAAAAGATAACCACGCACGACTCTTCGCTCTCCATGTGCATCTTCAGCATCGTGGCGGCCCGGCTGGGCATGGTAGACAAGGCCTTCGAGTATTTTGAGAGCACCGCCCGGCTGGATCTGCTGGATAAGAACAACAACACCGACGACGGGATTCACGTTGCCAACAATGGCGGCAACTATATGGCCATCGTGTATGGATTCGGCGGTCTTCGGCTTAAAGAGAGCGGGATATATTTCGCCCCGGTCTTGCCTGAGAGATGGAGCGGTTACAGTTTTAAGGTGACCTTTGAGAACAGCCGGGTCCTGGTCCGGGTCCGGGAGGACGAATGCCTCTTCAGGCTGGAAATCGGCCGGGCCCAAAAAATATTCGTTTACGGAAAAGAGTACCTGCTGGAAGACTCGCTCTGTATCAGCCGGAGGTAAAGGTGGAGGTTTTTGATGAGATACCAGGCGGTCATCTTTGACCTGGACGGGGTCATCTGCCAAACAGACAGGTACCACTACCTGGCCTGGAAAAGAATCGCCGATGAGATAGGCGTCTATTTCGACGAGGTTATCAACAACCGGCTCCGGGGGATCAGCCGCACGGAGAGCCTGGAAATCATTCTGGAGTCTTATGACGGCGAGCTTTCGCAAGCAGAGAAGAACTATTACACGGATAAAAAGAACGCGATCTACCTGGACCTGCTTAAAGAAATGTCGCCCGAAGACCTCGGCCCGGAGGTGAGAGATACCCTGGACCGGATAAGGGCCAAAGGTATTCTGGAGGCCATAGGGTCGTCGAGCAGAAACGCGAAGTTCATTTTAAGACAGGTCGGCCTGGAAAACTACTTCGACGCCGTATCGGACGGCAGCAATATCACCAACTCGAAACCTGACCCGGAGGTGTTCCTGAAGGCGAGCGAGTACCTGGGAATCGACCCCCGCGGGTGCCTGGTGGTCGAGGACGCCAGGTCGGGCCTGGAGGCGGCACTGGTGGCCAACATGGACTGCGCGGCCATAGGAGACGGGACAAAGTACAACCTGGCAAACTATAACCTGAAAAGGTTTTCGGATCTGCTGCTTATCGTGTAGAAGGATTAGCATTTGTTTGGCGGTTCCGGACGCGGAATGAAGCGGCGCGGGCCGCCGGGACGGTTGCCCCGATGTAAAAAGGTCTTTACATCAGCCAGGTGGATGGCTATACTAAATGTAAAGACCTTTTTACATCGGCGGGGGGTGGTTTGATGCTCGGTTTTGAGAAGGGCGATGAGCGAAACGTCTATGTGGGGTATTATTCCAGCAGGATCGCCTGGGTGTTTACTTCAATCGTGCTGCTGATATGGTCGCTGCAGGGCTTTCTGACCACGGGCGGTCTGCCGGTCCAGTTCGATGTTTTGTGCGCCTCCCAGGTTGTTTTCTGGGTTTCGTTCCTTTTTTACAAAAGAAAGCTGGGCGGCTGATGGAAAACGGGTTAAAGGAGCTGAGGCTGGCCCGAAACCTGACCCAGGAAGAGCTGGCCCGGACTCTGGATGTGACCAGGCAGACGATCATCGCGATTGAAAACAACAAGTACGATCCCACTTTAAGGTTGGCGCTGAAGATCGCCAGGTTTTTCGGTGTCCACGTCGAGGATGTTTTTAAGGCTTAGAATGGTTTAACCATAGGTTTGATGCCCGGCCCGGGGGTATGACTGTTTTGAATCAGGGATGTTTTTCGGGGTAGGGGGTTGTGGCGATGGGAAACCGGCCGCCGCTGGACGCTTCACTGATCGCGCCCTGCGGGATGAACTGCGGGATCTGCCTGGGGTACCTGAGGGATAAGAACCACTGCCCGGGGTGCCGGGGCATGGATAACTATAAAAACGTAAGGTGTGTGATCAGGAAATGCGAGCACCGGCAGAAGACCGAATCGGGGTTCTGCAGCGAGTGCGGGCGGTTTCCCTGCGCCAGGATGAAACAGCTGGACAAGCGGTACCGGACCAGGTACGCGATGAGCATGTTCGCTAATCTAATCGAGATCAAGGAAGCGGGGATGGACGAGTTTATCAGGAGCCAGGTGGGCAGGTACACCTGTAAAGACTGCGGGGGGACGATCTGCGTGCACCGGGGATACTGCTGGAGCTGTAAGGGGAAAGGGTAGAGAAAATACGGCAAAAATTACTTAATTTAGTAAAATTTATGTATTTTATTAATATTAATAGCTGTTTAAGATATTATATTTTATAATAAGAATAGGACCACACAATATTTTTCAGGAGGTTTAACATGAAAAGGGCCTTACTTCTATCTCTCCTTCTCGTTTTCTGCATTACTGGTATAGTTCAAGCGGCTCCACAGGTAGTCCTGGATGGAAAAACTTTGTCTTTTGATGATGTACAACCTTCAATCGAAAATGATCGGACAATGGTTCCTATGCGCGTGATCTTCGAAGCCCTGGGCGCGACTGTCCAGTGGGACGACGCGACAAAAACCGTTACCGCGACTAAAGACGCCACTGTTATCAAACTCACCATCGGGTCCGAAACCGCATACAAGAATGATGAATCTGTATCATTGGATGCCCCGGGGATGATCGTCGATGATCGGACCCTGGTGCCGTTACGCTTTGTATCCGAGGCGCTCGGCGCCCAGGTAGCGTGGGACGGGGCCACCCAGACGGTCAGCATCACAAGTCCGGCAAGTACGCCGCCTGCGCCGGAGACAACCACCCCGGACGCTACCAACCCGGAACCTGCCCCGGAGACGACCACCCCGGATACTACCAACCCGGAACCTACCCCGGAGACAACCACCCCGGATACTACTAACCCGGAACCTGCTCCGGAGACAACCACCCCGGATACTACCAACCCGGAACCTGCTCCGGAGACAACCGCCCCGGACACGACAACCCCTGAAACTGCGGCTAACCCGACTTAAGAGAGCCCTGAATAGTTCACCAGAATGTCAGCAAGCTCTCTTCCGAACTAAGGTGGCAGGAGTTGTACGATTACATCCATCCTGATACGGATTGGCAGAGGTCTTGCCAAGGCACCTGACGGCAATGGGAATACTTCTCTAGTGGTCCAAGGAGTAATGACCAACGGTCTGAAACGCCCCCTAGGGGGCGTTTCTTTTCGAGCATGGGAAAAAATGATAATACCCCGGACGAACGCCGGAGTATCTCACTGAGGAAGGGCTCGAATCGGGGAAATCCAGGGCCCAAACCTTATTATAGTCCTTTTGGGGCCTGAGGTAAGGGAACCGGCAACATATAGACAGCGGGCCTTTTTCAGGCCAGGGGCTTATGGTAAACTTAGCACTTGGCGCAGAGGGTGATTTTGAGCATTAAAGGAGGGTCTCCGTGGAGATCAAGTATGACATCACCGAAGAGGACTACCTGAACATCAACCGGGATTTTTTGATAAACATCTCGAGGATGAGGAAACGCTATCTGATATTCATCCTGGTTTTCGCCCCGGTAATTATCCTATTCTTCATTAAGGGCAACATCCAGATCGGGGTCATATACACCATAATCCTTTTTGCCACCCTGGGTGTCAGCTACCTGAATGCGGTGAAAAAGACCAAAAAACTGCCGGACCAGCCGGGCATCATCGGGGAGCACACCTTGACCGTCAGCGATAAGGGCGTCAAGGAAAAGGGCAGCCGTACTGTCCACTGGGACGGGATAAAAGAAGTCAAACGGAACGACCAGTACGTGTGCATCCTGTTTGGGCCGTCCTCCTGCTACGCCGTACCCAGAAGGGCGTTTAAGGATGAGGATGAGATGAGCGGCTTGTATTCGCAGGCCCTTGAGTACTGGGTAGAGGCCAACCGCAGGGGATAGCGGATGTAGATGGCCTGAAAAATCGGCGGATACTTGGCAGGAATAGAGGGTACTTTTATGGTATAGTAATAGGTAAAGGCTGTCAATTGGCGGCCATTTTTGTTTTTATACGAGGGTAGATCCATTATTTACACCTATCTTAATAAGCGAAGCAGTATAAAAGGCTGTGCGCGTGTGGTCGATGGCATTGAAAGGCCGGTATTCTACAAAGGGGCGCGGTGCGGCTCCTATCGTCATTACTCCGAGCGCCGGCTGATCAAGCTGTTGACCATATTCAACCCAGAGAAATATGACGGCTGAGGTCCGAGAGCCGGGTTTAAAAAGTTCGCGTTTAGTCCGCCATTTTTGCTTAAAAAGGGGCTTTTTATGGCTCCAATCTTACCTTTTAAAAATGCGGCATAGTGAAATAAGCTGATATGCACTAAGGCTGACGCCATTTCAAGGCCCGGTTTTTTGTAATAACTGCGTTTTGTGTCTAAAGTGTCTAGCCAATAAACTTATATTATCTATGTGCAGATATGGTAGCCTTGAAAATGAAAGGCCGTATTCAATCTTGGTCAGGGCCGGGCCATACTCTGTGGTGTCCTGTCGCTCCATACTCCCGCATCTGTACTGCCAACTGCTCGGCCTCGGCCTTCACAGGGCAGTAAGACGATGCGCACCATAACGGGCTCATGCCCCCACAGAGTATGTCCACAATCTGGGGTTGATTGAATACTGGGTGGTGAAGGTTCCTGCGAGATGGGGTGAGTCGGTACTAAAGCCGAGGGCAGAAATAGAACGGAGCGAGGACCTTATAGAATGCCACCAAAATCCAGACGCGGGGGCAGACGCGGGGGCGGTTCTCGCGTCTAAGTAAAAATGCTGTGCCGCTGGGGTGTCAGTAAGAGCCGTACCCTTTGACAACGGCCGGGATTATATAGATAACGCGGCAGTAGCTAGAAGAGGATATTATCGAGGGGTGGAGAATAAAGGATGAGATAGGTTTGTTCAAGTGGGTGAGGACATGGGGAGATTAACGCATTTCTCCTTTGGACCGGTGGAATTGATCTTACTGACACTATTTTTTGTACCGACCCTGATAGCCTTTTTAAAAAATAGGAGAAACAAGTTCTTAATCCTCGGGCTGAACCTTCTGGCGGCACCGATTTTTATCCTATGGCCTTTCTGGATGCCGGCCTGGATGGTGCTGCTGGTGCTTTCGCTGCTTAAAGAGAAGGGGGAGAAGGAGCCCGGGGAACGGGATGGGTAGGGGCTGGGGTAATCTTAGGAAACGAGAGAACCGTCCGCGCTTCTACCCTTAACATTCTGCAAGGAGGTTTTTATGGACCGGTGCGATTACTGTTATGAACCAGGAGCTACTGAAGAGGTTTACATCGAGTACCCTGTATTAGGTAAATTGTTTTCATCAAGACGTCCCAAGGTATGTTCGGAACTCTGCAAAAATGAGGTTTTAAAGTATGACCGGTTACTTATCAAGTGGGGGTCATGCTTAATCTGGGCGGAGGGTGTTGCAGCATTATTGATTGTAGTTATCGCGTTGACCTTAAAATACTTACCTTACTCCTTAGTCGACCCGGTGTTTTTAATATTGAGCCTCGCTCTCATAGTGATAGGGATCTCCAATTATTTTGTTTTTATTTACCACATTCATTTATATCGAGGGCGGATGTCGCCAAAGAGTATAAAGTGGTTCAATCAAATGATCTCTGTGTTGATGATTGTTTTTGGTATTCTGCTATTTCTTTCTAAGCTGTATATCATGGTATATAGTTGAGTTAAGGGTGGGGGGCGATAATTTCAAATCATCGGAGTAGGAGGAAATATGAATAAAGAAGGAAATACGGAGGGCTCTCAAGGCGAAACTTATGATGATCCTTATTTAGCTAAAAGAAATAGGGATGCAACAGCCAGGAAGGTTGTTCATTTCATAATAGGATTCTTTTCCCCTATTATAGTATTGTGGCTTTTATTAAATATACACGGTGCCTTAGCACTGATCGGTTTTATTTTAGTGATTGTGTTTACTGTAGTATTTATAAGAGATCAGAACCGGCGTTTTATCGGAATCGGTTTATTGGTGTTTCTATTAGGGCTTATTCTTATGTTCCTCGTCTCTGGAGCCTTCATGTTCGTTTTCTCACCTTTCTAATTTGGGGGTAATAATGACCGAATCCCAAGAAAACAAGATTGATCAGATAAGTAGCTTAAAAGCAGAGTTGAATGACCAATCCTTAGAGAAAATATTGGGATATCTCCAGGACAAAGACCAGGCCGTCAAACTTTCTGCTATAGAAGCGCTGTCAGCTTTTACCGGACACCAAAAAGCAAAGCATGCTTTAATAAAAATATTAAAGGAAGAAGACCCGGAATACCGTTATTATGCGATAGAAGCACTTGGTGAATTTTCTGGAGAAGACGCAGAAAATGCTGTCATTGAAAGACTCAATGACAACGACGAATTAATCAGAATCGAAGCTATACAAGCATTAGGATATATTGATTCAAAGAGATCCATTCCCTTTATTCAGGAACTGCTGAATGATAAGAAAGAACTGGTCCGAAGTTACGCGGCCGCGATCTTGGGAGGATTAGGGGGCAAAGACCTGATCCCGGTATTAGAAAAGGGGCTCAGGGAAGAGAAGAGAAATGCGGCCAGGATAGGTTACTATGAGGGTTTATACTTGTTAGGCCAATCTCAATATCTAAAAGACCTGATAAAGATGCTAAAAACCAAGTCATATAAGAATAGATGTGCTGCAGCGAATATTCTTGTCGCTGTTGCTGACAAGTATAATTATATATTAATCAATGATGGTCTCAAGAAGGCCCTGGAGAGAGAAAGAACTGTAGCAGCAAGGTCGTCGATTCAAATGCCATTGAGCAGGTAACAAAGGTGGGTAGATGAGGATTGGTGACAACGCGACAAAGGTCAACGCCGCATTCAATCTTGGTCAGGGCTGGGCCTCGCCCTGGCGGTGACCTGTCGCTCCATACTCCCTCTGCTGTACTGCCAACTGTTCAAGCCAACTGCAAAAAGGGGTTGGGAAAAAGCAAAACGCGCATCCTGCCCTTTGCTTTCTCGCGACTTCCTGTCGCTCGCCCCTTGTTTTGCCGCCGTCTTTCACAGGGCAGTAAGACGCAGAGCACCATAACGGGTTCATGCCCCCGCAGGGTTCACCCACTATTTTGTGCCGATTGAATACTGGTGCAATAGAGTTTCCAGCGGGGAGGCAAGAGAAGTTTGGAATGTGGGTTGCGGCGGTGGGGTTGTCAGTCGGAACCGTCCCCCATTGACATATCTGGGGTCGAAACTGGCACGGAGTTTGGACCCTAGGGGAAGCCATCAAAGTATTGGGGAGGAACAGAATTTGATCCCCAGGAAAATTGAAACTTGGATTCTTTTATCAATAATATACTGTGATATGGATAACGGAACCGATCTTTCGAGTATTATCAATACCGGAGATTATATAAATCACGCTATATTAACGGACGTAGAGTTAGATGAAGGTTTAAAACAACTAATTGATGGTGGATATGTTTATAAAAGAGGTAATAAATATTTTCCCGCCGGTTCTGTTTTATCATATTATAGAAGCCGGACAACGTCTAAAAGTGGCGTTAGGTATAGTTGGAAAGTTATTGAAGAATATTTAGACTTAAAAAGATAAGGTTGATAAGGAATCAGGGGAAACATTCCCAGGAGGTTAATCGGTGTTGGAAAAAAGCGAGAAGAGCTTACTAATAGCATTTGCTGTATTCAGCTTGGCGGCGGTTATTTTTGTCGGGAAGATGCTTGATGCTACTGTGCTGAGATCTATCGTAACCGCGGTCTTGATAGTCGGCGCTCTCCTGACTTTGACCATTGTCCATATTGGAAATATTACAACGCTGTCACCGGCTGTAAAGAAAGCCGTTTTAATCCTGGGTTCTATTATCATCGCCTTGTTGCTGCTGGTCAATTTGGATTCTTAAGCTCCACAGGCAGATCGCGGGTGTTGAACCGCTCCCCGAACCGTTCCTTAAGGGTACGTACTAAAAGTGGAAACCCGTTTATCTCATCTTTTATTTCGATCTTGGAGGTTTTGCTTTTTATGACAATTATATAAGGCCTTACTGGCTCATTACTGTATTGATATACCGATGACCATGTAACATACACCTCACTAACCTTTTCCCATGGGATACTGGTTTTAACTGCCTTATTATACAAAGTAGATATCCCCGAGTCGTCCAACCTTATAGCGGTAGAGGAATCTTCACGGTTGGACCGGTATCCGAAATAGGCCAATAAACCGTAGATAAGCGTCCAAACGAGACAGAAAAATAGAAGTGATACGAACCTTGAAAAACTGGGAAAGATAGAGTTAAGAAAATAATACATAAAAGGACCCAATAAAATGCTGAAAATATACTTGGTCTGTTTTTTCCCTTTGTATCTGAATTCCAGATCAAACACCACCTGAGGCACATTGTTATCTTACGCCTACAATTATTATATATTTGGTTGTAAATACATGGAAGAACTAATATGATAATCGGATTTTACCAATAAAATATTATGATATTTTTTACTTGGATAGAGTTGTACATTTATATATATTTATTGTTATCTGTGCTTTGATAGTTAAAAGTGATAATGAGAATGAAAGATAGAAAATGCTAATTTAAAATGATATATTGTTTATTTTCATTGAGAACCAACAGGTTCCCCTTTTTATTTTTGCAGGAAATCCGACCTTATTCGCGAATCAGTTTAGTTGTAGATTTGTTACAGCTCCCGTGGTTTTTGTATAGGGGGCTGGGCGGGAAGCAAACTAGTAAGTAGCATGCAGGCAAGCGAGAGGTTATTTTTTGCATTTTGTTTCGGGGAGGTACGACCGTACATTGGAGCTTCGCTATCGCGAGATCGACGCCTTGGAGCGGGAAAGATATAACGATTATGTAAGTAAGGCCCCCAAGGGCCATATTCTTCAGTCTTACGAGTGGGGTGAGGTAAAGGCGACTACCGGCTGGGAGCCGATAAGGCTGGTGGTGGAGGACAGCGGCGAGATCGTGGCCGCGCTGTCGATACTGAAGCGCCGGCTGCCGGGCCTGAGCTACTGCATCTTCTACGCTCCCCGGGGTCCGGTGGGGGATATCAGGAACCGCGAGCTGATGAGGTTCCTTTTCGAGTCGACCCGGGAGGTGGCCAGGAAGCACAAGGGGATCTTCTTGAAGATCGACCCCGACGTGCCGGTGGAGAACGAGCGGTTCAAGGAATTCCTGCTCTCTCTGGGGTTCCGCTCGGCTAGGAGCGACGAGGGGTTCGAGGGGGTGCAGCCGCGGTTCGTGTTCCGGATGGACATCCACCCCTCCATCAAGGAGCTGTTCGACAACCTGGCGGGGAAGACCCGCTACAACCTGCGCCTGGCGGAGAAGCGGGGCGTGGTGCTGCGGGTGGCTACCAAGGCGGACCTGCCGGTGTTTTACGAGGTGCTGCTGGAGACGGCGAAGCGCGACCGTTTCCTGGTGCGCAACTACTCTTACTTCGAGACGATGTGGGACCGCCTGGTGGAGAAGGGCCTGGGCCGCATCTTCCTGGCGGACTACCAGGGGAAGGTTATCGCCGGGACCCTGGCGCTGATCTTCGGGGACAAGGTGTGGTACCTGTACGGGGCGTCGAGCAACGAGTACCGCAACGTGATGCCGAACTACCTGCTGCAGTGGGCGATGATCTCCTGGGCTAAGGAGAACGGCTGCACGCTGTACGACTTCCGGGGGGTGCCGGGGAACCTGACGGAGGACAACCCGCTGTACGGGCTGTACCGGTTCAAGAAGGGGTTCGGCGGGGTTTACACGGAGTTCGTGGGGGAGTACGACCTGGTCTACAACGGGTTCTTCTATTGGTTGTGGAACTGGGGGGTGCCCCTCTACCAGAGCCTGGTGCATGGGTTGATAAATTTCAAGAAGCGCCTGAAGGGACAGAAGGTGGAGCCAAGGCCGGCGGGGAGCGAGGTCTAAGGGGTACTGTCAACCACAGTGGAAATAATCGAATAATCTTCAATTGGAGCGATAGAAAGCTTGATCGGTAAGTCAGGAGAACCGCATTATGAAAACGACAGGAACTTATAAGGGATGAGGGGTACTGTCAACTACTGATGATTTCCGGGAGGAGGGAGCCATGCCGCTGCTGGAGAACTACGCCCCGCGATGGGTGGAGGTGGACCTGGACGCGATCGTCAATAACTTGAATGAGATTCGCCGCCTGGTCGGGATCAAGACCCGGCTGATGGCGGTGGTGAAGGCTGACGCCTACGGGCACGGGGCGGTGACGGTGTCCCGGCTGCTGCAGTCCGAGGGGGTGGAGTGGCTGGCGGTGACGGCCCTGGACGAGGGGATCGAGCTGAGGCGGAAGGGGATCGAGATCCCGATCCTGGTTTTCGCGCCGCTGATGGCCAACCAGGCGGGACTGGCGATAAACTACCGGCTGACCCCGTCGGTGCACTCGGACGCGGCGGCGCAGACCATCGCCCGGGCGGCGAAGTACCGGAACCAGCGGGTGAAGGTGCACCTGAAGGTGGAGACCGGGATGGGGCGCATCGGGCTCTCGCCCAACGAGGCGGCGATACTCGGCCTCAATATGGCCCAGGACCCGAACCTGGAGCTGGAGGGCATCTATACCCACCTGTCTTCGGCAGCGTCGAACCGGGAGTCGGATCGGCGTTTTACGGAGGGGCAGTTTCGCCGACTGATGGAGGTGGAGGATTTTCTCAGCCGGCGCGACGCTAGGCCGCCGCTGATGCACATCTGCAACAGCGCGGCGGCCCTGAACCGACCTGATATGCACCTGGACCTGGTGCGGGTGGGGACCCTGCTCTACGGCCAGTACCCTTACCCCGAGGCCCCGCAGCGGCTGAACCTGAAGGACCCGTGGAAACTGAAGGCGCGGGTGGTACAGGTACAGGATTTTCCGGCCGGGACCTCGATCGGTTACGGTCGGACCAAGGTGGCGGGCCGACGGACCCGGGTGGCGGTGCTGCCGCTGGGCTACGTGGACGGGTTCTCGGTGGAGCCGGTGCCGCGGCCGCGGGGGTTCATGGACCTGATGCGCTACATGGCGAAGATGCTGCTCGCCTGGCTGGGGATGTCGGTCGGGGAGGCGGCGGCGGTGGAGATAGAGGGCGGCCGCGCCCCGGTGCTGGGGAAGGTGGCGATGCAGTTCACGATGGTGGACGTTACCTCGATACCCAAGGTGGAGGTGGGGTCGCTGGCGGTGCTGTCGGCCCGCCGGACCACTATCAACCGGTGGCTGCCCAAGCTGTACCTGCAGGCGGGACAGCCGTGGCTGGTGTCCACCCTGGAGGGAGAGGAGCCGATGTTTGGACTCAGGACGGCGGATACTTCCAGCAGTAAAGAGGGGGTATAGGTCTTGGCTAATAAGAGGCTGGCGGTAGGGATCGTGGCGGGGATCATCTTTCTGACCCTGATCGCGGCAATGGCGATCCCGGTGGACAAACGGAACGCGGGAAAGATGGGGGCCGCCCAGGATTCCCAGGTGGGGGTCATCCGGATCGAGGGGACCATCACCGGGAGCACGAGCCAGGGATGGATGACGACCCAGGGCAGCGCGGGCCAGATACTGGAGCAGCTGCGCGCGGCCCAGAAGGATACCGGGGTGAAGGCGGTGGTGATCCGCGTCAACAGCCCGGGGGGGAGCGCCGCGGCGGCCCAGGAGATAGTGGAGGAGATACAGCGGCTGAGGCAGAGCGGGAAGGTCGTGGTGGTGTCGATGGGTGACATGGCCGCGTCCGCGGGGTACTGGATCGCCGCCCAGGCGGACACGGTGGTGGCCAACCCGACGACCCTGACCGGCAGCATCGGGGTGATCATGCAGTGGGAGAATCTCGAGGAGCTTTTCAAGAAGCTGGGCATCTCCTCGGAGGTTATCAAGAGCGGGGCCTTCAAGGACATCGGGTCGGCGACCCGGCCCCTGACCGAGGAGGAGCGGGAACTCCTGCAGGGACTGGTGGACGATACCTACCAGCAGTTTTTTGACGACGTCGCCCTGCGGCGGGAGGGCAAGATTACCAGGGAGCGGCTGGCCCAGGTGGCGGACGGCCGGGTATTCACCGGCCGCCAGGCGAAGGAACTGGGACTGGTGGACGAACTGGGGAACTTTTATGACGCGGTGGATAAGGCCGGCGCCCTGGCGGGGATAGAAGGGGAGCCGAAGCTGAAGGAGTACTCGACGGAGACCGCCCTGGAGAGGTTCTTCTCGGGGCTGTCGAGCATGGCCCCGGGCGGCGGGGTGTCGGATCTTACTCGGGGGCAGTGGTGGCCGCTGCTCTGGAAGGGGGTCTTCAATGAGCCTGGAAAATCCTATCGAGTCGAATAACGTTGAAGCCGGCGAAGAGCCCCGGGCGGCGGAACTGGAAGCGGCGGAGGCCGATCCCTCGCCAGAGGCGGACCCGGTGGCAACGGAGCCGGGGCTGGGCTGGGTGGAGATGCTCTACGGGATCATCGCCCGGCCGGCGGAGACCCTGCGCGTCGTGTCCCGCGGTGATTACCTGGTGAACGCGCTGCTGATCTTCCTGGCGGTGGAGGGCGTGTCCTGGTTCCTGCAGATCGCCATGGCGGCCCGAGGGCCGACCTCCGATACCCTCGCCCGGCTGTTTCCCCTCCTGGCGGCTGCCGCGATACCCCGGGCGGTGGTCAAGCTGGGGATGATGATGGCTGTGCTGGGTGTTTTGGGTTCGATTATTTTTCTGGTGGCCGGAGCAGGGATTTTCAACCTTTTAGCCGAAGTACTTCTACGTGGAAAAGGAAACGCCCGGGGGACCCTGACGGGGTTGGCCCTGGCCACCCTGCCGACGGTTTTCGGAGCGCCTTTTCTGCTGATGGCTTCCCTGTTCTCCTGGCCTATTATCAACCTGGTTTCCCTGGTGCTGTGGGCCTGGACACTGGTGCTCAAGGTCATGGCCATCCGGGAGGCCACCGAGATTTCTACCGCCAGGGCGATAGCGGTTTACCTGATCCCCGGGGTATCGATGGCGTTGCTGCTGCTGATCGCGCTGGTGGGCGGGCTGGTGACGCTCGCACCCCTGGTGGGGGGTTCGGGCGGCCAGGCTTGATAAAGTGACAGAAGGAGGAGCTTATGGGGGAGAAAAGCATTTTAGTCGTTGATGATCAAATCGGAGTTCGACGCCTCCTGGTCGAGACCTTCCGTGATCAGGGGTTCGACGTGGACCTAGCGGCCAACGGATACGAAGCACTCGAGAAGCTGAATGACAAAGCCCCCGACCTGATACTCCTGGACATGAAGATGCCCGGAATGAACGGACTGGAGGTCCTGAGGCAGATCAAGCAGCGGTTTCCCGACCAGGCGGTGATCATGATGACAGCCTACGGTGAGCTGGAGATCGTGAACGAGGCCATCAACCTGGGGGTCAAGGAGTGCATCACCAAGCCCTTTGACATCAACCAACTCCGGGAACTGGCGCAGAGGATCGTGACCGGCACCTACCGGTCCAGCTATGGACTGGCTGAATAGGGTGCGGCCTGATTATTAAGTTATGAAATAATAATATAATGAATAGGAATTAGGAGGAGTTTTACTCCCGGTGGAGAAATATTACTAAAAAGTTTGTATTCGGGACTGGGGCTGTGAGGAGGTGATTTCCTTGGTTATCGCTACTACCACCGAGATGGGGCTGCGCTGTTCCAGCTGCGGGCGCGAGGACGAGCAGAAGATTTCGATGTTCGTGTTCGGGGCTTTCCCGCTGGTCAAGGTGGCCTGTGTATGTGGCGGGCAGCTTTTTTCGATCAGCACCAAGGATAGACGCCGCTTTCAGCTCAACCTGACCTGTCCGCTGTGCCAGGAGACTCATACCTACAACCTGTCCCGGGCTCAGCTCTGGACAGAGAAGGGGTTTAGCCTGTATTGTCCCCGGTCCGGCAGGGAGATCGCTCATCTGGCGCCCCAGGAGACGGGGACGCACCAGCCGGTCTCCGACGGTGGAACGGAACGGGATTACTTCATCAACCGCGCGGTGATGTGCACCATTCTTGACCGGCTGCACCGGATGATCAACCAGGGCAGCCTTTCCTGCCAGTGCGGCAACCTCGACCTGGAACTGGAGATCTTCCCCGACCGGGTAGGGTTCTTCTGCGAGCACTGTGGAGCGTGGGGGTCTATTTCCGCCCAGTTCGAGGCCGATGGCGAGGCTTTCACCAGCATCGACGAGATCCAGCTGGTTCAGAATACCCGGGTGCACGATCCGAACGGAGCGAGCAATGAACCGACCCGTTCTCGCAAAAGGAGGAATATCTGACCCGTTTCCCTTCGATTCCGCCCTCCGGCCGCCGCGTTTTTTACTTTTCTTTGCGCATGCATATCTTTTTGCAACGCTGATCCAGGTGAGGTGCGATCAGCGTCTTACGCCGGATTTTAACTTAATAGGGAGGGTAAAATAGTATGGCCTTTGTAAGTGTGGCAGATCTTTTAGGGCCGGCCGAGGCGGGCGGCTACGCGGTGGGCGCGTTTAACGCCAACAACATGGAGATCACCCAGGCTATCGTCCGGGCGGCGGAGGCCGAGAACTCCCCGGTGATCATCCAGGCCAGCCAGGGGGCGATAACCTACGCGGGCCTGGACTACATCGTGGCGATGGTACGGGTGGCGGCGGATAAGTCCAAGGTGCCGATCGCACTGCACCTGGACCATGGAACGGACATGGAGCAGGTGGAGAGGTGCATCTTCCACGGGTTCAGCTCGGTGATGTACGACGGCTCGAAGGGATCCCTGGAGGACAACATCACCCTGACCCGGAGGGTGATCGAGCTGGCCCGCCCGCGTGGCATCTCGGTGGAGGCGGAGCTGGGCAAGATCGGCGGGGTGGAAGACAACGTGTCGGTGGATGAGAAGGAGGCCATGTATACCGACCCCGACGAGGCGGAACGGTTTGTGGCGGCCACCGGGGTGGATTCGCTGGCGATCGCCATCGGAACCGCCCACGGGCAGTACAAGGGTGAGCCGAAGCTGGACTTCGAGCGCCTGGATAAGATCCGCCGGCTGACCGGGGTCCCGATCGTGCTGCACGGCTCCTCGGGGGTGCCGGACGACGCGATACTGAAGGCCGTCTCCCTGGGGGTAAGGAAGATCAATATCGACACCAATATCCGGGAGGCCTTCGTCTGGGCGATGCAGGCGGCCATGGAGAAGAACCCGAAGGAGATCGACCCGAGAAAGCTGCTGGGTCCGGCGCGCGACGCGGCGACCGAGGTCATCCGGGAGAAGATCAGGCTGTTTGGGAGCAGCGGCCGGGCCTAGCCGGGAAGAAGGAGTGACTGATCAGTTGCAGATATTTATCGATACCGCGAACCTGGATGAGATACGCAAGGCCTGGGAGTGGGGGGTCATCTCCGGGGTGACGACCAATCCCAGCCTGGTGGCCAAGGAGGGGGGCGACCTGGCCGCGGTGGCGCGGGAGATCGCTTCCATAGTGGACGGACCGATCAGCGCGGAGGTGATGAGCCTGGAGCGCGGCGCCATGGTGCGGGAGGCCCGGGCGCTGGCCGCCATCCACCCCAACATCGTAATCAAGGTGCCCATCACCGAGGAGGGGCTGGCCGCGATCCGGGAACTGGCGGGGGAGGGGATCCGGACCAACTGCACCCTGATATTTTCCGCCAACCAGGCGCTGCTGGCCGCACGGGCAGGCGCCGCCTATGTCAGCCCCTTCGTGGGGCGGCTGGACGACGTGGGGCAGGAGGGGATGCTGCTGGTGGAGGAGATCGTGGACATCTTCGCCCGCCACGGGATAGAGACCCAGGTAATCGCGGCGAGCATCCGCCACCCGATGCACGTGACCCAGGCGGCCCGCCTGGGAGCGCACATCGCGACGGTTCCTTTCGGGGTGATCCAGCAGATGGTGAAGCACCCGCTGACGGACCTCGGGATCAGCCGGTTTTTGGCGGACTGGGAAAAGGCGAGCAAAAAATAATCGGCAGCGGCAGGAAAAGAATGGTACGGCAGGGAATTAAGTCTAGGTGACGGATTGGCGTCCCAGGGTTTTCAAAGAGGGTGGTATTATGAACGTGCGGCGCGGTATGGAAAGAGAACTGGCTCTGGAGTTCGTGCGGGTGACTGAGGCGGCTGCCCTGGCCTCGGGGAGGCTGATGGGCCGTGGTGACAAGGAAGGGGCAGACGCGGCCGCGGTCAACGCGATGCGGATAGTGTTCGATACGGTGCAGATTGATGGCGTGGTGGTGATCGGCGAGGGGGAGATGGACGAGGCCCCCATGCTGTATATCGGCGAGAGGCTGGGGACCGGGGTGCCGCCGCTGGTGGACATCGCGGTGGACCCGCTGGAGGGGACCAATATCGTGGCCAAGGGGCTCACGGGGGCTATCTCGACCCTGGCGGTGGCGGAGCGGGGATGCCTGCTGAACGCCCCCGACATGTACATGGATAAGATCGCCGTGGGACCGAAGGCGGTCGGGCGGATCAGCCTGGACCTCCCGCCGGAGGAGAACCTGCGCGAGGTGGCCCGGGCGCTGGACAAGGATGTCGCGGACCTGACGGTGGTGATACTGGACCGGCCGCGGCACAACGACCTGATAGCGGCGGTGCGCCAGGCGGGGGCCCGGATCAAGCTGATCACCGACGGGGACGTGGCCCCGGCGGTGGCGGCGGCTTTCGAGGATTCGGGGGTCGACATCATGATGGGGATCGGGGGCGCCCCGGAGGGGGTGCTGGCCGCCGCGGCTCTCCGCTGTGTGGGGGGCGAGATGCAGGGCCGGCTATGGCCCGAGGACGATGATGACGTGGCTCGCGCGAAAAAGATCGGGATCACCGATGTCCACCGCCTGCTGACCATGGACGACCTGGTCCGGAGCGAGGACGTTATCTTCGCGGCCAGCGGGATCACTGACGGGGACCTGCTGCAGGGGGTCCGCTACATGGGGCATACCGCCAAGACCCATTCCCTGGTGATGCGGGGGTACACGGGTACCATCCGCTTTATCGAGGCTATCCACCGGCTGGACAAGAAGCCGCACTTTGTCAAGCGAAGGGTTTAATCGAAGGGGTGCTGATCAAGGCTTTTTCCTGCCAGTTATGGCCCGAGCCCTGCCCTTATCCTGCCAGACAGGTTTATAACCCTTTCTTTTGGGTATCCTATTGATATATTATTCTGGAATAAGCTGGAGTCCTACCCGGTTTCCAGCCCAAACAAACCCGAGTCTTACCTTCCTTAATTTCCAATAAACCGTTGTTGTCGATGTTGTCTAAAGCAGGTTTTTGGCTGCTTATATACTTGGTGGAGGAGGGATTATACCCCGATCGTGAATATCGCTGACCTTGAATCGAAAACCATGGTGGAGCTTTACCAGATAGCGCGGGAGTTGAACATCCCCAGCTATTCGCGTCTGCGCAAAAAGGAGATCATCTTCGAGATTATGAAGGCGCAGATCGAGAAGGACGGTTTTATCTTTGCCCAGGGGGTGCTGGAGATCCTCCCTGACGGCTACGGATTCCTGCGTCCCTTTGCCTACCTGCCCAGTCACGAGGACATCTATGTATCCCCTTCCCAGATCCGCCGGCTGGACTTGCGGACCGGGGACCGGGTGGCCGGCCAGGTGCGGCCGCCCAAGGAGAACGAGCGGTTTTACGCCCTGCTGCGGGTGGAATCGGTCAACGGCTTTTCTCCCGAGGCGGCGGCGGAGCGCGTCGGTTTCGAGGCCCTGACTCCGATCCACCCGATCGAGCGGATCAAGCTGGAGACGGTTCCCACCGATTTCCCGACTCGCATCATCGACCTGATCTCGCCTATCGGCAAGGGTCAGCGCGGGCTGATCGTGTCTCCTCCCAAGGCGGGGAAAACTATCCTGCTGCAGAAGATCGCCAACGCGATAACCACCAACGACCCTTCAATCGAGCTGATCGTGCTGCTGATCGACGAGCGCCCCGAGGAGGTCACCGACATGCAGCGCTCGGTGCAGGGCGAGGTGATCGCCTCGACCTTCGACGAGCCGCCCGAGAACCACGTGAAGGTCTCGGAGATGGTGCTGGAGAGGGCCAAGCGGCTGGTGGAGCACAAGAAGGACGTGGTCATCCTGCTGGACAGCATCACCCGCCTGGCGCGGGCCCACAACCTGGTGGTCCCCCCCAGCGGAAGGACCCTGTCGGGTGGTGTGGACCCCACCGCGCTGCACAAGCCGAAGCGGTTTTTCGGGGCGGCCCGCAAGATCGAGGAAGGCGGGAGCCTCACCATCCTCGCCACCGCGCTGGTGGAGACCGGCAGCCGCATGGACGATGTGATCTTCGAGGAGTTCAAGGGCACCGGCAACTCGGAACTGGTACTAGACCGCAAGCTGGCGGAGAAACGGGTGTTCCCCGCCATCGACATCAAGCGCTCCAGCACCCGCCGCGAGGAGCTGCTGATGAGCAAGGAGGAGCTGGACGCGATCTGGGCCTTCCGCCGCAGCTTCGCCCAGCAGGGTACCTCGGAGGTCATGGAGCTGCTGCTCGATGCCATGAGAAAGACCCGCACCAACCGCGACCTGATCCGGGGCATGACCAAGATGTTTATGGGGAGCATAGGCGACTGAGTACAGTCCTGCCGTACGGTTGAGGCCGGCCGTCGAAAGGCGGTGCCAGCTATAAGCTATCAAAGCGCTACTATCTACTACTTCAGCGGTACCGGGAACTCTTATCGCACGGCCACCTGGATGGGAGAAGAGGCGGCGTCGCAGGGGACCGCCTCTCTGGTCAGGAGCGTCGAGCAGGCCAAACCCGATACCGAGATAGGGGAAGGCCCGGGCCACCTCCTGGGGCTGGCCTTCCCGACCCACGGTTTTACCGCCCCCTGGCGCGTCATCCACTTCGCGCTGAAACTCCCCCGCCGCCGTGGAACCCACGCCTTCGTCACCCCTACCCGCGCCGGGATAAGGATAGTCTGGTTTATACCGGGGCTGGAGGGCACCGCGGGCTACCTGATCGGCCTGATCCTGCTGCTCAAGGGCTATTGCCTGCGGGGGGTGCAGGGGATCGATATGCCCTCCAACTGGATGTCCCTGCACTGGGGACTGCACCCCACGAATGTTTCCGCCATCATCGAGCGGGCCCGGGTGAAGACCGCCGCCTGGTTCAAGGGGCTGCTGGCGGGCCGGCGCCGGCTCGGGGGCATAATTCCGCTGCTGCTGGGGATCGCGCTCATCCCGGTCTCGCTCGGCTACCTCCTCTACGGCCGGTTTTTCTTGGCCAAGATCTTCTTCGCCTCAGAGAAATGCGACGGCTGCGGCCTCTGCGCCAAAAACTGCCCCACCCGCTCGCTTCGGATGGAGGGCGGCCGGAACCCGCGCCCCTACTGGAGCTTCTCCTGCGAGAGCTGTATGCGCTGCATGGGTTTCTGCCCCCGGCAGGCGGTCGAGGCGAGCCAGCCCCTGGTGGTGCTGCTCAGCTTCCTGGCCTCGGTCCCGGTCGGTTACTACCTGCTGCAGTGGCTGAACCGGTTTTTACCCCAGTCCGCGGTCGGGAACTGGCCGTTGAAGGTCATCAACTATGGTTACTTCCTGCTTTCCGTCTACGCGGCCTACCGTCTCTTCAACTGGCTGATCCGCGTCCCGCTGCTGAACCGGCTCTTCACCTACACCACCCTGACCCACTACTACCGCCGATACCACGAACCGAAGACCCGGCTGAAAGACTTCAAGGGGAACGGGGAGTAGCCGGTAGGGGGTAGCGCCGGGTCATGTGAAGTAATCTAATATGCTGGACTGTTTGTGCCACCGGGCAAGGGACCGGTGGTTTTTTTATGGTTATAAACCTTTGATTTTAACCATATATTAATACAGCCCGGGCCTTCCAGTAAGTGGCAGAAACGGTATGAATGATATAGAATTCGGCAATACTGTAAAAATAGTAAAAGAATCCCCGGCCGCTGGACGGGGTAAGTTTCTGAAATGGAGGATTCTCATTGAAAACGGCTTGGCGGAGTTCGAGTGTCTGGTCCAGGCGGTGGTTGATACTGCTGCTGGCCGGGCTGATCCTGGCCATCGGGCCGCTGCAGTCCCAGATAGCACCCAGTCTTTTACCATTCACCCAGCCGGCGGCGTCGAAGATGGATACCGGCGGCGCCGCGGAGGTGAAGCCGGATGAGGAGTTCACGCTGTACGAGGTGCGCCCGGGGGACAACCTGTATCGCATCGCGCGCAGTTTTAAGGTAGACGTGAATCAAATGGTACGGATAAACGGGATCGTGAACCCGGAGCTTATCCGGGTGGGGCAGAAGCTGAAGATACCAGGGTCGGGCGCCGGTAAGAACCCGGCGGATGTGCTGGTGGAGCGGCCGGTGGGGGCGGTCCCGGTTTCGGTGATGCAGCCCGACCTCTCGAGCCGTAGCGCGGAGTGGCCGGTGGGCGCGCTGGACGAGGGGCTGAACTGGCTGCCCTCGGGCAGCCTGCCGGCGGAAGGCCAGGAGGAGTCATTGAGCTGGCAATGGCCCCTGGTCGGCGCCATCACGCTGGGCTACGGCGCGAAGGATGCGGACGGTTTCCACCATGGGCTGGATATCGCGGGAAAGACCGGTGACCCGATACTGGCGGCGGCGGGAGGCCGGGTGGCTTTCGCCGGGGTGCGGCCGGTGTACGGCCGGACCGTGGTGATCAACCACGGCAACGGCATGGTCTCCCTTTACGCCCACGCCTCCCGCCTGCTGGTGAAGGTGGGCGACCAGGTGAACGCGGAGCAGGAGATCGCCGAGGTGGGCAACTCGGGGAACTCCCGCGGGTCCCACCTGCACTTCGAGATCTACCTGAAGGGGAAGACGACCAACCCGCTGAATTACCTGCCGAGGAGGTAGCGTACGATGGTACACCGGCTGAGGGCAACTGATTTTGGTATTTACAGTATTTAGCACCCGGGCTATAATAATTTACACAACCACATATCTCAAAACGCCAGGTCATTCTTTATCGATGTGAAAAGGGAAAGTGGTGCGAATCCACTACAGCCCCCGCTACTGTGAGCGTGACGAAACCAAGATAAACCACTGGGAGCCTTTCCTGGGAAGGTTTGGGAGTAGGATGAACGCGAGTCAGGAGACCTGCCTGGTGGTATTCTTCGGAGGGAAGGGCCGGTTTGGGTTTATTAGGTTAAGGTTTTCAGGGTTCCCTGACCTCTTTGGGTCAGGGAACTATTGTTTTTTCGCTGGAGATAAGACACCGTTGCCGGCAGGCGGGAGGAACAAGCGTGATCGGGAAAAGAATCCGCCGCACCATAACTAAAAACGGATCCGAGGCGCATAGTCAAGGCGATACGTGTTCAGCGAAAAGCTTCCACGACCTTGGGTTTGAAATAGTATTTAAAGACGTTCAGGCGGCCTCGGCACCGGAAGCGAACTCCGCCGCGGGTGAGGACCTTTACATGCTGGGTTTAAGCTGTCTGCCGGGAACCCAGCTTTACCTGCTGCCGATTATAACCAGGGCACTCAACAAAAAACGCGCCGGTGAAATCCTGTGGAGGAGGACCGGCCCCGGGACATAGAACCCGCCCGGTTCTTTCGGAGGGAAGGGTGGTACCTGAGAGGTCTCAGGTATATCTTGTTTTCTCCTTCCTTCTGTGGATAAGTATTTCACGGGCTGATTTAGGGGGTGATAAGCTTTGTATTCTGGGATGAGGGGGATTGAGCACATGAATAAAGAGATGCTGAGAAAAGGCTACGTCCAGGTCTATACGGGGAACAGCAAGGGAAAAACCACCGCGGCCCTGGGGTTGGCCTTCCGGGCGATGGGAAGGGGGCTAAAGACCTACATCGGGCAGTTCATGAAGGGCCAGAAGTACGCGGAGCTGGTATCGGCAGGTCTCTGCCAGCCGTTCATCACCATCGAGCAGTACGGCAAAGACACCTTTATCCACGTCAAGCACCCTCCTAAAGAAGAAGACATCAAGATGGCGCGCGAGGGGCTGGAAAAGGCTAAAAAAGCGATGTGTTCGGGTGAATACGATATCGTGGTTTTCGATGAAATCAATACCTCCCACTGGTATAACCTGATCTCAGCCGAAGAAATGCTGGACGTCATAAGATCGAAACCCGACGGGGTGGAGATAGTTTTCACCGGCCGCTACGCACCAGCCGAAGTCATCGAGGCGGCGGACCTGGTGACGGAGATGGTGGAGGTCAAGCACTACTACCAGCAGGGAGTGCCGGCCCGAGACGGGATCGAGCGTTAAACCTTAAACGGCACTTTTCACCTACCAAATAATATGGTATAATATGGTAAAATTATATAAATAAACGCCAAGTATTCCACCTGTGGAATAAAGGGAAAGTGGTGCGAATCCACTACAGCCCCCGCTACTGTGAGCGTGACGAAACCCTAGCGTAGCCACTGGGTAAATCCTGGGAAGGTTTGGGGAGTAGGATGAACGCGAGTCAGGAGACCTGCTTGGTAGTATACCTTCGGAGGGAGGGGTCATTTTCTGATTAAAGCGTCAGGATCTGATGGGTTATAACTATCCCCTAGCCTCTATGGTTAGGGGATTTTTATTTAAACCCATTCATGGGAGGATGGTGCAGACACTTTTTAGAGGATTTTTTATACGGTAAATAAAAAAATGAGGTGAATAACATGAATAATACTAAAAGAATAGTCAGACTGCTTCTCGCGTTTGCCTTAATGGTAGTGTTATCAGCGGGATACAGCGTCCAGCCTGTTAAAAGCGCTGATGAGACCGGGTCCCCGACGGTCCAGGCCGATAAAAAGGCCATCCTGGTGGTGAGTTTTGGAACCAGCTACAACGACGCCCGGGTAGCGAACATCGACAGCGTGGAAAACAAGATCAAAGCAAATTTCAAAGATTATACGGTCCGCCGAGCATTTACCTCGGACATCATCATCAAGAAACTGGCGGAAAGGGATAAACTGTTCATTGACACGCCCGAACAGGCGCTGATCAACCTGAAGCAGGAAGGCTACACGCATGTGCTGGTACAGCCGCTACATATAATCACCGGCGCGGAATACGACGATGTCGTCAATATAGTTAATAAATACAGCGGTTCTTTTAAGCAGATAGCCGTGGGCAGGTCTATCCTGTATTCCCTGGGCGGCGAATACACGGACGGCCGGGAATACCCCAACAGCTACGTGCTAGCCGTGGAGGCTTTGAAAAAGCAGCTTCCGGCCATGACCGCAGATTCGGCTGTGGTTTTGATGGGGCACGGCACTCCTCATCCCAGCGACGCCTCTTACGCCTGTTTTCAGAGCGTGCTGAACGACCACGGACTGGGCAACGTCCTGGTGGGGACTGTCGAGGGGTATCCCTCGCTGGACGATGTGAAGAGAAAGCTTAAGGAAAAGAGAATAAAGAAAGTGACCCTGATGCCTCTCATGCTGGTGGCCGGGGACCACGCCAACAACGACATGGCCGGTGACGAGGAAGACTCCTGGAAGAGCCAGCTCACGAAGGAAGGCTACGTCGTGGAGACCTATCTGCACGGCCTGGGAGAAAACCCGGCTTTCCAGGATATGTACGTGAACAACGTTAGAGACGTGCTGGCGGAGATGGCCGCGCACCCGGCTCCCTAGGAAGCGCCCGGTAATTAGCGTCAAAACCGCGCTGGCCAAAGCAGCACACCGATAATAAGATCAATCGAGCAAACAATTGCCTGTTTGCTCGATTGATTGGAGGGTATATGAGAAAGATCGCTTTTTTAATAACCGCTGTTTTTTTGTTAACGATGCTTTCCGCGTGCTCCGGGGTCACGCCGGGAAAAAACGAGGGAAAAATCAGCATAACCGACGACTTGGGCAAAACGATCGTTATGGAAGAGCCGGCCCGCCGGATTATTTCCCTTTACACGGCCCATACCGAGAATCTTTTCAGCCTGGGACTGAATGAAGAAATCGTTGGGGTATACGTTAACGAGTCTTATCCCCCGGAAGCGGTTCAAAAACCGGCCTACGATTACCGGGAGGACCCGGAGAAGATCATCGCGGCTAAACCGGACCTGGTGCTCATCCGGCCCTTTGTTAAAGAGAATGCCCCTGATTTTGTGAGGGCCCTGGAAAACGCGGGTGTAAACGTAGTCTGCCTGTACCCGGAGCGGTTCGAACAGTTCGATGATTACATCAATAAACTGGGCGTCCTGACCGGAAGGGAAAAGGAGGCCGCCAGTCTGCTGCAGGATTTTCATCGAAGCTTGAAGGCCATAGAGGACAGCACCTCCGTTCTGCCTAAAAAGAAGGTGTTCTTCGAGGCCACGGAGACCGAGTACCGTACGATCACCACCGATTGCATGGCGGCCACCGCTTTGAGGTTGGCGGGGGGTGTAAACATCGCCTCCGACGTGCAGCCCATCAGGGAGGGCAGCAGCATCGCGCCTTACGGAACCGAGAAGATACTGGCCCACGCCGGTGAAATTGATGTTTATATCGCGCAGCGGGGGTCGATGAATGCCGGGGGGACCCCGCAGGCCATCAAGACCCGGCCGGGTTTTGGCACGATCAAGGCGGTCAAGGAAGACAAGGTATTCAACATCGATGAAAAGCTGATTTCCAGTCCCACCTTCAGCTTTGCCAGAGGCGTGCGGGAACTGGCTCGGATGCTTTACCCCGACACCTTCGACGACCTGTCGCGGTACAAGGAGCAGGGGCGGATCAGCCGGCAGGAAATGGCGGAGGTGATTGTAAAATTCAAGCACCTGCCGATTTTTACCCCGACCAGCAAATCATATCAGGCCAAAAAGGAGAGCCATGTTTATGGCGGCTTTGTGGACGTGAAAACCGGCCACCCGTACTTCGACTACATCGAGACGGCGGTGCTGACCGGAGCCATGAAGGCAGATGCGGCTGTTTTCGACCCGGAAAAGCCGGTCACCCGGGACGAACTGGCCGGCATCGTCTGTAGGATGTTCGATCTGGACGAAGGAAAGCAAAAAATTGCGATCAACGACTTAGAAAAGATCCAAAATGCGAGGATGGCGGAACTGGTCTGCCAAAACGGGGTTATGGACCTGGACGCCAGGGGGTTTTTCCGGCCGGAGGACCCGGCCGCCGGGAGCGAGGTTTTGGATGCCCTGGCAAAAGCGGCCGCATTAAAACAGTGACGCGGGATTTATGCAGAACGAATTGTTTTTACGCCATAGGAAGCGGGAAAGAAGAAAGATACTGGCACTGCTTATCATGGGCTGCCTTGTGGTCCTGGGCTGCCTGTTCATCGTCGGGCTGGGGGTTATAAAGATACCGCCGCGTGAGATCGTGAGTCTGCTTTTATCCGTCTTTCAAACCGGGGGAGGGTCGGCTGCCGGGATAGACGAGGTGCACCGGGCGGTGATCCTGGATATCAGGCTGCCGCGGATCATGGTAGCGGTTATCGTGGGAGCCGGACTGGCCAGCGCCGGGGCGGTCCTCCAGGGGCTGCTGATGAACCCGCTGGCTGACCCCTACACGCTGGGCGTTTCTACCGGGGCGGCTTTCGGAGCCACCCTGGCTATTTTTTTCGGTGTCTCCCTGCCGGGCGACCTGGGTGTGCTCACCACTTCGCTGTTCGCTTTGGCCGGGGCGCTGGCGGCCATGGGGGCCGTCTACGGAATCGCCTCGTTCCACGGCACCCTGGCGGTCACCAATCTGATTTTGGCGGGCGTGATCATCAGCGCGATCCTTTCCGCAGCCATCAGCTTCCTGAAGAGCCTGGCCGGCGAAGGGGTGAGTTCGATTGTATTCTGGCTGATGGGCAGTTTCGCGTCGCGGGGATGGAGCCACGTTCTGCTGTGTCTGCCCCCGGTGCTGGTCGGCATGGTGGTCTGCTGCTATTATGCCGACGACCTCAATATACTGAGTCTGGGAGTCAGGTCCGCCCGGCAGCTGGGTGTGAACGACAAGCTGGTCGTCACGGTTTTACTGGTAACTGCTTCTCTGATAACTGCCGCCTGCGTTTCGGTCGCCGGGATCATCGGCTTCGTGGGGCTGATCGTACCCCACCTGATGAGGATGCTGGTCGGTCCCGACCACCGGGTGCTGATCCCCTTGTCCGCGCTGGGAGGGGCGCTGCTGCTGACCGCAGCTGACGCCATGGCGAAAAACCTGCTGTCTGCCGAGGTGCCGGTCGGCGTCCTCACCACCCTGCTGGGCGGGCCTTTTTTCTGCTACATTTTCCGGCTCAAGGCCAAGAAGCAGGTCTATTAGGAGGATGTTTTGACAGACCCTGACCTTATCAGAACGAATAGGCTGGGCTTTTGCTACGGTGATCACCCCGCCCTTCATGAAATCAGCCTGCACTTCCGGGAGGGGGGATTTTACGGGATTCTGGGGCCCAACGGAAGCGGCAAGACCACCCTGGTCAATCTCCTGTGCGGCGTTCTGAGGCCGTCTTACGGCAGCGTCGTTTGGGGCGGCCGGGAATTAAACCGCTGCAAAAGGGCGGAAATCGCCCGCAGTTTCGCCGTGGTGCCGCAGGACAACCCGGTTAACTTCCCTTTCACGGTTCAGGAGATCGTGATGATGGGACGCAAACCGCACCTGGGCAGGCTGTCGAGGCTGCGGGAAGAAGACCTGGAGATCGTCTTCGACTGCATGAGACAATGCGGGGTGCTGGAATTCGCCGAAAAGCCGGTCACCAGCCTGAGCGGCGGCGAACGCCAACGGGTAATCCTGGCCCGCGCCCTGGCCCAGACGCCTCAGGTGCTGTTCCTGGACGAGGCCACATCCAACCTGGATATCTGCTACAAACTGGAGCTGCTCAACCTTATCAACCAGATGAAAAGAGAGCGAGGTCTAACGGTGATCGCCGTTATGCATGATTTGAACCTCGCCGGCATTTTCTGCGATTATTTTATGTACCTGAACGACGGCCGGGTTTTTTGCGAGGGACCGGCCGAGCGGGTTTTTAACGAAGAAGTTATCAGAGAAGTATTTAAAGTACGGGTTGAAATCAAGCAGGATTCCGCCACGAGGAGGTTCTGCCTGAACCTGCTCCCTGACCCCCGGTGAAAGAGGTGGTGCGAATGCGATGATGGTATGAGCAATCAGAAAGTACTTTAAGGATTATAAAAAAACACCTTCTGGAGGGCATAATGCTTGCGAAAGGTAAATTTTATGGTGTGGGAGTTGGGCCCGGTGACCCTGAACTGATTACCCTTAAAGCAGTAAGAATCCTTAGAGAGGCAGAAGTGATCGTCGCACCCCGCACGGAAAAGAAAGACGAAAGCACCGCGCTTTCAATCGCCCGTCCCTACATCGGCCCGGACGCAGTGGTGCTGGAATTGGTATTCCCGATGGTTTTTGACGAAAGTGATTTAGCGGGAGCCTGGGAGAAAAACCGGAACACCATCCGGCTGCTGCTGGAAGCGGGAAAAAACGTGGCTTTTCTGACCCTCGGAGACCCTATGCTGTACAGCACCTACATACATGTTTACCGACTTCTTAAACAAAGTGACGTCGAGATCGAGGCTGTTCCCGGGGTTACCTCTTTCTGCGCCGCTGCCAGCCGGGCCGGGTTCCCATTGGCTGACGGCAACGAGGTATTGAGTATAGTCCCGGCTACCAGCGATTATCAAAAACTGGAGAGCGTCTTTAAATACAGCGATAACCTGGTACTGATGAAGGTTTATAAAAACCACCGCCAGGTTGTCGCCCAGATGAAAGAATTCGGGTTGAACGAAAACGCGGTTATGATAAGCCGGTGCGGGCTTGACGGGGAAGATGTCATCTACAATCTAGATAACGTGGGGGAAAGAAAACCCGATTACCTTACTACGGTGCTGGCCAAGAAAAAGGCGGAAGAGGTCTTCGGCAATGATAAGGCTTGAGAATGTTACTAAGGTCTACCCCGAAACAGTATCGGTAGATAATCTCTCTCTGCACCTCGAGCCCGGGGAATTCTATGGGCTGCTCGGGCCAAACGGAGCAGGCAAGACAACTACGATCCGGATGATCACCGCTTTAACCAGTCCGACCAAAGGCCGGATATCGGTAAACGGCTGCCGCGTCCACCGCAATGAGACCCGGTTCAAGGCTGAGTTGGGTCTGGTGCCCCAGCACGTTAACCTTGAGCCAGAGCTGACAGTGACAGAAAACCTGCGCCTGCACGCGATGCTTCACGGTATGCCGCCCGGGCAGACCCTGAAGAGGATAGAGGAGCTGCTCGCTTTTGCAGACCTCGAAGAAAAGGCTGCGGCAGTGGTCAACACTCTGTCCGGCGGGATGAAGCGAAAGGTGCTGATCATCAGAGCCCTGATGCATAACCCCAGGGTCCTGCTTCTAGACGAGCCCACCGTTGGTCTTGACGTATTTACGAGGCGCAAGGTATGGGACCTTTTAAAAAGCCTGAACGCCAAAGGGATAACCATCCTGCTGACCACCCATTACCTGGAGGAAGCAGAGAAACTGTGCTCCCGGATCGGGTTATTAAAAAAAGGCGGGCTGATCATGGAAGGTTCGCCGGATGAACTGGCCGGCGTGGTGGGACCGGTGGTGGTGGAGCGGTTCTCTAACGAAAGGACGAACCTGAGTTTCTTTAACTCAAGGCCGGAAGCGCTGGAGTATGCCAGTACGCTGCAGGAAGAGTTCACCGTTCGCCAAACCCGGCTGGAGGACGTATTCGTAAGGCTGACCGAAGAAAGAGTGAGCGCTTAGTGCCTGGATTAAAAGCGGTTCTGTGGCGAGAGTATCTTTTTTTTAAGCGACGGTGGCTGACCATCACGACCGGAGCGATGGTCATGCCGCTTTTATACCTGGTCGCCTTCGGTCTGGGACTCGGCAAGAGCGTAAGCCTGAACGGGGTGGCATACCTGGATTATATCGTACCCGGGGTAGTAGCGTTGAGCACCATGAACGTCAGTTTCAACGCGGTTTCCACTCCGCTCACTATCGCCCGCCTCTACGACAAAACACTTGAGGAATACCTGGTCGCACCTATAACCGTATACTCCTACGCGGCCGGGAAGATCCTGGCCGGGTCGATCAGGGGGCTGTACGCCGCGGCTGTATTGATAGTTGTAGCCTGGATATTCCAGGCCAATTTACTCGTTAACGCCTGGTTTTTTGTAATCCTGGTTCTAAACTGTCTGATTTTTTCGAGCCTGGGATTTCTGGTGGCCCTTAAAATAAGATCTCACCCAGACATGGCCCGGTTTAACAACTACGTTATCACACCCATGATTTTTATCTGCGGAACTTTCTTCTCGGTGGACAGTATACCATCCCCTTTTTCGCAGCTGATCAAGCTGCTGCCGCTGACCCCGGCCAGCCAGGGGCTTCGCGCCGTTGTACTAGGAGGAGAACCGTCTCTGGTGTTGCTGACAGTTCAAACAATATATCTGGTGATCTTTGTATCCTGGGGACTAAAGACCTGCTTAAAGGTTGAATAAGGCGGAAAGGCGTGTGGCATGCCTAAGAGCGTTTCACCATCCCGGTGCTGATGATTATCAGGCAGCCCAGGGCGATGAACAGGTCGCCGAGGCTGAAGACGTTGGCCAGGGGCACCCAGGACGGGAGGGCGAAAATGTCGCCCAGCCAGGGCAGCCGGGAGGACTCGCCCAGGACGGCGGAGTTGTTCATGGTCCCGCCCGCCTCGTATGAGCTGACCACCGACTGGGAGGCGATCCGGGACACCAGGTCCAGGTCGGCCGGCATGTAGCCGCGGTTGGCGGCTATGACGGTGAAGTTGGCCGCCCACCCGAGGGCGACGGTCTTGAAGCCTTTTAATCCAATGTTGAAGAACAGGAAGACCCCGAGCATGAGATAGGACACCAGGTGCAGGGGGACTACCCAGCTGGTGAATCCACGGGCCAGGGGGGTGAATATGACCAGTTGGATGGCCAGCGCCGCGACCGCCCATCCGCCTTTTTTTATCTCCAGGAGTTCCAGGTTTTTTACCCGGCCGCCGCGCGCCCACCCGAGCAGCAGACCGATAATAACGGCGTAGATCAGGAACAACCGCTTCACCTCTGGGTATCAGTCATACTGGTAGTACTCAGGCCAGGAGGATGTCTCGGGACTCTTCTCATCCCGCAGCACCTCGAGCAGGACGGTGACCACCTCCTGGAAGAACTGGGTGTTGGAGTGCTTCTGCAGCTCGGCGATGGCTTTTTCCCGGCTCAGGGCCTTGCGGTAGGGGCGGTCGCTGGTCATGGCGTCGTAAGCGTCGCAGACCGCGATGATCTGCGAACCTTTCGGAATCTCCGACTCTCTGAGCCCCCGGGGGTACCCGCAGCCGTCGGGACGCTCGTGATGGCTGTACACGTAGCGGGCGGACCTGGCATATAAGCGGATGCGGCTCAGGACG
This sequence comes from Bacillota bacterium, assembly GCA_013178275.1. Lineage (GTDB taxonomy): Bacteria > Bacillota > Ch66 > Ch66 > Ch109 > Ch109. The sequence goes on along the minus strand of JABLWZ010000007.1, from coordinate 95,662 downwards.
TTATAGCCGAGTTCGGCGTGGCGCTGCATCACGGACAGTTCCTGCTGGGTCAGCCGGTCAGGCTTTTGCAGCACCGCGTCGGGTATCCCGATCTTGCCCAGGTCGTGGACCCGGGCCGCGTAGTAGATGTCGTTCATCTCCTTGACCGTGAGGTGCATCCGCTTGGACACCTCCAGGGCGTAATGGGCTACCCGGGAGGAGTGGCGGGCGGTATAGGTGTCCCGCTGGTCGATCATGTCAGCCAGCAGCTCGATGGTCTCCCGCGACTCGATGCGTATCAACAGGTACTGGCGGAAGGAGTAGTGGGCCAGCACCAGCGGAAGCGTCAGCAGGATGGTGGCCGGGGGGCTCATCCGATAGATGAGGACCAGCGGCACCCCCAGGCAGACCGTGGCCCCGAAGTAGAAGACGATCATCGGGAGGTCTTCGGCTATCACGTCGAGGATGTGCAGCCGCTGGGTAAGGGATACGACTATCGTCACCATGAAGGTGTTGACGATGAAGTAGGCGGCGGCGGAGGCGGCGAAGGCCAACAGGTCCAGGTGCATGTTGAAGTACACGTCAGGGCCCAGGCCCAGGAGCTGGTAGTAGACGAATCCGGTGGCAAACACCGAGATCATGTACTGCGAACAGTTGAAGACGGTCTTGACGATCGGCTTGCGGGAGAACAGCTCCACCAGCAGGCTGGAAATCCCCGCCAGCAGGACGGCGGCGGGTACGCCGATGATCACGACCGCGGAGATGTGCAGCACGAACGATATAGTGATCTGGTCCTCGGTGATCAGGGTGACCGGCCAGCACTCGGAGAGGATGAAGAAACCCAGCCAGACCACCAGCTCGAACCAGAAAACGCCTTTGAAATCCAGCACACTGTAATAGGCGGTTATCGCACCGCCTATCGCGACGATCAGGATATAAAACCGGGAAGCCGCGGAGTATTCGCTTAAAAATCCGGATTTTTCGACCTCCAAAAGTCTTATGCTCCTAAATAAAACTGGCCCTCGCGGGGCCAGCTTCGTAAAATGTACCAGACCCTATTCTATTTTACCATTTTCTCCCCGCCCCGGCAGCCAAGATTAAACAAACTACCAAAATAAGTTTGAATGGAATTTTGCTGAGCCAACGCATGGATAATCCCTCCTTCTTCCATTTAATGGTAATTATTAGTTTAAGACCGGGAGAGAAAAATATAAATACTTTTGTCAAATCTTCCTATAAAAAAGCATTTATCGACATGCTGAAATTGTGGGGAACGTGGAGAGAATTGGATAACCGGGTATTTCGCGGGATGGCCCGGGTCGTATTTTGGCATTATCAGTCCGCTTCGGTGCGCAGGCGCCCGTCCTGGAGATGGTAGACCTTTCCGCAGAGCCGGTCCACCAGGTGCCGGTCGTGGGAGATTATCAGCAGTGATGTGCCGCCTTCCCGCTGTATCGCCCGGATGACCCGGGAGATGCCCCGGCGGCTGATGACGTCCAGGGAGGAGAAGGGTTCGTCCAGCACCAGGAATTCGGGACGGAGCGCCAGGGCCCGGGCGATGGCCACCCTCTGTCTCTGCCCGCCGCTGACCTCGCCGGGGCAGCGGGGAAGCAGCGCTGGGCTGAGCTCGACTGTGTCCAGCATCCTTTCGATAAGGGATTTCCGGTTCCCGGCGGAGTTCAGCGACATCTCGTGCTGGTGGATGCGGAGACCTTCTTCCAGCAGTTCGCTTATCTTCAGACGGGGGTTCAGGGACGCCAGGGGGTCCTGCAGCACCATCTGGTTCAGCCGGCGGTACCACTTCTTTCCGGTCAGGCCGCACGCCCAGACGTCCTGTCCCCGGAAGCGGACCGATCCCCGGTCAGGCCTCACTATCCCGATCAGGACCTTGCCCAGGGTGGTTTTGCCGCCGCCGCTGGGCCCTACCAGGCCGACGGTCTCGCCCGCCTCTATCCCGATGCTGGCGTCCTCAAGCACCGGGGGCAGCCCCTTCTGGTATCTTTTGGTCAACGCGATTCCTTCGATCATAACCGCAGTGAACCTTCCTCCAGCGCAGCCTCCACCATCTCCCGGGTGTACTCCTCCCGGGGGGACCTCAATACCCGGTCAGTGGGGCCGGCCTCGATGATGTTTCCTTTCCGCATGACCAGCACCCGGTCGGCCAGGTCCGCCACCCCGGTCAGGTCGTGGGAGATTATCAGCACTCCCATCCGCCACTCTTTCTTCAGGTAATCCACCCGCTGGCCGATCTCACGCCGCGCCTCGGGGTCCAGGAAGCTGGTCGCCTCGTCCAGGACCAGCAGGCTCGGCCGGCAGGCGAGCGCGGCCGCCCAGGCGACCCGCTGGTTCATACCGCCGCTGAACTGGAAGGGGTAATCCCACATCCTCTGCTCTATCTGGGGCAGACCGACGGTTTCCAGGAGTTCCCGGGCCCGGTCGGGGGCCTCGGCGCGCGTCCACCGGCGGTGATAGACCGGGGCCTCCATCACCTGTTTCGCTACCGGCCGCAGGGGGTTCAGGTAGGATTCGGGCTGCTGGAAGACCATGCCGATCTTCTTTCCCCGGTACTCCCTCTCCCCCGGGTCGTCGGGGCGCCCCAGTTCCCGGCCTTCGAGCCTGATGGAGCCTTCTACCCGGGCGTCCGCCGGGAGGCAGCCGACGATAGCGTGGGCCAGGGTGGTCTTGCCTCCGCCGGATTCACCGATCAGGGCCGCCGCCTCACCGGCCCGGAGGTCCAGGGAGATTCCTTCCAGGGCCGGGTGGTATGCCCGGCCCTGCCGGTAGGATACCCGGAGGTTGTCGATCTGCAGAACGGCATCGCTGGACATGGGTCGCTCAACCTTTCTCGGGTTCGATCACCCCGCTCAGGGTGTTGAATCCGTAGATGACTAAAAACAGCACCAGGGACGGGAACAGCAGCTGCCAGGGGGAGGTCCTCAGCGCCCCGAAACCGTCGCTGACCAGCGTCCCCAGGCTGGCCGCCGGGGCCTGCACCCCCAGGCCTAAAAAGCTCAGCCAGGCCTCGGTGAAGATGGCCTCCGGGATGGCGATGGCGGCCATGGCGGCGGTGGTCCCCAGGGTGTGGGGGAGTATGTGCCGGGCCGCTATCCGCCACTGTGAGGCACCCAGGATGCGGGCGGCTTCGACGAACCTTTCCTCCTTGAGCTTCAGCGCCTGGCCGCGCACCACCCGGGCCAGGGGCATCCAGGAGGTCAGCACCAGGGCGGCGATCAGGCTCTCCAGTCCCGGCCTCACGGCGACCAGCAGGATGATGTAAAGTGCGGTGGGGACGGTGTTGATGGCGTCGATCAGCCGCATGGCGATCTCGTCAACCCAGCCGCCCAGCATACCCGACAGCATCCCGTAGGGCACCCCGATCAGCACCACCCCCAGGGCGGTTATTACCCCCAGCGACAGGGATATCCGCAGCCCGTACCCCACCCGGGCGAGGAGGTCCCGCCCCAGGCTGTCGGTACCCATCGGGTGTTCTCCGCTGGGGGGCTGGTCGCAGATCGACAGGTCCTGCTGGTAGTATTCGTAGGAAAAGAACAGCGGCGCGACCAGGACCAGGCCGACGATCAGGACCGTCAGGCAGACAGGGAGGAGGTACGGCAGGTTTCTCGGGTTTATCGATCCGGGGTTTCTCATCTGCTTACCTTGCCTTGTAGAGTCTTATCCGGGGGTCTGCCCAGAGGATGACCAGGTCCACCAGCAGGTTCACGGCCATGAACAGGGAGCTGTAGAAGACGGTCAGCCCGATGATCAGCGGGTAGTCCCGGTTCATCACGCTGTAAACGAAGTGCCGGCCGATCCCGGGAACCGCGAAGATGTATTCTATCACGAAGCTCCCGGTCAGGGTGGCGGCGATGATCGGACCCAGGTATGCCAGGATGGGGATCGCCGCGTTGCGGCACACGTGGTGCACCAGCAGGAAGGGGCGGGGGAGCCCCTTGAGCCGGGCGGCCAGGATGAAGGGCTGCCGCATCACGTCCCGGATCGTCTCCCGGCTGAGGCGCGCGATGGTGGCGGCGGGCCAGGCCGCGAGGGCCAGGGCCGGCAGGACCGCCTGCTGGGGGGTGCCCCACATCGCCGGCGGCAGCCATCGCAGTTTATAGGCGAAGATGTACAATAAAAATCCCGCCAGCACGAAGCTGGGCAGGGATAGGCCGATCGCGACCAGGAACGACAGTGTCTTCTCTATCCAGGGACGCCGCGTCAGGGCCATGGCGGCCCCGATGCCGAGGCCCGCGCCCAGGGCCAGCAGCAGGGCCACAGCCCCCAGCGCCGCCGAGACCTTGGCCCCTTCGGTGATTATTTCCTTGACCGACCGCCCCTGGTACTTGAAGGAGGCACCGAGGTCCAGCCGGACGACCGAGCCGAGGTAGTCCAGGTACTGCTTGCCCAGCGGGTCGTCCAGGTGATACCTCTCGCGGAGGTACTCCCTGACCTGGGGGGGAGGGTTCTTGTCCTCGTTAAACGGCCCCCCCGGCAGGGCCAGGGAAAAGATGAAGGTAACGGTGAAGACCAGCAGCACCGCGGCGATTATGGTCAGCATTCTCCGCAACAGGAATGTCAGCATAGCTTTTTACTCGACGTATCCCCACTTAAACTCCTGGTAACTCCCCAGCAGCGGGTAGAACACCCCTTTGACCCCGGGCTTGTAGAGGGAGGGGTTGACGTAGCTGTAGATGGGGACGACCGGCATCTCGTCCATGAGGATCTTTTCCGCCGCGTGCATGGAATCCATCCGGGTCTTCTGGTCGCCGCTTTCCTTGGCCTGGTTGATCAGCCGGTCGTACTCGGGGTTGGACCAGGCCCCCAGGTTGTTGCTGTTGTCGCTGGTGTTCAGTTCCATGAAGGTCATGGGATCGAGGTAGTCGGGCTGCCAGCCCGTCCAGGCGATATCGAAACGCTGGCCGTCGAGGCTGTCCAGGTAGGACTGCCACTCCTCGCCCCGGAGCTCGATCTGGATGCCCAGGCCGCTGCGCCACATCTCCTGGATGGCCTCCGCCATCAGCTTGTGGTTCTCCTGGTTGTTGTAGAGCAGGGTGAGTTTGGGGAATCCATTGCCCCCGGGGTATCCCGCCTCGGCCAGGAGCTTTTGGGCCTGCGCGACGTCCCCGTCGGGGAACAGGTCTCCGCCTACCTGACGGAAGTCGTTCTGCGGCAAGGCGTCGGGAATCCCGTAGGGCACAAAGCCCAGGGCCGGCTTTTCTCCCGCCTGGGTCACCTTCTCCACCAGCACCTTGCGGTTGATGGCGTAGGACAGGGCCTTCCTGACCCGTGGGTCGTTCAGGGGCGTCTGCTTACAGTTCAGGGTGTAGTAGTAGACGCTGGGATCGGGGTCGAGGCGGAGGCTGCCGGTGCTCTGCAGCCGCGGTATCTGGCGGGCCGGGGCCTCATCCTGGATGTCCACCTGCCCGGTCTCGAACATGGTCAGGCCGGTGTCTATCGACTCGACCATGACGAAGGTCAGCTGTTCGAGCTTTACCTTGGCGGCATCCCAGTAGTTTGGATTTTTCTTCATTATTATCTTCTGCTGGTGCTCCCACTTCTCCATCACGAACGGGCCGTTGCCCACCATCCCCTCGGGGGTGGCGTACCAGTTTTCCCCTTTGGCCACCGCCTTGGAATTGACGGGGTAGAAGTTGGGCATCGAGACCAGGGAGACGAAGTAGGGGAGGGGGGTCTCCAGATCCACCTTCAGGGTGCGTTCGTCAACGGCCCGGACCCCGACCTCTTCCACCTTGGCCTCCTCGTTGTTGAACTTTTCAGCGTTTTTGATGCCGAAGAGGAGGTAGCTGCTACGAGCGGCGGTCTGGGGATCAAGCACCCGCTTCCAGGCATACTCGAAGTCCCGCGCGGTCACCGGGTCCCCGTTGGTCCATTTGGCGTTCTCACGGATCTTGAAGGTATAGGTTTTACCGTCCGGGCTTACTGTCCAGGTCTCGGCCATGGCCGGCTCCGGCACACGGCTGGGGTTTAAGCGGGTAAGTCCCTCCAGCAGGGCCATCTCCACCGTCCCCTCGATGACCCCGGTGGTGCTGGCGGGGTCCAGGGTCTTGGGCTCGCTGGCCAGGTTGTAGGTTATAATCTGCGGCTTGGTGACCGCCTGATTGGGTGGCTCGGTTTTTTTACCGCAGCTGGTGCTGACGGTCACCAAAGAGATAATCAGCAAAACAAGCACTATTCGGTTGTAGCGAAAGCCTTTTTTCATGCTCATCCCCCGGTTATAAATAGTAAAACGTACATTATTTCTACATCAATTCTAATAATTCCTGTCATATATTAATTTTTCTATATTTTTCTATATTTCTCACTCGATACCGGGGCGTATCATGCGGAAAAAGCGCGCGGCCGGCGGAAACCGGGATCGAACGTTTAAAAGAAGAATCAGATCAGCCGGGTATATATTTCGTTTATGGTGTCAATAAAGTAAATGAGTCCCCGCCGGGTGGGGTTTGTGTTAGAATGTTCAGGGGGAGGGGATTCGCTTGTTCAGCCTGGTCTTTGCCGATGAAGCGGGTAAAATCTACGACTGGCCGGAGTGGTCGATGGCCGGCCGCCTGGGAACCAGGCTGGTGGAGCCTGACCGGTCGGAGATGATCCCCCTGCCCGAGGGGGCTTCCCTGGTGCTGCTGCCCGGGCGTCAGCCGGTGGGCATCAACCGGGAAGGGTGCTTCGCGAGCCTGAAGCACCAGCCGGGGCTGAGGTCGAGGAGACCGGTCCAGGCGGTGGCGGCGCTGCTCCCGCAGGGCTATACCCGGACCCTGCTGCCGGGGTACTCCCGGCGGGACGGGGTGGGGACCCTGCCCTTTTTCGGCTACTGCGCGGTGGGGTTCAAGGACGGGGCCTGCTGGGTGGCCGCGCGCCAGACGGACGAGGACCACCGCTGGAACCCCCGGTTTTACGACCGGGAGGACCTGGCGGGGCTGATCCGGGAGCGCCAGGCGGAGTTTCCCGGGAACCGGGTGCTGGAGCAGCTCGGGCGCTGCGCCCGTGAGTATTCGTGTTTTACGGCCCAGAACCTTTTTTACCGCCGCTGGGAGGCGGGCATCCCGGTCTCTCCAGCGTGCAACGCTGGGTGTGTGGGGTGCATCTCGCTGCAGGAATCGGAGTGCTGCCCCTCCCCACAGCAGAGGATAGGGTTCGCGCCGACGATGGAGGAGACTGCCGGCCCAGCGGCGGCCCACCTGGCTGAGGCGGAGCTGGGGATAGTGAGTTTTGGCCAGGGCTGCGAGGGGGAGCCGCTGCTGCGGGGCAAGGACCTGGTACAGGCGGTGCGGGCGATCCGGGAGCGGACCGACCGGGGTACGATCAACATCAACACCAACGGCAGCCGGCCCGAGGTGGTCAGGGAACTGGCCCGAGCCGGCCTGGACGCGATGCGGGTCAGCCTGGCGAGCGCCAATGACGCCCTCTACGAGGCCTATCACCGGCCCCAGGGGTACGACCTGAGACCGGTGAAGGAGTCGATAAGGGCAGCGGTGGACGCGGGGGTGCGGGTGTCCTTGAACCTGCTGCACTTCCCGGGGGTGACCGACCTTCCTTCGGAGACCGAGGCGCTGATCGAGCTGGTCCGCGAGACCGGGCTCTCCCTGATCCAGGTTCGCAACCTGAACCTGGACCCCGAGGTGTTCCTGGGGCTGGCGCCCAACCTGGACGAGGAGCCGCTGGGGGTGCCGGCCTTCCTGGAGGTCCTGGGCGAGGAGCTGCCGGGGGTGGAGATCGGGAACTACACGAGGCCTAAAGGGTAGAATAATAAAGCCGCTTGCCCGACCCTGAGGGTTATGCTATAATACCTACTGCTGACCGTCAAATTACTAGGGGTCTTAACCGGAGCGCGCGGGTCAGTGAAGAGATTCCGTTGATCCCTGGCTTAGAGAGGAGATCCAGATGAAGGAGAAGACTCACCCCAACTATTTTAAGACTACGGTAACCTGTGCTTGCGGTTCCAAGTTCGAGACGGGCTCCACCCGCAAGGATTTGAAGGTTGAGGTATGCTCGCAGTGTCACCCGTTTTACACCGGCAGCCGGCAGCGTATCGTCGACACGGGCGGACGGGTAGACAAGTTCAAGAAGAAGTACGGCTTGAAGTAGACTGGTATTGAAGTAAAAACTACTGTCGGCAGAGTGGTTGAAGCTCTGCTGTTTTTCTATGGAGGGAAAGGGGGCGCGGTTTGGGCGCTGTCAGCATTTTACGAAAAGAAGACGGGGATATCTTCCAGTATGGCGGCCAGGCGGTGATCGAAGGGGTGATGATGCGCGGCAAGCGCGATATCGCCATCGCGGTCCGCCGGCCCGACGCCAGCATCGTTATCGAGGAGGAGCGGCTCCGTCCCTGGAGTGAGCGCTACCCCATGTTGAAGCTGCCCATCCTGCGCGGTTTTATCGCTCTGATCGAGTCCATGCTGATGGGACTGAGGGCGCTCAACTACTCCGCCAACCAGGCGGCGGAGGCGGAGGGCGAGGAGATCAGCTCCTGGGAGATGGCGATCGCGATGATCGTGGCGGTGGTGATGGCGGTGGTGCTGTTCGTGGTGGTCCCCACCGGGGCGGTGCACTTCGTCCGGGGGTGGGTGCCGAATGTTTTCATGCAGAACCTGATCGAGGGTGTGCTGCGGATCGCGGTTTTCCTGCTGTACGTGGTGGCGATCTCCCGCATGCGGGATATCCAGCGGGTTTTCGAGTACCACGGGGCGGAGCACAAGGTCATCCACACCTACGAGGCGGGGGTGCCGCTGACGGTCGATCACGCGCGCGGTTATTCGATCCTGCACCCCAGATGCGGCACCAGCTTCCTGCTGGTGGTGATGGTGGCCAGCATCCTGGTGTTTTCTTTCCTGGGCAACGGCACGATCTGGTGGAAGCTCGGTTCGCGGGTCGTCCTGCTGCCGCTGGTGGCGGGTCTGGGTTACGAGGTGATCAAGTGGTCCAGCCGGCACCAGGACGGCTGGTTCGGAAGGGTGCTGACGGCGCCCGGGCTCTGGCTGCAGCATTTTACCGCCAAGGAGCCTGACGACGAGCAGCTGGAGGTGGCGCTGACCGCGCTGAAGCAGGTCCTGACCATCGAGGGAATCAGCTTTAAGGATGTTGAGGTGTTCGGAGATGCTTGATAAGCTTAAGAGCCTTGAGGAGCATTATGAGGAACTGAACCGGCTGCTGGGGGACCCGGCGGTTATCGCCAACCAGGCCGAGTTTCAGAAGTACGCGAAGAGCCAGGCGGGCCTGACCGAGATTGTGACAGCCTACCGGGAGTACCGGGGCGTGGTGCAGGGTATCGAGGATACCCGGGCGATGCTGGGCGAAAAGATAGATGCCGAACTGCGGGAGCTGGCGGAGGTTGAGCTGGAGGAGCTGCGCGAGCGCCGGGACGACCTGGAGCACCGGCTGAAGATCCTGCTCCTGCCCAAGGACCCCAATGATGAAAAGAACGTGATCATGGAGGTCCGGGCCGGGACCGGCGGGGATGAGGCGGCGCTGTTCGCGGGCGACCTGTTCCGCATGTACGGCCGCTACGCCGAGAACCGGGGCTGGCGGGCGGAGATATTGAGCGCGAACGAGACCAGCATCGGAGGGTTCAAGGAGATCATCTTCCTGATCGAGGGCCAGGGGGCTTACAGCCGTCTGAAGTTCGAGAGCGGGGTGCACCGGGTGCAGCGGGTCCCGGAGACGGAGGCCAGCGGGCGCATCCATACCTCGGCCGCAACGGTGGCGGTCCTGCCGGAGGCCGAGGAGGTCGAGGTCGACATCAACCCCAACGATGTCCGCGTCGATATCTTCTGTTCGAGCGGGCCGGGGGGACAGTCGGTGAACACCACCCAGTCGGCGGTGAGGCTGACCCACATCCCCACCGGGATAGTGGTGAGCTGCCAGGACGAGAAGTCGCAGCACAAGAACAAGGACAAGGCGATGCGGGTACTGCGGGCGAGGCTCCTGGACCGGGCCCAGGAGGAGCAGCACGGGGAACTGGCCAGCGCGCGGCGCAGCCAGATCGGCTCGGGAGACCGCAGTGAACGCATCCGCACCTACAACTTCCCCCAAGGCCGGGTGACCGATCACCGGGTGGGGGTGACCCTTTACCGCCTGGAGAGCGTGCTGGGCGGGGAAATCGACGAGTTCATCGACGCCCTGATCACCAGCGCCCAGGCCGAGCAGCTGCAGCGGGTCGAGTAATTATCAAGCTTTTTTTAATTATAAAAACCGGAAGGGAGAGTCATGGCGGATACGGCCAAGGTTTGGACTATCAGGGAGGTCTTGAACTGGACCGGCGGCTACCTGCAGCGGGCCCAGATCGAGCAGCCCCGTCTGGAGGCCGAGCTGCTGCTGGGAAAGGCCCTGGGCCGGACCCGGGTGGAGCTTTATATGGACCTGGACCGACCGCTGGAGGCGACCGAGCTTTCGGCTTACCGCTCCCTGATCCGGCATCGGGCCGACCGGATTCCCACCGCCTATTTGCTGGGGGAAAAGGAGTTTATGTCCCTGGCCTTCAAGGTCAACCGGTCGGTGCTGATACCCCGCCCCGAGACCGAGGTGCTGGTGGAGTGGGCGATCCGGCACCTGGAGGAGTTCGCCCCGGAAAGGGAAGAGCGGCCGCTGCTGGTCGCCGATGTGGGGACCGGGAGCGGCAACATCGCGGTCACCCTGGCCAAGCGGTTCGCGAACGTCCAGGTGACGGCGATCGACCTGTCCCCTGACGCGCTGGAGGTGGCGCGGCAGAACGCCGCTCTGCACGGGGTGGAGCGGCGGATCGAGTTTCTGGAGGGTGATCTCCTGGGATCCGTTAGGGACAAGAGGCAGGGTTTTGACCTGATCGCGGCCAATCTTCCTTACATCGCCGCGGGCGACCTGCCCCACCTGCCGCGAGAGGTGCTGTATGAACCGATCGCCGCCCTGGATGGGGGCAAGGATGGACTCGCCCTCTATCGGAAGCTGGTTCCCCAGGTCGTGGAGCTCCTGGCCCCGCGGGGGGTACTGCTGCTGGAACTGGGCAGCGGACAAGCCCGTGCGGCAGGTAGGCTGTTTTCTCCCGAGTCCTGGGAGCCGGTGAGGGTGATCCCCGATTACGCGGGGCACGACCGGGTCCTGATCGCGCGAAGGAAGTCCCCGCCGCGCAGGGTTCTGCGCCCGGTAATGCGCGCCGGCCGCCCGGGGCCTGATCCCGTGAGAACGTGATTTGCTACCGCCAGGAGGTTTCGATTGAGAACGTGTGCGCTACCTGCTGCTACAAGGTAGAACCAGGCGACCCGAACCCGCTCTTCCTGGAAGAGGCGGGCCGGGTGCTGCGTGCCGGCGGGACGGTGGCCTTTCCTACCGAGACTGTATACGGCCTGGGGGCTGACGCCACCAACCCGGCCGCCATCAGCCGCATCTTCGCCGCCAAGGGACGCCCCCTCGACAACCCCCTGATCGTCCATATCGCTGACTGGCATCAGATAGATATGCTTACTTTAAAAGCGCCTCCCGCTCTTTACGAGCTGGGCAGGCGCTTTTGGCCGGGGCCGCTGACCCTGGTGGTCCCCCGCCACCCTGACGTCCCGCCCGAGGTGAGCGCGGGCCTTCCCACGGTGGCGGTGCGCTGGCCGGCCCACCCGGTGGCGGAGGCCCTGATCCGGGCAGCCGGGGTTCCCCTGGCCGCTCCCAGCGCGAACCGGTCAGGGAAGCCGAGTCCTACCAATGCCGAGCATGTAAAACAGGACCTGGAGGGCATGATAGATGTAATACTCGATGGCGGTCCGACCGGGGTGGGCGTGGAGTCGACGGTTCTGGACCTGACCCGTACGCCACCGATGATCCTCCGCCCCGGCGGGGTGACCCGGGAGATGCTGGAGGAGGTGCTGGGGCCGGTGGATACCGCCGCCGGCCTGGAGAACGAAACCGACCCGCCTCCTTCGCCGGGGATGAAGTACCGGCACTACGCGCCGGATTCCCCGCTGGTGCTGCTGGAAGGTGAGCCGCGGGAGATGGTGGAGCAGGCCCGGCGGGTGCTGGGTCGGGTCCACGCCGAGGGCAGGCGGGCAGGGCTCCTGGGGAGCCGGGAGATGCTGGAGGAGCTGCCGTCGGGAGACGGCGGTCCGGATTTTCGCTGCTCCCTGGGAAGCCGGGAGGACCTGGAGCAGGTGGCGGCCAATCTTTACCAGGCCCTGCGGCTGACCGACGAGATGCGGCTGGACCTGGTGCTGGTCGAGAGCTTCCCCGAGCGGGGGATCGGGGCAGCGATCATGAACCGTCTGCGTAGAGCAGCGTTTCGGTAGTCAGTAGTGAGTAGTCGGTAGTCGGTAAACAAATAGTAGGAATTTGCAAAGCAAATTCCATCGAGTCCGACGACTGACCACCGACCACCGATTAAGGGAGGCTACAGGTTTTAGATGGAGTTGTTCACTGTGCTTCTGGTGGCTGTGGCCCTGGGAACCGACGCGCTGTCGCTGGCGGTGGGGATCGGGATGACCCGGGTGACCCGGCGTGAGATACTGGTGCTTTCGGGAACGATTTCGATTTTTCATGTTTTTATGCCTCTGGCGGGGTTCCTGGTGGGGGAATACCTGGGTTCACTGATGGGCAGGTACGCGGTGTGGCTGGGGGCGACGGTTCTGCTGGCCCTGGGGATCCACCTCCTGTGGGATGGGCTGAACCCCGAGCGAGACCTTGACGATCTTAAACGCAACTACTACGGTATCGGGGGACTGCTGCTGCTGGCGGTCAGCGTCAGCCTCGACGCCCTGGGGGCTGGGTTTTCCCTGGGCGCGTTTTCGATGGGACTCCCGCTGACCATCGGGCTGATCGGGGTCACCGCCGGTCTGATGACCGCCGCCGGACTGGTGTTCGGCCGCTATATCGGCCGTTTTTTGGGGAACCGGGCGGAACTGCTCGGGGGAGTGGTTCTGATTATCCTGGGAATAAAGATGTTTTTTTAGGGGAGGTAGCTTATGAAAAGGATTCTGCTTGTCTGTACCGGTAACACCTGCCGCAGCCCGATGGCGGAAGCCCTGGCTAAACCCCTGCTGAAGCAGCTGGACCTCGACCTGGTGGTCAGTTCCGCCGGCACCTACGCCGTTCCCGGGGACCTGGCCAGCGAGGCCGCTATCGAGGTGTTGGGGGAGGAAGGCCTTGACCTTGCTGCTCACCGAGCTCGGGCTTTGACCCCGGAGATGGTGGAGGAGGCTGACCTGATCATCACCATGACCTGGAGGAACCGCGAACACGTGCTGGGTATCGCACCCTGGGCGGAGAAAAAGATGTATCTGCTCAAGGAGCTTGCGGAAAAGGGATTGCACGGCGCAGGAACGAACCGGGGAAAGGACCGGAAGACCTGGGACATCACCGATCCGCTGGGGAGCCCGGTCACTGTTTACCGGGAGGTGAAGGGCGAACTCAAGCGGTGCTTGCTTAAAGCCTTAAAACATATAAAGGAGCAGGAGGGTCTGGGATGAAAATCGCTCTGGCCAGTGACCACGCGGGGTATGTTCTGAAGGAGGAGGTAAAGCGCTACCTTACCGAGAAGAACCTGGACTACCAGGACTTCGGGACCGACTGCGCGGACATCCCGGTGGACTACCCGGATATGGCCCTGCCGGTGGCGGAGGGGGTCAAAAACGGTGAGTTCGACCGGGGGATTTTACTCTGCGGGACCGGGATCGGGGTTGCGATCGCCGCCAACAAGGTGCCGGGGATCCGGGCGGCTCTCTGCCACGACACCTTTACCGCCCGTTCGTGCCGGGAGCACAACGACGCCAACTTGTTGGTGCTGGGGGGACGGGTGGTCGGCCCCGGGCTGGCCATCGATATAGTCGATGTCTGGCTGAAAACCGGGTTCGCGGGTGGACGGCACGCCCGCCGGCTGGCCAAGATACAGGAGATCGAGAGGAAGTACTGCGGGCAATAAAAGCCCGCGACGAAATAATCCTAAAAATGTTACAATGGGTGAAAATAATTGTGATGAAATATATAGTCAGGGAGGGCTTGAGTTGGATTATATCAAACAGTATGTCGGACCGGTGGACCCGGAGGTGGCGGAGGCTGTCGAGCTGGAGGAGCGGCGCCAGACCAATAAGCTGGAGCTGATCGCTTCGGAGAACTTCGTCAGCCGCGCGGTGATGGCGGCTCAGGGTTGTGTGATGACCAACAAGTACGCTGAAGGCTATCCGGGGAAGCGCTATTACGGGGGCTGTGAGTATGTGGACATCCCCGAGAGCCTCGCCCGGGAGCGGGCCAAAAAGATCTTTGGGGTGGCTCACGCCAACGTGCAGCCTCACTCGGGGGCCCAGGCCAATACCGCCGTCTACTTCGCTTTTCTGAAGCCCGGGGACTCGGTCCTGGGGATGAACCTGTCGCACGGCGGGCACCTTACCCACGGCAGCCCGGTGAACATCTCGGGTATCTACTTCAACTTCTTTTCTTACGGGGTCGACCCGCAGACCGAAACGATCGATTATGACGCGCTGGCGGAGCAAGCCCGACAGGTGAAGCCGCGGATGATCGTGGCGGGCGCCAGCGCCTATCCCCGCACCCTGGATTTTAAGCGGTTCGGCGAGATAGCCCGCGAGGTGGGGGCCTACCTGATGGTGGACATGGCCCACATCGCCGGCCTGGTGGCAGCCGGGGTGCATCCCAACCCGGTCCCCCACGCCGACTTTGTGACGACCACCACCCACAAGACCCTGCGGGGACCGCGCGGGGGCATGATCCTGTGCGGGGAGCAGTACGCGGCGGCGATAGACAAGGCGGTCTTCCCCGGCATCCAGGGGGGCCCCCTGATGCATGTCATCGCGGCCAAGGCGGTGTGCCTGAAGGAAGCCATGTCTCCCGAGTTCGCCGAGTATCAGAAGCAGATCGTGAAGAACGCCGTCGCCCTGGCGAAGGCGCTGCAGGACGAGGGCCTGCGGCTGGTGTCGGGCGGGACGGACAACCACCTGATGCTGGTGGACCTCCGCCCGGTCAACCTGACCGGCAAGGTGGCGGAAAAGGTCCTGGATGAGGTGGGGATAACGGTGAACAAGAACACCATCCCGTTCGACCCGCAGGGGCCGATGGTCACCAGCGGCATCCGGCTGGGAACCCCGGCCCTCACCTCCCGGGGGATGAAGGAGAAGGAGATGGAGACTGTGGCCCAGGTCATCGGCCTGGCCCTGAAGAACCCCGAGGACGAGGCGGCCCACCAGCGAGTCCGGTCGATGGTGGCGGAGCTGTGCTCGGGATTCAAGCTGTATTAGTTTAGGAGGGAAACTGGTGGGCCAGCACGAGCGTCCGAGCTGGGACGAGTATTTTATGGAGATCGCCCGCCTGGCGGCGAGCCGCTCCACCTGCCTGCGGAGGCAGGTGGGGGCGGTGATGGTGCGCGACCGGCACATTATCGCCACGGGCTACAACGGGGCTCCCCACGGGATTCGGCACTGCCTGGAGGTCGGCTGCCTGCGCATGGAGCTGAACATCCCCTCGGGGGAGAGGCACGAGCTGTGCCTGGGGGTGCACGCGGAGCAGAACCTGATCGTCCAGGCCGCGCTGCACGGCAGTTCTCCCGCGGGGGGAACGGTATACACCACCACCCAGCCCTGCATCCTGTGCGCCAAGCTGATCGTGAACGCGGGGGTACGGAGGGTGGTCTTCCAGGGGGATTACCCCGACCCGCTGGCTCGCCGGGTACTGGACGAGGCGGGGGTGGAACTGGTACGGATAGAACCCCGGACCAAATAGTGGTCCTAAAATGCGGGGAAGGGAATAATGATATTAATAGTCGTCAGCAGGCAGTAAAGCAGACGTCAGGCTCGAAAGGAATTCGCAGGGCGAATTCCTACTATTCTGACGACTAACGACTGACGACCGACAACTGTTATTGACAGAAATGACGCAAGGTTTTGAATCTTTTTTTCGGGGCAAGTTTGTAAGACCGCCGGGAGGAAAAGAGGACTAGGTGTAGAATATAATAGTTGGGAAAATTTTCGCAAAAGGCCAGGGTGAAAAGAGGAATTTCTCGTTTTCTGGCGAACTCTCTTATACATTGTGAAATTCGGCTATAATCACCCGGGGTCTTGTTTTTTTGTCCAGCAGTGCCAATTGAAGTAATGATTAGGAGTGGGATTTGGTGGCAAAGGACAAGGATCCTTGGGGCTCTAAGGCGTTCGGCCAGGCTCTTTCGATGGCGACCAGCATGGCCGCCGCCCTGCTGTTAGGTTACCTCCTGGGCAGCTATCTGGATAAACTGCTCGGTACCTCTCCCTGGTTATTGGTTACATTATTACTACTAGGAATGGGTACCGGTTTGAAGATGATGTATGAGACGGCATTCGGCCGTATTGGTAAAGAGCGAGACATCAACGAGGAGCAAGAGGGCGAGTCGGAGAAGTTTAAGCTGAAGGACAGCATCGACAGTTTAAAAGACGCCCAGCGGAAGCTGAAGGAGGATCGCCAGCGGCTGCTGCGGGAGAAATGGGTAGAGGAGTATCGGGAACAGAAAGAAAAGGACGAAAACCCCCGGTCTTAAAGTGGAGTCTTGGGGACAAGAGATACGACTATTCGTCTAAGGACAACCTCTAATGATCGTAACCAATATGAGATAAGATAGATTCAAATCCACATAGGAAGGGGGGAAATATAGTTGATACTGTTTTACATTGGGCCTGTGCCGGTCTATGATAACACGGTAACCGCGTGGGGCGTTATGCTTCTTCTCACTGTGATTTTCTATTTGGGAAGCCGCAACGCGCAGAGGATTCCGAGTGGGGTTCAGAATGTAGCGGAAGCTATTCTGGAAGCTTTGCTCGGGTTTTTTGCCGGGGTTCTGGGAGAGGATCGTGCTCGTAAGTACACACCACTCCTGGCGACCTTCTTTTTGTTCATTCTGTTCTCGAACTATTCCGGACTGATACCAGGGGCTGGCGTTATACCTGGGTTTAAGCCGCCCACCAGCAACTGGAACGTAACCGGAGCTTTAGCTATTATCGTGTTGTTCTCGGTGCACTTCCTGGGCGTGAGAGCCAAAGGCCTGTCGCACTTCAAGCACTGGTTGGAACCGTTTGTGTTCTTCCTGCCGCTGAACCTGCTGGAGGAGGTCGCGAGGCCGATGTCGCTGACTCTCCGTCTTTTCGGCAACATCTTCGGGGAAGAGACGATCCTGCTGTTCCTGCTGGGAATGGCGCCGTTCCTGGTGCCGGTGGCGCTGATGGGACTGTCGCTGCTGTTGGCGGCCATTCAGGCGCTGGTGTTTACCATCCTGGCTACCAGCTATATCGGGGCGGCGACCGAGGAACACCATTAAGAGTCGAGATAACAAAGGGAGTTAGGGATACTTAGGGGTAAGGAATACAACTGAGGGTTAGGGCAACAAGGAGTAAGGTATAGTCGAAGGCGGGTAGTATTTTATAGAAACTAGAGAGATAGATTTCGGGGGTACATCCCCTAAATCCAAGGGGTTAGGTTTATAAAATAAATTTTACCAGATTGTGCCTCTGTGGGGACAGGTAAAGGGGGCCAATGGTTTTTGAAAGGGGGGAAAGAGATAGAATGGAACAGGCTGCAGGAAGTATAGCCATTGGTGCTGCTATCGCCGTGGCTGTGGCGGCGACCGGAGCGGGCGTGGGCCAGGGGATCGCCTCTGGTAAGGCTTTTGAGAGCATCGCTCGTCAGCCCGAGACCGCTGGGACCATCAGGACTTTGCTGTTCATCGCCCTAGCATTTATGGAAACTCTTACTATTTATGGTCTGCTGATCGCTTTCATGCTGATCGGCAAGATAGGCTAAAGAACAGCACGGTAGGTAAGGGCGATAGAGTGCTGAGGACTTATGCTTCTTGGCGACTATCGCCCACAACCTATTTTTCCCCGAGAATGCCCTTAAGATTGGAGGTATACTGGCCAAAATGTTTAGAAAGAATTGGTTGAGCAGGGGTTTTAAGGTGGCCGGGATACTAGGGATACTCGTACTTTTATTGGCCAGTCCAGTGATGGCGTCGGAGGGAGTCCCAGGCTTCGAGCCATACAATATGATGTGGGCGGCGTTAAACTTTTTCGTCCTACTGGCCATTTTGTATAAGTTTGCCTATGATCCTCTTCTAAAGATGTTAGATGACCGCAGGAACACCATCGAAAGCTCCCTGCGCCACGCGGAAGAGGTTCGTGTAGATATTGAGCGCATGAAGCAGGAAGCTCAAGGGAACCTCCTGGAAGCACGAAGAGAGGCGCAGGAGATCGTGGCCCGGGCTACCAAGATCGGTGAAGAGACCCGGGAAGATATCCTTACTAAAGCCAAGGAAGAAGCGGCTAACGAGCGTAAGAAGGCTGTACAGGAAATCGAGAGCGCCAAAGACCGGGCCCTCAACGAATTGCGTAACACCGCTGCCACCCTGGCGATCATGGCTGCCGAGAAGGTTTTGGGTAAAACCATCACCTCTGATGACCACCAGAAAATGGTGCGCGAGTTCGTAGATGAGGTGGGCGATAGACTATGCTAATGAAGAGCGTAGCCCGGCGGTACGCCGCCGCCTTTTTCAAGCTGGCCAGCGAGGCCGGCCAGCTTGATGAGATGGAGAATCAGCTGCAGATCGTGGTGGATGCTCTGGCGGCCAACCGTGAACTTAAAAAAGTTTTTTATCACAAGATGATCAAGGAGAAAGATAAGAAAGAAGTAGTGAAGGCGGTTTTTGAAGGAAGGATTCAGCCGACCACCATGAACTTCTTGTTCCTGCTGATCGACAAGCAGCGGGAAAACTACCTGGAGCTGGTGTTTCAACAGTATGTACTGTTCGCCAATCAGGCCCGCAACATCATGGACGCGGGAGTGGTTTCGGCGATCGAGCTTTCTCCGGCTGATGTCAAGGACCTGCAGGCACGCCTCTCGACTATCACGGGCAAGAACGTGCGCCTGAGGACCGAGGTCGATCCCAAGATCTTGGGCGGCCTGGTGGTGCGCGTGGGCGACCGGGTAATCGACGGCAGTGTTACCAAGCGCCTGCAGATGCTGAAGAGCAACATGATCAAAGCCCAACTGAGGCTTTCCTAAGTAATTAGCCCACTCAAGGAAGGTAGGGGTGAACAAAGAAGATGAGTATCCGACCGGAAGAAATCAGTTCTATTTTGAAACAGCAAATAGAACGTTATGAGGCGGAAGTCGAGGTTTCCAATGTGGGAACCGTCATCCAGGTCGGGGACGGTATTGCGCGTGTTTATGGTCTACAGTCAGCGATGGCGGGCGAACTCCTCGAGTTCCCCGGCGACATCATAGGCATGGTGCTCAACCTCGAAGAAGACAACGTCGGGGCGGTTCTCCTGGGGCCTTACAGCCACATCAAAGAGGGAGATACCGTAAAGAGCACCGGGCGCATCATGCAGGTCCCCGTTGGCCAGGCCATGATCGGCCGGGTGGTTAACGCCCTGGGACAGCCGATCGACGGCAAAGGCCCTATCGTAACCGATAAGTTCCGCCCGATCGAGCGCGTAGCCCCAGGGGTTATGTTCCGTAAGTCGGTGCACCAGCCGATGCAGACCGGCCTCAAGGCTATCGACTCGATGGTGCCCATCGGACGCGGACAGCGCGAACTGATCATCGGCGACCGCGGTACCGGCAAGACCGCCGTGGCGATCGACTCGATCATCAACCAAAAGGGACAGAACATGATCTGCATCTACGTGGCCATCGGACAGAAGCTGTCGACCGTGGCCAACGTGGTGGGCAAACTGGAAGAGACTGGCGCTATGGACTACAGCATCGTGGTGGCGGCGACCGCTTCCGAGCCGGCCCCGCTGCTCTATATCGCTCCTTACGCTGGCTGCGCCATCGGCGAGGAGTTTATGGAGAACGACCACGCTCATGTGCTGATCATCTACGACGACCTTTCCAAACACGCGGTGGCGTACCGCGAACTGTCGCTGCTGCTCCGTCGGCCGCCTGGCCGCGAGGCGTTCCCCGGCGACGTGTTCTATCTCCACTCCCGTCTGCTGGAGCGGTCCTGTAAGCTGAACGACGACCTGGGCGCCGGCTCGATCACGGCCCTGCCGATCATCGAGACTCAGGCGGGCGACGTGGCGGCCTACATCCCGACCAACGTTATCTCCATCACCGACGGACAGATCTACCTGGTGACCGACCTGTTCTACGCTGGTCAGCGTCCCGCTATCGACGTGGGTCTCTCGGTGTCCCGCGTGGGTGGTTCGGCGCAGATCAAGGCGATGAAGCAGGTGGCCGGGCGTCTGCGCCTCGACCTGGCGCAGTACCGTGAGCTGGCGGCTTTCGCGCAGTTCGGCTCCGACCTGGACAAGGCAACCCAGGCCCGTCTGGCCAGAGGTCAGCGCACCACTGAAATCCTCAAGCAGGGCCAGTATGTGCCGATGCCGGTCGAGGAGCAGGTGGTCTCTATCTACTGCGCGGTTAACGGTTATCTGGACGATATCGAGGTTGAACAGCTGGCGACCTTCGAGGTCGAGTTCCTTAAGTATCTCCGTTCCAGCCATCCCGATCTCCTGAAGGGGATAGTGGACAAGAAGGAAATCACCGACGATCTTAACGGGCAGCTGGTCAAGGCTATTCACGAGTTCAAGACCATTTTTGTGGCTTAGGTGGTGAATCAGTAGATGCCAAGTCTAAGGGATATTAGACGGCGAATCCGAAGCGTTAAAAATATGCGCCAGATCACCAAGGCTATGGAAATGGTGGCGGCGGCAAAACTGCGTCGCGCCCAGGAAAAAGCTATCGCTGGCCGTCCCTACGCCGACCGGGTGGGGGAAGTGCTGGAGCATCTGCTCAAAGCGGAAGGCAAGATCTATCATCCGATGCTGGAACCGCGTCCGGTGAAGCAGGTCTGCTACGTGGTCTTCAGCGCTGACCGAGGCCTCTGCGGGGCGTACAACACCAATATCCTCCGCAAGGCTGCCAACGAGATGAAGACGACTCCCCCGGAGACCAAGAACAGCGTGGTGGCGGTAGGCCGCAAGGCGCGCGACTTCTTCGGCAAGCGCGGCTACAACGTGTTGGGCCAGTTTGTCAACCTGGGGGACAACCCGGACTTCGAACAGGCGATGGAGATCGCCCGGTTTGTGGTCAACCTGTACATGGAGGAAGTGGTGGACGAGGTGCACATCGTGTACGCGAAGTTCGTCTCCGCCCTGCAGCAGGTGCCGCAGTCGGTTAAGATCCTTCCTTTCGAGGTTCCGGAAGAGAAGCGCGACGATAAGAACTTGATTGTTCGCACCGACTATATTTACGAGCCCAGCCCCGAACGGCTGCTGTCGACCCTGCTGCCCCGCTTTATCGAGACCCAGATCTACCGGTCGCTGCTGGAGGGCAAGGCCAGTGAGCAGGGGGCTCGGATGACCGCGATGGGAGCGGCGACCGACAACGCGGGTGACATGATCAACAACCTGACGCTTTCTATGAACAAGGCGCGCCAGGCCGCGATCACCAAGGAGCTGCTGGATATCGTGGGCGGTGCGGAAGCCCTTAAGAAGTAAAAGGGGGATAGGAGATGAACGGAACTGTAGTGCAGATTATCGGAGCCGTGGTGGACGTCGAGTTCCCATCCGGCTATCTGCCTGATCTGCTGAACGCTATCAAGATCCGTAGCGAGGACCAGCCCGCTGGTGTAGGCTACGAGAACATCAAGATCGACCTTACCATGGAGGCTATGCAGCACCTGGGCAACAACACGGTCCGCTGCGTGGCGCTGTCCTCCACCGACGGCCTGATGCGGGGAATGACCGCCATGGATACCGGCAAGGCTATCGCGGTGCCGGTGGGCCGGCCCACCCTGGGCCGCCTGCTGGACGTGCTGGGCAAACCGATCGACCAGATGGCGGACGTGGAGAGCGACACTTACTGGCCCATCCACCGCCAGCCACCGGCCCTGGTCGACCAGAGCACAGCCAAGGAGATGATGGAGACCGGGATCAAGGTTATCGACCTGATCTGCCCCTTCTCCAAGGGTGGAAAGACCGGCCTGTTCGGCGGCGCCGGCGTGGGCAAGACGGTTATCATCATGGAACTGATCCGCAACATCGCGTACGAGCACGGCGGATTCTCGGTGTTCGCGGGCGTGGGCGAGCGCAGCCGTGAAGGGAACGACCTCTACCACGAAATGAAGGACGGCGGCGTGCTCGACAAGTGCTCGCTGGTGTTCGGACAGATGAACGAGCCTCCGGGAGCCCGCCTGCGGGTGGGACTGACCGGCCTGACCCTGGCCGAGTTCTTCCGGGATGAAGAGGGGCAGGACGTGCTGATCTTCATCGACAACATATTCCGGTTCACCCAGGCGGGTTCGGAAGTGTCCGCGCTGCTGGGCCGCATGCCTTCCGCGGTGGGTTACCAGCCCACCCTGGCGACTGACATGGGGAACTTACAGGAGCGCATCACCTCGACCAAGAAGGGTTCGATCACCTCGGTGCAGGCGGTGTACGTGCCGGCCGACGACCTGACCGACCCGGCCCCGGCCACCACCTTCGCCCACCTGGACGCCACCACGGTGCTGTCGCGGCAGATCGCCGAGCTGGGTATCTACCCGGCGGTGGACCCGCTCGACTCCACCTCCCGTATCATGGACCCGCTGGTCATCGGTGAGGACCACTACCGGACCACCCGCGGCGTGCAGAAGATCCTGCAGCGCTACAAAGACCTGCAGGACATCATCGCTATCCTGGGGATGGACGAACTGACTGACGAGGATAAGCTGACCGTGGCCCGCGCCCGGAAGATCCAGCGCTACCTCTCGCAGCCGTTCCACGTGGCGGAGCAGTTCACCGGCACCCCCGGGGTGTACGTACCGGTAAAAGAAACGGTAAAAGCGTTTAGGGAAATCCTGGAAGGCAAGCACGACGATCTGCCCGAGGCTGCCTTCTACATGGTAGGTTCTATAGACGAAGCTATAGCCAAGGCCAAGCAGTTGGAGGGCTAGACCATGAACGAAAAGGAGTTTCGGTTTGAGGCGATAACTCCCGAACGCACAGTCGTCAGCGAGGAATCCGAGATGCTAATAGCCCCCGCCTGGAACGGGGAGCTCGGAGTGCTGAAAAACCACGCTCCGTTAGTAGCCGCCCTGAGGATCGGGGTAATGCGCTTTGACATCAACGGTCAGACCCGTCACTGCGCGATTAGCGGAGGGTGGTTGGAGGTTACCGAGAACAAGGTGATGGTTTTAGCTGACACGGCTGAACTGGGGACCGAGATCGACGTTGAGCGGGCCAAGGCCGCCAAGAAGAGGGCGGAAGACCGGCTTGCCTCCCAGATTGACGAGGTCAACGTGGTAAGGGCATCCCTGGCCATGCAGCGGGCTTTGTCCCGCCTCCGCGCGGCAGAAGCGGAGATGGAGTATCGTAAGTTCTAAACCGGGGCTTAATCAGAGACATTTAAACTCAGACCAGGCATCTGCCTGGTCTGAGTTTTTGAGGACATATTTTTGAGGAAAGCACCCCGGTTTCTGTAATCTTTTTGCTTTTCCCGCCGTTATATACTACGCGGGATTTTTTTAAAATCATATTTCTTACCTGAGCATGTCACCGGGCTATTTGAGGGATAACGGTGTAATTTGCTGAACTCGGAAGGAATAATAGGACCCGACCAAGAATAAAAAATAGAGGCCCAAATAGATGTGCTATAGAGGGGGTTTTGGCTACTATGAAGAACGGAACGGGCGGGAAATTCAGTAAAACTGTTTTCGGGACTGGCAAACATGGGTGCCGCCAAAGGTCTGTTTTTTACCGGCCATTGGTGTTGGCCCTGATTATCTGTACGGTTTTTTACTGCATCCCGGCCATTGCTGCCGAAGGGTTATATTCTGAGCCGATAATCACCACTTCCACTCTTCCGGAAGGTACCGTAGGCGTGCCTTACAGTGCTGCCGTGGATGTTGCTGGAGGAACACCGCCATACATCTGGAGAGTCTCCAACCAGCCGAGCTGGCTCAGCTTCAACCAGGCTACCGGCCAGATAAGCGGCACTCCGGATAGTGAAGGTGATTTCTCCATAGCCTTTTTGGTGAACGACAGCTATGGGGTAAGCTACAATCGAGGCATAGTTTTAACCGTAAACAAGGTTCCCGAGCCCGAACCAAAGACGATTGTCAAAAAAGATGAACGGGTCAATAACCCGAACCTCGTTTACCCCTCCGCGGGCAGGCTGATTGTCCTGAAGGATGAGGCCCAGATCGATATCCCGGCCAACGCCCTCCGGGGAGAGCTTCCGCTGGAAGTGGTTATAGAAAAGATGACCCGGCCTCCCGATATTCCATCGGGTCTCAGGTTGGTGGGCAGCGTATACCGGGTTACCGTTGGCGGCGGCTCCAATTATGACTTCAGCAGCCCGGCCGACTTTGGGCTATATGCTGATCTTAATCAGGTTATGGTTGGGGAGAAGGCGGACCTTTACTATTACAGCGGTGCTATAAAACAGTGGGTCCCGCTAAGCGCCAGCTACACCGGTAAAATGATGCAGAAAAAGGTCAGCGCTATTTCTCCCTTCGCGGTCTTCGCCAAACAGACTGGCGGGCAGGCGAACGGCGCTCTTACCGATATCCAGGGCCACTGGGCCGAGGCCAGCATCAGGAAGCTGGTCAACCTGGGGGCGATATCCGGGTACGCGGATGGCAGCTTTGGCCCCGAGAACCTGATTAGCCGCGCGGAATTCACCTCGATCCTGGTGAAGCTCTACAACCTTACACCGGGTGATGGAGTATCCTTTGCCGACACCTCCAACCACTGGTCCAAGCGGAGTATCGCGGCGGCGGTCAACGCCGGAATAGTACAGGGGTCCAGTCAGCGCTACTTTTATCCGGATGAACCGATTACCCGGGAACAGATGGCGGTAATGATCGCGAAAGCCGCCGGGCTGCAATATGCTGGATCGGATCCGTTTATCGCCGATAAGAATGAGGTCTCTTACTGGGCGCGTGAATCAGTGGCTTCGGTGATCAATGAGCGTATAATGAGCGGCTACGAGGATTCCCGTTTCCGGCCGCAGAAGTACGCGACCAGGGCGGAAGCGGCGTCGGTAATAGCCAAGTTAAAGTAGCTGTACCGACTGCGTTGAGCGGGGGAGGGCTCCTAAAACCAGATTACTGAAGTACTAAGGTGGTATTTGTCATAATGAACAAGAGGATTTTTTACACCCTGGTTCTGGCAGCGTTCATGGTGCTTCAGTTATCCAGCCCCGGCTTGGCGAGTTTCACCGAAACCGTACACGTCAACGAGGTGTTTGAAGAAGAATACAAGATGGTGATAACCCGTCCCCACGGCGAGATGTACATCGTTGCTTATGCCGTGGGCAACACCATAATGAAGCTTTATGAAGGCGACTCGGTAATCATCTTCTCGCCCTCGGACCATTCCTTCGCGGGATTCGGTTCAAAGATCAGTTTTGATGACCGCGATGATATTGTAGCGGTCGATTACAGTGAGCAGATTATCGGTGATGTGACTTACCCGGTCAGGGAACAGTCAATAAAGGATACCTTGACCCGCACGGTTTTCAATATTGATTCCAACGTGAGCTGGATCAACGGGACTCCATTTCAGATGGATGTATCTCCGTATATCAAGAACGGCCGTACCTATCTGCCGCTCAGGTACGTCGGGCGGGCGATCGGGATCGCGGATAAGGACATCGTATGGGACGAGGCCACCAAAACCGTCACCCTGACCAGGGGGGACAAGGTTGTAAAGGTCAAGGTCAATGATAAAAGCATGCTGATCAACGGTGTATCCATCCCCATGGACGCCGCGGCTGAGATCCGGGACGGCCGGGCGATGCTCCCTATAAGGTTTTTCGCGCAGTCTTTCGGCGCCCCGATCTCCTGGGACGAGGCTGCCCGAAGCGTCGTTATCATCTCTTCATGATTAGGTATCGCGGGATGGCAAAAACATACTTACGGGTTTTACTGCAACCGGTCCGGTATAGACGATAACCAGGTTCGATGATCATCCGGCATCCTAAACGCGGATTTTCTTTTCTAAAATGCATCAAGCTGACAAAGGGAAAAGGAGATGATAGGTATTGGTCAGATGCATTATAAACCGGATATCATCCGCACGCTCCAGGTGCGGACTGTTACCGGCCGTTTTACTGTTAGCCCTCTGCCTGCTGGTGGGAACACCGGCCGTAAAGGCGGAGGCGGCCGGGGTCGCTTTTGAACCGATGGTGGATATCGACACCTACCTCGGGAACTGTACGGCGGCGGGTGATTTTGACGGAGACGGCGATATCGACCTGCTGGTCGGTGGTGATTCTATCCTGAGTCTCTTTAAGAATGTCAAGAACGGCGAGTTGGATGAGCTTCCACGGGTGGACTTCCAGACTGGAAAAGGTGTCTGCGAAATCTGGCCGGGTGACCTGGACCGGGATGGGGACCTCGATGCTGTCCTGGTCACCAACATAACTAAAGAAGTCATTGTGATGACCAACAACGGCAAGGCCGAGTTCACCGCCCAGAACCTGTCGCTGGGAAGGGTACCGCTGCAGCCTTATATCGGTGACTTAAACCAGGACGGGCAGCAGGACATCATCGTGAATTACGGAAACGGCATAGAGGTTTTTTACGGACCTGACCGCTTGGCGGCGTTCCCCTACGAGAATGTGCTTTCCGGGGCGGCCGCGCTGGGCGACCTGAACGGTGACGGCAAGGATGAGGTAGCTATCGGTAGCAACACCCTGGAGATTTTGTCGAGCAGCAAAAACGGGAAAACCCTGTACAACGTGTCCAAGGGGATCGATGGAAGGCTGACCAGCCTGGCGATAGCCGATTATAACGGTGATGGGAAAAACGACATCGCGGCGACCAACGCCAATAATAATAAATTGAATGTCTTCCTGAACAGCGGTGATGCCAAAGACCCGTTTGTAAAAAGCACCCAGTACGAGTATGCCAGTTTCGGCCAGCCCAACAAGGTATATACCGCTGACCTGGATGGGGACTGGGTTCCGGATATTATTACCATAGATACCACTGGCTCGATTTCCGTCTTTTTGAACAAGGGTGACGGTTCCTTCGACGAAGACCGCCGCTACGATTTTGGGATCGGCGGGCCGGCCACCGACATAGCAACCGGGGACTTTAACAGCGACGGGATGGTGGATCTAGCTGCGGTGGGGAACGGCCGGCTGGGTATATTTATCAACAACACCACCTCCTGGAAGGTGGAGTTTGAGAAAGCCAGCTACAACGTTTCGGAGGAAAGCGGCAGTGCCACCGTTAACGTTACTCGCGGCAACGGCAGGGGAGAATTGAAAGTGGACTATGCTACGAGTGACAAAACGGCTCTCGCAGGTGAAGACTATACCCCGGCCAGCGGAACCCTGACATTTGAGGACGGCGTTACAAGCCGGTTGTTCAAGGTAAGCCTAATTGATAACGACCTAAAGGAGGCGGGCGAGAGTTTCACCGTTTCTCTGAAAAACCCCGGCAACGGCTTTAGGATCGGGAAGCAGAGAACCGTCGAGGTCTTTATCGCCGATAACGACGACCAGAAGACCGCCGCCCCCACCCCTCCGGTGGTAGAGCAGCCCAGATTCACCGATATCGGAGACCACTGGGCCAAGGACGACATCCTCTTCCTGGCGGATAAAGGGGTGGTCAGCGGGGTTACCCCGACCAGCTTTCAACCCGAGCGGGCTATCAGCCGGGCGGAGGTCGCCACCCTCCTGGGCAAGGCCCTGGGACTGAAAGAAGTCACGCCGGGGAACGCGACCTTTGAGGACGTACCCCAGGGGACCTGGTACTTCGGAGCGGTCGAGGCGGCCTCCCAGGCCGGGCTGGTCAGCGGGGTGGGTGAAGGGAGGTTCGAGCCCAACCGAACCATCACCCGACAGGAGCTGGCGGCTTTAGCGGTGAAAGCCCGCGGTAAACTCGTGGTCGGGACCGACAAACTTACTCCGGAAGAAATAGACCATCTGCTTGCGGGGGTCATCGACGCGGGGAATATCTCTCCGTGGGCCAGGGAGGGGGTCGCCAGGGCCATCAAGCTGGGAATAATCAAGGTCTGGCCGTCAGAGGGGTTCAACCCAGCCGGCGATGCCACCCGCGCGATGTCGGCCTCGGCTATTGCCAAGGTTTTGAGGTAGCTGTGCCCTGAACCTCCCCGGGAGGCAGTTCCAGATGCTAAACCGGTCTTTATGAGATGGTTTGAAGATTAAATAATGAACGAAACCACTGACCCGAGGCTGCGGCCTCGGGTTTTCTATTTCACGCTATCGGAAAGTATATTAGAGAACTTTCCGATGCAAGCAAGTGCAACTAGGGCCATCGCTTACGCCAGAGGCTTGGCGATAGCCAAGTTTTCTTCGCCGTGCTGAAGACCGTGTGGTCAGCAGCCCTATTTTATAAATTGATACTGGGTAAACTAAGGGAAGGAAATGGGATTCTACTTCTGGTAGGGAAGGATGATAGGAGAACGGACGGTTTACGAAGCTGGAAAAGGCTGGGATCGATTCTGCTGCTGCTGGCGGTGGCCGCGGTTTTAAGCGCTTGGGCGCTGAGCCTGCGTCCTGAAAGGCCGGACCTTGACGGAGAGGACGTGGGGTTGCTCGGGCCGGGGACAGGTGGTACAGTGCCGGAGGTCGCTGTGACTGCCGTGGACCCGGGGAAGGCGGAAGGAGGACCGATCGATCTCCGGGGACTGTCTCTCTTGTGCGGGGAAAACATTGAGGAGTACAGCCTGACGGGCTGGGTATGGGTAAACGACAGCGGGGCCACTGAGGAGGCTCTGATGGAAATGGTGCAGCAGGCGGTCCGCCCCCTGGAATCGGCCCAGGTAAAAAACGATGCCCTGGTTTGGCCGACCGGGACCTGGAACTCGGGCCGGGTGGAAGACGCGTGGGGAGTCAACTACCTGCGCTGGCTGGGGGATGACCGCTGGGTGGAGTCCTGGGCGCGGAGCGCCGATTACCCGGCGGGGGAAATTGGTATGGGGGGTATGACTTACTTGGTGCTTCGTTGCACGGGCCTGACCGGGCCGGAGATGGCTTCGTCGCTGAGGGGGGCGATGGAGGACAGCCTCAGCCAACTGGGGGAGGAGAGAGGCACCTCGGTCGAGATCA
Organism: Bacillota bacterium; assembly: GCA_013178275.1. Taxonomy (GTDB): domain Bacteria; phylum Bacillota; class Ch66; order Ch66; family Ch109; genus Ch109. Next base: position 66,682 of record JABLWZ010000007.1, on the reverse strand, counting down.
TCTGCTGGCGGGAGGGGAAGGTTGACGAGGAGCGGATGAGCGGTCTGGTGTCCCAGGTCCTGGCCGCGGCCAGGGCCCGTGAGGTGGAGCGCTCGAAACTGGATGACCTGCTGCTGGTGACCGCTTTTTCTCCCGCGATCCCAGAACGATCTGAACGCGGAGGTGCGTCGGTGAATCTTCAGCTGGCGGTCCGGTACCGGGGCCAGGACGACCGTACCTATTTTCATCTGGGGACTCCCCGGATAATGGAAGACTATTAATAGTTTTTTACCGGGGTTTGATGTATAGATAGGGGTGCACCGGCATAATATCCATAGTGAGAGAAATATTACCATTTCTGTAAATGGCAGCAGTGTGGAGGTGCCGAGTGCCCAGGAAGTTATTGGGTCTGGTCATGGTATGTCTGATAGTCGCCAGCATCCCGGCATTGGTGGTCAGTGTCCTTGAGAGCGAACCGCTGTCTCCGCCGGTCCAGATAAAAACCTCTGATCTCATGGTCCGGGTTCTGAACGTGAAGAGCGGCAAGGTCGAAACCCTGCCGCTGGACGATTACCTGGTGGGGGTGGTGGCGGCCGAGATGCCGGCGGTATTTGAACCTTCCGCGCTGGCGGCCCAGGCGATCGCGGCCCGAACCTATACCTTGAAGCGCATCCGCCAGGGTAAAAGCAGCCACCCCGGGGCGGACCTGTGCTCGGACCCGGCCCACTGCCAGGCCTGGAAGGGGAATGACGAGCTGTGGCGGGAGTGGGGTGTGCTCCACTACGCGGGCTATCACCGGAAGATCGCGGAGGCGGTGGAGTCGACCCGCGGTCTGGTGGTCACCTACCAGGGTGAGCTGATCGACCCGGTGTACCACTCCACCTGCGGGGGGGCGACTGAGAACTCGGAGGATGTCTGGGTCTACAAGGTCCCTTACCTGCGCGGGGTGGCCTGCGGATACTGCGGCGGGGCTCCCCATTACCAGGACGAGGTTACGGTATCCTGGGATGACCTGTACAAAAAGCTGGGTCTTTCGCCGGCGGTCCCGGTGGCCTCGGGCGCCGGAAAATCGAAAAACAGCGGTCCGGCGACCATTCAGGCATTTGCCCACAGTCCCACCGGGCGGATCAAGACTCTGGTGGTAGGCCAGAAACGGTTCGCGGGAACGGAGATCAGGAGTCGGCTGGGACTGGCCTCGACCCGGTTCCGGTGGCAGTTGAACAGTGATGGAGTAACGTTTTACACCCAGGGTTATGGTCACGGGGTGGGTATGTGTCAGTACGGGGCGCAGGGGCTGGCCAGGGCGGGAAAGACCCCGGCCGAGATTCTTCAGTATTATTACCAGGGGGTGGAGATTCAGCGGATGGGCAGCTAGGGTAGTGCAAGCATTTTCCAGCGGCTTCGGCGTCGGGTAGGCTGCCGGGGGGGTTTTGTTTCGTTTATCTCCTTCATATATATTAACAAGCCTTGCGGAGTTCGGCTAAAACCCACGGGGGAGGTAAATGGAATGCAGGATTACATCCGTAACCGGATATTGGAAGTGGGTTCCTATATCGTGGAGACTTCGGCAACGGTAAGGCAGGCCGCCGATGTCTTCAAGATCAGCAAGAGCACGGTGCATAAGGATGTGACGGAGAGGCTCCCCGGCATCAATCACCAGATGGCGTCCCAGGTACGGAAAATCCTGGAGATCAATAAGGCCGAGCGCCACCTGCGGGGTGGGGAGGCGACCCGAAGAAAGTATAGGATAGAGTAATTTTCCATGATATAATAACTTTTTAGAGGATTTAGGAGGGATTTGTAGAAATATAAATCACTTAAACTAAAATAATCCAACCAGAGGAGAATCGCCTAATGTTCAGTTTCTCTGAAGACATAGGGGTTGATCTGGGTACCGCCACCGTACTGGTGTATGTCCGGGGGAGAGGGATAGTCCTCCACGAGCCATCGGTAGTGGCCATTGACCGGACTAACGGTAAGATCATCGCGGTGGGTGAGGAAGCCCGCCGGATGCTGGGTCGGACCCCTGGCAACATCGTCGCCATCAGGCCTCTGCGGGACGGGGTTATCGCTGATTATGACGTTACCGAGCGGATGCTGCGTTATTTTATCCAAAAGGCTACTGGTAAGCGCCTGTTTTTCCGGCCTCGGGTGCTGGTCTGCATCCCCAGCGGGGTGACCAGCGTGGAGGAGAGGGCGGTGCTTCAGGCTGCCATGCAGGCAGGCGCGCGCCGGGCGATGATGATCGAGGAGCCGGTCGCCGCCGCTCTGGGCGCGGGGATAAATATCGCCGAGGCCACCGGCCACATGGTGGTGGATATCGGAGGGGGAACCACCGATATCGCCGTGCTCTCCCTGGGTGGGATCGTCTGCAGCCGGTCGCTCCGGGTGGGGGGCGACAAGTTCGACGAGGCTATCGTACGCTACATCCGCAAGGAGCACAACCTCCTGATCGGCGAGCGTACCGCCGAGGAGCTGAAGATCCGGATCGGGACCGCCTTCCCCGAGAGCAAGGAGGGGGAGCAGGATGCCGAGATCAGGGGGCGCGACCTGGTGAGCGGTCTGCCCAAGAACATCCACGTCACCTCCCGGGAGGTCCACGAGGCCATGCTGGAGCCGGTGACGGCGGTGGTGGCCGCGGTGAAGGAGGTCCTGGAGAAGACACCTCCGGAGCTGGTAGCCGACATCATCAACCACGGGATCGTCATGACCGGCGGCGGAGCGCTGCTGGATGGGCTGGACAAGCTTATCAGCCGGGATACCGGGCTGACCGTGCACGTGGCGGATGACGCGGTGTCCTGTGTGGCCCTGGGGACCGGGGTGGCGATCAACTCACAGCACCTGTTCAACATCGGGCAGCGGGCCGCGAAGGCAGCCGGGTAGGTTTAACCTAAAACCTTGTGGTCGCTACATACGTAAACCGGAATAAGGAAAAAGCCTTCCAGCGCCGGTCGGGACATCCGACGGGCGCTGTTCTATTTCAATCGTGGTTCTGACAGTACCGGGCCGAGACCAGGGCATAAGCTGCAAAGACTCAACCAACTTTCAGTTTGGTCTCAGTGTGGTTTCAGCTGCAGGACGGATAATCAGGTTATGACAAAAAGACAGCTACGATCAGGGAGTTAAGGTTATTCTTTCACATTTTTTACACACATTTATTAATAATCTAACTAAATTCTGGTTTAAAATGGGGGTATGGTCAAAAAGTGAAGGGCGAACAGCGGGCCAAAAGCGAACCGATTAAGGACAAAACTACGGGAGGGACCGAAAGTGTTTTTGATGAAAAGGCGGAGGGCGTTAATAGGATTTTTGATAGCAGCGATTACGGTTATGATGCCGGCAGCGGCACTGGGGGCTGACGCCGGTGGAGTGGACGCCACGGGGCTTACGCTGGACAAGGCGGTCGATATGGCGCTGGTGCACAGCCCGGAACTGAGGCAGTCCGATTACGACATCGAAAGCAAGCAGAAGTCGCTGGAAGACGCCGAAGATAATTTGAACGCCTTTACCCCGGCGGCTGACGGCAACCAGGTGGACAGCGTGGCCAACTCCTATGTCAGCATGATTCAGAAGAGCATCTCGCTCGAGATAGCCAAAAAGAGCCGGAGCACTAAGGCTGATGCCGTTGTTAAGTCGGTTTTCCAGGCTTATACCGATGTTTTGACCGCCCAGGACAGCGTGGCGATAGCGGAAAAGGAGCTGGCTTACGCGGATTACCAGCGGTTGGCGGCCCGAGTGGGATACCAGGTAGGGAAGGTGAGCCTGACCGATAAGAACACCGCGGAGGCGAACTATACCAAAAAGGAGGCCGCGCTGAACGAGAGCCGGACCAACCTGGCCGAGAGCTACCAGAACTTTAACGACCTGATCGGTATCAATCTAAAAGACCGGCCGGTCCTGACCGACAACCCGGTTTTCGAGCCGCTGAAGGTCGCTGACCTCGACACCGAGGTGCTGCACCGGCTGGAGGAGAATCCCAACCTCTGGCAGGCGGATAAGAATGTCGAGAGCGCCAAGATGAACTTTAATATGACCAACTCTGACTGGGACACCAACCGGATCAATGTGCAAAAGGCGGAGCTGACCGCGTATGAAGACAAGGAGCAGGCGAAGCAGACGGTATACAACATCTACAACACCATCTGCCAGCAGGAAGAGCAGTACAAGACCCTGGAGCAGAGCCTGAAACAGGCGGAGGACAGCCTGAAGGTCGCTCAGTTGAAGTACGAGCTGGGCATGATCCCCCGGGGTGACGTACTGAGCGCTGAACTCAGCACGGCCAATGCCCAGAAGGCCTTGAGGACGGCAGCCTACCAGCACGAGTTGACCAAGATCACCTTCGAGAAACCGTGGCTGTCGTAAACCGGGTCCAGACATCGGGCCCGGGGCAGCGCCAGCGGTTTGGTTAAAGTAATCGAAGCCGGCACTCGATAATATGAGTGTCGGCTTTGAACTGCAGGAGGAAACGCTCTATGCTCCGAGGCTTATACATTGCGGCCAGCGGCATGCTGGCCGAGTCTACCCGCAACGATGTCATCGCCAATAACCTGGCCAACGTCAACACCACCGGGTTCAAGAAGGACGGGGTGGCGATGAAGTCTTTTCCCGAGCTGCTGGTGCTGCGCCTCAACGACACCAGGAACGGCATGGTCGGGACGATGTCCCGGGGGACGGTGATCGATGAGATTAAGACCTATCACGGGGTGGGACCGATTTTGAGTACCGGCCGCAGACTGGATGTGGCCCTGCCGCCAGAGGGTATGCTGGCGCTGCAGACTCCCGACGGTGAACGGTACACCCGCAACGGGTCTTTAGATGTCAGTTCCGACGGTTACCTGGTGAATACCGACGGGCACCCGGTCCTGGGGGAGTATGGGCCAATCGCTGTCGATATGACCGGGCTGCCGGCTGGTTCGCTGCAGATAGATGAAAACGGGCAGGTGCTGGTGGGAGGAGAAGTGGTCGACCGCCTGCGGGTGGTGGCCGCCGAGGACACCCGGCAGCTGCAGAAGGTGGGCAACAGCCTCTATACCCTGGCTGACCAGGAGGCGCAGCTGAACGAGGTTACCGATTACCGCCTGAGGGTAGGCTTTCTCGAGTCATCCAACGTCAACCCGATTTCGGAAATGGTCAACCTGATCACCGCGATGCGTTCCTTCGAGGCTGGCTCGCGCCTGGTGCAGGCCTACGACAGCACCCTCGACCGGGCGGTCAACGATATCGCACGCATTTAGTACCTATTCGGACGATAAACGGTGATAATGAGCCATTTGGGTATGTGTGAGCCGCTTTTACACAGTATACGGGTCTTGCTACTCCGGAAAGCCTTTACCTATAATTAGAAAAGGTATCCGGGGTTGGTTTTTTTGTCTATCATTACCGGTACCGACAAAAAGGATGTGGAGAAATGGACCGAGCAGGGTTTAATCGAGAAGCGGCGGCGGAGGGCAAAAGGTACTCGAAGCGGATGCTAGCGGCGGTGGTCCTGGTTTTCCTCTTTTCCTCGTGGCTGAGCTACTCGGTAATCGCCACCGCGATGGGTAAGGATACCCTGGTGTCCATGCTGTTCGGTGCGGGGAAAAAGGATCAGGTCAATATCCTGCTGCTGGGTACCGATGAGCGGGGCACGGAGCAGGCCCGGTCGGACACCATCATCCTGCTCAACCTGAACACCAAGAAGGGTGAGGCGCACCTGCTGTCCATCCCGCGTGACACCAGGGCCAGCATTCCCGGATACGGGAAACAGAAGATCAACCACGCTCACACCTACGGCGGGCCGGCCCTCCTGACCAGGACCGTGGAAGGACTGCTGGGGATAAAGGTGGATTATTTTGTGGAGACCAATTTCGAAGGGTTCCAGAAGCTGATCGACGATATGGGCGGGATCACTATCGATGTGGAAAAGCGGATGTACACCCCGGATGAAGGGATCGACCTCAAACCCGGGAAGCAGAAACTGAACGGGCATAACGCCCTGGCCTATGTGAGGTTCAGGATGGACGGGATGGGGGATATCGGCCGGGTGGAGCGGCAGCAGAAGTTTTTCGATGCCGCCTTCGACCAGTTTCTGACCTGGGGGAATATCATCCGGGCTCCCTGGTTGATAAGTGATGCCCTGGCCAACGTGAAGACCAACATGCCTACCTCGCAGATGCTGTACACGGCGAGGGCTTTAAAGGGAATGCAGCGGGAGAAGATCACCTGTGAGACCCTGCCGGGCCGCTCGCAGACCATCGACGGCTTGAGCTACTGGATCGCCAGCGACAGCGAGATTAAGAAGACGATGGCGATGCTGAAGTAGGCGGACCTCACCGGAGCCCTGAGACTGCATACATCACCCTGGCACGACGGCCTCTTTACCGCAGAGGTCCTTTCTTTTTTTATATTTATTATCAGTACCGCCAGCAGGGTTATCCGCTTTTTTCTCGAAGTAAATATCAGGGGATGTTTGGGCTTATTGGTATCTTTTTGGTGAATTTTGCCGTAAAAAAGTAAAGAAGTATTCATGGGGGGGTTAATTTGAAGAGGTTACTCATCTTGTCTCTGGTTATCGGTATGACGATAGGTACTTTCGCCACCGGACCAGCCGCGGCCGCGGCTCAGAATTTCTCCGACACCCAGAGCCACTGGGCCAAATCCTATATAGAACGGCTGGCCGCCGGCGGCTTCATCAGCGGGTACCCGGACAACACCTTCCGGCCCGATAAAACGATGTCCCGGGCCGAGTTCGTGCTGGTCCTGGTCAGCTGCCTCGGTGCTTCCCCCACCGATACCACTACCGTGAGTTTTTCCGATACCGCCAATCACTGGGCCAAGGGCTATATCAACGAGGCGGTGGTGCGGAGTATCCTGGTACCCAGTGAATACCCCGGGGGACTCAAACCCGATGAGCCGATCAAGCGCAGCGAAGCCGCGGCCGCACTCGTGAGGGCGCTCGGCGGGAAGGCCCAGAATACGGTGCTGAACTTCGAGGATAAAGCGGACATCGAAAAAAGCATGTACAAGGGATTCATCAAGGCGGCGGTGGCCGATGGCCTGATCACCGGCTACGAGGACAATACGTTCAGGCCGTTCGACAACATCACCCGCGGCCAGGCCGCGGTGATGCTATGCCGCTACCTGGATAAGAAGGGCGGTTCTTCTTCGACCCCGTTAGCCCCCGGCCTGGCGGGGATAGTGATAGACCCCGCCACCGACAACCTGGAAACCATAAAGATCGATGGTGTCGAATACATAATCGGGGAGAACCAGCTCTCCTTCAAAGACGGGTCAACGACGAACCGGGTCAACACCCTCTCCAAGTATTCCGAAGGCCTGCTGCTGAACTACAGCACCCGGTATTCCCTGACCCCCAGTGACCTGGAGATAAAGGTCAATAACGCATTCTATGGCGTCAGCGAGATGGAGGTGTCAGGGAAGGAACTGGAGGTGACCACGTCTTACACCAAGCTGGCGTATATAGAAGAGTCGGGGTCCAGATACAATGCCGAGTTTACCGACCTCTACGCCGGAAACGAGGGCAAAAAGTACCTGCTCTCCGATATGGAGATCATAGACTATGATGAGGTCAGAGTGGATGGCGCCAGGTACAAGCTTGGCAGCGACGAGGTGGTGATCAAACTCGACGAGGAGTTTTTCATCATCGAAGGGATCGACATAGAAGACGATGGGATAGAACTCAACCTCGATGAGACCAGCCCGCTCGAAGTGGACGATCTCCGCCTGTCGGACATCGACTCCATCGAGGTGGACTCGACTGAGCTGGACCTGGATGAGGTGGAAAAAATAAGCTTTATCATAGATCACAAGATGTATTCTTTAAGCAGCGTGACAATCGACAGTTCGAACCAGATAGTCGTCAACACGAAACAATACCCGCCCTCCAAGGTTACGCTGCTGGTCGATTACGATGTCTACGACCTGGAGGAAGTGAAAATCGACAACCGGGGCAAGCTGGATATCTACTGCCAGGAGAGCGACCAGGAATTTGTTGAATTAGACGACTGGTACGTGGACCAAGACGACGTGTCGATCATCTATGACGATGAGGAGTACGAGGTGGATGATGTACTGGTAGTCAAGAAATACATCATCCGGTTGGGGAGCAAGCAGTACGACGTCAGAAACTACGGCATCGAGTGCCGGTACGAGGGAGAAGATTACAATATCGAAAAGATAGACTGGGACAAGAACATGGATATCATGATCATCGAGACCGAGGAAGGTATAGACAGCGTCAACGGAAACGATGATAACGGGATAGAGCCCGATGAGTACCTGTTCTATGTGGACGGCACTATCTACCAGGACGGGATGGATGGAGTCGAGATCGACGTGGACGGCACCTGGAGGGATTTCGACGACATCGACCTGGAGAGCGGGTCGGATTACAGCTACAACGACTCCAGTTACGACCTGATAGGGGCCAAGATCCAGATTGACGGCGGCGAGTACGAGATCGACGACACGACATGGAACAGCGGGACCAAGGTCTTAAGGATTTATCTGGTGGAGGACTGATCGAGAACCTGATTTTTTGAAGCCGGGGCCGGTTCCCGGCTTTTGGCTTTCTTGCCCGGGAAGATATGGATGCGTTATTATGTGGCTGCATCCAGTCTTTGAGCCGTTAACCGGGGTCAGGGTTTGGCCTGGGTACTGACTGGGTTTGACGAATTTTCTGGACTGGGTTAGAATACTGGCAAGCATAATTGGATTAAGGAGAATGCCCTTGCAGACGGTAGTGCTTTCCGGCTACTACGGTTTCGACAACGCTGGCGACGAAGCCCTGCTGTGGTCGATCACCAGCAAACTCCGAGAACTTAGACCCGGCATACGGGTTATTGTTTTGTCGGCCAATCCTTCCCGAACCGGGGAGCTGTACGGGGTGGAGGCGGTTCCACGCGCCAACCTGCCGGTGCTGCTGAAGTGCCTGGCCCGCGCCGACCTGCTGATCAGCGGCGGGGGCAGCCTGCTGCAGGATGTCACCAGTTGGCGCAGCATCGTCTACTACCTGGGGGTGATCGCTCTGGCACGCCTGCTGGGCACCCCGGTGATGTACTACGCCCAGGGGGTGGGCCCGATCAACCGGAGGTGGACCCGCTGGCTGACCAGGGTCATCTCCGACCGGGCAAGCCTTATCACCCTGCGTGACCGGGGGTCTCTGCAGGAACTGGAGGGGCTGGGGGTAAAACGTCCGCCGATGATCGTGACCGCCGACCCGGTGCTCGGCCTAGAGCCGACGCCGGTGGGGGGGCGGAGCCGGGTGAATGAGGATGCGGCCCGGCTGCCGGTAGTGGGTATTTCCCTCCGCCAGTGGGGGAGGCAGGACGGTTACAAGCGGGTGGTGGCGGAGGCGGCCGATTTCCTGTCCGGGAGGGGATGGGAGGTAGTGTTCCTTCCTTTTCATCATCCCGACGATGTACAGGCCTCGCTGGAGGTGGCCGCCATGATGAAGCGGGGATCGCGGGTGATGGAGGAGAGGTTTACTGCTTCGGCGCTCCTGGAGCAGGTGGGGGGTCTGAGCCTTTTGATCGGGATGAGGCTGCACTCGCTGATCTTCGCGGCGGTGAACGGGGTGCCGATGCTGGGCATCTCCTATGACCCCAAGGTCGATTCTTTTCTGGCGGGAATCGGCCGGGCACCGGTCGGCTCGGTGAACGACCTGCTGATGAGGGATATGTTTTCCCGACTGGAACAGATGCTTGGAAGACTGGACCAGGAAAGGGATTATGTTTTAAGCCAGGCTGAGGCCCTGAGGGAAAGGGCCAATCAAACCGCCCGGCTGGCCCTGAAACTGCTCGATAATCCGAAACTCGATCTGGTTGATGACTGCCAGGCGGTTAAGACCAGATACAGCGGGAGATGACTCTGTGGAAGCCAGGACGTGGGTGAAGGTACTGGGGGCCAGGGTGGACGTTCTGTGGATGGATGAGGTGATCACCCGGATAGGCGGGTATATCTCTGAAGGGCGGCCCCGCCAGGTGATTACCGTGAATGCGGAACTGCTCTATCGAGCCCAGCGTGAGCGGGAACTGCTGGACCTGATCAACCAGGCGGACCTGGTAACCGCCGATGGGATCGGGGTGGTATGGGCAGCCAGAACGTTGGGGACTCCGGTGTCGGAGAAGGTTTCCGGGATTGATATGATACAGATAATGGCCCCGACCGCGGCGGAAAAGGGGTGGCGGCTTTTTCTGCTGGGAAGCGCGCCGGGGACGGCTGAGGCGGCGGCGGAAAGACTGTCCCGCCTGGCTCCCGGGATCAATATAGTGGGCTGCCATCACGGCTATTTTAAGCCGGGTCCCGAAGAGGAAGAGCTGCTGAAAATGATCGAGGAGAAGTCGCCGGACCTGCTGCTGGTGGCGCTGGGCGCTCCCCGCCAGGACTACTGGATTCGAGATCATCTCGTCGGGGGCAGACTGCGGGTGCCGGTGTCCATGGGGATAGGAGGAAGCCTGGACGTGCTGTCGGGCAAGGTAAAACGCGCGCCCCGATGGATGAGCAAGACCGGAATGGAATGGATCTGGCGGCTGATTCAGGAGCCATGGCGCTACAAGCGGATGTCGGTATTACCCCTATTTGTTCTTCTCGTCATACGTATTAAAAGAAAGCAGGAAAAATCAAAGGGTAAAATGTTAAAATAGACACGTTGTAGCTTACGTTGTCAGATATAGAACTTTTGCTTTTTTGTCGTACCCGGCACTCAGTATGCCCCGTTAATCCTAATGGTGTTTGGTTATCGGTATCGGATGGAGAGTGAATGTTCCGATACACAGCAAGTATGGCCAGGCTCCCGCCAGTCCCAACGGACTGATGAAAGCCGGTCAACCTTAAGCGAGGCGAAGAGATGCGCGGCTTTAGAAGTATACGCTGTTACCCACGATCTTTTTTGTTTTATACAACCGGCCCCCAACCCGGTCCTATTCGCCGGGGGTTTTTCGCCTTCCTTATTTCGGTGCTGCTGCTGACCAGCCTGGTTTTTCCGAGCGTTTCAATTCCTTTAAACGATAAAACGGCGACTGTCCCGACTTATGGGTTCCTGAACGACCGGGCGGCGGGTATGATAGGTTCCCTGCCGCTCGGGGGGAAGGACTTTGCCAGCGTCAAAGGACTGACGGGCCGGGGCCAGATCGTGGGGATCGCGGACAGCGGCCTGGATGCCGGCAGTACCGACGACATCCACCCGGACCTGCGGAGTGCGCCGGGACAGATGCCCAAGGTGGCTTTTCTGCGCTCCTGGGCCGGCCGGGAGACGCCCGACGACCCGATCGGGCACGGGACTCATATGGCGGCGACCATCTCCGGCACCGGAGCGGGGTCAGGCGGCAGGTTTAAGGGGATCGCTCCCGAGTCCAGCCTTTATTTCCAGGCGCTGCTCGATAAGCAGGAAAGACTGAGCCCGCCCAGCGATCTGCGGGACCTGTACGAACCCGCTTATCTGGCGGGGGTCAGGATACACGTGAACGGCTGGGGCGGAGGCAGCAACGCCTACGGCGGCGAGGCGGCCCAGATCGATACCTTCGTGCGCCGCGCTCCTGAATTCTTACCCATCTTTGGCGCGGGCAACAGCGGCCCGGCCGCTGGGACCCTGACCGAACAGGCCAACAGCAAAAACGCGCTGGTGGTGGGGTCCAGCCAGCTGCCCCGCCCGGCCCTGAGCGGCGATTCACAGGACGCGGACGAGACCGCGGCTTATTCCAGCCGCGGCCCGACCGGGGACGGCAGGATAAAGCCGGAACTCCTGGTCCCCGGTTCGGCGGTGGTCTCCGCCTGCTCGCGGGAGGTGGAGAGCAATTTCCCCCCCAATACTCAGTACACCCGCCTGGGAGGAACCAGCATGAGCGCCGCGGTGGCGGGTGGGTCTACCGCCCTGCTGCGGGAGTACCTGAAAGAAGAATTAAAAGTAACCACTCCTTCCTCGGCGCTGATCAAAGCGGCGCTGATCAACGGAGCCAGGACCAGCAGCGACCAGGGGAGTTTTGGGGTGCTGGATCTGGAAGCCACGGTGCTGGCCCTGGAAGAGAGGTCGTTCAACCTGGTGGACAGCAAAGAAGGGGTGGCCAATGGGGCCGAGTTAAGTTATAAACTGGTTGTCACCAGCCCGGACTCCCCTTTGAAGGCCACCCTGACCTGGGTCGATCCTGCTGCAGCGGCGGGCAGCAGCCGGACCCTGGTCAACGATCTGGACCTGATCGTGGAGACCCCGGATGGAGAGAAGCTGCTGGGCAATCGGTTCTTGAACCCGAACCAGTCTGCAGCAGACCAGGTGAACAACACGGAACAGGTTTATCTGGCCCGTCCGACACCAGGTACGTACACGATCACGGTGAAGGGCACGGCGGTCAACCGCAACACGGTCTGGGGGAGCCCTGCCGCCAGCCAGGATTTCGCCCTGGTCTACGGACAACCCCTGGTCTCAGGGACCCTGAAACGGGTGTCCGACCAGGGACTGGAACTGGAAAATGGCTCGACCGTCAAGCCGGCTTCGAGAACGGTTATTCTGGATACCGACGGGGTACTTTCAACAGTCGGGTTCACACAGCTGCCGGCCGGCAGCGAGGTCTATATAGGCCAGCAGAAGGTCTACGCCTCGGTGCAGACCTGGCGAGCCGGCGGGGTGCAGGAATTGAAGATGCCTGGCGGCTCACTGCTGATGGAGATGAACCCCCAGGCCCGGGAAGGGGGATACCGGCTTGCCCCGGGGGCGAACAGCCCACTGTGGGTAAACGGGAGACCGATCGAGAACAGTCAGCTGAGCCCGGGGTTGGAGGTCAGGGCCTTTGTCAACCCAAGGACCCAGACCCTATGGAAGCTGCAGGGTACTTATACCAACAGTTCCGGAGTGCTGAAGCAGGTTGACCCGAAAAACCACAAGCTGGTGCTGATGGAGGGGGATAAGACCTTCCAGGTCAACCCCCAGGCGGTGGTTGCCTTTGTGGATTCCCTGGTGGAGGTGGACCCGGCCAACGCTCCCTTCGGTAAGGGAGAGGCGGCCAGCCTGGACCAGCTCATGCCGGGAATGTCGGTCAGCATGATTGTAACGCCGAGCTCGGGTGAGGTTCAGTATATCGCGGTGAGGCGGAACCTCATCATCGGTTGGGTCAAAGCGGCTGAACCGGGCCAGAATCGTTTTACCCTGGATGGAAAGGACAATAATTCATACAAGCTGTTTCCCGGGGCCCCGGTTACCCGTGACGGGCAGGAGGCCTCTCTCTCCCAGCTGTCCGCGGGTGATTACATCGAGGCCGTGCTGCTTCCCCAGACCGACACGGTGGTCAGCCTGACCGCTTTCAGCAAGGTCACCTTCGGCCGGGTGCTGTTCGTGAGCGAGAGGGAAAAAAGCCTGCAGCTGCTGGACTATATGAACCGTTTCAGTGTCTGCCGCTTTAACGATAAAACCGAGTTTTACCGCTGGGGGCTCCCGGTAAGCTCAGGGTCGCTGACCCCGGGCAGCATGGTAAGGGTCACCCTGGATTCCAAGGAAGAGATAAGGCGGCTGGTGATGGCCGAGGTCAGCGAGCAGGTGACCAAAACCCTGGCCTTTGGGGACGAGCTCGGATACCTTTTCATGACCGACGGAACGGTCTATACCACCAACAGCCAGACCCTGATAACCCGGGGGGGCTATAAAATCGGGCCGGGGGAGCTGATGCCGGGGGATCGGCTGACGATCACCGCCTTAAAGGTGCCCCGCTCCTCGAATGGGGTAACGGCGGCGATTACCGTGGATCATGCCGCCGGGGTAGCGGGACCGAACCTCAAGGTAACGGCCTGGAAGCAGGCGGAAGGCTATGTCCTGGGGGGGACGACCTCAGGGGAAAAGGTTTTTGTATACCTGCCGGACGGGTCACGACTACCGGCGCCGGTGGGTCCGGATGGAGGGTTTTCCATCAAACTGGACAGCCCCAAGGAGGACTCGGTCCAGGTGGTGGCCTATTTAAGCGATGACCTGGCCGTGACCAGCCGAAGGGTAAACCTCTACCAGGTTGACGGGTTCGGATTCAGCGATACCGACAACCACTGGGCAAAACGGCAGATCGCGGCGACAGCCAGCAGGGGACTGGTTAGCGGCTACCCGGATGGGCGGTTCAATCCTCAGCGCATGGTGACCCGGGCGGAGGCCGTATCGCTGCTGGTGAGGCTGTCGGGCTGGGAGGTAGATGACAACGACCGGCCGGAGTTCAGTGACGCGAGTACCTTCCCGGCCTGGGCAGCGGCATCCATAGCGACAGCGCAAAAGCACGGGTTGGTCAAGGGGTATGCCGACGGTTCGTTCCATCCCGACGCGCCGGTGAACCGGGCCGAGGTAGCGGTGATGGTGGACAATTACCTGAAGCTTACGGATACCACCGCCGCTGAAGACCAGCGTGTCCCCCCGGCGAGCTACCAGGATCGGGGCCAGATCCCGGGTTGGGCGCTGGCGGCGGTGGACCGGCTCCACTGGCGCAAGGTGATGAACGGCGAGGACGGCAACGTGTTCGTCCCTTCCCGCAGCACATCGAGGGCCGAGATGGCGGTGCTGCTGTTCAAGTTGACCGGGGAATAGGTCCCCCAATTGATAAACCCCGGGGCTATTGTCCCGGGGTTGGTCGTCGAATTTCGAATTGGTGCGGATAAGGCTAGGCTTCGATCCAGAGGACGATTATCCGTTTTCCGGACTCCTTATCCCATGTGGAGAGCAGGTTCTCCAGGTACTTGACCCTTTCGGCGAGTTCCTTCCGCTGGTTCTCGTCGGTCGTCTGGTTCAACTCGGAAACCGTCTCCCGATAGGTCTCGAGGGTCTCGGTGAAGACCGCCGTGACATCCTGCCGGTCGGTGGTCTGGTCGCGGGTAGTTCCCAGGCGGCTCAAACCCGCCATCAAACCCGCCTCCTGATCGATCGGGACCACGAACTTGACGACGTATTTCTGGTCGGTCTGCTGGGCGAGGACCTGGGTACTGGCCGAGTATGTCCGCCCCAGGGCGCCGGTAAGGCCGAACGCGGCTCCCGGGTCCGGGGCTTTAATCTTCAGCATGGTGGTGGTGATCACCTTTTCAGTGCTGAGGAAGGTCTTGGGCTGCACGGTGTTGTCCGCTATCTTTACCGGCTCGCTTGGGGCGGCCGGCGGGTCTTCGGTGGTGTTCGGAGTAGTAGGAGCTGTCGGGGCGACGACCGTCCCGGTGGACGGAGGAACCGGGTTCTCTGTCCCCTGGCCGGCCGGTGGGGCCGGGATCGGGTCGGCGGCCGGGCTGGTCCCCGGGTTGACAGCCACGCTTGACGGCCCCGGCTGATTGATCGCCGGGGGAACCGGGGTATTCAGGTAATGGTAAGCCAGGCCCGCGGAGCTGCTGACCATGATGACCGCGGCAGCGGCGCCGATGGCCCACCGGCGGATGTTGGCGCGGGACTTCTGGCGGTCGGGGGTCTGGAGCTGACCTATCACGGCGGCGGAGAAACCGGCGGGAGCGGTATAGCTCCGAGCCATTCCTTTTAATGAAGCGGAGATCGCCTGCCAGGTGTCGATCTCGGCCCGGCAGTTAGGGCAGGAGGCAAGGTGTTCTTTCATGGCTTCCAGCTCAATGGGAGCCAGCTCCCCGTCCAGCCAGGGAGAGAACCTTTCTCTCGCGTTTTCGCATCTCATCTGCTTCACCACCTTTGAACCTACTTAACCCGGTTGAGTTTTTCTATCTCTTCCTTTAGAGACTGCCGGGCCCGGTTGAGCCGGGACTTCACGGTCCCCAGCGAGCAGTCCAGGACCGCGGCCAGGTCCTCGTAACTCATTTCGTTAAACTCACGCAGCACCAGTACCATTCTATGCTCGGGCGATATCTTCTGCATCGCCTGATGGACCAGGCGGCGGGTTTCTTCTTTTTCGTAAGCCTCCTCCGGGGTCATGGTGTCGGAGGCCACTTCCCGCGCCATCTCACCCTGGTCGGTGTGGATCGGTTCATCCAGCGAAACGCTCGCCAGGATCCCTTTCTTCCGCTTGAAGTTCAGCCACTGGTTCACCGCGATGCGGTGGAGCCAGGTGCCGAAGTCCGCCTCGAAGCGGAAACTCGCCAGGTTGAAATAGGCCTTGACAAAAACCTCCTGGGAGAGGTCCTGGGCGTCGGTGTGGTTGCCAGTGAGCTGGCGGCACAGGGTGAACACCCGGTCCTGATATCGTGTTATCAAGTCTTCAAAGGCCTGGAGGTCGTTCTGCTGCGACCTCGCCACCAACTGCCTGACAGGATCCAATGAGGACACTCCTGACGGTCCGGAAAGCTCCGGTTAATTCTTAGACGCGGGGAGTTCGAAAAAGGTTCCACAAAAATTCTACAAATAGAAAAAATATTTTTCCTGTTTATTCGTCAACCGGGGGGCATTTACCTCTTGTATAATCAAACCACCATTAGCTATAATTGGAGAGATATTTCACTAATCAATAGTAACACAGGTGAAGCGATTATATCGACCAGATTTATCTGTCTGCCCGGGCTGGCGCCCGGACTCTGAGCCGCACGCTTCCAGACGGAGGCATCCAATTCTTTCTTCATTAAAAATATTGGGGCATGATTTCCCAGGTCGTAATAAAAAAAGCAAAAAAATTTTTTCGAGAGAGGAACTTTCTACGGGGACCCGGTGTCTAACTAGACAGGTATCCGAGGAAGGAAAAACCCGAAACCGAGGCCGTAAAAGGCCCGGCGGCAGGAATACCAGGCTTCCTCGGTACGTGCCGGTCTTAACTTCGTTACTTTCGGAAACGATGCCGAGAAGACCGGCGTAAAGGCGAAGGAAAGAAAATAAGCGATATCGAGGGGGTGAAAAAAGGTTAAGCTGGGCTGCCAGGCCCGGAAGCGGCCGGGAGGACCGGCCGGGGAACCAGGATACTTAGGATATCGGGTTCCGAGACCAAAATCAGTCCAAGAATTACCAAGGAGGTAAAAAGAATTGCGTAAAAGATCAATCGCTCTGGTACTCGTACTGGCCATGATCGCAACCCTGATGATCGGGGTGCTGCCGGCCAGCGCGGCGGCTACCTACAGCATGAGCAACGTGTCTACCCTGGCCCCCACCGTGAAGGGCAGCGGGGCAACCCAGTCGGTCGGGACCCTTTCGGTCACCTTCGACGCGGGTTCCATGTCCGCTGGAGCGGTAGGCAAGTTTGCCTACTTCGAACTGCCTTCTGACTATGTCTGGCAGGCAATGACCCTCGATGCGGTCGAAGACGGCACCGACGATGCGTTTACCGCTGACGCCAACGTGACTATGCAGCTTTACGGCAACAACCTGATGAGCCTCAGAATTGCGGCCGTACCGAACCCGGGCCACCCCGGCACCGTAATGATTCCGCTGAAGTTCACCGTGCCGAGCGGCGCGGATGACGGCCCGATCAAGATGACCGTAAGCGCTTCCTCGTCCTCGATATTCTCGGCGGGCAGCGTCGACGTCGCCAAGATCGGCTCCTCCAGCGTGCTGGTGGGCTCGGTCGACAACCCGACCATGGGCTCGAACGGCGACTGGGTGTACCTGACGGTCAAGGAAGCCTCCGGCGGGGCGATGGAAGTCGGCCAAAACACCCTGAAGTGGAAGCTCCCCTCGGGCTTCACCTGGGATCTGGCCGGGGCAGAAGCGACCCTGTACTGGAACGCTCCTACCGGTGTCGCTGAAGCTGCTATTCCGGGGATGCTGAGGAACGACCTCGATGACGGAAGAACCCTTTCACTGGATAACAATGACCAGAACGATGGCGACTGGAATTTAGAGACCGGTGAGGCTGCAGAGCTGAGCGGTTCCTACTTCAAACTGAAGGTATGGGTCACTCCTGACGACACCAAGGCCAAGACCGGCGAAATCAAGGTGTCCATGGGCGGCTCCAGCACGACCGACCAGAGTTCCTTCGTAATTGGTACCTACGGCGAGTATAACTCGACCATAACCGCCGTTGATCCCCCAACCATTTATGCCGGCAAGTTCGACCAGGAGATCGGTGAGATCGACATCACCGAAACCCTGCAGGGAAGCCTGCTGGATGGCCGCACCATTACCCTGCAGCTCCCCTCGGGCGCGAAGTGGGTAGCTCCTCCTGACTTCGATTCGTCCAAGTCCACCCTCGGTGGAATCAGTGGAGGCACTGTAGAATTTGATTCGACCAGCTCCGACGCCCGGACGATCCGGTACATCATCGATACCCCGGACGGAGGGACCTCCGACGAGGCCAAGCTGGTATTCACCGATGGTTCCGTAATCACCGCCGCTGACTTCTCCGGCGACCTGAAGGTCAAGTGCAGCGGCAGCATGGGCTTCAAGGACGAGCTGGTAATCGCCAACGTTGTTTCTTCGGTTAAGGCGACCGTCAGTTCCACCACCGACCTGAAGATCGGTGTCGCGAACCAGACCATCGGCGATGTGGCCGTTACCGAGGCTGCCAGCGAGATCTTCGAAACCAACAGCGACATCTATGAAATAACCGATCCCGGCAACCTGGTAGACGTGGATACTACCGCTAGCGGCGCCGACTACTTCACAGGGTACATCGAACTGATAGCTCCCTCGGGAGTAACCTTCACCGGTATGCCCGACGTGACGGTGACCGAGGGCGACGTGGACATCTCCGACACCTCCGGAGCCACCCTGGCGTCCGACAACACCGTGGTGCAGGTAGAAGTGTCCAGCACCAGCAACACCGCCAGCACCGTGACCTTCAAGAACATCAAACTGAACGTCGACCGCACCGTGGTTGAAGGCGACCTCAAGCTGTCCGTCAGAGGGGCTGCCATAATCGACGATGCTAGATCAGCCAGTGACGACCTGCTCTTCTCGCCTCGGCGGGATGCCGCACAGGTAGTGGTAGGCAAGGTAGTCACCCCGGCCCCGACCGAGATGAAGAACGCCGCCTCCTTCACCATCGGCAGCACCACCTACAAGGTGAACGGCGTTGACCAGACCATGGATGTGGCTCCGTACATCAAAGACGGCCGCACCTTCATGCCGCTCCGCTACGTGGCCCTGGCGATCGGGGTTGCCGAGCAGAACATCATCTGGGACGATGCCGCGAAGACCGCGACCTTGATGAAGGGCGACAAAGTGGTCCAGGTCAAGATCGGCAGCACCACCATGCTGGTTAACGGCGTAGCCGTGACCATGGATGTTGCCCCCGAGATTACCGACAGCCGCACCATGCTGCCGCTGCGCTTCCTGGCTAATGCGTTCGGCTGCACGACCACCTGGGATGCAGCGACCAACACCGCGACCATCAGCTAACACCTAGGAACCTCGGGGCCCGGACTCTTTAAGGGTTCGGGCCCTTTTCATTCTCCAAAAGAATCTTCCGGGGAGTATCTTTACGGCACGGGTTGACGTTATTTAAGGCGTGGGGTTATGATAGTTACATCGAGGAGGGAAGATGATGAAGAAGCTACATAGAGCCGGCACATATCTGATGCTCGTAATGATGCTGCTGATGGCGTTCCCCGGTGTAACTCAGGCCAGTGAAGCATCGGCGGTCGTTTCCGTGGAGCTGACGCTGGACGAGGCCATCAGCAAGGCCTTGGTCCACAGCGACACCCTGAGGCAGGCGGATTACGACGTCGAGCGCAGCAAGGAAGTGCTCGAACTGGTGGACGATAAGGTGCAAAACTTGATGACCCCGGACACCAGCGCCGGCAGCACGCCCAGTGCGGCAGCTGCGGCCAACTACACCACCATGGTATCCACCAGTGTCGGATACGAGTCGTCAAGGATAACGAGAAACATCAAGGTTGATACCGTTAAGACGGGTGTCTTTCAGAACTACACCGGGGTCCTGAACGCGAAGGAAAAACTGACGGCGGCGGAGAAGGCGCTGGACAACGCCCAGTGGCAGCAGATGGTGGCGCAGATAGGTTACTCGGTGGGGACCGTGAGCGAGAGCAGCAAGGTCCTGGCGGAGGCGAACTATACCGGGAAGGTGGCGGCCCTGGCCGCCGCGAAGGCCAACCTGGTCGACAGCTACCAGAAGCTAAACAATCTGATCGGGCTGAACGCGGCCGAGCGCCCGGTCCTCAAGGATGACCCGCCCCTGGTGCCGCTGGTGGTAGACGACCTGGAGGTGGAGATACAGCGCCGGGTAACCATGAGCCCCAGCCTCGAACTGGCTGAAAAGAACGTCTCCCTGGCCAAAATGAACCTGGACCTGTACATCTGGAACAACGCGAGCGTGCCTTACGAGGCCAAGGAGATCGATTATTTCAAGGCGGAGGATACCGCCAAGAACAGCGAGGACCAGATGCGCCAGCTCATGCGCACCCTCTACCAAGGCATCGTGCAGCTGGAGCAGCAGCACATCACCACGCTGCAGACCTTGAGCTCGGCCGAGGAGAACCTGCGCATCAAGCAGGTGCAGCTGGATGCGGGGATGGCCACCAGGGGTGACGTGATTTCGGCGGAGAATGACGTGGCGGGCGCCCGGCAGGCGTTAAAATCTCTGGTCTACCAGCATGAACTGTATAAGCTGTACTTCGAGAAGCCCTGGACGTTTTCTTCCGGAAGCTGATGCCCGGTAAGGGTTACGGTTTTAGCTACCTGGCATGGAGGCTCCTGCCCAAGCGGGCAGGGGCTTGTTCTTTGGTTCGAAACCCCCTGATTATTTATAAAATTGTCGGTTTGGAATTTAATTATTACCTTCGAACAATGATAACGAGGCAGGAATTTGCACGAAATATAGAGAAAAAGTAAAGCTAGCGTATATGGCCGGTTGCCGGTCAGCGGGTATTCTTATGCGGGATATCTATGAATGAGGTTCGAGATAAATACTTGTTGAAGGGGTCGATTCGACTTGGCTGCTTATTCCAAAGGCATCAAAACAACTCAAAGGCCGTCGTTATACCGCTGGGCATACTGGGGGTTGATGGCGCTGATCTTTTTCCCACCGTTTTTCCGAGGGCTTTTCTTCCCGGAGGACCAGCAGAAGGTGTTGATGCTGGCGGTCGTCTGTCTATGGCTGGTGTGTCTTTGGAAGTTTAAAGGCAGGGATTTCACGACGCCGAAACACCCGCTGGATTTTTTAATGCTCGCCCTCCCGGCGGTATACCTGATCTCGGTATTTAACGCGGCCAACTACGGGTACGCTGTGAACGAAGTACTGAGGTATTCACTGTACTTTTTGGTCTACTGGTTGGGGTGGCAGTTGATCCAGAACGACAGTGACGCGGAAAAACTGCTGCTAACGATCTTTGCCTCGGCCGTGCTGGTCGCGCTGGCCGGGTTCGCGACGGCCAGCGGGCTGATATACATCAGCGCCGGTTACCTGAGTTCCCGGATAGGCTCCACCTTTCAGTACTCCAATACGCTGGCCAGTTTCCTGGCCGTGGCCGCTCTGCTGGGGGTATATGCCTGGGACCGGTTCGGCGGGTCGAGGCCCGGGGAGGGGCCTGCCGCCAACTGGGTTACTGAACGCATCCCGTACAGCTACCTGCTGGCGGCGGGCAATTTTATCGTCCTGGCGGCGTTCTTCGGCACCAGGTCCCGCGGGGGGATGCTGGTGACCGCGGGGATACTGCTGGTGTACCTGATCGGTCTTTCCGCCAAAAAACGCGTACCGGTACTCACGCACCTCCTGGTTAACGTGATCCTCGGGTATATCACGGCGGACCGGTTCATCCAGTCGGTAGATTCTCTGCAGGCGACGGCCGCGTGGCTCTGGATCGCCGGCGGGCTGGTCCTGGCATTATCCTTCCAGGCTTGGTACAACTATAGGCTCGGGGATTTATTAAACCGGATTAACCCCAGGCTGGCGACCCGGGCGCTGCTGGGATCAGCGGCGGCGGTTTTCGTGGTTGGGGCGGGCTACGCGGTCCTGCATAGTAACGCCGCGGAGGCGTTCCGATCAGTCTTTTCCGATACTTCTTTGCAGGCGCGTTTCACCTTCATGAGGGACGCGCTGCCGATGATAGGGGACCGGCCGCTGCTGGGCTGGGGCGGCGGCGGGTGGAAAGAGGTCTACCAGTCTTACCAGAGCTACCAGTATAACTCGACGATGGTGCACAGCTACTATCTCCAGGCCGCGGTGGAAGCGGGGATTCTGGGGCTGGCGGTTGTGATGGGAATCTGGGGAACCTTCCTTTACACCGCCTGGAAGTCATACCGAAGCGCCGCTGCCGAAGGAACGAGGAGGTTCCTGGTCTGGTCGATCCTGATGGCGGCCCTGGTGGTCGGCATCCACTCGATAATAGACTTCGACATCGCACTCGCCGCCCTGGGGATATGCCTGTGGACGCTCTTCGGGACGGTCCGCTCACTGCGTGACTGCCCAGAGCCGGGCGGTGTCGAGGTGAAACCCGTCAAGGCGATAGAGCGGAACGAGGACAAGTCCTCAAAACCGCAGCCCGAGGGCGGAAAGAAGAAGCGGAAAGCCGCCCCGGCCGGCGGCCCGGAGCCAGTCCGGGGGCAGGAAAATCAAAAGGGTGATCCGGCGGGCAGACCCAGGTGGCTGACGGGATTAGCCGTGTTTGGCCTGCTGCTGTTTCTGGTGTCGCTGTCCTTTACCCTGGGACGCGGAATGTACGAAAAGTCTATGGAGTATTTATCCAAGAATAACTACAGCAAGGGGATAGAGATGCTGGAAATGGCTGTCGGGTTGAATCCTATCAACTCCGACTATCGCTCTATACTCCTTATCAGCTATATCAAGTCGGGGCAAAAGGACAAGGCCGAAGCCCAGGCCCAGAAGGCTTCCGCTCTGATCCGCTATAACGGGGCCGCACTGATGAACATGTCGTCCGTGTACCTGAACCTGGGAAAAAACCAGGAGGCGGTCCAGTATGCCCAGCGGGCGGTCGAGGCGATGCCGTGGGAGTACGTCCGCTATGAGAACCTCGCTTATATCCAGTTGCAGAGCGGGATAAGGGAGCTTGCTGCGGGGAACAAGGAAACCGCGCGGCGGTACCTGGAATCCGCGGCCGGTGTCCCCGAGATCGTCAAAGCCAAGGCCGGCGAGCTTAATGAACAGCAGAAGCTGGCCTGGCAGGGACCCGAACTCACCGTGACTCCGACGGTATCCCTGCACGCGGGCGAGGCCCAGTACCTACTGGGACGGTGGCCGCAGGCCGAAAGTTCGATATCGGGCGCGCTGTCGAGCCCGTCGGCCGAGGAGCGATGGAAAGGGGAAGGCTACACCTGGCTGGCCCTGGTCAAGGACCGGCAGGGCAAGATAGATGAGGCCAACGAACTGTTAGGCAAGTCGACCGCGATCGACAGTTCCTGGGCCAGCGCTTACGAAACACTGAAGCGGTTAGAACCCCTTGCCGATAAAGTGTAAAATATTTGTGGCATCGTTTCTGGGCCTCTCCTTTAAGCGTTAAACGTATGTTAGTATCTATACAAAGGCACATGAGAGGAGGGGGATTTATGGGTTTTCGTATCCTTAAACGAAAAGGGCGCTTCGGGATTATCGTCTGGTCGGTTCTGCTGCTTACTTTACTCAGCTGTGCCCCGGCATCAGCGACGAGCACTTATACCATGAGCAATATGAATACCATCAACAACGGGCCCGGGCAGGAGACAGGGGTGATGACAGTGGACTTCCCGGCATTGTTCAGTCCCTCGTCAGTCTTTTTTTCTTTACCCAACCGACCCGCTGGTTTCAGTTTTGAACCGGTCGGGTTTTCTGTGCCCGCGGACGTGGGCGGAAGACCCAACGCCATCGGGGGCATGAGTGTCAGCGCCCTGGATGGCAACAAGACCCTGAGGATAGATATCACCTCGGTGGCGGTCCCGGGCAACCCAGCCCGGATCTTCCTGGGACACGCCGGGGTTATGGGGGGCGCCTATGACGGGGGGCCGATCGTGATAAACGTTCCCAGCGGGGCTGCCGGGAATGTATCCCTGAGCATCGACGCCCCATCCGACTCCGAGTTTTCTTCCGACGGGGTAAATGTGGTTAACGTAGGGGGAACCAACCTCCTCAAGAACGAAAAGACGATAGACCGGGACGGCGGTAAGATCGAGTACGCGGGTGCGTCCCTGGAGGTACCCAGTGGTGTCCTCTCCGAGGGGGCGGTATTCACGATCCAGAAGCTGGTGAACCCGGAACGGGATAACCGGTTGGGGAGCATGTCGTCCAAGGCTGCCGGTGACGTGTTCGACATCAGTACCCAGGGAAGCAGTGAGTTCGGGGCCCGGCAGGTCAAGGTGAAAATTCCTTTCGAAAAGTCCCGGATACCTTCGGGGGAGAAACCGGGGGTTCACACACTGGACGACGGGAAGTGGATCCCCCTGGAGACTGTGGTGGAGGGCGATGTGGCGACCGCGAGCGTGAACCACCTGTCGGTATTCACTGTTTTCGGGGTCAAGGTGGACACCCCCCCGGCCCCCAAGCCGCTGACCGTCAAGCTCGGGGTGGGTGAGCGGAAAGCCTTTATTAACGATGCCGCGTATGACCTGGATGTACCCGCGTTTTTTGAAGACGGGTCGGGCCGGGTGATGGTCCCGCTCCGCTTCATCGGCGAGGCCCTGGGGGTCGCGGTGGAGTGGCAGGGCAGCACCCAGAAGGTGGTCATGACCAGCGGCGACAAAACCCTCGAGCTTACCGTGGGTTCGAAAGAGGTGCTGGTAAACGGGGAAAAACACACGATCGATACCGCGCCGCAGATTGTAGCCCCGGGGAGGACCACGGTGCCGCTGCGCTTCATCAGCGAGAGCCTGGGGGCCGAGGTCAGTTATGACGAGGCAAACCGAAGGGTGACTATCGAAAAATAAACCATATGCAATAAAAGACATCTCCCCGGTAAAGCCCGGGGAGATGTTTCGGTTTTCTTGTATATTACTTGAGTATCTTGGCGGTCCGGGTCACCGGGTCCCAATTCACCTTGGCCCCGAATGATTCGGAAACAAAACGGAGGGGTACGAAGGTGCGCTGTTCGGTAATCTCGGGCGAGACCTCTATCGGAATGCTCTGGCCGTTTTTAACCGCCTCCTGCTTGCCGATCCAGAGCTGGACCTTGTCCAGGTTGCGGATAAGGTCGATGCGCTGCTCGGCGGCGTTCCACTCCACCCTGGCTCCCAGGCTCTCCGAAATCGCCCGCAGGGGAACCATGGTCCGGCCGTCCTTCACGTAGGGGTCGATGCCGGGGTTCAGGATCTGGTAATCGACCATGATGCGGATGCCCTCCTCGTAAACCGGGCTCAACTGCGGGGCGGCTTCATTTGACCACAGCAGAGCGATCTGGCACGAACCCTTATCGCACTCTGCCTCGACCAGTCCCTGCGTCCCGTTCCAGTAGACCCGGGAGGGAAGCGCCACCCAGTTATTCGCGTTCTTGTCCCAGTAACCGATCCGGAAATGCCCTATGGACAGCCAGGTCTTCAGGTTGCTGGCCCGCTTGTGGTCGAGGCCGTCGAAGGAATAGCAGAGCCGGGCCGGGTTGGAAAGCATCGTCACATCCTTGGTGTTGGTATCGAGCATGTCGAGTTTCAGCGGGCGGATTACGTAGTAGGCGTCAGACTCGGGAAAAACCTTGGGGTCCTCCTCCGATATCTTTATCTGTACTGAATATGAGGCGATAGGATTTGGGGTCACTTCCATCCGAAAACCAACCTTATCGAAACTCAGGGAACCGGACATGTGCAGGTACCCGCTGGTGGTTTCGGCAAGAGCCGGCAAAGCGGTCAGGAGCAAAAACAAAGAGGCAAGGATAATGGCAACTCGGAGACGTCTCATCTAAGCACATCCTTTCTGATAATTTACTTAATATATTTCTTTGGCTGCACTGTTAAATCCTGCTTGTCCGTGGAATTTATCGTTATCGGAGAGAAATGGTGGCAAATAGTCAAAAAATACCGCTTTTGAAGATGTCCGGTTGTGTTATAATTCTATCTGGTATGGGAGCGGCAGAGAAAAAACTCATGTGGGGGTATTTAAGATGAAGTTAAGAACCGCGTCGATAATATCCGCTTTGCTGATCATCCTGGTGGCGGTTTCGGGTTGTGGGGGCAAGAAGCCCGAAGCGCAGTACCCGGCTGTTCCTGAAAGCGGGACTATAGAGACTGCCGATAGTTTCCTGAATTCTTACCAGGGCTGGACCAGCCGCCTGGAGAAGTTGGGGGGCCAGACCCAGCAGGCCTATATGGACTGGGAGAGCAATAAGATCGACACCGAGACCTATATCGTCAAATCCCGGGATATCTACGAGGCGATTAAGAAGCTGAACGATGAGGCGGACCTGAAGGCGGATATAAAGCTGAGCGACGGCGACAAGCAGAAGGTGAAACACGACGAGGTCACCAGCGCTTACAACAAGGCCAGCAAAGGCCTCAACGACTACCTGTACCAGCTGCCCCATATCCCTGATGACCAGATCAAGGTTAAATACAAGGCAATGATAGAAAAGTATAACAGTGACATGACCCAGTTAAAAAAGTCATTAAACATGTAAGCTGTCAATACTCAAAATGCAGACCGCTGCACCCCGGCGGTCTTTTTCTATTATTTATAGCTTATAGCGTAGAACGTATAATATGGAAAAATGATGTAGCAAGAAGGGCATTGATATGATAAAAAGGATTAGATCACCGAGTGACCCCCGCCAATGGTTTTGACCTGCCGATAAGCCTCGCGCATACCTTTATTCACAGGACCGATCCCTGGTCGATTCATCGTTGCTTTCTTTTGGAGATGCCATAGAATAATCTAAATTAAAACCGTCGATTCTTCGATATAAACCGGTAGAGAAATGTAAAGGTCGGTGAGATGGATTGGCGGTTTCCAGCCTCAACTGTGATTACGGCATTACCTGGGGGTCCTTGAGCAAGGCCGGTCAGCAGTCCCCCGACAAGACACCTGATGCAGGTTTTAAGGACGTCCTGAGCCGGGCGGTGGCGAATGAATCCCCGCCGGCCAAGACCAACGCGGCATTCGAGAGCGCCAGCGATGACTCCAAGGAGTTGAACGAGGCCGCTGCGGGCGCGGGTGCCGGTATTGATGCCGACACCGCTTACCGGCACGGCCTGCTTAATCCGAACAAGCTCCCGAAAGGCCTGGAGTGGGGGGACGGTTCGTGCAGTCTGGACGTGGTCGCCAAGCCCGAGTTCCGGGTGACCGAGGCCGGTAATATCGAGCGGATAGACATCCTGACCGGGGGGAGGCAGTACTTTACCCTGATACCCAATACCGAGTGGAGATTGTCAACCGGAGGCGGTGAGGATTCAGCCCCCGGGACGGTCTACAACCGCCAGGAGAGCGCGTACCGGGCGGTTATCGCCTACGCGACGGCGGTCGATTACAGCCCTGCGGCTTATATCGAGGGCCAGCACGAGAGGAAGCTGGACTCGATGCTGGCGCTGACTAAAAAAGGATTCTCCGACAAGTGGCCCAGGAAGGGGCTGGAGGGCTGACCAGGCACGATAAAGGGGCGTCTTCCCGAGGGGAAGACGCCCCTGTTATTTACATCAGCTTATTTTACGGATACCTCCATGACCACCCCGGTCGAGGAGGCGGTGTTGGTCTTGATGGTGATCTTGTCGCCGGTCTTGATCTCCTTGCCGTTGATGGTGACGTTGCTGTCGCTGACCACAGCCGGGGAATCGATAATCACGGTCAGGTTGTATTTCTCGGGCACCGGGGCGTTGACCACCTTACCGTCCAGGGTGGGCACGGGCTGGGTGTAGGGGGCGGATTCCTTCCCGACGACGCTGCCCAGCTCGATGTTGGTCTGGTACTCCCGGACCTTCTGGCCGTCCTGGAAGGCGTCCACGGTCGGCTTGCGCACGTTCTCCAGCAGCACCCGGTACTCTACCTTCTGTTCCTGGGCCTGCAGGTCCCGGTTCACGAAAAAGAGTTTATAGACCCCGGCTGCCAGCAGGGTTATAATCACCACCACGATTACCAGATCGACCATGTTGAACCTGGCCGCAGCCGCCGATTTCTCTTTCTTTGTCATTCCTTATCCCTTCCTTATCAGTATTGTTTTATTATTTAAGCCTTGGCTGGGTTATCCTCGTTCAGCCGCTCCAGGACCAGGACGACCCCGACCAGGAGCCAGATCAGCACACCAAGTTTATAATACCACATAAAGTAGTCGATGGTGGAGTGGGTCAGGAACCCGACCAGAGCGGCCATGATGCCCGCATTGTAGTGGCGGATCAATCCGCTGGCGGCGCTGCGGAGCTTCAACCCCAGCCTGAACAGCCGTAAAAAGAGCCAGAGGAAGAGTGTCGTGCCGATGATCCCGAACTCGCTCATCAGCTCCAGGAAGAGGCTGTGCGAGTGGGGTACGGTGGCGTTGGCCACCAGGTAGGTGGCGTATACCCGGTTGAAGGCGAACCTCCCCAGCCCCACCCCGGTAGGCCAGTGGTCCTGGATCAAGGCGAAGGCGCCTTTCCAGGTGTCGATACGGAAGGCGTTGGAGCTGTCCTTCAACGATGAGATGGATACCAGCCGGTTCATTATGGAGGCCGGCAGGAGACGGGTCATAACCGCGGTCATCAGCGGCAGCTGGGTCAGACCCCCGACGCCCAGGGTGATGACGGTCAGGACCGGACGCTGCAGCAGGCAGAACACCACCAACCCGACCGCCAGGCCAATCCATCCCCCCCTCGAGTAGGTAAGCATCAGGCAGGTGGTGGTCGTGACCGTGGCGAGCAGGAAGACGACCTTGCGCCACCACTTGGGTGAGGCGAACACCCCGGCCAGTGAGAGCGGTGTCAGCAGCACGAAGTAGTGGGCCAGCAGGTTGGGGTTGTCGAAGATGGCGGCGGCCCGGTTGCTGAGTTCAGGGTTGAGGTCGGCGTCGACCCACCCTTTATGGAGTTCGAGGATGCTGTATCCGTAATAGTAGTCGTAGATGGCGTAGCTGGAGACGATCAGCCCGGCGAGGGCCAGCACCACCAGGAAGTCGTCCAGTTTCTCCAGGGTGTCCAGCCGGTTTACCATAATAAAGAGGAAGATGAGGCCGGTGACCGGGATTAAAAACTCGCTGGCGCTGGTCCAGAACGATATCGAGGTGACGGTGGCGTAGAACATGACCAGGAAGTAGAGCAGAAGCGGAATCCAGGTCGGGGAAAATTTAAGCCGGGGCAGTTCCCCCCCGCGAACCTGCAGGAACCAGGAGACCAATGTGAACAGGGACAGCACGAAGGCGGCCTTGAAGGGCAGGAAGGGGAGTATCAGCACGGCGGCGTAGAGCCCGTACTCGCTCCGGTACAGAACCAGCCCGGCCAATAACGCCGCGTCGAAGGCCAACACGGCGGTGTCTCTCGGCAGGAACGGCAGGGACAGCACCGCGAACAGCCCCAGCATCACCCTACCGACGTAGTTGATGGTGTAGCGTTCTTTCTCGGTACCCATAAGTCTGGTGAGCAGGCTGTCTATCCACGCCACCAGTCGGCTGAAGAGGTCGTACGCCCGGCTCTCCCCCAGCCAGTCGCGGGAGAACCAGCCGCCGGTCAGGCTGGCGCTCCAGGCCTGGGACAGCCGGCGGATGAGCGCCTTGGTCCGGCTCCACTGGTAGGATTTTACGAAATAGTCGTTTATCTGGTAGTACCTGGAGAGGGCTTTGGCTGTAAGCATTATTCTACCTTCTATTAATGTTATTCTTGATCGGTCCTCACAGGTAAAAATATATCACATCGGGAGAGAAAAGAAAGCCTAATCTCGGTTCAAGGTTATTTCAAGCTCCTGCTCCAGGAGCGACGAGATCTCCTTGAACCGGGAGACCCAGGAGTGTCCCGCTGCCGCCGTAACCTGGCGTCTGGCCTTCTCGGGAGTGTGCTGGCTCAGCGCGGAGTCGGCCGCCTGGATAAACTCGTCGGGGGTGCGCGAGAGGTAAACCAGTCCCTGAAACTCGTCCACAGCGGGCAGCGCGGTGCTGACCACGGGCCGGCCGGTGGCCAGATACTCGTAAAGCTTAAGCGGGTCCGAGGCCCTGGAGTGCTCGGCATCGGTCCGGGGCAGCAGCAGCGCCGAAGCGTACTTTAGGTAACGGGGAAGCTGGAAGTAGGGCCGGCTCCCGAGCCAGTGAAGGTTGGGGCGGCTTAGCAGTTCCCGCCAGGTGTCTACCTGGATAGCGGCTTCGTAGCAGTGCCCGATCAGTACCAGCGAATAGTCCGGGCGTTCCCGGGACAGCCGCAGCAGCAGGTCCAGGTCGACCCAGGAGTTGATGGAACCGATATACATCAGAATGGGGTCCCGGATGCCCGAAAGCTCGGCATCGGCGGCCGGGTTTACGACTGCATGATCGGTGTGGAAGTGCTTGAGATCGACCCCGTTTTTGATGACCGGGATTTTTCGCTGATAGGCCTCGCCGTATTTTTGGGCCAGGACCTCGGAGACCGCTATCACCAGCCCGCTCTTTTCCATCAGGTATTTAAAGAAGCGGAGGTTCTCCTGCAGCACCCGGGGGTCGTCCTTGACCTGGGGGAAGGCTAGCGAGTCGTCCAGGATATGGAACAGCAGGTACCGGGGGTCCAGGGAATGGATGAAATCGGTCTGGGTGAAGCTCCAGGAAGGGACGTAGACCAGTACCTTATCCCGCCAGTCGCTGCCGTAGCGCTGCCCGAGCATCCGGGAAAAGCGCCGGGCGGCAAAGCGGTCAGCCCGACGCTTTAGTCCCAACCCGACCGGGGCGAACCCCAGGGGAGGGTCGAACAGGCTGATCCCGTCTAAACGCTCCTCCCGCCAGGAACCGGAGAGGGCGGAAGGGAGTGAGCCCAGCCGGGTGTTTCTAAGCCCGGGCGGGGGATTGATGTAAAGGCGGTCCAGCCAGCTGGCGGCAGCGGTTAAAAACCGCACGGTATCGTTTATTTCACTGTGGCGCCAGGGATTCATCCCCAGGACGACCAGTGCCTCTATCCGTCTCAATACTCCAGAACTCCTTGTAATAAGCTGTCTTGATTTTAATACATACGGCTGTATTCCTCAAGTTGTACCTTCTGGCAACCCCGGTTCAAATGTGCTAAGATAGATTAGTAATTTTGAACCTCTCAAAGAGGAGGCGCCTGATTGGGACGAGCTTTTGGGACAGTCGCCCGAGCCACTTTTATATTAGTCGCGTTTAATTTGATTTCAAAGCTGCTGGGTTATGTGCGGGAGGCAGTGATAGCTTACCAGTTTGGCACGAGTGCCTCCTATGATGCTTTCCTGGTGGCCTATTCGGTTCCAGCGGTGCTGTTTTTCATTATCAACGGGGCGCTGACCACCGCGGTGATCCCAGTCTACTCCCAATACTCCTCCCGGGATGGGGAGGCGGAGGCCTGGAAGCTCTTTGGGATGGTTTTCAACGTTCTCTTGGTCATCCTGCTGGTCCTGTCCGCCCTGGGGGTCCTGCTGGCTCCCTGGCTGGTAAAGCTGCTGGCTCCCTATTTCACGGGCGAGACCGAACAGATGACGGTCGACATGATCAGGATAATGTTCCCGCTGCTGGTCTTCAGCGGCCTGGCAGCCCTGTTCGGGGGCCTTTTAAACGCCCGCAACATCTTTGGGGTGACGGCGCTCAACGCCCCGCTCACCAACCTGGGGATCATCGCTTCGGTGCTGGCCCTGAGCGCGGTCTGGGGGGTGCGGGGGATGGCGCTGGGCGCACTGGTGGGGGGCGTGGCATACGCCTTGGTGCAGGTGCCCTCACTTTTACGTTCTGGATTCAGGTTCTCCCGGGGGTTTAACCTGAGACACCCGGGACTGAAACAGATACTGGTCCTGATGCTGCCCATGGCGGTCAGCATCTCGGTCAGCCAGACCTACGTCCTGGTGGACCGTATCCTGGCCTCGGGACTGGCAGAGGGAAGCATCTCCGCCCTGAACTACGCCAACCGCCTGATCCAGATGCCGCTGGGCCTGTTTGTGACCGCGGTGGGAACGGCTTTTTTCCCCACCTTTACCCAGAGGGCGGCCGATGGCAACTACGCGGGGCTGGAGGACGGGATCCGCCGGGGGCTGCGGGTGGTAATCCTGGTCTGCCTCCCGGCAGCGGTGGGCCTGATGGTCCTGCGGGACCCGATAATAGCCCTGTTTTTAAAGCGAGGGGCATTCGACCTGCGGGCTGCGGGGATGACCCAGATAGCCCTGCTGTTTTACTCCATAGGCTTAATCGGGCAGGCGGCGGAGTTTATACTGCAGAGAGGGTTTTTCTCCCTGCAGGACACCGTCACCCCGCTGAAGCTGGGGCTGGTGGTGGTCGGGGTCAACCTGGCCCTGAGCCTGCTGCTGATACGACCGCTGCAGCATGGAGGACTGGCCCTGGCCAACTCGATCGCGTCTCTGACCAGCATGGTACTGCTGATATTTTTCCTCGGACGCCGGCTGACGGGTTTCTGGAACCTGGAAATGTGGCGGTTCGGGGGACTGACGGTACTGGCCTCGGGGGTCATGGGCCTGGTGGTTTACGCGGTCAACAGCCAGTCCTGGTTCGGGGCGCTGCACCTGGGAAACGCCGTGACCGCCCTGGTGCAGCTGGGGATGGCGATCGGCTGCGGCCTGGTGGTATACGTGGTCATGCTGTCGCTTTTAAGGTTCGAGGAGTCGAAGCTGGTCTGGGGTGCGGTCGGTCGGGTATTGGGAAGGTTCGGCGGAGGCCGGCGGGGATAATCCCTGGTAAGGAGGGGCTGCGGGTCGTTTGACCCGCGAATCCATGAGGGACACTATTGTTAATGTATTGAAGAGAACGAGAAAACGTCCGCTGGTCTCGCTGCTGCTGTTAATCGCGGCGGTGGGGCTGGGAACGGCGCTTTACATCCTGGCCGGGTGGCTGGTCTACCGCGACGCGCAGCTGGTGCCGGTGCTGTTGTACCATGACATCTCCGCGGGGGAGGATAAGCCAAAAGATACCTGCGTCCGGGTGTTTGAGAACGAGATGCGTTTCCTCCATGAAAACGGGTACCACGTTATCCCGCTACGCCAGCTGATCGACCACATGGAATCGGGTGCCTCGCTGCCCGACAAGCCGGTGGTGATCACCTTCGACGACGGAGAGAAGAGCAACTATACCCTGGCGTATCCGGTGCTGAAGCGGTTCTCAATGCCGGCCACCATCTTCCTGGCCGGGGGAGCGGTGGGCGAGCCGCACATGCTGGTCTGGGACGATATGCGGGAGATGGAGAACAGCGGCCTGGTGGACATCCAGGCCCATACCTACGGGCTGCACTGGGAGGTGTTTACGGAGCCCACCCTGGATATAGCCAAGCCCGCGATGGTGACCCCTGCCTACTTCCCGAAACAAAACCGTTATGAGACAGAGGAAGAGTTCGAAAACAAGGTAAGATTGGATTTAATCAGGTCCAGAAAGGTCATAGCGGAAAACCTGCACCACGAGGCCGATACGCTGGCCTGGCCGTATGGGGCCTACAACCGCCGGTCCCTGAGACTGGCCAGCGAAGCGGGGTTCAAGTATTTCGCCACCCTGCACTCGGGAATGAACCGGCGCGGGGAGAGCACCCTGACGCTGCGGAGGATCGACTGTGAGGGGAATATACCACTTTCAAGGTTTAAGGACCTGGTGGAACCCGACCGGTCTTTTAAGGGCTATCTTAACCGCTTAAAATCCGACTGCCGCCGCCGGGCGTCAGAAATACACAGGTGGGGATGGTAATGCCGTTCAGTGTTTTGATTACTACCAACCGATTAGACATCGGAGGCGCGGAGACCCACGTGGTGACCCTGGCCCGCCACCTGAAGGAGATAGGCCACCGGGTGGCGCTGGCCTCCGCCGGGGGACGCTACGTGGTGGACCTGGAAGGGTACGGCATCCCTCACTACCCGGTTCCGCTGGACAGCAACCGGTTGGGGGATATCTATTGTTCGGTGGTCGAACTGAGGAAAATCATAGACCGGGAAGGGATCGGCCTGATACACGCCCATGCCCGCATCCCCGCCATGACCTGCGACCTGGCCCGACGCGGCCGGGGAATACCCCTGGTGACCACCGCGCACGGACGGTTTAAGACCCCGCTGCACCTGCGGCTGCTCTCCCGATGGGGGGATAAGACCATCGCCATCAGTCCCGATATCAGGGATTACCTGCTCAGCAGCTACTGGCTGTCGCCCCAGAACATCACCCTGATCCCCAACGGAATCGACCTGGACCTTTTTAATCCCGCGATCGAACCGGAGGAACTCGCCCTAGCGGGCGGGACACTCAGGATAGCCTATTTCAGCCGCCTGGACGGCCCCCTGACCAGGGTGGCTTTGAACCTGATCGAGGCTTTTTTGCATATCTGCCCCGATTTCCCCGGCCTGCGGCTGCTGCTGGGGGGTGAGGGGTCGGGAGCGTCCGAGGTGCTGGCCCGGGTAAACGAGATCAATCATGGATGCGGAACCGAGCTGGTAAGGTTCCTGGGGGCAGTTCCCCTGGTCAACCGGGTGATGGTCGCCAGTGACCTGGTGGTCGGGGTGAGCCGGGTGGCGCTGGAAGGGATGGCCTGCGCCCGCAACGTAATGCTGGCGGGAGGTGAGGGCTTCGGCGGGATTGTGCATCCGGAGGCCTTAAAAGAGCTGGCCGGGGACAACTTCACCGGCCGGAGCCTGCCGAACCAGGCCACGACATCGCTGCTGGAGGCTTCGCTGCGGGAGTTCTTAAACACCCCGGCTGATGAGCGGGCCAGGGTGGCGGGTCTGCTGCGTCAGTTCGTGGTCGACAACTACGGCAGCCGGCAGATGGTGGAGGAGACGGTGAGGGTTTACGAAACGGCGCTGAGGGGCGGGTGAACCACTTGCTTCGGGTTCTGCACGTGATTAACGACACCAACATCGGCGGGGCGGGCCGCTACCTGCTGACCTTCCTGGAGCACTATGACCGGGAGCGGCTGCGGGTGCAGGTGCTGTGCCCTGCGGGGTCGCTGCTGGCGGACCGCTGCCGGGAACTGGGGGTGCAGGTGTTTCCCAGCGCCAGCCTGGCGGGGGACCGGTCTTTTGCCTGGAGCGGCCTCGTGAGCACCATCGGTGAGATAAGCGATTTGATCAAAAGGGAAAAAATACAGGTGGTCCATACCCACGCCTCGTTTATAGCCCGCCTGGCTGCCCGCCGGGCCGGGGTCGACGTCGTCTACACCCGACACCGGCTGGACTGGGGCGGCGGGAAGAGGGGCATCAAGGGCTGGGCCAGGGAGATGCTCAACCGGGCCACCAGCCGCCGGGTGATCGCCATCAGCCAGGCGGTCCGGGAGGCGCTGCTGGCCGAGGGGACGCCGGCTGACCGGATAGAACTCATCTATAACGGTATCGATGTGGAGAAGCTGCGGAAAGAGGCCTCCCGGTGGGAGGGGCGCGAGGGCCTCGGCCTGGTGGGAAGCCCGGTGGTGGGGATGGTGGGCCGCCTGGAACCCGAAAAAGGGCACCGCTGTTTCCTGGAGGCCGCTGCCCGGGTATCGAAGGACTTCCCCGGGGCCGTTTTCCTGGTGGTGGGTGACGGGTCGCTGGGGCATAAACTGCGGGAGCAGGCCCACGACCTGGGGATCAGTGATTCGGTGGTGTTCACCGGGTTTAGAGATGACGTGCCGGGCCTGATCTCGGCCATGGACGTACTGGTGATGCCCTCACTGACCGAGGCCTTCGGCTTCAGCCTGGTGGAGGGGATGGCCCTGGGGCGGCCCTGTGTGGCCAGCGCGGTGGGTGGGATACTGGAGATAGCCGAGGACGGGCGGACCGCCCTGCTGGTCCCCCCGGGGGACGCGGAGGCGGTCGCCGAGAAGGTGGAATCCCTGCTGCGGGATAAGGACGCCGCTTCCGAGATGGGGAAGCGGGCGGCGGAGGAGGTCGAAAGGCGGTTCTCCGCCCGGGTGATGGCGGAGAAGATTACGGCGCTGTATGAAAGCGTCAATGGGGCGGGTTGAGGCCCGGGACCCGCCCGGGTATTTGATTTCGATTAAAGGATTAATGACTGCAGACCTGGTCGGTGCGGCTGGTCTTTTTTATTTCTGCCCCGGCCGCAGGCGCTTTACTATCGAAGCGGCGAATTGACGGACCAGGGTGGTGGTTTCTTCGTCCGCCTTCGTCCACTCGATGCCCCAGATGTATAGCACCAGCCCGACCGCGACGGCCAACCCCAGCTGTATTACCTGGCGAAGCAGCGGGATATGCTCCCCGGTCTGGCCGGGCCAGAACGCCAGCCCCAGGCCCTGGTAGGTCAGCCAGGTCCCCAGGCCCATGACCAGGGATACCAGGAGCATCCGGCCCAGGGGGGGCGCCAGCTCACGCAGTGAGAGGCCGGGCAGCCGCCGCCGCAGGTAGAGGTAGGACAGCACCAGGTTGAAGTTGGCGGCCAGGGCCACCGCCAGCGCCAGGCCGGCGTGC
This sequence comes from Bacillota bacterium, assembly GCA_013178275.1. Lineage (GTDB taxonomy): Bacteria > Bacillota > Ch66 > Ch66 > Ch109 > Ch109. The sequence continues at coordinate 30,491 of JABLWZ010000007.1, read as the reverse complement.
TGCATCGGGCCGACCAGCAGCCACGCGAACAGGGTGTTGGCGAGCACGGAGCAGACGCCTATCACCAGCGGGGTACGGGTGTCCTGCAGGGAGTAGAAGGCCCGGTTCAGGACGTTGTACCCGCCCAGCGCGAACAGGCCAAGCAGGTAGAAGTACAGTGCCCGGGTGGTCATCAGGGTAGATAGGGCATTGAACTCTCCCCGTTGGTAAACCAGACGGACGACCGGCCCAGCCAGGGCCAGCATCCCTACGGTAGCGGGTATGGTCAAAAGTCCGATCAGCTTCAGGCCCATGGCGGTGGTACGGCCCAGGGCTTCCCGGTCATTTCTGGCGGCGTGTTCGGCCAGGGAGGGGAAGATGGCGATGTTGATGGACATCGCGAACAGGTTGAAGGGCAGGAACAGGAGCTTGTTGGCGTAGTTAAGGGCGGAGATGCTGCCCACCACCAGGCCCGAGGCGAGGAACTTCTCGACCAGTATATAAAACTGCTGTACCGCGTTGTTTAAGACCACCGGGCCCATCAGGATACCGAGCTGTTTGATCCCTTCCTGCTTCAGGCTGAGGCTGGGGAAGTAGCGCAGTCTCCGGCCGCGCAGGGCAGGGACCTGGACCGCCACCATCAGCAGGATGGCTATCACGGTGCTGACCGCAACAACCCTGATCCCTACTTCCTTGGAGCCCCCCATGGCCAGGGCCGCAACGGTTACGGTAAGGCTGAAAACCACGGAACTCAGGGCGGGCAGCGCGAAGTGCTGCAGGGAGTTCAACACGCCCCCCAGCAGCATGCTGACCGCGGCCAAGAGGACGATAGGGAACATGATTCGGGTGAGTTCAGCGGTCAGGGCTGCCGCTTCCGGGCTGAACTTGGGAGCGATCACCGCTACCAGTTCGCCGGAGAACAGCATCCCCAACAGGGAGAAGATGCCCATCACCAGCACCGTCAGGTTGAAAACGGTGCTGGCGAACCTCCAGGATGATTCGGATGGGGTGTGAAGTCCGATGTCAGCCTCGTCTTTAGCCCGGATGGAGGTGAAGACGGGTATAAACACGGTCGCCAGCGCCCCTCCCAGTATCAGGTAGAGCACGTTGACGATGGCGTAGGACATGACGTAGGAGTCGGCATACATGCTGGTACCGAACCCGTTGGCGATCGCCGTTTCGCGGATAAATCCGGCCAGGCGGCTCAGGACGCTTATCGCCATCAACAGCCCGGCCGCCCGGACCACCTGATTCGAGTTGGACATCGAATCCTCCTGGTTATAAAATAATGCTCGAATTTCGAGTCAAAAGGTCGCAATAGGCATATCCATAGTATAACACAAGTGATCGGGAGTACAGCCCGGGGGTATTTTGCTTATCAGCAGGCAGGGCTTTCTGATAATTTGTAACCAGGTGCTGGGGAGCGACGTTAATTATGGTATAACCAGGATTTTTTGAGTTGATGGCGAATTATCAATACCAGGGAACTTGTAGACAAACCGGGGAAGCAGTAGTAGAATAGTTGGGAGTTAAGCCTTCTTCTACATCCAAGGAGGAAAGAAGGGAAAGCCTGTGTGGTTGACCATCGCCATGGCCTTCGGGCTGGCCTGCGGTGTGTCTCTGATTGTTACACCTTTGCTCATCTATCTGGCCCCCAAGCTGGGTGCGGTTGATTTACCCAATCAACGCAAGGTTCACACTGGTTTGATGCCATGCATCGGGGGGGGCGCCATCTATCTGGGGTTTGTCGCCGGCACCCTTGCCATCGCGCCGACCCGCGCCGAGTCTCTGGCCTTTCTCCTGGGAGGAACGATCATCCTGGTTGTCGGGCTGATCGATGACCTCTACGATATTTCACCCTATTTGAAACTGGCCGGCCAGATACTGGCGGCCTTATCCGTGGTCTACCTCGGCATCCAGGTGGACTTCGTCACCAACCCCTTCAACGGGGAAGCGGTTTCCCTGGGTATCCTGGCGGTTCCGCTGACGGTGTTCTGGATCGTCGGGGTCACCAACGCGATGAACCTGATCGATGGGCTTGACGGCCTGGCGGCGGGGGTGGCGGCTCTGGCCGCGGTTACCATGGGCATCGTCGCCGGGCAGCAGGGCCAACCGCTGGTGGCGCTGGGTGCCTTCATCCTGGCGGGCTCCACGGTCGGGTTCCTGCGCTACAACTTCCACCCCGCGAGGATCTTTATGGGGGACAGCGGCGCGATGTTTCTGGGCTTCAGCCTCGCTATCTTCGCGATGATGGGCCTGACCAAGAGCACCACCGCTTTTTCGCTGATAATCCCCTTCGTCATACTGGGGATTCCCCTGCTGGACACCTTCTTCGCGATCGTGCGGAGGGCGGTCAACCGGAGACCGGTTTTTGCCGCCGACCGGGATCACCTGCATCATCGGCTGCTGGCGATCGGGCTCTCTCACCAGTCGACCGTGCTGGTGATATACGCTATCAGCGTTGTATACGGAGCAACCGCCATCGCTCTGACCTGGTTCACCACCCCCCAGGCGTTTATGGTTCTGGGCGTGCTGTCTGCCGGGACCATCGCGGGGGCGAGTAAGCTGGGGATTTTGGACCTGAAGCTGACCGGCTCTGATTCAAAGACAACTATGAGTTCATCGGGGCCAAACCATTCGGCTTAATTTTATGAGAAGGGGTGTGGGCCGTGGCTTTTTCCCGTAAGACCTTATTATTAACCCTGATTACCCTGGTGGCGCTTTTGGGCGCTTTTTCCCTGGGTCGGATGGTGGCTGCCGATTCCAACGTCGGACCCGCTCCCGGGTCGGCGGAGGACCCGCTGGTAAGCCGAAGCTATGTCGACAGCCGGATCAGCAGTCTGGAGGCCCGGGTGGCGGAACTGGAGAAAAAGCTGGGTGGATCGGGTCCGGCAACGACGACTCCTCCTCAGCCGGGTACATCCGGCCCGGTGGTGGAGCAGAAGGTTTACACCAAGAGCGGGAAAAACTGGGCCAATGTCCGGTCCGAACCGAATACCGGTTCGGCGGTTATCTACCAGTGCTACCCCGGCACCGCTTTGACCCTCCTGGAGACCCAGGGCGAGTGGTTCATGGTACGGCTGCCGGACGGGGCGATAGGGTTCGTGAGCAGCACCGTGGCTGAGATCCGTTAAAGCATCGGCGTCCCGGGGCGGGATTCCGAATCGAAAAGACGAGGTTACCGGCTTCCTCCAGCCCCGACGGGTATGGCGAAGCCTTTTCTTTCGTACTTTTACAGGGAGGCGCGGTATGTCAGGCCGGGAAAGAACCAGAATCGAAAAGGCGCAGGCCCGCCTGCGGGTGCGTAGGGCAATAGCTCTGGTCCTGGTTTTCTGCTTCGCGATGTTTGGGGGCTGGGGACTCTCGTTTTCTCTGCAGGGCCAGGATTTGCCGGTGGACTGGCAGGGAGGGGATGCTGCCGCCGGGAACGCCGCTTCGGACCTGCCCCAGCGGATGAACTTTTTACTGGTGGGCAGCGACCGGCGGCCCGGGGAAGGCGGGGCCCGTTCGGACACCATCATGGTGGTCAGCCTGGACCGCGAGACAGGCCGGGCGGCTGTCCTGTCAATACCCCGCGACACCAGGGTCAGCATCCCCCGGCACGGCCGGGATAAAATCAACACCGCTTACGCCATCGGGGGGATCGATTTGACCCGGCAGGTGGTAGGCGGACTGCTGGATATCGACATCCCTTATTACGTTGAAATGGACTTCAAAGGGTTTCAAAGGATAATCGATACCCTGGGCGGGGTCACCATGAATGTGGAGCACCGCATGTACTACCCCGAGGAGGGCATCGACCTCCGCCCCGGGCTGCAGCGGCTGAACGGCAGGAATGCTCTCGGTTTTGTACGGTTCCGTTATTATCCGTTGGGGGATATCGACCGTGCCGAACAGCAGCAGAAGTTCCTGGTGGCGCTGGTCGAAGAGACGCTCCAGGTGAAGAATCTGGCCAAGGTGCCGCAGCTTATCCCGGAGCTGTATAAGAACTTGAAGACCAATATCCCGGTCAGCCAGGGCCTCGAGCTGGCCAGGCTGGCCGCCGGGTTCGATCCGTCGCGGATATCGACCGATACCCTGCCGGGTGATTTTCTGGACCTGCAGGGAACCAGCTACTGGGAGGTAGACGCGAAGAGGTGCAAAGAGACGCTGGATGAGCTCCTGACCAGGCCGCTCCCGAGCTCGGGGCCCAAGCCGTAGTGCTTAGAATACAATAAAAGCTACCAAGAGGTAATCGGTCGAAACTGGGGCAAGAACCTACATTTACTTCCCCGATTTTGCAGGGATTTTTCTTTTTTATGTAGAAATATGTTCTACTGCGAAATTAAATAGGGTCCGGATACAAGATAAGAAGTATTATATAAATCCCTCTAAAATGGAAGCGGATATGAATTAAAATATCAGCATCAATTTTAACGATTTTATGTAACTCGGAACGGAGTTACTTATTTGTGTGGTGATAAGGTGTTTTACTGGTTGCGGCTCGCGGTCCTGATATTGATAGACGCCGGGATGATAAACCTTTCGGTTTATTGTGCCCTGCTGCTTAGGTTTGAAGGGAATATCCCCCAACCCTTTTTCTCTTCTTTCCTGCACCTCTCGCCGGTTATCACGGTGATAACCGTGGCATTCCTTTTCGCGTTAAAGCTCTATAACCGTATCTGGGAATATGCCAGCGTAGGCGAACTGACCTCGATCATCCGTTCCGTAACCTACAGCATGGCTTCGTTCGTTTTGGCTATCTACGTCTTTCGGTTGGCTACCCTTCCCCGCAGTGTATATATCCTATCCTGGTTACTTATCACCGTGATGATCGGGGTCTCCCGTTTATGGTGGAGACTGTTTCGGGATTTCTGGTTCAAGCATAAGAATAAGGATACCCACCGGGTATTGATCGTGGGGGCTGGAGATGCCGGCGCCATCCTTTCCAAGGAGATAATCAACAGCACCCAACTGAGAATGGAACTCATCGGTTTTATCGATGACGACCCGCGAAAACAGAAGATGATGCTCAACCAGGTCCCGATCCTGGGCACCCGGGCTGATATACCCAGGATTATCGAGGAGTTTGATGTCCAGGAGGTAATAATCGCGATGCCGTCGGTTTCCGGCAGCATCGTGAAGGAAATCGTCAGTATCTGCAAGAAGACGGTCGTCAAGCTGAGGATCCTGCCCGGGGTTTATCAGAGCACCAATGGGAACGGCGTCTTATCCAAGATAAGGGATATCCATATGGAGGACCTCCTCCGCCGGGATCCGGTCGAGATCGACCTGACCGAGATAGCCGGGTACCTGGAGGACAAGACGGTGCTGATCACCGGGGCGGGTGGGTCGATAGGTTCAGAACTCTGCCGCCAGGTCTGCGGTTTTTACCCCCGTATGCTGGTAATGGTGGACAACAGTGAAAACAACCTCTACGAGATCGAGATGGAGATCAGCGGCAGCCACCCGGAGACCGATATCGTACCCTGCCTGGTGGACGTCAGAAACCTCGAAAAGGTTAAAAACCTTTTCCGGCAGTACCGGCCCCAGGTGGTATTCCACGCGGCCGCCTATAAACACGTCCCCATGATGGAGCGCTATCCCGAAGAGGCCTTCCAGAACAATGTGATAGGCACCAAGAATGTCGCGGAAACGTCTTTTGACTCCAAGGTGGATACCTTTATCCTTATCTCTACTGATAAAGCGGTCAATCCGACCAGCGTGATGGGCGCCACCAAGCGCCTGGCGGAGGTAATAATCCAGAACCTGAACAAGGCGGGTTCGACCAGGTTCGCAGCGGTGAGGTTTGGAAACGTCCTGGGGAGCCGCGGGAGCGTGGTCCCCATCTTCCAGAAACAGATCGAGGCTGGTGGCCCGCTGACGGTTACCGATCCCAGCATGCAGCGATATTTTATGACCATATCGGAGGCGGTACAGCTGATAATCCAGGCTGGGGCCCTGACTGAAGGCGGGGAGATCTTCGTACTGGATATGGGAAACCCGATCAAGATACTGGACCTCGCGGAGGACCTGATCCGGCTGTCGGGGTACCGGCCGGGTGATGACATAGAGATTATTTTTACTGGAAAAAGACCGGGGGAGAAGCTCAATGAAGAACTCTTCACCGCCCCGGAACGGATGATCACTACCAAGCACGAAAGGATACTGATAGCCAACGAGAGCAACGGCAACGGTAGTTTCAGCAGTCTAAACCAGATAATCAGTGACGAATCCTATCTATCCAACGATAAAGCAGTCGAGTTATTCGACCGGCTGCTGTCTAAGGAAGGCTATTGGAAGACACATGCAGGTTAAAAAAACTTTTTACGCCAGGTACATCAAGCGAATAGCAGACGTTTTCCTTTCAACCCTTATTCTTATAGTCCTGCTGCCAGTATTAGTTATAGCAGGAATATTGATTAAGCTGGACTCCGCTGGACCGATAATATATACTCAAATTCGTGCGGGTAAGGATGGCCGCCCATTTACCGTCAACAAGTTCAGGACCATGGTCGACAAGGCTGAAAAGATGGGAGATGGCTTGTATGTAGGCATGAATGACCCCCGGATAACCTCGGTCGGGGGTTTCCTGCGTAAAACCAGCATTGACGAACTGCCTCAGCTGATCAACGTGATCAAGGGCGAGATGAGCCTGATCGGGCCCCGGCCCACCCTCTTGTACCAGGTGGAACAGTATGATGATTTTCAGAGGCAGAGGCTCCTGGTCCGGCCGGGAATCACGGGCTGGGCCCAGGTGAGGGGCAGAAACAGCCTGTCGTGGCCGGAAAGAATCGAGCACGATGTGTGGTATATAAACAACCTGTCCTTCTGCACCGACCTGAGGATATTTTTTATGACCTTCAAAGCCCTGTTTGATACCGAGGGTCTTTACGCGGAAAAGAGCAAGTTCATCATCAAGGACGAGAATGAGAAGAGCAACTGGAAGTCCTGAATCAATCTGAACAAAGGAGCTATGATTTATGGATCCTCGCAGCAGTATATTGAGCAAGATCGTAGACCACACGGCGGTGGTAGGGGTTGTAGGACTGGGCTACGTTGGCCTGCCGTTCGCGGTCGAGAAAGGAAAGGTGGGTTACCGGGTACTGGGGGTGGACCAGAACGTGTCGCGGACGGATAAGATCAACCGCGGCGAGAACTACATCCCGGATGTGAAGGACGAAGAGCTGTCCTCCTTGGTAGAAAAGGGGCTGCTCCGCGCGGAGACCGATTTCGGCCGGGTGCCGGAGATGGATGCTATAATCATTTGTGTACCTACCCCACTGACCAAGAACCTGACTCCCGACCTCCAGTATGTAGAGAGCGTCACCAGAGAGATTGCCCGGTATCTGCGGCCGGGACAGCTGGTCAGCCTTGAATCCACCACCTACCCCGGGACCACCGAGGAGGTAATGCTGCCGATACTGGAATCCTCGGGACTGAAGGTGGAGAAGGACTTCTTCCTCGCGCACTCTCCGGAAAGGGTGGACCCCGGCAATAAACGCTATTCCACGGCCAACACCTCAAAGGTCGTGGGCGGGGTAGGCCCGGTTTCGCTGGAAGTCGCCCACACCTTTTACAGCCAGACGGTTTCCCACGTGCACAAGCTGTCGAGCTGTCGGGCAGCCGAGCTGGTCAAGGTGTTCGAGAACACCTTCCGCGCGGTCAATATAGCGCTGGTCAACGAACTCACCCTGCTCTGCGACCGGATGGGACTCAATATCTGGGAGGTTCTTGACGGGGCGTTTACCAAACCTTTTGGCATTATGCCTTTCTATCCCGGCCCGGGGGTGGGGGGTCATTGCATTCCTATCGACCCTCATTACCTGGAGTGGAAGGCCAAGGAGCTGAACTTCAACACCCACTTCATCGCCCTGGCGGGTGAGATCAACCGCCGGATGCCGGAGTTCGCGAAAGAGAAAATAATCCGGGTGCTGAACCGGCTGGGGAAACCGGCCTCGAAATCGAAAGCCCTAGTGTTAGGCGTCGCCTATAAAAAGGACATCGGGGACTACCGCGAGTCGCCGGCCATCGAGATCATCCGCGAACTTATGGCCGAAGGGATAGAGGTCTCCTACCATGACCCGTATGTCCCCCGTTTTAAAGAGCACGGCCTGGACATGGAGTCAAAAACGTTGACTATCGACCTGGTCCGCGGCTGCGATATAGTGGTGATCGCGACCGACCACACCGATATCGACTATGGATGGGTGGTTGAACAGGCTGAAAGCGTATTCGATACGCGGAACGCCACAAAAAATGTGACAGAGTCCAGAAACAAGATAACTTTGTTATAATAGTAGGGAAAAAGTCGTTCGAGGGAGCTGCGATGATGTCGGAAAACGGGTACTGGGCACACGAATCTGCATACGTGGATGAGGGGGCTGCTGTTGGAAAAGGGACAAGGGTGTGGCACTTCTCTCACGTTATGGCCGGAGCGGTGATCGGAGAAAGATGCAGCCTTGGTCAAAACGTTTTTGTGGCCAACAACGTTAAGGTAGGCAACAACGTAAAGGTCCAGAATAACGTATCGATCTACGAGGGAGTGGTCCTGGAAGACGATGTCTTCTGCGGGCCGAGCATGGTCTTTACCAACGTGCTTACCCCGCGCGCGGCGTTTCCCCGCAACACCAGTGAGGACTACCTGATCACCCGGGTCAAAAGGGGAGCCTCCATCGGGGCCAACGCCACTATAGTCTGCGGGGTCACCATCGGGGAATGTGCTTTCGTAGCCGCCGGTGCGGTGGTGACCAGGGACATCCCGCCTTACGCCATGGCGGCCGGGGTTCCGGCCCGGGTCATCGGCTGGGCCTGCGCCTGCGGGGGCCCACTGGAGTTCGAAGGGGCGGAGGCAACCTGCCGGGGGTGCAGCCGGCGCTACCACAAAGACGGGGACCAGGTTTCGACAAAATAACTGATAGAAAGCAGGGTTCAAGGTGAGCACAAGGATACCGCTTCTAGACCTCAACCCCCAGGTCAACAGTATCTGGGATGAAATAACGGGGTCCATCCAGGATGTTATACGATCGGGCCAGTTTATCATGGGGCCCAATGTGAAGGCCTTCGAGGAAGAGACTGCCGCGTACCTGGGGGTAAAACACGCCATCGGCGTAAACTCGGGAACCGACGCGCTGTTCATCGCACTCCGAGCCCTGGGGATAGGACCGGGAGACGAGGTTATCACCACCCCCTTCACCTTCTTCGCCACGGGAGAGGCGATCAGCGCTGTGGGTGCGGACCCGGTCTTCGTGGACGTGAACCCCGCCACCTTCAACCTGGACTCTGACCTGGCCGAGGCTGCCATCACCCCCCGGACCAAGGCGATCCTGCCGGTGCACCTGTACGGGCAGCCCGCTGACATGAGGGGCATAGTGGCCCTGGCGAAGGGTCACGGTCTCAAGGTGGTAGAAGACGTCGCTCAGGGCTTCGGCGGGGAATGCCTGATGGATGACGGTTGGATGAAGCTGGGCGCCATCGGTGATGTGGGGTGCTACTCGTTCTTCCCGACCAAGAACCTGAGCGCCATGGGCGATGCCGGGATGATAGCCACCAACGACGATCAGGCGGCTGAGATCGCCGGGATGCTGCGGGTGCATGGTTCGAGAAAGAAGTACTACAACGAAGAAATCGGATACAACTCCCGGCTGGATGAGATCCAGGCCGCGATACTCAGAAAGAAGCTGCCCCGGTTGGACACCTGGAACGAGGGACGCCGGAGGGTGGCCGAGCGGTACAATGAACTGCTGCGGGATATCCCCTGGGTATTGACCCCCGATCCGGTTCCGGGGACCAGGCACGTGTACTGCGTCTATACGGTGCGGGTGTTGGACGGGAAGCGGGATCAGGTGCAGAAACACCTGGCGGAAGCTGGCGTCTCGACCATGATCTACTACCCGGTGCCGCTGCACCGGCTTCCGGTATACTCCAATCTGGGATACGAGCTGTCGGTCGCCGATCGGCTGGCAGGAGAGGTTTTAAGCCTCCCTATCTGGCCGGAGATGTCGGACGACCTGATCGGTGCGGTATGTGAGTCGATCAAGGCGGCACTGTAAATAGGAGATGATGATTTGGACAAGCTCAACTTCGCGATCATCGGCTGCGGGAGGATAGCCCCGCGGCACGCCGAGGCCATCACCAGGAACGAGAAGGCCAACCTGGTGGCGGTGTGTGACATCATCGAGGAACGGGCCCAGGAGTTCGTGAGCAGGTACGGGGCTTCCAGGTACTATACTGACTACCGTCAACTGCTGGAGCGGCCCGACATCGACGTGGTGGATGTCTGCACCCCCAGCGGGCTGCACGCCCAGATGGGAATCGACGCCGCCCGGGCGAGAAAGCACGTGGTGATGGAGAAACCGATGGCCATGTCCCTGGAGGACGCCGACACTCTGATCAGGTCCGGTAAAGAGAACGGGGTGCTGCTGACCGTATGCCACCAGAACCGGTTCAACCCCGCGGTGCAGAAGCTCCGTCAGGCCCTGGAGGAGGGCCGCTTCGGCAAGCTGACCCACGGCAGCGCGGTCATCCGGTGGTTCCGTCCCCAGGACTACTACGAGCAGGCGAAGTGGCGCGGTACCTGGGCTATGGATGGCGGGTGCCTGATGAACCAGTCCATCCACAATATCGACCTGCTGCTCTGGATGATGGGGCCGGTGGAGTCGATCTTTGGCTATACCGCCCGTCAGCTGCGGAACATCGAGGCGGAGGACGTGGGGGTCGCTGTGTTGAAGTTCAGGAGCGGAGCCCTGGGGGTGATAGAGTCCTCGGTCACCGTGTACCCCAGGAACCTGGAGGAGACCCTGAACATCTTCGGGGAGAAGGGTACGGTCGTCCTGGGGGGCGAGGCGGTGAACCGGATCGAGGAGTGGAGGTTCGCCGACCGTCCCGACGAGACGGCCCAGTCGCTGGCCCAGCAGAACCAGGAGGTGCCGACCATTTACGGTTTTGGGCACGACACCCTGATCGAGGACTTTATTCAATCGATTCGGAATAAGAAACGACCTTATATCGACGGGGAAGAGGGAAGAAGGGCGTTGGAGGCTATACTGGCTATATACTCTTCTACCAAGAATAACCGGCAGGTTTCCGCCCCTTTTAATAAGAATATCGGGTAATGCTGTTTGAAAAGGTCCGAAATACTTCAAATCTCTTAGACAAGGAAGTAGGAAGTGCTTAAACTATTAGAACCGGTTTTGTTTTTATACAAACACCGCTCTATCCTCTGGGCAACTACAAAAACAGATATCCGAACCCGCTTTGTAGGATCGATTTTTGGAGTTTTATGGTTGTTTCTGTATCCTATGCTACTTCTAGGAGCCTACGCAGCAGTATATATTTATGTGTTCAACGTGCGTTTCCAGCTATTCGATTCTAATGAATATGTGGCGTTAATCTTTTGCGGTCTGATTCCCTTCTTAGGTTTTGCTGAAACCTTGGGGATGGGTGTCGGTTCAGTCGTTGCCAACGCTAATCTTATAAAGAATACCCTTTTTCCTATCGAGCTTGTGCCGGTCAAGGCGGTGCTTAATTCTCAATGCACGCAGGCGGCGGGCTTATTGATACTACTGGTCGCACTGGGGTTTTTGGGGAAACTGTCTGTCTGGACACCCCTGTTCTTGCTGGTATGGTTGATGCAGATCATCTTTAGTATCGGTCTGATGTGGATTTTAGCCAGCGTAAACGTTTTTGCAAGAGATCTACAGAACGTGGTATCTGTACTGGTACTCTTTTTAATGATGGTAAGCCCCATCGCTTACCCGGCGGATATGATACCAGAACAGCTGCAGGGGTTCTTGGCGTTCAATCCTTTGTATTATATAATCATCGCATTTCAGGACACTATGATGCTGGGGAGATTCCCCCAGGGCAATATATTCTGGATACTTTCAATCTTTTCTATAGCTACATTTTTAATCGGTTTCTGGTTCTTTAAAAGGATGAAGAGGGTGTTTACTGATAATGTTTGAAAATGCCATAGAGATAAATAACCTCGGTAAAATGTACAAGCTTTTTCAACGACCCTCATCCAAGATTCTAAATGCACTGGGGATTGATAAGCTGTTTTTCTGGCAGAAAAACAGCTATCGTGAGTTTTGGGCTTTGCGGGAACTTAATCTCAATGTGCGAAAAGGAGAAAGGTTGGGAATAATCGGACGCAACGGGGCGGGAAAGAGCACCCTGTTAAAAATAATCGCCGGGAATGTCACGCCAACCGAAGGGGAGATTAAAGTCCAGGGCCGTATTCAGGCTCTTATGGAACTCGGCACGGGTTTCCATCCGGAGTTTACTGGAAGACAGAATATCAAAGCCTCGTTGTCTTACCAGGGAATAGATGTCAAAAAGATACTAGCGATGGAAGAAGAGATAATCGATTTTGCCGAATTGGATGAGTTTATCGACCAACCAGTAAAAACGTATTCTGCTGGCATGTACTCTCGACTGGCTTTTTCTGTGGCCACGGCTGTCGAGCCCGAGATCTTAATCATTGATGAGGTATTAGGGGCGGGAGACGCCTATTTTACCGGGAAGTGCATCGAAAGGATGCGTAAACTTACTGATGCATCGGGAGCGACGGTGCTGTTCGTCAGTCATGACCTGGGATCAGTCCAGTCTCTGTGTGATAGGGTTATTTGGGTAAACCGGGGCGTTATCTGCGCTGAGGGGAATCCCTTAACCGTGATTAAACAGTACTCGGCAGAAGTTCGCCGGGATGAAGAGATAAGGTTAAAGACCCGGGACTTGAAGATATCCAAAAAATATGCCAGTCTATTGGATAGGGATCAGGATATCTATCAATCGTATTTATTCCGTTTTGTAGGTATCGACGGCGCACACCCCGGCCTCAAACACAAGATCCGCTTTATAGGCCTTAAATGTAATCAAGAAATTATAGGCACAATTGAACCAGGGGCTCCTATGGATAATAATCCAGATCAGAGAAATTATCTACTAGACGAGCCGGGCTATATGGATTGGGGCCCAGCAGGCAAAGATGAAATCGGCCATTTCAGGCCTTACGGCAATTTTAACGGGAAGTTCGCACATGCTCCATTCGAGTTTTCAGTCCCAAAGTCCTATTTACACTTAGAAAAAATGACATTAGAGATTAAAGGTGATTTTTTAGAACCGATCGGAGTTGAACTATTTATACCTGATTCAAATAAGTACGAGAGAATTGGAATAGTTGAAGAGTACCTAGGCTGTAGGGAGTTTGTTTTACAGCTTAATAATAGTACAGAAAAAGATATACAAAAGACTGTGTGTGTAAAAGAGCAAGAGATTAACGATATCGACGAGTACGGAACAAAACAGGCAGTAATTACCAATACTAGACTTTTAAATATAGAAGGAAATGAAGTTAAAACACTGTTCTGCAATGAGCCATTCCGGGTAGTTGTCGAATATGAGGCGAAAAAGCCCCTGCTGAACCCAATATTTGTCTTCTGTATATATTCTCCGGCTGGAATTTGTATTTCTCAATGGATAACCTCAAGTAAAGACTTAGGAATTGAAATCGTAGAAGGAAAGGGCAATGTAATCTTTGAAGGGGATGATCTGTTAATCGGCAGAGGGGCCTATATAGCCAGTGTAGCCATTTTTAAGCACTTTGATATAAGTGGTATCGAACCTGAAGCATACCACCTGCTCGATAGATGTATCCATTTCCAAATCAGCGACCGAAATGAAATCGATCGTACGGATTACGGGGTATGCCGTCAACCGGTGAGGGTAACACATTATGTGCAATAATAGTACTTCTTACTTTAACCAATCTCAGGTATGGGATAAAGATGCTTTGACTTATCAAAAGCATGTATTGCATGATATATTGGCGGTACTGCCGAATAATGTCCAAAGCATCCTTGATGTTGGATGCGGGGATGGTTTAATCACCAATGCACTTCCTGCGGCTATCAAGGTTGTAGGGCTTGATTTAAGCGAAGAAGCCTTAAAACGTGTCAATCGTGAAACCGTTTTGGGCAATGTCACAAACATCCCTTTTCCTGACGCAGCATTTGATCTGGTGATGGCCAACGATATTCTTGAACACTTAACGTTGCAAGAAAGAATTAAGGGGCTGGCAGAAATCGCCCGGGTGGCCAGGAAATACGTCATTATCACCGTGCCTTTCTTAGAAGATCTGAGCGTTGGGGCGGTAAAATGTGCCGGATGTGGTTTCTACTATCACATCAACCACCACTTCTATTCGTTTGGTTTGAAAGAAACCAGGGATTTTTTGGTGCCTCACGGGTTTAAACCGGTTGCGCAGATTCTGAGCGGTGACGTATGGCTGAATGAACCCCCGGAAGTCGTTTATTTAAAAAGGCTTTTTCTAAGTGAACTAGGTGATGCGACTGGAGCCATATGTCCTAAGTGCGGCAGCCGTGACATAGACCAGGATACTCACCTTCCCTTTTTATCTTCGGTTTTTAACAGCCTGCATGCCAGCCTGTCGTTGGATAGAAGGCATCTATTCAATTTACGTACAGAATGTATAAGCCTCTACTCAAAAGAAACCGTACTGCCACATGGGGAGAAAGGATTTGTTGATTCTTCCGGGATGCCGGTCGAGTTGGACAAAGAATGCTTGAATAATAATGAAATCGATTTTACCCGGAAGGAACTGTTTAAAAAGGAATTTCTGCCCAAATACTCCGTTCTTCCCTATTATGTGCATGACAGCCAACTCACGGACCCCGCGGATATTAATGAAGAAGACCGGCTTATGCTTGGATTCTTTTGCGGTCTTGATGAAAGACAGCCAGTTGTATTAAGGATTTCGGGGACTGCCAAAGGAACGTCCGGTATTACGGTTTATACCTATGACGATTACAAGAGCTATCACTCGCCAGTAAATGTGCAGGTGAGCGGTGAGTTTTCAGTAGACCTTGCAATGCCTGAAGCGGGTTTGTCAATATTCGGTTTACTCTTTGAATTAAGGGTTAAGGGGTCACCAGTATCTATATCAAAGATCAGCGTATTAAATACCAAATGCGAGAATATCGCGGTATTCAAAAATAAAGAAAAACGAGCCAGCTTTCAGAGACTATCGGGATCCAGCAATTTATATGTCAGTCTGTCCTTGTACGGGGACTATATTATACAAAACGCCTGGATGGACAATCCAGATTTGATACCGGATGAGATCGGATACAGCGTTCTTGATGAAACTTGTAATGAGTTAAATAAAAAAATATTTGGTGTTCTGGCTGATAAATACGAACTTTTTAAAAATGAAAGCACGATCATCTTTAACGAATACGGGCAGTTGAAAGGTGAACACGCTAATTTACACAATGCGTTCCAGAATCTAAATGGCCAATATGAGCAACTTTATGCCAAGCAAGAAGTTCTGTCCGATGATTATGAGAGACTAAATGCTAAGCACGAAGCCCTGTCCGATGATTATAAGAAACTAAATAACGAGCAAGAAGCCCTGTCCGAAGATTATGGAAAATTAAGCAGTGAATACCAGGCTTTGTACAATGCATATTCAAAGACCTTTCGGTATCGATTCCGGCATTGGATCGTGAAACTTGGCTGCGGAGGATACGAGAGTTTTTCTGCTTATAAAGAAAAAATTCTTAAATACGCTCAACCTGCATCATGGAATACTGATTGGCTGAAGAGGGTCAAAAACCAAAAGTCGTTTTTAATGATCTGCCACGACCAGCAGATAGACCGGCGTATAATTCAACAGGCCAAGGCATTGATCAAGACTGGATGGCATGGGATTATCGTGGCTCTATCGTTCAACGAGAGTGACAGACTCGACAACTACGAAGGAATCGACGTTCATCGTATAGGCCTCGCCCGGATAGTGCCGGAGTGCCCGGTATATTGGCGCTACCAGAACCGCCAGCGAATTATTAACTGGTGGGGAAGATGGATAAATAATCTGAGTAAAATTAACTGGAAGGTTTATAAATTGAATTTATTACTCCATTATAGGTGCAGATCTATCAGTCATCCCCTTCCATTCGACAACGTGTTTTATGCTGCGGCTAGGAACTACTTGGCCGATTTGATTGTTGCCCATGACCTCCCGGCATTAAAGGCCGCCAGTCGACTGGCTGATGAATGGAACGTTCCCCTGGTCTATGATGCACATGAACTTTATTATGAACAAAAGACTTTTTCCTCCAGGCAAAAAACGTTTATGTTTGGGAACGAAAAAGAGCTGATACAAAAATGCGCTGAAGTGTTTTGCGTAAACCTATCTATTGCTGAAGAAATGGCTTGCAGATATGGGATCGTCACTCCTCATGTACTATTAAACGCTATAGACTCTATAAACAATGGTGATGGATCAGGTAAAAAGGACCTTATTCGCCAGCACTTCGGTCTGCCTGCCAACATCAGAGTGATACTGTATCAAGGAGGACTTCTGGCCAACCGCAATCTCGAAACCACGGCAAAGGCCATGCGTTATATTAAAAGCAAAGATGTGGTACTGGTTTTTATAGGAAGCGGGCATTTGCTGCATAGATTGGAAAAGACAGCCAGACGGTTTGCTCCCGATAAGATTCTTTTTAAAGAGGCGGTACCGCAGGAAGAATTATTAAACTGGACTGCCAGCGCCGATATAGGGATCGTCCCTTACCCCCACGTCGACCTTAACACTTATTACTGTACTCCTAATAAGCTGTTTGAGTATATTCAGGCGGGTTTGCCCATAATCGCCAATGACCTGCCCGAACTGCGGAGATTCGTAGAGGATACCGGTTTTGGGAAAGTCGGTTTGATGAATAATCCTCGAAACATGGCTGCTTTAATAGATTCCGCCGTTATGGATACAGGTTTTATTGTAAAGGCCAAGGAGAACATTATTAAAGAGCGATACAGTTTCTCATGGGCTACTGCTGCTGATGAATACACCCGGATAATCAATGGTTTGATGAATGAAAGCAGTAGTCTGAACGATAGGTCTGCTCTGGGAGGTAATTAAAATGAAACTCAGTAAAAGAATTCGAATACCTTTGATAGTTTTATTGGTAATGGCATTATCTTTGGGTGTTCAATCTATCGTAGATGCATATTCTCTTAATAATTCAGCCAAACTACAGACTAATGTCGATCAGGCCCAGCACCTTTTTGATGGAAACGGGGTTCCTTATTTGAGGATTGAGGGAGACGGAGATGTTTATCATCCAGCCTGGGTTGGAATATACGCTCTGCAGTACGCAGGGTTAGAGGCGTATGACAAGAACCATACGGTCCTAAAAGACATGGACAAGTTCCGCGCTTGTGTCAAATGGCTGGCTGACAACCTTAAACAAAACTCAAACGGCGATTGGGTGTGGGAGTATCCTTTTGATAACACATACAACGACGTTAGTATTAACACTCCCTGGATAAGCGCTTTTGGCCAGGCTTTGGGGATAGAGGCTTTGATTGCCTCAAATCAGATAGACGGTAACGTGGAACACTTGATATTAGCGCAAAAGGCGGCAGATCCTCTTTTCCGGCCGGTGGCCCAGGGGGGGCTGCTCTACGAAAGGGACCAAGATATCTGGTTTGAAGAGATACCTAAACCGGCCGATAACCCATCACATATACTTAACGGTCACATGCGAACATTAATTGCACTTAAAAAGCTGGCGGACGCTACTGGGGAGCAGCAATACCAGTCCTGGTTCGAAAGAGGGCTTAATACTTTGGAAAAGTGGTTGCCGCTTTATGACACCGGCTATAGTCTGCGATATGATTTAAATCCTAAGAAAGACGAGTTGCTTTTTAGGTTTACCAACCCGTACGGATTTGAACTTACCGAACTGGCCGTGGATAAAGTTACTCTTAGGGACCCCAGATCGGGCGAGGAGGTATCGCTGGACGTTGGAGCTTCAGTCGACCCCGAAGGGCCGGTTCGCATCGCCGGTAACGACTGGGGCCAGCCAGAGGTGGTCGATAACCGAACCGTACGGCGGTTACAGTCGGTTACCCCCGCGACGGCAAAAGAAGACGGGGATGGAAACCTGCATGCCCCGGGGACTTATTTCTACCTGAAACTGCCGTCGAAATGGTCCGACAACCTTCGGGAGGGCTGGTTTGAGCTTATTGTTGAGTATAAAGATGAAAAACCGGGCAATGTGACGGCACAGATGCGCTCCATTGCTCCTGGCCCGGCTTTCAGGGATATGCGTGACGGTGACCTGCTTCTTACCGGCTCCGGCCAGTGGCGGCAGTGGCGGATACCCCTGCGGACAACTGATTTAGGCTGGTGGGTTGGAGAGTCTTACGCGCAAAAGCATGCAATTTATTTAAATGAGCTAGCAGAGCATAATCCGGTTTTAAAACAGTGGGCAATATTGGCGAAGGGATATTTAGATTTATTACAGCCGTTTAATAAAGGAAAAGTTAAAATTGTAAATGTAGAGAAAATGAGTTTACCTCAACAAACGCCTATGTTGAATTATTACTCTCTTGATGACAAAGGGGTATTGAGACAACACCAAGCCAACAAGGCCCCTGTTTTAGATCCTAAAGATCAACCTGGGACACCAGTTTATAGTCCGTATGTTATTTCAGAACAAGCAGCGAATGAGGTAATATTTTCTAGGTTTACGTTTAAAGTAAAATCAGAGCCAGCATACAATTGGATAGCTCAAGAAGCGAAAAGTATAAATGACGAGTCTTTGGTATGGGAGTTCGGTTTTAATAATGTATATAATGATATAATTTCTACAAATCCATGGCAGTCAGCCTTTGGACAGGCGTATGTTATTAAAGCTTTATTTAAAGCCGTAGAAGAAAACCGTAATCTACCAAAGTTTGATTATAAAGATTTACTTCAAAAAGCTATAAATGCATATAATGTTCCAATAGAAAATGGCGGTTTAAGCAAAGAAATTATTGATGGGTCTTATTTCTTCGAAGAAGTTCCTAACGGTACTCACGTATTAAATGCACATTTAATTTCAATAGAAACTCTAAACAATACGGCAGCCATTTTTGATGATGAAGCAAATAGGGTTGTTCGTGCAAAGGGTATCAATGCATTAAAAGAAAAGCTTTGCCAATTTGATACTGGCTACTGGTCGCGTTATGACCAGAATCCGAAGAAGGAAATTCTTCTTCAAATTGATTGGCTTTCAGGTGATCAATCTCCGGCTATAGATGAGATATATTTAGAAAACCCTCAGACAGAAACGGCTACATGTATTGATGTTGGTTCAAAATATGACTTTGCCGCCTATCCGCATTTGTCCGGTACTGAGTGGTTATCAGCCGAGACTATTGACGGCAGGACCGTCCGCCAATTTAAAAACGGGTACCAACTGCGAAAAGATGCTGTAGAAGGCGGTACTAGGCACAATGCTTTCATCGTTGCAGCCCTGCCGAAGCGGAATTTTGCGGACTACTTTGACGTACCGCCTCATCGGTTAGTCATCCGTTACAAAGACGAGGCACCGGGCGAGTTTATAATAAAAGCTCAATCCATTAACGAAGGAAATAGCTTATCCTTTGTACCGCTACGTAACGGGATTTTGAGGTGTACTGGTGACGGCCAGTGGAAGGAAGCGACTTTTAATCTGCGTTCGCAGGATATGGGCTGGTACATGGGGGCTTTCTATCAAAAGTTTCATATGGAACAGTTAAAGGAACTGTCTAATCAGACTGGTGATTGGTTATTTAAACAGTACGCTGAGAAATGGGAGTATTTTCTTAACGCTTATGAGCAAAAAAAGGATATTATAGTTCGGTAAATGTATGGCAAGGTTTGCTAATTTATAATAGGAGGCAAAAATGATGAAATATAAATTAACAGCACTTCTAATGGTTATACTAATATTAACATCATCATGTACTAACACAATTCAGGATTTTGAAAAGGTTTCCGAGGAAGTCAATCAAAAAAGTCAAATAATAATAGATGAAAAACTTGAGGAGGAGCAGGATAATGTGCCATTAGAGCAAAAAACGGTTCAATCTGAACCAGTGTCTTCTAATAATAGCGATAAATCTACCAAACTTGAAAATACTCAGCATAGATCTGATTTGGAACAAATATACCTTTCAGCAGATGATCCCAATAATCCGCTAAGTGTTTTTAGAGTGCCCATTACCCAAGAAATAGTTTATGCAGCTGATGAAATATTACAAGGGAAAAAGGACTTGGCCCCTCATCAAAAAATACTGCTGTTCATGGATTTTATGAAAGATTTTGAAGTAGGAAAAGCCAGTGATTCTAAGCCTGAAACAACAATCAAAGAACGGATTGGAGCATGTGGCACTTTTACCAATTTACTGCTGGCACTTGCAAAAACGCAGGGAATAGAAGGGAGAGTTATTAACCTGGCAAATTTCCCCCAAAATACTGGTCATGCGGTAGCTGAACTTTGCATTAATGGGAAATGGAGCGTATATGACCCCACATATGCTGCTTATTTTACCAATACGCCTAATGATGAGAGGACTCCGAATGTCTTATCTTTTAAAGAATTAAGAGACGGCAAAGGGTATGAGCCGGAAGTTGTAAGAGTGGTGGGTAATCAACAGCGATTTGAAAAAGGTAATCCGCTGTATTTTGATGTAGGGCCTGAAATTTACATGAAAGCAAGCCCAGCTGGGCCCATCGGCCCCGAAAAACCTTTTATTTATCCTCTTTCATTGGACTTAAAAACAAAACCGCGCATATCTCAAGAAGATATTAATAATAAGAATCAAGGTTCGGATTACATCGGGGCTGCGGGAATAAATAATTTTCAAGAATGGAGCTTGTCTTCTTTAATTCCTGGTAAAAAATATAAACTAGTGGTGATTCCGGATTGGATAGGCGGCGAGATGATTAATGAAACCCAGTATTTTCAGGCAACGGCGAAAATTCTTTCGGGTGGGTACATTCTTGACGGGGTAGCGGTCAGCTGGCCCACGGGGAAAAAACAGCTGGATCCCTGGAGTATAAATTTTGTTGCTCAAACAGATAAAGTTCAGATCTTAATTGAACATCCTTACCGAGGCCCTAAATTCCATTATATTATGATAAAAGGGTATCAACTGGATCCGAACTAATAAAAAATTACCGAAACATATTAATAATGGTGACAGTCCAGATTGTCCAAGGAGCTGAAACAGACAGGGATGGATAATACTACCCGGATATTAATGCTCACAGCGGACCAACTGCAGCTGGATCGTAGAATCATCCATGAAGCCTTTTCGCTGGCAAAAAACGGTATTTCGGTGGATATCTACTCCTTGAGTTTCGGAATGAGTAAGCCGGTAAATCTGCCTGATAACGTACATTTAATAGATATCGGCATTCCCCAAAAAGAAAACCTGATTAACTTTATTAAAGAGTTCAGCCGCAAGCATCTCCCCAGAACATGGCAGGAACTGATTTTCTTTGGATTCATGGACCCTGCCGGGACTTTAACCAAAGGATATATATCTACATTTGTCGAAAAGTGGGATGTTATCATCGCTCACGACCTGCCGCTTCTTCCTTTGGCCCTAGAAATACGGACAAAACAAGGCGGGGGCAGGGTTATCCTGGATGCCCACGAGCTGTACGATGAGCAGTTGGATTTCTTGAAGACCAAAACCGCCCGTAAGTATTGGAGGGATATTGAGGATAAACACCTGCCCTGCTGCGATGGCATCATGACAGTAACCGATCGGCTGGCACAGGAACTGCAAAAACGCCATGGCCTGCCAAGTATGCCGGTTGTGCTTCGAAATTCCTGCCCTTTCGTAGATTCAATTTCTGACAAATCTTTTTTACATTGTCTATTTAATATTCCAGAGAACAGGAAAATTGTTCTATGCCAAGGCGGCCTGGCCCCAGGGCGTTCGTTGGAGGAATTCGTAGCTGCCTGGGGGTATATGCCCATACCACGACCAGCATTAGTTTTCCTCGGTTTTGGTCGACCGGATTATGTAAAAAAATTAAATAATATGATACAGCGTCTGGGGTTGGAGGATGATGTATTATTGGGCCGGGCGGTCGCTCCGGATGAAGTTCTAAGTTATACCTGCGGGGCTTCACTAGGATTGATATCCAATCGGGGGCAGGGCATAAACAATACCGATGGAGGTCCCAACCGGCTTTTCGAGTATATCCAGGCGAGGGTACCGATCCTTTCTTACGAACATAATGGGGTGCGGCAGGTACTCGACCAGACCGGGACCGGGTGGGTAGTAAAGTGGGAATCCCCGGAGCATCTGGCTCAATTAATTCAGCAAAAATTGATTGAAGCTGAACATATTTCCCAAGAAAAATTTGAGAATGCGGCAAGAAAGTTTAGCTGGGAAAACGAGGAGCAGAAACTGTTTGACTTAATAATGAAAGTGAGAGGGGTCTGACCTGATGTGCGGTATCGCCGGTATCGTAGGATATTCCAATACGGTAGAAAGAAAGAACATGCTGGATATTTTAGCTCATCGCGGCCCGGATGGTGAAGGGGAGTATGTATCCCCCGACGGAGCGGTGTGGATGGGGCACCGGAGACTGGCGATCATCGACCCGGAGGGCGGCCAGCAGCCGATCTCCAATGAGGACGGGACGGTTTGGGTGGTATTCAACGGGTGCATCTACAACTACCTTGAACTTACCCAGACCCTCCGCAGAAGAGGCCACCGTTTTCGCTCTTACACCGACACGGAGGTCATCGTTCACGCCTATGAGGAGTACGGCGAGGACTGCCTGAAGTACTTTATCGGGATGTTCTCCTTTGCCGTATGGGATGAAAAAAAGCAGACGCTTTTCTGTGCACGGGACCGGTTAGGGGTTAAGCCTTTTTATTACTGGCAGGACGATGCCGGCTTTTTATTCGCGTCGGAAATAAAGGCCTTGCTGGCCGCTGGCCGGATAGAGGCGGTAGAGGACCGGGACTCCCTACAGGAGTATCTGGTATTCCAGACGGTCCTGGCTGATAAGACTCTGTTTAAAGGGGTCAAGAAGCTGCTGCCGGGATACTACCTCCTGTTGGGTAAAAACGGGGAGATAATCAAAAACCAGCAGTACTGGGATCTGAATTTTAACATGGACTTTGACCATACGGAAGAGTATTTTATCGATCGGCTGCGGGTGCTGCTCGAGGATTCGGTTAAGATAAGATTGAGATCGGACGTGGCCTTGGGTGCCCATCTTTCTGGAGGGCTGGATTCGAGTACCATGGTCTGCCTCGCTTCGATGCTGAACTCTACCGGCGAGTCGTTAAAGACCTTTACGGGTGCGTTTGACGAAGGTCCTGAGTTTGACGAAAGTCACTACGCCAGACTGGTTTCGGAAAAGGCAGGGACTGAATACCTGCAGGTAAATCCCGGATCACAGGATTTTGTGGATCTGCTGCCCCGGATCATCTACTTTATGGACGAGCCTTCGGCTGGACCAGGGGTATTCCCGCAGTACATGGTTTCCAGGTTGGCGTCGGAACACGTGAAGGTGGTTTTGGGGGGGCAGGGTGGTGACGAGATCTTCGCGGGGTACGCCCGATATCTGATCGGATACCTGGAAGAGTGCCTGAAAGGGGCTATCGAGGAAACCGAAGGCCGGGCCCAGTACGCCGCCACCCTCTCGTCGATCATACCCAGTCTGCCCATGCTCCAGCAGTATGTCCCCATGCTGAGGTATTTCTGGTCAGACGGTCTTTTTGAATCACAGGAAAAAAGATACTTCAGGCTGATGGACCGGTCGGGAGGGGTTAAAGATATTTACAATCCCGATATCTTTTGCGATGGGGTAAAGGTTTTTAAGGAGTTTGAGAATATTTTCAGTGGTTCAAACGCGGGTTCGTTCCTTAACCGGATGCTTTACTTCGATATAAAGGTCCATCTGCCAGCCCTGCTGCACGTGGAGGACCGGACCAGCATGGCTTGGGGCCTGGAATCGAGGGTTCCTCTGCTCGACCACCGCATCGTGGAGTTGATTGCTTCTATTCCCCCGGTTATCAAATTTAAGGGTGGACAGCCGAAATACCTGTTCCGCAAGGCGGTCAAAAACATCGTTCCCGAGAAGGTTATGGAACGTAAGGACAAGATGGGTTTCCCGGTCCCACTTCACCTTTGGTTCAAGGGTTCACTCCGTGACTTCGCTTGCGATACCCTGCTGAGTAGCCAAGCTAAAAGCAGGGGTATCTTTAACCCGGAAGCTCTGGAAAAAGCGATCGTCAACGAGAAGGATTTTGGCCGCTTGATCTGGGGGGCCCTGTGCTTGGAGCTTTGGTTTTCCAGTTTCTTTAAGTGATAATTGGGCTTTGAACCGATACGTCAGCTTAAAAGGCGCATTGAATCAACCTCCGGGGAGACCCGGGATTCAGAGCGGACAACGCCAAAGCCGATTGGTGTTTTAACATATGTTACTTATATTAAAACCTTTCGACAAGGATCGTGCTATGTGCGGCATTGCCGGAATGCTCTCTGTTGACGGTCAGGTTGAAAAAGCATACAGCGTGGTGCGGGGGATAGTAGACAGTCAGCACCGGCGCGGTCCAGACAACCAGGCGATCGAGTCGATAAGCGTGGATAGTGCATGCCTGGTACTCGGGCACAACCGCCTCAGTGTCATCGACCTCACGCCCCAGGCCAACCAGCCGATGTGGGACAGCCGGCACCGGTACTGCCTGGTATACAACGGAGAGGTTTACAACTACATCGAACTGCGGCAGGAGTTGGAAGCGCTCGGTCATGAATTCATTACCCGGAGTGACTCCGAGGTGATATTGGAGGCCTTCAAGGAGTGGGGGGTGAAGGCGGTCGAACGGTTTAACGGGCCTTTCGCCTTCGCGCTTTTCGATGCCGCTGATAACTGTATCTATCTATTCAGAGACCGTTTCGGGGTGAAACCCCTGTACTATCATTTCAGTGAAAGAACCTTCCTGTTCGCCTCGACCGGGAAGGTGATCGCTCGATACCTGGGACTCAAGCCCAACCTGGAGTATCTGGCCTGCGGGCTGCAGTATTATTACTATGATAACGGCGATACCTCTCCGTATGAAGGCCTGAAGTCGCTGAAGCCCGGGCACTTCTTGAAGGTCGAGGTAAACCAGGGTAAATTTACCGCTGACCTGTACGAGTACTACAACCTTCACGAGAGGGTCGCAGCCTTGGCCGATACTTTGGCTGGGAAAAGTGTTCCCGATTTAGTAGATTCGGTGAATGAGCTTTTGGACAGCGCTGTGGATATCCGTTTCCGGTCGGATGTGCCGGTCGGGATATCCTTGAGCGGCGGGCTGGATTCTTCTATGGTAGCGGCGTTATCGGCTTCCGTTGAGCGAGGAGATGTTACTGGGTTTACCTTCGGTCATCCTGATGATTACGACACCGAAGGTCCAATGGTAAAAAAGCTCAGTGAGTATACGAATATCCGGGTAGAGTATATCGACCCGGAAGTAGGGGAGATAATCCAGGCCTTTTTCGACACTCTCGAAGCCCAGGGGGCGCCATTTCCTTCCGGGAGCGTGGTTGCCCAGTACCTGGTATACAAGACCGCTCGGGCGGCCGGGGTGAAGGTCCTGCTCGGGGGGCAGGGAGGCGACGAGGTGCTCATGGGTTACCGGAAATACTTCGCGTTCTATCTTCGCCAGCTGGCCGGCGTCGGGAGGTACGGCAAAGCGGCTACCCTGGCCGTCAGCCTGGTACCGATGCTGTTCGCGGAGATGGGACAGGCTTCTGTTTATTGGCGGGCCCGCCGGCGTTACACCGGAAGTCACGGGACGGAAACCCTGCTGAAACTGCCCCGGGTCGAGGGGCTGTCCCTCGGCACCGATCCGCGACAGCCCCTCTGGGGGCGGCAGGAACGGGATGTGATGCAGGTGAGCCTGCCGACCCTTTTGCGCTACGAGGACCGCAACTCTATGGGCAACAGCGTCGAGAGCCGCCTGCCTTTTTTGGATTACCGCCTGGTTGAGTTCGGATTGGCGCTGCCGGTCACGGCCAAACTAAACCGGGGATTCGGCAAGTGGATAGTTCGGGAGGCTGTTAAAGGAAAAATACCCGAGGAGATTCGGCTGGCCCGGTACAAGCGGGGTTTTGATGTAAAATTAAGTAGATGGATCGAGACCGGACTGGGGGAGTCGATCCGCCAGTCACTGCGGTCCAGAACGAGGGTAATCGAGGAGTTTGTCGGGGCAAAGGGGATCGATGAGATGTTTTCGGATCACCAGCTCATACACCGGCCGCTGGCTTTCGCGGAGGCGACCACACTTTTTTGGCTGGGGGATAACTTGTGATGATTAATGTGGTTACGGTTATAGGGGCCAGGCCTCAGTTTATCAAATCGGCCGTGGTTTCCCGGGCGATGTCTAAAAGGCCTGAAATTAGGGAGGTCATAGTTCACACCGGCCAGCACTATGATGAGAACATGTCTGATGTCTTCTTCGAGGAGCTGGAGATCCCGGTACCCGACTACCATCTGGCGATCGGCTCGGGGCTGCACGGGTATCAGACCGGCCGGATGCTGGAAGCGATAGAGAAGGTACTGCTGGAGATAAAACCCGAGTGGGTGCTGGTTTACGGGGACACCAACTCGACGCTAGCGGGCGCCCTGGCGGCGGCCAAGCTGCATATCCCGGTGGCGCACGTCGAGGCTGGGCTGCGGTCTTTCAACCGATTGATGCCGGAGGAACTGAACCGAGTAGTCGCCGATAATCTTTCCCAGGTGCTGTTCGCCCCTACCGAAACGGCGGTACAGAACCTGAAAAAGGAAGGTATCAGGGATGACCAGGTATACCTGGTGGGAGATGTGATGTACGACGCCGCGCTTTTTTACGGGGCCAAGGCGGATAAGGAAAGCGGGGTCTTAAAAAGACTGGAGCTGAACCCCCGGGGGTACGTTTTGGCCACGGTTCACCGGGCTGAGAATACCGATGACGAGGCCCGACTGACGGCCATATGCCGGGGATTGATGATGACCGCAAGGGAACTGCCGGTAGTGCTTCCGCTCCATCCCCGGACCAGGAATATCCTGGCCAGGGCCGGGGTACTGAGGGAACTGGAAGAACGGATAAGAATCATCGAGCCGGTGGGCTACCTCGATATGGTGATGCTGGAGAAGAACTCCCGGGTTATAGCCACCGATTCCGGCGGGGTTCAGAAAGAGGCGTTCTTTTATCGGGTACCCTGCGTGACCTTAAGGGATGAGACCGAGTGGGTGGAACTGGTCGTACACGGCTGGAACCGAATCGTGCCGCCCCGGTCCGCGGAACAGGTTAATAAAGGCGTTTTAACCGCCGCAGAGGGGAGTTCTGAGGTCCCTCTGCTGTATGGAGACGGGAACGCTGCCGATAAAATATTAAATGTCCTGGGTAATTAAACGATGCGGATATGGATAATCAACCCTTACGCCCTCCCCCCCTCGGAGCCGGGGGGAACCCGGCATTACAGCCTCGCCCGCGAGTTAAGGGGGCGGGGGCATGAGGTGCTGATTATAGCCTCGAATTTTAACTATAATACCCGGCGGGAGATAAACCCCGGGCTGGCTGAAAACACCACGGTGGAGATCGATAGCGTGCCTTTCACGTGGGTCCCGGTCCCAGGCTACCATGGGAACACCCGGGCGAGGGTCTGGAACATGCTGGCCTTTGCGAGAAAGGTTTTAGCTCTAAAGAGTCTTGAGGCCGCGAACCGACCAGATGTTATCATCGCGTCGTCCCCACACCTGTTTGGGGCCTGGGCGGCTGAGCGTCTCGCCCATTTCTACCGGGTGCCTTTTATCCTGGAGGTACGCGACCTGTGGCCGCAGACCTTCGTGGAGCTGGGAGGGTTTTCGCCGCGTCACCCCTTCATCCTGGTCATGTCCTGGATCGAGGGCTACCTGTATCGCCGTGCGGACCGCATAATCACCCTCCTGCCGAAGGCGGGGGACTATATCAGCGGGTTCGGTATCCCGAGGGAAAGGGTGGTTTGGGTTCCCAACGGGATCGACCTCGCACTAGGCCCTGAGCCTGCCCCGCCGGTCCCTGGAGAAAAGCTCCGGCTGATCTATACCGGCGCGCATGGGTTGGCGAACAGTCTGGACACCATCATCGAGGCTGCCCGGATACTTGAATCCGAGAACTGGTCTGATAGAATAAGTTTTAGGTTCGTGGGTGACGGGCCAGAGAAACCTCGCCTGCGGAAAATAGTCGAGAAACTGGGCCTCTCTTCGGTGGAATTCGAAGACCCGGTATCGAAGGAAAGGGTACCCGGGGTACTTCAGGAGGCCGACGCATGCGTTGCGGTTTTGAAAAAATCCAGCCTCTACCGTTGGGGTATGAGCCTCAATAAGCTATTTGACTACCTGGCTGCGGGACGCCCGGTCATACTGGGAACGGGAGCGGTTAATGACCCGGTGAGGGAGTCAGGCGGAGGGATCAGCGTTCCCGCCGAGGATCCTGGGGCTCTGGCAAGAGCGATTAAAGAGGTCGCGGGGATGACGGCCGAAGAACGCTGGGAGATGGGGATGCGCGGCCGGCGGTACGTCGAGGGGAACTATAGTTTCAAGCACCTGGCGGATAAACTGGAAGAGGTTCTTTGCGAATCGATTGATAAGAAACACTAGGGAGAGTACCAGTGGAATCTTTGCTTGCAGCTGCTTCGGAAAATGAGAAAAAAGGTACTATCGTAATACTCGGCGCCGGGGGACACGCCAAGGTGGTGCTGGCAACCGCCCTGGACGCCGGCTTCAGCGTGGCCGCCTTCCTCGATGAGGACCCTGGCAAATGGGGGGGGAGCGTCCTGGGGGTCCCGGTCCGGGGAGGGTTTGAACTGTTGAAAAGCGGTAGAGGGTTAAGCCAGGCGGTAGTAGCGATAGGCGATAATCAGGCTCGAAAAAGGATCGCTGACAGTTATGACAGATGCTGTGAATGGGTTACCCTGGTTCATCCCTCGGCTTATGTCCACCGGAGTGTGGTTCTCGGACGGGGGACCGTGGTCTTCGCGGGAAGCTGCATCCAGCCGGAAGCGGTCATCGGCGACCACGTGATAGTTAATACCGGGGCGACGATCGATCACGACTGCCGTATCGGGGACTTCTGCCACCTGGCCCCGGGTGTCCACCTGGGGGGGAATATCACAGCGGCGGAGGGGACCTTCCTGGGTATCGGGAGCCGGGTCATCCCCGGTTCAATGATCGGTGAATGGTCGGTCATAGGCGCGGGGTCTGCGGTCATCAGGGATGTCCCCCGGTTGAGCCGGGTGGCCGGGGTTCCGGCACGACAGATTAGAAAGGAATAATTATGATAAGATTTCCGATGGCTTCTGCCGAGGTGAATGATGAGGACATAGAAGAGGTACTGAAGGTCCTGCGTTCAAAACGGCTGGCCCTGGGACCCAAGATGGAGGAGTTCGAAAACGCTGTGGCGGATTACGTAGGGGTGAAGCATGCCGTTGCCGTAAGCTCCGGGACCGCGGCCCTGCACCTGTTGGTTCGGGCATTGGGTCTCGGTGAGGGTGATGAGGTGCTGGTCCCGTCTTTCACCTTTATATCCAGCGCTAACGTTTTGTTGTACGAGCGAGTCAAACCCGTTTTTGTCGATATCGATCCTGAGACCTACAACCTGGACCCGGACGACCTCGAAAGGAAGATTACCGGTAAGACCAGGGCCATCATGGCGGTGGACGTTTTCGGCCAGCCGGTCGAATGGGATGAGGTGCTGAGGATCGCTGAAAAACACGATCTGCTGGTGATCGACGATTCCTGCGAAGCCCTCGGGGGTGAGTATAAATGCCAAAAACTAGGGCGGTTCGGGAACGCGGCCGCCTTCGCTTTTTACCCCAACAAGCAGATGACCACCGGCGAGGGTGGGATGATCGTTACCGATGATGATAGGTTGGAATGCCTCTGCCGAAGCATGCGCAACCAGGGGCGGGGAGGAGCGGGAGCCTGGCTGGAGCACGAGCGGCTCGGCTACAACTACCGTATGGATGAGATGTCGGCGGCGCTCGGTCTATCCCAGATGAGGCGGCTGGAAGCCATCCTGGCCAGGAGGGAATGGGTGGCCGAGCGGTATACCGAGTGTCTGCGGGGGATAGAATGGGTCAGGCCCCCTATCGTCAGGCCCCATGTCCGGATGAGCTGGTTCGTATACGTGATATGCTTGGGGAAGGGGATAAACCGCCAGGAGGTAATGAATCACCTGGAACGGCATGGGATAGACTCCCGGCCCTACTTTTCAGCAGTACACCTCCAGCCCTTCTACCGGGAGCTGTTCGGGTACCGGGGAGGGGAGCTCCCGGTGACCGAGGATGTATCCAGCCGGACCCTGGCGCTGCCTTTTTACAACGACCTTACCCAGGAGGAAATCGCCGATATCTGCGGGATACTGGCGTCAAAGATGTAGAAATCCGCATCTTTCAGGCTGCTTACCGTGCAGGCTCCAGGCATCTACTCGAAAAGGCGCCGCGGTTATGCCCCTCGAAAGGGTTAAGCAGGTTGATACCTCATTTCGACATGACATACCAGGCACAATCAGCGCAGAAATAAAAAGGGGCTGTCGCACTAACAGCCATAAGAAAAGAACAAAAGACGGTGACTGGCAGTGCCAGAAGCCGTCTTTTGCCGTAAAATATAGTCGATGAAAACAAACATTTTACGGCCAGATTATACATCAACC
>JABLWZ010000006.1 GCA_013178275.1 Bacillota bacterium | reverse complement strand
TTCTGCCAACTGTTCAGGCCGACATGCACAAAGGGGTTGGGAAAAAGCAAAACGTGCATCCTTGCACTTTGCTTTCTCGCGACCTCCTGTCGCTCGCCCCTTTTTGCCGGTCGACCTTCACAGGGCAGAAATACGCTCCGCGCCATAAGGGGCACTGCATGCGCAGTTTAACCAGGTATTGTATATTCTCATACCTTGGCTGGTCCAGCCTACTGCTGCTTAATCGCCAGGTTGGTGAAAAGGTCAACCTAGTTGACCCTATGCCCCCACAGAGTATGTCCACTATTTGAGGCCGATTGAATGCTGGTGCACATGTGTCAATATTTTAGAAGGGCATTTGCTACACTCTGGGGTGGGGACACCCGTCTTCTCATTTTTTACAGACCCAGCTGGAACAGCTTTACCAGCGCGATCGCCAGGATGATGCCGCCCGGCAGGACCGACAATACCCAGCTGTCGGAAAAGATTCGCTTGATAAACCGCGAAGAACACTGTCCCACCAGGAGGAACAGGACCTGGGCCAGCCCGGTGCAGAGGGAGGTGGCGACCAGGGGAAACCCGGAGATCGCTATCGCGAGCCCTACCCCGAAGGAGTCCACCGAAAGGGCCAGGCCGAGCACGAAGGCCTCTTTCAGGTCCACCAGTCCCGAGCTGTCGATGTCCACGGCCTCAGGGTGCTTGATCACCTGGACCACTATCCCCAGCCACCGCATCGCCAGTGAGAAGACCACCCCCGAGTCGGCCGGCACGGCGGCGGCGCCGTTTTTCCCGTTCCTGCCGTTCAGCAGCGTCAGGGTAACCAACCGCAGACCGATCAGGAACAGCAGCACAACCCCGATGCGTTCGGCGAAGAAGGGGTTGAAGACCAGGGTCAGCAGGTTGCCGCAGAGCATCGCCAGCACCATGACTGTGGTGGAGATCAGCCCGGTCACCAGCAGGGAGCTGATGGGAATGGTGATGCGGCGGCAGCCGTAAGAAAACCCGGCCGCCAGCGCGTCCAGGCTCAGACTTAAAGACAGCAGGATCAATATCAGGTTCACAGCCAGCACCTCGTTGAGAAAAGGATTCGGAAGAAGTAAGACCGATGTCAGCAGGATATGAGAAAGGGCTGCGAAAGGTTACTGGCGGGAGACGGAAAAAATATCAACCTGGTTCTCCCGCGAAAATGGGGACACCAGGCTGCATCAGCGGATATGGGGCCAGGGGTCATTCTCCCAGGACCTTGATGATCACCCGCTTGCGCCTCTGGCCGTCGAACTCGGCGTAGTATATCTGCTGCCAGGGGCCGAGGTCCATCCGGCCGGCGGTTATCGGCACTATCACCTGGTGGTGCGTGAGGAGGCTCTTCAGGTGGGCGTCCCCGTTGTCCTCGCCGGTACGGTGGTGGCGGTAGTTCGGGCCTAACGGGGCCAGCCTCTCCAGCAGCTCGTCGATGTCGTGGATGATCCCGTCCTCGGCGTCGTTCACGTAGACCCCCGCCGTGATGTGCATGGCCGAAATCAGGACCATGCCCTCCGACACCCCGCTATCCTTGACCGCCGAGGCGACCTCGGGGGTGATGTTGATGTACTCCCGCCGTTTCTTGGTATTGAACCACAGGTAGCTGGTATGGGATTTCATCGTTATTTCAACTCCTTTTACAGACCGATCGCTTGCTTAAATCCAGCGGGTGACCGCCTCCAGCGGCTTCCTGGCCGGGGCACGCGACTTCGAAGCGGCATAACCCACCGGGATCATCGCCACCGGCCGGCGCCCGGGTTCCAGGTTCAGCGACTCCGCCACCGAGTTTTCATTGAAGGACCCCACCCAGCAGGTGGCGAGACCCAGCGAGGTGGCGGCCAGCAGGATGTTCTGGACAGCGGCGGCGGTGTCCTGCAGGCAGTAAAGGTGCTCCCCGCGAGCGCCGTATTGTTCGGCCGATTGGAGGGGTAGGGCGCAGACCACGATCAGGACCGGGGCCTCGCTCACGAACCGCTGGCGGGCGGCGGCCCCGGCCTTTACGCGCGTCGCCGGGTCGGTGACGACGTAAAACTCCCAGGGCTGCAGGTTGCCGGCGTTGGGGGCCCAGGTGGCGGCCTCCAAAAGCTGGACCACCAGCTCCCTCGGCAGCGGGTCGGGCTTGAAGCCCCTGATACTCCGCCGCTGCTTTATCGTCTCCAGGGTCTGGTTCAACACGGAATCCTCCCTTCCAGCAAATCTATTTTTATAATAACCCGTCCAGCCGGAAATTACATCAGTTTCGGACAACCGGCGCTGACCCTGCTCAAAATACTTGTTGACATCCACCAGGAGGATTCAATAAAATAGGTTTAGCAATTGTATACACCAGACGAGTGGAGACGAGTACCCAGTTAGAAGAGTGAAGACGAGCCGAGAAACTTGGTTGGCTTTTTAGCGCCAGGCTTACGGGTCTGGGGCTTTTTCGTTTTTCGGCCGGGAAAGGAGCCATAAGTGTTTAGAGCAGACGACACGAACGACAAGGCAGCAGCGATCGAACAGCCCGGCGGTCAAATCCGAAAGCGGGGTTTCCACCTGGGCGGCCGGCAGACCGCGCTGGGGGACGGCACCCTGATGGTAATCGCGGGTCCCTGCGCGGTGGAGGACCGCGGCCAGCTGCTGGAAACCGCCGCGGCTGTGGCCGAGGCGGGCGCGGTGGGACTCAGGGGCGGGGCCTACAAACCCCGGACCTCCCCGTACAGCTTTCAGGGGCTGGGCGAAAAGGGTCTGGAGCTGCTGGCCGAGGCTCGGGAGCGGACCGGCCTGATGGTGGTCACCGAATCCACCTCCCTGGAGAACCTGGCGCGGGTCGCCCAGGTGGCGGACATCATCCAGATCGGTTCCCGCAACATGCAGAACTTCCCCCTCCTGACAGCGGCCGGGGCCTACCAAAAGCCTATAGTCCTGAAAAGGGGACTGGCCGCCACCATCAGGGAGTGGCTGGACGCGGCGGAGTACATCCGCTGCGCCGGCAACGAGCAGATAATCCTCTGCGAGAGGGGGATAAGGACCTTCGAGACCATGACCCGCAACACCCTCGACCTGGGAGCCATGGCCCTGCTGCAGCACCAGACGGACTTCCCGCTGATGGTCGACCCCAGCCACGGCTGCGGCCGGAGGGAACTGGTGCCGGCTCTGGCCCGTGCGGCCCTGGCGGCGGGCGCCGACAGCCTGCTGATCGAGGTCCACGTGCACCCCGACCAGGCCCTGTCCGACGGCCAGCAGTCGCTCTCTCCCGAGGAGTTCGGGAGGCTGATGCGGGAGCTGCGGGAGATTGCCGCGGCGATGGGGAGAAGGATAGCATCGATAGAGGGAGGACAACATGGGACTGCCGCTTAAACCCGACCTGAAGGAATTTGCCCGACTGGCCCGGACCGGGCTTCGGGTCCCGGTGTGGGTGGAACTGATAGAGGATGAGATAACCCCGATTTCCGCGCTGAAGTCGTTTATCGAGGAACCCGGCTGCTTCCTCCTGGAGAGCGTGATCGCGGGCGAGAAGGTGGGCCGCTACTCCTTCCTGGGGATGAGCCCGCAGCTGACCTTCACCGCCCGGGGAGAGAAGGCCCGGATCGAGGACCATGCGGGGGGTGAGGTGCGGGAAACCAGCGGCCGCGTGGTGGAGACCCTGCGGGGGATCATAAACCAAAACCGGACGGCCCGGCCCGAAGGCTGCCCCAGCTTCTGCGGCGGCGCGGTCGGATACTTCGGCTACGAGTTCGCGGGCCAGCTGGAGGGGCTGCCGCTGCACCCCAACCACACCGTCTGCCCCGATGTCTACCTGATGTTCTACGACTCGGTGTACATCTTCGATCACCTGAAGCGGTCGGTGATGTTCCTGACCAACCTGGACGCGGGTCGGGCCTATCGGGAGAGCGGGGATCAGGGGATAAACCGGCTTTACCTCCAGGCGGAGCAGAAGATAATGTCCATGATCGAGAGGTTGATAGACAGCGGGGGCCGGGGGTCCCGGATGCAGCCGATATTCCCGAACCTTCCGTCAGAGGAGAGGCCCGAAAGGATACAGTCCAACCTGGAGCCCGAGCAGTTCTGCCGCCTGGTGGAGCAGGCCAAGGAACACATCAGCGCGGGCGACATCTTCCAGATAGTCCTGTCCCAGAGGTTCTCGGTGGGCACCACCGCCTCGGGGCTGGAACTCTACCGGGCGCTGCGCCTGGTCAACCCGTCGCCCTACATGTTCTACCTGAACTGCCGGGACTTCGAGATAATCGGGTCCTCGCCCGAGGCGCACGTCAAGCTGGAATCGGGACGGGCCAGCATCCGCCCGATAGCGGGGACCCGGCGGCGGGGCGGCGGCCGGGCGGCCGACCAGGAGCTGGCCGCCGAACTGCTGGCGGACGAAAAGGAGCGGGCGGAGCACATCATGCTGGTGGACCTGGCCCGCAACGACCTGGGGAGGGTCTGCGACTACGGCACCGTCCAGGTCGAGGAGCTGATGGCGGTCGAGTTCTACTCGCACGTCATGCACATAGTCTCCAACGTCACCGGGAGGCTGCGGGAGGGGGAGGACGCGCTCTCCCTGATCTGTAGCACCTTCCCCGCCGGGACCCTGTCGGGGGCGCCCAAGATAAGGGCCATGGAACTGATCGCGGGGCTGGAGACCACCCCCCGGGGACCCTACGCGGGGGCGCTGGGGTACATCAGTTTTCACGGCGACCTGGACACCGCGATAGTGATACGCACCATGGTGCGGGCGGGGGACCAGGTTTCCTTCCAGGTGGGAGCCGGGATAGTCGCTGACTCCATCCCCCTGAACGAGCACCTGGAGATAAGGCATAAATCACAGGCGATGGTCAGCGCACTGAATCTGCTGGAGGTGTCCCACCATGATCTTGATAATTGACAACTACGACTCATTTACTTACAACTTGGCGCAGATGATGGGCGAGCTGCACCCCCAGGTAATGGTCAGGAGAAACGATGCCGTGGACGTGGAAACGGTGCGGGAGCTGGACCCCACCCACCTGGTCGTCTCACCCGGCCCGGGACGCCCCGAGAGCGCCGGCAACGCCCCCGCCATCATACAGGAGTTTATAGGCCGGATACCCATCCTCGGGGTCTGCCTGGGGCACCAGTGCTTGGCCCAGGTCAGCGGGGCGGAGGTCGTGCGGAGCGGGACGGTCATGCACGGGAAGACCTCCGAGATCTACCACCACGGGGAGGGGATATTCGCGGACCTGCCGCGGCCGTTTACCGCCACCCGCTATCACTCGCTGGTGGTGGAGCGGGAGACTGTGCCCGGGGAGCTGGAGATAGTGGCCGAGACCAGCGATGGCACGGTGATGGGACTGCGATACAGAGGGACGCAGACCTGGGGAGTCCAGTTTCACCCCGAGTCGGTCCTGACCAGAGAGGGACGACAGCTCCTGCAGAACTTTCTGCAGGCCCGGGAAAATCAACTGACGAGATGAGGAGGATGAGAAGAGATGATCAAAGAGTGTATCGAGAAACTGGTCATGATGGAGGACCTCTCGCCGGAGGCGATGACCTCCGCCATGGAGGAGGTAATGTCGGGGCAGGCCACTCCCGCCCAGGTGGCCTCCTTCATAACCGCCCTGAGGATGAAGGGCGAGACGGTCGATGAGATCAGCTGCGCCGCCCGGGTCATGCAGGGCAAGGCCGTCCGGCTGAACCTGCCGGGGATGAGGCTGATAGACACCTGCGGCACCGGGGGAGACGGGGCGATGACCTTCAACATCTCGACCGCCGCTGCCCTGGTGGTATCGGCCGCGGGCATGCCGGTGGCCAAGCACGGCAACCGGGCGGTTTCCAGCCGCTGCGGCAGCGCTGACGTGCTGGAGGCGCTGGGGGTCCGGGTGGACCTGGAACCAGCGCAGGTTGAGGACTGCATCCGGGGGGTGGGGATCGGCTTCCTGTTCGCGCCCACCTTCCACCTGGCGATGAGGCATGCCGCGCCCACCCGGCGGGAGATCGGCATCCGAACCATCTTCAACGTGCTGGGACCGCTCACCAACCCGGCGGGTGCGCCGGTGCAGCTGATGGGGGTGTTCAGCGCCGGGCTGGCGAAAAAGCTGGCCCACGCCCTGCACCACATGGGGAACCGCAGCGCTTACGTGGTTCACGGGGCGGGAGGCCTGGACGAACTGTCGCTTCTGGGACCCAACCTCCTTTACGCGGTGAGCGGCAGAGGGGTGGAAGAGTTTTACCTGGGGGCGTCGGAACTGGGGCTAAACCCCGCCCCGGTCGAGGAACTGCAGGGAGGGACGGCGCCGGAGAACGCGGCCATCATCCGCCGGCTGTTCGAGGGGGCATCCGGGCCGCAGCGGGATGTGGTCCTGCTGAACGCGGGAGCCGCCATAGCCGCGGCCAGCCACCAGGAGACCGGCGGCGAGGAGGTCGACATCATCGAGGAGATCAAAAACGGTATCCAGAAGGCCGCGCAGGCGATAGACTCGGGGGCCGCCCGGGGCAAACTCAGGGAGCTGGCGTCATTTACCCAGAGCCAGCCTTCCAAGCGGCAGGAGATGGCCAGTTAGACAGCGAGGTGTGAAAATGGGTTTTCTGGAGCTGGTCGCGCAGGAGAAAAGGGAAAGCCTGCGGCAGCTGAAGCGGCAGGTGCCGCTGGAGCACATCATGCAGCGGGTTAAAGCAGCCCGGCCATATAAACCGGGACTGGCGGAGAACCTCTCGATAAAAGGGATGTCGGTGATCGCGGAGGTCAAGCGGGCCTCGCCCAGCCGGGGGCAGATCGCCCCCGGGATAGACGCGGCCAAGACCGCCGTGAGGTACGAAAAGGCGGGTGCCCGGGCCGTATCGGTGCTGACCGAGGAGAACCACTTCCAGGGAAGCCTCCAGGACCTGCGGGAGGCCTGCATCGCCACCAGGCTGCCGGTCCTCTGCAAGGACTTCGTCATCGACCCCTATCAGGTCTGGATGGCGGCGGAATGTGGGGCCAGCGCGGTCCTGCTGATCGCCCGGATGCTCGGGAACCAGCTGGAGGGGCTCCTGGCCGAGTGCAGGGAGGCGGGGATCGAGGCCCTGGTCGAGGTTCACTCGTTTCCCGAGGTCGAGCTGGCGCTGGCGGCGGGAAGCGGGATCATCGGGGTCAACTGCCGCGACCTGGACACGCTGGCGATAGACGCCGGGCTGCACGGCAGCCTGCGCCGCGGGATACCGCCCGGGGTGATAACCGTGGCGGAGAGCGGGATACGGGACCGCGCCCAGGTGCAGGGACTGGAGCGGCTAGGGTACGACGCCATACTGGTGGGGGAAAGCCTGGTGCAGGCTGAGGACCCTGCCGACAAGATTAAGCAGCTGCTTGGATGAAAGAAGTGGAGCAGACCGATGAGCATCAGCGATGAAAAAATAAAAATCAAGATCTGCGGGATAACCGATATCGAAGACGCCCGCCTGGCGGTGGAACTGGGGGCGGACTACCTGGGGCTGATCTTCTGCCGGAGCCCCCGGCGTTTGACCACCAGCCAGGCCTGCCGCCTGATCGCGGAGCTGCCCGGCGGGATCGCCCGAGTGGGGGTGTTCATGGACCAGCCGCTGGAAGAGGTCAAAGAGATTGACCGCTGCTGCCGGCTGGACTATTTGCAGTTTCACGGACGGGAAACCCCCGAGTTTTACCGGGGATTCGGCCCCCGGGCCATCAAAGCCGTACGGGTCGCCACCACGCTGGACCTGGAGGGCCTGGACCGTTGGGAGACTGACCTGGTGGTGCTGGACTCCAGCGTGGGCGGAAGATCGGGCGGGACCGGGATGAGCTTTCCCTGGGAGTGGGTGCGGGGTGTCGGAAACGGGAGCCCGCGCATCATCCTGGGCGGGGGGCTGAACCCTTACAACGTGGCGATGGCCATTGAGAGGTCCCAGCCCTACGCGGTCGATGTATCCAGCGGGGTCGAGGCCCGGCCCGGGAAGAAGGACCCTTACAAACTCAGCGCCTTCATCAACGCGGTGCGCCAGGCTGAGAAAAGGTGCGCCTAAAAGGAGAGATGGATATGGCATACAACTACCCTGACCAGAGGGGCAGGTACGGCGATTACGGGGGCCGGTTCGTTCCCGAGACCCTGATGACCGCAGTGGAGGAACTGACACGGGAGTACGAGCGGGCGAAAGCGGACCCCACTTTTCAAAAGGAGTTCAAGGCCGCCCTGGCCGAGTACGCGGGACGGCCGTCCCTGCTGTACCTCGCCGGCCGGCTGAGCGAACACCTGGGGGGGCCGAAGGTATACCTCAAGCGCGAGGACCTGAACCACACCGGTTCGCACAAGATCAACAACGCCCTGGGGCAGGCCCTGCTGGCGGTGCGGATGGGCAAGCGGCGGGTGATAGCGGAGACCGGGGCGGGCCAGCACGGGGTCGCCGCGGCCACCGTGGCCGCCCGGTTCGGCCTGGACTGTGTCGTCTACATGGGCGAGGAGGATATCAAGCGCCAGGCCCTGAATGTTTTCCGCATGCAGCTCCTGGGGGCGGAGGTCCGCCCGGTAAAGAGCGGCAGCCGCACCCTGAAGGACGCCACCAACGAGGCCATGCGCGACTGGGTCACCAATGTCCGGGACACCCACTACATCATCGGGTCTGTGGTGGGCACCCACCCCTACCCCATGATGGTCCGTGACTTTCAGCGGGTGATCGGGGACGAGGTAAAGGAACAGATCATCTCCGCCGAGTCCCGGCTGCCCGACTGCGTGGTGGCCTGCGTGGGCGGGGGGAGCAACGCCATGGGGATATTCTACCCCTTCCTGGACGATCCCGAGGTAAAACTGATCGGGGTGGAGGCCGCGGGGAGGGGCCTGGACACCGGTCTCCACGCCGCGTCCCTCAACCGCGGACGCCGAGGGGTGCTGCACGGCTCCCTGAGCTACCTTTTACAGGACCAGGAGGGGCAGGTCGAGGAGGCTTACTCGGTATCCGCCGGCCTGGACTACCCCGGGGTGGGGCCGGAGCACAGCTACCTGAGGGACATCGGCCGCGCGGAATACCACGCGGCGACCGACGAGGAGGCCCTGGCGGCCCTGCAGCTCCTGTCCCTGACCGAGGGCATCATCCCGGCCCTGGAAAGCTCCCATGCCCTGGCCTGGCTTTCGGCGAACGCCTCCCGGATGTCCCGGGACCAGGTCGTGGTGGTCTGCCTCTCGGGCCGGGGGGACAAGGACGTGGAGTCAGTGGCGCGAATCTTAAGGGGGGAAAAAGATGCGAATTAGCGCGGCCTTCAATCGAATAAACGAGTCCGGGAAGACTGGGGTCATACCCTACATCATGGCGGGGGACCCGGACCTGGAGACCACCGCCAGAGCGGTCCAGGAACTGGCCGCCGCGGGGGCCGACCTGATCGAGCTGGGGGTGCCCTTCTCCGATCCGGTGGCTGATGGGCCGGTAATCCAGCAGGCGGGACAGCGCGCCCTGAAGTCCGGCACCACGCTGGAAGGCATCCTCGAAATGGTCAGCCGCCTGCGTGAGCAGGGCTTCGAGACGCCCCTGCTGCTGATGAGCTATTACAACCCCATCTACAACCGCGGTCTGGCCGAGGCGGCCAGCCGGTTCGCGGCGGCCGGCGTGGACGGGCTGATAATCCCAGATCTCCCGCCCGAGGAGGGGGGCGAGCTGGAGTCGGAACTCAAGAAGCACGGGATCGACCTCGTCTACCTGCTGGCTCCCACCAGCAGCGACGAGCGGATAAAAGAGGTGGCGTCCCGGGCATCGGGGTTCATTTACTGCGTATCGCTGACCGGGGTCACCGGGGCGCGCGGGGAACTGCCCGTGGAACTCCCGCTGTTTTTAGGCCGGGTCAGGAAGGCTACCAGCCTGCCGCTCGCGGTGGGATTCGGCATCTCGACCTCCCGGCAGGTCAGGGAGGTAGGCCGGGTGGCTGACGCGGCCATCATCGGGAGTGCGCTGATTGACGAATCGGGACCCCGCACCGATGTCTTCCGCGAGATTATCTCGGGATGAATCGGCCGTGAACCGGGAGGAAACAGATCGACCTTCGTCGAAAATTCGGCGGAGGTCGAGTGTATTGAGGGGAAGATTCGATTAATTTCTACTCGCTTTGCAGGGAAATGCCAAATTTTTGTTGAACATATTTAACCAAATATTAAATAAGGATGTTTATTATTGCACCGGGGCTTAGACAAAGAAGTCAGCCAGAACGGTTTTATGAGCGATCCGGAGGCTAATAAATAAGATACGGCCAGATTAAATCGGCGGTTCCATAAACATGGCTTCAGCCATGAAACCGTATCACCACATAGGCTGGCTGTCCCCCGAGACCCGGTGTCAGTGATGAACGCCGGGTTGTGTTGATTTCCAGCAAATACGTTGTAGGTGGGATCTTTAGCCGGTGTCCACAAGGCAAAACGATAACGTGAAAGAAGAGATACAGATCCTGCGGCAGAGGATCTTGGAACTCGAGTCGGAGCTGCAGGACAGCCGGGACCGGTTTCAGGGTCTGGTGGAAAGCAGCAACGCCCTGATCTGGGAAATGGACAGCAGTAAGGAGCTGGTCTACCTCAGCCCCCAGGTCTGGGACCTCCTGGGGTACCAGACCGAAGAGGTGTTTGAAAAACGCTTTTTAAAGCGGTTCGATAAGGAATACACCCGGAAGGTCGTCAGGATAATGGACGCCGCCATAAAACGGAAAAAGGCGTTTACGCTGTATGAGGTAAAGCTGCGCCACAAAGACGGAAGCCTGCGCATCTTCGAGATCAGCGGCCGGCCGACTTTCGACCGCGATGGGGTTTTCACCGGGTTCCTGGGGGTGGGCTACGAGATCACCAAGCGCCGGCTGGCCGAGGATGCCCTGCGGGATACCAATCAGCGGCTGGCGGACATCATTAACTTCCTGCCCGATCCCACCTTAGTGATCGATATGGAGGGCCGGGTGATAGCGTGGAACCAGGCGATCGAGGACATGACCGGGTTCAAGGCGGAAGACATGCTGGGCAAGGGAGACTACGAATACTCCATCCCCTTCTACGGCCACCGCCGACCCATCCTGATCGACCTGGTCTTCGAGATCGACCCTGAGATCGAGAGCGAGTATTTCTTCATCCGCAAGGACCGTCAGGTGGTGATCGCGGAGTCTTACACCCCGTGCGTCAAAGGGGTGGGAGCCACACTCTGGGGCAAGGCCACCCCCCTCTGCGACAGCCGGGGAAACTTCGTGGGGGCGATCGAGTCGATCCGGGATATCTCCGATACCAAGCAGGCCGAGAAGGAAAGGCTGGAAACCCAGGAGAGGATCGCACACGCCGAAAAGCTAGTTTCCCTGGGAATAATGGCGGCCGGCATCGCCCACGAGATAAACCAGCCCCTAAACTCGCTCAAGGTCATAGCGGACAGCCTGCTATACTGGTACAAGCGGGGAAAGGACCTGGACATGGTCCGGGTGGCCGAAAGCCTGCAGAAGATATCCAACCAGGCGGAGCGTATAGACAACTATATAAAAAACATACGCTCCTCCATCCGTACCGAACAGCGGCCTCACTCCGAGTACTGCAGCTTCAACGACGCCATCGAGAACGCCCTGGTCATGCTGGGGGAGACCATCAAGAAGAACCGGATCCGGGTAGCCAAAAGTCTTGACCCGGGTCTGCCCCCGATCCTCAGCCAGCCGGCCCGGATGGAAGAGATAATCATCAACCTGGTGCTGAACTCCATCCAGTCGATAGCGGAATCGGGCCGGATGGAGCGGCGGATAGAGTGCCGGACCGAACTCAAGGACCAGATCCAGATCGAGATCAGCGACAACGGGATCGGGTTGAGCCAGGAAGTCAGGGCGAGGGCCTTCGAGCCGTTTTTCACCACCCGCCCGGGAGGAGAGGGTATGGGGTTGGGGCTGGCGATCGTCCATTCCATAGTTACCTCGTACGGCGGCTCGATAGAGGCCGACCGGAACGAATGGGGCGGGGCCACCTTTCGGATAAGGATACCCTGGAGCATCAATAACCGAAGCTGAGGTGCAGGATGAAGATTATGCTGATTGACGACGATCGGGACAGCCGGACCTCGATCGGAGAGTTCATAGTCGACCTGGGACACCAGGTGCGGGTATGCGAGAACGGGATAGAGGCCCTGGAGGTTTTCGCCCGGGAGCATTTCCCGATGGTCCTCTCCGACATCAAGATGCCTCACATGAACGGCCTGGAACTCCTAAAGAGCATCACCGCCTTACCCTCGGGCAGCGATACCGACGTGGTCCTGTTCACGGGGCACGGGGACGTGGAGAGCGCCGTCGCCGCGCTCCGGGCCGGCGCTTACGACTACCTGCTGAAGCCCATCAACGTCGAGGAACTCGCACTGATCATCGAAAGGATCGCCGAGCGGAGGGCGATGCTCCAGGAGAACCGCATCCTGACCGAAAACTTCAACAACGAACTG
The DNA here is from genome assembly GCA_013178275.1 of Bacillota bacterium. Classification (GTDB taxonomy): domain Bacteria; phylum Bacillota; class Ch66; order Ch66; family Ch109; genus Ch109. The sequence continues at coordinate 354,790 of JABLWZ010000006.1, read as the reverse complement.
GAGTCGGCCACCAAGGAGATGCGCGAGGAGCTGTCGCATCTACGGAAGATGGCCGCCCATTACATAGGCCTGGACGAGATCGGGGTGTTCTCGGCGGAGATGAAACACGTCGTGCAGCAGGCCAACCGCTACCATACCGACCGTTCCATCCCGGTGCTGATCGAGGGAGAGACCGGCACCGGAAAAGAATTGGTGGCCAAGATAATCCACTACGGTAATCTTGAAAACCCGACCCCCTTCGTAGATATCAACTGCGCCGCGCTGACCTCCAACCTGTTCGAGAGCGAGCTTTTCGGGTACGAGGCGGGCGCCTTCACCGGTGGACTGGTCAAGGGCCAGAAAGGGAAGCTGGACCTGGCGCAGGGAGGCACCCTGTTCCTGGACGAGGTGGGGGAGATACCGCTGGAACTGCAGGGAAAACTGCTGCGGGTGATCCAGGAGCGTGAGTATTACCGGGTCGGGGGCCTGAAGAAGGTAAAGACCGACGTCCGTATAATCTGTTCCACCAATGTAAACCTCGAGGCGGCGGTGGAGAAGGGCGCCTTCAGGAAGGACCTCTACTATCGGCTCAAGGTGGGGCACCTTAGGCTGCCGCCGCTGAGGCAGAGGCCGGAAGAGATACTGCCGCTGGCCAACATATTTCTGAAGGAGATGACCCGCCAGAGGGGCAAGAGGTTCAAGCGGATCGGGAGGGCGGCTTCGGAACTGCTGGCAGCCCACGCTTGGCCGGGCAACGTGCGGGAACTGCGCAACCTGATAGAGTGGGCGGTTTTCATGTACGACGAGGAGGAGCTTAAACCTATCCACCTCAAGGGGCTGGGGGCCGGAAGGCCGGCTGCCGTCGAGACCGTCTCCGAGAGGATGAACCAGATCGAACCGATGAATTTCACGCTTCCGCCCGGCGGCCTTTCCCTGGAGGAGTATAACAACCGGATAATCGATCGGGCCTTAAAGATGCACCGGGGCAACAAGACCGAGACCGCGCGCTACCTCGGGATTTCCCGGCGGTCGCTCTACAGCCGCCTCAAGTACCTGGAGGGCTATAAGGAAAGCGTTTAACCGCCATTGACGGGGGTGGAGAATGCTCTGCAAGAACTGTCAGCAGCCAAGCGAAAAGCCGTTGTGCGAAAAATGCGTTAGAGAGCGGCCCAACTACTACCCTTTCGACCGCTGCCCTTTCTGTAAGGGACCGCTCCTGACCCCGGACTGGTTCGTGTTCATCTGCGTCGACTGCTTCGAGGAATTCAGCCATATAAATCTGTAGATCCTGGCAAATCCGGCTAGTATTCATCCGCCGGGTAAGAACCCAGGACCCGCAGCCAGAAGACTTGGCGGGAGAGCGATTCCAGGGCCCGGGCGGCGCTATCCTCAAGCCGGTGTCCCTCGAAATCGACGAAGAACCAGTACTCGCCCAGCCCGCGTTTGCTGGGCCGGGATTCGATCTTGGTCAGGTTGAGGCCAGCCTCGGCCAGCTCCTTCAAGGCGTTGAGGAGGCTCCCAGGACGATGCGCCAGGGCGAAGACCAGGGAGGTCTTATCGCGGCCGGTGGGCGCGGAATCTTTTCGGCCTAGCACCACGAAGCGGGTCTGGTTGCAGGGGAGGTCGGAGATGTTCCTGACTGTGATGCTGAGACCGTAAACCTCCGAGGCCCGCACGGAGCCGATCGCCGCCCAGCCGGGAGGGGACTCCGCCAGCATCCGGGCGGCTTCCGCGGTACTGTTGGTAGGGACCCTCTTCGCCCGGGGCAGGAGGTCGGACAGGTGCTTTTCACACTGGGCCAGGGCCTGGGGGTGGGAGGCTACGGTGGTGACCGCTTCCAGACCGCATCCAGCGGGGGTCAGCAGGTGGTGCTCCACCGGGAGCACCACCTCACCCTTGATGCGGATGTCTGTTTCCAGGGCCAGCATATCCACCGTGGTGTTGACCGTCCCCTCGATGGAGTTTTCCAGGGGAACCACCCCCTCCTCGGTCTCATTCCGGTCCACCGCCGCGATGACCTCCCGGATGCTGTTGAAAAAGGACAGGGAGGCCGCGGTATCCTGGCGGTGGAGGTATCTCAGCGCCGCTTCCTCGCAGAAGGTCCCGCTGGGTCCCAGGCATCCCAGGGAGCGGGCGGTTTTGGTCAGAACACTCACACTCATTTTAAACCTCCAGAAAATAGTTTTCCTGCTTTAAAAAAATAAAAACCGCCGCTTTCTTAGAGACGAAAGCAGCGGACTTCCGCGGTACCACACTAATTGGCTGCCGGCCCGGCAGCCCCCTTTGACGGGTACGGAATGGTGAATGACCCCATTCGATGCCCGCTCCCTTTTAACGGCGGAAGCTCCGGTACGGCTTACTTGCGCGATGGTTTCAGCCGCCAGCTCGGGAGCGAACTTCGACCGCTTCAGTCTGGGGCGCTTCCAGTCTGGACGCCTCCTCCCTGTGAAACATCCCCGGCCTACTCTTCTCCGTCATTGCCTTTGATTTTTAAGTTAAAGAGAGTATATCAGAAAATACCTCGTGCAATCAACAGTATTTTCGCCCCGTCAGCGTTGACGCAGGGTTTCGGTTATCCACCGGGCGCTTCCCGCCGCCGTCACCAGCAGCATTAGCGAGAACAGCAGCAGCAGGGGGAGAAAACCGAACCTCTGGGTGACGGCAGACCCGACCAGCGGGCCGGCCATCAGGCCGAACGAGTAAACGGTGTTGAAGATGCCGAACGCGGTCCCCAGGGGGCTGTCGGAGGCCTTGGCTGCATCGTCACCACCATCCACCGCCGCGTCTGGTGTTCTGGAAAAGGCGGCCTCGGTGGATTCGGCCAGGAGCGGCAGGTTGGGGGTAGCGAAGGCGCCCGTGCCGATACCCAGGAGACCTATCACCAGGAACAGCACCCAGAGGCTTGGGGCCAGGGCCAGGCCGGGCGACAGGACGGCGACCGCCACCAGGCCGATAACGATCAAAGGTTTTCTCCCCCGGCGGTCAGAGAGGGAGCCGAAAAAAGGCTGGCTCAGGCTGAAGGCCAGGCTCATGGCGCCGAAGATGGCCCCGACTCCCGCGCTGGAGAGACCGAAGCGCTGGCCCATCTGTAGGGGCAGGGTCGGTTCCAGCATCGAAAAACCGAAAGCGCCGACCACCGAAATCATCGAAGCCCAGAACAGGTTGCGGTTTTTCAGCAGGATGGAGAAACCGATCTTACCCGATGAGGTTGATGAAGACCTGCCGGGCAGCGGGCTGAAATAGAACAGGATGCCCTCCAGCAAACCCAGTACCAAGAAGGGGACAAAGGGGGCGGTATAACCCGCCGCCTGGTAGAGGAAACCTCCCAGCACCGGCCCGACTATCACCCCGAGCCCCGTCGCGGTCATGGCCAACCCCATCTTCTGCCCCCTGACCTCCGAGGGGAATATCTCGGAGATCAGGGCCAGGCCGGCGGCCCAGGTGGCCGCTGCCGACGTGCCCTGCAGGGTCCGGCTCAGGAGCAGCAGGGGGAGTGAGCCCGAGTAGATGAAGGCGGCGGTGGACAGGGCGAGTCCCAACATGCCAGCGGTCAGCAGGGGCCGGTAGCCGTAAGCGTCCACCGCCCAGCCCATAGGGGTGCTGGCCAGCAGGAGGGCCAGGGAGTAGATACCGAAGATCCAACCAATCTGGGTGGTGGTGATGCCGAGGCTGGTGGCGTAGAAGGGGACGATCGGGACGATAACGCCGTACAGCATGTTGTCTATCAGCAGGGCCAGGATTACCAGGATAAATATGTAGTTGGGGCTGTTTTTAAGGTTTTTCATCAGGTCGCCGACAGGTCGACGCCCAGGTTGTCGGGGGGCCCGTCACCCGACTCCAGCATCTCTACCAGCGACTCCAGGCTCTTTACCGCCAGGGAGACCAGGAAGGGGTTACGGGAGGGTGCCCCGCCCTTCAGGTCGATGGCCGTCGCCAGCGCCAGGCGGGCGAGTTCCGCCTGATCCGAGAGCAGTAAGACATAGGCCAGGTTTTCCAGCCTCTCGATGTAGCGCGCCAGGTATCCCTGGTCGAAGATGGCCTCTATCGATTCCCGCGCCAGCTTCACGATATACTCCGCCTGGGAGGTATTGGTCAGGACGATCCGGCTGCGCTTGCGCTCCAGCAGCCTTTCCGCCGCTCCCCGGATCGCGGCGGGGTCGAACAGCCAGTGGCGCACCTCCGGGGCCTGGGCCAGCCTTTCGGTCTGGGGCAGCAGAAGCCGCAGCGAGTCTCGGATGCCTTCGGGGGGTATCCGCTGGTACACGGGGTGGATGGAATAGTCACCCTTCGGGGCCTCGAAGTAGCGCTGCCAGTGGAGGAACTCGTGGGGCAGGGTACGGTTCTCCCGCTTGTTGATGGCCAGGTGGCGGTGCACCAGGTGGTTGATGAAGTCCCTTTCCACCTCGACCATGCGGATACCCAGGACCTCGGGGTTCCACTCCCCCAGGTAGTTCTCGTACTGCCTCTGGTTGAAGGTGTAGAGGCGGGTCTGAACGATCCCTACGGCGTCGTTCAGCAGAACGATGGCCGTCTCCAGCTTGCCGCCGGGGGAGCGCAGAGCCAGCACCACCTGGGTAGTGCCCTTCCCGTCGGAAGTGGAGAGGTGGGACTGGTGGTACTGCCGCTCCGAGCTGATCTGAGCGGTCTTTTCCGTCACGGCCGATAGGGCGGCGATAATCCCCGCACTCTTCAGTCGGTGCTGGGAGCGGGAGACCGCTTTTTTCAGTTTCGCGTCGACCTCCCGGCGGCCGAGCAGTTCCTCTTCCAGGCGGGCCAGGATGGTGATGGACTCGGGCTGGTTGATCTGGCCGAGCGCCTCCACCGCCAGCTGCACCAGTCCGTCGTTCTCGTGGTTTACCAGCTCCGCCAGCAAGGGCAGGACCGCCTGCGGCATAGACCTCGCCAGCCGTTCCAGGACCGGGGATGCCATCGGTATGGGGAAGCCGGTTATCTGCGCGGTGATGAGTCTGTAATCCGGGTTTTCTTTTTTCAGCTCCCAGGTCACCGTTTCCAGCAGTCTCTCGGCCAGGGCGGGAAACTCGGCCGCTCGGGATGTCTTCGATCGCTTCTTGCTCACTCCAGCCCTCCTAGGTTGATTCAGGCCGTTTCCTTGATAAAACGCTGGATCGCGTTGAAGTACTGCTCCAGCCCTACGAACATGATGTCGTTGTGGTCGGCGCCGGGTATCACCAGCATCCTCTTGTCGGGGGAACCGAGGTTCTCATACAGGTGCTCGGCCTCGCGCAGCGGCACCAGGGAGTCGTACTCGCCGTGCAGTATCAGGACCGGGCACCTTATACTCCGGGCCTTCTCCCGGTCGTCCCTCTCGACCTGGTCGATGTCCAGACCCGGGGTGGAGAGCCCGAAGCTCTTGATCAGCCTCACCGGGCTCAGGAACCCGCTTTCGATGATCAGCCCCTTGATCAGGTCGGGGAAACGGGCCCCGATCTCTAAGGCGGATATGCTGCCCATCGAGCGGCCCATCACCCACAGCCCCGGCGGCATCCCCCGCTTGGACTGTTCCGCCCGCACGCACTCGAAGATGTCGGCGGCATCACTCACCAGGTCGTTGAAAGTGGGGACCCCCTCGCTGGCGCCGTAGCCGCGGTAGTCCGCCACCGCCAGGTTCACCCCCGCCATGTTGAAGAAAGGCGACAGCTCGTCGTAGTCGCTCACCACCTCACCGTTACCGTGGAAGTAGAGCATGGTCGGGCTGGCCTTGTCCGCCATGTAAAAACGGACCGAACCCTTTACCCCGTCGTGCATCCTGGGGTACAGGTCGAAGGAGTTGACCGGCCCCTCCCGAAAGTCGGGGCGGGGATAAAAAAGGTACTGAAGCAGTGACGGCCGGTCGATCACGGAATAGTCGGTCACCGGGAGACCCCCTTCCAAAATAGGATTCAATAACTACACCCTTAGGTTTTATACTTCCTTTCCCTTTTTATACGGTACCGGAACGAACTCCACCGAAGGGGTTTTCCGTACCGGCTGGGGATAATACTCCATCAGCAGGTAGACGTCCTCGGGCATCTGGCAGGAGACCGGGAGCCCCATGCCCTGCAGCGCCTCGCACATCAGGGGGTGGTCGTGGGTCCAGCGCCCGTCACTGAGCTTTTTGGCCAAGTCGCGGGCATCCTCCTCCGAGAGCCGGTCGCGCAGTATATCGACCAGGGAGTCCTCCACCTGCCGGATCGCCTTCTCGGCCACATCCGCCAGGATGATGGTCTGGTCGTCGATCTCCTTGATCGGCTTGTCCCTAAGGACCCGAAGGATGGAACTGGCCGGGTAGCGCTCGATCTGCGGGTCCACCGGCCCCAGGACCGCGTTCTCGTCCAGAAGTATCTCGTCGGCGGCCAGAGCGATCAAGGTTCCCCCCGACATCGCGTAGTGGGGAATCAGCACCGAGACCTTGGCGGGGTGACGCTTCAGCGCGCGGGCTATCTGTTCCGCCGCCAGCACCAGGCCGCCCGGGGTATGCAGGATAACGTCGATCGGCATGTCGTCAGGGGTGAGCCGGATCGCCCGCAGCACCTGTTCCGAGTCCTCGATGTCGATGTAGCGGGAGATGGGAAACCCCAGGAAGCTCATGGTCTCCTGGCGGTGAATCAGAGCCACCAGGCGGGCTCCCCGCTTCCTCTCGATCGAACGCATCAGGTTCAGCCGTGAAAACTCCAGCCTCCGCTGGCGCAGGAAAGGGATCAGGCTGAAAACGATCAGCACCAACCAGAGAATCTGAAAAAACGAACCCTGATCCATAAATACCTCCATCCGATTATAAAAATCTATCACCTACATTCGACATCGCGAGCCGCAATCCCTTTTTCCCGCTGCCTGGGACGCACCCTCCGAGAAGCGGGGGACAACCGGTATCGAACAGATGCGGTTTTGCGTTATTATAAAAACAAGGAGGTGATTGAGATAAGCCGGTTCAGAATAATAATAGTAGTACTGACGCTGATAACGCTGTCGACCTTTCTTTTCGGTCTGACCGTTTTGGCGGCCGGGAGCACGGGAGGGGCTATGGAACAGTCACCCTCGATACTGGTGGAAGGAAAAGCCCTGCCGGCGGGTTCGGCATACCTGGAAAACGGCTGCCTGATGGTTCCCCTGCGGGGCCTGGCGGAAAGCCTGGGCTGGAACCTCGCCTGGAACGAAGATGCCAGGGAGATATCGATCCAGGACGGTGGGACGGAAATCATCCTGCGGCTGGACGGCGACACCGCCCGGGTGGAAAACGACATGCTGTTTCGGATGCCGGCCCCGGTCCAGGTGGTGGACGGTCGGTCCTTCGTTCCCCTGAGGTTTGTCTGCGAACACATGAAGCTGAAGGTGGGTTACGATCAGGAGATGAAGACCGCCTACATCTTCCGTGAAGACCGGGAGTACCACCTCTACGCGGAGGGACGGGAATTTACCCTGGTGGTCAGCAACAACCAGTCGGACAAACCGATGAATTTCCGGTTCAACTCCTCCCAGACCCATGACTTCGTGCTCAAACAGGGTGAAGATACGGTGTGGAGGATGTCCGAGGGCAAGATGTACCTGACCGTGGTATCGGACCGGGTACTGGGACCGGGCCAGTGCTGGACCTTCCAGGGGATGCTGGATAAGGACCTGGCTCCCGGCGAGTACACCCTGGAGGCCTGGTTTAACGGCTGGGACGGCCGCTACTACATCAAAGACCCCAACCCGAGGGCTGCTATAAACTACACGGTTCCCGCCCCCGCGGGCCAGTAACTGAAACCTGGCCGCCGCAGCATAAGACCCCCTTTCCCGAGTGGAAGGGGGTTTTTAGCGTTACCGGTATTCTAATATGCTTTTTAACGGCCTGCGGGAGTATCTTTAATATTTGAATCCCACCAGGGCATTTTTATAATAGAAAACGAGCATGTTAAGACCAAAGGAGTGAGAACATGCTCAGTGTTGAAACCATGAGTAAGCTCAAGGAGATGGAGATCGAATTCCACCCGGTCAATGAAAAACAGGGGCTGCCCCGTTTGGACCAGCTTCTGATCAGCATCGAGGCGGAAGACTACAGCTGGCGATTGAGCCGCATCGAGGACGCCAAGCCGCTCTACCTCTGCGATGTGTCGCACCGGCACCGGGGCGGTTTTGTAAAGTCAATACTGGCCGATACCCCCGAGGAGGCAGCGGGGAAGATTCTGCTGATGATCCACCAGAATAAAGGTCACTAGGGTGGGGCGGGAAGCCGAGGATGGGCGCGCCGCGGCCGCGGACCGGCGGGGTAAAAAAGGGGGCTGGTTGGTGATAATAGCCCCAGATCGAAAAAGACAGGAAGGTTTATAGTTTAATCTGGTATCACATCGGCTCCGGCCGGGGTGAATCAAAGCGGCCGGAGCTTTTTACAAAAGCCCGATGGTCATACAGACACCCAGCAGGATCACCATGGCAGCGACGAACTTCTTGAACCTCTCCAGTGATATATAGGGAAGCAGCCGCTTACCGACCAGCGTACCCAAGAACGTCAGGGCGGTTACTATGGCAAGGGGAAGGAACTGCTGGGCCAGCTCCGAGTGATAGTGATAGAGGTAGACCGGGATGCGGGCGGCGTCGACCAGACAGGCTATGGTGGCGGCGGAAACGATGAAGGTCTCTTTGCTGATAGGATAGTTCAGCAGATACGCGCTCCGGATAGCACCCTGGTTTCCGATCAGTCCCCCCAGCAGGCCCGAGAAAAAACCGCCGAAGGTATCGTACCTCTGAGGTATCTTCCAGCCCTCCAGCCGGGGCAGAACCTCTTTTAAACCCAGGAATACCAGAACCACCCCCAGGAAAACCTTCAGGCTGCCCGAATAGATATAAGCCTGGGACAGGGAACCCACCAAAGCCCCGATTATCGATAAGATTCCGAACCTCTTCAGGACCGTGATTGATATGTCTTTTCGGAACAGGACCACCTTTAAGAGGTTGTTCAGGAAGTGGACCACCGCGACCAGCAGCACGGCGATCTTGATATCGTACATGTATGAGAATATAGGGGTGAGGATGGTCGCCAACCCGAAGCCCGTGAGCAGGGTCAAAACCGCGGTAAAAAAGGCGGCGGTGAAAACAACATAGCTCAAAATGTTTACCCCTCTTCAATAATATTTACTCGTAGATCTCCCCGGCCAGCTCCCTTATTTTTACCCGGCACTCCTGCAGAACCCCCCGGCCTGATTCAGAGATGGAATAGTACTTGCGGATCTTGCCCTCCACGTTGACCGGGCTGCAGTCCAGATAGCCTTTTTCGGTCAGGTCATGGAGGATGGGGTAGATGGTCCCGGGACTGGTTTTATACCCGTGCCGGCCCAGTTCTTCGATAATCTCCAGGCCGTAGATAGGTTCCTTCGAGGCGTGGTACAGGATGTGGATCCTGATGAACCCGAGAAACAGATTGCGTAACAGCTTTATCCCCTTCTTTATTATCGGATATCGATATCGTATTTCTATAATAACATGAAAAGGCTTTTTATGCCACTATGTGTTGGAGAAGACCGGCTTATTTCTCAAACCTTTATAAACGATGCCATGATCGTTTAGACCGGCAGGGTACTTTGTAAAACAGCAACCAGCCACTTTCGCGGCTGGCCGATATATCTCTGGATATCGCGGCGTTAACCCTTCAGGGCCTCGATGAGTTCGCAGGTTCCGATGTTGAATGCCTCTCCCACCGCCCGGCAGGTGAGTTTCCCCCGGTAGGTGTTGACCCCCAGGGCCAGGGCGCAATCCTGAGCGATGGCCTGATGGAATCCCAGGTTGGCGAGCTGGAGCACGTAGGGCAGGGTGGCGTTGGTCAGCGCGAAGGTGGAGGTGCGGGCCACCGCTCCCGGCATGTTGGCCACCGCGTAGTGGACCACCCCGTGCTTGACGTAGGTGGGTTCCGCGTGGGTGGTCACCCGGTCGATGGTCTCGATGGAACCGCCCTGGTCTATCGCCACGTCCACGATGACCGAGCCAGGCTTCATCTTCATGACGGTCGCCTCGGACACCAGTCGAGGGGCCTTGGCGCCCACCACCAGCACCGCCCCGACCAGGAGATCTGCATCGGCAGCGGCCTGGTCCACGTTGTAAGGGTTCGAGGCCAGGGTGGAGATCCTGCCCCCGTAGATGTCGTCCAGGTAGCGGAGGCGCTCCAGGTTCTTATCCAGCACGGTGACTCGGGCCCCCATGCCCACGGCGATCTTCAGGGCGCTGGTGCCTACCACCCCGGCTCCGATGATGACCACGTGGGCCGATTCGACACCCGGGACGCCTCCCATCAGCACCCCCCGGCCGCCGTTCGGTATCTCCAGGAACCGGGCCCCGACCTGCACCGCCATGCGTCCGGCGACCTCGCTCATCGGGGTTAGGAGGGGAACGGTGCCGTTGTCGAGCTGGATGGTCTCGTAGGCGACTGACGTCACCTTCCGCTTCAGCAGCACCTCGGTGAGTTCCGGCTCGCGGGCCAGATGGAGATAGGTGAAGACGATCTGTCCCTCGCGCATCAATTCATACTCCGAGGCCAGGGGTTCCTTGACCTTGACGATCATGTCGGCGCGCTGGAAGATCTCAGCGGGGGAGTCTATCAGCTCGGCCCCTACCTCCTGGTAATCCTTGTCGCTGATGCCGCTGGCCAGCCCAGCCCCGGTCTGGACCAGCACCTGGTGGCCGGAACTGGTTAGGGCCTGCACCCCGGCGGCGGTAACGGCAACCCTGCCTTCGTTGGCCTTGATCTCCTTGGGAACTCCAACGATCATACTCAACCCTCCTAAAAAAATAATATAAACTAAATAGTGAGCCGGTGAAGACTGCCTGGTAGAATCTTCGACTACTGCAGCGTGCACTATACTACCTTCCTACCGGAATATTATACCATCCTATCCATAACTTGGTTAGACGGGGTTTTATCTCCTTGACAGAAGGAGAGTAAAAATATTAGGCTATACCCAAGGCCCCCGGGAGGGGGGTAAAAAGGACTGGAGGCGGATCGTAATGGTCCAGGTCAACGAAACGGAAAGAAAAGAGATAATCGACCGGCTGCGGACCGTTCAGGGGCACCTCAGCGGGATCGAGAAGATGGTGGCGGAGGGCCGGGAGTGCGAGGATATCATGCACCAACTGCTGGCGATAAGAGCGGCGGTGGACAAGATGACCGTCAAGGTGGCGGAGCACTATGTCCTGTCCTGCCACCTGAACGCGGTAGACCAGGGGAAAAACCCCGAGGAGAATTTCCGAAAAGCGATCCAGCTTATCATGAAGCTCAACAAGTAGGCTCAGGGTATGATTGTCTACTGACCGGAAATGCTATTGACAGAATTACGAAAGTCAGTTATAGTAAAAATATAACCCACCCCCCTAGGGGGGGGTAAAAAATTAAGCGAGGCGATAACGATGGGTAAACATACGGTAGAGGTGACCGACCAGAGCTTCAAGCAGGAAGTGGTGGAGCACAACCAGCCGGTACTGGTGGACTTCTGGGCGGCGTGGTGCGGTCCCTGCAAGATGATCGGCCCGCTGGTGGAGGAACTGGCCGAGGAGTACCAGGATAAGATCAAGGTGGCTAAGGTCGATGTGGACAACAATCGCGGGGTGGCGGGGGAGTTCGGAATCACCAGCATCCCGACCCTGATGCTGTTCAAAGACGGGCAGGTGGTGGACCGGGTGGTCGGCTTCCGCCCGAAGAACCAGTTGAAACAGATGATCGACCAGAAACTGTAATAAACAAAACCTCGGGGCATCATGAAGAGTCCCGAGGTTTTATTTTTTTTGAGACAGGAGGGGATGGGGGTCCTGATCATCCGGGCAGCTTCTTTAAAACCCCTATCCCCGGTTTTATCCTCCCAGCAGCCGGCAGAAGCCTGCTGAAGGTTATTTCCCCGACAGCCAGTCCCTTATCACCGGCCAGCACTGGGGGTCCTCCATCCCCAGGCGCCAGAGGGCGATCCCGCCCAGGTTGTACTGCTTGACCAGGTCCAGCTTCGGCTTCAGGCTGGCGGCGTTTTCGAACCAGACCTGGTGCTTCTGGCCGGTGCTGTCGGTATAGCTGAAGTAGGGGGTCTGGCTGGCTGAATCGAATACCGGAGTGGCCTTGTAGGTGCTGGCCCTTTTCATCGCTGAGGCGTAAGACACGTAGAGGCTCTCCCCGGTATTCAGGTTGAAATCGAATCCGAACACCGGTACCGCCACCGCAATCTTTTGCGGGGCTATCTTGGTCAGCGCGAATTTGAGGTTGGCGCGGTTGTACGGGATGGAGGAGACAGCCCCGGGGCCGCTTCCCTTGTAGCCGTGCTCGTTGTACATCATCAGCACCACCTGGTCGGCCGCCTGTCCGATGGCCTGGTAGTCGTACGGGTAGGTCCAGTCGTTCCATTGGCTGTCGTTGGACTTGCCGGGGACGTCGACGCTGAGGAAATATCCCCTGGCATGCAGCTGTGCCCCCAGTTCCCGGTAAAACACCGCGAGGTTGGCGCGGTCGCTCACCCGGACCCCCTCGAAGTCCATGTTCACCCCGTCGAAACCGTAGGTCTGAAGCAGCTTGATGATATTGGCGATGCACGCGCTCCGATTGGCCGGAGTCGAGATCATCCAGGTCACCAGATCCTTGGTCAGCGAGTTCTGGTCGTAGAAGAAGTTGTAGATGATGGGCAGGACCTTCTGCTGGTTGGAGTGAGCGGTGGAGACCAGGCGCTTTATCTCGGCATCGGAGACATAGCTGTTCTTCTGGATCTTGGTGCAGTCACCGGGGTCCAGACGGTACCAGAAAGGGGACACCCACTCGATGGAGGCGATATTGCCGTAAGTCGAGGCGGAAGAAGAAGGTATCCCGCCCTCCTGGTCGGTATAGAACCCCAACACCCCGAAGCTGGAGGACGGCTGGGGGGGAGGCGAGGTAGGGGTGGAGGCCTTACGCGGCACGAGCAGGACCTGCCCGACCGAAAGGACGTCGGTGCCCAGGTGGTTGAGGGTCTTAATCTTGTCGGCACTGCAGGAATACGCCTGGCCCAGCAGGTAGAGGGTGTCTCCCGCCTTTACCTGATGCTCGATGTAGAGCGAGCTGTCGGGGATCACGAGCTTCTGGTTCACCAGGAGGTTGGTGGAGGTCAGGTGGTTCACCGACTGCAGCAGATTCGCGGTGGTGCCGAAACGCTGGGCGATAAGGAACAGGGTGTCCCCCAGTTTGACCAGATAGTAGCTGCCGATACTGGCGCCTTTCACTACCGGCACCTTCAGCACCTGGCCGACCCTCAGGTTGGTGGAGGTCAGGTTGTTCAGGGAGACCAGGGTCTCCACAGTGGTATGGTTCCACTGGGCTATCAGGTACAGGGTGTCACCGGCCCCCACCTTGTAGTTGACGGTCTGGCTGTCGACAGCCAGGACGCCGGAAGGCAGGATGAACGAAGCGAGAAGAGCCAGTAAAAGTATAAGAATAAATACGATGAAACCGTAGGGCTGAGGCCGGGAGCTGGTAACCAGAGTCGCCGGGATTCTTCTGGTCATTTTCCTCCTCCTCTGGTGAAAAATAGATAGTTTGGAAGTAATTCCACAAACCAGAAGCGATTACCTTCATCCGGAGACTGGTAATTTCAGGCATCAAATCCACCTTCAGGTATAATTCAGTTGATTTTTATGTTAAAAAAGGATAGTATTTTACAAGACTTTACCCAAAAAATGTCTAAAACTTTAAACCAGTGTTAAAATTTACATATTAAGGGAGGTTTTTAGTCTAGCCGGAAGGTTCATCGGGATCTTTCCGATGCGAGCAAGAACGTCATGGCATTTTTTGTTGAACGGAAGGACATACAGCCCCAATAACGAATCTTTTAATTACCAGGCTCAAAAAGCTAAAAACACTGGCTGTTGATGAGGTGTCGTGGATGTTCGACTGCAGCTCCTTTCGGGTTGAACCAGGGGTTAAGATCGATCTGCCTGGGATGACGGCGGATTTTACCGGCCCCTTCAAGTCCAAAACGGAGGCGAAAAAACACACCCAGGAGAACATCGAGAAGATGATCGAACTCCAGAGCCGGCTTTACGCGGAAAGCGCTAAAGCCCTCCTGGTGGTTTTCCAGGGGATGGACGCGGCAGGGAAGGACAGCGCGATCCGGCACGTGATGAGCGGGCTGAACCCCCAGGGTACTTCTGTCCACAGCTTTAGGCAGCCTTCACCGGAGGAACTGAGCCACGACTACCTGTGGCGGTACGTCAAAAACCTCCCGGAGAAAGGCCGGATCGGGATATTCAACCGCTCCTACTACGAGGAGGCTCTGGCGGTACGGGTGCACCAGATCGCGAAGGCCAGAAGGGTCCCGGACACCCAAGCCCAGAAAGACTTCTGGAAGGAGCGGCTGCACCAGATGCGCGGCTTCGAAAAGTACCTGCACACGAACGGAACCATCGTCGTCAAGTTCTTCCTGAACCTGTCCAAGGAGGAGCAGAAGAAGCGGCTGATCGAGAGGCTGGAGGACAAAACCAAGAACTGGAATTTCTCGGTCGATGACATGCGGGAGAGGGAGTTTTGGGACGACTATATCCGGTTCTATGAAGAGGCCATCCAGGAGACCAGCACCACCTGGGCGCCGTGGTACATAGTACCTTCCGATAAGAAGTGGTTTTCTCGACTGGCGGTTTCGGAGATAGTCATGCAGACCCTGAGAGATATGAAACCCGAGTACCCAAGACTCAACAGGGAGCAGCTTAAGATCCATAAGACGATGCGGGAGAGGCTTTTGAACACTTAGACGGCGTTTGGTCAGTGGAATCTCGATAGACAGGAGAGATGGATATGATGGTCAAGTCTCTGAAGAAACTGCAGCTTTATGGATTCAACAACCTTACCAAGACCTTGAGTTTCAATCTCTATGACATATGTTACGCTAAGTCTCCCCAGCACCGCAAGGAATACATCGAGTACATCGACGAGGAATACAACGCCGCGCGGCTGACCGAGATACTTACCCGGGTGTCGGAGATGATCGGCGCCAACATCCTGAATATCGCCCAGCAGGACTACGAGCCCCAGGGATCCAGCGTCACCATGCTGATCTCGGAGGAGAAGACCATCGTCCCGCCGGCCTCCCCAGAAACCGTGGTCTGTCACCTGGATAAGAGCCACATAACCGTGCACACCTACCCGGAGAGCCACCCCGACGATGGGATCAGCACCTTTCGGGCGGACATCGACGTCTCGACCTGCGGCCACATCTCACCCCTGAAGGCGCTGGACTTCCTGCTCCAGTCTTTTAGCCCCGATATCGCGGTGGTCGACTACCGGGTCAGGGGATTCACCCGTGACGTGAACGGCAAGAAGTTCTACATCGACCACAAGATAAACTCGATCCAAAACTACATCTCCAACGATATCAAGGACCTGTACCAGATGATAGACGTGAACGTCTACCAGGAGAACATCTTCCACACCAAGATGCTGCTGAAGGACTTTGACCTGGACAACTACCTGTTCGGGACCGCCAAGAAGGAGCTGCCCAACCCCGAGCGGAAAAAGATCAAGCAAAGGGTCAAGAAGGAGATGTTTGAGATCTTCTATGGGCGCAACATCCCCAAGGTGAAGAAGTAAGGGACTGGTAAAGAGTAAAAAAGAAAGCCTTGTTTTATAAGGCTTTCTTTCTTTTCGCGCTATCGGAAAGTATATTAGAGGACTTTCCGATGCAGGCAGGTGCACTCCGAAGCAAGTGCACTCCGAAGCAAGTGCAACTATGGTTCCTGCCTTCAGCAGTAACCTAGTTTTCTTCGCAGCTACGGCTCCCGCTTACGCCAAAGACTTGGTTACAGCTAAGTCTTCCGACTTACCTGGGTATGCAGAGGCGTTCCCCGACATCCAGGCTATTCAGGTCCACCCCGGGATTCGCATCCGCGAGGTCATCGATATCGACCCCGAACTCCTGAGCGATCCCCCAGGCGGTATCACCGTACCTCACGTAGTATGGAGTGGTTCCCGCCGGGCATCCGTAGCCGTATCTGGGTGGGTAGTACCTGCGGCGGGGCGGGATGGGGCGGCGGCGGCCGCGGTAAGGGGGACGGGGACGGTAATACGGGCGACGACGGTACTGGCTGATATCCGTCTCTGAGTAATCGTCATCTTCTTCTACCCCATCATCTGCTACAAAGTGGTAATGAATGGTGTATTCGGGAGTATCTTCCTTCTTAGTCATATTTATCTCCTCCTGAGTATTGAGTCTAATCTATTATATGGAAGGTCAAGGCCTGGGTTCCAACTTTGGTCTGGATGAGGAAAAAAGAAACGGAGGAGTGAGAGGCGGCCGAGGGGAAACGTGCAAAAGTGATCGCAGTTGGTTTTTGAAGGATAATCCAAAGCGATCCTAAAAAGGGGTTTGGTATCTTGTCAACAGCTGCAAGATTGGTTGTGTGAAAGTGATGGAGAGGTTAAACTAGATAAGAAAAAGCTTGAACGAGCTGATCTCCGCCATGAGAGAATGATAAAACCTTTAATGTAGAAGCGAACGAAAGCTGATATGAGCGGTACTGCCAACAACAGTGGCAATAATCAAATAACCTAGAATTGGAGCGACATAAAGCTTAATCGCTGGCTTAAAAGCGACCAATGAACAAAGGAGATTTACCTATGGGTTTTCTAAAGTACCTGCTGGTCTTCGTGCCGATCAGCGTGGTCGGTGAGTTGATGCACCTGGCGACGACGCAGCCGACGGTGATGTTTTTCCTTTCGGCGCTGGCCATCTTGCCCCTGGCGGGTTTGCTGGGCGAGGCCACGGAGGAGATATCCTTTTACTCCGGGCCTCGGGCGGGAGGGTTCCTGAACGCGACCTTCGGTAACGCGACGGAGCTGATTATATCGTTCTTCGCGCTCAAGGCGGGACTGTTCGAGGTGGTCAAGGCCTCGATCGCGGGTTCGGTGATCGGGAATATCCTGCTGGTCCTGGGCGCGAGTATGCTGTTCGGCGGGTTGAGGTATAAAACACAACAGTTCTGCAAGCAGGCGGTGGAGGTCACTTCGAGTATGCTGCTGTTCGCTGTGATCGGGCTGACCATCCCCGCGCTCTTCATGCACACTGTGAGTCCCGAACTGCTGAACACCAAGTATGAAGGCCTGAGTATCATAACCGCGGGGATCATGCTGTTTATCTACATCCTGAGCCTATTCTTTTCTTTTTACACCCACCGGGACATCTATTCCGTCGATCACTCGGAGGAGAGCGCGCCCAAGTGGTCCCTGAAAAAGGCGGCCGGGGTTCTGGTCGCGGCCACAGCGCTGATCGCGATGGAGAGCGAGTTCCTGGTCAGCGCGGTGGAGCCGATGACCAAGGCGGTAGGACTCAGTCAGTTTTTCGTCGGTATCATCCTGATACCTATCATCGGAAATGCGGCCGAGCACAGCACGGCCGTGCTGATGGCCATCAAGAACAAGATGGATGTGGCGGTTGAGATCGCTATCGGTTCCAGCCTGCAGATCATACTGTTCGTGACCCCGGTGCTGGTGTTTTTAAGTCTGCTGTTCACCCCCATGAGCATCATCTTCAACGAGTTCGAGCTGATATCGCTGGTGGTCGCGGTGCTGATAGCGAACCGGGTGGCCAACGACGGGGAGTCCAACTGGCTGGAAGGGGTCCAGCTCCTGGCCGTTTACTTGATAATCGCGGTCGCGTTTTTTGTGATTTAGGATTACATGAATGGAAAGGAGAGCGAGATGTCTGGTAGTGATCTGGTGCTGAGGGTGAAGAGGGTCAATGAGTTGGCCAAGCTGCCGGAGTACGCCCACGAAGGCGACGCGGGGATGGACCTGTTCGCGGTCGAGGAGCGGGTGATCGAGCCGGGGGAGAGGGCGCTGGTCGGGACCGGGATCGTGATCGAGCTGCCGCCGAACACTGAGGCGCAGGTGAGGCCGCGCAGCGGGATGGCGCTGAACCACGGGATAACGGTGCTGAATACCCCGGGGACCATCGACGAAGGGTACCGCGGCGAGGTCAAGGTGATACTCATCAACCTCGGCAAGACGTCATTCAAGGTGGAACGGCACATGAAGATCGCCCAGATGGTGATCAAATCGGTCCTGCGGGCCTCGGTGATCGAGGCGGACGAGCTGTCCGACAGCGAGCGGGCCGAGGGCGGTTTCGGCTCGACGGGGAAGATGTGATTGAATATGCACGGGGATGGACACCGTGCATCATTCGGTAATAAACTTCTTGTTTCACTGGAAGGATCAGGAAGATAGTGGATGCCGAATGGTCGCGGATAACGGGGGAGGACCGGAATATACAAAAAATTTGTTGTTAAAAGGGGGATTCCATAACCAACAACTCCCATGTTAGAATATGGTTATCACCGACATGGGAGTGCTGAAGTGAGTAAATTTCTGACGTTACCCGGGGAAATATGGCGGCACCGAAAAGATATCTTGGAATTCGTTTTCATAGTCGCAACTGCTTTTGCCGACGGGATCGGGAAAAGAATAAGAAAGAGAAAAGGTCTCCGGCAAGATAAGACCACTATAACCCCCGCGAGAGGCTCCTCCACATCCAGGCCCAGGCCGAAACCCATACCCAGAACAGCCATAACGGATTCGACAAAAGAGCGCATAGACCTGCTCGCCCGCCTGCGGTCTCACCGGCCATCCCGGGCGGTCCTGGTGGGCGGGGCGGTCCTGGTGCTGCTCGGTTCGGTGATCGGGACCTGGTTATTAACCGGTCCCCGGGTGGTGCTGGCGAACGGGACCCCCATCGCGGTGGCGGGCAGCCGGGCGGAGTACCAGGGTGCGCTACAGAAGGTCCTCGCGGCCAAGTCCTCGCAGTCGGCGGGGATGACCGTGGAGGTGATCGATCAGGTAAAACTGCAGTACTGCCTTAATAGCGGTGCCTGCAGTGAAGACGAACTGATGCAGATACTATCGTCCCAGCTGAACTTCAACACGGTGGCGACCGCGATAGTGGTCAACGGACAGTCCCGGGTGCTGCTGGCGTCGCCGGAGGCTGCCAACAGCGTGCTGGAGAGGCTGAAGGCTACTTATGTCAGCCAGTACCCGCCGGAGGGGATGAAGTCGGTCGGGTTCGCGGAGGAGGTTTCCCTGGAGCAGGTAGTCGCCACCCCCGCCGATATTCTGGCCCCGGACAAGGCGATCGAGATGATACTGGATGGGGAGCAGAAGCCGGAAGCCAGGTACAAGATCAAAGAGGGGGACAACCCCTGGACCATCGCCCGCAGCCACGACCTGAACGTGGACGACCTGATGGCCGCCAATCCCGGGATCGATGAGGAGCGGCTGATGATCGGGCAGGAGATTAAGCTGACCAAGTCCACCCCGTTTATAACTGTGGTGGCCAAGGTCGGGAAGCAGTTCCGCCAGGAGGTGCCTTTCGAGGTGGAGGTGCGCCCCGACGACGGGCAGCCGAGCACCTACCAGAAGGTGCTGGAGCCGGGGGCCGTCGGGATGAAGGACATGGATATAGACGTGGTGTACCTCAACGGGGTGCCCAGCGAGGAACTGGTGCTCAGCGAGGTGATGGTCCAGGAACCGGTAAAGCAGGTCGAGATAAGAGGGACCCGGGCCGTGACGGCTTCCCGCAAGGAGGAGACCGCCAGCAGCCGTCTGTCCTGGCCGCTGCGAGGTACTATTACCTCACCTTACGGTAAACGCGGCCGTGGCTTCCACACGGGCCTGGATATCGGGGCGGGTTACGGCAGACCGATCACCGCCGCGGGACCGGGTACGGTGATAGAGGCAGGATGGGGCGGCGCTTACGGCCGCGAGATCGTGATCAACCATGGCGGCGGGCTGATGACCCGTTACGCCCACTGTTCTTCTTTGAAGGTGAGAAGCGGCGCCAAGGTGGCGCGGGGAGAGGTCATAGGGTATGTGGGGTCGAGCGGCCGTTCGACGGGACCGCACCTGCACTTCGAGGTCATAGTCAACGGCTCTACCGTCAACCCGACCAGGTACCTGCCGTAATCGTCAGGTTTTTGCGGTACCGGGGTCAAAACGAAGACTGTTAATGTCTACTTGTGCGCCCGGGGGTATCAGCATGGAGTTTTTCGTTGAGTTGACTATCTTTACGGCGGCTGGGTTGGTCCCGACGATCTTCATCTGGGTCCCGTTGTACTACCTGAGCAGAAAGATCAAACCCGACATCGAGTACACGAAGATCACAAACACCGGCCTGATAGTTCTGCTGGTTTTGGGTATCCTGACGATCGCGGCGGAGCCCGGGCTATTTATCCTGTTTATTCTCATGGCGGTGTCGATGATAATCTGGAGCGTGGTCTGGTACTACCTGAAGGAACAGCGCGAGAGCGAGGAGGAGTTCGAGGACGGCGAATACCTGCAGGAACAGCGGGAGAGTAAGGCGGGAGGGTTTGAGGCCAACGACTACCTGCTGTTGAGCCGGAGCCTGATGACCGTGGCGTTCCTGATGATACTGGGAATGAACTACTACTGCTTGGCTGTCAACTCCTCGGGGCACGCGGATTTCAGGATGACAAACGTGGCGTTTCTGTTCGCCGTGGTGGGTGTGATGGAGCTGCTGCTGGTCCTCAAGGTCAGTTTTAACAAGCTAGAGGTGTCCAAAAGAACCAGTGTCCTGACCCTGGCTTTTTGTTTGTTCGGGGTGCTGGACCTGCTGCTGCTGATAAAACTGGGTATCGCCCCGATGTATTACGTGGACTGGATCAGGATGCACCAGTAAGATTAAGATTAGGTGAAACCCAGTGTTTAATGAGTAAGCACCCCGACGCGGGTGTTTTTTCACTTCGAAGTAAGTACAATAACCAGGCTCTTGCCTTCGGCGACAGCCTGGTTATTCTTTTCACACTTTTTATACATTTTCTTCACCGCCTTACCTCAAAAAACCCCCGGGGCAGTCGTATTAGAAAAGGAACCAGGGATGATTTGGGGGTGATTTATCAGAGAATTTCAGCCGACACGGGAATCTGAGGGCGAAATAATCTGTAAATGGAGGAATGTAAGGTGGATATTAAAAAGCGTTCTAAAGGGATCTCCCTTTTAGTACTTGCGGCTCTACTGGTGACTCTGATAATGCCAGGCATGGCAATGGCGGCAGTGGAGAATCCCATGATTCACCCCAACGGTGGGACCTATGACGAGGATATAAGCGTAACCATCAGTAATATCCATAGCGGCTCCACTGCATACTACACCACTGACGGGAGCGACCCGAGGGATGTAAATGACGCGGAAGAGTACGACGGGGCCTTCAAGGTCGACGAGTCTCTGACGGTAAAAGCGGCCGTGTATGACGGGGACGAATGGAGTTCCGTGGTGGCAGAATCGTATATAATCGACTCCGAGGAAGTGGCGAAGCCCGTAATTAGTCCCAAAGGCGGAACCTACAACTCGGCCAGGACCGTGACCATCAGCAATATCAAGAGCGGTACCACCGTATACTACACCACTGACGGGAGCGACCCGAGGGATGTAAATGACGCGGAAGAGTACGACGGAGCCTTCAAGGTCAACAAGTCCCTGACGGTAAAAGCGGCCGCGTATGACGGGGATGACTGGAGCGCGGTGGCTGCCGCGACGTACGTGATCAAAGGTTCGGACATCGTGGAAAAGCCGGTGATCAATCCCAGCGGCGGGACCTACAAATCGGCCAGGACCGTGACCATCAGCAACATCGACAGCGGAAGCACCTGCTACTACACCACCGACGGGACCAACCCGACCACCAGCGGTACGACGGAAGAGTATACCGGAGCCTTCACGGTCAGAGAGAACACGGTAGTCAAGGCGGCGTCGTATGACGAGGAGGATGGCTGGAGCGCAGTGGCCACGGCATCCTTCGTAATAACCTCGTCCGACGATGAAGATGATGATGAAGACTACGAAGACTCGGACGACCTCGCCAAACTGAAGGAAAAGTTCGCGGAGGCGATCAGGAAGAACCACATGGTCCAGGCGGCGCAGATACTGCAGCGGATAAAGATGCTCTCGACCCACAATGATGTGGAAGACCGCATCAACGAGCTGAAAGAACAGGTCATCGACGCGGTCAACGATAACGACTGGGACGAGGCGGAAAGCATCCTGAAGCAGATCATCAAGCTGGAGAAATCGCCCTGGGCTTACGAGCAGTTGGGTGATATCTACGAGCTGAACGGGCATAAAGGCGTCAGCGTGTTCTCGAACGGAAACGAACTCAGTTTCGACGTCCAGCCGACCATAATAGGCGGGCGCACCATGGTGCCGGTGAGGAAGATCGCCAACGCGCTGGGAATCTCCGACGACAAGGTGCAGTGGAAACAGAGCGGCGAGGTGACCATCAACTACAACGGTGACGTCATCATCCTCAACAACAACTCGAAGCAGGTGAAGTTCAACGGCAAGAAGTACGACACCGACGTGCCGGCCCAGATAACGAACGGCCGCATGCTGGTACCCCTGCGGGTGGTCAGTGAGATGTTCAAGAAGAACGTCCAGTGGTATCCCAAGGGAAAAATAGTTTCAATCACCTAGTACACTGAATCAAGACGGGGGAACCCATTCTGGCAGAACCGGGCCGCTTCCAGGGAGGCGGCCCGGTTATTTTTTTCTCGGTCAGATATCCTCGGGGCCTTGCTGGCCAGGTGATATTCGATCAACGACCAGGTTTTACTATGCAACCTATTTGCCCGGTTCGGTGTCTTTAATTGTAAGAAAACCGGATGAGGAAGGGGGCCCTGGAAACACTGTAAAAATACCGTTTGAGGGGTTATAATAATTATCAGTAAAACCGGGATGGAGGTAAAGGTTGTGGAGGAATCGACTAAGGCTGTGGAGGGAACAGAGAAAAAGGGGTTCAGCCGCAGACGGCTCGTAGCCGCGGGGGTGATAGCGGTACTGCTGATCGCGGCTGGTGTGGCCGCTTTCGTGAATACCCGCAAAGACCCTGCAACGGTCGAGAACCGCCCGGTTCCGGTAAAAACGGCTGCGGTACAGAAAGGATCGATCAACCGCCAGGTGACTCTGGCCGCCAAGATAGTGCCCGCAACGGAAGTAACCGTAATCCCTAAGGTCGGAGGCCGGGTCGCGTCGGTGCCGGTGGACATGGGCGATCGGGTGCAGGCGGGACAGACCCTGCTGAAGCTGGAATCGACCGACTACTATATCGCGGTGCAGCAGGCGGAAGCGGCTCTGGAGCTCAACCTGGCCAACCAGAAATCGGCCGCTCTCAACCTGGAGCGGGTCAAACAGCTCCATAACCAGGGGGTGGCGTCCCAGAAGGACCTGGACACCGCCCAGACGGCGGCTGAACAGGCCGACGCCCAGGTGAAGCAGGCCTCGGCCGCCCTGGCTAACGCCAGGAACCAGCTTGGCAACGCCTCGATAAACTCCCCCATCGACGGGATCATCGCCAGCCGCAAGGTGGATGTAGGTGAGATGGTCAACACCAGCAGCGCGGTCTTCACCCTCGTGGACGTCTCCAGCGTTTACGCGGAGTGCAGCGTACCCGAGACCGAGGTCGGCAGGCTTACGGCCGGACAGAAGATAAGCGTACTGGTCTCAGCGGTATCCCCGTCCCCGCTGGAGGGCTCGCTGAGCAACCTGGCCCCGGCGGCTGACGCCTCGACCAAGGCCTTTCCTGCCCGGGTGAGGCTGGAGAACCCGGAGGCCAAACTGAAGCCGGGTATGTTCGCCGAGGTGCAGCTCGCTACCGAGGAGCACCCGGAGGCCCTGCTGGTGCCCAAGGAATCGATAGTGGAGATGGGCGAGCAGAAACTGGTCTACCTGGTCCGGGACGGCAGGGCGGTGGAGACCCAGGTCAGGCCGGGCATCGCCAAGGATGAGATGGTGGAACTGCTGGACGGGGTGAAGGAGGGGGACCTGGTGGTAACGGTGGGACAGACCGCTGTGAAGAACGGGTCACCGGTGCAGATAACCCCGTAAGGGATATGCTTTTTTACAAACAATCCCGCGAGTGGCCGCGGGATTGTTTATTTATTCGGGGCGATTGGACTTCCTTCTCCTGGCGATCCTGACCAGAAAGATGACGGAGACGACTATGAGGACGATGACGATGAAGAATGCCAGCAGGATCAGGCCCAGGGTGATGAGCGTCATCGGGGGCGGGACCACGTCCGCGAAGGCGACACCCGCTGGGAACAGGACCGCGGCCAGCGCGGCGAACAGGGTGAGGGCGATTCTTTTCCTTTGCATCAGAATCCGATGCCTCCTTTCCAGGGAAGTATCCAGCCGATCGCGAATGAAGCCAGGTTTATCAGCAGGGACAGGAGGAACAGCCTCCCCGGGTTCAGCCGCAGTGTGTAGAACAGCAGCAGCCACTCCCCGAGCACGATCAGCGGCTCGATGAAAAAAACCATGGTCGGCAGCGATACCACCCCTAGGAACGCTCCCAACCAACAGAGGAGGTTGGCCAGGGGGTTGGTAATCAGGTTTATCAGGGCCACCGCGGCCAGGGAGTCCCGGTCCCGGTACCCCAGGACGAGGGCTGCAGTAATCTCTATGATCTCTGTCAGCAGCAGCGGCTTGAGGAACTGGTAAAACAGAAAGTTCGTGATCATGAGGACTCAACAGCCTCCAATCGCCTGGACGGAAGTGCGGTCTGGGATCCGTTGTCGTAAAGACGCAGGCCTACCAGAAGCACCAGGGCGGACAGCAGGATCAGGGAAAAAACGGTCGGACGTCCCAGACCGGTCCCGAAACCGAAGAACTGGGGCAGCGCCCCGACCAGCAAGGCCAGGGTGGTCAGGCCAAAAGCAAACCCGGGATGGCCGGGCAGGGTGTTGGCAGCGGCGGTCAGGGTCACCGGCATGGTCAGGTTGAACAGCAGCACCCCGGGGATGGCCAGATAGGGGCGATCGGAACAGAGCGCGACCAGGGGGGCGGAGAGGGCCAGGCCGGTGATGGATACCCTTATCCAGCCGAAACGGTCGGCTAGCAGGCCTCCCAGCCCTTTCCCCAGGGCCACGGCCAGGGTGAGGCCGACCAGCAGGTAGGTGCTTTCCTTCCAGGGGAATACCAGCACCGCCCCGATGAAGGAGCGGGAAACCACCGCCGTGAGGACGAGCAGCAGGACCAGCCCGAAGCGGTCAACGGAAGCGGTACGGCAGTCCTGGTAATCGATTGAGGGGGTATCCAGCCGGTAGATCACAAGGGCCGCGAAGACGAGCAGCGTCGGGAAAAGCCAGGGCCCGACCAGGCCGCTCTTTCCCACCAGGGTGCCGGCCAGGAGGCCGACCGCGCCCGGGGCCACGAAAACCCCGGGTAAAGAGGCCCTTCCCGGCTGGAGCCGGAGGCTGACTATCCCTCCCCCGAGGTGAAACAGGGCGTTGCCCACTCCCGCCAGGCAGACCGCCAGCCAGGGGGAGAGGTACAGCCCCGGGATGGCGGCGGCGGTGACCAGGCAGCCAGCCAAAGCAGAACCGCGCGGCTGCCGGAGGTGGTCGACCAGCATCCCCAGAGGAGACTGGAGACCAAAGGCCAGGATGTTGTATAGGATTACCAGGGTGAAGAACCACTGGCCGTCCAACTGGTACAGCCGGGGGATGGTGAAGACCAGGGCGGCGCAGGCTGCGTCGACCAGACCGTGGGTCAGGCTGTAAACTATAAGGCTGCCGGCCATAAGTGCGGTCCCGGGTGTTTTCATAATGCGATGCAGTCCTCTTTGATTTCTTGGTTATATTATCCCAGCTATGGATGCCGGGATTCAAGTGGGGGAAGCGAATATCTGGGTTTTGGTTCCGTGAGGGATGAAAACAGATGACGTCCCTCCCTTGCAATGAGATGGGTGGTAGGGGTGGGGTCCGCCGCACCCGGCTTTTACAACCGGTTCCCCGGTTTCAGAAAAAAATAACCCCTCCGGGGTGAGGAACTGCCGGTTCGTTTTAAGCTATAATTGAGGTCATGGTGAAGGAGGTCAACGGCCTGATCACCAAAAAGCTGGTGAAGCTGACCCCGACCGATGGGAAGACGGCTGAGGAGACGGTGCGGAAAAACTCGCCATATCTTAAGAACTGGTAAGGCGCGGGCAGCCTAGTCCCGGGTCAGGCTGTCCCAGTCCAGCAGCGAAACGGCAGCGGGGAATCCGCCATGCCGGGCGCAGACCGAGAGCCGGTAACGTGGATCGACGTCATAACGCTTAAAGTATGCCCTTTCGTGTCCCTGCGGGTCATCCAGGCTGGCGGAGCCGCCGGGCTCTATGGCGACCGTGAAGGAGTCCAGGGTACGGGAGAGCCCGGTGCCCAGCAGCTTCAGGTAGCTTTCTTTAAGGGTCCAGAACTGGAAGAAGTACGATTCCCGCTCGGCGGCCGGGCTCAAGACCAGTTCCCGGTACTCGGACGCTGTGAATGAGTCCCGCGCGAGCTTCAGGTCGATCGGGCGCACTCGCTCGATGTCGATGCCTACCGGGGTGCGGTCGATGACGGCAGCCACCCATTCCCCCGAGTGGGAGAGGTTGAAGTGGAAACCGTCGGCCCCGGGCAGGAACGGCTTGCCGTGCTGGTCGCGGCTCCAGGTGGGCCGGCCGGAAGGCACCTGGATTCTTTCAGCGGCCAGGCGCTGCAGCAGCAGGCCGGCGGCCGCCGAACGAAGGGAGTCTTCGAAGCGGGTGTAGGCCCGGATTTTATTTTGCCTTTCTTCCGGCAGGTTCGCGCAGACGCGTTCCAGTTCATCCCGGGAAACGCCTTCAGACAGTTTTACGGCGTATACCTCCATGGGCACCTCGTGATAAGAAGGTTTGGGGGGTGCACCTGGCACGCTTTCATTTTCTGACAAAACCGGTCGTAATGTCCAGAACCGGGAAGGAAAAATTCAGCATTTTGCTGAAATATCAAAAATACTGTCCGACCTCAGCGGCGGCAGCGATACCATAACGTCAACATGGAGGGGTAATGACAATTAAATCGAGCACAACCATAAAAGAGCCCATCGCCATAATCGGCATGGGCTGCCGTTTTCCCGGCGGGGCATCCAGCCCGTCGAGACTCTGGGAGATACTGTGCGACGGTGTGGATGCCATCACCGATGTACCGCCCGACCGCTGGGACATGCGCCGGTTCTACCACCCCGACCCCGACCGGCCGGGTAAGGCCTACGCTAAGCAGGCGGGATTCCTGCGGGAGGATGTGTACCGGTTCGACCCGCTGTTCTTCGGAATCTCACCGCGGGAGGCCGCCTCTATGGACCCCCAGCAGAGGCTGCTGCTGGAGGTGACCTGGGAGGCTATCGAGGATGCCGGGCTGCAGGTCGAAAGGCTTGGCGGGAGCAGCACCGGGGTCTTTATCGGCGGGTTCTGCATGGACGAGTCGACCCAGCTGGTTTTGAACCAGAACACGGCCAACAACTACTCGGGGGTAGGGACGGCGCTGACCATCCTTTCCGCCCGAATCTCATACGTGTTCGACCTGAGGGGGCCCTGTGTGGCGATGGATACGGCCTGCTCCTCCTCGTTGGTGGCGGTCCACTACGCCTGCCAGGGGATCTGGAACGGCGAGTGCGGGATGGCCATCGCCGGGGGGGTCAACGTGATGACCAACCCCCGTGACTTCATTCTGATGAGCAAGGGAATGTTTTTATCCCCGCACTCGCGCTGCCGGACCTTCGACGAGGATGCCGCGGGGTATGCCCGGGGCGAAGGGGTCGGCGTGGTGATACTCAAGCCGCTGTCGAAGGCGCTGGAGGATAAGGACCCCATCTATGCCGTGGTGCGCGGAACCGGGATCAACCACGACGGACAGACTAGCGGGATTACGATTCCGAACCCGGCAGCCCAGGAGGCCCTGATCAGGGAGGTCCAGGCCCAGGCGGGGGTGCTGCCGGGAGAGGTGCACTACATCGAGGCCCACGGGACCGGGACCCAGGCGGGCGACCAGGCCGAGGCCATGGCCCTGCACCGGGTGCTGCGGGAGGGCCGCGAAACGGGAGATCGGTGCGTGGTCGGGTCACTCAAGACCAACATCGGGCACCTGGAGGCGGCGGCGGGGGTGGCGGGGCTCATCAAGGCCGCGCTCTGCCTCAAGCGGCGGATGATTCCCGGGAACCTGCACTTCAAACGGCCCAATCCCCTGATACCATTCGGTGAACTAAGCATCCGGGTGGCGGCCGGGCTGGAGGAATGGCCCGATAACGGGAACCCCGCCTACGCGGGGGTGAACTCCTTCGGGTTCGGGGGTACCAACGCCCACGTGGTGCTGGAAGGGCCGCCCGTTACTGTAAAGAAAAATGACGGGACCGGGGTCGCGGACCGTGAAGGCCGTCCTTTATTGATCCCGGTCTCGGCCCGGGATGCCGGTGCTTTAAAGCAGCTGGCCCAGCGTTACGGGAGGTTCCTCGAAGGGAACGTTCCGGAGGCCGGGCTGGAGGACTTCGCTTACTCGACCGTCGTGCGCCGCAGCCACCACGACTACCGGCTCGCCCTGGCGGTTGATTCCCGGGAGGGGCTGATCGAGAACCTTAAACTGTTCGGCGAGGGCGAGACGCCGAGCCTCGCAGCCTCGAACCGGGTCCTGCCGGCCGAGAACCGGCGGGTGGTGTTCGTGTACTCGGGCATGGGTCCGCAGTGGTGGGCCATGGGAAGGGAACTCCTGCAGCGGGAGCCGGTCTTTTTACAGGTGCTTGAGGAGTGCGACGAGGTGTTCAAGGGGTTCTCCGGCTGGTCGCTGCTGGAGGAGCTTCGCGCTGACGAGTCCTCATCACGGATGGGGGATACCCAGGTGGCTCAGCCCGCGGGGGTGGCCCTGCAGGTGGGTCTGACCGCCCTGTGGAGGAGCTGGGGGATACGACCCGCAGCGGTGGTAGGCCACAGCGTGGGCGAGATCGCGGCGGCATACGCGGCCGGGGTGCTGTCCCTGAGGGAGGCGATGCTGGTCAGCTATCACCGCAGCCGGCTGCAGCGGAGGCTGGCGGGCAAGGGGAAGATGCTAGCGGCGGCCCTGACGGAGGAGAGAGCGCGGGAGGCGACAGCCGGTCTAGAGGATGTCTCGATAGCGGCGGTGAACAGCTCGCTGGACGTCACCCTGGCGGGGATCGAATCGTCCCTTCGGGAGATAGCCGCCGGCCTTGAATCGGAAGAGGTCTTCAACCGGTTCCTGCAGGTGGATATAGCCTACCACAGCCCTCAGATGGAGGAAATAAGGGAGGAACTGGTGTCGAACCTGGGGGAGATAGAGGGAGACAGCGGGGAGATGCCCTTTTACTCCACGGTGGTAGGAGAACGGATAGACGGGACCGAGGTCACACCCGGGTACTGGTGGCGGAACGTCAGGCAGCCGGTGCTATTCGGGGCGGCCATCGATTCGCTGTTACGGGATGGGTATCGGGTCTTCCTGGAGGTGGGACCGCACCCGGTCCTGGGAGGGTATGTCCGGCAGTCGCTGCGGGACGCCGGCACGTCGGGGCAGGTGCTGGCGTCGCTTTCCCGCGGTAAGCCGGAGCAGTTGCAGATGATAGACACGCTGGGGTCCTTTTACACCCTGGGGTTCGATATAGACTGGCGGGAGATCGCCCCGGCGGGCGAATACATCCCGCTCCCCGGTTATCCCTGGCAGCACGAGCGTTTTCGGAGCGATTCGCGGCTGGCGCTGGAGGACAAGCTGGGGTGCCGAGGGCATGTATTCCTGAACCAGGATCTGCGGCTGCCGCGGCCGGCCTGGGAGGTGGAGCTGAGCGACCAGCTCTTCCCCTACCTGAAGGACCACCAGCTGCAGAAGAGCGTGGTCTTCCCGGGGGCGGGATACGTAGAAGCGGGACTGGCGCTGAACGCAGCGGTCTACGAACGGAAGGAGTGCCGTCTCGAATCGCTGGTCTTCCACCAGATGATGTTCTATTCGGATAAGTCCATTCAGAAGATACAGTTCCACCTGGACCAAAAGACCAGGGAATACTCGGTGTACAGCAGGCCGGAAGGGGACGACGGGCCCTGGATGCTCCACGCCTCGGGGCTGGTGATGACCCCTATCCTGGACGGGGAGCAGGAGCGGGTAGACCTGGAGGGGTTGAGATCGAGGTGCCCGCTGGAGGTCCCGGTGGAAGAGATGTACGTGCGGCTGGGGAGGAACGACTGGAACTACGGCCCGAGCTTTAAGGCCCTGCGCCGGGTCTGGCGGGGCGAGGGTGAGGTGCTGGCCGAGATACAGGGGATGGATGCCCTTCTTAACGACAGCGACGGCTACCTCCTGCACCCGGTGGTGCTGGACGCGGCCTTTCAGTCCCTGCTGGCCGGGTTCGGGGATGAGGAGGACGACAGGGCCAGGATGATGGTGCCGGTCTCCATCGGGCGGGTCTCGTTTTACTCCCCGCCGGGGAGCCGCTGCTTCAGCCGCGGCCGGGTGACCAGGGCCGCAGGGGACTCCATCGACTGCGATATCGTGTTGTTCGACGAAGACGGCGGGGTCCTGGTGAAAATAGACGGCCTGCGGTGCCAGGAGGTGAACCGGGATGGTGAGGAAGATGAAGAACAGGCCCGGATGCTCTATCGGGTAAACTGGTGCGAGGCGGCCGTTGCTGAACCGACCGGCACCGACGCCGGCGCCGGGGGGTGGATCGTGTTCGGCGCCGAAAGCGAGGGTGCCAAGGCACTGGTGGGTTACATAGCGGCCCGGGTCGAACGATGCGTTATTGTCAGCCGGGGCGAGGCCTTTGCCGGCACCGGTTCGGGCGGCTACCGGATACGCAGAGGCGTGGGCGAGGACCTGGATGCCGTCTTCTCCACGGAGAAGGAGCGGGGGTTCGATACGGTCCTTTACCTGGGAGGGGTGGGAGACCCCGTAGCGGGACCCGCCCGGGCGGAGGAGGCCGTCGCCCACTGCGTGTACGTGACCGAGCTGGCTAACGCCCTGGCCCGTCTGGGGAGGGACCACCGTTCGACCCTGGGGATAGTCACCACCGGAGCGCAGTCGATCGGGAAGGGGGAGCCGCTCTGGAACCTGGAAGCGTCCCCGCTTTGGGGGCTGGGTATGCTCATCCCCAACGAGTACCCGATGATCAGGTGCAAGCTGGTGGATATCGACAGTCCCTTCTCGGAGGAGGAAACGGCGGCGGTGTTCGATGAGTTCCGCCTGGGTCGGAGCGAGGAGGACGTAGCCTTCCGTCCCGGCCGGCGGCTGGTCAAGAAGCTGTGGAGGATGAAGGGAGGACCAGAGGAGACCCCGGTGAAACGCCGGAACACTGCCAGCACCCCGGTGATGCTGGATGTGGCGAGGCCGGGAGACCTCGACTCCCTGGCCTATAAGGAGATCGCGAGGAGGGAGCCCGGGCCGGGTGAGATCGAGGTTGAGGTGCACTACTCGGCCCTGAACTACAAGGACTTCCTGAAGGCGATGGGACTGGTGCCCGAGATGGTCCTGGAGGGGACATTCGTGGGCCGCTCCCTGGGACTGGAATCCAGTGGACGGGTCGCGGCGGTCGGCGAAGGGGTGGAGGAGTTTCAGGCCGGCGACGAGGTGGTGGTCGGAGGCGTGGGTTTCAGGTCGTTCGTGACCGTGCCGGCGATCCTGGCCGGGCACAAGCCGGGAGCCCTGTCGCTGGCGGAGGCCCCGGTCTTCGTGGGTTTTATCACCGCCTACTACGGGCTGGTGGAGATAGCCAGGCTGCAGCCAGGGGAACGGGTCCTGATCCACAACGCCACCGGCGGGGTGGGGATGGCCGCTCTCCAGGTTGCACAGTGGGTAGGGGCAGAGATATTCGCGACCGCGGGCAGCGAGGAGAAGCGGGCGCTGCTGCGGGAGATGGGCATCGAGCAGGTTATGAACTCAAGGTCGTCAAGGTTCGTGGACCAGGTCCGGTCAGCCACCCGGGGCGAGGGGGTCGACGTGGTCCTGAACGCGATGGCGGGCGAGGCGCTGGTGGAGAGCCTCTCTCTTTTGGCCCCTTACGGCAGGTTCATCGAGATCGGGAAACGGGACATCGTGGAGAACAGCGGCCTTCCCATGCGGGAGTTCAACCGCAACCTGACCTTCGCGTCGGTCGACCTGGACCGGATGGCTATGGAGCGGCCCCGGGTTTTCAGCCGGCTGCTGCGGGAGGTAGGGAGGCTTTTTGTGGAGGGGCGGTTTAAGGCCATGCCGGTTCAGGTGTTCCCGGCCGGAAAGGCCCCGGAGGCGTTCCGCCTGATGGGGCAGAGCCGCCACATCGGCAAGGTGGTCCTGGATATGAGGGACCAGGAGGTCCCGATGCTCCAGGGAGCCCAGGGCAGCCCCCAGTTCAAAAAAGATGCGGTCTATCTGGTGACCGGCGGGACCAGCGGTCTTGGGCTGGAGGCGGCCAAGTGGATGGCGTCGAGGGGAGCGGGACACCTGGTGCTGGTGAGCCGGACCGGGGCCACCGAGCCCTCGGACCGGGCGATAGAGGCCATCCGGCGGCACGGTGCCTCGGCCACCGTGATGTCGGTCGATGTCACGGATGAGCGGCGGGTCGAGCGGATGATGGAGGAGATAAACCGCAGCCTGCCGCCGCTCAGGGGAATAATCCACGGGGCGATGGTGCTGGACGACGGATTCCTGACGGACATGACAGAGGAGAGGTTCGCCAGGGTGATGGGCCCCAAGGTGAAGGGGGCGCTGAACCTGCACCGGCATACACTGGGGATGGAACTCGACTTCTTCCTCTCGCTGTCATCCATCCAGTCCCTGGTCGGGAGTGCGGGTCAGGCCAACTACGTGGCGGCTAACGCCTTCCTGGACGCTTTCGCCCATCACCGCAGGGGGATCGGACTGCCGGCAACGGTGGTCAACCTCGGGGTCCTGTCGGAGATAGGGGTGGCGGCCCGCAGCAGCTGGCTGGAGGAGCTGTTCAAGACCCTGGGGGTCCGGGGGCTGAAGCCCCGGGCGACCCTGGAGATGATAGGAGAGATACTGGGCCGGGACCTGACGCAGGCGGGTCTGTTCGATGTGGACTGGAAGCAGTGGGCGGACGTGAACCCGGAATCCGCCGTCTCCTCGAGGATAAGGGAACTGGTCGAGGAAAGCGCCTCCGAGCCCCAGGACGACCAGCGGTCCATGCTGATAGGACGGCTGTCGTCGATGGATCCCGGTCAGAGGCAGGAATATATGGAAGAAACGCTGAGGACGATCTTGGCCGGGGTGCTCCGGACACCGTACTCCAAGGTGCTCCCGGACCAGAACATCCTGCTGCTCGGCATGGATTCGATAATGGCTCTGGAGCTGAGGCACCTGGTCAAGAGCGAGCTGGGGCTGGAGATAACCACCCTGGAGCTGCTGAAGGGCCCCTCGATCCGAAAGATGGCCGCGCTTTTCCTGGAGCGGCTGGAGCTTCCCGCAGCGGAGACGGCCGAACGGGCTTCCCCGAACCCGGCCCCGGCAGAGGATGGAAAAGAGGGCGGCTACCACCACCTGCTCGGCTGATGGGACGATGGCCATTATAAAACCCGCAAAGGCATAAAATGGCAGGAAAGCACAAACGTGGAAACGATGGAATATAATGGAGGGAACGGCTGGTCATCTGCACCAGGGAGGCTCCTTTTAGGACAGGGCCCGGGGACGACCCGGGCCCTGTTATATCCAGAAGTATTTTTTACCAAAAAGTAACCGATAAGGAAGAACTGGAATATGATGGAGCATCTCAGGTTGAAAAGGAGGTCGTTCAGGTATGTCAGCGGAAGCCGTAGTGGACTTCATCGTCCGCCGCCGGGTGATTATTATCATCCCATTTCTGATCCTCATTGTCTTCTGGTTCATCTTCATTTAACCGCATCTGGATATCTGGTATCCAGAAAGAACGGGTTTATTCCCGTTCTTTTTGTATATATCAAAAGATGCAATAATTGACGAAAGAGGTTGTCCATCTGGCAGGACAACCTCTTTCGTCTAATAGAATCCCGCTGCTTATTTTACTCCAAAACGAAGCTGTTGTAGTCGTGGATCCCGATGATGTTGACATTAAAGGGCGTGACGTTCTCGAACCTGACGGTAACGACCTTTTTCTCGCCCGGGGCTATATTCAGCGGGATGTCGTAAAAGGTTTTGGTTGCTACTTCGATGCCGTTTTCCCGGTCGACCTCCAGCTTTACGCTCTTCACCTTGGAGATGTAACCACGGCCGATGTTCTTAAGACCGAACTTGACGACCAGGGTGTTGCCTTCGAAAGAGCCCTCCAGGGGCGTTTCAAGCGCAATACTAAGGGGAAGCTTTACAGCCTTTTCGGTGATCTCCACCCGGTTGGACTCGGGTACCCATTTCACGTTTTTGCCCAGGCTGTCGGCGATGAACCTCAGGGGTACATAGGTGCGGCCGTTGATGATTTTGGCGGGCACGTCGAGAGTGATTTCGGTGTCCCCTACGTAGGCGGTCTGGTTGTTCACCTGCAGCCAGATGTTGCCCGAGGTGATGGAGCGGTCGGCCGGGTTCCAGTTTACGGGCTGTCCCAGCTCGGAGAATATCGCCCGCAGCGGCACCATGGTGCGACCGTTCTCTATCACTGTGGGGTCCGAGGTCTTCATAGTCTTGCCGTTGATTACGATCGTTGGAGGTCCGGCGGCTGTCGCTGCCGTTGACAGAACCAGAACCAGGACGAGGGTTAAGGCCAGGGCTTTGAGCATTCTTTTCACGGGCATACCTCCTTTAGATTGAAACACCGGTAATATTAGTAATACCTGGACCATTATAGCCCTGGTGTGAAAAATAATAATCACCCCGGAAGGGTGATTTGTATCAAAAAATGATAAGAAGCTGCAGTTTTAGTTGCTTGCGAAAGAAAAATTTTACGAGACCGCCTGGCCGTTTAAGTCTCCGCCGGTGAACTGGCTGTTGTAGAGTTCGGCGTAGAAGCCTCCCCTGGCCAAAAGTTCCTTATGGCTGCCCTGCTCGATGATGGCCCCGTGGTTCATGACCAGGATCAGGCCCGCGTCGCGGATGGTCGAGAGCCGGTGGGCTATAACGAAGTTGGTTCTTCCCTGCATCAAGTTGCTCATGGCCCGCTGGATCAGCACCTCGGTCCTGGTGTCGACGTTGCTGGTGGCCTCGTCGAGTATCAGGATGGCTGGGTCGGCGAGTATCGCCCGGGCTATGGTCAGAAGCTGTTTCTGGCCCTGGGATATGTTGGAGGCCTCCTCGTTCAGCACTGTATCGTATCCATCGGGCAGGGTCTTGATGAAGTGGTGCGCGTGGGCAGCCCTGGCCGCCTGGATTATCTCCTCCTCGGTGGCTCCCGCGCGTCCGTAGGCGATATTGTCCCGGATGGTCCCGTTGAAGAGCCAGGTGTCCTGCAGCACCATACCGAACATGGTCCTCAGGTCCCCCCGCTTGATCTCCCGGATGTCCACCCCGTCGATGGTTATCCGGCCGCCCTGGACCTCGTAGAAGCGCATGATCAGGTTGACCAGGGTGGTCTTGCCCGCCCCGGTGGGTCCGACGATGGCGATGGTGCAGCCCTCGGCGACGTCGATGCAGAGGCCCTCCATCAGCGGGGCGTCGTCCCGGTAGCCGAACCTGACGTTCTCGAACCGGACGTTGCCCCGGGGGAAGGGGATGATCTTGGAGTCTTCCGGATCCGGGACCTGCTCCTCCTCGTCCAGGACCTCAAATACCCGCTCTGCCGCGGCTACGGTCGACTGCAGCACGTTGGCAATGTTGGCCAGCTGGATGATGGGCTGGGTGAACTGACGCATATACTGGATGAAGGCCTGCACGTCGCCGATCTCTATCACCTTCCGGGCCACCAGCAGGCCCCCCGCTACGCATACCATGACGTAGCCGACGTTGTTCACGAAGTTGAGGGCGGGGAAGATGATCCCGGAGATGAACTGGGCCTTCCAGCCGACCTGGTAGAGTCTGGCGTTTATCTCCTTGAACTTGCTGATGGATTCCTCCTCGCGCCCAAAGGCCTTGACTATCTTGTGCCCCGAGAACATCTCCTCGACGTGGCCGTTCAGGTTCCCCAGGGTCTTCTGCTGCTCGGCGAAGAACTTCTGGGAGTTCTTGGCGATCAACGCGGTTATCGCCGTGCTGGCGGGGAGCGTGAACATCGCGATCAGGGTCATGACCGGGCTGATGGTCAGCATCATGACCAGGATGCCGATAACCGTGACAAACGAGGTTATCAGCTGGGTAAGGCTCTGCTGCAGGGTGTTGGCTATGGTGTCCATGTCGTTGGTGACCCGGCTCAGTATCTCGCCGTGGGTCCGTTGGTCGAAGTACTTCAGCGGAAGGCGGTCGAGCTTGGACTTCACCTGGTTGCGCATGCGGTAAACGGTGTTCTGGGAAACGCTCGACATGATATAGGCCATGATATAGCTGCACAGGGCGCTGATCAGGTAGAGCCCGATCATTATGAGAAGTATTCTGCCGATGTACCCCAGGTCGAAGAGGGGGATCTGCTGCTTCTTCAGCTCGCTGATGACCGTGGCCGGCAGGTTGTGGTCGATCGCGTAGTACAGCCGGGTGAGGTAGGCGTACCTGGCCAGTATCCCTTCACCCAGCTTGGTGGTGGCCATGCCCAGGACCTTCGGGCCCACTATGGAGAAGACGGTGCTGGCTATGGCCAGGAAGAGCACGGTTAGAAACCGGTACCGCTCCGGCCTTAAAAAGTCGGCCAGCCGTTTCAGGGTCCCGGTGAAGTCTTTGGCCTTTTCTACTGGCTGTCCCAACGGATGGCCGCCTGGACCTCTCCGCGGCGGTTCTCTTCGGGTCGAGTTCTGTTCGCTCATTAATTATGCGATCTCCTCTTCGGACAGCTGTGAGTACACTATCTCCCGGTAAACCTCGCAGGCGGCCATCAGCTCCCGGTGCCTGCCGATGCCCATTATCTGCCCGTCGTCCAGGACGATGATGCGGTCGGCGTCCATGACGGTGCTGACCCGCTGGGCGACGAGTATCACGGTCGAGTCCGCTATCTCTTTCTTCAGCGCCGTCCTGAGGCGGGCATCGGTCTTGAAGTCCAGGGCGGAGAAGCTGTCGTCCAGGATGTAGATCCAGGGGCGGCGCACCAGCGCGCGGGCGATGGAGAGCCTCTGCTTCTGCCCGCCGGAAAGATTGGTGCCGCCCTGGGCGATCATCGACCGGTAGCCTTCGGGCATCGAGTCGATGAAGTCGCTGGCCTGGGCTACCTCTGCCGCGTGCACCACCTCTTCGTCGGTGGCGTCTTCCTTTCCGAAACGGATGTTTTCCGAGATGGTCCCGCTGAACAGGATCGGGGTCTGGGGGACGAAACCTATCCGGTCCCGGAGGTCCCGCTGGGTCATCTCCCTTACATCCAGCCCGTCTACCAGTACCCGGCCGCTGTCGGTATCGTAAAACCTGGGGATCAGGCTGATCAGGGTCGACTTGCCCGAGCCGGTCCCGCCGATGATGGCGGTGACCTCGCCCGGACGGGCGGAGAAGGTGATGCCGCTGATAGCCGGCAGTTCCGCCCCCGGGTAGCTGAAGGTCACGTCCTGGAACTCCACAAAGCCGCGCTGCCCGTCGGTCTTTACGGGTGTAGTCGGGTCCACTATCTCGGGCTGCATGTCCAGGACCTCGTTTATCCGCACCGCGGACGCCTCCGCCCGTGGGACCATGACGAACATGATGGTGACCATGATGATGGAGAACATGATCTGCATGGCGTACTGGAGGAACGCCATCATGTCGCCTATCTGCATGCTGTTCTGGCTGATGCGCACTCCCCCGAACCAGATGATGGCGATGGAGGTGAAATTGAACAGGATTATCATGGTCGGCTGCATCACCGCCATGATCTTATTGACCCTGATGGAGGTGTCGGTTAGGTCGCGGTTGGCCGCCTCGAAGCGCCGGGTCTCGCTGGCGAGCCGGTTGAAGGCACGGATGACCCGTATCCCGGTCAGGTTCTCCCTGAGGACCAGGTTTACCCTGTCCAGTTTGGCCTGTAAAGACTTGAACAGCGGCACGATCGAGGTGGCGACCGCCATGATGAAGATCAGCATGAAGGGCAGAACCACGGCCAGTATCCGGGTCAGGTAGTGGTCCTTGGAGTAGGCCATGATGAGGCCCCCGACGCACATGATGGGGGCGACCACCATGAAGCGCAGGCCCATTATCAGCAGGGTCTGGACCTGGATGATGTCGTTGGTGGTCCTGGTGATGAGGGAGGCGGTCCCGATCTTGTCTATCTCGTGCAGGGAGTAGCTTTCCACCCGGGAGAAGACCCGGTCCCGGGTATCCCGGCCGAAGCCCATCCCGATGATCGCCGACAGGAAGCTGCCCGCGACGGAGCAGGC
This sequence comes from Bacillota bacterium, assembly GCA_013178275.1. GTDB lineage: Bacteria > Bacillota > Ch66 > Ch66 > Ch109 > Ch109. The sequence goes on along the minus strand of JABLWZ010000006.1, from coordinate 316,703 downwards.
GCTACTGACCAGGGCCACCAGCAGCATGTAGCTGCCGTACCTCCAGATGTAGCCCGTGTCTCCCTTCATCATGCCGTTGTTCACGACGTCGGACATCAGGGTGGGGAGGTAGAGTTCGGCGATGGACTGCGCGAAAAGGAACCCCACGACGCAGAACAGGGCCCAGGAATAAGGTTTTAAGTAACGGAACAGTCTGAGCATGCTTATCCATCTCCACCCGGGTTAAAATCGAACGTTACCTGAAACCCTATCGGATATGAATCTTGACCGTGGCGTTCATCCCTATCATCAGAGGCAGGTTATCCACGTCCAGCAGGGTGATCTCGACCGGGATCAGCTGGGTCACCTTGGAGAAGGTACCGCTGGTGTTCAGCGATGGGAACTGGCTGAAGGCCGAGTTGGTGGCCTGGCCGATGCTCCTTACCAAGCCCTTGAACTCCCGGCCCGGGTAGGCGTCGATCCTGATGTCGACCGGCTGGCCGGGCTGTATCCTGAAGATGTCCGTCTCCTCGATATTGGCCTTGATGTACACGTTCGAGGTGTCAGCGATGGTGGCAATCTCCAGCCCGGGTGCCACGACCTGGCCCTTGACCACGTTGGTCTGGATGACCTTGCCGTCTATGGGGGATTTGATCTCCGCGTTGGTGAGCGCGGCCGAGGGGCTGGAGGCCGAGTTGTTCACGTCCTGGGTCCCCAGTACCTGCCCTGACCTCACGTAGTCGCCTTCCCTGACCTCCCAGTTGCGCAGCTTACCGGTGACCTCGGGGGTAAGGGCCACCATCCTGGCTGTCACCTGGGCGTCCTCGGTGGTAAAGAAGTACCGGCTTTCATAGGTGTAATAAGAGAGGGCTGCCGCCCCGACGGTAAGGACCAGTATGACGACGGTGATTAAAACCTTCCTGATCTTTTGCACAAGAATCGCCCACCCTTAAAAATTTATTTGAATGACGAATCAGTCGATGTGGCTTAAGATTTCCTTGATCCGCTTTAACATCTGATCGAGTTCGGCCAGTTCGTGCTCGGGGAGAACCTGGATCCGCTTTCTGAACCGCTGTCTCATCTCGGTCATCAGAGAATGGACCTTGTCCCCGCCGCTATCGGTGATCTCGATGCGGATGATCCGCCGGTCGCTTTCGTCGGTTTTCCGGGCCGCCAGTCCGCTGTCGATCAGTTTGTTGATGAGGGGGGTCAGCTGCTGCTTGGAGACCTTCATCTCTCCCGCGAGTTCGGACATGGACATCGGGCCGTTTTTATCCAGTATGACCAAGGCGTGAAACTGGCCCGGGCTGAGCCAGTTGCGGGTCATCTGGGTGGCCGGGCGAAAGAACCTTTCCCGCATGAATCCCAGCAGCGTGAGAAACTCGTCTACCACGTTGTCGTGGCTGCTCATGTAATCACCACCTGGTTTGTGATAGCTGCTTCTCAGTATAAATAGACCGGCGAAAAAAGTAAATAAATATTTACAATTAATATATATTTACCATATTTAAAGAAGAAAACTTGGCTACCGCCAAGCCTCTGGCGAAGGCGGGAACCATAGCTGCGAAGAAAACTAGGTTACTGCCGAAGGCAGGAACCATAGTTGCACTTGCTTCGGAGTGCACTTGCTTGCATCGGAAAGTTCCCTGTATATACTTTCCGATAGCGTGAAAAAGCCATTTCCGGTTTATAATTGTTTTGGGAATAGAATCGAGCAGCGGGGTGAAATAGATTGAACCAGCGTGCGGCGGTGGAAGCGGAAAAACTCAGCAAGTCGTTCGGGGACAACTGGGCCGTGGACGGGATAGACCTTACGATAAATGAGGGCGAGATCTTCGGACTGGTAGGCCCGAACGGGGCGGGGAAGACCACCACCATCCGCATGTTGACCACCATCCTTCCGCAGACCAGCGGTGAGGCCCGGGTCTTCGGCCATAATGTCCGCAAGCGGCCCGAGCGGGTGAGGAAGCTGATCGGGTACGTCCCTCAGGCCCTGTCGGCGGATGGTGACCTGACCGGGTTCGAAAATCTATTGGTCTTCGCCAAGCTGGTGGGTATCCCCCGGTCCTCGCGCCGGGAGAAGATAAACCAGGTCCTGTCCCGGATGGGACTGGAGGAGGCTGCTGACAAGCGGGTCCGTTACTATTCGGGGGGGATGGTGAGGCGCCTGGAGATCGGTCAGGCGATGCTGATCCAGCCCCGCATCCTGTTTCTGGATGAGCCCACCATCGGTCTGGACCCGGTGGCGAGGGGCACCGTATGGGAGCTGCTCGGCGGACTGAGCCGGGAGACATCGCTCACCATCCTCCTGACTACCCACTACATGGAGGAGGCGGAAGCGCTGTGCGGCCGGGTCGCCATCATGAACCACGGCCGGCTGGCGGTGGTCGGCACCCCCGACGAGCTGAAGGCGGCGACCGGGAAAGCGGGGGCCACCCTGGAAGATGCCTTCCGGTTCTTCACCGGGGGCGACTACGAGAGAGAGGGGAATTTCCGTGAGCTTAAACGAACCCGCAGACTGGCCCGAAGGCTCGGCTGAAAAGGGTTTGGTCTCCAACTGGTTCCGGGGGACGATGGCGATACTGGAGATGGACATCCGCAAGGTGCTGCACGACCCAACGGAACTGGTGACCCGCGCCCTTCAGCCCGTGCTGTGGCTCTTCGTGTTCGGCGGGGCGCTGGGAAGGTTCCAGGTGATATCGACCGGGGGAGTCCCCTACCAGTCCTTCCTGATCCCCGGGGTTCTGGCCCAGTCCATGCTGTTTATCTCGATATTTTTCGGCATCTCGATCATCTGGGAGCGGGACCTGGGACTCCTGCAGAAGCTGCTGGCGCTGCCGCTGCCCAGGAACGTGTTCGTCCTCGGCAAGGCGCTGGCGGCGGGTTTCAGGTCCCTTACCCAGGTGGTTTTTATACTGCTGCTGGCCTTGCTGGTGGGTATCCCTCTGCGCTGGGGGGCGTTCAACCTGATCGCGGTGATGGTCACTATAGTGTTCGGCTCGGTGCTCTTTTCCAGCCTCTCCATGATCCTGGCGGCGCTGCTCAAAACCCGCGAGAGGTTCATGGGTTTTGGACAGCTCTTCACCATGCCCCTGTTCTTCGCTTCGAACGCGCTCTACCCGATCGAGGTCATGCCCGCCTGGCTCAAGGTCCTGGCCAAGGTGAACCCGCTTACCTACATCGTCGATTTAATGAGGTCGCTCCTGATCAGCGGGGACCTGTCGAGGTGCGGCACGGACCTGGCGGTCCTGGTGCTGACCATGCTGGCGCTCCTGGCGATCGCCACCCGGGTCTACCCGAGAGCCGCGTACTGAATGCCGCCCTTCACATGTACAAAGTGCGGTGAACGTATAAAACAACACCAGGAGCCGCTGGGACCCCTGGTGTTTTGGTCTTAACTGTTTCCGATACCCGGGATTTAAACCCTTTTTACATTCAGCCTCTCCATTACCGCGTTCAGTTTCTTCTGGCTCATGGGTTTCAGAAGACACTCGAACGGCTTTCGTAGCCTGATGCCGCTGAAATTGCTGGCGTGGGCGCTTATGAACACCACCGCCACCTTATCGTCGATCTGGTGGATCTTTTCCGCCAGCTCGACCCCGCTGAGGTACGGCATACCGATATCCAGAAACACCAAGTCGGGCAGTGAGGACTCCGCGGCGGACAGAGCCTCCAGGGGGTTCGCATAAGACCCCGTGACCTCTATATCGCTGAAGCTCTTAAGAAGGTACTCCAGTTCCTCCAGGCAGGGGCATTCGTCGTCGACCAGCATGACCCGCAACTGTCCACCACCTCCTCCCGCTGAATAACTCTCTACCATCGGCATGTTTTTAAATCGCTATCTGCCGTGTCCCTGGTGATAGCCCATCAGCCGGCAGATGATCGAGAAGACCTCTCCTCGCTTGATGCTGCTGTCGGGCTGGAAGGTTCGGTCGGGATAGCCGCTGACCACACCGTTTGCCACCGCCGTCTGGATAAACTGCTTCGCCCAGTCGGGGATGCTGTCGTTATCGGTGAAGTCGAGAACGAATCCCGCCGGAGTAACTCTGGGGAAGGCCTGCATCAGCGCCGCGCACATCTCGGCCCGGGTTATCTCCTGGCCGGGCCGGAAGGTCCCGTCCGGGTAGCCCTTCATCAATCCCTTCTCGGCAGCGGTGAGTACCGCTTTTTTCGCCCAGGGCGGGATCTCGTCCTGGTAGGGATTCTCCATGCTCCGCGGCTGATAGTCGTTCAGGCCCAGGGCGGATACCAGTAAGGCCGCGGCTTCCGCCCGGGTGATCTCGTTATCGGGACGGATGGTCCCATCGGGATATCCTTTGATTAAGCCGTGCTGCAGCAGGGCCATGGCGCAGTCATGCGCCCAGTGGCCGGCCAGGTCGCCGGGTTCTTCCACTGTCGGGGTTTTCACCTCTGGTTCGGTCGTGGGTTTAACTGTTTCGGGTTCGTTCTCGGGTTCGGGGGTGCCTCCGCCACCACCGCCGGGGGCGTTGCCGCCACCAGTGTAAGGATTGACATACACGCTGATGGCGTCGGAGTCCGTCGCCCCGGATTCGCTTACCGTACCGCTCTTGATAACCAGGGACACCGTGGTCTTGGCGGTGATTGCCGAAGCAGCGGTACCGGAGACGGTGATCAGGATCTTGTTAGAGCCGTTGTTTTTGGCGGTCCAGTCCAGCCCGGCGGGTAGCCCGGCTACGGTCAGGTCTTCGACGGTAAGGGCATCGCCCGTCGCGCCCTTCATCGTCCCGGCGGTAAGCTCGATTTTCCAGGTGCTGTCATTGCCGGATATTGCCGTGTTGCCGCTGGCCATGGTCACCGAGCTGTCGGTGGCCACGCCGGCTATCTTCAACGGGGTGGAAGAGATATTGATGGTAAAATCAGCCGAGGACACTTCGCTCCAGCCGTACTCTCCGTGCACGGCCGCCTTTACCGTAGCGGATTGGGTTAGGGTAAACTGACCGGTATACTCGATACCGGTGCCGCCAGTCGGGTCGGAACCGTCGATGGTGTAGTATATCGTTCCGCCGCTGCCGGTGATGGCGACCTGGACGCTGTTGATGAAGATCCCGCCGTTGGGGGCGATGACCGGGGCGGAAGGCGGGGAATGGACGATGGTGAAGTCAGCCCGAGTTATGCCGCTCCATCCAGAGGATTCGCCGTGGACCGCCGCCTTGACCGTCGCTGAAGAAGTCAAGGTAAACGGTCCGGTGTACTCGATACCGGTGCCGCCAGTCGGGTCGGAACCGTCGATGGTGTAGTATATCGTTCCGCCGCTGCCGGTGATGGCGACCTGGACGCTGTTGATGAAGGTCCCGCCGTTGGGGGCGATGACCGGGGCGGAAGGCGGGGAATGGACGATGGTGAAGTCAGCCTGGGTTATGCCGCTCCATCCAGAGGATTCGCCGTGGACCGCCGCCTTGACCGTGGCCGACTGGGAAAGGCTGAATGGACCGGTGTACTCGATACCGGTGCCGCCAGTCGGGTTGGAACCGTCGATGGTGTAGTATGTCGTTCCGCCGCTACCGGTGATGGCGACCTGGACGCTGCCGGTGAAGATCCCGCCGTTCGGGTCGATGACCGGGGCGGAAGGCGAGGAATGGACGATGGTGAAGTCAGCCTGGGTTATGCCGCTCCATCCAGAGGATTCGCCGTGGACCGCCGCCTTGACCGTGACTGATTGGGTCAGGCTGAAAGGTACAGCGTACCCGGTCCTGGTGCCGCTGGAGGTCGGGTCTGAGCCGTCGGTGGTGTAGTATATCGTCCCGCCGCTGCCGGTGATGGCGACCTGCACGCTGTCGGTGAAGGTCCCGCCGTTGGGACTAATGGTGGGGGCCGCGGGCAGATTAGGAGAGGTATAGATTGTAAATACCGCCGTGGCCACCTCGCTCCACACCGAGCCGCTCTGCACGGCCGCCTTGACCGTGGCTGAAGAAGTCAAGGTAAACGGTCCGGTATATTCGATACCGGTACCGCCAGTCGGGTCGGAACCGTCGATGGTGTAGTATGTCGTCCCGGCGCTGCCGGTGATGGCGACCTGCACGCTGTCGGTGAATGTCCCGCCGTTCGGATCGATGGTAGGGGCTGCGGGCGGGACGGGCGGCGGGGAGGCGATGATGGTAAGGAAGTCGCTGTACTGGTTGGCGATGTATGCCTTGCCGCTGGTCTCGTTGACCGCCACGATGCAGGGGTAGTCGCCGGCGGCGACGCTGCCGGTGCTGTTGGTCGTGCCGTCGATGACCGTGACCGTGTCATCGCCGCAGTTAGCGACGTAAATCTTGTCGGTGTTCTGGTTTATCCCCAGGGCCAGGGGACCGTCGCCCACGGTGACGGTGGCGGTGATCGTGTCGGTTGCCCCGTCGATCACCATCACGCTGTCGTTGTCCAGGTTGGCGACATAGACCCGGTTGGTGGCCGGGTTGACGGCGATGGCCCGCGGCTTGACCCCCACCGTGATGCTGTTGGAGACAGTGTGGGTCGCCCCGTCGATCACGGTGACGGTTCCATTCTCGTTTGTGATTATGTTTTTCAGGTTGGTGACGTAGACCTTGTTGGTGGTCTGGTTCAAGGCCACCGCATAGGGGCCGGTGTCGCTGGTGACGTTGGTGATGAGGGTGTTGGTGGCGCCGTCGATCACCGAGACGGTCTTGTCGTAGTAGTTGGCTGTATAAACCCGGTTGGTGTTCTGGTTGACGGACAGGTCGTAGGGAGAGTTCCCGGCGGTGACGGTCCCCAAGACGGTGTCGGTCGCTCCGTCGATAACCGTCACGTTCTTGCTGCTGTTGTTGGCCACGTATACCTTGTTGGCGGCGCGGTTGACGGTCAGGTCGACGGGATAGGTCCCGGTGGGAAGGGTGGCGATGACCGCGTTGGTGGCGCCGTCGATCACCAGGACCGTCTTGTCATGCTGATTGGTGACATAGATCTTGTTGGTATCCGGGTTCACCGCTATGGCCGAGGGGTAGGTGCCGGCGCTGATGGTGGCGGCGACCGTGTCGGTGGCGCCGTCGATGACGGTCACGTCGAGGCTGCCCTTATTGGCGGTATAAACGGTGTTGGTGTTCTGGTTGACCGCCAGGGCTATGGGGTAGCGCCTGGCGGGATGGACGTAAAGCGATACAGCGTCGGAATCTGTAGCGCCGGCGCCGCTTACCGCGCTGCCCCTGACCACCACGGAGACCGTGGTCCTGGCGGTGACCGCCGGGTCCGCGGACCCGTTCACGGTGACCAGGATCTTGTTGGTGCCGTTGTTCCTGGCGGTCCAGTTAAGCCCGGTCGGCAGCCCGGTCATGCTGATGTCGCCGGTGAGGTCGTCTCCCGCCGCGCCCTTCAGCGTCCCGGCGGTTACGTCGATCTCCCAGGTATTGTCGGTCGAGACGCTGTTACCGCCGGGCGTCATGGTGACCGAGCTGTCGGTGGCAGCTCCAGCTACTTTCACTCCCGATGACCAGGCGATGGCGAAGGCCTTATAAGTCGTGCCGCCGCTTTCCGCGTCGATGTAATATTCCGCGCTGTCGGCGTAGGTGAATAGCTCTATTGCTCCGCCTTCGGGGTAGGTGGAATATCCTGATTGACCATGATAATCTCGGCCTTTTACGCTCGTCATGGTGAATACCGTTCCATCCGTATTGATGGCGATGGCGCCGTTCAGTCCGGTGTAACTGTTCAGCATCTGTGTTAATATTGGGCTGCTTGCGTCATTTAATGCCAGCGTTTCAAGGAAATCATCCGTAATTACCCCGCCGGAAGCCTCCTGCAATGAAACCAAAGCGTCAAATAAGCTTTTGTTTCCGTACCCCGCCGCAATCAAATTATCGATCAGCCCGCCCTCCTCGTTGCTCAGTACGAGGGTGGTGGCCTGGACATTGACGGTGAACACAGCACTCGTGACACCGCTCCACGAAGAGTCGTTCTGTACCGCCGCCTTCACCGTGGCCGAAGCGGCCAGGGTAAACGGTCCGTTATACTCGATACCGGTGCCGTCAGTCGGGTCGGAACCGTCGGTGGTGTAGTAAACCGTCCCGCCGCTGCCGGTGATGGTAACCTGCACGCCGTTGGTGAAGTCGCCGCCGTTCGGGCTGATGGTGGGGGTATCGGGAACCACGACGGGAACGTTGGGCATGATGACCGAGCAGCCGCTCCCGTCGGGCACATATACCCGGCCGTTGACGGGGTTGACCGCGAGACTAGCCGGGCTGGCGCCGACGGTGATGGAGGTCGAGGTGTTATCGGAACCCCTTATCTCTGTCAACTGGTTGGTGTCGGTGCCGGTCACGTACACCCGGTTGGAGGTCGGGTTGACGACTAGGTCCATCGGCTTGCCCGGCATGGGTATGCTGACCACCGAGCTGTCATCCCCGTTTATCACGCTGACTGTGTAGCTCTGGAGGTTGGCTACGTATACACGGTTGGTGTTTTCGTTGACCGCCGTGTCGACCGGGTATATGTCCACCGGTATCTCATTGATGATGGTATTGGTTGCGCCGTCTATCACCTGTACCTTGTTCCCGGTGCTGGAGGTCACGTAGACCCGGTTGGTCGACGGGTTCACCGCCAGCGAGTTGGGATAGTAATCGACGTCGAGGGTGGTTATCACCGAGTCGTCTGCTCCGTTGATGACAGTCATCTGGTGGACACTGACCTCAGGCATGCAGACATAGACCCTATTGGTCGCTCGATTGAGCGCGATGGCCGAGGGAGCGTCGGGCAGGCTGATGGTCTTGAAGGTGTTGTCGGCGCCGTTGATGACGATCAGTTTTTTCGCGGTGTAGTGGGCGATATAGACCTTGTCGGTGTCGGGGTTGACAACCAGGTCCCGGATGTCGTTCGAGGGGTCGCCCGCCCCCAGGGTGATGGTGCTCAATACCGTGCCGGTGCTTCCGCCCAGCACGCTCACGGTGTTCTCCACCTTGTTGGCTACGTAGACCCGGTTGGTGTTGGGGTTTATCCCTACGCTGAAAGGACGGCGCTGGTTGGTGTTCAGCTGGGTGGGGTTGTTGCCGGTGTCGATGATGGTTATGGTGCGGTTCATCAGATTGGTGACGTACGCCAGGCCGGTAACCGGGTTGACCGCGGCCCGGGTCGGTGTATTTCCCGCTGTCACGCCCTGCCGGGCGGCGTCCATGGGGGCGGTTATCACGACGATGTTCGAATTCAGGTCGATCCCCGCGGTCACCGCCGACGCCTTCACCTGAATGCGGAAATCGGTGTCGTTGACTGGAAGAGTCCCCCCGCTGTAAGCCAGGCGGATGCTGCAGTGGGTGGGGTCGCTGTAGACCGCCTCCGCGACTGACAGGCCTGCCGGCGGGTTGATCAGGACGAAGTCGCCGGCGGCGAGGGTGGGAGTGTTGAATTCCGTGCCTATCAATGCGAGGTTGACCGTACTGCCGTTCAGAGACCCGGATTCAAGCATCCTGGGGGTGGCTGCGACCGGGTCGTCGTAGATGTGCAGGTCCAGCCACTTGTCCGCGTATGCGGCGGGTGTGCTTCCGCTTCCGCTGCTGTCGAACACCCGGACCGCGATAAAGCTGAAATAATAATCGGTCGGGGTGCCGCTGATAACCCCGGTATCGGGGTCGATGGTCAACCAGTCAGGCACGATGGCGGGGAGGGTCCAGTGGTAGGGCGCAACGCCACCGGTGGCTGTCACCGTCGCGCTGTAGGGCATGCCCACCGCGCCCTCGGGGATGCTGGTGGTGGATATCTCCAGGGCCGTATTCACGGTCAGGGTCAGCGTACTGGTGGCGCTGTTCGCCGGGGTGCTGCCGTCAATCACCTGTATCTCCAGGGGGTATGTACCCGCCTCGGTCGGGGTGCCGGTCAATTCGCCGGTCGAGGCGCTGCAGCTCAACCATGCCGGGGCGCCCGATACGATGCTCCAGTTATAAGGGGCAATGCCATTAGCGCTGTTTAAGTACATGCTGTAAGGCTTGCCGACCACCGCCGGCGATAGTTCGGATGTGGTTATGCTGAAATCGGTCAATAAGGCCTGGGCGTTCAGAAGGGTAAAAGTCGGTGTTGGATTTGTCGGGTTGGGTGCTGGTTCCATTATTTCGTTTTCGGTACTCGGTTTTTCGGCCGGGGCCTGAACCGGATCGGGATTCGCCGGCGGTTCCGACCCGCTGGGAGGCTGTTCCGACGTAGGCGATTGGGTGGAACCAGTTCCCGGTTCCTGTCCGCCGGTTGGGTTGTTGTCCTGGCTTCCGTTCTGCTGCTCGGGAACCGAGGGTAATTGAACCGGACCATCGGTTTCAGGGCTGGGAGTGGTCACTGCGGGCGAGCCCGGGAACTGACCAGGGTCAGGTTCCTGTCCGTAAACGGCTTGACTGACCGATGGAGGATTGATCGATGGTGTTTCCCCCTCGGCCAGGGTCAGCGCGCCGGGCAGCGAACACGCCATCAGCAGTACCAGGCACAGGGATATCGCTGTCCGATGACGGTTTCTGATGAAAAACATAAGCGATGGCTCCTTTCGAAAAAAGTGATAAGTATACCTTAAATGCCCGATCTTAAAAAATCTTAAATAACGGTTCCGTACCGCCGAAAACGAAATCACCCCTGGCCGGCTGTTTGTTAAAGCGGACCAGGGGTGATTATTTTTACTTTACTTGTTGGGATTATTTGCTCTCGATCTCCCGGTAGTGGCGGGTGTAGGCGGGGGAGGGTTCTTCTCCCAGGTCGTTTTTCAGTATGCGGGCGTACTCCAGGTACGCGGAACGGTAATTGGAGTCGCTGCCGTTTCTCATGTACAGGTCCAGCAGGGCGGTGTGGCCCTCCTCGGAGAGCGGGTCCCTCGTCAGCAGGGCCTGCAGTACGTTCTCGGCCTCTCTCGACCGGCCCGCGTTCAGGTGCACCCTTGCCAGCCCCAGGCTGATGCGTTCGTATTCGGCCTCCACCACGGAGGCCGTGTCGGCGGCCCACGGGTAGTCGACGCCTTCCAGGTACCCGCCGCCGCACCGGTTGAGCGCTTTCGCGGCCGCGACCGCGTTTTTCTGGGTGATGGTGGGGTTCTGACGGGCGAAGCTCATGAAATCCAGATAGTCGCAGATACCCGGCGACACCTCCAGCGAGTAGTCATCCCGCAGCCTGATCAGGCGCCGTTCCGGGTCGAGCCCGTCCAGGATGCCGCGCAGCTTGTAGATGGTGACGTAGATGTTGTTGGCGGTCTTTTTGTCGTCCGCCCCGCCGAACACGGTCCTGACCAGTTCGCCGCGGGTGGGGACGGCTCCACAGAGGTCGATCAGGTACATCAGGAGTTCCTTCACCCGACGGGTGCCCCATTTAATATCGGCGCCGGTGTTCGGGGCGGCAATCTCGAACCTGCCGAAACAGCGGATGTGCAGGGAGGACGATCTTCTAAAGTCGGGGTGGAACATCTGGTTGACCCTCCGCATGTGCTCGACTGTGGCGTCGAGCCGCGCCTCCTTGACCGGCTTCAGCAGGTAGTCGAGGGGATAGGCCTTGAAGGAGTCCAGCGCGTACTTGGCGTAGGCGGTGACGAAAACCACGATGATGCCAGCCTGCAGCGACTGGATGCGCAGTGCCAGCTCCAGCCCGTCGGCGTGGGGCATGTCGATGTCGAGGAAGACCGCGTCGGGTTTGACCCTTTCGACCGCCTCCAAACCCCTGAGCGGGTTGGTAAACGCCCCGGCTATCTCGATATCGGGGTACTTCCCGAGCAGGTATGAAAGCTCGTCGATGCCGGGCTGTTCGTCGTCAATAAGCATAACCCGCATCGCAGTCCACCTCCCGGTAAGGTATCTCCATGAATACCTCGCACCCGCCGCCCTCCGGCACGGAGAAGACCAGCCGGGTGTTGAAGAGCCGCGCCAGGCGTTGATTGATGTTGCTGATGCCGATGCCCTGCCTTTCCACCGGGGACTTTGGCCTGGCGTTCATCCCGATGCCGTCGTCGGCCACGCCCAGCCTCAGCCGGTCGTTTTTGTCGCGCCGGGCATAGACCACGACCGTCCCGCCCGCTTCTTTTTCGCGGAGGCCGTGGATGAAGGCGTTTTCCACCAGCGGCTGCAGTATCAGCGGGGGGACCAGCACATTCGACGCCTCGACCTGATACTCCACCTTAAACTTCTCGCCGAAACGCGCCTGTTCGAGAGCGACGTAGGCGCGGACGAATTCCAGTTCCTGTTCGAGCGGGACCATGTCGTCACCCTCGTAGTCGTAGCAACCGCGCAGGTAGCTGCTGAAGTCCACCAGGAGTTCGCGCGCCCTTTCGCTGTCCCGGCGGGAGATGGAGATGATGGAGGCCAGGGAGTTGTGCACGAAATGGGGGCGGATCTGGCTTTTCAGCAGACCCAGCTCCAGCCGCTGGGTCTCCCGATACCTCCGGGCGACGATGGAGCACTGCACCAGGAACAGGACGGTGAAGTCCAGCACCCAGCAGTTGATGAGGAAGTAGGTGATGGACGGGTCGTTGCCCCAAAGCTCGTAGAACATGGAGAACAGGATGAATGCCATAGCCGCCAGCAGGGAGCGGGAACCGGTCCGGTATTCATAAGCGGCGCGGGCGGTGACCACGACGATGACGGTCAGCACCAGCAGAAACAGGAGGCTCATCACCAGGTAGGTGCTGGCCACTATCTCGAAGGGTAAGGTCAGAATAGCTATAGACGCGAGAATGGAATATGCCAGAAGGATGCGTACCAGCCAGCGGTTCACCAGGGGGGAGTAGGTGAGGTACACGAAGTAGAGCAGGAAGAACTGGCTCCAGACCCCGGTAAGGTAATCGATCCAGCCAAACCCGGCGATGGGCATCCCGGGAAGCAGGTGTGTGATTATCATGTTTCCCGACTCCAGGTAGCGGACCATTACCAACAGGCCGATGGCGCATATCACCAGCAGTTCCTTCTCCTTGCGGACCACCGCGAACATGATGGCGAAGAATAAGCACATCACCAGCAGGCTGCCGATGGAGATGTAGACGACGACCTTGACCGCGTTGTTGGTGAAGGACATCGGTTCAGCCAGGCCGAACATCAACCAGTCCCACATGCCGCCGACCGCGTAGGCGCTGTTGGAGACCTGCAGGATGATATCGAAGCTGTCCCGTTCCGGGGTGAACTCCGTGAACTGAGGGCGGTAACGGGATACCGGCGCGCCGGCCGTGTCGCCGAAATCACCGTTTTGGGCGATCAGATAGTCGTCGATATACAGGCGGTAGGCCGAGGCCTGGTTTTGCACCCTTATCGCAAAACGCTGACCGACCGGGGCGTGGACCACGTGTGCCCGGTAGGTAGCCTGGCCGAAAGCGGGCAGTTCCTGTCCGTCCAGCTCATAATCGGTCCAAAGGCCGGGGGCCTCGATAATCCCCGGCTGTTCGCGGCCGCTCTCGATCTCCGGCCGGCTGAGGGACCGGTCCCAGTAAAACTCCCATTCACCTTCCAGGTTGAATGCCCCGGTTTTTTGATAGTCCCAGGCTGAGAGGTCCAGTACCCCGTCCCTGACCGTGGGGAATGACGACCTGGCAGCGGCCGCGTTCATCAGTAAAAGCAGCATGACCAGCAACGCCGGCAGCAGGGGAAGGATTATGCTCATGTATCTTGATTTTCGCATGTGTGGTATCCTCTGGGTATTGATAACTGATTTGGTATTTACACTGATTACAGTATCGCAAAAAAATGTCTAAATTTGAAGCTGTAAACTAAAAGCCATCCCCAGTGTGAGGGGACGGCTTTTGATACTTTTAGTATATCGTGTTAATCCAGGCTCTCGGAGACGGCCGACAGCCCCTTCAGGAACGGGTCCTCCAGCCCACCCAGGCGGTTCTTCAGGTGCCAGTTGAACTCGGCCAGGGCCTGCAGCGCCTTTTCGGCCAGGGCATTACCGCTTTCTGTGAGGTAGAGCCTGATCGCCCTCCGATCCTGGCCGTCCATCCTCCGCACCACCAGCCCGTCCCTCTCCAGCCGGTCCACCAGGGTGGTAAGGGAGGAGTTCTCTATCATCGCCCGGTTGCTGACCTCGGTCAGGGTAGAGCCGTCCTTTTCCATGAGACTGATCAGTATAAAGGACTGCAGTATGTTGATCCCTAATCCCTCGAAGCGTTCTGCGAGGTGCTTCTCCAGTTTTTTCATGGTAACTCTCATGGCGAAGCAGGTGAACTTGGTAAAGTCTTTCATATGGTTACTTCCTTCTCGGTTCAGTGTTTTCCAGTAAATTTTACCCCTACGCAAAATGCCTTGTCAATCCGATATTTTATCTTTTAAAATTTTTATCAAAAAAATTCCCACACGGATATTACGAATGGAAGGAATTTTGGGATAGGCGTAGAATCTATTACCAGTAAAAGTAAAATAGGTTGGTTTGGTTAAGGCCGATACTATCGAATATAACGGTAAGGCGAAGGATCTAAGGGGGTTGAAGAATGAACATCGTCGTCTGTGTAAAACAAACCGTTGACCTGCAGCAGGTCAGAATCCGCCGGGAGACCCGGGAGCCAGTCCTGGAGAACATCCCTTTGACCCTGGGTAATATCGACAAGAACGCCCTGGAGGAAGGGGTCCGTCTCAGGGAGCAGCACGGGGGCCGGGTGGTGGTCGTCTCCGCCGGGTCCGATGCCCTGGGCGAGACCATCAAGGAGGCGCTGGCCATGGGAGCCGACGAGGCGGTTCTGGTGACGGGACCCCAGCTGGATGGCGCCGAGAGCGCGGTCGCGGCGGAAGTCCTCGCCCGGGCCATAGGGAAGATCGGGGAGGTCGACCTGATACTCCTGGGCGAGGGTTCGGGGGACAACTACTCGGGACAGGTAGGTCCCCGGCTGGCAGAGCTGCTGGGGATGCCGCAGGTGGGTTTCGTGAACGGACTGCAGGTGGAAGGGGGCAGGTTGAGGGCCACCCGCAGTCTGGAGGACTGCCTGGAGGTGGTGGAGGTGGAGATGCCGGCGGTGGTGGCAGTCGTGAGCGAGATCAACGAGGCCAGGATACCGGCGGTCACCGCGATACTTAAGGCGGGCCGCAAGCCGAAACAGGAGCTTACCCCGGGAGAGCTCGGCTTCGACCTGGCAGGGATGCAGCCAAGGGTGCGGACCCTTTCCAACCTGGCTCCGGAACAGGAGCGAAAACGCATCCTCTTCAGCGAGGGGCTCGACGCTGACGTGGACAATCTGATAAAGGCGCTGCTGAGTGAAGGCGCCGCTGTGAGGTGATGAAGATGGGTGGAGTACTGGTATTCAGCGAAAACAGCCGGGTGTCTTTCGAACTCCTGAACAAGGCGGCGGAGATCGCCCGGGCGGGCGGATCGACCGTTTCGCTGGCGCTGCCGGGGAAGGAACCGGCGGAGAGCTTCCTTAAACGGGGGGCGCAGAAGGTTTATATACCCCGGGCAGGGCAGGAGGCGCTGCAGGATTTCGAGGCCGGCGCGTACGCCGAGGCGCTGGCGCAGATCGCCCAGGCCGCCGGGGCTTCGTTGATCCTCCTCGGCTGCACCCGTAGGGGCAAGGAGCTGGCGGGAAGGCTGGCCCAGAAGCTGGCTGCAGGATGCATCAACGACGCCATCGACCTTGAGGTAAAGGATGGCCGGGTGGTCTGCCGGCGCTACGCTCTTGGCGGCATGACGGTGATGACCCAGGAGATCGGCACGGCTGCCGCTGTGGTTTCGGTGATGCCCCGGGCCTTCGATCCGGCTCCCGAGGGAGAGGCGGCCGGAGAGGTGGTGGAAATCGACCTCGAGATTAAACCCTCGCGGGTCCGGCTGGTGGAGCGGCAGTCCAAGGCCGCTGACTCGACCGATATCTCGGAGGCCGAGGTGCTGGTATGCGTGGGTAAAGGGATGGAACACCGGGAAGACCTGCCGTTGGCGGAAGAACTGGCCGGGATGCTGGGCGGCGAGGTGGCGTGCAGCAAACCTGTGGCCACCGACCAGAAGTGGCTGTCCGAGGACCGGATCGTCGGGCTCTCGGGGAAGAAGTGCAAGCCGCAGCTGGCCATCTGCCTGGGGATATCGGGACAGGTCCAGTTTAACGTGGGGATCAGGGATGCCAGGACCCTGGTGGCGGTAAACAGCGACCCCAACGCTTATATATTTCAGATCTCCGACTACGGGATAGTCGGCGACCTGCACGAGGTGGTGCCGCGGATCATCAGCGGCTTGAAAAAATAAGAAGAAAGGGTGATAATGAATGGAATTTAAGCTTTCCAAGGAGCAGGAACTCATCCAGAAGGCGGCCCGGGAGTACGCCGAGAAGCGGATCGAGCCCATCGCTTTCCAGATCGATAGGGACAATGAGATACCGAGGGAGATATACCTCGAGCTGGGTGAACTCGAACTGATGGGCATTCCTTTCGCGGAAGAGTACGGCGGGGCCGGGGCGGGATACATGAGCTATGCGCTGGTCGCGGAGCAGCTCGCCAGGTGTTCCAGCGGGGTGTCCCTGGCCTTCTCGGTAAACATGCTGGGACTTGGGGCCATCAACATCTTCGGCACCCCGGAGCAGAAGAAGCAGTGGTTGCCCCCTTGCTGCGCGGGCAAGAAGGTGGCCTCCTTCGCGTTCACCGAGCCGGCCACCGGCTCAGACCCGAAGATGATAACAACTACCGCGAAGCGGGACGGGGACGAGTACGTCATCAACGGGACCAAGCGCTTCATCTCGGCGGCCGACATGGAAGGGCCGATGGTGGTCTTCGCGACCGACGACGAGTCGGGAGCGCCTACCGGCTTCGTAGTGGATAAGTTCTGTCCCGGCTACTCGCTTTCGGAGCCGTGGGAAAAGAGCGGGATGCGGGGAGGCCACACCTACGACGTCTACTTCAAGGACGTGCGGGTCCCGGCGGCCAACCTGATCGGAGAGAAGGGTAAGGGGTACCCCATCCTCCAGGCGGGCATCTCCTACGGGAAGATAGGGGTCAGCTCCACCTCCCTGGGCGGTATCCAGAGGGCGCTGGAGGAGTCTATCAAGTACGCCAAGGAGAAGATCCACCGCGACAAGCCGATAGCCAAGTTCCCCACCATCCAGAGGATGGTGGCGGACATCGCCATCAAGGTGGAGGCGGCCCGCTGGATGACCTACCGGCTCGCCTACCTGGCGGACAATATGAAGAACTCGGTGCTGTTCGCCAAGGAGTCCGCACTGACCAAGACCTTCGTGACCGAGACCGCCGTGGATGTGGCCCGTCTGGCGGTCCAGCTGCACGGCTCCTACGGGGTGATGAAGGACTACGTGGTGGAGCGCATCTACCGTGACGTGGTGATCGGCGAGATAGTGGAAGGGGTCAACGATATGCAGCGGATGATAGTGGCTGCGATATTACTGAGATAAACTGGAGGCCTTTACATGGAGAAGTTCGAGGTGATTATCGTCGGCGGTGGGCTGGCCGGGCTCGCCGCCGCCTATACCCTTGCGAACGAGGGGATAGAGGCGCTGGTGATAGAGCGCGGGGACTACCCGGGGTCCAAGAACGTGACCGGAGGCAGGATCTACCTGAACCCGGTCCGGCAGTATTTCCCGGAAGGTTTCTTCGAGAAGGCCCCGCTCGAACGGCCGGTGACCTCGGAGGTATTCACCATGATGGCGGAGGACAGTTCTACCTCCCTGCGGTTCCGCTGCGGGAGCTGGGCGGAGCCTCCCCACCAGAGCTACACCATACTGCGCGGGAAGTTCGACCGCTGGCTGGGAGAGAGGGCGGCGGCCGCCGGCGCCATGATGGTGACCAAGAACCGGGTCGATGACCTGGTCTGGGATGAAGGCAAGGTGGCGGGGGTGACAGCCGGGGGCGAGATCCTGGGCGCCGAGGTGGTGCTGGCCTGCGACGGCGCGCTCTCCCTGGTGGCGGAGAAGGCGAAGCTCAGGAAACCCGGGAGACCGAAGGATTACGCGGTAGGGTTCAAAGAGGTGATAGAGCTGCCCCGCCAGAAGATAGAGGACCGATTCAACCTGGCCGAGGGTGAAGGGGCCGCGCAGTTCTTCATGGGCAGCCTGACCGGGGGTCGCTTCGGCGGGGGTTTCCTCTACACCAACCAGGAGAGCCTGTCCCTGGGCATGGTGGTGGGTATCGGGGACCTGATGGAGAAGCAGCCCTTCACGGAGGCGCCGCGGCTGCTGGAGGAATTCAAGCGGCGGCCCGAGGTGGCGGCCCTGATTCAGGGTGGGGAACTGGTGGAGTATTCGGCCCATGTGATACCCGAGGCGGGCTACGAGGGGCTGACCAGGGTCTACGGCGACCGTCTGCTGGTGGCCGGCGACGCGGCGGGGTTCGCCCTCAACCTGGGGGTCACCGTGCGGGGCATGGAGTTCGCCCTCGCCTCCGGGGTCATCGCGGCGCGGGCGGTCAAGCAGGCCTTCGAGAAAAAGGACTTTTCGGTGGGTTCATTATCTAAATACGGACAGCTCCTGAAGGAGAGCTTCGTACTGAAGGATATGGAGACCTTCCGGGCCGCCCCGGAGGTATTGGACAACCCGCGTTTCTTCAACCACTATCCCCAGTTGATGGGAAAGATCCTCCAGGATCTGCTGACGATCGGGGACGGGCCCAAGGAAAAACTCTCGTCGACGGTCCTCAGTCACCTGGGAGTCGGCGAATTTGCCGGAATCGTCAAGGACTTATGGAAGGGGCGGGAGATGTGAGCGCACCGGAAGGAATGAAGGCGAAACTCGGACGTAATGTTTTTAAGACCGGTGGGGAGGCCCACATCCGGATAAAGCCCGGAGCCGAAAAAGACGAGAGGCTGCGCGCGGCTCTGTACGTCTGCCCGGCCGGGCTCTACTCGCTGAACAAGCAGGGAGAAGTGGAGCTGGACCTGGACGGCTGCCTGGAGTGCGGCACCTGCCGAATCGCGTGCGGGACCGACGTCCTGGAGTGGTACTACCCCGAGGGGGGCGCCGGGGTGCAGTTCCGTTTCGGGTAAGGGTGGAACCGATAAATCGAACCCCGTCCTTCGTGAGACGGGGTCTTTTATTTTCCGGGTGCAGAAATTATGACAAACTTTTCGGTTTGTAAGGACAACGGGATACGGGAGGAATTAGGGGTTCGATAAAGAATACATTTTATACCAGAGATTGTTGAATAAAAAAGTTGAACCGTTATGAAATCGCAAGACAGAGATACAACACTTGTGCACCGATGACGCTGGAGTGGGTGGAGCGACACCCGCTGCTCTCTGCTCGTAACCTTATTTATACTGTCAAGGATCATTCAACAACCTCGCCAATAATTAAGGTTAAGGGAGGGCTGTAATTTGCAACTACCGCTTGAGGGGATCCGGGTCCTGGACCTTTCGCGCCTGCTGCCAGGCCCGCTTTGCACCCTGTTCCTGGCGGACCTGGGTGCCGAGGTGATAAAGGTGGAGGACCACGCTGGAGGTGACTACATCCGATGGTTCGAACCTCGGATGAAGCACCAGAGCGCCTTTTTCTACGTGTTGAACCGCAATAAGAAGAGCATTCGGCTGAATTTGAGAGACGAGGAAGGTCGCGGCATCTTCAAGAAGATAGTCAAGGATGCCGACGTACTCGTCGAGACCTTCCGCCCCGGGGCGATGGACCGCCTGGGCCTTGGCTGGCAGCACCTGAAGGAGATCAACCCCGGGCTGGTCTACTGCTCGCTCACCGGGTACGGGCAGGAGGGGCCTTACAAGGACTGGCCGGGGCACGACGTGAACTACCTGAGCCTGGCCGGGGTGCTGGGGATGATCGGTACCCGCGAGGGCCGGCCGGTGATCCCGGGTATCCAGATTGCCGACGTGGGTGCGGGGGCCCTGCCCGCTGCGGTAGCCATCCTGGCGGCCCTTTTCGGGAAGCAGCGCACCGGAAAGGGGCAGTTTCTCGATGTGGCGATGGTCGACGGGGCGATACTCTTCCTCAGCATGCACATGGCCCGCTACATGGCCGACGGCGACCCGCACAAGATGGCGAACGAGCTGCTGTCGGGGGCGTTCGCCTTTTACAACATCTATCAGGCGGGAGACGGCCGCTACGTGGCTGTGGGCTGCCTGGAGGAGAAGTTCTGGAACGAGTTCTGCAGGGCCATCGAGCGCGAGGACCTGATAGCCGAGATGTTCGCGGAGGAGCCGCGCCGCTCGGAGATCATCGCCGAAGTGGCGGAGATCATGAAGACCCGGACCAGCGACGAGTGGCTGGCGCTGCTCAAGGACTACGACGTCTGCTTCACCCGCATCAACACCTTCGATGAGGCGCTGCAGGACCCGTACATCAAGCACCGCAACCTCTGGTTCATGAAGGACTATGGGCCGGAAGGTCAGATACCCCAGATGGCCTTCCCGGTGAAGTTCTCCGATATCGAGCCGGGCTGGGTGAGCCCGCCCCCGGAGTTAGGAGAGCACACCGGCGAGGTGTTGCGCTCGATGGGCTACAGTGAAGAGGAGATAGCCGAACTGGCAAAGAAAAAGGTGATCTAAAAGGAATGATCTAATGAAGTTGTGCAGGCCGGTTCGGAAGCTGTCCACGCCGGCCTGCACTTTTTTATACTGATACCGGTTGCAGGTTTAAACCCTTCTTCTTTGGCGGAAAGAGGAATTTATTACCAATTGTAGAATTTGTTAGTGCGTGCTGAAGGTTCTTATATAAAGAAGGTGGTTGTTACGAAGGTAAGGGATATAGCCAGGCCCGATCCCCTGACGCTAGCACCCGGCATGTCTGTGCGGCAGGCGGTGGCGATTTTAATGGACCGCCTGGTGGATGGCGCTCCGGTGCTGGACGATAATCGAGAGATAATCGGGTATTTTTCCAAGCGAAACATCTTCCAGGTGATCTCCAAGGGGATAGACACGTCGATACCGATCGAAGGCCTGATGGACCGTGACGTCTCCGGGTGGAGTCCAGACAACGACCTGGAGACGGTGCTTGGCCGGGAGATGGACGGTCTTTTGCCGGAACCGTCGCCCAGACTGGTGGCCGACGAGAGTGGATTGACCGGAACGATTTCAGGCGCTGACCTGATCAGGGCGCTGTTTAACCAGTGCCGAGAAATCTCCAGCGATCTGGACGCGATCATCAATTCCACCCACAACCTGATTGTCGCGGTCGATGAGCATGGGATGATCAAGTGGTTCAACCACTCCGCCGAGAAGCTGTTGGGCAGATCATTCGCGGAGGTGCGGGGGGTTCACATCCACGAGGTTTTCCCCAACAGCGGTTTGATAAACGTCATAAAGACCGGCCGGGTCGAACCGGCCCAGAAAATAAAGCTCAACGGCCTGGACTTCATATCCAACCGCTCCCCGATCAAGAAAGACGGCCGCATTATCGGGGCCATCGCCATACTCCAGGACATATCCGAGCTGGAGAGCATTTCCCGTGAGTTAAAACAGGTTAAGGAGCTGTTCGAGGAGCTGGACGCCATCGTGGAGTCCTCCTTCGACGGACTCTACATAACCGATGGGAACGGAATAACCCTCAGGCTCAACAAGGCTTTCGAAAGGCTCACGGGTATCGAAGGTCTGAACTGCGTCGGACGGCACGTCAACGACCTGGTCAAGAACGACCGGGTGGTCTCAGAGTCGGTATCGGCTCTGGTGCTGGAAAGGAGGGAGCCCGTCACCATCATCCAGGAGACCAAGATCGGCAAGACCACCCTTTCCACCGGAACACCGGTATTCGATAAAAACGGCAACATCTTCAGGGTAGTCTGCAACGTCAGGGATATAACCGAACTGAACAGCCTGAGGCAGGAACTCGAACTCGCGAAAAGCCTGAGCCTCCACTACCAGAACCAGCTCCGCACCCTCCGGCTCAAGTACATCGGGTCGGATAAGCTGGTGGTAAAGTCGGAGCGGATGCGCGGCCTGATGGACATGGTGGTTCGGGTGGCGCAGGTGGATTCCACTGTGCTGGTAACCGGGGGATCGGGTACCGGGAAGGAACTGATCGCGGAAACCATCCACAACAACAGTGTAAGGAAAAAGGGGCCTTTTATCAGGGTAAACTGCGGGGCGATCCCGGAAAACCTTTTAGAGTCAGAGCTGTTTGGTTATGTCTATGGGGCCTTCACCGGGGCCAAAAAGGAAGGGAAGGCCGGGTACTTTGAGCTGGCCAACGGCGGAACCCTGTTTCTGGATGAGATCGGTGACCTGCCCCTAAATCTCCAGGTCAAGCTTCTCCGAGTCCTGCAGCACCGGGAGATCACCCGGGTGGGCGGGGTGAAGCCAATGAGGGTCGATGTACGGATAATCGCCTGCACCAACCAGAACCTCAAGGAGATGGTGCGCAACAAGGCTTTTCGCGAGGACCTGTATTACCGGCTCAACGTGATTCCGGTAAACCTCCCGCCACTGGCGGAGCGTCGGGAAGAGATCCCCTACCTGGTGGACCACTTCCTGCAGCTTTTTAAACGGACGTACAAAATGGAAAAGAGGATAGTTCCCGAGGTGCTTGACGTATTTATGAAGTACGGCTGGCCGGGAAACGTCCGGGAACTGGAGAACCTGGTGGAAAGACTGGTCGTCACGGTTCAGGGCGATACCATCACCCAGGGCGACCTTCCCGGTTACATATTCGAGGCCCTGCCCGATGGGGATGTGAAGGTCCTGGTTCCCCGGATAATACCGCTGCGGGAGGCGGTGGAGAGCGTGGAAAGGCAGTTGCTGGAAAAGGCCTACGCCGAATACCGCACCACTCGCGAGATGGCCAGGGAACTCAAGGTTGACGCGTCTACCATCGTGAGGAAGGCGGCAAAGTACCATATCGTCGGCTCGAACTCTTAGGCAAGCCCCGTTGCATATCTGCAGCAAATTGCTGCAGATATGCAACGGCATGATTATTGGGGACTTAACTGTTTTTATACCTGTGTCAGGTGCGATTTCTTTAAGACGAAAAATGCCGGTCTGATTGAATGTTTCCTGGGGGGAAAACGGCAGACCAGGCTGTGCGTAAGGAACAATGCTGTGATACAGGTCTGATACACACAATAGAAAGCACCATCACGAACTTGCGTCAGGTGGATTACCCTCGGTGTTGCTGCAAATCTGCAACGGACATAAGGACAAGGGCGGTTCTGCCCTTTTTTGTTTAGCCTTATTAATCGGGGACTTATGGGGACTGGCTTTGAATAATAAGGTTTAAGTTATTGGGCTGGCATGACAATTGCTAATATAACAAAATGAGGCCAAATGCCAGCCAACACCAGGCCCAAAGGGGGTGGTTAACTGTGAAAGACTTCCGATGTGGAAAGTGCAACAAACTCCTGGGCCGATACCGAGAGTGTCGGGTTCTGGAGATAAAGTGTCCACGCTGCGGTCAGAAGAACACCCTTCAAAGCACCAGCCGTATCCTACCTCACAGCAGGAATCCCACCCTCTTTACAGAAGACCGGCCACCAGGGAGCACCCTTAGTTTGTAAAACAAGCCCCTCCATTCTTGCCGAGAGCCAAAGAGCCCCGCGAATTTTTCAGCCGGGGCTCTTTGGTTTCTTATCTGGAGAAAAGGAGGAGAGGAAGATGCAGCGGATACTGCCTTTCAAAGAGGAGCACAGGTTGTTCAAGGACGCCTTTGCTAAGTTTGTGGCGGGCAAACTGGTCCCTCACTACCAGGAGTGGGAAGACCAGGGGATTGTTCCCCGCGAGGTTTTTACCGGGATGGGGGACTACGGTTTCTTGTGTCCCTGGGCGGAAGAGAAGTACGGCGGGGTGGGGGCCGACTTTCTCTATTCGGTGATAGTGGCCGAGGAATTGGCGGGCCAGGGGGTGAGGGGGGTTTTCTCCTGGCTGCACAGCGATATCGTGGCCCCTTATATCGACTCTTTCGGGACCGAGGAGCAGAAGGCGAGATGGCTCCCCGGCTGCGTCAGCGGGGAAAAGATCCTGGCGGTGGCCATGACCGAACCCGGGGCCGGCTCTGACCTGGCGGCGATGCGCACCCGGGCGGTCCGGGACGGGGAAGATTACGTCATTAACGGCTCCAAAACCTTTATATCCAACGGGATACTGGCTGACCTGGTGATAGTGGCCGCCAAGACCGACCCCACGTCCGGGCCCAAAGGGGTCAGCCTTTTTGTGGTCGAGCGCGGCACTCCGGGTTTCGGCAGAGGCCGCCGGATTGAAAAAGTGGGACTGCATGCCCAGGATACCGCTGAGCTGTTTTTCGAGGACTGCCGGGTCCCGGCCGCAAACCTCCTGGGAGGGGAGGGCAAGGGGTTTCAGTGCCTGATGAAAAAGCTGCAGCAGGAGCGGCTGATGGTTTCTTTGGTGGCGCAGGCATCGGCGGAGAGGTGCCTTAAACTCACCATCGACTACGTGAAAGACCGCAAAATCTTTGGTAAGCCGCTGGCGGCCTTTCAGAACACCCAGTTCACCCTGGCGGAGGTGGCCAGTGAGATACAGGTGGGGAGGAGTTTCCTCGACACCCTGGTGCTGCGGCACATGGAAGGTGCGGACGTGGTTAAGGAAGTAAGCATGGCCAAGTATTGGGTGTGCGAGATGGAAAGCCGGGCAGCCTCCCGCTGCCTGCAGCTTTTTGGAGGGTACGGGTACTGCAAGGAATACGAGATATCCCGGCTGTGGACCGACGCCCGGGTGCAGACCATTTATGCGGGTACCTCCGAGGTTATGAAACTGATAATCAGCAGGGGGTTGGAGCTTTAAGCCGGGTTTACCTATCGGGAAAGGAGGAAGGCGATGTTCAAGTGCATTAAGCTTGAAATCCTCGATAACGTGGCACTGATCACCCTGAACCATCCTGAAAAGCTGAATGCCCTGAGTTCGGTTGTGATCGAGGAACTGAACCTCGCCCTGGATAAGGTGGAGGGCGATGAATCCGCGCGGGCGTTGGTCATCTGGGGGGGAGAGTCGCTGTTTGGGGCCGGAGCCGACATCAGTGAGATCGTTAATATAGCCAATTCATACGAGGCGTACCGGTTCTCCCGCAAGTTCCAGTCCTTATGTGACCGGCTGGAAAACCTCCCGCTGGCGACTATCGCGGCTATCAGCGGATACGCCCTGGGTGGGTGCCTGGAGCTGGCCCTGGCCTGCGATATACGGGTAGCCGGCGAGAAGGCGCAGCTGGGTCTTCCGGAGATCAAGCTGGCCGTACTTCCTGGCGGTGGAGGAACTCAAAGGCTGCCGCGGTTGATCGGCACTTCCAGGGCCAAGGAACTTATATTGGTAGGTGATCCCGTATCGGCGGTCGAGGCGCACCGCCTGGGACTCGTCAATCGGTTAGTCGAAGAAGGACGGCTCTACGAAGAGGGCATGAAGCTGGCCCGGACCCTGGCGTCCCGGGCGCCGATCGCGCTGGCGATGATAAAAAACTCCATCAACGTGGGAGCCGCCTTGGATATGAACAGCGCTCTGGAACATGAGGCCACGTGTTTTGGGGTTTTGTTCGACAGCGAGGATCGGGATGAGGGTCTCAAGGCGTTCCTGGAAAAGAGAAAAGCGGTGTTTAAGGGGAGATAGCATTTTAGTTACTGGAGAGGAGGAGTTTTGAGGTGGAGATGAAAGGCAAGACCGCTGTGATCACGGGCGGGGCCTCTGGCCTGGGAGAGGCGGTGGCCGAAAGGTTCGCCGGGAATGGCGCGAACGTGGTCCTGATCGACATCAACGAGGAGAAGGGAGAGGCGCTGGCAAGCAAGCTGGGAGAGCAGGCCCTCTTTGTGAAGACCAACATCGTTGCCACCGAAGAGGTAAAGTCAGCGATAGAAGCGGCAGCGGAAAGGTTCGGACACATAGACATCCTGGTCAACTGCGCGGGCATCGCCCCCGGGGCCAAGGTCGCGGGGAAGAAGGGACCCCACGACCTTGGCATTTTCAGACGCGCGGTCGAGGTCAACCTGATCGGGACCTTCGACGTGATGCGGCTGGCGGCCGAACGGATGCTGCAGAATACCGCCAACGAGGATGGAGAGAAAGGGGTAATCATCAACACCGCTTCGGCAGCCGCGTTTGACGGGCAGGTAGGCCAGGCGGCCTATGCCGCCAGCAAGGCCGCGCTGGTGGGGCTGACCCTGCCCGCCGCCCGCGACCTCTGCGAGGAGGGGGTACGGGTATGCACCATCGCCCCCGGGTTGTTTGACACTCCGATGATGGCCGGGCTGCCGGAGCCGGTTCGGGTCGGCCTCGGAAAGACGGTTCCTTTCCCTTCCCGCCTGGGAAGGCCGGAGGAGTACGCCGCCCTGGCGCAGCACATAGTGGAGAATCCCATGCTGAACGGGGAGACCATCCGATTGGATGGGGCCCTGCGCATGGCGCCCAAATAGAGAGGGGGAATGAACAGGATGAGAAGAGTCGCGGTAATAGGCACCGGCCACTCCAAGTTCATGTTTAACTCGCCCAAGACCTCGGTGGAGATGCTCTCCGAGGTGGCGATGGACGCGATCAACGAGGCCAACGTCAAACCGAAGGACATCCAGGCGGTCTACGTGGGGAACGTGCTGGGAGACTTCGAGGAGGGGCAGGGAATGGTGCAGTCGTTCTTTGCCAACGACATCGGCTGCTTCAACGTCCCGGCCACCCGCTTCGAGGGGGCCTGCGCCTCAGGCAGCATGGCGGTGAGGGACGCCTTCATGTGGGTAGCTTCGGGGTTTTACGACATCGTCCTGGTCGGCGGGGTGGAGCGGGCCACCAGTATGAGCGTGCCGCTGGCCACGCGAACCTTCGCCATGTTTGGCGACAGCAGGTACGAGTATCCCGCGGGGTTCACCTTCCCGGCAGTCTTTGCCCTGCTGGCCCACCTCTACGCCAGCAGGTACAGCATCCCGCTCCAGAGGCTGAAGGAGCAGATGGCAGCGGTCACCGTCCAGTCCCACGAGTACGCGGTGAAGAATCCCAACGCCCAGTTTAAAAAGGCGATAAGCAAAGAGGACGTCCTGAAAAGCTTCGTGGTCTCCTCTCCCATCCAGCTCCAGGACGCCTGCCCGTTCACCGACGGCGCCGCGGCGGTGGTGCTGGCCTCGGAGGAGGTCGCCAAGAAGCTGGCGAAGAAGCCGGTCTACTTCGCGGGAGTGGGCCAGTCCTCGTCAGGCAAGCTGAGTTCGCAGTACAAATACCTTCCCCGGATCAGGGCG
This sequence comes from Bacillota bacterium, assembly GCA_013178275.1. Lineage (GTDB taxonomy): Bacteria > Bacillota > Ch66 > Ch66 > Ch109 > Ch109. The sequence continues at coordinate 289,767 of JABLWZ010000006.1, read as the reverse complement.
CGGGAGATCGCGTCACGGCAAGCCTTTGACATGGCGGGACTTACCCCGAAGGACATGGACCTCTGCGAACTCCATGACTGCTTCAGCATCGCCGCCATGATCGCGGCCGAGGGGCTGGGGTTCTTCGACTACGGGACCTCCGGCGAGGCATGGGAGAAGGGAGAGACCAGGCTCGGCGGAAAAATCCCCATCAACATCTCCGGGGGGCTCAAGGCCAAGGGACACCCTATCGGCGCGACCGGGGTCTCCCAGGTCTACGAGGTGACCCGCCAGCTGCGGGGCGAAATGGTAGAGCAGGGCCGACAGGTGGAGGGGGCCAGGTACGGTATCATCGACACCCTGGGCGGTGACGGCGTGCTTTTGAGCCTCATCCTGTCGGCGGTGTAAAAAGGAGGGATAACGGGATGGAATACAGACTGCCTTTCAGTGAATACAATAAGGCCCTAAAAAAAGGCAAGCTGATGGGGCTGAAGTGCGGCGACTGCGGCGGCGTCACCTGCCCGCCGATGATGGTCTGCCAGGAGTGCGCCAGCGTCAACCACGAGGTGTTCGAACTCAACGGGAAGGGAAAGATAGTCACCTTCACCGTTTCCTACATCGCGGCGAAAGGACGCGAGAACGAGCTGCCCTACATCATAGTGATGGTTGAGCTGGACGAGGGTCCCTGGATCATGGGCAACCTGATAGAAATCGACCCGAGCAAGGCAGATATGGGACTTATCGGGAGAAGGGTGTCCCTCGGCCACCGGGTGTTCCCCGGCGACAAGTACTCGGCTGGAGACGCTGCCCGCCCGGTATTCAGCTTCGCGGAGTAAATACCTGAAAATTTGATGAAGAGAGGAGGATAAAGACATGCCCTGGAAAGAGGATTACAAGAAAAAGCTCACTCCCCTGGAGGGGGCGGCCAAACAGGTCAAGTCGGGGGAAGCCGTGGGTATCGCCCTGGGGGTGGGGGCCTGCTCCACCGATATGTACCACGCCATCCTCGACCGGCACGAGGAACTGCGGGACGTAAAGATCATGGATACCGTGCAGGTGCGCCCGACCCGGCTCTATGACCCCGAGTACATGGCTCAGCTGGACGGACGGATCAACTACCATCCGGGCTTCAGCCTAGCCACCGGAAGGAAGATGAACAGCTCCCGGCAGCCTGACTTTTATCCCTGCACCAGCAGCGACCTGGCCGATAAATTCGCGGCCAAGTCGGACGTATTCATCACCATGGTCGCCCCGCCGAACCGGCAGGGGTTCGTAAACCTGGGCCTGACCAACTTCTACACCATGGACGCCATCCGCAAGGGCCGGGCCTCCGGCAAGCAGCGGGTAACCATCGGAGAGGTCAACGAGAACATGCCGGTCATCTACGGCAACAACTGGATGCACGTCTCCGAGTTTGACTGCTTCGTCGAGCACAGCACCCCTATACCCACCTTCGGGAGAGGGAAGCCGACCGAGATGGAAAAGACCATCGCCCAGTACGTCCTGGAGCTGGTGAACGACGGGGATACCATCCAGATGGGAATAGGGGGGATACCCGAGGCGGTGGTCAGCGGGCTGGAGGGCAAGCGAGACCTGGGGGTTCTCACCGAGATGTTCCCCATCGGACTCCCCCAGCTGGTGGAGAAGGGGATAGTAACCAACACCAAAAAACCCTTCCACAACGGGGTGACAGTGGCCACCTTCTGCATGGGGGACCAGAGCATGTACGACTACGTGCGGGAGAATCCCGCCTGCGAGTTCTACCCGTCGTCCTACACCAATAATCCTGGTTTCATTGCCCAGCACCCCAACCTGGTGGCCATGAACATGGCACTGATGGTGGACCTGTCGGGACAGATAGACTCTGAAGGGATGGGACACACCCAGATCAGCGGTTCGGGCGGGCAGCTGGATTTTACTATGGGTGCCTACTGGTCGAACGGAGGCAAGGGGATCACCCTGGTAAGCTCCGCCCGCCGGATGAAGGACGGATCGCTTTCCTCTTCCATAGTTCCCGAACTGCCGCCGGGCTCTCCCATCACCGTGCCCCGTACCTTCGCCCAGTATATTGTGACCGAGTACGGCATCGCCAGCCTGAGATACAAGACCAGGAGGGAGAGAGCCGAGGAACTGATCGCTGTCGCGCATCCCGACCTGCGCGGTGAACTCCGTAGCGCTCTGAAAAAGAACTTCTACCCTAAGGTTATTTAAGAGCTTGATTTAAATAATAAAAGCCCTGTCGTTCAGTCACGGGGCTTTTCTATTTTTTGATATTGTTGAAAACCTACCTCCAGGAGCAGAGGTACTTTTCGGTGAAGTCTATCGCGGTGAAGATGAGGAACCCCATGAAGCTGAGGACGATGATGCCGGAGTACATGTCCAGGTAGTTCACCCGCATCCAGGAGTCCATGATGAAGTAGCCCATGCCGTACTCGGTGCCGAAGGTCTCGGTGAAGAAGAGGATGGATACCGCCGTCCCCAGGGCCAGCCTGGTGGCGGTCAGGACCTCGGAGAGTGAGGCGGGGATTATTATCTCGGTGAACATCTGCAACCGGCTCGCCCCCAGGGACTGCAGCGAGCGGTAGGTCTCCTGCGGGATGTCCCGGACCGCGTCGCGGGAGGTGATGATGATCTGAAAGACGATTATCAGGACTATCATTATCAGCTTGGAGGCCTCACCCAGGCCGAACAGCAGCATCACCACCGGGAGCAGGGCGAGCTTCGGCACCGGGTAGGTAAAGTAGATGAGGGGGGACAGGACCCGGTTCACGTTGTAGAAATATCCCATCAGGTAGCCCAGGGGCACCCCCACCAGTATCGAAACGACGATCCCGGCCAGGATACGCCCCAGGCTGTATAGGACGTGGACCTCTATCTTGGCCTGGAAGATTTTAAAGATATTCACCACTACGGCGAACGGCGAGGGGACGATGGGAAGCTGCAGCACCAGGTACAGGAGGTACCATACCAGGACCACCACCGCCAGGCTGTATGTCATCCCCTGCCATCTTTCTCTCGGTAGCACCTAGATCATCCTTTATCCTCGAGTAGTCTTCGAAGCTTCATCGACATATCGTAGTACTCGTCCCGGTAGCGGAAGTTGTCCAGCATGAAGCAGGGGTTGTCCATAACCTCCTGGATCCTCCCCGGGGACGGTGAAAAAACCACTATCCTGCTGCCCAGGTAGAGAGCCTCGTCAACGCTGTGGGTGATGAAGACCGTGGTCACGCTGTTCTGCTTCCAGATGTTCAGGAACAGCTCCTGCATCTCCTCCCGGGTGATAGCGTCCAGGGCCGAGAACGGCTCGTCCATCAGTAGCAGGTCGGGCTTTAAGATAAAAGCCCGGGCGATGGCCACCCTCTGCTGCTGGCCGCCGCTCAGTTCCCGGGGGTAGCGGTCGAGGAGGTGGTCGATGCCCAGCTGTTTCAGGATGTAGCTGCCGTATTCGTCCAGCCGCCGCTGGTCGTTCTTGATCTTCAACCCCAGCATGGTGTTGCTGTACACGTTCTTCCACGGCAGGAGACCGTAGTTCTGCAGGATCAGACCGATCCGCTGCTTGCGGGGGTCGATGGGCCGGCCGTCGATAGTGACGCTCCCCTGGTACCTCTTCATGATGCCGGAGAGGACGTACAGGAAGGTCGACTTGCCGCAGCCCGACGGACCGATGAAGGTGTAAATCTCCCCCGGCTCGATGTTGACGTTCAACCCGTCGAGGGCCAGCGTGTCTCCGTTTTTTCCGCGGTACTTGACCGTCAGGTCCTTTATCTCGATCACTTGCCCACTACCTCAATACCCGGTCGTCCACCAGGGCCCGGTACTCGTAATTTCCCTTGATCAAATCCTTGCCCTTCATCCATTGTACTACATCGTTGAAGGTCTTTTCGCTGGGAAGTTCCGCCCGGCTGTAGCTGGGGAGCTTCAGTGATTCCTTGACCTGGGCCGGGAAGCCCTGCTCCTGAACCACGAACTCGGCGAAGCTCGCGACGGACTCCGTCTGCAGGTAGGCGACCGCGTCGTTATAGGCCCTCAAAACCGCCTTGATTTCCTCGGGGCTTTCCTGCAGGCTCCTGGTGGTAAAGGCTATCACCCCGCACTTGCTAGCCAGCTGGTCGGTGGTGTGGAGGACCCGCGCCCCGTTCTTCACCGCCAACCCCGACAGGGGCTCGGGGAGTATCGCGGCGTCGACCCGCCCTCCCTGGAGCATCTCCAGCCGGGTGGGAAGCTGGGGGATGCCGATCTTCTTGATGTCTTCCGGCTTGTACTGGGCCGTTTCCAGCATCCGGTCGGTGGTGTACTCCATGATGGTGTTGGTCGAAAGGCCGACGCTCCTGCCCTTCAGGTCCTTCATCGAGTTGATGCCCGAGTCCTTCCCCGCCATCAGGGAGATGTTCCCGTCGTTCTTGGAGACGATTTTCAGGCCGATCCCGCCCTCGTTGGCGAATACCACCGCCAGCATATCCGAAACCACCCCGTCCAGTTTACCCCCCTGCAGGGCGCTGTCGCGGTCCTTGGCGCTGTTGAAGTGCTCGATCTTTACCTGGACCCCTTCTTTTTTGTAGTAACCGTTTCGTTCGGCTATGATGAAAGGGATCGATTCGACATCCGGCATAATCCCGATCCTTATAGTCTTATCCGGCGCCGGCGCTGTCGTCGTCGTCTTGCTGCAGCCGATAAAACTCAGCATGGTGACAGAAATCAGGAAACCGATCAGGACCTTCTTCATACCTATCCCCTTCCGCAACCTTTTTTTTTAATCTGCCACTAAGTTTAATACATCGTTCCCTACAAAACCATATATTTTTACCGGAGAATCCGTTCGGTGCATCGAGAGCGGCGGGACGACCCGCCGGTCCATACGGCTGGTAATTTCAGGACGCCTCAGGGAGGGCTTCTTTTTTTCTTATATTTTTAATACCCGCAGATTTATAACCTCAGGAGGAAAATGGCGGTTTTTGAAGAATTTTATACTGATTAGGAATGTAAAGTAATACTGTTTTCGTTTTTTGTAAGAAAGGGTCTCGCTATGACAGCTGGTCATTCTTACGGATCTGAAAAACCGGCGAGCGATAAGAGCGTTCTGAGGAAGCCCTCCCCGGCGGCGGAAAACAACCCGGCCGGCGGAGGGCACCAGGGAAGCTCTTCTTCTATTATGCAGCGAGCGCTGCATGATCCCGGTTCACTTAAACCTCACGACGTGGTTCATCTGCAGCGTACCCTGGGCAATCAAGGGGTCCAGCGGATACTGTCCCGGTCCCTGCAGCCCAATCCGCTGCAGCCCAAGCTGGTGGTCGGCCCCGCCGGAGACGGCTATGAGCAGGAGGCGGACCAGGTAGCGGGACAGGTAATGGCGAAGATGGAGACCGGTTCCGGGAGCGGGGACAGCGGGCCATCGAAAGGCGGAGCGGGCCCGGCGGCGGTTTCGGTCTCCAGACGGATTCAGCGCCAGGATAAGGCCGCCCCGGAGACTAAGGGGCTGTCCCTGGACGCCCTGATCAGCATGCTGGAGGCCAACGAATCGAGCGGCTCCGAGGAAGAGTCGGTACAGACCAAGCCCCGGATACAGCGGATGGGACCGGAGGAAGAGGAGCCGCTGCAGGGTAAGGCCCGGGTGCAGCGCCAGGAAGACGAGGAAGAAATACAGCTTAAGCCCCGACTCCAGCGGCAGGAAGACGAGGAGGACTTACAGCTTAAGCCCCGACTCCAGCGGCAGGAAGACGAGGAAGAAATACAGCTTAAACCCCGGCTGCAGCGGCAGGAAGACGAGGAAGAAATACAGCTTAAGCCCCGACTCCAGCGGCAGGAAGACGAGGAAGACTTACAGCTTAAACCCCAGCTGCAGCGGCAGGAAGACGAGGAAGAAATACAGCTTAAGCCCCAGCTCCAGCGGCAGGAAGACGAGGAAGATGTACAACTTAAGCCCCGACTCCAGCGGCAGGAGGATGAGGAAGACTTACAGCTTAAACCCCGACTGCAGCGGCAGGAAGACGAGGAAGAAATACAGCTTAAGCCCCGGGTGCAGCGGCAGGAAGATGAGGAAGACTTACAGCTTAAGCCCCGGGTGCAGCGGCAGGAAGACGAGGAAGACTTACAGCTTAAACCCCGACTGCAGCGGCAGGAAGACGAGGAAGACTTACAGCTTAAACCCCGGCTCCAGCGGCAGGAAGATGAAGAAGACTTACAGCTTAAGCCCCGACTCCAGCGGCAGGAAGACGAGGAAGAAATACAGCTTAAGCCCCGGGTGCAGCGGCAGGAAGATGAGGAAGACTTACAGCTTAAGCCCCAGCTGCAGCGGCAGGAAGATGAGGAAGAAATACAGCTTAAACCCCGGGTGCAGCGGCAGGAAGACGAGGAAGAAATACAGCTTAAGCCCCGGCTGCAGCGGCAGGAAGATGAGGAAGAAATACAGCTTAAACCCCGACTGCAGCGGCAGGAAGATGAGGAAGACTTACAGCTTAAACCCCGGGTGCAGCGGCAGGAAGACGAGGAAGAGATACAGCTTAAACCCCGACTGCAGCGGCAGGAAGATAGGAAGACTTACAGCTTAAACCCCGGGTGCAGCGGCAGGAAGACGAGGAAGAGATACAGCTTAAACCCCGACTGCAGCGGCAGGAAGATGAGGAAGACTTACAGCTTAAACCCCGGGTGCAGCGGCAGGAAGACGAGGAAGAGATACAGCTTAAACCCCGACTGCAGCGGCAGGAAGATGAAGAAGAAATACAGCTTAAAACTCGTATCCAGCGGCAGCCGGTAGAAGAGGAAGAAATACAGACCAAGGCCCGGGTGCAGCGGATAGGACGCGAAGGCGGCGACCTCGATCCCGAGACCACGGACTCCATACAGCGTTCGCGGGGCATGGGGCAGCCGCTGGATGAAGGAGTCCGCCGGGGTATGGAGGGGGCGTTCGGTTCCGATTTCGGAGGGATAAGGATTCACGCCGACACCCATGCCGCCCAGCTGAACAGTTCGATAAATGCGCGTGCCTTCACGGTGGGAGAGGACATCTACTTCGGCGGCGGCGAATACAATCCGCAGAGCCGGGCCGGGCAGGAACTCATCGCCCACGAGTTGACCCACACCATCCAGCAGACGGGAGGAAATCCGCTGTCCGCTCCGGGTGAGGGAGGCCCGCCAGCCGGGGGACTGGCCGCCCAGCCCCGCCGCATATCCCGCTCGGTCCTCGTGCAGCGGATATTGAAAGACAGCGCCAACGACGCCCTGAGAAACGAGTTGAAAACGGCCGGTAAAACCGATGAAGACCTGGAAGAGATAAACAAGCTGGTGGACCACGAGCCGGACATGGACCCGAAAAAGACCACCGCCAAGTTCGCCTGGGACTACTACGAGAAGGTGATAAAGGCCTGCGACCTCTGGCTGGAGGACCATCGCCCCAGCACCTCCACGCCTCCGGGCGATCTGACCAATATCTCCGCCATCGCGTCGAAGACCGCCTCGCCCCAGACCATCGAGAAGGTGAAACAGCTGAGGGAGAAGGCGTTTGCCGAGCAGATGGAGGCGGAGTTCAGGCTCGACTTCGACACCAAATCGGGTACGAGCAAGGGAGAGCGGGGCAAGCAGATCCTGGCGGAGGGACCCCGGGCCACCAAATCCTCGACCTCATCCGAGACCCGCACGTCGATCGAAATGGCCCGGGAGGAGATAAGCTCCTCCCCGGAGAAGAGGGTGCGCCAGGTCAACGCCGTCCTGACCGCTCTCAGCGGGACCCCGAGTCAATCCGAGTTCGAGAAGCTCCAGTCCCTGATGACCGGCGGGGAGGGGATCGAGCCCCTGTACAACGCCACGTTCTCCCCCAAGACCCTCACCGGCGATATCAAAGCGAAGTTCAAGGACGAGAGCCAGAAGAAGTACCTGGTGAAGCTGGCCAAGACCGGGGAGGTCGACGTCGGGATGGAGATCGCCCGCAACCTGGGCGAGACCGGCGGCCCCAAAGCCCAGGACATCTTTATCCTCGAGGCCATCGAACGGTTTTTCTCGTCCAGCGATCTGCTCTCCTCTTCCGACACTACCGGGTTTAAGGAGCAGCAAGCGGAGTTCAAGAAGAAGATGGTGGATTTCGAGAACCAGCTCTTAGCGATGGGCATCGACGTGGTGCCGGGCACTACCGGCTGGAGGAACAAGGCTCCCTGGAGCCGGCTGAGCCGGCTGGATATAGCGAGCGTCACCATGGCCCGCATCGAAGCGGCCATGGGATTCTATAACACAGTGGGCGCGATGGCTGAAAAGGAGGCCGGCACCGCGGGATCGGTCAAGTCCGATCCGGCCGCCACGAAACAGCTGGTCGATTCCGCCATCAAGCAGCTCACCGCGATCGTCTGGGCGCTGACCGGGTACATGCGGATATCGGAGCAGGAGAAGCACCAGATGTTCGAAAAGGTGAGCGACTGGAAGAAGCAGACCACCAACCTGGAGCAGAAGTTCGGCCTGGCCGAAAACTATATAGGCGATCAGGCGCTGCTGCCCACCTCCACCTTCATGCAGCAGCTGCAGAAGTCTGGCGGCACCTCGGAAAAGCTGGGTTTCTACCACAGCGATAAGAACTACCTGGTGAATATCGTCGGGGGAGGCATCGGGGCGGATGTCGCGTCGGGAACCTCGGGTCAGCTCGCGAAGCCGGTCCAAAAGACCATCAAGCACGAAGGCGCATTAAAGATCGCGCAGCTCCTCCAGCGGGCCAAGGACATCTCCTTCAGCAAGAAGTACCAGCGCGACTCCGACGCCCTGGCCAACGAGATCGCCAAAGCGGTCGACGACGACCCGAAAGGAGTCATGCAGTACCTCTGGCTCTACCCGGGAACCGGCGAGAGCCCGGTCGCGGATGAAACAGCATGGAACGCAAAAACCACCGATAAAAAAATCGATTACGCGAACAAGGCACTGGAACGGCTTAAAAAAGAGATCGGCCCAGTCATGAACGACCGGGCGGTGGAGAAGATCATCGCGGTCTTCAAGTTCGGGGGCGACGTGGCCGAGGAGGGCGAGGCGTACATAACTATACGCCAGCACGCCATGACCGGCTACAACGTCCGGCACCTGCTGGAACGTACAAGGCACGACATCATCGAGGCGTCCAAGACGATGTCCGATAAGGACCGGCAGTACATCATGGCCGACGGTGAACTCAGGAAACAGCTGGCATGGTATTTTTCCTCCGACCCCAACGACAAGAAGCGGCTGGAACAGCGGCTCGGGTTCGAACTGAGCACCGGCAGCGACAAACACTTTTTCATCGGCGGACAGGACCTCAAGGCGGCGACCCCGGGTACAGATGACCTGGAAACCGTCGATGTCACCGACATGACCGAGACCGCCCTGGTTGAACACTGGGTGAAGCTGTTCCGGAACGCCTACCAGAGGCGGTGGACCTCCCGCACCAACAAGACCAACGTCCGCAAGGTGGCCTACCAGGCCCAGGACGCCATAATGAAGTGGACCAAGAAGAAGTTCCCCACACCGCCCGACGCATGGAAAACCCATTACGCGGATATCCTCGAAAAGAAGATAAAACCCCAGCTCACCGATAAGAATCACCTGGTGGAGTATGTCGGGGAAAACTGGTTCAAGAGCTACGACAACAAGATCGAGGTGGGGGCCATCAGCGAGGCGGCCATGGGGACGATCGCCATCGACCCCGAGGGGGTCATCGCCGCCGTCGAGGAGGCCAGCGGTGCGGACCTGCTGCGGACCTTCTCCGACATCGACCAGTTCCATTCCCTCTATACGGCATTTAAGAACCAGATCGAGAAGCTGAAGACCCTCTCGGGGCAGGAAAAGAAGGACCGCATGGCCTTCGCCATGGAACTCCAGCACCGCCTCCTCAACTTCACCCCCGGGGTAAAGCTCTCCCTGGTCACCCGACTGGAGAAGCTTAAGCGGGTTAGGGCGGAGGAGCGGAGAAAGATCGTCGCCGCTATCCAGGATAAGCTTTCCGAAGCGTATGATGAGGATAAGGATGTCAAGGACAAACTGGATGAGGTGCGCAACAAGCTGGGCGAACTGCTCGCCCCGAGCAGCTCACCCCCGCCCTCGCCCAGCACCCCGAAGAGCGAGGGAGAACAGCTGGCCGAGAGCACCGGCGGCGCCCTGAAGAAAAAGCTCCTGCCCGAGGAGATGCGGGCCATGTCCATGAACGTGGAGCAGGAGAGGGGCATGGCCACCACCAACGCCCGCCGGGGGTTCGAGGGCCGCTGGTTCTCGGGCAACTACGCGGCCATGGAACAGGCCCGGGCGGAATACCTGGGCGCGACCCGCGCTGTCTCCGAGAGCCGCTCCCACATGAAGCCGCAGAACATAACCCCGCAGCAGGAGCAGGCCTGGCAGCAGGAACTCGCCGCCAAGCTGAAGAAGGTAGAGGAGGCCAAGCAGAAATACGAAGAGGCCACCGAGCGCTTCATAGCCTTCCGGGAAAAGGTCAAGGGGTACGTCAAGCTGATCATCAGCCTGATACTGATGGCCATCATCATGCCGCTGACTGGAGGCGCGGGGGCGGCGGCGCTGCCGGTGCTGGCCCAGCTCGCCATCGCGGGATTTATGGCCGTTCTCGACCAGACCATCGATTTCGGTTTCGACCCGGAAAGCGTCTCCCTGGGAAGCGCGGCTTACAAGGTGCTCACCTCGATCGCGGTGAAGGCGGTCGAGCTTTACCTGACCCCGGTCCTCGACTCGGCCATCAAGATAAGCTGGGGAACGGGCGGCATCTACAAGTTCTGGGGCCCCACCGCCACCCTGGCCAACAAGACCCAGGTGACTGGAAACGAGTTCATCGACGGGATATTCCACCAGATCTGGAAGCAGTCTTTCGAAAAGGCGATATCCGGTTCTGCCCAGACCATCGCGGATGCCCTGGAGTCCCAGGTCACCACCGGCAAGGGGCTGGAGGCCATAAGAGACGCGCTCGCGGGCTCCATCAAGGGCCTGGCGGAAACTGCGCTGGGAGCGCTGCAGGGCGCTGTCACCGATGAGCTGGCCAAGAATATCGGGATAAAGACCTCAGAGGACCTGAACCCCACCATGGAGCATACGGATGAGGACCCGACCTTCACCGGTGTATCCGACCAGCTGAAGCAGAAATGGGACGACCGCAGACTGCTTCACGCCGACACCGGCAAGAAGTTCTTCGACCTGGCCGCCAGCACGACCGTCACCGCGGTATCCAGCGTCGCACGGGGAAGGGGGCTCTCGCCCGGTGATTCAGTCACCGAAGAGCCTGAACTGGAGACCAGCGAACCGAAGGAAGAAGAAGATAAGAAGGATAAAAAGAGGAAACCGCTGGCGACCGTCGCGCCGCCCACGCGGGCCCCGGTTCCGCAGAGCGTCAACGTGGGTGAGGCAAAGAAGATCAAGGATGAGGTGACCGCGGCGGGCAGCGATTCCGCCAAGCTGGAGGCGGCCCTGCAGAAGCTGAAGACGCAGAAGGACCTGCTGTTACTGCTGATCACTCCCCCGGTTATCGCCGACGCGAAAAAGGCCAATCCCAGAAACGGCGCGATACTGGAGTCCGACCTGAATATGGCCCTCGAACTGCTTGCAGGCGCGCTGGCGGAGGCGAAAAAACAGCTCAATTCGAGGGCTGACAAGACGGAGGCGGAAAAGGTCAAGAAGGATGCGGCGGCCGCCGGTATCGACCTCGATAAGATAGTCCTGGTGTTGGGACGACTGAAAAAGGAAAAGGAAAAGGTGGGCGGACTCACGACCGGGGCAATCGCCGCCTTAAAGGCTGTCGCACCGAGGGATGGAGGACAGCTCGAGACCAACAAGCACGATACCGAGGTCTTCCTGCAGGGGGCGGAGACCGAGGTCAACAGCAACCTGGAGAAGAAGGTCAACAAGCCGGAGGTGGACAAGGTCAAGCAGGAGGCGACCACCTCCGGCAGCGATACCGACGCCCTGTCCAGGGCCCTGGAACACTATAAAAAAGAACACGACCGGCTGGATGCGATCTCCCCCGGGATCATCGCCAAGATGAAGCTGGTATCGGCACCGGCGGGTTCGCTGCTGGAGAGCAAGAAGCAGGCGGCGGCCGCGGTTCTGCAGGACGCGCTGACGGAAGCCGTCGGCGCCCTGATGAAGAAAGCGGGCCGGACAGAGGCGGAGCGGGTCAGGAAGGAAGTGACCGACGCCGGCAACGATGCCGCCAAGATAGTGCTGGCGCTGGAGCACCTGAAGCGGGTGAAGGCTAAACCCGATGAACTCGGGCCCAAGGTCATGGGCGCGCTGAAAAAGGCCTCGGCAACAGAAGAAGCGAAGCTGCAGGTCGAGAAGCAGGCCGTGGCGGGTATACTGCAGCAGGCCCTGACAACCGCGAAATCGGCGCTGGAGATAGTGGCCCGAAACAGCCTCAACGGTGTCAAGTTCAACCTGCTGCGGGCCAAAAAGGGCAAGGACTCGACGGAGATAAGAAACGAGCTGATAGACGCCCAGAAGACCCAGACGCTGAACAACGACCGATTCAGCCCCGCGGCGTTGGCCACCATAAAGCAGCTTGACGCGGCGGCGGCCAAGTCCCTGACCGAGATCAAGTCCGAGATCGATGAAAAGGTCAAGGAGATAGATAAGCTGCTGCAGGCCAAACTTAAAGAAGAGAGCAAAAAGAAGGGTAAGAAACCCTAATCACCTGGAAGGGAAATAGAGAATGCCGCAGTCAGACGGGAAAAATGAGAACCAGGGCAAAAAGACCCTGGGCTATGACGAATACATAGCGTTATGCACCCTGGGGTTCGAGGCCCCGGTGGAGCAGGAGATGCTGCGCTGGTACCAGCAGTTTCACCAGGTCCCCGGCGCCCGAGTCAGGGTTTCCCTGGACGGGGCGATGGACCGGGTGACCTGGAGCGCGGGCGGGAAGTGGGAGGATTTCTCCGAGCCGATGCTGCACTACCTCCAGTCGTTCCCCCTGGGACCGGAGGGGGTGGGGCTGGTCAACGACGCCCTCGACCGGTTCAACCCCGAGGGGATCGGCATGTCCATCGCGGCCGTGCGGGACGTCTTCGAGCTGGGGTGGTACATCCCCGACCGCCTACCGCTCCACGGCCTGACCGACTGGGCTGGGTTTCCGGAACCGGAGATGCTGAAGCGGTGGGCCGATCGTTACGGAATAGGACAGATCGAGAACCTGGGGGCGTCTTTCGGGTCGGACCAGATCCGGGAGTGCTGTATCCCGGTGGCGGGGGAACCCCCCCAGAAATCACTGGAAACTGGACTCCTGCTGTTCCGCTACTTGGGGCTGCCGTATCCCCCCGACAAGATACTGTCCGTGCTGACGAACAGCCAGTACAGCGGGGTCGCGGCAGCGCTATGGTTCACCCCCCGGCAGGTGATCAAGGTGGGGATCAGGCTCAAAGACCCGGACACTTACATGGTGGTGGGCTGCGGAAGCGAACTGGGGCTGGACCTGGACAAAATCGCGCTCTTCGAAGGGGTTATGAGTTCCTCCGGGGCCTCGGAGCTGGAGATCGAGCTGCTCGGAGCGGAAGAGTTCAAGCTGGTGCTTCACTACGGGGGATAGCAGAGAGGCGGATTATCTGTTGCTGAAACACCTCAGGTTTAAAAAGATAGACCTCTACAAGGACGGCTGGGAGCACCTGGCGGACGAGTTCAGGCTCCTGGACCTTCGGATAAACGCGCTGATCGTCAAGCAGCGGCAGGTCCAGGGGGACAGCCTGTTCGACCAGTTTCGGGGGCTGGTGGTCTCGGAGGAGGAGGCGCTGCAGCTTTTGGGCGGTTCCTCGTCGGGCGGCGCCGATATCGGGGAGAACGATACCCTGGTCAGGCAGATGGCGCAGCTGGAGTCGAACATCCAGGAGCGCCGGAGGATGAGCCTGAGAAAAGGGATTTTCCTCCCGCTGGCCCATATCGGTGAGGTTTTCGGGCTCACCCCCTTCGAGGAGCGGGTGCTGGTCATCTGCCTGGCGCTGGCGTTCGACCGCCGCTACGAAAAGCTGTACGCCTTCCTGCATGACGACGTTACCCGCAAGGAACCCACTCTGGACCTGGCGTCCAGGCTCATGAAGGTCGGGGGAGCAGGGGTACCGGAATCGATACTGTCCCTCGCCTCCCGGGGAGGGCTGCGGATGCTGCTGGTGCAGAACGCTGAGGAGGCCGCGGCCAGGACCTCCCTGCTGTCGCGCGGGTTGAGGCTGGAAACGCGGGTGGTCAGCTTTTTCCTGCACCCCGACGAGCCCGAGGAGTCGCTGCAGCCTTTCCTGACGGTCTTCAACCCCACCGGGGCGCTGGAACCCCTGGTCCTGGGGGAGGAACTGCAGAGGAGGATGCAGAGGTTCGCCGGGTACAGCGAACCAGAAAAGAAAAAGGTGGTCTATTACCTCTGGGGCCCGCCCGGGATCGGGAAGAAGCTGCAGGCCAGGCACCTCTGCCGCTTCTTCGGACAGTCCCTGGTGGTGGCGGACCTGGATAAGATACTGAACCTGGATGCCCCGTTCACGGAAACCGTTCAGAGGGTGACGCGGGAGGCCGTGCTGCGAAAGGCGGCGCTCTGCTTCGAGAACTGCCAGGTGCTGCTGGCCCGGCCCGACGAAGCGGGCGGGGAGGGGAACCGGCCCCGTCAGGGCGCCTCGCTGTACCGGTACCTGCACGAGGTTATTCGGGCTGGACAGTCTTTCCCCAACCAGTTTTTCCTGCTCTCGGAGTCGCCCTTCCGGCACCCCGAACTTATACCGGACTTCTCTTTCGTCGAGATCGAACTCTCCGTGCCCGGGGAGATGGAGCGGGAGATGCTCTGGCGGCATTTCAGCCAGGGGTACGAGTGCAGCGAAGACATCGACTGGTCGGCCATGGCGGGCAAGTTCCGGTTCACCCCGGGGCAGATACTGGGGGCGCTGGCCAGGGCGGCCGACGAGGCCTCGTGGAAGGCCCCCGGCCGGGCGGAGATCGAGACCGAGGTGCTGCACCGAGCCTGCTTTTCACAGGGCCGGCACAACCTGGGCCAGAAGGCGGTCAAGGTCGAGCCCCGGTACACCTGGGAGGACATCATCCTGCCGCCCGAGACCAAGGAGCAGCTGAGGAACGGCTGCAACCAGATAAAGTACCGCAGTATAGTCTACGACCAGTGGGGGTTCGGAAACAAGCTGGCCTACGGCAAGGGGCTGACCATGCTGTTCTCGGGACAGCCGGGGACCGGCAAGACCATGGCCGCTCAGGTGATGGCCAGCGAACTGAACCTGGAGCTCTACAAGATCGACCTCTCGCAGGTGATCAGCAAGTACATCGGGGAGACGGAGAAGAACCTCCAGCAGATATTCAACGAGGCGCGTTACAGCAACGCCATCCTGTTCTTCGACGAGGCGGACGCGCTCTTCGGCAAGCGTTCGGAGGTGAAGGACGCTCACGACCGCTACGCCAACATCGAGACCGCGTACCTTCTGCAGAAGGTGGAGGAGTATGACGGAGTCTCCATCCTTGCCACCAATCTGATGAAGAACCTCGACGAGGCCTTTCGGCGGAGGCTGAACTTCCTGGTGGAGTTTCCCTTCCCCGATCCCGAGTACCGGGAGATGATCTGGCGCTCGATGTTTCCCCGGGAGACCCCGGTGGCGCGTGACGTGGAGTTCGAGATGCTGGCGAGGAAGCTGGAGATCGCCGGCGGAAACATCAAGAACATCGTGGTGGCGGCCGCCTTCCTGGCGGCGGAGATGTCGGAGCCGGTCGGTATGGAGCACATAGTCAGGGCTGCCCGTTATGAGCTGCAGAAGATCGGCCTGACCATGCTGAAAAAGGACATCGACGACCTTCTAGGTTGATGAGAGTAGGGGATGAGATGGCGGCAACTCTGAGCAAGGTAAGGATCGTGGCTTCCCTGGTGGTCTGCCTGATAGACGACTACACGGGAGAGGCCTGCAAAAGGGGCAAGTTCTCCCTGACCCTGGAGGACAAGGTGGTCCGCAGGCCGGTGCCCAAACCCGAGGGTTACTATGTTTTCACCGACCTGCCGGGAGGCTCCTGCCGCCTGTCCATCAGGTCCGACATATTTTTCGAAGAAACCCTGGATGTAAACCTGGACGCCATCGACGACCCTGAAGGGGTGCTCTACGTATCGCTGAGACCCAGGTCCTTCTATCCTTTCCCCGAGGGAGCGGCCCTTATCCGGGGGGGACTGAGGGACGAGGAGGGGAGGCCCGCGGGTGGAGTAAGGGTGAGAGCGGTGATGCTTTCCGAGAACTCTGCGCGGGCCCGGGTGTCGCGCGACGGCTGCGGGGCGGGCGAACGTGAGATAGGCGTGGCCAACGCGAGCGGGATCATCTCGGTCAATGACATATTCTTATTGAAGGAAAAATCGGGCGAAGAGGCCGAATACATACAGGTGGCCGGCGCGGTGAAGGAGGAGGGGCGGTACAGACTGGCGGAGCCCCTGAAATCCGAGTGCGGCGCCAAGACCCTGCTGCTCCCGGTGGTCGATACCCGGACCGACGAGCGGGGCGAGCTGGCGGTTTACTTCCGGGGCCTGAAGCAGGAGGGCTGCAGGGTGCGGCTGGAGTTTAAGGGGACGGACCGGGTGTGGGGGAAGGAGACCGAGGTATCGGAGGCGAATACCACCAACCTGGGGGTGTTCTCCTGGTGACAGTGGAGAGGGAATATGGCGGCTGAATTAGCGGACCCTCAAAAGTTAAAAGAGAAGGAACGGGAGAAGCTGAAACCCGAGGCCGCCAAGCACGTCCCCAGGACGAACGCCTACGGGGATGCCCTCCCCGACACCATACTGCAGCTGCAGTCCATCATGGGCAACCGGGTGGTCCTGAAGATGATCGCCGCGGGGGTGATCAAGCCGCACCAGGTGCAGTCGGACCTGGAGGCCGGCCTGTCGCTTTCCGGGCTGCTGGGGACCGTGATGAAGGCCCAGTTGGAGGCCACGGGGCAGTTCTCCCGGGGCCAGAACTACCTCAACCAGAGGTCGTTCGGCAACGCCGTGGTCTGCTTCACCCGGGCCATCGCGATGGGGGAAGACAGCCCGGAGGTCTACATCGCACGCGCTCGGGCCTACTACGAGCTGGGTAAATACGCCGAGGCGATACGGGACCTGACCCGGGCGCTCGAGATGGACCCCAACAACACCGAGGCGCTTACCCTGCGGGGCTGGTGCTACATAAAGCTGGGCGAGTACGAACTGGCCAGGAGGGAGTTCCAGCAGGCCCTGGCCGCGGACGCCAGCGATGAGGGCAGCAAGGAAGGCATGATGATGGCCGCGATAACGGAGCGGGTAAAGGTCACGGTGATCAGTGGGAAGAACAACCAGGGGTTCGACCTGAAAGAGAACGAGACCATGATCCTGCTGGACATCACCGAGGAGACCGACTTCGACCACTACAACAAGCTGTCCGACGAGGGCAAGAAGAAGCTGGTCCTGGGATGTGTAAAAGATGCCTGGACAGACCCGGAATCGGAAGTCTACCACATCCGGGTTGCGTATAAGGAAAAGGTTTATGCCAGCGCCACCACCACCACCAGCAAGGTCGGGGTCAACAACCTGGTGCTGACCACCCTGCCCGGGGGCAAGGACCTGAGACACTACCAGGCCGAACCCGAACAGCAGAAGAAGGACGCCGAGAAGAAGCAAAAGCAGGAAGAGATGGAAGAACCGAAGGGAATCGAGGAAGAACCCCCGGAAGAATAGAAGGAGGCGGGAGAGTATGCCGCAGCCAGCAGCAAAAAAAGGAGATTTCGTAGTGGGAGTCGACATCCACATCGTGATGGTGCCCGCGCCCCCGGCACCGCCCATACCGACTCCGCTGCCCCACCCATTCTTCGGCATGATCGACAACGGGTTGAGCAGCAACGTAAAGATTATGGGGAAGCCGGCTGCCACGGTGAACAGCACCGCCACCAATAAACCCTCCCACTTCCCGATGCCGCCGGGGACGTCCTTCCTGAAGTCGCCCTCAAACAAGGCGACCATCAAGATGGGGAGCTTCCGGGTCAAGATAAACGGCAAGCAGGCCGCCCGGATGGGGGACATGGCCATGACCTGCAACGACCCGGTGGACCTGCCTACCGGGGTGGTGATGGCCGTCGGTACGGTGTTGATGGGTTAGCGCGGTCTCACCTGAAAACAGCGGAGGTGTTGAGCAGCTCGAAGGCTCCCAGGGCCACGAAGAAGATGAACAGGCCCAGCAGCAGGAAAAACGGTAAGCGGTGGGCTTTGAGGTAGTTCTCAATGCCGGCGATGATCGATGCCGGTTCCCTGGAACCGTCCAGAAAAGCCTCCCGGTGGGTTCCCCCGGAGGGGGCTTTTTTCGTTGCCGCTTCTAGTCGGACGTAACCCTGCAGCCACTCGGGGATAAGGGCCTCTGGAGCGGGGGTCTCGATACCCTGCAGCCGCTTGAAGTCCAGGGGCGGTATCCGGCAGAGGTCGGTCACCAGCGCGAAGGACTTCAGGGAGGCGCACAACGAGCGGACGGTGCCGTCCCGGATATCGTTCAGCTCGTGCAGCAGCGGGGACTGGTCCGACCGGGTGAAGTCCTCTTTCCTGAAAAGCAGGTTCTCCTCTCCGCCTCCGTGACGCTTCCACAGGGTGGGGTTGATGCTGACCGCGAGGAGTGACAGGTAGATGACCAGGGAGGAGAAGTGGTCCATATAGGAACCGAAGTCCTTTTCCCCGCGGTAGGGGTGCTGGTAGTTGCGGTGTCCTACCTCGTCGCTCCTCATCCCCTTGAAGGCGGGGATGAACATCCCGTCGTAGTCGATCAGCTTGATCCCTCCCCCGACCACCAGGATGTTTCCATGCTGCAGGTCCCCGTGAGCGATCGAGTTCCGCTTCAGTTCCTGCGCCACCCCCAGGAAGGACTGCGCCAGTTCCCATATGACCCTCGGCCGGGACAGGTTCCTCTCGACGAAGCAGTTCAGGTGCTCCCCCTCGACCCACTCCATCTTCAGGACCGGGAACCATCGCCCCTGGACCTTGATGCCCTCCCGCAGGAACTCGAAGTCGACCATAAAGGAGAGCCGCCGGGCCTTCAGGTAGCGGCTGATCTTGGAATACCTTTTCTCCCGGTCGGGAAGGTACTTCAGGAAGCACTTGACGGCGTACTTTTTGGTCCCGCAGTCCAGCTGGTAGACGGTCGAGAAGTAACCGTTGACGGGTCGCGGCAGGCCGAGGCTGTCCAGCACCAGGACCCCGCGCATGAGTTCGGGGTCGGAGAAACAGAGCGCCGGGTTTTGCACAGCATCCTGGTAATCGGTGTTGCTAGGCCAGAACATGGTTTTCATCTTCTTCACCCATGAGCACAGAAATCAGGGTGACGTCGTCGTTGCGGATGGTTCTCGCTTCCCGCTGTTCTGTTATCCAGCGGCGAAAACCCAGGGGACCGTCCTGCCCGGTCAGAAGCCGCAGAACCTCCCAGGGCCTTTCCCCCGCCTCGTAACGCCCAATGAACCAGTTGGCGAGGGCGTCGGTCATTAAAAGGAACCGGTCGTTAAACCGCCATTCCCCGCTGCAGCAGGCCAGGTTCTCTCTTAAACCGCTGTTCTTTTCGGGCCGGCTGGAGATCAGGTACGGCCTGGAGGGGAAACCGCCGGAAGATTCGTGGGGGAAGCTCATTATCAGTTCACCGTCGCGGATCTGAAACAGGCAGCTGTCACCCACCGCTACGACGGTGTAACTCCCGGCCAGATCCGTGCCGTCGTCCCGGAGGGTCACCCCCAGCAGGGTGGAGAAGGCGCCCTCGGAGAGCCCGGGTTCTTCGAACCAGGCGATGGGCCGATCGCCCTGTTCTCTTTTTCTGAAGTAGTACGCGGTCCACCGCTCCCACGAGCGGTAGCTGGCGGCCAGGAACTGGTCCGGGGTGTCCCAGCCTCGGGTGGCGAAGGTCTTCACCAGCAGCCGGGCCCACTGCCGGCTCAGGAGGGTCACAGTGGCGCCGTCCGCGACCGCGAGCTTCAGGAGCGGCCCCTGCCTCTCGCCGTCCCGGGTGGGGTAGCAGGCGTCTTCGTTTTCCTCAGCGGGGTTGCCCTGTTTGGGCAGACAGAACGAGGCGGACGTGACTATCATCTCGCCGCCTTAACGCAAGTTGCTCGGCTTGGTGCCGATCTCCAGGAAACGGATCACCCCGATTATATCCGAGTTGAAAACAAAGCCGCGGGACGAACCGGAAACCTTGAACCCTTCCCGCCGGGCCTGGGCTATCATGCTTTCGGGCAGGGGACTGGACATCAGGAACAAGGTCCGGGCGAACTCATCCCGGAGCTGCTGCTCGTCATCGGGGAACATCTCGGGCTCCCCACCCTGGGCGGAGATATGGATGTTGAACAGCAGGACGTTGCCGTCATTGTTCGCCAGCTCCCGGATCCGGCTGGCGGCGGCGACCGGGTCGCCGTCAGTGGACTCGCCGTCGGTGATATTGATTACAATGGGTGGAAAGCTGTTCTGGTTTTTAGCCAGCCACCTCTCGGTTATGCTGTACGCGTGACCGAGGGCTTGGCACATCGGGGTCCCGCCGCTGGAAACGGGATCGAACCAGATGGGCAGCCTGATGGTCTGGTCCACTATTCCTCCGGCCCCATCCTCGGTTTTCTTGATTATATCCTCGACCCGGTCCGGTGAGAGAGCGACCTCGCTGATGGGAACCATCTCCCGGCCCGCTAGCGGGCCCGAAAAGGCTGGCCCTACCTGGGAGCCGTATCCAATGACCCCGACATTAAAATAGTCCCTCACGCCTTCGGCCCTTGCGCTGCTGATGCAAAGCTCCCGCAGCAGCCGGTTGATTATCAGGGCCAGTTCATCCGACTTGTTTTTTTCCCGGCCGCCGCTCCAAGGGTCGGCCATGGAACCCGACTGGTCTATCAGGAATAAAATGCATGCGGGGTTGCTTCGGCTGATCTCTGCATGGTAAGCCAAGTTTACGCCCTCCCAATCCAAGCTTTGATAAACACTTGTATTTCTTTTTCCGGGCAATTTTTCCTTCAGAAAAATATATTAAGTTCTGTCGTAATAAAATAAATTATTTATTTAATATGTTAAATTTTGTTTAAAAGTAAAAACAAATGGAGAACTTTAGCAGGAATTTAGACATTTATAGAGAAATTTTTCAAAATACCAAAAAACAACCAATTCGGGTAATCTGATTTATTAGTATTTTACTAGATGGGGTACCGATGAAGAATCAGCTCTGGATGGAGTTAAACCTCGATCGCCTGCGGGAAAACCTTCTTTACCTTCGAAACTGCCTGCGGAAAGAGACCAAGATAATGGCGGTGGTGAAGTCTGACGCCTATGGGCACGGGATACTGGTGATGTCCTGGTGCCTTCTGCGCAACGGTGTGGATGCCCTGGCGGTGGCATCGGTCGAAGAGGGGCTGGAACTCAGACTCGATGGGATTAATGCCCCCATTTTAGTTTTAAACGAGATACTGCCGGAGAACGCCAGCATCGCGATAGGCAACGGCCTGACCCCCACCATCAGCAATTTCGCCATTTTAAAAACCATAAACTCGATCGCCCGACGCCGAAGGCAGAAGGTCAAGGTCCACGTAAAGATAGACACCGGGATGGGCGACTCGGGCCTGATGGTCAAAGACCTGCCGAAGCTGGTGACTGCCCTGAAAAAAAGCGATTACGTCGAGGTGGAGGGGATCTATTCCCACCTGACATCGATGTACGGGGGCACCAGGGAGGAGGCGGAGGAGCAGCTCGCTATCTTCCAGCAGGGACTGCGGGAACTGGAGGCGAGAGGTGTCAGCGCCCCGCTGATCCATCTCCTGAGCAGCCCGTCGGTACTGAAGTTCCCGGGGGCCGAGTTCGGGATGGTCAGGGCCGGGATCGTGCTTTACGGTCTGAAGAGCAACAACGAACTGGCCGACGCCGGGACCAGGCCGGTCATGCAGCTTAAAACCAGGATAGTCGGCATCAAACCCGTCGAAAACGGGTTTAAAGGCGGTTACGGATGGTCCTTCACTACCGACCGCCCGGTCCTGATCGCGACAGTTCCCATGGGATACTCGGACGCCTTCTTTCTGCATTTTATAAAGGACGGCGAGGTAATAATCAGGGGGACGAGGGCTCCCATGCTAGGCCGGGTCTGCATGAACCACTTCATGGTCGACGTGACCCATATCCCAGGGGTGGAAGTGGGGGACGAGGTCATTATTATCGGTGAGCAGGGGAATGAAAAGATCCTGGCGGAGGAGATAGCCGGCAAGACCGGCGTCAGCCTCGATAACTGTGACTGCCTGTGCCTGCTGAATCGAAAACTGCCCCGGGTATACCTGGAAAACGGCCGGGAGGTTAAAGGTTTGGACTACCAGCGCCTGGTGACTGACATCGGCAAACACGAGGGGACTCGCGACCAGGAGGCCAAACATGCGTAAAGGCTTAACCACTCTTATTGCAGCTGTTGCAGCGGCCCTGGTCCTGGTATATGCATCTGCCGCGGCCTACGGGGCCGATACCCCGACGGGCGGATCCACACCACCCGCTCCGACCGGGGGAGTCCCGCTTTCGGTGGCCGACGATCGGGAGACCCAGACCGCTACCATAAACAAGCCCAATGAGTATCAGGATGTACTCGAAAACAAGATCTGGACGATAGTTTTCAGCGAAGAGATAGACCAGACCGACCCACCGCTGATATACGTCGGTAAAGACCCGCTCGGGGCCGTGAGGGCGCCGACGGTTGTATCCATCCTTCCCCAGTTCAACAACATGGTTTCGGTGGCGCCATTGACCGAATGGGAGGCGGGGGCTACCTATTACCTGTTTGTCGGGGCGCTGAAGTCCAAAACCGGCAAGACCTTGAGCGAAACCATGCAGATAGTCTTTACGATCAGGAAGCAACCGGTCGAACAGCTGCTGTCTTCAGCGAACACCTCGCTGGTTCAGATGAAACTGCCGGAGGCCATCGAGACCTCCGAGGAGGTCAAGCAGGCGGCTCCCCAGGATTACCGGGGACCCCTCTTAGAGGGTATGGCCTACATGCCCTTCGACAAGGAGAAGGCGCTGGAGGAGCTGATCCAGTCCGCCGCCCTGAATCCCAACGACAGCCAGCTGCTGTTCCTGATGAGTTTTATCAGCCGCAGCCAGACCCCCAACGGGAACCCGATGCTAAGCGACAAGTTGTTGATAAACAGTGTGTATTGATCAGCCACCAAAGCGGTAAAACGGATGGAGTGTTTCTATGAATAGGTCTGTGAGAGGGGTTATCATACTCGTACTGGTCATGGCTGTTCTATCCTGCTTTGTTTACGCCTACCGCGATGACTTCACCAGTCCTATCGGAGCTTCCGAGGAATCGCTGAAGTACGTGTCCCGCGTCAGGACCGACGTGGAACAGAACCTGTACCTGATATCCGACTCACGGCAGACGGTGGCCAAGATAAGCCGGGACGGGGTTATCCAGTATAAGATCAGCGAAAACAACGGTCACGGTTCGTTCGAGGACATGGTCCCCGACTCGAAGGGGAATCTGTATGTCGCGGAGATAACCCTCGACAGCAACAACATCTATGTAGAATCGGAGCGGCTCATCCGGTACGATCCTTCGGGCAAAATCGACGATAAGATATTCGAAGTCGTTTACGAGAAGGACAAGCGGCCGCTTCGGCGAGGATACCTCAAGGGCCTGCAGGTCCAGGACGACAACCTCTTCTTCTTCTATGTCAAGGACAATGTGATCCGCCTGAACCGGGTGGAATACGGTTCCAACCTGGTGCAGCTTTTCAGCAGCTACGAACTGCCGGCTCAGACCTACCTGTCCGAGGTGGTGGGAACCTCGCCCGAAGCCATATTCTATACCACCCGCCGCGGTGAAATCTACCGCATCGGCCCGAACCGGGTCCTCGAACTCTGCTACCCCATGGGGCCGAACGCCTCTATCCGGACCCTCCCCTCGGCCATCCGGATCGGAGCCGACAGCCGGCTGTACTTCATCGACGGGTTCACCAACGAGATAAAGTACCTCGATTACCGACTCACGGGCAAACCCGTGAATATCATAGCCAGGGCCAACCCTGACAAGGTCCTGGGCGATATAACCTTCTCGCCCAAGGGGGTCCTCTGGGCTACCCAGAGCGACCGAGCGATCATGATCGACGACAACGGCATTATCCAGCAAACCGTCACCCGCGGCGTGTTCCCCTTCAACACCAAGATGCTGCAGCGGATGCTCTGGATCGCCCTGGCGATAATGTTCGTACTGCTGCTGTGGCTGATCAAGATCCTCTATATGGACCTGGGACGGCGGCGGTTCCCGCTGATGCTGAAGCAGGTGCTGGTGTTCGTGCCGGTCCTGGTGGCGGCCATGGTCCTGCTGACCTTTTTCGTGTACCGCATCAACGACGCCAACAACGCCAAGAAGCTGAACGACCAGCTGATCCTCTTGAACCACATCAACAAGAACCGGATCGACATCGACCAGCTGCAGAGGATGAACAGCCCCAAGGACTACATGAACGACGACTACCTGGCCCTGCTGCGGTGCGCGGTGGAGTACCAGGTGAACGAGACTTTCGGGAGACTGGACGAGGCGGGGCTGAACAGCGGGCTGTACAAGCTGGAGAGCGACGGGAAGCTCTATACCATCATAAGCTACAACAACAACGTCAACCTGTTCCGGCCGGTTGAGATAGTGGGCGAGTACCGGGAGACGATAAACGGCAAGAAGCTGACCTCCTATGTGGCCAACGATGTGAACGGCTCCTACATCGGGGTCATGGAGCCGCTGTACGACCGCCAGGGAAGCATGGTGGGCATTTATGAGACTTACATCTTCCAGGCCGGTTTCGTGGAGAGCAACCAGGTCCTCTTAAAGAGCGTGGCCAAGATCATCGCCGGGACCACGGCGGTGGTGGTGGTCATCTTCCTGCTGATGACCTACGTGGTGCTGCTGCGCATCCGGGACCTGCGCCGGAGCGCGATGGAGATCGCCAGCGGCAACTGGGACGAGCGGGTGAAGATCAACTCCCGCGACGAGATAGCCGACCTGGGCGACCAGTTCAACATAATGGCGGACCACATCAAAAGCTACATCGAAAAGATCACCCGACTCAGCGAGTCCTACTTCCGCTTCGTTCCGTACAAGTTCCTGCAGTTGCTGGGCAAGGAGAGCATCCTGGAGGTCGAGCTGGGCAACCAGGTGGAGCAGAGAATCACCATCATGGTCTCCCAGATGCGCCACTTTTTCCAGCTGTCTGAGCGGATGAGTCCCGAGGACAACTTCAACTTCATCAACGCTTACCTGAAGCGTTTCGTACCCATCATCCGCGAGTACGGCGGGTTTATCGACGAGTACACCGGGGCCGGGGTGATAGCGCTCTTCCCCAACGACGTGGAGTCGGCCCTGAAGGCCGCGGTGGATATCCGGAAAGAGCTGGTGGAGTACAACCAGGCCCGGCGGGAAAAAGGCTACGAGCCCATCGACTTCGGTGTCGGCATCCATATCGGGACCACCATGCTGGGGGTGATAGGTGAGGAAAAGAGGCTGGCGGCCACGGTCATCTCCGACAACGTCAACCTGACCACCTCGCTCGACAAGCTGACCGAGCAGTTCGGGGCCTGGATACTGGTCACCGAGGAAACCCTGAAGGCTGTTCCCAAGGCCAAGAAGTATCCGCACCGGTCGATAGGGCGGGTCCGCATCGAGGGCAAGGACGAGCACCTCAACCTCTACGACGTCTTCGCGGGCGACCCGAAGGAGCTTAGAGATTTGAAGAAGATGACCAAGGGTCTGTTCGAGGAAGGGATAATCCTCTACCAGGACGGCGCGTTCTTCGACGCCCGGGCCAAGTTCCTGCGGGTGCTGCAGAAGAACCGCATGGACAAGATGGCGCAGATATACTTCCTGCTGTGCGACGAGTACTTCCGACAGGGGGCTCCCGACGGCTGGAACGGGACTTTGAGTGTCTGAGGGGGTGAAGGAAAATAGGCAGTTACACGGTTATCGCGGATGTGGGCAATACCCTGCTGGAACTGCTGCGCAACAGCCTGACGCCCGAGCCGGTGCCCCGGCGTGAGCTTATAACCCTGGCATCTCCGGTCGACCGCGGGAACTCGATGTTGACCATTTTCCTGTACCACATCGAGGAAAACACGGACTCGAGGGATTCCCGGATGCGGGACACGGGCAAGGGGAACCAGCAGTATCCACCGACCGCCTGGAACCTGTATTATCTGCTCACCGCCTACTCGTCCGGCAGCCTGCCCGACCGGGCCGTCGAGGAAGCGCGGGTCTTGGGCAGGGCCGTCCAGACCATGAAGGACAACCCCCTGGTGAAGGGGTCGGTCCTGCAGGGGCTGCTGGCGGAAAAAGACGCGGGCTTCAAGCTGGAGACGGTGAAGCTTACCCTGGAAGAGGTTCACGAACTCTGGGACTATCCTGACCTTCCGTACAAGGTTTCGGTCGCCTTCAAGGCAGGACCGGTTGAATTAGAGTCTACACGTGTTAGAGATGTTAAGCGGATTAGGGAGGTGATCATTGATATCGAGCAATCGGGTAAAACCCAATGATAACCGCCGATTTTTAAGTGTCAAGGTTACTTTATGACTTGGTCATGATTCGGATTTGAAATAAAGTATGCCCAAAGCCTCAATCTGGATTGTGCGAGTTGCAGAAAGGAGGGAACTGGTTACTGAATGCATGGACATACCCGTATGTTCGTGCAGTTCCAGTAAGCCGGGAACGAATGCCGGAGTATTTATCACCTGGAGTCTACATGGAGGAGTTTGAAAGCGGCGGAAGACCGATGGAGGGGGTCAGCACCAGCACGGCGGGTTTCCTGGGTTTGGCCGAGCGGGGCGCGATTGAAGGCCTCCCCGAGCTGGTAACCAATTTTGGCGACTTCCAGAGGAAGTTCGGAAGCTACCTTTCAGAGAACGCGTTTGGCGACTACCGGTTTTTGGCGTACGCGGTGGAGCACTTCTTTATCAACGGCGGGTCCCGCTGCTTCGTGATGCGCGTGGCGCCGCCCGATGCCAAGACATCCAGCAACTTCACCGATAAGGATCAGCCCGTCCTCGCCATTTCCGCGAAGAACCCGGGAATCTGGGGCGATAAGATCAGGATCATCGCTATCCCCGCCAGCAAGGCTAAGACCCCGATCTTCGAGGTGATCGACGGGGCCCATTACAAGGTCAAGAACAACGCTGGATTCTTCCCCGGGGACGTGATCGCCTTCGACGATGGTGAGTACCTGCAGTACCGGACCGTGTTAAAGTCCCAGGACAACGAGATCACCCTGTCTGGAGCCTTGGAAGGCGATGTGGTGGATAAGGCGATGCTCCCGAGCCGGACCATGACCACTTGCGATTTCACCCTCCAGGTATTCTACGAGGGGGACTCTGAGATCTACGAAAAGGTTTCGCTCAACCCCGCGGCTCCCAACTTTGTAGAGAAGAGGGTCGCGAAATCGAACCTGATCAACATCAAGGTCAACCTGCCCGCCGATACCGAAGACTCTACCCCGATCGAGATCATCTCCGGGGAAGAGGGCAAGGACGCTCACTGGATCTATCTCTTTGGAGGGAGCGACGGTTCGGTGGCTAGCCTATCCGCCGCCGACTTCCTGGGCGAGGACCGGGGCCCGGGCAAGCGGACTGGCATCCAGGCCTTCATCGACAACGACGTGGTCAGCCTGATGGCGGTGCCAGGGGTGGTCGACCCCAACGTGCAGCTCGGACTGGTGGCCCACTGCGAAAACCTGACCAGCCGCTTCGCGGTGCTCGACATTCCCCGAGACAAGAAGAAGGTGTCTGACGTCGAGTCTCACCGCAACATATTCGACTCTCACTACGCGGCACTCTACCATCCCTGGCTGCAGGTTTTCGATCCGCTGGACAAGCGCAACATCTACATACCGCCCTCCGGGTCGGTAGTGGGAATATACGCCCGCTCGGACAACACCCGCGGCGTGCATAAGGCTCCCGCTAACGAGGTGGTCAGGGCCTGTGTGGGGCTCGACTGCCAGTACAACAAGGGGGAACAGGATATCCTCAATCCCAAGGGCGTCAACCTTATTCGCTTCTTCCCCGGTCAGGGGATCCGGGTCTGGGGCGCCAGGACCTGCAGTTCCAACAGCCTCTGGAGATATGTCAACGTAAGGCGGCTGTTCGTATTCGTGGAGCAGTCGATCAAGAACGGCAGCAGCTGGGTGGTGTTCGAGCCCAATGACGAGGCCCTCTGGGCACGGGTCAGCCGCACCATCTACAGCTTCCTGATGGGGGTTTGGAGGTCTGGAGCCCTGATGGGCACGACACAGGATGAAGCATTCTTCATCAAGTGTGACCGTTCAACCATGTCGCAGGACGATATAGACAACGGTCGCCTGATCTGCGTCATCGGTATCGCCCCGGTCAAACCGGCGGAGTTCGTGATCTTCAGGATTACCCAGAAGACCCGCGACAGCGAGTAACGCTGGGTTTTTACGTAGCTCGGGCTTCCGCCGTCGACTGAGGTTTGGCGCGAGCAGGTTTTATTAAGTACTGACTACTGCGAAAGGGGAGAACAGAATGGCAGATCGAAATGATCCCTACCGGAGTTTTAGATTTGCCCTGGAGATTGATGGGATTGAAGCGGCCCTGTTTACTGAAGCCAGCGGGATGAACGTCTCCTACGACGTTATCGAGTTCCGCGCCGGCGATAACAAGGGAAGGTCGGTCAAACTCCCGGGCTTGACGAAGATAGGCAACGTTACCCTGAAGAGGGGCGTCAGCGACGCCATGGATATGTGGGAATGGTTCAAGGGCGACGGAGAAGGAATCGTGGGGGCTATCGAGCGCAAGGACGTCACCATCAAGGCGCTGGACGAGGAAGGCAGCGAGACCGCTACCTGGACCCTCTACGAGGCCTGGCCCTGCAAGTACGTGGTATCCAACCTGAACGCCTCGGAGTCGGCGGTCCTGATCGAGACCCTGGAGCTGGCCTTCGAGGGATTCGAGAGAACGGCTTAATAATCGTGTAAATGCTGGTCGAGGGGTTAGAATCAGACCGTATCCGGCTGCTTCTAACCCTCTCCAGCAGCAGCGCGAGGGGACCTGAGCCTTGTTTAACCTTTGATGAAGCGGGGGTATTTTTCGACATGCAGTTTAAGACCGAGTACGAGTTTGAGCTGCCCAGGGGGTATATAGACGACCAGGGCAACCTTCACCGGAAGGGCATCATGCGCCTGGCGACCGCGGCGGACGAGGTCCTGCCGATGCGCGACCCGAGGGTGCAGCAGAACCCGGGTTACCTTACCATTATCGTGCTGGCCAGGGTGGTGACCAAGCTGGGCGACGTCCGGGCCATCGACACCAAGGTCATCGAGAAGCTGTTCACCTCTGACCTGCTGTTCCTGCAGAACCTGTACCGGCAGATAAACGAGATGGAGGACCCCAAGGTCAAGGTGGTCTGTCCCAAGTGTGAAAACGAGTTCACCACCAGCCTGGGTTTTTTACTGGAACCAGTGGAATAGCGAGCTATCCGATTAATCGGATCTACGAGGAGATGGCCTTCATCGCTTACTATTTCCACTGGAGTCAGGAAGAGATCATGCAGTTGGAGCACCGTGAGCGCCGGAGATGGTGCGAGGAGATATCCTCCATCAACCGTAAACTGAACGATGAACCCGAGAATGTGTTCGACGTCTTCAAGAAGAGGTGATAACCAGCGTGGCGGATCCCCTATATTCTTTCAGGTTTCAGGTGGAAATCGACGGCCTGCTGGTGGCCGGGTTTTCCGATGTCAGCGGGCTGGAGGCTCAGACCGAGATTGATCCCTACCATGAAGGCGGGGTCAACGACTTCGAACACCACTTTATTAAATACACCAAGCACCCAAAGCTGGTCCTGAAGCGGGGAGCGACCGGCTCCAGAGAGCTCTGGGACTGGTACGACGACGTGACCGCCGGCATCATCACCCGCAAGAACGGGTCGATCATTCTGTTGGACGAAAAGGGTGATGAGGCCTGCCGCTGGAACTTCTTCAATTCCTTCCCGGTCAGGTGGATCGGGCCCGATTTAAAGGGATCGCAGAGCAATGTTGCGATTGAAACGATAGAACTGGTGCACACCGGCCTGCAGTTGGCCTAAGGGATCGAGAATAACCAGGTTTCGATGTATCAGATACCTGTGAGGTTTATATCATGCTTGTCGGGGCCAATGGATTAAACCTATACGCGAGATGGAAGACCCGTGGTCCGAGACTGGACCCCCGGCATGCCGGCTTTGCCCGGAAGATAATGGGCAGGTATGGCTTTTCGTTTTCCGCCTTTCCCAGGTCGCTGGACCTGGTGTTCCGCATGTACCCGGGTTTGGGGTCCCGGGTTGGCGACACCTGGTACAGCCTGCTGGTGAACCTTCGGCTGCAGCTGCTGCAGAACCAGTACCAGCAGGACTCGGAGAAGAGGCGGACCCTGCCGTTGCCCGTCGTGGAGATGGCGCAGCGCGGGGGATACCAGCACTTACTTAACCCGGAATTGGTCCTGCAGCGGTTCCGAGACTACCTGTTTTCGGTGCCGGCGGAACGGACGGCGGTATCGGGCGCCGCGGCCCCGGAGGAGGACCGGCGGCTGGTATCGGTCCCGGGGATGGAATCGGAGCTGGCCGAGAGGATAATCCGGATGTACCTGGGAGGCATCGAGAAGGCGCTGCCAGTCGGGCCGGACGTAGCGGCCGAACGGGTGAGGATGGGCGCCGCGCCAACGGTCGCGCCAGCCGGTGAAAGCCGGGCGGTGCCTCTCTTGCGGGAGCCCTCATCGCGGTTGATCCAGGCCGTACCCGACGGGGCCGCCGGTCAGGACGCCCGGGGAGGCTCTTTGATAAGGTCGACGACTGTAGTTAGTCGGGCGATACCTCTCCGGCAGGAAACCAAGCCATGGATTACCACGGCTGCGGAGCAGCGCCCGGGGGCAGCGGAAGGTTTTATGCCCAATGCGGAGCAGCGCCCGGGAGTGACGGAAGGTTTTGTGCCCAATGCAGAGCAGCGCCCGGGAGCGACGGAAGGTTTTGTACCCAATGCGGAGCAGCACCCGGGAGCAGTGGAAGATTTTGTGCCCGATGCGGAGCAGCGTCCGGGAGCAGTGGAAGATTTTGTGCCCCGGGCCTACCCCGTGAGGCTGAGATTCCGGGAAAGGGAACTCATCTACCGCCAGAGGACGGAGGCGGAACCGCGCGGCGAAAGAACCTCGGCGGCGCGGACCCCGACGGAGGAGCGGTCCGCCGCGGAGGGAGCTGACCGGCCGGGACTGGATCATGATGTAAACATAAACCTGGCTGAGCGTATCATCCTCGGCCAGGTTCAGATGATGCAGCGGCTGCTGCGCCTGGGCGGCGGTGAAGGACCGGGTTCGATAACCCCGGCCGTTGGGTCCGGTACAGAGGGTACGGCCCTGACTGGCCAGGCGGCGGTGCTGACGGACCCGGCAAGGGTACCAGGTCAGGTCCTGCCCCACGGCCCTTCGCCCGATTCTGCCCGAGGCATTAGTGAAGACACTGAGATAAGCGTTTTAGAGGGTACTAAGCTGGAAGAGGAAAGCACAGTGCCGGGCGTACCGGTACGGCCGGGTTTACGGAGGGGCCGCCGTGAGGCGGCAGCGGGCTTTGCCGCCCCTGGTGCCGCCGAGCCGTGGCGGATGGCTTACAGCAGCCAGCTGACCCACCTGATACAGAGGGAAATCCACCAGCGCGAGGTAGACCGGGCGGCTGAAGCAGTGGGAAGTCTTTCTGAGACGATCACCGCCCGGGATAAGGGTTATAAGGCCCCCGAACCAAGGGGGATGAGCAGCGCGGTTGGGTCGGGACCCGATTACTCGACGCTGCTGTACCAGACCCTGATGATGCCCATTAACCAGGAGGTAGTCAACAAGGGGCTGGCTTTCAACCAGCAGGTTTACCAGAACCAGCTCCTGCAGCGGGCGGGTCAGGAGCTGCTGAATATCGTGCAGGGGACCGGGGCCTCACCCCTGAGCCTGATAAGAGGGAGAAAAGGGAGAGTTCAGGAATACCTGCCTTACCAGGAAGAAAGTGATGGACCGGATGTATCGGCTCAGCCCGCCTGGGGTGACTATATCACCGCTGGGGGATGGGGATACCCGGCTGGAGAGCTGGTCTTCCGCCAGCTGGCGGATATGGGGTACCCTGACAGAGGGGCGCTCGCGGCGAGACCAGCGGCTGACCAGCCGTCTGCGGGCGACCGGCCTCTGACGGCCGAACAGCTGCGTATCGACCGGGAAACGGAGGTCGGACTGGCGGAGAGGATAATCCTCAGCCAGTTCAAGCAGGTGCAGGGTCTGCTGCGCACCGGGGGCAGGGAGGCATCGAGCGCAGCCTCTTACATCGAACTGGAGACCGCGGAGCGTCCGCCGGGGGATAGGGGTGCGGCGGCCGGCATGAGCCCGATGGCCGCAACCAGGGCTTCGAGGGTACTTACCCCGGGACCTTCTGCCGTCGGTGCGGTGAACCGGTTTACGCTAATAAATAGGTCCCTGGCCGGCGCGATATCGACCATCGGGGACCGAATGGTCCTTAGGGATTCCTACCGATATGGGGAGAAGGTTTTCACCTACCCCGGCACGGTCTCGCTGGGATGGCTGTCACCCGGCAGCCAGCTGACCCGCCAGGTCCAGAAGGAGATCCGGCGCTGGCGTGAAGCGGTAAGGGAGGCGCGTACCTACCCGGCGGCGGGGGAACCCGAGACCACGCCGGCCAGGCCGCCGGCCGTCGGTGAAGAAGCTCTTT
Source organism: Bacillota bacterium (assembly GCA_013178275.1). Taxonomy (GTDB): domain Bacteria; phylum Bacillota; class Ch66; order Ch66; family Ch109; genus Ch109. The sequence goes on along the minus strand of JABLWZ010000006.1, from coordinate 257,129 downwards.
TAACAAACATCCCCGCGCCGGCCCGGTTGGCGAGTAGAGAGCCGGAAGGTGAGGCGGTACCGCCGGCACCGTATATCAAAATCGGAACCGACCGGGAGGACGGTCGGCCGCCAAGGCACCTGGGCGGTGGAGCGGGCGGCGCCGCTGAAACATCGGTGCTGCAGACGCTGAACCAGGGGCTGGGCCTGCTGATCAATCATGGGGTGATCGACCGGGAGCTGGTTTACAACCGCCAGGTCTACTTGAACCAGACCCTGCAGCGTGTCGGTGAGATGATGCTGCGCACTATCCAGGGCGCCGGGGCGGGTGTGAGTCCTTACTCCCTTTTGAGCAGTTGGGGCGCCGGCCCCCCCCTCACTGGCAGCGCCATGACCGGGGCGGCGGCCGCTGCATCGGCATTGATGCGGGGACCCGTTTACCCAAGAGAAGAGATGGTCTACCGCCGGTGGGCGGGGATGACTGAAACAGAACGACAGCAGTCCGTCAGCGCCGCCCGGCCGGCGGGGCCCGAAACACCGGCGGCGGTTGATGGATCGATGATAGAAGCGGCGGTAATGGCCGTGCCGATGTCCAGGGTGAACCTGGACCAGGCGATGCAGCGGTTGGGAATGGCTCAGGCCGCCGGTTACGGCAGCCGGCTGCCGGGATCGATAACCCGCAGGGGTTTCGACCGGCCGGGACGGACTTCTGGCGGGTTCGCGCCAGTCCTTTACAGCCTGGTCGGCCGTCAGGGAGGCTACCGCTCCCAGGCCCCGAACGCGTATCGAGCGAGTATATCGGCGATAAGGGAGGTCGGCACGGCGCAGCGGCTGGAGTACCTCCTGAGGACCGGGACGGACGAAATGCCGGTGTCGACCGCCCGTCCGGCCAGGGGAGAGGTAGAGATAAACGCTGTACCCTTGACGAATCTGTTGTTGGAATCGAGGCTCATCGACCGGGTCACCCTGGAGCAGGTGAGGGTGCAGAGGCAGATGATGCAGACCGGCGGTTCAGGCTCGGGGGCTCCGGGGAGCGAAACGGTAGGGACGGCTGAGCGGCTGGGACGCTTTTACAGCGGGATGGCTTTGATCGTCCACAACCTGACTGGTCACCTGAGCGGCAGCATGCAGGTCAACCAGGTGTTCCCAGCCTACCCCGGGGCGACGGGTGACCGGACACCCCCGGTGCCGCCGATGCAGTATCAAACCCGGGAAATACCCGCGAGCCCCATGCTGCTGAGCACCCTGGACCGAAGGTTGGGAGGCCGGGACATCGGAACGGGTAAGACCGTGACGAACATACTGATAAAATCCGGCCCGGACTCCGACGGGTACGGCCGCCTGACCGCTCTGGAGAACGTGGTGCGGCAGATACGGGGGTTGAACGAGGTCAGGTTCGGGACCGGTTCTCAAGCGCCTGCCGCGGCCCCGCTGGACCACCGACGGGAGGCTCAACCCCCCGCGAATGAAGGTGGGTACATCACGCCCGGCGAGACGATGAACCGGCAGTACATCCATACCGAGACCAGCATAAGCCCGGCCAGCGTACCGGCGCAGAGTGGGCTGAACGGGGTGGACGTAAAGAGGATAGCCGACCAGATAATCCGCGAGGTCGAACAGAAGACCAGGTTCGACCGCAAAAGAAGAGGTCTGTAAGGGGGTAGTCCGGGGTGTGCGCTAGCAAGGCTTCGATAATCGTCAAGAGGAGCAACAAGTACGAGACGATCAAGGTCCTGTTCAACCCCAACGAGTATACCATCGACACCACCAACAAGTACCACTTTCAGAAGGTGCCGGGGCTTTCCGCCCCCATAGCCCAGTTCATCAGCGGTGAAACCGACAACCTGACCATGGACCTGTACTTCGACACCTACGAGCAGGGGACCGACGTCCGCAACCACACCAATAAGATCGTGGGACTGATGGAGGTGGACAGCGACCTGCACACCCCGCCGGTATGCCGCTTCGTGTGGGGCTCCCTGGACTTCAAGGGGGTAGTGGAGAAGGTCAACCAGCGGTACACCATGTTCCTCGACTCGGGGCTTCCGGTCCGGGCGGTGCTGAAGGTGACCTTCCGCCAGGCGGTCAAGGTGACGGAACAGCTGCAGCAGACCCCCCGACAGTCGGCGGACCGCACCAAATCAAGACAGGTGAAGCAGGGAGAACAGCTTTGGATGATAGCGAACGAGGAGTACGAGGACCCCGGCCGCTGGAGGGAGATCGCGCAGGCCAATGGGATAGGGAATCCCCGGGTCCTCGAACCTGGGCGTCAGCTGATTATTCCGGCTTTGGAGTAAAAGAATGTCGACACTGGACCGTCACGAGTTCTTTATCAACGGCACTGCCCTGGACAGGCAAAAAGCGCCGATCGCGAAGATCATGATAGACCTGAGCGTCGAGAAGGCGGACTCGTTTTCCCTCACCATCAGCCCGGCCGACGAGCTGACGGCGGGCAGCGTGGATGTGGGGGACCCTATCGAGATCAAGATCGCCGATCAAAACAACACCTCGGTTACGGTGTTCAAGGGGTTTGTAACCACGATCACCGAGGAACTTCCCGAGGACGGGGATCACCAGGTGATAGTAGAGGGCATGGACGGGTCTTTCAAGATGATGAAGGGGATCAAATCGCGGTCCTGGGCGAAGATGAAACACAGTGACGTGGTGAGCAGCATAATCGGCGAGCACGGTCTCACCGCAGGAACCGTCACCGCCACCACCATAACATACGATTTCCTGGAGCAGAACCAGGTCTCGGACTACCAGTTCGTTTCCTGGCTGGCGGTTATGAACGGTTTCGAGTTCTTTGTCAACCTGGGCAAGGTCTACTTCAGGAAGCCTCACCAGAACGTAACGGCTTCGAAAACCTTCACCTGGGGGGAGAACATCATCCACCTCACGCGGACGATCGACCTGATCGACCAGGTGGGGGAGGTCAAGGTGAGGGGTTACGACTTCAAGACCAAGCAGGCGGTGCTGGGAACCTCCAGTGAGGTAACCATGGTGGGTGGGTCCAAGTCCAAGACCGGCAAGCAGCTCCTGAATTCCGCTTTCGGGACCAAAACCGATGAGACCTGGTCCGAGGTTATATCCCAGGCCGATGCCAAACTGCAGGCCGATTCTATAGCTTACTACCACGGCTCCAAGCTGGTTTCCGGGAGGCTCAAGGTGTTCGGCGACCCGAACATCCAGGCGGGGAATTACGTTCAGATAGAGAAAGCGGGGGGACTGAACGGCATCTACTACATCGTGTCCGCGGTCCATACCCTGGACGATGACGACGGCTACATGACTGAAATCCACTTGGGGGGAACCTCTATATGAACGTGTACCCGATGCTGAAGGAGACCGGGGCCAAGAACAACCGATACTACGGGGTGGTGGTAGGGATCGTCACCAACAACCAGGACCCCGAGGGGCTGGGCCGGGTCAAGCTGAAGATACCGAACCTGGTGGCGGCGGGCGGCTCCGACCTGGAGACGGATTGGGCCCGCGTGGCGTCGCTGTTCGCTGGACCCCAGCGGGGGATATTCTTCCTGCCCGAAGTAAACGACGAGGTGCTGGTGGCCTTCAACGGCGGGAGCATCCTCGAACCCTACGTGGTCGGGGCCCTGTGGAACACCAATGACAAACCCCCGGTGACGGGCAAGGACGAGTACGTCGGCAGCGACGGCAAGATAAAGGTCTACAAGGTAAAAACCAAGCAGGGCCATGAGTTCATCTTCAACGACGAGGCGGGCAAGGAGAGCATAACCCTGAAGTCCAAGGCCGGGGCGACCATCATGCTCGACGACCAGAACAAGAAGATAGAGATAAAGGACTCCAGCGGGAACAACACCATGACCATCGACACCAACGGCAACGCGATTACGGTCAAAGCCAACACCAAGGTGGAGCTGGTGGTCAGCGGCAACAAGGTGACCATAGAGGCCAGCGGCATCACGATCCAGAGCAGCGGCTCCCTGAAGCTGAAAGGGAGCACGATAAATATCGAGGCCTCCGGGCCCACCACTATCAAGGGCGCGGTGGTCAACATCAACTAACCCGGGCCAGCGGCACTATCAGTTAAAAAGGATTGAAGGAAATGGCGAAGAGCTTTCTGGGACGCGGGTGGAAGTTTCCCGTCCAGGTTGACCCGATATCGGGGAGGATAATGCTCTCGGAATACGAGGAGGACATCGCCGAGTCCATCCGGGTCATCCTCGCGACCTCCAAAGGGGAAAGGGTCATGCGTCCCGAGTTCGGGTGCGGAATCCACGAATACGCCTTCGGGCTCACCGATCACACCACCCTGAGGCTGATGGAGTCCAGTGTGAGGGAGGCCATCATGGTATGGGAGCCTCGGGTGTACCAGGTGGAAGTAAGCGCGGCGGTAGACCCCGCCGATGTGGGCCTGGTCCTGATTAATATCAGCTACCAGGTAAGGTCCACCAACAACCTGTTTAACCTGGTTTACCCCTTCTACATCAACGAGGGAACCAAGTAAGACTGTTGAATGGAGTTGGAAAAGTGCGGCAGCCGGTGATCGACCCGCGTGGGATGCGGGAATTGATGCAGAAAATGAAAGAGATGGCGCCGTTTTACGCCCCGGAGTGGAAGTTCTCACCCGAGAACCCCGACGCGGGCACGGCCCTGTTCATGATATTCGCCAACATGTACCAGGAAACCATCAAGAGGTTCAACCAGGTGCCGTTCAAGAACCTGATGGCGTTCATAAACCTGCTGGACGTGAGCCTGCTGCCCAGCAGGCCGGCCAGGGCTTACATAACCTTCGTGCTGAGTTCGCCCACCGCCGGCCAGGCCCTGGTCCCGTCCGGGAGCCGGCTCTCCGCCAGCCCCCCGGACGCCGACGGACCGGTGATATTCGAGACCGAGTCCAACCTGCTGGTGACCCCGGCCAACCTGGTCGCGGCGTACAACGCCAGCGGACGGCTCGACCGCATAACCGCCCTCTCGGCGGCGGAACTGGCGGACGCCAAGCTGCTGGAGCGTCCGGTGCAGCATGTCTTCAGCTGCCCGGAACCGGTCAACCTGCAGGAGCACAAGCTCTTCCTGGGGCACTCCAGCCTCTTCAACATCAGGGAAGGGTCGGTCATCGAGGTGGAGGTCCTGAACTCCGCGAACCAATTCATGCAGCAGTCCTACTGCGAGACCCTGGCGAACCCTGACCTGGTGGAGTGGTATTACCTGGGCGAAGAAGGCAGCCGCCCCTTCGACCGGGTCGCGAGCCGGGGCAGCCGGGTGGTGCTCTGGAAGGACGAGCCGGGGAGCATCGCGGAGACCGAGGTGGACGGGATACTCAACCGCTGGATCTGCTGCAGCGTTAAACCGGGGGCCTTGAACCAGGTCCGCGACATCGCGCTCGACGAGATAAGGATAAAGTCGGCCTTCAACCATGTGGACGACCGGCCGGGGCTGGCTCCCGACCTGGCCTTTCACAACGATATACCCCTTGACCTGGCGGGACACTTCCCCTTCGGGGAGGGCTACGGCCTTTACGACACCTATTACCTCGCGAGCGAGGAGGCGTTTTCCAAGAAGGGGGCCACCATCAGCCTCCGTTTCGACCTTAGATATGATGAGCGGGTGATGGAGAGGACGATGGAGCCGGAGATCAAGTGGAAGCTGATAATGAGGCTTTCGGACCTCGAGAAGAAGCCGCTTCCACAGCTTTTTATCGTGAAGGTATCCTGGGAGTACTTCAACGGGGACGGCTGGGTAAAGCTCCCCGAGGACGCCGGACTCGAATCGGTCTTTATGCTGGCAGCGGGACTGCAGAAGAAGATGGTTTTCAGGTGTCCGGACAACCTCCAGCCGACCCGGGTCAACGACCAGTTGAACCGATGGATCAGGGCGAGGGTGCTGAGCATCAGCAACCTGTACGCGAACGAAGGAATCTATATGATACCCTGGCTGGAAAACATCAGCATCGACTACAGCTACCCCGAGGAGGCTGTCCTGCCCGAATGCGGCGTCTCGAGCAACAACCTGGAGTACCAGGTCCTGAGCGTGGGCACGCCGGGGAGGCAGAAGGAGTTCCGGCCTTTCAAGGGCCTGGAGTCGGAGAGGCCGTGCTGCTACCTGGGCTTCGACAGTCCGGTGGTCAGGGGCCCGATCGGGCTCTACCTGTCGCTCGAACCGCGAAAACCCGTAGACGACGACCCGCCGCTGATCGAGTGGGACTACCTGCGCAAAACCGGTGATACCTACCGGTGGGAGAACCTGAAGGCGATAGACGAGACCCGGGGGCTGTCCGAGAGCGGGCTGGTGCTGCTGAGCGTGCCGCCCGATGTTGTTCCCGCGACCATCTTCGGCCAGGAACTGCACTGGCTGCGTCTGGTCAACGTCGACGCGCAGTATGAGAATGAAAACAACCCGAGACCGGTCCCCGGTCTCATGGGGATATACCTCAATACCATCCGGGCGGTCCAGGGGGAGAGCATCAACTCCGAGATCGTCGGCCGCACCGATGGGGAGCCTGACAAGGAGTTCGTCCTGAGCCGGACCCCGGTGATGCGGGAAGAGGTGTGGGTGGACGAACTCTCCGAACTGTCGGAATCGGAGAGGCAGGCGCTGCTGGACGACCCCGGGGCCGGGGTCAGACCCGTACTCGACGAGTGGGGAGGCATGCGCGGCTTCTGGGTGAAGTGGCAGCGGGTGGACGACTTTTACGAGTCGGAATCGATGGACCGCCACTACCTGATCGACTGCCAGTCAGGCCGGATCAGGTTCGGAAACGGTGAGTTCGGCCGTATCCCCCCGTCATCCGGGGGTGACAACATCGAGGTCCGCTACAGCATAGGGGGGGGGGCCAAGGGCAATGTCGGCCCGCTGGAGATAAACAGCATGCTCAGCCCGATTGCCTATGTCAACGAGGTCTTCAACCCCGAGGCGGCGGAGGGCGGCTGCGACATGGAACCCTTGATGCAGGCCGTCCGGCGCGGCCCGCAGGTGATAAAGAACCGCAACCGGGCGGTGACCGCGGACGACTTCGAGTGGATCGCCCGCCAGTCCTCCCACGACATCGCCAAGATCAAGTGCCTGCCCAACATAAACTCTGACGGACGACGCGAGGCGGGCTGCATAACCCTGGTAACCCTGCTGCAGGGGAGGAGCCGGCGCGGGTTCATCGAGTTCAAGCGCCGGATCGAGAAGGAACTGAATGAGAAGGCGTCGAACATCGTGACCCGGCCGGGGAAGATAAGGGTCATCGAGCCCGTTTTGATCGAGGTTTCGGTCAGCGCCGTGATCGGAGTGAGCGACCTGGAGACGGTGGTTCTGACCGAAAAAGAGGCTGTGGATAAGCTGGACCAGTTCCTCGATTCGCTGACCGGCAACCGGGACCGCGGCGGCTGGGAGATAGGACAGTACCCGCACATCTCCATCTTTTATTCGCTGCTGAACTCGATCCGGTCCGTCAAGTACGTGGAAAAGGTCTCTTTAACCCTGCAGGTGGTCGAGAACGGCCAGCGGCGTGAGATAACCGCCGCGGCCCTGGACGACTGCCCGCACGGGATAATAACCAACGGCAGCCACCGGGTGGCCGTAAAGGTGGTTCAGTGAAAAACCGAAACCGTCATATAACGAGGAGATTGTATGCTGCCGCTGCCTAATCTGGATGACCGTAATTTCAGACAGATCGCCGAGGAGTCTATCCGGGCGATCCATAAGCTGTTCCCCGAGTGGACCGACGAGAACTTCCACGACCCGGGGATCACCCTGATAGAGCTTTTCGCCTGGCTGACCGAGATGCAGGCGTACTACCTCGACCAGATCAGCCACCAGAACAAGCTTAAGTTCCTGAAGCTGCTGGGCGTCGATATGCGTCAGGCGGTTCCCAGCCGGGCAGAGGTCTCCTTCAGCGGTGTGACGCGCAGGTTTATCCTGCCAAAGGGGACCCAGGTGGCGGCGGCCGATCAGGTTTTCGAGACCGTGGAGCCCATCCTGCTGATACCGTCGCAGATCGAGAAGATAATAGTCCTGTCCGAGGGCCGCTACCAGGACGTCACCTCTTTTAACGACTCCCGCGGGCTTTCCTTCTTCGCCTTCGGGAGGGAGGCCCGGAGGCACGACCGGTTCTACCTGGGGCTGAATCAGCCGCTGCCGCTGGGCCAGGAGGTGGCCCTGTCCGTCAGCCTCTTCGATGACTACCCGGTACCCCGGACTCCGCTGGAAACTGGTTCTTTCGATCTGGTCCCCTCCGCGCAGGTGTCCTGGTACTACTATGGGGAGACGGGCATCGATGGGGCGGACTGGCGCCCGATGGAGGTCAGCCGCGACGATACCCTGGACCTTTCCCAGAGCGGTCAGGTGCTGATGACAGCCCCGACCGCGATGAAGCCAAGCAAGATGCCCCTGGCCGCCGACCTGGCGAGGTACTGGGTCTGCTGCCAGTTGGAGAGGCCGGGGTACGAAGTCGTCCCCCGCATCGAACGGGCAGCGTTCAACACCGTGGGCGCGGTCAACCGGCAGACCATGAGCCAGGTGTACGAGTTTGACGGCAGCGGTGAGCCGGGGACTGAAATCGTGCTGTCGGATCACCTCTCGAACAGCGGGGTGGTCGAGGTGCAGTTGAGGGACCGGGACGGAGGCTGGCGCTTCTGCCCGGAGGTCAAAGAGGGCTCGGAGGGCCGCCCGGGGGAGAACCGCTACACGAGGAGTTTTAACCCCGATACGAAGGAAATCGTGATACGTTTGGAAGGACCCGTACCAGGAACGGGCGGGGAGGCGAACGTGAGGGCCGTCTCTTACCGGCCCGAGTTCAGGGAGCGGCGGCTGCTGGGACGCAGCAATGGGCTGCCGCACCAGAGCTTCCCGATACCTTGGAGCAGGATCCAGAAAGCCGGTTTCCGGCTTCAGGTAGGGAACCGGGTCAAAGGCGGCTCGGGGTACTCCTGGCAGGACTGGACCATGGTGCCCGATTTCGATACCTCGGGCCCGGAAGACCGTCACTACCGGCTCGATGAAGAGACGGGTGAGATAGTCTTTGGCGACAACGAACACGGCATGGCCCCCGGGATGTCGGAACACGACAATGTACTGATACTGGCCCTCCAGGTCGGCGGCTCCGAGAGGGGCAACGTTCGCGAGGGAGAGATAAACGAGGTGTTGACACTGCCGGCCGAGAACCCGGGGATTCAGGTCACCAATGCCTACCCTTCGAGGGGCGGAATGGACCCCGAGGGATTCGAGCATGCGCTGCGGAGGTTCCGCCAGGAACTGAAAAGGCCGACCCGTGCGGTGACCTCGGAGGACTACGAGAGGATTGCCATGGAGACGCCAGGGCTCCGGGTGGCCCGGGCCAAGGCCCTGCCCCTCTACACCAAGGGGATGAGCGACTACCCCCGTCGCCACGCCCCGGCGCAGGTGACGGTGGTGGTGGTGCCCTTCAGCGAATCGGTCAAGCCCGCGACCAGTCCGGGGTTCCTCGAGACCGTACGTCGGCACCTGGATCGGTACCGCCTGATAACCACCAGAGTTCAGGTCATCCCGGCGGAGTACATCCGGATAACCGTCTACGCGGTGGTGGTGGTGAACCCCGACAGCCAGATGGACAGCCGGAAGGTGACCTCTGGACTGGACCGCTACCTGCAGCCGCTGGACAAATCGGACGGCGGGGGTTGGCCCTTCGGCCGTTCGGTATACAAGGGCGACATCTACGGGGTGATAACGAGGATGGAAGGGGTCGTGTATATCCAGGACCTGCAGCTGAATGCCGAGGGTCCCGGGGTCTTCAAGGACGCTAACGGGGATATCGGGCTCCCGCCGTACGGCCTGCCCTACCTGGGGGACTGCGAGATAAGGGTGATCAAGACCACGGACCTTTAACCTCTGCCTGAAGGGTGGACATATAATGCAGCGTGAAATCAATTTTCTCTCATTGAATAAAGCATCGGACTGGAAAAAGGGGCACGCGGTCAACTGCGACATAACCGACCGGGAGCTTCGGCTGAACAGCTCGGAGCAGTATCTGGTCTCCCAAGTGGTGAGGCAGGAGGAGGTCACCGGGGACGCCCAGATCATGGACTTCGCGGTTACCCGCAACGGCCTGCTGCTGCTGCTGGACGACACCGGCACCCTCTGGTCGTACGAGTACCAGAGCGGATACCGGCAGCAGGTGTTCAACCGCCATCACAGCCTCTTCTCCCGCTACGCCCTGATAACGGTCGGGGACGACATCCTGTACCTGGCCGACATGGTGGGTAATGTCGGGATATCGGCGTACCTGCTGAACAACGGACAGCTTCTCTGGTCGAACCCGGAGGTCATCCCGGTGGCTGCCGCCGCTGGAAGCGCCGGCACCGTGTTTGTGGTGACCCCGCTGGGGGAACCGAGGGTGAGCGAGGGGCGGACGGAGTATCCCGCCGGGGTGAGGATGGCGGTTGCCACGCTGGACTTCTCGGGCCGGGTCGTGGCGCTTTTCAGCGACGATTCGTTCCGGCTCAAGGAGGGCCTGGATCTGCCCCGGATGAGGTACCGCTTCTTCGTGACCACCAGGGTCGACGGGTCGGTCTGGGTGCTGGACGCCTCATGCCGGGTGGTACTGGGGTTTGACCCCGATGGGCGGTTGATAAGCCGCCAGGAGGTCGATACATCGATCGACCCTGCGGGTATCGCCCTGGACCGGGAAGGCGGGGTGTTTTTAGGCGACCGCCGCGAATCGAACCAGGACGCGGAGGAGGACCGTTACGTGGTGAAGCTCTCCGGAGGGGCCCTGCTGAGGGTCACCGGGGTGCACGGAAGGGCCGACAAGCTGCTGATCGACCATACCGGCCGCAGCATGTACGTATTGAACAGCGAGAACCTGTCGCTGAGCGTCGTGAGCATGAGCAACAAAATAACCCCGCTGGAGGAAACCGGGCTGCCGATGGGCTACTACTTCTCCGCCGCGCTCGACAGCACGATGGAGGAGACCGTCTGGCACAAGATAGAGCTGGATGCCATTATCCCCGAGGAGACCCAGGTGCGGGTGTACTGTTTCGCCAGTGACCGGAAACAGGCGGTAGTCAATGGCGAGGTAGTAGACCTGGAAGGGTTCCTGTCTGGAGAAGGGGCACCGCTGTCAGCGAGGCTGGGATATATCAAGACCCTGTCGATCGAGCCGATGACCAATCCCCGGGACGCTCTGCTGCACAACACCCGGGGCCGGTACCTCTATTTCGTGATCGAGTTCTTCGGGAGCGAGCGGTACACCCCGGTGCTGAGAAGGATCAGGGTGTACTATCCCCGCAAGTCCCTGCTGAGCTGCCTCCCGGCGGTCTACTCGGTGGAGCCTAAGAGCCGGGACTTCCTGGAGCGGTTCCTCTCCCTGTACGACAGCTTCCTGATGGGGATGGAGGAGCAGATCGAAGGGATAGCCAGGTACTTCGACCCCGAAGTGGTCTCCCACGACTACCTGCGCTGGCTGGCCTCCTGGATCGCTATCGCGGTTGACGACAACCTGGGTGAGGAGGGCTTGCGGAGACTGGTGCGGGAGGCCCCGAAGATCTATCCCCACCGCGGCACCCGGCAGGGGATCGAGACCATGGTCGAGATCTACACCGGGGAAAAACCGCTGATCGTGGAGCACTTCCAGGTCAGCGAGCAGAGGCAGAACCCCGAGATGAAGCAGTTGATCGACCGCCTGTACTCGGATAACCCGTACTGCTTCAGCGTGATGGTCAAAAGGGACCGCGTCCCCAACGAGCACCGGTACCTGGTGGTCCAGAAGATGCTGGACCAGGAGAAGCCGGCCTTCACGGAGGCCAAGCTGGTCGTGCTGCAGCCCTGGATCTACATGGACATGCATACCTACCTGGGGATCAATTCTTACCTGTCGGAGGTATCCCTGCTGCGTCTGGATATGGCGACGTCCATCCCCTACGACTCGATGCTGATCGATGTCGGGCAGGACAACCGGATGGAGACCCACACCCGCATGGATCTGGACGCCGAGCTTAGATAAACAGGTTTTTCAGGTATAAATATTAATTTTAAGGAAACGGGAGGATTGGTCATGAAGAACACCAGGTTTTATCCCTTTGAAAGGAACCGCTTCTTTTATGGCAAGCTGCTCACGGTGCGCGACTTCGATTCGGAGCAGAAGTACTTCAACGACAAGCGAAGGCTGATCAACCGGCTGCTGCACGGCAGCGGGGTGGTATGCGGACTCCAGGTGGTGGCCGTCGATGAGAAGACCATCTCGGTGGAGGCCGGGGTAGCCATCGACTATGCGGGCCGGGAGATAGTGGTAGCGACCCCGGTCACCCAGAAACTTTCTATGTTCGACGGCTTCACCAACAACGAATACGCCAAGGACGTTTACCTTTACCTCTACTACGAGGAACTGGGCAAGGAGCCCGTGCACTCGGTAGCCAGTTCCGCCACCCGCCCCGAGGAGGTCAGTGAGTACAACCGGACCATGGAGAACTACCGGCTCTACGTGGCCGAGGAGCCGCCCGATCCGACCCGGCACGGCGTATCCAGTTTAAAGGAGAGCCGGGTACTGATCTACCAGGACGGGAAGCTCAGGATCTGGCAGACCACTCCGCGCTTTGTCAACCCCGGCGGCACCTTCGAGATGAAGCTGCAGATCGAGAAGGTCCTGCAGACCCCGCACCTGGAGCTGAAATACCGGGTAGTGGGCGAAAACTGCATCATGTCCAGCGGCGACTCAGAGGGAACGGTATCCTTCTCGGAACCCCAGGCCTCGCAGAACACCGAATACGAACTGAAGTACCTGTTTAAGGTCAGGGAAAACCTCGAGGCAACCGAGCGGGTGTCGCTCAAGACCGACAGCGTACAGCTACGGGTCGGTGACCGGGAGATCCGGCTGGATATCCCGGAGCCGAACCAGATGCTGGTAGTTACCGGCCTGCTTTCTGAAAAAGTGCTCAACCAGTACCTCGACCTTACCCTGGAGCAGAGGATCGGCTTCAACCCCGACCAGGGCATCTGCCTGGCCAAGATAAGCCTGCTGAAGATCGGACCGACCTTCCTGATCGAGAAGGTGGAACCGGTCCCGATGGGAGAATACGTCTACAACGTCTCTGACCTGTACAACCTGGGACTGATGGGTGGCGGAGGCGCGGAAGAGGGATTCCGGGTCAAGGCGAAGGCTGTGACCCTGTCGGCTGGGGACCAGCCGCAGCTCTTGGTAAACTACGATGAGGGGAACCGGGAGTTCGATTTCCAGCTCGGGATACCCGAGCCTCGGGCGACCAGCAACATCACCAGCGGGGTGGCGGACATCGGGATCGAGTCCAAATCGAGGACCGGGGTCAGCTACTTCTCCGACGAGATCGATCACGGCCTGGGGACCGGGCCGGTGCTGATAGTCACCGCCACCGAGGTGACGGCCAGTGACGAAAGCGTAAACCTGGAAGAGATCAACGACCGGCTGTTCTTCGGCGACGCGTCGGTGTTTGCCAAGAGCGGTTACGACTCTCCCAGCGCCCAGGTGCTGGTGGGTACGGTGCTATACCCGAACCGCGGGTCTTTCCGGGTCGGAATCAAACTCCTGCACAACAAGATCGAAAAGGTGCGGGTGCACTGGTGGGCCTATAAAGAAAAAGCAGAGAAGTAGGAGCCGGGGTCAGGGGCTGATCTCCACGAACTCCAGCTTGCCGATCGGATAGATGGAGTAGAACTCCAGCAGCGCGTCGTCCATGCGGTAGCTGGTGACCTGCAGCTTCCTGCCGCTGACGTCCTGCAGGGTTTCGCTGCTGGGAGCGCCCAGGACTTCCTTTACCTCGTTCAGATTCATGGTCAGCTTGACCCCGTAAAGGTCCTGGCCGCCCAGGAGGACCACCTTGGACACGGTCAGCATCTTCAGGTCGGAGGAGTAGGTCATGATATAGTTCATGTTGTAGTTGTTGTAGCTGATTAACTGAGAGGTGTTCACCATCACGGAGCTGGAAGGCGGCCCGAGTATCTCCTCCAGCTTTTTGCCGGTCATCCCGAAGAAACCTGCGTAGTCGGGCACTCCTCCCTTGAAGTTGCCCTTGTAGAGGACCCCCGCCTGCTTGTTGTAGAGGGTTCCCAAGCCTTCGGCGACCCCATTCTTGTACTGGCCCTCGAACTGGAGGTTGCCTTCCTGGTCGAACTGTTTGCCCATCCCCTCGTAGACGCCGGCCTTGAAAAGCCCTTCGTAGACCGTTAACCCCTGCTGGTCCAGGAGCTTACCCGGTCCTTCATAGGCGTTGACTAGGAACTGCCCCTCGTACTTCACTTTTCCATCGTCGTAGAATTCCTTGCCTGCGCCCGAGTAGAAGCCCTCCTTGAACTCGCCTTCATACATCGGCTTGCCTTCAGCGGTGCTGAGCTTGCCCTTCCCATCGTACTTGCCGTCGACGAAGGTCCCGTTGTACAGGAGGACGCCCTGCTCGTTGTACTGCTTGCCGGGGCCGCTGTACAGCCCGTTGGCGAATCCCCCTTCATAGACCAGCTTGGAGTTGGCGTCGTACAGCTTACCCTGGCCGTTATATGACCCATTCAGGAAGTCGCCCTCGTAGAGCACCTTCTGGTTGGGGCCGAAGAGCTTGCCGGGCCCCGAGTAAGCGCCGTTTAAGAACGCGCCGACATACAGCGGCTGCCCCTGCTCGTTGTAAAGCTTGCCCTGCTTGTCGAACTCCCCGTTCGTAAAATTGCCTTCGTACCTGAGTATACCGCCCGGGTAGAAGACCTTCCCAGCCCCGTTCAGTACGCCGTTTACGAACTGGCCCTCAGCGGTCGGGGCCCCGTCGGGACCGAACATCTTCCCTGCCCCTGACGGCACGCCGTTGACCAGTTCGCCCTCGAAGGTAACCTTCCCCGAGGCGTCAGTCACCTTGGCCTTGCCGGTGTAGTCCAGCGGCTGACCCGGGACCGCTTGCAGGTTCTTGGTTCCCGAAACCTTGTCCTTCGCGAACGGAATCACCTTGGGTACGCCGTAGACCAGCAGCAGGATCAGGATAATCAGGATAGCGATCAGCCGTTTGGATATGAGAAGGTTGCCGATACCGACGTAGTGTTCACGCTTCGATTCTTTGAGGAAGATCAGGTTCTTTAAAAGGTTGGCGATAGTGCCGATGAGCTTTTTAAACAGGGTCTTGGCCTTGTTCAGGGGGGAGGTAAAAAGCTTCCGGATCGGCATCAGCACCGTGTTCAGGATCCTCTTCAGAATCGAGTCCATACTATCAAACGCACCCCTTAATCAAAGAATTAAAGATATTGCGACAAAAAAACCTAAAAAATTTCTCTGCAGTCTAATTGTACTATAAAATTACCCCGAATATTTGTTAAAATTAAAATGATATTGTTAAATGTTAAGGGATGGAAAAGAGATTAAAATTCGGTTCAACAGGAGGCGTTAAGAAAGTGAAACCTGGAAAAACCCTGCGAGTTATTGCCGTTGTCTGTGCCATCTGCCTGCTGGCGGTACCAATACTCGCCCTGGCGACGGACACAACGGCGGGTGGTGCAGAGTCGACCAAGCCCCATGACAACCACGGGAAAAAGTTTCGAATAGCCTACTGCGAGACCGAGCCGTTCGTAAACTACGCGGGCACCCTTTACGGCCTGGTGACAGGCCTGCAGCAGCTGGGGTGGGTCAAAGACACCAGCGGGCTGAAGTACGTGGACGGGCAGAACAGCACCAAGGAGATGTGGAGCTGGCTCGCCAATAACAACGTTTCCCCCTTCCTGGAGTTCGTCAGTGACGCCCACTATACCCTGAGCGAGATGGAGGAGGACGCCGGCGACAGTATAACCAAGCGCTTCAATGAAAGAAAGGACATCGACCTGGTAATAGTGATGGGGACCAAGGCGGGCCTGAAGATAGCCAACGACCAGCACAGCGTCCCGGTCACGGTCTTTTCCACCAGCAATGCCTTCCGGTCAGGCATAGTCAAGTCAGTGCAGACTTCCGGCCGTGAACGGGTCTGGGCGCACATGGACCCCGAGCTGTACCAGCGCCAGGTCCAGGTCTTCCACGACGTGTTCCAGTTCAAGAAGGTAGGTATGGTGCACGAGCAGTCCGAGGTGGGCAAGGTCCTCGCCGCGGTGGCCGACGTGGAGAAGGTGGGCAAGGACCGGGGATTCGAGGTGTTGACCCGGCCGGTCAAGGAGCCGCTCGATGCCAGCGACAACGACCGGTACCTGCGCGACATGATAGCCATCCACGAGGAGCTGGCCCAGCAGGTCGACGCGTACTACCTCTATATGTCCATGCTGACGCCCGACCAGCTGCCGCAGGTGCTCAAACCGTTCTACGATAGAAAGATACCGGTGTTCTCCCAGCTGGGCAGTGAGGAGGTCGAAGGCGGGGCCCTGATAAGCGTCGCCCGGGCTGACTTCAGCGGGATCGGCAGCTTCGGGGCGGAGACCATAGTCCGCATCCTGAACGGGGAATCAGCCAGCGGCCTGCCGCAGGTCTTTCAGAACACCCCGCATATAGCATTGAACCTGGATGTCGCTAAGACAGTGGGGTATCGACCATCGTTCGAGATTCTCCTGGTGGCCGACGAGATATACCAGAGCGGGAACAAACCTAAGAATTAAGGAGGGCGGACATGAACCAGGGAAAAACGAGACTGATCCTGATAGTATCCGTTTTTATACTCTTGATCGTGGTTTTAGGGTTCACTGCAGCCCTCAACATTTCATCCTACCGGGCCAACTACACCGATTCACTCGCAGCCAGCTACTCGGTGGCGGGCGGTAACGCGGTAAGAAACATCGAATACGCGGCTAAGTACGGCAAACCCCTGGACAGCTTCTACGGAATTGAGAAACTGCTGGCCGAGGTCAAGGGGTACTCCCCCAACATCGAAAACGTACGGGTCTCCATGGTCGACGGCCGAATAACCTACGACCTGCAGGGTAAGGTGGTCAACACCTCCGTTCCCGACGAATTGAATAAGAAGCTGGAGTATACATCGGGCGGCAAGACCAAGAGCTACCTGACCCTGCTGTACGAGAACAAGTACCACGTCTTCCTCCCCATCAACGACCGGACCGGAACCAGGATCGGCAACCTGGAGATGATTTTCGACAAGCAGGTGGTCGACTCGCAGGTGACCCCGGTGACGAACGTGACCCTGAAGTACATGCTTATTATTATCGCTGTCACTGCTGTCTTAATGGCGCTGTGCCTGTACCGCTTCAAGATCATCGATGAACAGGGGGTAATCAACCGAAAGCTGTTTTACATAATCGTACTGTCGATCCTGGGTGTGGCGCAGCTGGTATACGGCTACATCAACTTCAGCATGTTTACGAAGACATACGTTAACATGGCCCAGGAAAACACCAACCTGACAGCCAAGATAATTCAAAAGGAGATAAACTCGGTGATCTCCCGGGGGGTCTCCTACCAGGACCTGCATGGGATTGAAGACTGGATGAACCGGATCATCAGCTCCGTGCGTGAGATAGACAGCATCTCGCTCAACAGCGGACCGGGCAACGTTTTATACCAGACCGGCGCCGGCGGGGCCGGGGCAATGGAGAAGGAAGGGTACAGCTACTCCATGCCTTTGATAAGCGACAATACCAGCAAACCCGGGGAACCCGCCCCCAGCGTGAACATCAACATCCGGCTTTCGGAGCAGTATATCAGGAACCTGATCAACAATATCACCCTCGACGCGCTGACGGTGCTGATAACCTCGGTCTTCTTCATGGTGGAGATAAGCATCTTCCTCATGCTCTTCCTGAAGCGGCAGATTAAAACCGTCGGGGAGAAGGTGTTATCGGCGGTGTCCGGTGCCGCCTCCTCCATCTCGGGGACGGACATCGTGAGGCCGCTGGCCTTCGTCTTCTTCATCGCCTCCAGCATGTCCGTGTCCTACATCCCGGTCATGATGAAACAGCTTTACCGGCCCATCGCCGGGCTCTCGGAGGGCGTGGTGCTCGGTCTGCCTATATCCATGGAGATACTCTGCATCATTATCTCCATCATATTCGCGGGTTACCTGATCGAGCGCAGGGGATGGCGCATGCCGCTGTTCATGGGGTTTGTCCTGCTGGCGGCGGGTCTCCTGTTCTCCGGTCTGGCCGCCGGAGCGGCATCCTTCATACTGGCTAGAGGGGTGGCGGGCCTGGGGTACGGGCTGTCCTGGATGGCTATGAGGAGCTACAGCAGCTCGGCCGAGACGATGGCGGAGAAGACCGCGGGGCTGTCCGCTTATAACGCGGGCGTGTTCGCGGGCTTCAACTGCGGGATAGTGATCGGCGCCTTGCTGGCTGACCGTATCGGGTACGCCAACGTCTTCTTCGTGGCGCTGGCGGTCGTCGCCCTTACCGCCCTGTTCGCCTGGATATTCACCGACCGGGTCAGCGTAAAACCCGAGCACCTGGAAGAGAAGCAGATCAGTCACGGGCTGCAGGCATTTTTCAAAGACCCCAAGGTTATCGGATTTTTCGTGCTGATAATCATCCCGGTCGCGGTCTGCAGCATGTTCATGGACTACTTCTTCCCGCTGTTCGGGGCCAGCATCGACCTCTCCTCCTCCAACATCGGGCGCAGCTTCCTGCTCTACGGGCTTTGCGTAATCTACCTGGGCCCGATACTTAGCGGCTACCTGGAGAAGCGCATCGGGGTCAGGAGCGGCACGATAATATCCACCGGGATGGTAGGCCTGGCCCTGCTGCTGTTCGCCAGCCAGGGTACGCTGTGGGCGGCGCTGGCGGCTATCCTGCTGATGGGAATGGCCGACAGCTTTGGACTGGTGGCGCAGAACAACTACTACCTGTCGCTGCCCGCTTCGCAGAGGCTGGGAGAGAGCACTGCCCTGGCGTACTTCAGCACCATCAGGAGGCTGGGCCAGATGGCGGGACCGTTTATATTCGGCGGCCTGGCGATTCTGGGGCCGGCGAAGAGCGTTGGGGTTATCGGTATTGCCGCCATGGCGCTGCTGGCCGCCTTCATCCTGGCTGTCCAGTCGAACCGCGGCGCGGAGGCGGACTCCACTAGCAACTGATAATCGTCTGAGGGTTACTGGTAATGATAGAACTGCTGAAAGAAAACCGACCCGAGCTGATAAAACAGATCGTCCAACTGGAGAATGAGGCGTTCGGCGCCGACGGCCTGACGGAGTGGGTCCTGGTGCCGCTGGTCAGGCACGGCCGGGTGTACTGCCTCACCATCGGCAACCGGCTGGTGGGAGCGGCACAGTACCTGAGGGACTGGGACAACCCTGAACTGGCCTACCTGGTCGGGATAGCGGTAGCCAAAAGCCATCAGGGGCAGGGCTGGGGCACGGAACTGATGAAGGAGTCCATGCGTTCGATGAGCAGGGACGGGATCCGCGAACTGGAGCTGACCGTCGCCCCTGACAACCGCGGCGCGGTCGAAGTCTACAAGCGGAAGCTGGGTTTTGTGGAGGCCGGTTACCGCCGGAACGAGTACGGGGAAGGCAGAGACCGCCTGGTGATGCGCTATAAAAATGATTAAGGCCGAATCAGATTAAATATAAAAAACGGGGGACATTACAGCCCCCCGTTTTTTCGTGTCCAGCAGCCAGTCTTCGGTCTTACCACTCTGACTGCCGCTTGTAGAACTCGTATCTTTCCCGGGCGTCTTCCTGCGTTTTAGCGAAGAGTTTTTCCGCCTGGGCCGGGAACAGCTTGGTCAGTGAGTTGTAACGCACCTCGCCCAGGATGAAGTCCCTGAAGGCATCCAGGTTCGGCTCTTTGGAGTCGAGGATGAAGGGATTCTTGCCTTCTTTCTTGAGTTCAGGGTTGAACCGGTACAGGTGCCAGTAGCCTGACTTGACCGCCTTGACCATCTCCTCCTGGCTCCTGGCCATATTGATACCGTGGTTGATGCAGGGAGCGTAAGCGATGATCAGGGACGGACCAGGGTACTCCTCGGCCTCCTGAAAGGCCCTGACGCACTGGGCCGGGTCGGCCCCC
Source organism: Bacillota bacterium (assembly GCA_013178275.1). Taxonomy (GTDB): domain Bacteria; phylum Bacillota; class Ch66; order Ch66; family Ch109; genus Ch109. Next base: position 237,276 of record JABLWZ010000006.1, on the reverse strand, counting down.
ATCGCCACCTGCGCTACATACACGTAGCCGTAGGTCATCGCCATGGCGCCCAGGTCTTTCTTTTTGGTCTTCTTGCCCGAGGCGGCGAACTTCGCAATGGCCGCGGTAGGAGTAGCCTTGGAGGACTGGCCGCCGGTATTGGAGTAGACCTCGGTATCCAGGACCAGGATGTTGATATCTTCACCCGAAGCCAGGACGTGGTCCAGGCCGCCGTATCCGATGTCGTACGCCCAGCCGTCCCCGCCGAAGGACCAGTTAGATTTCTTGATCAGGAAGTCCTTCCGTTCCGCGATCTCTTTCAGCACCGGGTCGGCCTGGCCCTCCAGCCGGGGCAGGATCCTGGCCGCGGCGGCCTTGGAAGCATCGGCACTGTACATCCCCTTCAGCCATCCCTGGAAGGCCTCTTTTAACTCGGGTGAGATGTCTCGGGACAGTGCTTCCCGCATCAGCTCGGCGACCTTTTTCCTTATCTTCTTGACCCCCAGATACAGGCCAAAGCCAAACTCCGCGCTGTCCTCGAACAGGGAGTTGGACCAGGCCGGGCCCCGGCCCTCGGCGTTGGTCGTGTAAGGCATGGAAGGAGCGGCGGCGGCCCAGATGGAGGTGCAGCCGGTGGCGTTCGCGATCATCATCCGGTCCCCGAACAGCTGGGTGAGCAGCTTGATGTAGGGTGTTTCGCAGCAGCCGGCGCAGGCGCCCGAGAACTCCAGCAGGGGCTGGCAGAACTGGCTGCCCTTGATGCTGTATTTGTTCCAGAGGTTGTCTTTTATCGGCAGGGTCACCGCGAATTCCCAGTTCGCCGCTTCAGCATCTTTCTGGCTTTCGATGCTTTCCATGACCAGGGCCTTTTCCTTCGCCGGGCATACGTTGACGCAGACCTCGCAGCCCATGCAGTCCAGGGGCGAGACCTGCATCCGGTAGGCCAACCCGGCCAACTGCTTGCCGACGGCCGGTCTGGTCTCAAACCTGGAGGGGGCGCTCTTGGCCTCTTGCTCGGTCAGCAGAAACGGCCTGATGGCGGCGTGCGGGCAGACCAGCGAACACTGGTTGCACTGGATGCAGTTTCCCTTGATCCACCTGGGTACGAAAGCGGCCACGCCGCGCTTTTCGTACTTGGCGGTGCCGGGTGGGAAGGTGCCGTCTTCAGCTCCCTTAAAGGCGCTGACCGGCAGGTTGTCCCCTTCCTGCCTGGTCATCGGCCGCAGGACGTTTTTGATGAAATCGGGTTCTTCCCTTTCCACAGCCGGGGCATCGGGCGCATCGGCCCAGGAGGCGGGGATATCGATCTTGACCAGTTTATCGATACCCGCGTCGACCGAGGCGTTGTTCATGTTCACCAGCTTATCGCCTTTTTTGCCGTAGGCCTTTTTGATCTGGGCCTTCATGTAGCCGACCGCCTCTTCGATCGGGATAACCCTGGACAGGTTAAAGAAAGCGGACTGCATGATCATGTTGGTCCGGTTGCCCAGCCCGATCTCTCTCCCTATCTCCACCGCGTTTATGGTATAGAACTCGATCCGGTTTTTAGCCAGGTACCGCTTCATCTTCGCCGGCAGTTTTGCGTCCAGTTCCTGGGGCGACCAGGTGCAGTTCAGAAGGAAGGTGCCGCCGGTTTTCAGGCCGGCCGTTAAATCGTACATATTCACATACGACTGGTTGCTGCAGGAAATGAAGTCCGCTGCATTGATCAGGTAAGGCGCCTTGATGGGTTCCCTGCCGAAACGCAGGTGGGAGATGGTGATCCCGCCCGATTTCTTGGAGTCGTAAGCGAAGTAGGCCTGGGCGTAGAGGTCCGTGTGGTCCCCGATGATCTCGACCGCCTGCTTGTTGGCGCCGACGGTGCCGTCGGAGCCCAGTCCGAAGAACTTGCACTGGATGGTCCCCTCGGGAGCGATGTCGATCTCTTCGCCCCTCGGCAAGGAGGTAAAGGAAACGTCGTCGATGATACTGATGGTGAACCCGTTCTTGGGTTCCGCCGCTTTCAGGTTTTCAAACACCGCCACGATATCGGAGGGCAGGGTGTCTTTAGAACCCAGACCGTAACGCCCGCCAACGATAAGCGGATTCAGGTCGGAGTTGAAGAACAGGTTGCAGATATCCTTGTATAATGGCTCTCCCGCCGAACCGGGGGTCTTGACCCGGTCGAGCACTGCGATCCGCTTCACCGTCCTCGGGAAGACATCGAAGAAGTACCTGTCCGAGAAGGGCCGGTAAAGATGAACCTTGAGGATACCTACCTTTTCACCCCTGGCCATCAGGTAGTTGATGGTCTCTTCTGCGGTGTCGCAGACCGAGCCCATCGCCACGATAATGTTTTCGGCGTCCGGCGCCCCGTAGTAATCGAAGGGCTTATACTCCCGGCCCGTGATCTTTCCGATTTCCTTCATGTACTCCGCGACGATGTCCGGCACCTGCTCGAAGAACGGACTGCACGCCTCCCGGGCCTGGAAGAAGATATCCGGGTTCTGGTTGGAGCCCCGGATAACCGGGCGGTCGGGGTTCAGGCTGTTGTCCCGGAATGTCTTCACGGCATCCATATCGATCAACCCGGCAAAATCTTCGTAATCGATGGTCTCTATCTTCTGCTGCTCGTGCGAGGTCCTGAAACCGTCATAGAAGTGCACGAAAGGTATCCTAGACTTGATGGCTGACAGGTGGGCCGCGCCGGCGATGTCCATCACCTCCTGGACGCTGTTGGAGCACAGCAGCGCCCATCCGGTCTGGGCGACGGACATGACGTCGGAGTGGTCGCCGAAGATGTTCAGGGAATGGGTCGACAGGCTGCGTGAGGTCACGTGCAGCACCCCGGGCAGAAGCTCCCCGGCTATCTTATACATGTTGGGTATCATCAGCAGCAGGCCCTGTGATGCGGTGTAGCTGGTCGAAAGCGCGCCCGCGCTGAGCGCCCCGTGCAGGGCCCCGGCGGCGCCAGCCTCGGACTGCATCTCCGTGACGTCGACGGTCTGGCCGAAAATATTTTTCTGCCCCTGAGCGCTCCACTCATCAACGTACTCTGCCATGGGGGAGGACGGAGTGATCGGGTAAATGCATGCGCATTCGGTAAAGGCATAGGATACGTAAGCCGCCGCCTTGGTCCCGTCCATCGTCTTCATATTACCTTTTGCCATACAACAGAAGCCTCCTTGAATGTAACTTGTTTAATTCCTATATGAAGTGCATTATTCGCATTTGTGGATGGAGTACGCTTTATGGGCTATTTTATTCAGCAGCGATTCGATCATCTGTCTTTCACACTCTGTCAAATCGGCTACTATCACTTCCTCCCAGCTTTCAATGGCTTTCTGCACTATGGGCATGGTGTCCAGGGCCTTTTGGGTCAGGAACACCTTGTATGCCCGTTTGTCGTCCGAGTCGATGATCCTTTTGATGTAAGCCTCGTCTTCAAGTTTTTTGATGGATTTCGCGATGCTGCCTTTGTCGATCTTCAGATAGTCAGAGAGTTTTTCCTGGCTTATCCCATCGTTCGAATACAGGTTCAGGAGGATGATATACTGCCCGCTCCCGATGTTATAGTACTTCAGTTTCTTAGTGACGTAGCTCTGCCCGTTGCGGTGGAGTATGGAAATCCACTTCGCTATTGAATACTGCCCGCTATTCAAAGGCAACACCCTTCCTTAAATTGGTGGAATGGTTGTCGTTGCAACCAATTATACAGATAAATAGTTGTCGATGCAACTAAAAAAGGAGTATTATTTAACATTCTACTCGGTTGGAGCAGTGCTGTACTTTGCCGGAGGCAGAACCGGGAGGGTGAATGCTTTAAAACTGGCGTTTGGGTCGGCAATATTAGGGGGGCATGCAACCTGGGGGTGTTGACAGCTCGGACGATGATCGCCGGCCGTCTGCCCCTGGCCAGCGGGTACGAGTTTTTAATCAGCTTTACCTTCGTAACGGTTCTGATGTATCTGGGGTACGAGGTTAAGAGCGGGGCGGCAAAGGCCGGGGGCGCAGTAATGCTCATAGCCGCATTGCTCACTTTCTCCGCTATAAAACTTATACCGGGGCAGCTGTCAGAGGCTAGCCCGCTCATGCCGGCCTTAAAGAGCCCCTGGCTTTCTATTCACGTGCTAACCGCGGTTATCGCCTATGCCGGATTCACTCTGGCCGCCGGGCTGGCGGCTGTGGACCTTTTGAGGAAGAATGACGGCGAGCCGGCAAGGGTCTATTCGAAGTCGCGGCAGGGTTCACTTTCCTCTCTTTATCTATAGTATTGGGAGCCGTCTGGGCGGAGCAGGCCTGGGGGAGTTATTGGAGCTGGGACCCAAAAGAAACCTGGGCACTGATCACGTGGCTGATCTATGCCTTGTATCTGCACCTGCATAAAAGGCCGGGATGGGAAGCTAAAAACGCCAACCTGATTGTAGTAGCGGGTTTCCTGCTGGTGCTGTTCAGTTTCTTTGGGGTAAATTATCTCATGAGCGGCATGCACAGCTATACTTAGACGGTCAGATGAATATACCTTTATCTTTAAATTTCCTTGGGATACGTAATCTTAATCTCCTGAGTGGAGGGATTCCAATCAACTTTACAGCCTAATTCCTCGGCAATGAAGCGCAGGGGAAGCATAGTGCGGCCCGGAGGCATTATTACCGGCTTTACGTTCTTGTTGTCGGGATCAACGGCTTTAGGCACCCCGTCTACGACGGCGATGTTGTTATCGATAAACAGGATAATCGTTTTACTGCCCAGAGCCACGTTTACTTTTTGTTCATCAGCGTTCCAGTCTACAGCAGCTCCCAGGGGTTGAGCCACATAGCGAAGAGGCAGAACCGTACGGCTTTCCAGAATTTGAGGAACCGTATCCATGGTTTTAATCTCATCGCCAACATAATAATCACTGCTACCTATGTAGAAGCGCATTTCCGTACCAAGGGCGGGCAGAGTTGGAGGGATGCTTGGGGGGATCTGCGGTGTAATTATGCTTATGCTATCGGTCTTGGCGGTAGCTTCGTTGGTATAGCTGGAATCGCCAAATGCGTTATAGGCCCTGATCCGATAGGCGTAACTGGTTGCGGCGTCCAGGTTTAAATCCTGAAAGGACTCGATATCGGCAGCCACGGTGGCTATCTGTTCAAAATCGCCGCTGCTTTTTCTCTCGATCTTAAAACCGCTTTCATTGTTGGATTTATCCTCCCAGCTCAAAACAATCTTACTGGAAGAGCTGGCTGAAGCGCTTAAATTGCCTGGTGCAGCGGGCGGCAGGGCAAGAGGTAAATTTGGATTATAGGGAATATGAGGGGTTAATATGGAACTGGATTTAATCGTAAAGTCGCCGCTCAGTTCTTCTGTCGTGGATGTGGTATTCTTAATGGTATCTTTAACAAATACGGTTATCCGGATCTTTGCCTTGGTGGTTGGTGTGTTGGGAACCTTCCAGGCATATTGTCCCTCACTTATTTCAAAATCGGTCGCGATGGAAGTCCAGGTGACGCCTGAATCAGGGCTAAAATCCAGATCCAGAGTCATCTCGGTAAAAATTTCGGGTATGGGCGTCCAGGTAATGTTATGGGTACTGCCCACTGTCCATGACTCTCCTCCGGCCGGAGATGTAAGAACGGTATTGGCCGCGGCGGGAAAGGCTAGAAACAAGGAAAGCAGCGGTACCAAGGCGCATAATAAGGCCAGCCGTTTACATCCCCGGATATTATTCCATTTGTACACGTTATCAACCTCCTTCGAATTTCACCAAAGAGCAGGTTGTCCCGCAATCGGGCATCAACCTGCTTCTTTGTTTCAAAATTAACGCCTACCACTATGCTTTATTACTTGGGATATGTGAGGGTGATTTCCTGCAATGTCGGGTCCCAAGCTACATCACAGCCCAAGCTGTTAGCCGCAAAGGCTACGGGAACCTGAACCCTTTCAGATAGTATCAGGGGTACAATTTGGGGGTCATTATCTATTGGGGTATCTACTCCATTTACCTTGGCCATATTGCTATTGACAATCATCTCAACCGTTGTTCCGTTTAAGGTGAACGTGACCTTCTGAAGAGCAATCTCCCAATTAATTGCTGCTCCAAGCGGTTCAGCCACAAATCTAATCGGTACGTAAGTCCGGCCGTTGATTATAATAGGAGATACATCCATAGTATGAACTTGTCCGTTAACTGTATAGTCGGTCATCCCGATGCGGTATTTAATAATTTTCTTCAGCCCTTCAAATTCCTGGGCATAAATAACGATTGGGGTTTGAACGGTAACCTCGTTGGAGTAAAGGGAGGTGCCTGAGGCATTAAAAGCGCGAATGCGGTAGCTGTAAATCGTGTTTTCCTGTAAGCCCGTATCTTTGTATGTGGTCGTATCCTTGGGTATGACGGCAATTTCCGCGTAGGACTTGTTTGCAGTCTTTCTTTCCAATTTGAAACCGCTTTCATTCATGGATTGATCCGACCAGGAAATACCCACCTCGGATCCTGACAGGGACACAGCACTAAGTTTGACTGGAACCGCCGGGGTAAGCAGGGAGGGTTGAAGTGGAGTTGATGGCTTTATGGGACTCATTACCCGGGTTGTATTTATAGTAGCAGTTGCTTCGTTGGAATATGGACTGGAAGCTGATGAAGTCACGGCCCTTACTCGATAAATATATTGTGTATTTGCAATCAATCCACTATCCGCATAGGTAGTGATTCCTGCGCTGACTGTCGCTATTTTGCTAAAGGAAGCTCCAGCACTCTTTCGCTCCACCTCAAAACCGGATTCATTAGTTGAGTTGTCTTTCCAGGTTAATTCAACAGATGTATCGGCAGATGTTGCAGTCAGCTCGGACGGGGCCAGAATTATTGTTCTTAATATGGATGGATCAACGGTTTGTATCGTGTTCTGCGGTAAGCTTAATCCTGGAGTAATGGCGGCAGAGTGCACTGGAAGTCCCGTCATGGTGATAAGTAACAGGAACAGGGTAACAATTGCAGCTACATTTTTCACTATAAAGCCTCCTCATTATTAGGATACTTGAATCATGGACCTAAACGAGGTCTTTTCTTGCCTTAGATTGATCACAATGGTAAACTTTTTGATTGACAAATACAGTTTCGGCTTGTCGGGTTTAGGAAAAGAAAATAAAAAATATCACCATTTCTTTTTACATTTCATAGCACCCCCATTACGCTAACCATTGGTTATCCGGCCTTCCATAAATGTTCAATCACCACATCGCCGTGCTTTAGTTCTTACCGCACGAAAACTCGTGCGTGTGTTTATGCTCTGCTGCGCAGCAACCAACTATAACTTGCCCCAGGGGCAGAGGAGGGTTATTTAAATCAAGTTGACAATGTATGCTTAGACAGTAAAGCATGCTCGCAGCAGCTGTTTGAGAAATTGAAAAGACTTTTTTACTTCATCTCTTCTTTCATTCCTCTAAATTTTGCCTGAGATTTTCCGGTTCGCCTACCTACCAATTATGGTAGGTAGGCAAAAAAGTGGCTGCGCCACTTCCTCTGGGGAATCCTGTGCTTCCCTTCGGCTGCTGCAACGCAGCCTGAGCACCCTCCGTTATCGGCAAAGGGGTGCCCTTTCTACACTTTCTTTTTTATCTAATAGGAAACGATATACCCATATCTCCGTAGTTTTTTTATTTGTCTGTGGTAGTCTGAACGCCAAAGCGGGAAAATAATTCCAGGCGTCCGGCTATGCCCAACTTTTTGTATAAGTTTTTTATATGGAAATTGGCGGTATTGAGTGATATGCTTAATTCGCCGGCTATTTGCCTGGCAGTCAGTCCGTGTAGGAGAAAAGCGGCTACTTCTTTTTCCCGAGGCGTGAGATTTAAGTTTTCCAGCTTGTCGAACTGTTCTACTTTTCTTTCGGCCTCGGTCATGTCCAGGCGATGAAAATCCTCCGACCAGTCGGCAAAAAACAGATCCCTGGCGTAGGCGGGAGACAGCAGCATAAACCCGACAAAAAGAGCGCCGGACGTAATTGTCGCCAGCGGCAGCATAAGCGCCGGGGCGTATTTGGAAAGTGCGTCGGGAATGATATAGGTCAACACGCTTGCCAGCAGAACAACAACCAAACAAAGCTTGAACAGGCGAAAATCGCCATGCTTTTTGAATACGCAGCCGAGCAGATAAAACATGACCGTGTACCCAATGAGCTGAAACCCGTGCAAGGATACGGCGGCATCCCGCCAAAACGAGCCGTCGGGAGCGAAATACAAGGCATAGCTGCAGATCATCGCGATAAAAAACAGGTTGCACATATGCCATACGCTGCGTTTGGCGACCATTTGCATCACCACCGACAGGCAGACCGCCAATAAGCCAAACAATCCAGATAAGGCCATCGCTTTTGGCTCTGAAGACCCGGGCAGATAATAGTAGAAGTAATCTACGCAGTAAGCAGCGATAAAGAAATATAGCGTGAGCTTGATCGCTGAATTCAATTTGGCTTGGTTTTTTTCAAGCAGATCGGCAAAGTCCGCTGTTTTGAACAGAGCCAGGCAAAACACGGTTCCGGCCACGAGCATCGACAAAAATATTAGGTAAAAAAGCGGTGGCATGACCGGTAATCCAGCGTTAAGCCTCGCCAAGGCATAAAAAAACGAGAGCATAACAGCGCCCAGAAAACGCTCCGGGTTGTTGAGCGCGAAGGTATAGGCAAATGAGGCGCAGGCTACGCTACCCCCCAAACCGAACATGAATAATAAAGCGAGGAACAGGCTGACCGGCCCGTCGGCCATAAAAATCCAGGGGATAAAACCCGCCGCGATGATGATCGCAGATACTCTTGATACAACGATCATGTTCCTGACGCTGGAAAGGGCAAACAGCAGCCCGGCTCCGAGGCAATAAACGATGAAAATAAGGGTTTTAGCATCCAGTCCGAACAGTTGGACGTCGCTTTGGAACAATATTTCCTGCATATTCGCGAAAGTGAGCGACAAAGGCAAAGCAAGAAAATACTGCAAATGACTTAAGCGTACGTTTTTAAAGCTCAGGCCGTCCCGTGAATTCCACAACCCTATAAATGAAGTAAGCAGGCGGAATATGTAGTTTTGCTTTATAGCCAGCGGTACCCTCATTCGGCAAATTCTTTCCCCTTTTTGTTTTCTGTGCCAAAGCGATAGTGCTGAAGCTTACTCATTTTTATATACTCCCATGATAAATGCAAAAAAGTCAATTGCAAAGGCACAATGGGATTTATTCGATAAATTATGTAATGCGTGATGAAAATAGATACAATAAACCTTATATCAGCTTACACAATTCTGTGCAACATAGAAGAAGAGATGAATGATAACAATAATTAGAGCAGAATGAACCCCTGCTGCTCCTTCATGTTCATAATCTTACAGAAACTATCCGGTATTTGACCTTCCCCATCGGAACGTTAACCTCAATCAAGTCGCCAACACTTTTTAGCAGTAAAGCCCGGCCTAGTGGGGATAAGCAGGATATGTCATCAGGAATTACTTTTGATTGGAATGGCGGTACTATTCGGTGTTTAAAAATCCCCCCTTCATCAAGATCTTCTATCTCGATTTGGCTTCCGATTATAACCAGTGGAAAGTCATTGGTGGCTTCTTCAGACGTGCTTATGTTTCCCAATGTGTTTTCCAATGTCGATAAGTATGCTTCTAAGAATTCACTTAAATTACCGTTTTCAATGAGATGACGAGGGAAGCAGCGATTGTCTTTCCCACTTTTCACCTCATCCATATCCGCTAAATGCTGTATCAGCCCTTCAAATACCAGCGGGGCTAAGACGATATTCCGAGTCATGACAGTCCTCCTGTTCATTACATTTAATGGTAATCGCATAAAAAAGCATCGTGGGCACTTTGCAAAAGCAAAATGCCCACTTGTCCTTTATTTATGTTCTGATTAATCATACCATATTTGCTAATGATTATCAAGTATGGAATACATTGACATTTAAAGGCTATATTTCCAATTAAAGGATAATGAAAAAGACAATGCCTAGAACCTGCCCATAGAGCAGAAGAATAGGGGAACGGAGACTGCGCGAGGAAACAGTCTCCGTTCTCTTTGGCTATGCGGATTTACATGAAGTTGAAGTGCTCCATGACTTATTATCAAAAAAAGTAATGACAAGCAGGAGTTCAATTGATAGAATATAAACAGTATAAGGTATTAATTATAAAGTATACAAAATACACGTCTTATTTTATTATAGCTTGGCTATGGAATAAAGTAAAGTAGTTTATCACATATTTACACGCTTAAAATGTCGATACGGCGGAAAGCTGCTTAAGTCGGCCAGAACCGCTGAAGAGAATTCAAGGAATGGTGGCTGATCCTGTTTACTTCATATCCACTAGGGTCGGCTTTTTAAGGTTTCGCTGCTATAAGGTGAATAGCGGCGTAACGATAATAACATTGAGTAAGGAGGAAGCGAGTAAAAAATGGAGGCAAAGAGGACTATCGCACGGGTACTTGAAGAGGTGGCTGAGAAAAATTCTAACGAACCCGAGTTCAGCCAAGCAGTGTTTGAGGTAATGGAGTCGCTTGAGCCGGTTATCGAGCGCCACCCGGATTTTGCTGAGGAAGGCATTTTGGATAGAATTGTGGAACCGGAACGACAGATAATCTTCCGGGTGCCGTGGTTGGATGACCAAAACCAGGTTCAGGTCAATCGCGGATTCCGTGTTCAGTTTAACAGTGCTATTGGACCTTATAAGGGAGGACTTCGATTCCATCCGTCAGTAAATCTAGGGATCATCAAGTTCCTGGGATTCGAGCAGATATTTAAAAATTCCTTAACCGGTCTGCCGATTGGAGGCGGCAAGGGCGGCAGTGACTTTGATCCCAAGGGCAAGTCCGATATGGAAGTCATGAGGTTTTGCCAAAGTTTCATGACCGAATTGTACCGGTATATAGGAGCTGACGTTGATGTGCCGGCAGGAGATATCGGGGTAGGCGGTCGTGAAATTGGCTACATGTATGGCCAATACAAGCGAATCACCTCCCTTTACGAGGGAGTACTGACCGGTAAAGGCTTAACCTATGGCGGCAGTTTGGTACGCACTGAAGCCACCGGTTACGGCTTAATCTATTTTGTAGAGGAAATGTTAAAATCTAAGGGAGAAACATTTGCCGGTAAGACAGTCGTTATTTCAGGGTCAGGCAACGTGGCGATATACGCGGCCCAAAAAGCGCAAGAGCTAGGAGCCAAAGTGATCGCAATGAGCGATTCCAATGGGTTCATTCATGACCCGTTTGGTGTAAAACTGGATACCTGCAAGCGAATTAAAGAGGTGGAAAGGGCGAGAATAAAGAGGTACACTGATGAACACGTCCTTTGTAATTATAGTGATGACTATAAAGGAATCTGGAATATAAAGTGCGATATTGCACTTCCCTGCGCAACTCAAAACGAGATTGACGAAGCGGCGGCCCTGGCTCTAGTGAAAAACGGGGTTATGGTGGTAGCGGAAGGTGCCAACATGCCTTCGACGCCGGAAGCAGTAAAGGTATTCTTAAACAACAAGGTTATGTTTGGACCTGCAAAAGCAGCCAACGCGGGAGGGGTTGCCACTTCGGCATTGGAGATGAGCCAGAACAGCATGGGGTATTCCTGGACCTTTGAGGAGGTCGATGCCAAGCTGAAACAAATTATGCAGAACATATACTACAATTCCAGTCGGACCGCCAAAGAATACGGGTTTGAAGGCAATCTAGTGGCCGGGGCGAATATAGCCGGCTTTTTAAAGGTAGCTTACGCTATGATGGCCCAGGGTATCGTATAACAGTAAACAGTTTACTGCACCATCCGATGAGGGCTGTACCACAGCCCTCATTTATTTATGTACCCGGCGGGCGCTGACAGTCCCGAACGGCGAGGATAGTTAAGAAGGGTGTCCCTGGTAACGGGTAATCTGAGGAAGTTAGCGGCAAACCTCCAGACCGACGAAACGGAAATATTTTTAGGGATAGCTACAGCAGGTAACACTGTAATTGTCTTGATGAGAGGTTCGCATCTAACCAGAGGGTACGTTTCAGGTCCGCCAGATCGATTAGTTTGATTACCTTCTCCCACTTCATGTATTCGGGAAACATCTGGACCAATGAATTCTCGGCCTGATCAAAGAATTCCCAGTTAAAAGACACACCATCGCTACCCGGGAACAAAGCTACATAGAAAATATGGTTCTCGACCAGATCCTGGAAAAAATGAGTTCCAAAAGATAGCTCCGGAGCATAGCCGCCCTTCGGGAAAGCTACTTCGACCAGTACCGAGGTGTTGCTTATTTCTGCGAAGGAGACCGGGATCCCCAGCGCGGGGGTACTGGTTCCCCATCGCCCTGGCCCAATCAACATGAGTTGAGTGGATTCGCGGTCGCTGTGCAATCGATTCAGGTAACCTACAACCCGGGCTATCTGGTATTTATCTGAGATTGGCAGGATAGAATACTCCTCAGGCTGTACATAGATAATCCGGTTAACTGTTTGCAGGGCGTCCTCACCCATGAAGCTGTTCTTGGTTTTAAACAATATGTCATTAGGCGGGGGAGTGAATTGACCGGTTTGTGCTCTAGCCTTCTGGTATGTCTGCAGAGGGCGGCACTGCAGCAGGTTGATTTGAAATTCTCCATTTTGATCGAAATTGGCAGTGAACTCGATATCAACCGGGTAGTCGTAGGCCTTTTCCAGCGTCTGTAGCATTTTCTGGATGATAGGGGCAAATGAGGTTCCGCCAAGGAGTTTTTTAAAATTCAGAACCCATGCTTCTTTATCCTCTATACCCAATTCCCTCATTTTGCTGGTAGCTTCCTTGTCACGAATCGCCCAAAGGTTCCAGTTCGGCAGCCCAGACATCAGCTCGGCCACGTGGTTTAGAGGCTCGGTGCTCCATTGGTTGGTCTGGGTATCCAGTAAGTCTACCTTATGCTGTGAAAAACGACGTATTTCGTCAATGCTTGAGTCTGGACGCGCCAGAGGTTTATCTAGGGCTACTATCCGAGGATAGTCATCCTCAACCCGGTCCACCGCCCGGGTTCCAAGCCCTAAAACCAGCCGCATCATTCCAGACTGCGGGTCCAAATCCTCCCGCCACACAAAAGGGTTGTAAGACAGGGCCACCCCAGCTAAATCAGGGAAAAAATAGCGCCCGTGGTAGGAACCGGAGACCCTCTGCACCAGCAGCGCCATCTGTTCGTCACATTTGGCTAACCCTCTTTTTTGGCGATAGGCGAGCGCATCTTCACTCATAGTACTGGCGAAGATAGATTTAATAGCTTCTTCAAAGTACTGGTATCTCTCTTGTGGGGTACCCTGGTTGACACAGAAATGGCTGGCGTATTTTCCTGCGAAGGCATTTCCAAACCCATCCTCCAGCAAGCTGCTGGAACGTACTATAATAGGAGATTGGCCAAAGTATTCAAGCATCTGTTGAAACTCTTCCCGGATGACACTGGATATGTTACCCTCTAAAATCCTTTGTTTAAGTTCTGCCGCTGCCGAGAAGTAATGTTCGGCTTTTTTCTGCTCCAGGTGAAGCTTCCAACAGTCGTTTTCCACCAAGTAGGTATAGTAAACGTCGGAACCTATGTAGAAAGAATCGTGTGTTTCAAGCAGAAAAGGCCATCTAGTGTGCGGATCATTACGCAAAATGTTACGGGCCAGCAGCATTCCTACCGTCTTACCGCCGATATACCCGGAACCAATAAGGCGGTTTCTAATCTTCAGGAGGTCTTTAAGAGAAAAATATTTACGCGCCAAGGCCAGGAGCCGCTCTTCTCTTCCTATCATCATACGGCATAAGTCTTCAACCATTTCCCGTTCTTCAATCTGGTATATGGTATCGCCCGTCTCCAGCTTTTCCATCAGTTCCTGGGCTTTGATAAAGACCCGGTCCCAATAATCGAGCTTGCGCCCTGCGTCGCCAAGACCTTGGCGCTGGAAATGGGAAAAGAGCCTAGCCGCCTCCACGCTGCTGGTTATCGGCATGAAGTCCTCCCCGGATCCAACATGTGGAAGGAACATGGTCGGGGAGTAGCGGTTCCACACCTTGAGTGGATGCAAGTAAAAGCGGCCTTCAAAGCAATAGATATCCAGCAGGAGCTGGGTGGTTTCCCTGATACGGGCTATAGTCTGGTATGAGTTCATGCCTCTCAGCACGGCGAAGTAACCGATGGTGTTCAATTCGAACAGGTAAGGGCAGGTAACCTTAAAAAAATTTCCGATCATAAGGTCATTTGCCCATACAGAAAGTAGAGCGGAAAGACTGTCGAAAACATAGAAGGCGCCCTCTCCCTCGCTGGTTGCTATGGTGTGAACCTCATTCGAGAATGACTCGAACCCTTGGTTGGGATTCAATTGATATACTTTTACGCCAGGTTGGGCAGTAACAACTTCTTCGTGCTGGCCAAAACGTATGTAGACTATCTTTCGGTTTTCTAATAACGCATTACGAACGAATGGTTCTACGAAGTGCCGATAATCATCAATGCTGTCGACTTGCCATACCACGTTATCACCCAAGCGCAGCTGATCAAGAACCTTATCCAGACCGTTGAGACCAGTAGACACCCGCTCGTAAACTTGCATAAGTTGTCCCTTTCTAAAGGTCTTTTCCCCTATTATTTGAATTTATTCTAAATAAATAAATTATACTTTAAGAAGTCTTTGTAGTCCAGTTGCTCACACTGCTGCATCGGCAGAATGAGTTAGGCACCGGATAGATCTGAGGGTTTCAATGGGGAAAAGGAGTAGTCTCCAGCCGTTAAAGTGGGGAAGGCAAGAAAGACCTCAATAGGCAAAATTAGGCTATATGCCATCGAGTGGTTGCTGCTGTGGAGGGCTTACTTGTAAGGTTGTTTGAAATGGCATCATTAAACCCACATGCGGACATAAAGAAAAACTTAGAAGAATTACGCCAGAGGTATAACGTGAGTAGAATGGGGGATATTTGGTTCATTTGCCAGAGATGAAGCGAATGACGCGAGATGTGCTGGTTGAATTTAGTAAACCGGTGGATATTTTTGAGTTCCTTAGCCTTAAGGAATACTTGGAATATATCCTCGACCGGAAGGTTGACCTGGTAACGGAAAAGGCGCTGAAACCGCAGTTGAAGAATAAGATACTCCGCGAGGTAAAGTACGTATGAGTAGAAGCTATCTTCTATACCTGGGTGATATGAAGAGCAGAGAGGAATTTAGCACGAATAAAAATTTAGATTGGACGGATAATATCTTCTAATTCCTGGCCATAAATATAAGCTACCCTCGATATTTTCCGAAGGGTAGTCGTAAACAAGAATGTGTAAGGCGTGGGTACCTCCTTTAGGCACTCACGCTCTGTTGTTTTTGAGGCCAATATAAGGCGACGCCCATATAATCCGAAATCCTTGATAAATAGGCATAAAAATGGTGTCGGAGACGGGACTTGAACCCGTACGGTCGCCCACACGCCCCTCAAACGTGCGCGTCTGCCAGTTCCGCCAAACCCTTATTCTTACTGGGTTCTTCTTTACTTACTACCGCTAGCCACCCACGATTCGCGATTTTTCACTACCCCAGAAAAATGAATCGTGTGTACTATAATCATTATTTCCGAGATGATGACAATCTTATACAATTTATGATAAACTAAGTAACGGTATGGGGTTTACCTTCCAGTTACAGGAATTTTAGAAATACGCCATTTAACGACTTTGAGGTATTGTTCTATAGCCAAAAAGATAGCTTTAAAGTCAGATTCAAGTTCTTCTCTGATTTTATCAACATGACCATACAACACTTCAGGCGTTGCAGGAGAAGTGGTTTTATAACTTCCTTCAATTCTGACTGAAAGTACTCCAGTATGATAACGGTGAGTAGTAATATGCCGAATGCTTCTGGACGAGAATCGTCCAGAAAAAAGTTCCTCAATTGATTTAATCCTATCGTATTCCGAAACATCAATGTCTTTTGCATTATCAATTAAACATTTAATTACTTTTTTAAAGGATATTGTTCTATCATCCTCTTTAAAATATTTGTTTTTGCCCTTGGCAGTAGTGAACATATATTCATGGAAAAAAGAACAAAGAAAATAAGCCATATGCTCCCAGAAGCAAGTTGCTCTGTACAAACAGTTTTCACCTAAATGTACAGCTTGGTGCACGTTGCCTGACCTTCTATATTTATCATAGAATGACAAGAAAAGGGCATAATCATCTATCACCATCAGCATCTCGTCATATAGAACCTGTGCAAAAAAGACATCATCTTTTTCTCTAAATGCTTTATGTAGTTGCTTTAAAAGTATCTGATTATATTTGCTATACGCCACACCGTCAATAAGATTATACATGTTTAAAACCTCATAGTTACTGCAGAAACAATTATCCTTAACTGTAAAAGCCTCCAGAATCATGGTGATATTCAGGCTCTAATCGGGGCTGAATACGTTGATCTTTAATTTTACCTTCAACAAATTCTAATAATGCCTGCCATGATTCGAAATTGCCTCCGACATATTTTTCCATATATTCGTTCCAGCCGCACGAACTACATTTTGTTTCGTAAATATTAATCTGCAACGGTTCATCACATTTTAGACAATGAGGATTTTCGTCAAGCTGTATATCTCCGTTGGCTGTACGTTTATAATACCATTTTACACCTAACACAATTTTAGATGGCTTTTTGTGCAGATTGATTATAGCATTTAAGATGTAACCCCAAAGAAAGCTCGTGGTAATAATAAGAAATATGAAAATTTGTACATTAATATTGTCAATGCCTAAAAGTCCATATTTTGAATAAACGAAGCGTCCCAAAAATAAGGTAGAAACCAAACATAAAATCACTGCTATATAATTATTCTTAATATAAATAAAATATTTACGTAGAAATTTATTAGGCAATATAGATTTAATAAAATTAATAATTCCGTCTTCCATTTTTACCCTCGCGTTTAGATTAAGATTCCAAGTTTCAGGTATATATTACCATATGGCATACTTTATTTAAACCTATAAAGAAGTTCGCAGAATTAACATTCTGCGATTAAAAAGCCCTTGAAACAGGGAAAACTATTCGTAGAACACCTAGGTGTAGCCGCTTGTGTTCATCGTAGAATACCTGTTAGGAGGGCTTCTTTATGTCCAATCATCTTGAGGAGTTTCTGGTCTGGTTGACCGAGGAAGGGAAAGACTCTAAAACTATTGTTGCCTACCGGATCGCGATTACGCAGTTTATTACCTGGTACGAGGGGTCGGGCGGGACCGACATCACACTGGTCAAGCCTATCGATGTTAAAGAGTACGTGTCCTATATGAAGCATGTCCTCAATCGGTTTCAGGCGACTGTTAACAAGTCGGTGGCTGCTCTAAAGACCTTCTACAACTATTTAAGCGATATAGGGGCCGTAATCGATAATCCCATGACCAGAATCAAGCTCCAGAAGATTCGTCACACCGAGGGCACCAAGAACAATGCCAGATGGTTGACCAGGCAGGAGCAGGAGCGGTTCATCAGCTACGTCAACCTGGAGAAGAACGATACCAAGCGGCTGCGGAATTTAGCCATCATCGACCTGATGCTCTACTGCGGGCTCAGGGTAAACGAAGTGTCGGACCTGAAGCTGGACGATATAAAGGTCGGGACCAATATCAGGCTGGTGGTCAGGGCGGGCAAGCAGGGGAAATATTCGGTAGTCACTTTGCTCAATAAGCACGGTAGGAACCTTAAGCAGTGGCTGAGGCAGCGCCGAAACCATAAGTATTCAACGTCGCCATATCTATTCGTGTCTGAAAGGGCGGAGTGGTTCTCTCCCAGGGGCATTCAGTTAATGCTGGAGAAGTACGCGAAACTGGCCAATATGGAAGGGGTCACACCGCACCGCTTCCGCCATTCGTTCTGCAAGAACTTGGCGCAGGCTGGGGTCGGTATTGAGATTATAAGGCGGCTGGCCAGGCACGAGAGCATCCAGACTTCAGCGATATACATCGACCCATCGTACAATGAGCAGATGGAGGCACTGGCCAGGATATAGATACCAGGCTAACCATCCAGGCCCTACCATGTCTTGAATATTAAAGATGTATTTTTGCCTGGAACTTTTATTTTTATAGTGGTAGGATATGGATAGATTTAACTTGATTTAACTACACTTTTCTTAGTTATTTCTGGAGGGCATAATGGGCAACGGGAACGGTGCAAATCTTGGTTTTGAAAAACAGCTATGGAACGCGGCGGACGCGCTTCGCTCCAACATGGACGCGGCGGAATACAAACACGTGGTGCTGGGACTGATATTCCTGAAATATATCTCGGACGCTTTCGAAGACAAGCACGCCCTGCTTGAGGCCGAGAAAGCCCAGGGAGCCGACCTGGAGGACCCCGACGAGTACCGTGCGGTTAATATCTTCTGGGTACCAAGAGAGGCCCGCTGGTCGAACATGGTCGCCAACGCCAAGCAGCCGACCATCGGCAAGATCGTGGACGATGCCATGATAGCCATAGAGCGCGACAATCCCAATCTGAGAGGCGTGCTGCCCAAGGACTACGTTCACCCGCGCCTCGACAAGCAGCGCCTGGGGCAGTTGATCGACCTGATAGGGAACATCGGCCTGGGTGATAAGGAGAGCCGCTCTAAGGACATCCTGGGCCGCGTGTACGAGTATTTCCTATCGCAGTTCGCCAGTGCCGAGGGGAAGAAGGGTGGACAGTTCTATACCCCCCGCTGCGTCGTGCAGCTCCTGGTCGAGATGCTGGCCCCCTACAAAGGTCGGGTATTCGACCCCTGCTGTGGGTCTGGCGGCATGTTCGTCCAATCTGAGAAATTCGTCGAGGCCCACGGGGGTAAAAGGGGTGATATCAGCGTCTACGGCCAGGAGTCGAATCACACCACCTGGCGATTGGCTAAGATGAACCTAGCCATTCGGGGTATAGACGGTAACCTGGGCAAGGAACACGCAGACAGCTTCCATCGAGACCTGCACCCCGACCTGAAAGCAGGCTAAGGCCACGGAGCTGGTACTTGAACAGGCCGAAGTGCTGTGCAAGGACTGGGTGGCAGCGTAGGGGAAGAACAAAGCCGTAGACCTTTATCATAAGTTAAAAAAGCCCCGCGTAGGGGCTTTTTTATTGTCCGTTCAACGACGAGCCTGCCCCTGGTCGCGTTTATTCTTTCTCCTGGAGGCGTCCCTTTGACTTCTGGCCTGACGACTGCACTGACTAGAACAATATTTCTTATGGAATGGCTGAGAGCCCACATTTCCGGTTTCGCCCCTGCGTTTATTTTTTTTCCGGGCAGTCTCACGTAGGATGGGGAACCAATCACCGCACCATGCACAGGGCCTAGCAGACATATCTTTTTTAACCGCAAACAGAATTTCTGCCCAGACTAAAGGCAAAAATCCCTGCAACGATTCGATCACATCACCTGCCGGGTAAATCCCGTCTTTGGGCGCTCCTTTATAATCATCTTTCTCCCCAGGTTTAAAATCCGATACAGATTGCAGAACCCGCTTGGCTCTTATTTCACCAAGATAACACTCGGGGCGGCCTGTTGAACTGTCGCCCAAGATGACCTCTGGGAGCGGAGTAGGGATATGTTTGCCCGGTTCCAAAAAGGTCGAGTATCTGCGAGTCGGGAACGGTCTTGATCTACTGCCGCTTCTACCATGACCCTCCGGGAAAAGCCATTTATAGAGAGCCGAGACGATGCAGCGGGACTCAATGTAATAGGCCATTACGTCTTTTGTACTGGAATCCGGGATAGGTTCAAAGATTGAGGGCCTTTCTTCTAATATTGACTTCGCTTCAGCCGCCAAAAAACTATAGGCCAACGTCTCAGTGGTGATTTCATCTGGACTTTTCGGGTGTAGTTCTGGATTAATATATGGATATAATCCAAGTAAATCAAGAAAGACATCGGAAATGGATGTGCCAGGGTCACCGTGGTTATTGTAGTTCATCCTTTCTTCGTAGACGCTAAAGGCTTTCAGCCAAGCGTTTGTGACACCAAAGGGAGCTTTTTCCAAATAGAACCTTTTGCCCAAAGGTAAAACAAGGGTCTCGTGGTACTGATTTCCCTGCCGATAGATAAAAATACGGGATTTATCCATTTCAAGTCTGCTCCTTTAAAAAGTTGACACCGAAGGAGGATTATTTAATAGGGCTAGAAGCCCAATGAAATAAATAGTGGCACCGCAACTGCTGTTTTTATTTTACACGAAAAGGGCACATCATTGAAATAGAAAAAAACTGAAAGGAACCAATAAAAGGGGGTGTCAACGATTCGAAACCAGACGGAGCTCTATTACCTTAAGGTAAAGGAAGCGGGCGCGATCGCACGTAGAGGTGAAGGGTTCATCAGAAAGGAAATCGCCAGGAAGGGTAGCGGATTCCCGTTTATAAAGCAGGGGCGAATCATCAGAATTCCAAAGGACGCCCTGCTTGAATGGCTCCGGCAGAACACTACCAACGCCTGAGGCGGGTCAACCACCAACCAAATTGAAGAAAGCATCGAAGCGTGGGCGAAGAGCCCGCAGAGAGCTTAGACAAGGAGGTGTTGTTCTGTTTATTCAGCAGCATCTTATCCGCTTAGTGAGAATGCCCCAGACCGAGTGGAAGCTAGAGATTGACCACATTTACCGCGGAAAACTGCCTGGGAGGCTTGTCTGATGGGTATTATAACGCGGATTCTATACGGGAAGCCATGGGACCTTCTAACAAATGAGCAGAAGGACAGCCGCGCCGATAAATTCTGGGCGGGGGTATCACTGGAATATAAAATCTTTATTGTCCGACACATGGTGGACATGACCATGATGCGGATAATGGCAAGGTTCCTACGGATATCCCGAAAAGGGGGAGATTGACTTGACCAGCGGCGGAAAGACGGCTGCTCTCTGCGAGGCCGCCTTATCATACGCGGCCAAAGGCTTGGCAGTTTTACCTTTGCATAACCCGGAAGCCAACAGCCGATGCTCCTGCGGAAATGCAGCCTGCACCAGTATCGGCAAACACCCTCGGACCCTGAACGGTGTGAAGGATGCAACCACCGACGAGGCGATAATCAGGGACTGGTGGGACCGTTGGCCACAAGCCAACATCGGTATAGCCACAGGTCAAATTTCGGGCATAGTCGTCCTGGATGTCGACCCCAGGCATGGGGGCGACGTGTCTTTTAAAAGATTGATAGAGGCCAATGGTTCTCTGCCTGAAACACCGATGGTCCTAACTGGCGGTAATGGAGAGCACCACTACTTACAGTATCCTGAAGCCAAAGTAAAGAATAAGGTCAATCTTGCCCCAGGATTGGATTTCAAGGCAGACGGAGGCTATGTTGTCGCACCGCCAAGCCTCCATGCAAGCGGAGAATCCTATCATTGGGAGGCCTCAAGCCACCCTGACGACATGACCCCAGCCCAGATGCCGGGATGGTTACTCAAGCTGGTGTCAGAGCCTGGGAGAGCCCGAAACACAACCGAAATAAAAAACGATGGCCGTATCGTTACTGGCTCCAGAAACTGCACTCTAACCAGCCTGGGTGGAAGCATGCGAAGGCGGGGTATGTCGGAACCGGCAATACTGTCAGCCCTGCTGGCAGAAAATGAAGCCCAATGCTCCCCGCCTCTCGAAGAAGGAGAGGTAAAGGCAATCGTCAAGAGTCTGATGGGGTATCCCGCAGAGAAAAGAACCTCTTTCAATCTTACCGATATAGGCAACGCGGAACGACTCGTTGCGCTGTTCGGCGGTGAAATCAGGTTCTGCCACGCTTGGCTCAAATGGTTAATTTGGAGCGACCATCGTTGGTGCATCGACGACACAGGGAAAATCAACCTCCTGGCGGTCAGGACCGTAAGGACCATCCACGCCGAAGCCGCCATGACTGAAGATGACACTATAAGGAAGAACACAGCCAACTGGGCTCGACAATCAGAGAGCAAAGAACGGTTGAAAGCCCTGGTCGAAGTGGCTAAAAGTTTGCCAGGGATACCGATAACTCCCGACCAAATGGATACGGCTCGTATGCTGCTTAATTGCACAAACGGTACCCTAGACCTTATTACCGGGAAATTGATGCAGCATAACCCAGGGGACTTAATAACCAAGATGGTACCCGTTGAGTATGACCCGAATGCTGAATGTCCGAGCTGGGAAGCGTTCCTGGATAAAATCATGGGCGGTGACTATGAACTAATCCGTTTTCTCCAGAAGGCAGTCGGCTATTCCTTGACTGGAGACACCAGTGAACAGGTCATTTTCATACTGCACGGGACGGGGGCAAACGGCAAATCCACGTTCATAAATACTATTAGTTCGCTGCTGGCTGACTATGCTCTCAAAACACCTTCTGAAACTTTGCTGGCCAAGCGGCACGAAGGCGTGCCGAACGATATAGCGCGGCTGAAAGGGGCCAGGTTTGTATCGGCCGCAGAAAGCGAAGAGGACAAGCGGCTCGCTGAGGCCCAAATAAAGCAGATGACCGGCGGCGATAAACTGACGGCAAGGTTTATGCGGGCGGAGTGGTTCGAGTTCGAGCCAGAATTTAAGGTCTTCATCGCGACCAACCACAAGCCAGAGGTCAGGGGCACCGACCTGGGAATTTGGCGGCGGATACGGCTGGTACCCTTTAATGTGACGATCCCCGACCACGAACAGGATAAAAACCTCACCGAAAAGCTTAAGACGGAACTCCCTGGGATTCTAGCCTGGGCGGTGGAAGGATGTCTCGCCTGGCAGCGTGAGGGGCTCGGGATACCCGAGGAGGTTCGGCATGCGACTGAGGATTATCGGGCCGAGATGGACGTACTCGCTGGATTCCTAGAGGAGCGTTGCGTATCAACAATCTCCAAGGCCAAAGTTGCTGTCGGCAATCTCTATAATGAGTATCAGGATTGGTGCCAGGGAACTGGGACTGATTCCCTATCCCTGCGAGAATTCAACTCCCGGCTTACCAGTCGCGGATTTTGTAAAAAAAAGGGTACGACTGGGCGTATTTACTGGCAGGGGCTGGGACTAAAGACCAATGAGAGTGGAGTAGTGGAGCATAGTGGAGCAATTACCGATATAAACAGTTTCAGAAAAAAACCTATATGTAAAACCTGAAAATGCTCTATTCAGGTCCACTAGTCCACTTTAGCAAAATAAAGGATAGGAGGTGATGACTAATGCTGACCGGCTCTAAGTTGACCAGGAAGATGGAAGCGGCCATAGCGGCGTTGCTTGTGGCCCCAACTATCGCGGATGCAGCGGCAGTGGTCGGGGTCCATGAGCAGAGCCTTTGGCGCTGGCTACAGCGGGAGGATTTTCAGGAGCGGTATAGAGAAGCAAAACGCCAAGCGGTTAACCAAGCTGTGGCTTTACTCCAGCAGGCTTGCAGCGAGGCAGTAGAGACCCTGCGGCGGATCATGGCCGACGATGAGGCTACGGCATCAGCTAGGGTGGCAGCGGCAAGGACGGTATTGGAGATGGGTCTCAAAGCGGTTGAGGTCGAGGAACTGGAAGCTCGAATCACCGCAATCGAGCGACAAGTCCTTGAAAAAACAGTTGGATAGGAGGGTTGAGCATGGGGTACACCGGGAGTAGTACGGAATTGATGGAACTGTACGCTAAGGCAGTTGAATCACTTTACACTGAACTCGAAACCATGACACTTGAAGAAGTAGCAGACTTGATAACTTCGCATGACCACCATGATTTAAAGCAAGAATATTATACTGTGTTGGACTTGATGGTTTTACTATTTTATGAGAAGATGACAAGGCTTGTGCGAGAAGGAGTAATCGACGCACTGTCGAACCAGGGAATCGAATTGGTCCTCGACGGAAAACTTCGCCTTGGTGAGCTTTTATAGGGCGACATCGAGACACAAACGGTCTATAACAGGCCAGCACGACTCAAAGAGTCTGTGTAATATTCAACCAGATTACCATATTAAGGAGGACTGCGATGACCATTAAATCTAAAATCGAAAGGCTGGAGAAGAAACTGGCCTGTACTGATTCGTCCGACCTTCAGAAGCAGATAAGAAAGCTCGATTTCGAGCTGACAACAAAACAGAAATCGCCGCTTACCGCTGACCAGCGGAAAGAAAAGCGGGAAGAACTTCTGGAACTGCATAGACTGACAGGCTATAGGTATAGCCGCGTCTACGGACTGACAGAGGAGGAACTGAAGGAGCTCGCTGCAATCAGGGAAAGACAGATGGCTCGCGGGTCGGGGGTACGGGGGTAGCGTCCAAGGCGGGGGGGAGGTATTAATACACCAGACCCCCTCGCTATTTTTTAAAATTTTTCACTCCCGAGCTTTCAGATTTCTCAACCTGTTTTTCCTTGGAAGCAGTGTATTTAACGGTGACGCCAGAGCGTGCTGCTCTTTAAGATCGTCCTGGGTAAGGGACACATACCTTTTGGTCATGGTCAAATCTGTGTGCCCCAGAGTTCGCTGTAAGGCCAAGGCGTGACCACCGTTTCGTAAAAACTGAAGGGCGAAGGCGTGGCGCAGGTCATATGGCCTTATTTTTATTCCTATTTTGCGACTGTAATACTCAAACCGGTCATTCCAGCTATGGCGGTTCAGTGTTTTACCCTCTACAGTGCAAAATACCGGTGTATTATGACTCCATTCCGGATGCTTAGAGGCGAGCAGTTTTTTAATAGTCTGGGCAGTGATTGGGGAAACGGGAAGCGTGCGCGGCATCTTTGTCTTGGCCACATCGGAGCGCACGCATACTTCTAACCCTGATAGGTTGACATCGGAAGGCATCAAAGAGAATGCTTCGCTTGGTCGAATCCCCGAGTCAAGGGTCAGCAGTATCAGAGCATAGTCCCGCAAGCCGGCAAAAGTGGTCTTGTCGATGGTTGACAACAACCTGGACAGGATTTCGACATCTAGCTGAATCACTCGACCACAGTCCTTTCGTTTCTTTAAACTATTTAAAGGATTCTCGGTGAAAAAGCCTTCATTTATGCCCCAGGCGAAGAACTGTTTTAGATAGTTCCGGCGGATATTATAAGTTGCTGGCTTGACAGGCTCTCCCATGAAAGCGTACAGTGATGGCTTCAACTTCGTTGAATTATAGGCTTCTGGATGCCGTTTGAAGAACAGGCTGATTACGTCTTTATGGCCCTTGAGGGTAATCTCCCTCAGGCCTTCAGCCTGTTTGAACCAAAGATACTGCTGAAGCGCCTCCTGCCACGTGGCGGGGATATCCTGCTGAAAGCGCAGAACCTTACTCCTGGCCATAAATAAAAACTCCCTTCGATATTTTTCCGAAGGTAGTCGTAGAGAAGAATCGTGTAGTGTGCGGGTACCTGTTCTAGGCACTCACGCCCCGTCGTTTTTGAGGTCAATATAAGGCGACACTTATATAATCCGAAACCCGCTAAAAATGAACATAAAAATGGTGTCGGAGACGGGACTTGAACCCGTACGGTCGCCCACACGCCCCTCAAACGTGCGCGTCTGCCAGTTCCGCCACTCCGACACGTTGCTGACTAAAATAGTATATAAGCTTATCGGTCGCTTGTCAAGGAGATGTCGACTGAAGGCAGGCCGGCAATTGTTTTTGATTCATTAATACGACATATATTGACAAGGATATACCCGCGGCTTGATGCAGTCTTCTAACCAAAGTCATATATCTGTTGATACCGCTAGATTCGCTCGATGCCTCCATCGAACAGACATGAAAAACAGCGGAAAAAATGTCGACGAAAAAGCGATATTCAACGACATATATCTACAATGATAGGATTGGCTTGAGTGATAGTATAAATAAGGGCTTTGAAACGACAGTTTTAGATGCAATTAATATGTTCTCCAGGGAGTGTGAGAAGCTGAATGAAGTCGATGCCGGCTCCCAAGAAGCATTATATCGTTAGGGAGAATAACGGGTTAACGGGTTATGGCGAAAATCATAAACGGCTTGAGTCGATAAACCGCATCGCGGCTGGCGTGGCTCACGAAATCAGGAACTCATTGACCGAGGTTTTCGGTTTTATCCAGTTGCTGGAGTTGTCGGTTGAACCAAATCAGGCTCAGAAACGGTATCTGGAAAACATATACAGTGGCGTAGAGTCCATCAACAGCGTCATCAATGAGCTGCTTCTGCTGCAGGCGTCGCTAAACCTGCGGACCAGGCCTATAACGGTCATGGTGCTGATCGAAGAGATGATGGACCGGGTTAAGCAGCGGGCTCACGATCAGAGCACCACCCTGGCATATAAGCAGTTCGGCCCGCTGCCGTTGGTAGAGGTGGATCAGTCATTGATTGGGCGCGCCCTGTACAACCTGATAAAAAATGCCCTGGACGCGGTCGAACAGGGGGGAGAGGTATCGGTCGCCGCGAGGTATCAGAGCGGCAGGAAAACGGTGGTGATCGAGATCAGTGATACCGGAAAGGGGATCGCCAAAGAGTCCCTGAACCTTATTTTTGAGCCCTTTTACAGCTGCAAACCGCTGGGAACGGGGCTGGGACTGTGCTCTGCCCTGAACGTTGTCAAACAGCATGGCGGGGATATCAAGGTGAACAGCTGCGAGGGGGAAGGGAGCACCTTCCTGGTGGAACTGCCAGCGATCGGGTTCGAGTCGACATAGGTTATGTGCTGCGAAGTGCTGGTAGACGGTCGGATGGTCTAGTGAGTTTCCATCCGGGCGGCTATCCTGGACTTGAAGGGGAGAAGCGAACTGATCAGTCTAATGCTGGGGATACTTTACGCCCTGGGGCCAGCCGGCGGGCTTCATAAGAAACTGGTCGGAGACGCCCTTACAGAGTTCCGTTCGAAGCCGATGGAGGATCATGATGCTGAACTGAGGACACTGGCAGAGAAGGCGGTAGCCAGTGTGTGCAGTTACGACGAGTCGTGCGGCTATCGAGAGGGTTGGGAGTACCTGAGCAGCGATGCCAAGTCCCGCCGCGGCAGCGAAGAGTGGCTGCAGAAGGCCCGGGAAGAGAGAAAGGCCGTTCCCCGAGCGGTGTTCACACCTACCGGGACCGGGGAGGTCTTACGGGGAAGCGACGGAGACCTGGCGGCGGTAGAGGTTTTTGGGATAAACAGCGAGTATACCAGCGATGGGGTATTGAGAGAGTCCCGGGGAATTGTCCTGGCGGGCTTTTTTTATAACGGAGGGAAGTGGCTGCTGCATTCCATCTCCTGGTACCCGGAGTCCGACAGCGATGATTCCGCACCGGCGGACAGCTTGGAGGGTAAGGATCTATCGGCGAAAAAGCTTGAGTGAGCTGGGCGATAATCAAACAACCTCAGATTAGAGTGACCGGAAGCTTAATAGATAATACATGAAACTGCACTAGGCAAGCACAGTTTCTTATTAGAAAGAGAAAGTAAAAGGGCCAGGTCGTAAGACCCGACCCTTTTGCACTTATCAGCCTAGTGATGGGCATCCGAGTGCTCGTGTTCCTCAACGTAGAAGGGCCACTTGTGCATGAACCACTCGTTGAAGAGGAGCGGGATGATCCACCAGAAGATCCAGACCAGCGGCTTGTTCATAACCTGGAAGGCGGTGCCCAGAGGCGCGCCGTGAGGTACCAGCTCGTGCATCTGCTGCAGGGACGGACCCGCGGTGTTCAGGGTCCCGACCAGACCGAACAGCGGGAAGGAGATCTTGTACCAGATAGCACCATATACCGCCGCCAGGGCGAACACCCCGACGAACCTGATCCACCAGCCCGCGTTCCACATCCCCGGCTGGTTTGGATAGTCGTCAAAGTAGTGGTGCCACATCAGGAAGGGTACGATGGTGTAACCAGCGATGCTGGCGGCATGGTAGTAGCGGAAGCCCCAGGTCATCGCTACGCCCTTTTCCTTGGCGTCCGCGCCGGTGTAGGCAGCATCCCACGGAATCGCTCCCCACTGGGCCTCGATCAGCTTCAGGGTGACCTGCAGGGCGATATAGGCAACTAACACCATACCTACCGAGCCGACAAGACCGCGCAGTGGCTGGGTCTTGACGTAGTTCCACGGCCAGCCCTGCCAGGTGTTGGCGGCCAGGAAGAGGATGATGACGATCCACTCGTAGAGGCCGAAGATGTACAGGTAGTTCTTGGCCCCAAACGGCGCCAGGTCAGCGTACCAGATGGGAGAAAACCCGGTGAACCCGTACGCCCCCAGCAGTTTGGTCGCCTCTGCGGTATAGGTGGCATAGGCGGGGTCGAGGGTGAACGCGCTCTTCAGGAAGCCGGGAACCGCCACGTTGCCGAAGTGAGGAACTACGAACAGGCCGTACACGATCATGGTGATAACAGTGGTTATGCTCCACTCAACGAGACCGGACGCGGGCTGCGGAAGTTTACCGCCGAACGGCCACTTCTGGAACATGATGGCCCAGAAGGGATAGGTCACGAAGCCGGTGACCACCCAGAAGGTGACCGAGGCCATCTTGATGTCCATGGCCTGGTGATGTAGTTCTTCATAGAGTTCCGTGCCGTGGGCTGGGACCGCTAAACCGGCTTTGCCGATCAGGCCCAGTTTCAATTCCAGCAGGGTCTCGGTGCTCCAGAACGGTAGGATGGCACCAAACCACTCGAATACTCCATAGATAAGAATCAGGGTGATAGCGATGTTGGTGACGGTCATCGCCAGGCCGCGCTGAAGCGGCTGGAGGCCCTGGAAGGGCCAGTCTCCGAAGATAATGTGCTGCCACACCCCCACCACGATCATGACCGCGAGGATCGCGGTGAAAGGCTGCTCGTAAAGACGGAAGATACCTTTTGCGGGGTCACCGATGATGTACCAGGTGATATAGGCGATCACGGTGAAAACGATGAGCGATATAATACCGGTCATCGGCTGTCCCCAGCGGGGTTTAATCGCGTGAGCTCCTGCCATTTTCTCTCTCCTCTCTGTAATTGTTTGGAGATTCCTGGAAAGTACGATGATAACGTTGAAAAGGTAGATGGTTTTGACTAAAAAAAGGTATCGACTTTTATCCTTTCAAGCCCCACCTCCTTTCGCAAAATTGGGAAGTTACCAAATATTATTACAATATTTACATTCGACGAATTGTTGCGAATTCCTCTTAACATTCAAAAAAATCAGAAAGCTTTTAGGCGACAGATATTGACAAAAAACGACATATATTTGGGGGATTGTGTAAGAATTCTTGGGAGGAAAAACTGGCTGAGCGTGGAAATAGAAACAAAAGAGAAGGAGGTATAGATATATGGACCTAAAATGGCCGCAGAAGCTTTCTCCTCATGTATATATGTTGGGGACTCACCACTTCAATACTTTCCTGGTGGGGGAAGAATCTTATGCCCTGATCGAGGCCGGTATGGGCTGTTCGGCCGGCCCGGTGGTCAGGCAGTTTAAGGAACTGTCGGTTGACCCGGATAAACTCCGTTTTATTATAGTTATGCATGCTCATCCGGATCATAGTACCGGCATACCCTACTTAATGGATGCTTTCCCAGCGGCACGGGTGATAGCCTCGCCCGAGGCGCAGAGGAGCCTCTCGCGGGAGAAGGTGGCCCGGGTCTTTATGGCCGAAGACCTGGACATGAGCGGCATACTCCTCAAACGGGGCGAACTGGACCGGATACCCGATCCCCCGACCCGGCAGGCTCTAACCGTCCACGAGGCAGTCGACGAGGGGGATGTCATCGACCTGGGGCCGGGCTGCCGGCTCCAGATATCGAGGACCTGGGGCCACAGCCCGTGCAGCCTCTCAGCCTACCTGCCGGAGGACAAGGTGATGTTCATCTCCGACGCTGCCGGCTTCCAGACCTCTACCCGGCAGATCTTTCCCATCTTCTTCACCGGTTACCAGGCTTACCTGGACTCGCTGGAGCGGCTCAGGAAGATCGACGCGGATATAGTAGCGATACCGCATGAGTACTGCTATACCGGGAAGCAGGAAATCAGCCGGTTTTACCAGTTCGCAATCGATGAGGCGGTGGCGATGAAGGACAGCATCTCCGCTTGGCTGCAGCAGGGACTGTCA
Source organism: Bacillota bacterium (assembly GCA_013178275.1). GTDB lineage: Bacteria > Bacillota > Ch66 > Ch66 > Ch109 > Ch109. Next base: position 207,390 of record JABLWZ010000006.1, on the reverse strand, counting down.
CATCAGGAGATGGTGGACCGAATACTGGACGAGCAGTACCGGGACAACCTGAGGATATACACCCGTAGAAACATTGGGGGCTGCGCCGACTCGCTTATAAAACGGGTGATGGAGATCGACTGATACAAAAAAGAATCAGAAATGATAGGAGCATGAATCGCTGATTCATGCTCTTTTCGTGCGGGCTTTGACGAAGGTTTGTATAAATATGTACATATTATTCAAAATTGTATCGATTTAACTAACAGATAGATTGGCACAAAATTCCAAAAATCCTTGATAATACCAGGCGCGGACCGGAAAGGTGCTTGTAAACAGATTAATGGAATGTACTTTGCATAAATATATTTCAATGGTAGATATTTTTAGCAGTCGCCAGAAGGAGGTGAAAAGGATTGACGGTTGAACCACCGGTAACCTCCAGGCCCAAAAGGGGTCTGGTACTGGTTATAACGGGCAACGGCAAGGGCAAAACGACCTCAGCGTTGGGGCAGGCTCTTCGCGCTATCGGACATGGTTACCGGGTATGCATGGTGCAGTTTATGAAAGGGAAGCAGTACGGTGAGGTTATTGCTGCCGAGAAGTATCTGCCCAATTTTAAAGTCTTCCAGTATGGACTCGACAGCTTTGTGATGCGTGACAACCCCGCGCCGATCGACGTGGAGCTGGCGCGCCAGGGCTTAGAGATGGCGAGAAGGCTGATACGCAGTAAAGAATATGACATGATTATTTTAGATGAAATAAATGTCGCACTTGATTTTAACCTTATCCCTCTGGAAGAAGTTCTTGAACTGGTTCGTTCCAAACCGCCGGAACTGGACCTGGTTATGACCGGGAGATACGCTCCGGAACAGCTGCGTCAGCTGGCTGATATGGTGAGCGAGGTTCAAGAGATCAAGCATCATTACGCATCGGGAATAAAGAGCCGGGAAGGAATCGAGTACTAACCGGCCGCTTGAGGCGAGTGGTGGAGTTTTGTTTATACCAAGATTTTGATCAGAGCGAGGGGGGTTAAACTTGCTGTTTGCAAAGGAAGTGCTGGATTCATCCAGCTCGATGAGACAGAAATGGGAAGATGAGGTCAAGAGGGTAATAGCCAAGAACCCCGACCAAAAGGAGAACTGGTCGACGGTATCAGATCTTAAGATCAACCGCCTGTATGGTCCGGAAGACATCAAGGACATGGACTTTGCCAACGATATCAGTTATCCGGGTCAGTTTCCCTACCTGCGCGGCAACCAGGCCACCGGTTATAGAGGAAAATACTGGACCTTCCGCATGTTCTCCGGGATGGGAGACGCCGAGACCACCAATGAGCGCTGGCACATGCTGCTCAAAGGTGGGCAGACGGGTCTTTCCACCGCGTTCGACTTTCCGACCCTGATGGGTTACGACACCGACTCCCCCAAAGCCCGCGGCGAGTGCGGCAAGTGCGGTGTCGCCATCGACACCCTGGACGACTTTATGAAACTGGTCAAAGGGGTACCGATGGCCAACATCACCACCTCGATGACCATCAACCCGCCCGCCACCGCCCTCTGGGCGATGTACTGCGCGGCGGCCGACCTGCAGGGAATCCCCCTGACCAAGATCGGCGGCACCATCCAGAACGACATGCTGAAGGAGTTTATCGCCCAGAAGACCCTGATGTGCCCTCCCGAGCCTTCGGTGAAGCTGATCAGCGACACGGTGGAGTTCGGCACCAAGTACGTGCCCCGCTGGAACACCATCAGCATCAGCGGTTACCACATCCGTGAGGCCGGAGCCACCGCGGTGCAGGAGCTGGCCTTCACCCTGCGCGACGGCATGGAGTACGTGGAGGACGTAATGCGCCGCAAGGGCCTGGAGGTTGACGAGTTCGCACCGCGGCTTTCCTTCTTCTTCAATTCACATATCGACTTCTTCGAGGAGATCGCGAAGCTGCGTGCTGCCCGGCGCATCTGGGCCAAGGCCATGCGCGACCGTTACAAGTGCAAGGATGAGCGGTCGATGTGGATGAGGTTCCACACCCAGACCGCCGGATGCTCGCTGACTGCCCAGCAGCCGTACAATAACGTGGTTCGGACTGCTATTCAGGCCCTGGCCGCGGTGCTTGGAGGGACCCAGTCCCTGCATACCAACTCCCTGGACGAGGTGCTCTGCCTGCCTTCCGATCACGCGGTAGAGATCGCGCTCCGCACCCAGCAGCTGATCGCCGAGGAGACCGGAGCCGCCAACACCATCGACCCGCTGGCGGGCTCATACTTCGTGGAGGCCCTGACCAACGAGATGGAAGAGAAGGCCTGGGAGTACATCCATAAGATCGATGACCTGGGCGGCATGGTGGCGGCAATCGAGAAGGGCTTCCCGCAGATGGAGATCTCTGACGCTGCGTACAAGTTCCAGCGCCAGATCGACGCCGGGGAGAAGATCATGATCGGTATCAACAAGTACAACTCCGAGGACAAGGTCACTATCCCGTTCGTCGAGATCGACGATACGGTGGAGACCCAGCAGATCGCACGGCTGCAGGAGGTACGCCGCAAGCGCGACAACAAGCGGGTGCGGGAGTGCCTTGACGACATCAAGAACGCCTGCCGCAAGGGAGAAAACGTCATGCCGTACTGCATCGAGGCGGTAAAGGCATACGCCAGCGTGCAGGAGATCTGTGACTGCTATCGGGAAGTGTACGGCGAGTACCGTGACCCCGGTCTATACTAGGAAAACGATGCGGGAGGGAAGAATGTCATGGCGGAAAAAAAGCTTCGTGTAATGGTAGCAAAACCGGGACTCGACGGTCACGACCGGGGAGCCAGGGTATTATCCCGTTGTTTCCGTGATGCCGGTTTCGAGGTTATCTATACCGGGTGTCACCAGACCCCAGAACAGTGCGCAGCGGCAGCGATCCAGGAGGACGTCGATATGCTGGGACTGAGCTGCCTCTCGGGTGCGCACCGCTACCTGTTCCCGGCGGTCACCAAGCTGCTGAAGGAGCAGGGCGCGGACGATATCGTGGTGGTCGGCGGCGGGATCATCCCCGACCAGGACTTCCAGTACCTTTACGACAGCGGGATAAAGGCTATATTCACCCCCGGAGCCACACTCGATTCAATCGTGGAATGGATAAGAAATAACGTTACACCAAGGGCGTGAAATGGATATGGTCGAATTGACTAAAAAGGTTATGGAGGGGGATGTCCGTTCGGCTTCCCGACTGATCAGGAACCTTGAGGACGGCAGCGCTGACGCCAAACAGGTGATCAAGCGCATCTTCCCCTACACCGGCAAGGCCCACATCGTCGGCCTGACCGGGTCGCCGGGTGCTGGGAAAAGCACACTCACCGACGAATTGATCGCTTGTTACCGAAAAACCGAAAAGAGCATCGGGGTGCTGGCTATAGACCCCACCAGCCCGTTCACGGGCGGGGCTATCCTGGGAGACCGGATCCGGATGCAGCGGCATGCAGAGGACCCCAACGTGTTTGTCCGCAGCCTGGCGACCAGGGGGGCCATGGGCGGCCTGTCCAAGGCGGTGGGCGACGCGGTACACGTCATGGACGTGATGGGCAAGGACATGATCATCATCGAGACGGTAGGCACCGGGCAGCAGGAAGTGGAGATCATCAACCATGCCCACACGGTGATCGTGGTGCTGGTGCCGGGGATGGGTGACGAGATCCAGGCCATCAAGGCGGGCATCATGGAGATCGGTGACATCTTCGTTATCAACAAGGCTGACCGGGACGGGGCGGGGAAGCTCTACAAGGAAGTCATGAGCATGCTGGACATGGCTCCATCGTTCCCCGGAGGCTGGCGTCCGCCGATACTCTTGGCCGAGACCGTCTTCGAACCGCCTAAGTTCAGCAAGGAGGTCGAGAAGATAGCCGAGGCCATCGACGCCCACTACAAGCACCTGATCGAAAACAACATCCTGGGGGATAGGGTGAGACGCAAGGCGCTGCACGAGATGAACGAGGCGCTGAAGCAGGCGATCCTGGAACCGGTCCTCAACAAACTGATCGCTGACGGGGACTTCGACCGCATGGTCGAGCAGCTGATGACCAAGGAGTCCGACCCCTATACCCTGGCCGACCAGGTGGGGAACAAGTACCTGGACAAGTGCATCCGTGAATAAACGTGAGCCGGGCGCGAAATCTGGAGGGTGTTGCGGGTGAATGCAGGAGTGATAAGGGTGGTAATCGCCAAGGTTGGGCTGGACGCTCACGACAAAGGCGCCCGACTGGTGGCCCGCGCTTTGAAGGAGGCGGGAATGGAGGTCATATACACCGGGCTGTACCAGACCCCGGAACAGGTGGCGGAGACGGCCGTACAGGAGGACGCCGACCTGGTGGGGATCAGCGTGCACACCGGAGCCCATATGACCATCTTCCCCCGCATCCGGCAGCTTTTAGACGAAAAGGGCGCTGAGGACGTTATCCTCATCGGCGGGGGGACTATGCCCGATCACGACGTCGAGACCCTGAAGGGGTCCGGCCTGGTGGCGGAGATATTCCCTCCCCAAACCCTTTTATCCAGCATCGAGGACTGGGTGAAACGGGTGGTTACCGAAAAAAGAAAACCTTAGTGGGGTGAAAAAAGATGAGCGAACTCAAGGAGAAAGCACGCGAGGCGGCCCGCAACAACTTCCGGGGCGGCGCCAACTGCGCGGAATCGGTTCTCCTGGCCCTGATCGAATCGGGGGCGGTTGATCTTCCTCCCGAGACGGTTGCGATGGCGACGGCATTTGGTGGGGGTATCGGACTCACCGGCGGGGTGTGCGGGGCGCTGGTCGGGGCGGTACTGGGGGTCAGTGCGGTACACGGCCGCAAAAAGCCCCTCGAAGGGACCCAGCAGGAGATCATCGATCAGCTCTACGGCAATCCCGGGCGCTATCGTTTCTTCAACCAGATCCCTCACCTTTTCGAGGAGAAGTTCGGGGCCTGCACCTGCGCGGAACTGAATAAGGACTACAGCGAGTGGTTCAACAAGGACCGTTTTCGCAACTGCATGAACATCACCATCGAGGCCGCGGGGATGGCGGTGGACTTTATCGAGCAGGGACAGCAGGAGGGCTATACCCAGCCCTTCGGCAAGAACCTGGCGAAAAAGGAATAACGGTTTGAAACGCCCCCGAACTAAGCAGGCCAAGGTCTTATACCTGTATACTCCAGGCGGCCGGGGGCATTTTCCTGCATGGAGATATAAAGGGTTTTGAACCGCTGGCGATAAAAAGGCGCGGCCGTGAGCGGCTGACCTCTTTAACGGCGGCTGGTAGGTTATCCGGTGCTTGGTTTTGCCGTGAGAGGGGGTAATAACTTGGACAGCAACGGATCGGATGAGCCCAAGTCCCCCGTTCCCAGTGATGAATCGCCGGCGGGCCGGGAGAAGTTGGACCTCGGTGACCTGGTGGTGGTGGACCAGAAGGGACACCCTTACAACTGCCGTACGGGCAAGGTGATCGGCCGCCGGGGCGAGTACGCGCCGGGGGATCCCTGGCTGATGGTGCTGGTTGATTTGGAGCGGCGTTGTTTTCTATTTCCCCAGTCGATGCTGAGGCTGCAGAACCGGAAAGACAATTAGTATACGCGGACAGTGGAGGCTGTTTGGAGGAGGAGTGGTTATGGCGATCCTTAAAGAGGCGGTAATCCCGCTGAACCGGATGCTTTTCATCAACAAGGACGGCAACTTAAAGATCGATGACCTGGTGGTCGAGACCGAAGGACAGTATCAGCTGCTGGAGCGGCCGGACTGTTTCGTGGTCAAGAACGACGACTGCTGCCGAAGCATCAAGGTGGTGGTAAAGACCAGGGATTAGCCGGGCAGTGGTGTCGGATAAGGGACTACAACTAATTAAGCCCCGGATTTATCCGAGGGCTTAATCACACTTATTAATAAGGAAATGATTTATGGAAGAATACAGAATAGCTGACCGGGAGCCCCTGATGCTGCACATCGATTACAGCGTATTTCTCAGGGATGACGGACTGGTGGTGGTGGACCGCCGTCTTCTGCCGGGGGAGGTGGTCGAGGTGGTATGCACCGACTCCGAGGCAGTGGCGCGCTGCATCAAAGACATGGTGGTGCAGGGGGCCGGCGACATAGCCATCACCGCCGGCTACGGTCTCTACCTGGCGGCCCGAAGTATCGAGGCCGGGGGTGCCGCCGGCGAACTGCCGGTGTCGCACCTGTATCGGACCAAGGAGATGCTGGTCGGCACCCGGCCCACCGGGTTCCATCTGGCGGCGCTGCTGGACCGGATCATCCAGGGCATCGACTGGGAGGCGGGCGACTGGTCGGGACAGATACTGAAACAGGTCCGGCGCGCGGTCGAGAAGCAGCGGGCACGGTCGGAAAGGACCGGGTTCTGGGCGGAGACCCTGCTGGTGGATGGAGACGTTATCCTGACCCACTGTTTTCCAGGGCCGGCCCTGCTCTACATGCTGAAGTTCGCCCGGGACAAGGGGAAGAAGATACGGGTATACTCCACCGAGACCCGCCCCTACCTGCAGGGGGCGCGGCTCACCGCCTGGTCGGTGTCGCAGCTGGGGATAGGCACCACCCTGATCACCGACAACATGGCCGCCTACTGCATGCAGCAGGGCCTGGTCAAAAAGGTTTTCACGGCGGCTGACCGGATAGCGATGGACGGGACGGTGGCCAACAAGGTGGGGACCTTTCAGCTGGCGCTGGCGGCGTCCTATCACCACCTCCCTTTTTATATCCTGGGGTACGGCGGTCCGGACACCAGGACCCGGCGGGGAGAGGAGATAAGGGTGGAGGTGAGGGACCCCGAGGAGGTTTTGAGGTTCCAGGGAGTGAGGATTACCGGGGAAGAGGTGGCCGGTTTTTACCCCGCCTTCGACCTGACCCCACCGCAGCTGGTGACAGCGGTCATCACCGACCGGGGCATCATCCCGCCTGGGGATATGGGCAGTTACTGGGACAAGGAGTAGAGAAGGCGGGGAAAGTTTTTATCAACCCCGGCCGAGGCCGTTAAATTCTAAATAGCCTAAAAACCTTGGTTGAACCAGCCGTTTGATTGACAAAAAGATTCTGTTGGGATATCCTGGATATACAGAATGAATGTTCAGTCAGGACCCGGGATAACCGGGAATGGGGGGAGGGTGATTAATACTTACAACCTTATCCTGATAGCCGGGGATGACAAATAATGCTATTATAATATTAATACATTTTTTTCACAAGGAGGCGAGCAGAAAGATAAACGATCGTGGATAAGGCGTAAGCAGGCTGCTTAGATTTAAAGCAGGAAGGACTTAATAGATATAATATCCAGCTTCCCAGGTTTATAGAGAAGCCTTTATATCTAGGTTCCGGTATTAGAAAGGAGGATGAAGGATGTATTTAATGCTTACCGAGGAGCAGGAGTTAATCCGGGCTAACGCCAGGGAGTTCGCGGACAAGTACCTGGAGCCGATCGCCGCCCAGATCGACGAGGAGAGCCGGCATCCCGCCGAGGTCTTCGAGAAACTGGCGGAGATGGACTGGATGGGGATACCCTTCCCGACTGAATACGGCGGGGCGGGGGCTGATTTCCTGACCATGGCCATCATCTGTGAACAGATCTCCCGTTCCTGCGCATCCACCGCTTTTACGCTGTCCTGCCACACCGCTATGGGGGCGGGTCCTATCTATAGATTCGGAAATGAAGAACAGAGGAAAAAATACCTTCCTCCCCTTTGCACTGGCAAACTGGGGGCTTTCGCCCTGACCGAGCCGGGGGCCGGCACCGACGCCGGGGCCGGGACCTCGACCGCGGTGCTGGAGGGAGAAGAGTACGTATTAAACGGCACCAAGACCTTTATCTCCGCCGGACCGCTGGCGGAAACCTTTATGATAGTGGGCATGACCGATAAGTCCAAGGGGGCCCGCGGCATGAGCGCTTTCATAGTACCCAAGGACGCTCCCGGGTTCAAGGTCGGAGCGGTGTTTAAAAAGATGGGACTGAGGTCTTCCCAGACCTCGGAAATCATCATGAAGGACTGCCGCATCCCCAAGGCGAACCTCCTGGGCAAGGAGGGAGAAGGTTTCAAGATAGCCATGGGCTCTCTGGACCATGGACGCATCGGGGTGGCCGCGCAGGCCACCGGGATCATCCTCGCCAGCCTGGAGGAGTCCATCAAGTACTCCAAGGAGAGGGTGCAGTTTGGCAAACCGATCTCGGCCAACCAGGCTATCCAGTGGATGATCGCCGATATGGCGGTGGCCCTGGAGTGCGCCCGCTTCCTGACCTTCAGCGCCGCGTTCCGTTCGGACCAGGGCCTGTCGTTTACCAAGGAGGCCTCGATGGCCAAGCTGTTTACCTCGGAAGCTGCCATGCACCACGCCTCGAAGGCGGTTCAGATCCACGGCGGCTACGGCTACATGAAGGGATTCAAGGTCGAGCGGCTGCTGCGTGACGCCAAGATCACCGAGATCTACGAGGGGACCTCGGAGGCACAGCGGATGGTTATCGCCGGCGGACTGGTGAGATAACCGCCTATTGAAAAAGGAGTGTAGATCAACCTATGCCCAAACTCATAACCTGCTTCAAGTGGGTCGTTGATGAGGCTGACCTGCGGGTGGATCCCGGTTCCCGGAAACTGGTCTTCGATCGGGTGGGTTATAAGATCAGCGATTATGACCGCAACACGATCGAGGAAGCGGTACGCCTGAAGGAGCAGCACGGAGGAACAGTTACTGCGATCACGGTCGGAACGCCAAACGCCAAAAAGAGTCTGAAGGACGTCCTATCCAGGGGGCCGGATACTGCCTGTTTCGTAAACGATCAGGGGTTCGGCGACCTGGAGCCCTCACAGACCGCGGCCATCTTGGCCGAGGTGATCGCATCACGTCTTGAGTATGACCTTATCATCTGCGGCGAGGGTTCGAGCGACCTCTATGCCCAGCAGGTAGGCCCTCGCCTCGCGGAAAAACTGGGAATCTCCTGCGTAACTTACGCTAACCAGGTATCACTGGTAGACGGGCGTCTGGTAGCGGAACGCAAGCTGGACGACGGTGTGGAGGTGGTGGCGGCGAAGCTGCCGGCGCTGGTGACCGTGCTGCCCGATATCAATTCCCCCCGTATCCCCGGTCTCAAGCAGACCCTGGAGGCGGGCAAGAAACCGGTGATGGAGGTTACGGCCAAGGACCTGACCGGAGAATACCCGGCGCGGCTGGAGACCGTCGAACGCAAGGCGGCGGTGATCGAGCGCGGTGGGGTCAAGCTGGGAGCGGATAAGGCGGAGCTGAAAAAACTGGTGGGACTTTTGCAGAAAGACGGGGTTATTAGCTGAGTTTACGCGGGATAGTTGGTTACAGAGAGATAAAAAGGGGTTAATAGGAGCTAGAGGTAGATATAGATAAACAAACACGGCTGATTTAGGGATTAAGGAGTGAGGACATGCCCGGGTTATGGGTTTGGGCGGAAACTATAGAAAAGACTTTAGAACTGCTGAGTGCTGGGGCGGGACTGGCGGCCCGGATGGGATGCCCGCTGGTCGCCTGGCACTGCGGCGAGGGAGACCGGCAGAGGCTGATCGCTGCCGGTGCGGATGAGGTCTGGACGCTGCAGGGACTGGAACCGGGGCAGCCGGTCGAGTCTTTCGTCCCGCTGCTGGCGGATGAGGCCCGGCTTCACGATCCGGACCTGATTCTGCTGGGGGGATCCCCGAGATTCAAGGAGATAGCTGCCCGGGCGGCATCCCGGCTCGATACCGGGCTGTGCAGCGACTGCATCGGCCTGAGCTGGGAAGACGGCACGCGGCAGCTGAAGATGGAACGGATGGTTTACGGTGGGGCGGGGGTGCAGACAGTGGTCGGCAGATCCCGCCCCGTCATGGCCACCGTGCCGCCCCGCACCTTCGAACCCGCGGCCGCGGTGGAAGGAAGAAGCGGCGCGGTAAGGGAACTGGCGGGCCGAGGCCTGCCGGGGGTGGAGGTCCTGGAGCGGCGGCCCCGGCCTAAGGAGACGGCCGATATTACCGAGGCCCGGGTGATCGTCTGCGTGGGCCGAGGAATCGAGAAACCTGAGGATCTGGCGCTGGCCCGGGAGCTGGCGGACCTCCTGGGCGGACAGGTGGCATGCACCCGGCCGATCGCCGAGGAGCTGGACTGGCTGCCTGAGGAGACCTATATCGGGCTCTCCGGGAAGCGGGTCAAACCCGAACTGTACATCGGCATGGGAATCTCGGGACAGATCCAGCACACCACCGGCATCCGGGACTCCAAGGTGATCGTGGCGGTGAACCGGGATGAGAGCGCTCCCATCTTCGAGGCCTCGGACTATGGGGTGGTGGGCGACCTGTACCAGGTCATCCCCCTGCTGATTGAAGAAATAAAAGCAGTATCAAAGGGATAGGGTGAGGTTAGACGATGGCGGATGAAAAATTCGCGGCGGTGATCGTGGGAGCCGGCCCGGCCGGCAGCACGGCCGCCTATCTGCTGGCCAAGGCCGGACTCGAGGTCCTGCTGATCGAGAGGGCTTCTGAACCAGGCAGCAAGAACATGTTTGGCGGACGCCTGTACAGCTATTCCCTTAATCGAATAATGCCGAACTTCTGGGAACACGCTCCGGTAGAGAGGCGGGTGGTCCGCGAGACCGTTGGGATGATGGCGGGGGATAAGACCGTGTTTCTTTCCTGCCAGGACGAGAACTGGGCGAAACCTCCCTACCACTCGTTCACCCTGATGCGGGCGGAGTTCGACGCCTGGATGGCGGCCCAGGCCGAGGAGGCGGGGGCGATGGTGGCCCCCGGGATACGGGTGGACGGGCTGATCACCGAAAACGGTCGGGTGATCGGGGTCCGGGCGGGAGACGACGAGCTGCTGGCGGATGTGGTGATAGCGGCTGACGGCGCCAACTCGCTGCTTGCGGAACAGGCCGGACTGGGGAAAAAGCCCAGCCCGCACCAGGTCGCGGTCGGGGTCAAGCAGGTGATCGAGCTTTCACCCGAAGCCATCGACCAGAGGTTCAATCTCAGTGGAGAGCAAGGCGCCGCCTGCCTTTTCGTAGGGTCCTGTACCCGGGGGATGCCGGGCGGCGGATTCTTATACACCAACAAGAGCAGCCTGTCGCTGGGGCTGGTCGTCAAGGCCTCGGAGTTCGAGGCCGGCCAGTACCGGGTAAGCGAGCTGCTGGAGGACTTCAAGGAGCAGCCCCCCATAGCACCGCTGATAGACGGAGGAAGGGTGGGCGAGTACTCCGCGCACCTGGTCCCCGAGGCGGGGCTCAGCATGGCGCCGAAGCTGTTCGGCGACGGAATCCTGGTGGTGGGAGACGCTGCCGGGCTGGTCCTTAACCTGGGTTACCTGGTGCGGGGGATGGACCTGGCGATCGCCTCTGGAGAGGCGGCGGCGCTGGCGGTAGAGCAGGCCAGGAACGCGGGTGACTACTCGCGCGCAAAGCTTGCGGTCTACCAGGAACTGTTGAGGTCCACCGTGCTGAGGGACATGGAGCAGTATCGGCGGGCGCCCGGGTTCCTGGAGAACCGGCGGCTCTACCAGATGTACCCGGAGCTGGCCGCGGGACTGGCCTCCGGGCTGTTCACGGTCGACGGCTCGCCCCCGGTAAGCTTGATGAAGAAGGCCATGAACCACCTGAAGAGGTACCCGGTGGGGCTGACCCAGCTGCTGAAAGACGCCTGGACGGGAGGGAAGTCGCTGTGACGCGCTACGGGATAGAAAAGCTCCTGAGCTTCAACAAGTACCTGGTGGACGACGAGGAAAAGCACATCTCCATCAAGAAGGAGATATGCGCCGGCTGCCGGACCAAGCCCTGCATCCCCGCCTGCCCGGCCGGACTTTACGTGCTGAAGGACGGGGAGATGGTCATCGACCCTGCGGGGTGTCTGGAGTGCGGGACCTGCCGGGTAGTCTGCCCCTGCCCGGGGGCGATCGATTGGAACTATCCCCGGGGAGGCTTTGGAATCAGCTACCGTTACGGTTAGTGGGACCGAAACCCGGTAAGAGATGTTAGCGGCCATTGGCCGCTTTTAACGATAAAATAGAGGCTGAGCCTCTATTTTATCTTATCTGGGTTTTCGATGTAGGTTGACCAGCCTAGCAGGTGGTAGAGCGGTCAGTAGCCGGTGAAGAGGGTGAGCAGCTGGAAAGCGCCGAATATCCCGAAAGCCCAGGACCAGACGGGTGACCAGGGGTTGACCACCGCGAGGAATATGCTGACCAGGCCCACGAATCCCCTCAGGTACCTCTCCGGCAGGTTCACGTTGCGTTGTAAAGCGATAAGAACCGCCTCCTTTACGCTAGTTTGTCCCGAAACGGCCGCTTTAATTAAAGCCGGCCCTCGATCCGTGGATTTTGTCGGATGGTAATCAGGCCGAATAGCATTATAATATTACTAAATATTAGATGAATGGGAGGAGCGGGAATGAACCTGGAAGTTCAGGACATGGTAAGCTGCGGGGAACCGATCGACATAGGCGAGTGCGCGTCGCTCAAGGCGCGGGTGATCTCCGAGATCGGCTGGCAAAACAACAAGATCCTGCTGGGAGACATCCAGATAGCGGGGGGGATGGAGACCAGCCAGTACCAGGTAGACTGGGAGGAGGGGAATGCCGCCGGGTACTCGGCGCTCCTGGAGTCTGTGGGACTGGACGGAAAGACCCACCGGATACTGCTGGACACCGGCTGGGACCTTGAGTACATCGACCGGCGGTTCCAGGAGGAGGGCATCGACAAGCTGCTGCTGGACAACCAGATCGACTTCCTTTTCCTCAGCCACGAACACATGGATCACCTGTGGGGGCTGCCCGCCACCATAAAGTACCAGCCCGATATAACCATCCGGGTGACCTCGACCCTGGGGCCGGATGGACGGGCCCTGATAAGAAACAGCGGCCACACCGGGCGGCTGGAGGTGGCCTCGCCCTGGAAGGTCTACCCGCTTTTTCCCGGGTGCGCCTCGGTGACCTTCAATATGCCGATTATACTCAGGACCATCGGCGAGCAGGCGCTGTTTTTCAACATCAAGGATCGGGGACTGGTAGTCGTAACCGGGTGCTGCCACATGGGAATAGTCAAGCTGCTGAAATTCGCGGCCGAAAACATCATGGGGGGAGACCGGGTCTACGGCATCTTCGGCGGGCTGCATATCTCGCCATTCGACCGCTGGGAGGCGGCGCAGGAAGAAGCGGTCGAGTACCTGGCGAAGCTTGGTATTGCCAAGGTGGGCTGCCACCACTGCACCGGGAAGCTGGCGGTGGATAAGATGCGGGAGCGGGGTATCGCGGTGGTCGGTGGGACCGGGAGGTTCGGCAGCAAGAGCGACGCTTACCTGGGCAACGGGGACGAGATAGTGTTTTAGACGATATAACGAATCGGCCCACAGCGGTGGGCCGATTTCAGGTTGTAAAAAAGATAAAAATACCCCTTCAGAATAGCTGCTGAGCATTAAGATCATGCGATAAATCAAGGTCGCATTTCAATCTATGCTATGGCTGGACCTCACCCTGCGGTGTCCTGTCGCTCCATACTCCCGGCCGCTTACGCGGGTTACCCGAACATTATTTCTTCCCCATGCCTTTTCTATTGCTGGTACATGAAAAACATCCCCAGCGGCGCGGCTTGCACTGCCACAACCGCCGCTGAGTTGCAATAACTGGGATAGCACCGGGCCATAGGCGACGGCGGTACTCCTAGCTGCAATCCTTGCTTCGGAAAGCCATGTGCTTCCCGATATCGAAAATAAGACCGCAAGACAATGTCCCTGTTTCATAGCTAAACTGGCGAGTAGCGGAAGCCAGAATCTTCAAAGCAGTTTTCTTAATCTAAGTCCATCACTTAAACCCTGAAGATAAGCGTAATCAGCCTCAATCCCAGCTAATAAACCTTCCAGAGACTCATATTCATCAATCAACTCCCAAGCCTCTGTAGAACTCCCTAACCTCCGCAATATTTCTTCGTACAGCTTTTTAGCTCGGTCTTGAAATTTCCGATATTTTTTACTTGTTCGCTGGTTTTTATAGAGCATGGCCCTGAAAGAGGCCGTGGTTCTTTTGTTAACGAAGTCCAGTAAGTCTGAATTAAGCGAGGATATTTTCGCTTTTTCCATTCAGAATCCCTCCTTCTTACTGTGAGGCCTTCCCAATGTTGCTAAGTGTTGCTAAATGTTGTTATATGTACATATAATCTCATATTTTAACAGTTGTCAAGTTGTTTTATTGATATACTTGGTATTTTGTGTTATTTTGTGTTGCAAAGGGGGGCGTAATCATTGGCCTTATTAACAGTTGACCAAGCTGCTGAATATCTGCAAATTAGTCCTTGGATTATTCGAAAATGGCTGAGAGAAAAGAAATTGCCGGGTTTTAAAATTGGTCGCGAATGGCGTATTGATGAAAAAGATTTAAATCAATTAATAGAAGATGCGAAACGGAAATAATTGAGTATCTGAACTCCGTTGCACTAACCCCGGCGGCGTGTCATGCATTATGCAACCGCCCTGAGAAATAAGACTGCAAGACAACGGCCAAGGCCGCATTCAATCTATGGCTATGGCTGGGCCTCACCCTGCGGTGTCCTGTCGCTCCATACTCCCTCTGCTACGCAGATTACCCGAACATCATACCTTACTCATACTTTGCTATATCGCCAGATGCTGTTTATACTCCAAGCTGGAGAAAGGGTCTTCGACCCTGCTGTACTGCCATCTGCTCATCCTTCGGGTAGAAGTGGTAATAAGGCCGAATATGCATCCTGCACTCGGCCTTCTCGCGACATCCTGTCGCTCGCCCTTCTTCTACCAGTCAGCATTCGCAGGGCAGTAAGACGCAGAGCGCCATAACGGGCTCATGCCCCCGCTGGGTTCACCCACTATTTGCACATTATCCATAAAATGGCTAAATATTATATTGTTTTATTTGACCAAATTGAAGACTTTGAGTTAGAAGGGAAACTGTGATGGCACCGAGACATCAAAAGGTCAAAAGACGCATTGAGGAATTGATTACCGGGTTCCAACACTACTTGCACTTCTTCGAAACAAACAATCCTTTCAACCAGTATGGTCAGATGGATTTCCATGTGGAAACCATTAGACTTCTTAAAAAGTTAGGCAGTACTGCGAATGCGCTTAGAAGCCAAGAATATACAGAGGCCCTGTACAGAACACTTGAAGCTTGGGGTATGAATAGCAGAGGGGCGAAGCTCAAACCGCTACCTGAGTTTCGTGCTGTTTTAGCTGTAAAGGTGGATGAAATCTCTGACTTAGAATCTTTGAGCCTTCAGGACTGTCAAGAGCCATCCATCCTTGCGGAAAGGCTTTGGCAGGTTATTTCCAATCTTGAAGTTGCCGAGAATTCGAGCAAACTCGTCGCTGGGACAAAGATCTTACACCATCTACTACCCAATCTTGTTCCACCAATAGATCGCGCTTATACAAGGGTATTCTTTCAGTGGTATGGTCAAATGTTTCAATATCAACAGTCGCAATTTCTTGATGAGACCATTCCCTATCTTGTTACTATTGCTCAGAGCGTAGCTCTTGATAAATACGTAACCGGTCGAGACTGGCGCACCTCTCCGACTAAACTGATTGATAATGCTATAGTCGGATATTGCAAGGAGAACGGGTTGAGGCTGGCGTAGGGTGTTTCGTCATTCCCATTATCCATAAACCTTGAAATTTGAGAAACACTAATATTGATCTATGTTTTCCTATAGGGTCTGTCAATACTTTTATGTTTTTACCCTAATCCGATCAGTTTTAACGCAGATGGTATTTGAGCTTTTTAGGGAATCAAAGTCTAGGACGAATGTTTTGTCCTACAAACTGGAATCGGCCCACCGCTGCGGGCCGATTTTTTCTTTCCTCGATTATCTCAGGCTGGCGAGATACTTCTCCAGCCGGTCCAGCCCTTCCTTGATGTTCTCTATCGAGTTGGCGTAGGAGAACCTGAGATACCCCTCGCAGTTGCTCCCGAAGTCGATCCCCGGGGTGGTTGCCACCCGGGTCTTCTCCAGGACCTCGAAGGCGAACCGGTAAGAGTCGTCGGTGTACTGCTTCATATTGGCCAGGGCGTAGAAGGCGCCTACCGGCTCGACCCGGGTGGCCAGCCCCATCTCCCTCAGCCGCTTCAGGAGATAAACCCGCCGCTGGTTGTAGGTGCTGACCATGTCCGCCACATGCTGGTCGCATTCCCTGAGAGCGGCGATCCCGGCCGACTGCGCGAAGGAGGGGGCGCAGATGAAGAGGTTCTGCTGGAGGTTCAGCATCGGGCGGATAAACTCCTGGGGAGCGATCACGTACCCCAGCCTCCACCCGGTCATGGCGTAGAGCTTGGAAAAACCGTTGATGACAAAGGCCCGGTCCGTGTATTCCAGAATGGTGTGCTCCTCGCCCTCGTAGACCAGTCCGTGATAGATCTCATCGGACACTATGAACTGCTCCAGCTCGGCTAGCTCATTCAACTCCTTCGCTGAAAAGACCGTACCGGTGGGGTTGGCGGGGGAATTGATCAGCAGGACCCTGGTCCGAGGGGTCAGGTAGGGCTCCAGGATATCCTTGCGGTACTTGAACCCGTCCTCTTCGTTCACCGGGACGAAGACCGGCTCCCCGTCCAGGAAACGGATAAAGTTCGGGTAGCAGGCGTAATGAGGGTTGGGGAGCACCACCGGTTCGCCCTTGCTGAGCAGGACGGAGAAGATCAGGAGCATAGCGGGAGAGGTCCCGGAGGTGACTATCACCTGCTCGGGGGAGATCGAGACCTTGTACTTGCGGTAGTAGTACTCGGCTATCGCTTCCCTGAGTTCCAGCTTTCCCAGGCTGGAGGTATAGTGGGTGTCGCCGTCGGTCAGGGCCTTGATCGCGGCCTCCTTGACTGGCTCGGGGGTGGGGAAGTCGGGTTCGCCTATCTCCAGGTGGACCACCGACTCACCGGCAGATTCGAGGTATTTGGCTCTTTCCAGCACGTCCATGACAATAAAAGGGGATATGCCCTTCGACCTCTCCGAGCAATCCCCACTGTTTTTAAACATCATATCACCATCCGTTTCAGTATTATCAGGTCATGGTATCCCTCTGGTAGCGGAAGATCCACTGGATGATGGACTCGGTGTCCCGCACGGCCGCGGCCACGAATTCAGCGGCGGCCATCCACCTTCGATTCTCGCCGCTGTTGTCGGACGTGGCGCGGACCACCCTTCCAGAGAGGTTGAGGGTCTTACCCGGGTCGAGTTCCAGGTGTATCCTCAGGCTGTCGCCGGTCCGGATCTCGTGCCTGGTGACGAAGGATATGCCGCTCCCGCTGAGATCGACCGACTGGGCGGAGACGTAGTCGATTTTTTCCCCCGGGAGACCGGTCTTGATTAACCCATAGTTGAACTTAAAGTTCACCGGCACGCGGACCAGGTCGCGACCAGGCTCCTTCTTGGCGGATTCGGCCCTCCTGCTGTGGGCCATCTCATAAGCGGTTAAGCCCTTTTCCGGGGGGGCGGGGTGTGTCTTTCTCCATAACAGGTAGGCGGCGATCGATATACCAATGACCAGGAGCGCGGGTACTATAAGCGCGTTGTTGCGGGCGGTCTGCTCCTGCATGGTCTTGGAGTATGCCTGGATCAGTTCCCAGGTGGTGTCGCCCAGGATGAATATTCCGCTGTAGGCCAATTCTGATATCATGTTCCATCCTCCTCGGGTTAAAAAGGTGGGACATTGAAATAGTTCGGCCTCATACTTCCATGTTAAACTCGGGAAGTGGATTAATCAAGTCCTCAAGGCCGGCAACTGTTCAATAAAGAAAACACTATACTTACTATTAATTATATCGGGCAAACCGTCCTAATCGATTAATACGCTTCGATAGCTGAATTTTTCGGGTTTTTGGTTTTAATAGTTCAAGTTGTAAAACCAGGGTTTTATCCGGTCGATTATATTACTCCGCTTGCGTAAGCGGCAGGGTTTGTATATTATTTTAAAGAAGGAAAAAGCCGGAAAGAAGGAGTGCGGTAGCTATGAGCCTGGCTGATAAGGTAAACCAGATGTCACACCTGGAGCTGGAGGAACTCAGCCGGCTGGTGGATCAGGAGCTGACCCGCCGCTGGAAGAGCTATGAAGAAAACCCACAGGAGTTCCAGAAGGCGATAGAGAGCTGGAAAACCGAACGTCTGGAGCGTTTCATCTTTATGTCGGAGATGGAGATGGAGTACGGGAAACACGAATCACCACCAAAGACCCTGGAGGTAGCCAGACAGGAGATGGAGCGCAGAGAGAAGCAGCAGCAGGACTAGGATAGACGCCAGGACGCGGCAGGCCTTTAAGCCGGGGCAGACCACGAAGAAGCCCCCGGCCTCGTCCCATCTGGTGGCGCCGCGCCGCGTCAGCCTCCGATAGGATGCCAGAAGGGTGAAAGGGGTCAGGACCGGCAGCCCCAGCCCGAGGCCGCAGGCCCAGACCGACAGGCTGCGCCGCAGGGCGCGGCCGAAGGTGGTCCTGGATTGAATAAGGTCGAAGATCTCGGTGTTCAGCAGCCGGCGGCCGGGGGTGCTCCCCCAGGCAGAGAGCAAGAGCGACTCCAGAAGGATCGCGGCCGTGACCAGGTACGACCAGAGCAGCAGGTAGAGCCCCAGCAGGCGGAGCGGGGAGTGGGCCAGCAACAAACGCGCCGTGTCCTGGTGCAGCCCCTCCGGGAGCAGCAGGGAAAAGGCCAGGTACAGCGAAAGCAGGCCCACCAGGAACTCGAAAAGGGTGTCGATAGCCCGCGCCCCCAGGCGGACCCACGACTGAACCCGCCTCGACTTGATAGGACCGTCTGCAGATGTTGATTCCTCCACCGGCTGGCCGGTGACGTGTGAACTGTCCTCGTGCGGCAAAGGCGTTTCTGACCGCATCAAAACGGAATAGGCCTCATTCAGCAGGACCATCTGCCCGGGGCTGCCTCCCCGGTCGGGGTGATACTGTTTCGCCAGCCGTCGGTAAGCCGCCCGGATGGTCGAACGGCTGGCCCCGGGGCTGACCTGCAGCACCTGGTAGTAGCGTCTCAGGTCGTCCATGAAAACTACCTCGCTGGTACCCATCCGATGAGGGTGATAGCCCTATTAAAATACTACTGGGGGAAGCGGGGATTGATACCGGGGCGAGTCCGGTCCCCGTGGGTCGTGCCTGGTGTATGATGGCGGACGCCGTCGAACGGTCGATACCATGAAAGGTTGCTTTTTAAAGGATTCCAGAGAGTTTTGTGGAATATCATCTTTGCTGGCCAACAAGATAAAAGGAGTTAAGATATGTCAATCGCTTCAAGTCCCACCGGGAACTTCATCCAGGCCATTATCAACGAGGACAACCGGATCGGGCGGTACGAGGGAAGGGTGCACACCCGGTTCCCTCCCGAGCCCAACGGGTACCTGCACATCGGCCACGCCAAGTCGATCTGCCTCAACTTCGGACTGGCCATCGACAACCACGGCATGTGCAACCTCCGTTTCGACGACACCAACCCGACCAAGGAGGAGGTCGAGTACGTAGACTCCATCCAGTACGACGTCAGGTGGCTGGGATTCTCTTGGGACGACCGGATGTTCTACGCCTCGGACTACTTCGAACAGATGTACCAGTATGCCTGTGAGTTGATCAGGCAGGGCAAGGCATATGTATGCGACCTGAGCCCCCGGGAGATCAGGGAGTACCGGGGGACCCTCACCGAACCCGGACGGGAGAGCCCGTACCGAAACCGCTCGGTGGAGGAGAACCTCGACCTGTTCGAGAGGATGCGGGCGGGTGAGTTCGAGGACGGGGCACGGGTGCTGCGGGCCAAGATCGACATGGCCTCGGGCAACCTGAACCTGCGCGACCCGGTCCTGTATCGGATACTGAAGGCGGAACACCATCGGACCGGCGGGGAGTGGTGCATCTATCCGATGTACGACTACGCCCATCCGCTGTCGGACTCGATAGAGGGGGTCACCCACTCCATCTGCACCCTGGAGTTCGCCGATCATCGGCCGCTCTACGACTGGGTGCTGGAGGAACTGAAGGTCTACCAGTCCCGGCAGATAGAGTTCGCCCGCCTGAACCTCACCAACACCGTGATGAGCAAGCGCAAGTTGAGGAGGCTGGTGGAGGAAGGACATGTAATCGGGTGGGACGACCCCCGGCTGCCGACCATCTCGGGACTTCGGCGGCGGGGCTACACGCCCGAGTCGATCCGCGACTTCTGCGAACGGATAGGGGTGGCCAAGCGCAACAGCACCGTCGACATCGCGCTGCTGGAACACTGCGTGCGGGAAGACCTGAACCAGAGGGCGTCCCGAGTGATGGCGGTGCTGCGGCCGCTCAAGGTGGTAATCGATAACTACCCCGAGGACCTGGTGGAGGAGATGTACATCGAAAACAACCCCGAGAACGCTGCCATGGGACTGCGCAAGGTACCGTTCTCGCGGGTGGTCTATATTGAAAGGGAGGACTTCATGGAGGACCCGCCGAAGAAGTTCTTCCGGCTGGCCCCGGGCCGTGAGGTGCGGCTGAAGAGCGCCTACATCATCAAGTGCGAAAGCGTGGTCAAGGACGAGAAGACGGGAGAGGTGCTGGAGGTCCACTGCAGCTACGATCCCGAGACCAAGAGCGGCGGAGCTGAGAGCGGCCGCAAGGTGAAAGGGACCCTGCACTGGGTCTCGGCCGCCCACGCGCTGGCGGCCGAGGCGCGGCTGTACGATCACCTGATGCTGGGTGAGGAATCGGAAGACGAGGCCGATGAGGGCGATGACTTCCTCCGACAGCTGAACCCCCGGTCGATCGAGGTCTTAAAGGACGTGAAGGTGGAGCCCGGCCTGGCCGGAGCCGCAGCCGGCAGCAGCTACCAGTTCCTGCGGCAGGGGTACTTCTGCGTTGACCCTGATTCCGAAAAAGGCGGGGGTCTGGTCTTCAACCGCATCGTCTCGCTGCGGGACACCTGGGCCAAGGTGCAGAAGGCCGCGGAGTAGCAGCCCGAGTCACCGGGGAGCTAGATAGTAGTCAACCAGTTCCAGGCTGGTCTCCAGAGGAGTGCCGTGGTGTTGGTAGCTGTACGAGGTTATGCCCAGGTAGGGTTGAAAATTTATACCAATGGTGTCGGGGCTGGTCCGAAAGGTCAGCCCGTACACGGGGGCCGGTCCCGCTGACTGGTCCCCTCCGTTTTCCGTGGGATTCTTTTCTTCCACGTACCAGAAGTGGGTCCGGTCGGCCCGGGCCAACTGGGAGGCTTCACCGAACCTCTGCCCCGGGAACAGGGGAAACTCGAACTCCGGCGAAGTCTGGTAGAGCTGCGGCAGGTAGCTGCCCTTGCTTACCCCCGCGGATACCTCTTCCAGGTCAGATTCGCTCACCAGGTAGACCTTGTTGGCGACAACCAGGTAACCGTATCTCTGCGCGGGCGGCTTGAGCCTCCCGCTGGTCGGCTTCTCCGGCAGCGACCCGGCGAAGTCGCCCGGGTGTCCGCTCATCAGGTAGAGGGTCGCGTCACCGCCGCTGACCACTCCGGTGACGGACATGGCGACCTCGACCGGCTGCTCCAGCAGTTCTCCCTTTGAGCTGGTATACTTCACCACCCCCTGGTAGACCCAGCGGTTGCCAGGTGCCAGGGGAAAGTACTGGCTGGCGCTGATTTCATCGAAGTAAGGGGTCTCCTGCCGCTGGACTACGGTCCGGGGGTGGACCAGGTAGAAAACGACGCTCGCGAGCAGAAGTATGAAGAGTACGGCTGACAAGAGGTAAGCAATGGTTGTTGAACTGCTGCGTTGCAATCGGGTCCCCTCCTATCCAGCGTTTAAAGGGCGGATTTGTTTCACATCAGTATAACGCGCGGCGGAAGCCCGCAAGTATGGGGAAAATGTAAAAAAGATTAGTGATTCTCCAACCTTTTTGGCAGGGTCTGGCGGATGAAAAGCAAAAGCCCCGGTCCCGTTGCAGAGTGGGTTCCGGGGCTGAAATAAAATGGCTGCGGGACTAGGGCTCGAACCTAGGCAGACTGATCCAGAGTCAGCCGTGCTACCGCTACACCATCCCGCAGCGTCAATTGTTTATCGTTTTATCAGCAAGCAATATATTAGCACGGAAAAAAGAGAAAGTCAATCTTCTACTAAAACCCTCACCACCTCGGGGATGACGGTGCGGGCCACTGCGACGTCGCTGCCGCCGCTGAGCACCCAGAGCAGCGGCCTCCCGGCGGCGTAATCCTTGATCAGTTTGGTCAGCAGGGCGTAGGTGGGGTCCCACAGGCAGAACCCGCCGTAGTCCTGGTGGTGGGAGTCGTGGCCGAAGATGACTATCATCATGTCGAATTCGTACTCAGGCTTTAACGCCCCGGACAGTACCTGGATGAACTCCTCGTCCCAGCCGGGGTTCAGCGCGTAATCGTAGTTGCTGTAAAAGCTGTCCAGGATGGACTGGTTGCCCTCGTGGAAGTTGATGTGGATGACGTCCTTATCGTACTGGAAGAACTCCCGGGTCCCATCCCCGAAATGGGGGTCGATGTCCAGGACTAGGAACCGCTTTAGGCCTTTCTGCCGCATGTGGTTGATGGTGACGGCGACATCGTTCAGGTAGCAGAAGCCCCAGAACCGGGTCTGTCCCGCGTGGTGGCCGGCGCAGCCGGTGTAGGCGAAAACGCTCTGATACCCCGACATCAACAGCTCGGCCCCGGTCACCACACTGGATACCGACAGCAGCGCGTTCTCGTAGAACCCGGTGCCGATGACCTCGTCCAGGTACTGCGGGGTATGAACCTGCTGCACCAGCCGGATTATCTCCGGCGTTACGCTGGGCTTGAACACTGGTATCCGGTTCTGGTGGATTATCGGGGTGAGCGCCTCGAAGGAAGGGATGATCCTTTCCCGCAGCATCGGTTCGCCCGAGCAGCCGAACTCTTCGTGAAAGGTCAGGGCCAGCCGCATCATCGTTCACTTCCCAAAAACGAGTGGTTATTTACACCATGATATAGTAAAGCCGCGGAATGTTCAAGGATGGAGTATCCCGGAATTATACAGCAACAAACAGCACAATATGTAATATTGTGTCAGATATCGAAGGATAAAAAATACCTCTCCTGGTGGTAAAATATAGACAAAGGGAGGTGTTGGTACAATGAACCATGCCATAACCTTTCCCGCGGCGCTGGCTCCTGGAAGACAGCAGATGGATGAGATCAGCCAGGTGCTGGAGGAGGTGCTGGGGACCAAGATCGACGTCACCGAGTTTAACCGTCCGGTGAAGGACGGGGTGGGGAGTGTGGTTTACTGGTGGAGGACTGCCTCCGCGGATATCATCCGTGGGAAGGTGGCCTTTCAGTATGTGCAGCTGCAGATGGTTTTCAAGCCGGTCGTGGGCAGGATGCAGATAGACTTCCTGTGCCTGCCGGAGGGGCAGAAGAGGCAGGGGAAAGGGAAAAGGGTGCTGGACACCATCATCGGGATCGGCCGGAGGCTGGGCTACAGCCGGATCGACATCGAGGCGATCGAGGGCAGTTTTGCCTTTTGGAAGGCCGTCGGCTTCAGGCAGCTGGACGTCAACCGCACCAGCTTCCCGCAGCCGATGTTCTACGACCTCTGATGATCCCGGTGATGCGGGCTGTATTGTATAATCAGTTTTAGAATCGATGGAGAGGAAATGGTTTATGAAATACAATCGTGAGATGTGGGAACAGGCGGTCAGGTTCCACGGGCACGCCTGCCCCGGCCTGGCCCAGGGATTCCGCGTCAGCCGGGCGGCGCTGAGGCTCCTGGGGGTAAAGAGGGCCGAGGACGAGGAGCTACTGGCGATAGTGGAGAACGACGCCTGCGGGGTGGATGCGGTGCAGGCCCTGACCGGCTGCACCCTGGGGAAGGGGAACCTGATCCTGGACGACCGGGGCAAGTCGGTTTTCATCTTTGCCCGCAGGGATACCGGGACGGCGGTGCGGATCTACTTCCACGGGGGCCAGAAACCGCCGGACCCGGAGTTTATGAGGCTGAGGAGTCTGGTTGAGGGCGGGTTGGCGAGTCCCGAGGAGGTGGAGCGGTTCGAAGCCGCCAAGCTGTCCCGTATCGAGGGACTGCTCACCGACCCCGAGGAAGACCTGCTGGAGTGGCGATGGGTCGAGATGGAACTGCCGGTTAGGGCTCAGCTGTTCAACTCGTTCAGGTGCGCTGTCTGCGGCGAGAAGGCCTCGGAATCCCGGGCGCGGGTAAGAGACGGCCAGGTGGTCTGCCTTTCCTGCGCGGGCAGCTACAGCCGCGGGTGGCAGCGCGGGACCTAGGCCTTGTAGTATAAATCGCCCTCCTGTACCACAACTCCCATCTGGACCATGCGGTCCAGGTGCTTCAGGATCATCACCTTTTCCCAGAAGTGGAAGATGAGGTGGAGCCGAACCTCGTGGAACATTTTGAGGTCTTCCAGCTCGTCCAGGGTACGGGGCCGGTCCAGCTTTTCCAGGATGGTCTCTTCACGTCGGTGGATATGTTCCGCGAACCTCCTGGCCGGCTCTGCCAGGTTTCCCTCGATGACCCTCCCGTGGGCCGGGACCGTGATGCGGGGGGACAGGTCCACCAGCATGTCGATCGACTTGAGAAAATCTCCCAGGTCGGCGGTACCGTTGCCGTACCACGGACCACCTCCGGTGAAGTCTATATCGGAAGAAAACAGTATCCCCTCGGCCTCCCAGAAAAAGCAGCAGTGGCCGCGACAGTGGCCGGGGGCGTGGATGACCCGCAGCTTTACCTTTCCCAGGTCCAGTTCCTCACCGTCCTCGAGGGTGAAATCCACCCGCGACTCCGGGTATTGGACGATCCTGGAATCCCTTATCTCCAAGGCGTCCTGGGGGCGGTCGAAGGGGATGAGGATATTGAGGGGGAGCGGCATCAGTTTTTTCCACAGGTCGAGGATGAAGGAATCCCCGTAAACCTCCTTGGACCGCGCCAGGGGGGCCGACTCGGTATGAAGGCCGATGCGGGCGTTGGGGAAGGCCCAGTTGCCGTGCATGTGGTCTAGATGCGCGTGGCTGTTCAAGACCAGGTCGACCTTCTCGGACTCAATCTCCTGCAGGACCGGTATCTCGGTTGCGGTCTCGATGATGGCGCGGGTGCGGTCCTCAAACAGCAGGCAGTTGCAGTACGGGAAGCGGGTGGGCTTTTTACCCCGCACCACGCTGACCAGCTTGTGTATCGGTATCTTCATTAGAATGCACCTCGGTAATTATAAAAGATAATAAAACTAATTATATCACTTTTCATGGTACGATTTATCAAAAATTGTCGATATTTGCAAATACCGCTCGGGCGGCCGGGCGATTGCTTAGGGGATGCATAATGAGGCATAATAAAGCCAGACCAGGTGAAAGGGACAGCTTATGATTCCGCTTCGAGACTGTATCCGTTCCAAGACCTTTCCGTACGTCAACATCGCCATCATCGTAATAACCGCGGCGATCTGGATCTGGCAGGCGACCATGAGCAGCCGCGAGCTGGCCCAGGTGGCCTCGGTTTACGGGGTGGTGCCGGCCCGGGTCTACCACAACCTGTTCGTCAGCCACGACTATATCGCGGCCCTGCTGCCGCTGACCACCAGCGTCTTCCTCCACGGCGGCTGGGTCCACGTCCTGGGAAACCTCTTGTACCTGTGGGTGTTCGGGGACAACGTCGAGGACCGGCTGGGGCACTTCAAGTACCTGCTGTTTTACCTGGCGGCGGGAATAGCGGGCGGCCTGGCCCAGATCCTTACCGACCCGGCGTCGCTGGTCCCGGTGGTGGGTGCCAGCGGGGCTATCGCGGGTGTGCTGGGAGCCTACGTGGTGTCCTTCCCTCGGGCCCGTATCGAGACGCTTTTGATTTTGATCATCTTTATCTCCGTGGTCCGTATCCCGGCGATCTATTTCATCGTCTTCTGGTTCCTGCTGCAGCTCTTCAACGGCGTGGCCTCCCTGGGGGGAGGAATCGGACAGGTCGCCTACTGGGCGCATATCGGCGGTTTCGTCTCGGGGATGCTGCTGATCAAGCTGCTGTCCAGCCGCCCGGCCGGCCCGGACGAGACTGGATGCGCTTCCTGAGGTCGGAAAACCGAATACCCGGTTGAAAGGCCCGAGCAAGTCGGGTCTTTCTGTTTCGGCCAGGAGGGTCTGTTGCCCCGCATCCGCAGCCGGCATAAGCTGTTAGGGAATAAAAGGGATTTTGAGAGGTGGAACAGCATGCCGGATATCACCTACACGATACAGGCGGGAGATACCCTGTACCTCCTGGCCCGACGCTACGGGACGACGGTGGACGCGATAGTCCAGGCCAACCAGGGGATAGATCCCATGAACCTCCGGGTGGGGCAGCGGATAAACATACCCGGGCCCGCAGGCGGCACCCGCTACGCTATCCAGCCGGGGGATACCCTGTACGGAATCGGCCGCCGCTTCGGGACGACGGTGGGTGCGATCATCCAGTCCAACCCGGGGATAGACCCCATGAACCTCCAGGTGGGACAGCAGATTACCGTTCCCGTGAGAATGCCGGCGACGGCCTACTTCCAGGGCGGTTCATCGAAAAAGCTGGTCGCGCTCACCTTCGACGCCACCTACGGGGATAACCAGACCGAGACCCTGCTGGGGATACTGAGAGATGAGGGGATCACCGCCACCTGGTTCCTCAGCGGCATCTGGGCGGAGCAGTTTCCCACACTGACCCGCGCGGTGGAGTCCGCGGGGCACGAGATAGGCAACCACAGCATGACCCACCCCCACATGACGGGTCTGACCGCGGCCCAGATGGCTTCGGAGATAACCCGGGCCGCCCGGGCCATCGAGTCCCGGGTTAACCGGAGGGTCAACCTGTTTCGACCGCCTTTTGGGGAGTACAACCAGACCCTGCTGGGCGTGGCGGCGGAACTGGGCTATAGGACGATCATGTGGACGGTGGATTCCCTGGACTGGCAGGAGCCGCCCCCGGCGCCGCAGGTGATCGCCGACCGGGTCCTGGCGGCGGTAAAGAACGGGGCTATCGTCCTGATGCACAACGCCGGCAGAAACACCCCAGCGGCGGTTCGGCTGATAATCCGGGGGATCAGGCAGCGGGGGCTGGGTTTTGGGACGGTTACCCGGGTGCTTGACCCGTAGAGCGGCGGAACGGGCCGATCCGGCCCCGGCGCAGGTCGTCCAGCAGGGTGTAGGCGACCGGGATCACCACCAGGGTCAGCAGGGTAGAGAGCAGCAGACCGCCGATCAGCGCGATAGCCATGCTGGAGCGGATCTCGCTGCCCACCGCGGTGCCGACAGCGGTCGGGATCATGCCCGCGATCATGGTTATTGAAGTCATGATGATCGGGCGCAGGCGGGTGGTGCCCGCCTCGATCAGTGCCTGCCGCAGGGGCAGGTTCTCCCTCTGCATGATGGTGTGGGTGTAGTCGATCAGCAGGGTGCTGTTCTTGGCCACCAGTCCGTCCAGCATGATTATCCCGATCAGGGAGACGATGCTGAGGGTTCGTCCGGTGATGACCAGCAGCAGCAGAGCCCCCACCATCCCCAGGGGCAGGGACAGCATGCGGATGGCGGGTATCAGGTACGACTCGTATAGCATGACCAGGACCGCGTAGACCAGGACGATGGAGATCAACAGGGCCTGGGTCAGTTCGGTGAACCCCTCCGTCAGGTCCTGCTGCTCACCCTCGTAGGTGACCAGGTAGCCGGAGGGCAGGTTCAGGCCCTTTATCCGCTGGTCGATGTCCTTCATGACCTCCCCGAACGGCCGGTCCTGGGTGTTAGCCTTGATGGTTATCAGGCGCTGGCGGTTGTACCTCCTGATCTCGGAGGGGCCGACGCTGGTGCTGACATCCGCTACCTGCTCCAGCCGGACGATCTGGCCCAGCTGGTTGGTGATGCCGAGGTTTTGGATGGCGGCCAGGTTATCGTTCTTCAGTCCCTCGATATTGACCCGGATGTCGGACTCCTGGCCCGACTCACGGTACTTGCCGGCCACCTGCCCTTCCAGGGCCGACCTCACCGTCTGGGCCACCTCGTCGACCGAGAGGTAGGAGTTGGCGGCGGCGAGGCGGTTGATGCTGACCCGTATCTCGGGCTGTCCCAGTCGCCAGGTGCTGTCTACGTCAGCGGACCCCGGGGTGGTGCGGACTATCTCCTCGATCTGCGAGGCGTACTGCTGGAGTACAGCGGAATCCGGTCCAGTCAGGTTCACCTGGACCGGCGTCACGTTGGGGATGCCCACCAGGCCGGGCTCGAGGACCGAGAGCTTAACCCCCGGGAGGTAGCGGTCCCAGCCCCGTATCTCCGCGGCCACCTCCGAGGTGCTGCGGTCCCGGTCCGAGCTGGGGATCAGCTGCAGCTGGATGTTTCCCGACTGGGCGTTTACTGAACCACCGTACGACTCACCGCTTTTGCCCACGGTGGTGAAGTACTGCCTGGTTTCGGGCAGGGCCGCCACGCGGCGCTCCAGCTGTTTCATCACCTCGCTGGTCTGGTTGAGCGAGGTCCCCGGCGGATTCTCCAGGGATATCACCAGTTCCCCCTGGTCGGTACGGGGGAGGAACTCGGTCTGGATGAGCCGGGTGGGGAAGAGCATCACGGCCCCGAGGAAGACCAGGAGGCAGGCCGCCATGGTTCTTTTGCGGTGGTCGAGGGCCCAGTTCAGAAACCTGGTGTATTCGTAGTAGACGTTCTGCTGGATACGGTCCCACCTGGGGTTCCAGCTGTTGGCCAGCCAGTCCCGGATCAGCAGCAGGCGGCGGTATTTAAAGGGGACGGAAAGCCCGCCCCGGCGCTCGCCACCTTTGAACAGGCGCGCGGCCAGCATCGGGGTGAGGGTGAAGGAAACGAACAGCGAGAACAGCGAGGCGAAGACCACCGTGAACCCGAACTCCTTGAAAAACTGGCCCACCATCCCGGTCATTATGGCCATGGGAGCGAAGACCACCACGTCGGACATGGTTATCGCCACGGCCGCCATGCCTATCTCGGAGCGGCCTTCGATGGCCGCCTGGGTTGAAGGCTGGTTCAGCTTGAAACGGTGACGGTGGATGTTCTCCAGTATCACGATGGAGTCGTCGACCAGTATCCCGATGCACATGGTCAGGCCCATCAGGGAGAGGATGTTGAAGCTGAACCCCGCGAAGTAGATCAGGGCCAGGGTGGCGACCATGGAGGTCGGGATGGCCAGCAGCACGACCAGGGTGGAACGCCACTCCCGAAGGAAAAACAGCAGCACCAGCCCGGTCATCAGTATCCCTTCCAGCAGGTTGCGCATGGTGTCCCGCAGGGAGCTGCGGATGAACAGCGAGGAATCGGTCGCCTTGACCAGCTTCACGTCGGGCGGCAGGCCTTCCCCAATCCTGACCAGTTCCCGGTCGATGTTGTCGACGGTGTCGACCAGGTTGGCGTCGCTCTTCTTCTGGATGATCAGTGAAACCGCCTCGCTGCCGTTGAAACGGCTGAAACGGCGGTTTTCTTTAGAGCCGTCCACCACCTGCCCGATGTCCCCCAGGGCCACGGTCCCGCCGGTCGAGAGGGGGATCCGCAGCTGGCTGATGTCTTCCAGGCGGTTGAACTCGCCCAGGACCCGCAGGTTTATCTCGCTCGGCCCCTGCTCCATCCGACCCCCGGGGACGTTGAGGTTCTCAAGGTTTAACCGGTCGATGACCCGGTCGATGGTCAGCCCGTATGATTCCAGGCGGTACCGGTTCAGATGCACCTGGATCTCCCGCTCCTGCCCGCCCACGATATCGACCTGGGCGACCCCCGGGACCTGCTCCAGCCTTTCCTTGATCTGCTGCTTGGCTATCTGGTAGGTCTCGGTCTGCGGGCGGTCGGAGAAGAGGGCCAGGCTGGCGATGGCCTGCGCATTGAAGTCGTACTTGGCGATTATCGGGGTGTCCGCTGCCTCGGGAAGCTGGTAGCGGATGCTGTCCACCTTCTTCTGCACGTCGGTGGCCACGATATCGATGTCGGCGCTCATGTTGAACATGATGACGGTGATGGCGCGGCCCTCCGAGGCGGTGGAGGAGATGCTCTTGATGTCGCTGATGGGGGAGATAGCGTCCTCGATCGGTTTTATCACCTGGGTCTCTATCTCTTCAGGGCCGGCTCCGGTGTAGACGGTGTTGATAGACACCACCGGGATGTTGACCTGGGGAAAAAGGTCTATGCCGATGCGGGGGGAAACGATCAGGCCGATGATAACGAAGAGCAGGATGACCATGCTCATCATAGCGGGGCGCTTGATGGAAAGCTCAGTGATGGTCATTGGCAGGACTACCCCCAAACATTGCTCTGTTATCTATTATAACAATTGGATAAAAAAAATCGAGGGCCCCAGCCACCTGATGTGCCGGGGCCCCCTCTCAGTCGGTTATGGATAAACGTGACGTTTAGACGATCTTGTTGCCTTTACGCCAGATGCCGTTTTTCTCCGCCGCCTTCACCAGATCGTCTCTGAGATCGGGATGGGCGATCTTGATCAGGGCTTCCGCCCGCTGCCAGGTAGACTTGCCGGCGATGTTGGCGATACCGTATTCGGTCACGATGCAGTGGGTCTGGTTACGAGGCACGGTCACGATGGTGCCCGGCTGCAGGGTGGGGACGATGCGGGACTTGACGTTGCCCTGCTTGTCCTTGAAGGAGGCGTTGCAGCAGACGAACGAGATGCCGCCCTCGGACATGTAAGCGCCGGTGACGAAGTCGAGCTGACCGCCGGTGCCGCTGATGTGGCGCACGCCGGAGGACTCGGAGGAAATCTGTCCGAACAGGTCGACCTCAACGCAGGCGTTGATGGAGATCATGTTGGGGTTATTCTTCATCACCCAGGGGTCATTGGTGTGCGATACCGGGAAGGTGGCCAGCGAGGGGTTGTTGTCCAGCCAGTCATAAAGGAACTGGCTGCCAGCGGCGAAACCGAAGGTGGTCTTGCCGACATCAACTCCTTTTTTCTTATTGGTCAGTTTGCCAGCTTCATGCATATGGTAGTAAGCATCGACCAACATCTCGGTCTGGCAGCCCAGGTCTTTCAGGTCGGACTCGCAGAGGAGGGTGCCCACCACGTTGGGGAGACCGCCGATACCTAACTGGATGGTGGCGCCGCTGGGGATCAGGGGAACGATGTAGTTGGCTATCTGCTTGTCGACTTCGGTCGGGGCCGCCGGGGGGATTACCTCGACCTTGGTTTCGGCTTCGACGATCGCATCGACTTCGGAGATATGGACGACTTCGCTGTGACCGCCCATGGCCCAGGGGAGTAACGGGTTGACTTCCAGGATGACCTTCTTCGCGCAGTCGATGATCTGGCGGGCGGAAGCGGTCGCGTTATGGAAGTTGAAGTAGCCGTCCTTGCTCATCTTGGTGACCCGCAGCATGGCCACATCGACCTGGTCGCTCAGGCTCTTTTTGTAAAACAGGGGCATGTTGCGGAACAGCAGGGGGTTGTAGAAAGCATTCCCTTTCTGCTGGTCGATCAACTTGCGGGTGTAACCGGTGCAGTGCCAGTCACTGATGGTGAATACTTCTGCGTTGGGGTCGGCCTCGATGGGAGCGCAGGGGGTCATGCAGAGGGTTACCCGGATGTGGATGTTCTTCAGCTCATCCTTGCGGGCGGCCAGGGCCTTATCCAGGGCGATCGGTTTCATATGCCCGAAACCGTAGTCGATGAAGTCGCCGCTTTTTACGACCTTTACAGCTTCCTCCGGGGTAGTCAGCTTAGAACGATACATTTCTGCGTAAGCCATAAGTGCACCTCCAAAATTTCTCTCTTATTTATGAGTACGATAAGCCGGTCGTGCTGAGGCATCCCCTCCTTTGAAGATAAATTTTTGCTTGGGTGTTATTTGGGAAAGCGAAGCTAAGGACAAAATAAAAAACATAGGCCATATGGATGTGAATCCTGGCGTGAAATAATCTTCAGAAAGGTTGTAGTAGTTGCTGTGTCTTTTTCTGCTGGCGCCTATGTTTCAGGCTGGTTTTTATATTTATTGGCGGTCAAGAATGACCAGATTTAAACAAATTTGTCAAGGCTATTTTATCATCTTGTTCAAATTGTGTAAACAAATAAAACTTATTTGACAAATACTGTAAAAAATGGAAGGATTCGCATCACAACTGTGACACGAATCCTTGATGCATCTTATAGAAAACCGGCTCTAGACGAGTTTGTTGCCCTTCCGCCAGATGCCGTTCTTCTCCGCCGCCTTGACTAGCTCGTCTCTCAGATCGGGATGCGCGACCTTGATCAGGGTCTCTGCCCGCTGCCAGGTGGATTTGCCGGCGATGTCGGCGATACCGTACTCGGTAACGATGCAGTGGGCTTGGTTACGGGGAACCGTCACGATGGAGCCCTGGGGCAGGGTTGGGACGATGCGGGACTTGACGTTGCCCTGCTTGTCAGTGAAAGAGGCGTTGCAGCAGACGAAGGAGTAGCCACCCTCGGACATGTAAGCGCCCGTGACGAAGTCGAGCTGACCGCCGGTGCCGCTGATGTGACGCACGCCGGAGGACTCGGAGGAGATCTGTCCGAACAGGTCTACCTCAACGCAGGCGTTGATGGAGATCATGTTCGGGTTCTGGCACATCACCCAGGGGTTGTTGGTGTGATACACCGGGAAGGTGGCCAGGGATGAGTTCATGTTCAGCCAATCATAGAGGAACTGGCTGCCCGCGGCGAATGCGAAGGTGGTTTTGCCCTTGTCCACGCCCTTCCTCAAGTTGGTCAGCTTTCCGGAATCGTACATGTGGTAGTAGGCGTCTACCAGCATCTCGGTCTGGCAGCCCAGGTCCTTGACATCGGACTCGCAGAGGAGGGTCCCCACCACGTTGGGGAGACCGCCGATGCCGAGCTGGATGGTGGAGCCGCTGGGGATCTTCGGCACGATGTAGCCCGCGATCTTCTTGTCGATCTCGGTGGGGGCAGCCGGGGGTATAACCTCGACCTTGGTTTCGGCTTCAACTATGTAGTCCACCTCGGAGATATGAACCACCTCGCTGTGTCCACCCAGGGCCCAGGGGAGGTTGGGGTTGACTTCCAGTATGACCTTCTTCGCGCAGTCGATGATCTGACGAGCGGATGCGTTGGCGTTGTGGAAGTTGAAGTAGCCGTCCTTGCTCATGCTGGTTACCCGCAGCATGGCCACGTCGACTTCGTTATAAAGGCTTTTCTTGTAGAACAGGGGCATGTTGCGGAACAGCAGGGGGTTGTAGAAGGCGTTGCCTTTTCCATTACCGACTAACTTGCGGGTATAGCCGGTGCAGTGCCAGTCGCTGATGGTGAATACATCACCTTCGGGGTCTGCATCGATAGGTGCACAGGGGGTCATGCAAAGGGTGACGCGGATGTGGATGTTTTTCAGCTCTTCTTTACGTTTGGCGAGAGCGGCATCCAGGGCGATCGGTTTCATATGTCCGAAACCGTAGTCTACGAAATCACCGCTTTTAACTACCTTTACCGCTTCTTCCGGAGAAACCAACTTGGAACGATACATTTCTGCGTAGGACAAAATAAGCACCTCCACATTTTTTAAGTTTGTTTGATGTAAGGTTCTACGTATGGAGCAGACTGGCCGACGGGACACCTCCTTTACACCTGAAGATTGGATTTTTCCAGTTGAATTGAGAAAGGAATGATGGAAATAAAAAAGGCCACTAATCTTTTTTGCCTGGCAAAAAAGAATAAATAGGCCTTGGCTCGATGCTTTCGTATATAAAGCGATAGATATAATAAATGATTTGTGGTAAAAACTGTAAAATAAGCCTAAAGGTATTATGATTGCGGTGCGACTATTTTCTCAATAGTGCAAAAAATCCTGACAAAATTATTTTAGCATTTTGCATGAGTGGTGTAAAGGCAAAAAGAAAAGATTGGCATACCGGGTGCCTTCGCGGTTGAAGTCGGAGCGTCCCCCGCTTTATCGGGAAGCACCGGGGATAAGCCGTTCGACAATTTGAAAAAGAATTCGGAATTTGCTAACCCCGTTTAGGGTTTTGCAAACTCCGAATTCACGATCGGTAAAATGCAAACAGAGGTAAACAACTATATAAACATCATTGTCTAGATCTTGTTGCTCCGGCGCCAGATGTGCATCGCCTCGGCAGCCTTGACCAGCTCATCCCGCTTGTCAGGATGGGCGATGTTGATTATCCTTTCCGCCCGCTCCCAGGTGGTGCGTCCGGCCAGGTCCGCCTTGCCGAACTCGGTGACTATTATATGGGCCTGGGTGCGGGGGACGGTGACGATGGAACCCTGAGGCAGCATGGGGACCACGCGGGAGCCCAGGTTGCCCTGCTTGTCTTTGAAGCTGGCGGTGCAGCAGATAAATGCCTTGCCGCCTCTGGACATGTAAGCGCCGGTGGTGAAGTCCAACTGACCGCCGGTACCGCTGATGTGGCGGGGGCCGGAGGACTCGGAGGAGATCTGCCCGAACAGGTCGACCTCGACGCAGTTGTTGATGGTCATCATGTTGTCGTTCATGGCGATGTTGTGAGGGTTGTTGGTGTAGTTGACCGGGAAGGTGGCCAGACCCGGGTTGTTGTCCATCCAGTCGTAGAGGAACTGACTGCCGGCGGCGAAGGCGTAAACCGACTTGCGCGCCTCGACGCCCTTGCACTTGTTGGTGAGCTTGCCGGCCTCATACATATGATAGTAGGCGTCGACCAGCATCTCGGTGTGGCATCCCAGGTCTTTGAGATCGGACTCGGCGATCATGGTGCCTACCATGTTGGGCATACCGCCTATCCCCAGCTGGACGCAGGAGCCGTCGACCATCTCCTCCACGATCTGTTGGGCTATCTTCTTATCGGTTTCGTTGGGGGTGGCGGGCGGAATGACCTGCACCGGGGAATCGGCCTCCACAATATAGTCGACCTCCGAGATGTGGACGCACTCCTCACGGCCTCCCATCGCCCAGGGGAGCTTGGGGTTCACTTCCAGGATTATCTTCTTCGCCACGTCGCACTGGGCGCGGGTGGCGGCGTTGCCGCAGTGGAAGTTAAAGTAGCCGTGTTTGTTCATGGCGGTGACCCGCAGCATGGCGACATCGACATCGTCATACAGGCTCTTGCGGTAAAAGACCGGCTCGTTGCGGAAGATCATCGGGATGTAGTGGGCTA
Source organism: Bacillota bacterium (assembly GCA_013178275.1). Lineage (GTDB taxonomy): Bacteria > Bacillota > Ch66 > Ch66 > Ch109 > Ch109. Next base: position 172,378 of record JABLWZ010000006.1, on the reverse strand, counting down.
TTCCGAGGTCGTGGTGTTTACGGTCTGCTCCGCTGAAGTGCCAGGTGTTGAAGGTGAAGGTTTCTCCCTGAGGGTCGACCTTCCATACCTCGTGGACCTGCAGGCTCAGGCAGTGACGGATTTTTATGTCCTTGAGTTCGTCCTTGCGGGCCGCCAGCGCCTTATCGAGGGCGGCTGGATTGGTGTGCCCGAAACCATAATCGATCCAGTCTCCACTTTTGACAATTTTGACCGCTTCTTCCGCACTGACCAGTTTTGAACGGTATTCGTCGGCGTAGGACATGAATACACCTCCATTAATGTTATATAGGTACGACAACTAAACCATGAACTGGGACGATCCGCACCACCCCTTTCTTTTGGGAAAGCTTAAGTTAGCCGTTTCAGTCTGCAACTATGACGGCGGAGAACTGTTGCGGAATAATGAGGACAGTTGATAAAGCCTTGCGGAGACAAGTGCGCGAAAGGATGGTATAAGTCAATAGCAATTAAAAAATGGATCCCTGGCAGTAGGTCGAATCCATCTTCTGAGTAAGTGGTGGTTTTTATGAGGAGTGTTTAATACGGCGGAAACTAAAGCTGTATCGCCAGACAGAATTGTATATACTATTATAATAATTCTACCAAAGCTGTTATATGCTGTAAACCGTTTTATATATTCTAATGTCCATGGTTAATAACGGTAATCCACCCTCAAGCGACAGAGTTCGACGTAAAACGATAAAATACAACCCGATTATTAACCCCATAACCTGAGTAAAACAAAATTCGCGTCGAAAAAACGGCAATTTGGCTAAATAATTCGGAAAACACTCAAGAGGGAAAAAATTCCAAAAAAAAACTTATACGGAATTAGAGGAAAATTCGCCTCGGAGTAGAATTAATTAGATGACTAAAAATCTGAGGTAATCGGTGATTTGATTGCGGAAGATTTAGGAACCGTTGACAAGACCGACCAGAATGATATAGTTAGAATTGGACAAATCATTATAGTCGAAAAATGTAGATTTAAACCCTCGAAAACTTTTATTACAGAGAATATTGTCGAATACCCCAATGTACAAAGCGGTAACGCTTAGTAATCGGCCGGGTTTCTATAAGGCATGTGGTGACGCGGAGAAATTTGTGCAGAAGGTAGAGAAAGCCCATACCTCTGCGGGACTGGAAAGGAGGTGTATTTCCAGGGTTGAGGGGTTCTGGGGGACTTAATCGCAGGAAACCTTCAACGATTGTCGTCTCAGCGCACATGGGCATCGTGTATCGACGGGATTACAAACATTTAAGCGGGAGCCGATGAACCATCGTCGACTCGTTGCAGTTTGTTTATCTCGTTAAAATTTCCCCTATAAAAACCGGCCTAGTCGAAACTGCCTCAAGATGTCACGGGATATTCAGTCGTTAACCTCAGCAGAACGCCAGCCAAGGCTGCGGTGGGATCTAGAGATAAATAAATCGAACCGCATTTTAGACAAGCCTGCTGGAGCCGGGATGAAAGAAGATATAGATGAGGTCTCTGGCGGAACAACTGCCCTGATGTTAACGGAAAAACTCAAAGGAATTCCGGTATCGAAACAAACTTATCCCCATAAAGTACAAATACGATAACAAGGAGGACGCATAAGAATGGCTATTAGTATGGCATTTAGTGACGAGCAAAAAATGTTGGCTGACATGATTTATAAGTGGGGTGTCAATTGGTTGGACCCCCAGATGGAACACCATGATGAAGTTGACGAAATGCCGAAGGACTTCTTCAAGGAAACCGGCAAACTCGGAATCAACGGCCTCTGCATCGACGAAAAATACGGCGGAGCCGGCCAGGGCTACACCGAGGTTCTGATCGGGACCCTCGAAATCGGCCGTATCTCCAACGCTCTGTCCATGACCTGGGGCGCGCACCTCTGCCTCTGCGTGGACAACATCAAGCGTAACGCCAACGAAGATATCAAACAGCGGTTCTTACCCGGCCTCTGCGACGGCACCGACATCGGCTGCCTGGGGATCACCGAGCCCAACGCGGGTTCCGACGCTATGGCGATGCGGACCACCGCTAAGCTGGATGGTGACAGCTATATCGTAAACGGCAGCAAGATATTCATCACCAACGCCCCGGTAGGCCAGGTCCTGCTGTTCTACGTTAAAACCAACCCCGAACTCGGCCCCAAGGGCATGAGCGCTCTGGTAACCCGGATCGATCCCGCTCCGGAAGGATACTCCTGCAACAAGATCAAGAAGTTCGGCATGAGGACCTCCCCGACCGGCGAACTCGGATTCAATGACATGAGAGTGCCGAAGGAAAACCTGGTCGGCGAACTGAACAAGGGCGTCGCGATTCTGACCGGCGGTCTGACCACCGAGCGCATCACCCTCTCCGGCTGCGCGCTGGGTTCCGCCAAAGCTGCTCTCGACCTCTCCGCGAAGTACTCGAAAGAGCGCGTACAGTTCGGCAAACCGATCGCTGAGCAGGGCCAGATCCAGTACAAACTGGCCAACATGTACTGCCGTTACGAGACCGGCCGCATGCTGGCGTTCAACGCGGCTGCTTTCGTTGACAGCCTGACCGACAAGCGCGGCGGCAAAGGGACCGACCTGGATATGATGGCTGCGGCCTCCCTGCTGTACTGCGGTGAAATCGGAACCCAGAACTGCCTGGACGGCATACAGATCCACGGTGGATACGGCTACTGCTTAGAGTACGCGATCAACCGGCACTTCAGAGACTCCAAGCTTTGGGAAATCGGCGCCGGCACTTCGGAAGTCCGCCGCATGATCATCGCCCGGGAGCTGCTCCGCAAGTACTAGTCGCCTAGAAGGGTCATAGAATCACCTAAAATATAGATTGACGAGGTGTATCTGAATGGCGAAAGTCATAACCTCAGACGAAGCTGCCGCCATGGTGAACGATGGGGATACCATCCTGGTCGGAGGGTTCCTAGCGGTAGGGACTCCCGAAACCATCGTAGACGCGCTGGTTAGAAAGAACGTGAAAAATCTTACCCTGGTCTGCAACGACACCGGGTTCCCGGATCGCGGCGTGGGTAAGATGATCGTGAACAAACAGTTCAAGAAGGTCCAAGCGTCCCATATGGGGACCAACAAGGAGACCGGCCGCCAGATGAACGCTGGCGAACTGGAAGTGGAACTGAATCCCCAGGGCACCCTGGCCGAGCGTATCCGCTGCGGCGGGATCGGACTGGGCGGTTTCTACACCCCGACCGGGCTCGGCACCCCGGTACAGGAAGGCAAAGAGGTCCGGGTGATGCCGGGTGTCGGCGGCGACCGTGAAATGCTGCTGGAATACCCGATTAAGGGCAAGGTGGCATTACTCAAGGCCTTCACGGCGGACAAGTACGGCAACCTGAAATATCACGCTACCGCGCGCAACTTCAACCCGATCATGGCCTTCGCGGCCGACATCGTGATCGCTGAGGTGGACAACCTGATCGACTTCATGGATCCTGATGAGGTCGTCACCCCGGGCGTGCTGGTAGACTACATAGTAAGGAGGGGTAGGTAATGGATCTGCGCGAAAAGATCGGAAGACGCGGCGCGAAGCTGTTTAAAGACGGCATGTTCGTGAACCTGGGTATCGGAATGCCTACCATCCTTGCTAACTATATCCCGGAAGGGGTAAACCTGATCTTCCAGTCCGAGAACGGTGCAATCCGTTTCGGCCCCAAGCCGGATGAAGGGTACGAGGACCCCGACCTGACCAACGCTGGCGCGATGCCCCTGACCATACTGCCGGGCGGCTGCTACTTCGACAGCGCCACCTCCTTCAGCCTGATCCGCGGCGGCCACGTGGACGCCACGGTGCTGGGCAACCTGGAGGTGGACGAGTTGGGCAACCTTGCCAACTACATGGTGCCGGGCAAACTGTTACCGGGCATGGGCGGCGCGATGGATCTGGTAACCGGAGCGAGAATGGTGGTCGTGGTGACCGAACACTGCGACAAGTCGGGCGAGCCCAAGATCCTCAAGCGGTGCAAACTGCCGCTGACCGGCAAAGAGCGGGTCAACTGGATCCTGTCCGAACTGGCGCTGATCGAGGTGACCAAGGAGGGTCTGGTGCTGCGGGAGATCGCTCCCGACACCACCGTGGAAGAGGTACAGTCCAAGACCGAACCCAAACTCATCATCCCGCCCGAAGGCGTGAAGACGATAGAGTACTAGGTTGGTTGCTACTAGCCTGGCGGCAGACATTTAATGCCTGTCCGTCAGGCTATTGCCAGCTTTGTGAGTATTTTAACTAATTAAAATATTCCATCGAGCAACAAGGCAAAGTGATATTTTTCTGCCTTTTAAGAAATGGAGGGGTTTTAGCATGGCGTGGGAAACCCTTAGTCTGGAAAAGGATGCGGAGAAACATATTGGTGTAATCACCCTGAACCGGCCCGACAACTTCAACGCCATCAGCACTCAGCTATCACGCGACATGCTGGATGTACTGGCGAAAATAGAAGAGGACGACGAGATCTGGGCACTGATCATCACCGGGACCGGCACCAAGGCGTTCTGCTCGGGCGCTGACCTGAAAGAGCGCAAGTCCATGTCCAAACCGCAGATGATCGCCCAGCGGAAGATCTTCGTCAAGATGTTCACCGCGATATCCGTGTACCCGAAGCCGATCATCGCGGCGGTAAACGGGGTAGCCTTTGGCGGCGGTTTTGAAATCGCCTTGGGCTGCGACTGGATAGTGGCGTCGGATAACGCCATCATGGCACTGAGTGAGGTCAGTATCGGGATTATCCCCGCTGGCGGCGGAACTCAGAACATGTCCCGCATCCTCGGCAAACAGAAGGCCAAACAGCTCATCCTGACCGCCAAGCGGCTCACCGCAGCGGAAGCCAAGGAATGGGGACTGGTGGCCAAGGTCGTACCGCAGGATCAACTGCTTGAGGCCGCGAAGGCGGAGTGCGCGGAAATCACCAAGAACGCGCCGATCGCTGTCTATCAGGCCAAGAAGTCTGTCAACTACGGGGTAGACCTGGACCTCAACACCGGCCTGGTGCTCGAAGCGGAGATTTACAACGGTGCCCTCTACACCGAAGACCGAGACGAGGGGCTCGCCGCTTTCAACGAGAAGCGGAAGCCTGTCTATAAAGGAAGATAACAAGAGGGGGTGAGCGGCTAGCGGCGACAGCTAGCGCTATATAAACATTAAACACTAGGTGCCGCCAATGTTAACCGCAAAAGAAAGCAGTAAAGGAGGATACGCATTAATGTACACACCGAAATTCACCCTGGGCAGCATCCCAAAGAAAGTAAAACTGGGCGACATCACCGTCCGTGACGGGTTCCAGCATGAAGAGTTCTTCGTCCCCACTAGCGCAAAAGCTTGGTTGATCGAGCAGGCTATAGCGGCTGGTTTTAAGGAAATCGAAATCACCAACTTCGGCAACCCTCGGGGCATTCCGCAGTTCAAGGACAACTGGGAAGTCACCGAAGAGGCCTGCCGGCTGCGCCAGAGGGCCCTGGAAAAGGGCAAGATCAAGGACTTGCACGATGTTGAGTTTACCGGCGTGGCGATCGACCGCTCCCGCAACTACCCGATCATCGAAGCCAAGAAGGCTGGCAAACCGGTTCCCGACCGCGTGCTGTGCATGGCCTCCACCAGCCACGCCCACATGGTGGCGAACGCCGGTAAAGACCATCCCACCTACCTGGCGGACAGCGAAGTCATCATCGGTGAACTCCGCGACGCCGGCTTCAGGGTGTGCGGCACCGTCAGCACCATCTGGGGCTGCCCGGTGACCCAGTCGGCCACCGACCTCGAGTGGGCGACCGAACTGACCGACATCTTCCTGAGGATGGGAGCATCCGACATCGAGCACGCTGACCACGACGGCCAGGGCAACCCGGTAGCGGTGTACGACTACTACGCCCGCATCATGGACCGGTTCCCCAACCCTGAACTGCACGTAGCCCACTTCCACGTGACCCGCGGCTACGGTCTGGCAAACGTCCTGGCGGCCATGCAGGCTGGCATCACCCGCATCGAAGCCACCTTCGGCGGCATCGGCGGACAGCCCGCAAACTTCATGGATCGCACCCCGGTCAAAGGTACTGGTGAGTACTACTACACCAACCCCGACGCGGTGGGTCTGGTGACCATGGAAGACCTGCTGGTCATGCTGAACGGGATGGGCGTCGATCACGGCATCGACATGGGTATCGCCTTCAAGATGGGCAAGATGGTAGAAAAGATCTGCGGCCGCACCCTGCGTTCTGCGGCGCTGCATTTCGGCGACCTGCCCAAGTACGGAGAAATCAAGACCTACAAGAATTACGATGTCAACGAATGGAAAAAGAAATACCCGGCCCCGCGGTACCCGATCGATGGCGTACCTCTGGAGAACTGGAAGTAGTATATAGAGAGAAATAGATAAAATGGCTTGGGGCCTGGCAGATGCCAGGCCCCTTTTTTCTACAGCAGGGAGGTATTTCGACACCGAAGCTTCGCACCGTCGCCGGGCAATCAATGAGTCTTCTTTCATTTTAATTGTTCTGTTATAATTTATCAGGGCAGGTTTAATTAGGCAGTGGAACGAGGATGAATATGCATTTACCGCAGCGAGTAATGATAAGAGAGGTCGGCCCCCGGGACGGTCTGCAGGCTGAAAGCACGTTCATAGAAACCAGGGACAAGATTGGACTGATCAACGGTCTGATAGCCTGCGGCATCGATCAGATCGAGGCCACCTCGATGGTGAATCCCCGCGCTATCCCGCAGCTAAGGGACGCGGAAGAGGTGGTGCGCGGGATAGGGAGGAAACCGAGGCTGGTGATCAGCGCCCTCGTAGGTAATGCCCGAGGGGTGGAGAGGGCGATCCGGGCCGGGGTGGACGAGGTCCAGATGGTGATATCGGTTAGCGAGACCCACAACCAGCGCAACATGAATATGTCGATCGCGGAGTCCTTGACGCAGCTGGAGAAGGTTATGCTGACCTCCAGCGGGACGGGCCTGAAGGTGCGGGCGGCCGCGGCCGTGACCTTCGGCTGCCCCTTCGAGGGGAAGATTCCGGTCGAGCGCCTGATAAACCTGGTTTCCGAGTACCGGGGCCTGGGCATCAGGCAGGTGACCCTGGCGGATACCGCAGGGCTGGGCAACCCCCGCCAGGTCTACGAGGTGGTGAACGAGCTGCGGGACCATTTCCCCTGCCTCGACCTGGCGCTACACTTTCACGATACCCGGGGACTGGGGTTGGCCAACGTTGTCGCGGGCATGCAGGCTGGAATCGAGATCATCGAGTCTTCTATCGGTGGACTGGGCGGTTGTCCTTTTATACCCCGGGCCACTGGAAACATCGCCACCGAAGACCTGGTGTTTTTGTGTGAAAGCATGGGGGTAGAGACCGGGGTATCCCTGGCCGGACTCTTCGAGGTGGTAAAGCAGTTCGAGGAGGTACTGGGGAAAAGGATGCCGGGACGACTGCGTCAGACCCTGGATGATAATGGCTGTACAGCTACTCAGTGAAAGGGAGCAGTAAACAGAAAACTGCTTCGGGTGGTGCTAATTGGCTACCGAAAACGGCGGTTTTAATCTCAGGGACCTGGCCAAGAAGCTGGCAATCAGCATGCTGATTGGAATAGCGGTGCTGGTGGGGTTGGGCTTCTTTATGACCGACTACCGGGTGTCCGAGGTGCTGCACTTCTTTTCGGTCAAGGTCCTCTTTATCGTGGTTCTGATCTGCCTGGCCAACTACCTGCTGCGGTTCCTGAAGTGGCACTTTTTCCTCTGGCGGCTGGGAATTGAAATCGATATCAAGGAGAGCCTGCTGATCTTTCTGAGCGGATTGGCCCTTTCACCAACCCCGGCGCGGTCGGGTGAACTGATTAAGATATACTGGCTGAACCGCTACAACCAGACCGCGGCCAGCATCTCAGGGCCAGTGGTGGTGGCGGAGTGGATCACCGACTCCATCAGCGCCGTAATCTTGGCCGGGGTAGGGGTCAACGCCTTCGAGTACGGCGCTGAGGTGCTGGTCCTGGTGGGCTTGATGCTGATGCTGCTGATCCTGGTCATTGAGAACGAGAAACTGGCCTACCGTATCCTTTGGCTGCTGGAACGCGTTCGGATATTCAGACGTTTTTCCGCCCGGCTGACCTACGTCTACCAGACCGCGGCGCAGCTGATGGGGTTCAAGAATTTAGCGATATCGACCCTGATCAGCCTGGGCTCGTGGTCGCTGGAGGTGCTGGCGCTGGTCTACCTGATGCAGAGCATCAACGCACCCATCAGCTTTTCCCAGGCCGCTTTCGTTTTCTGTTTCGCCACCACTGTGGGCATCATTACCATGGTTCCAGGCGGCCTGGCGGTGGTGGAAGGAGGGATGGTGGGTCTCCTGCTGCTGCTTTCGGTGCCGCGCAGCGAGGCGGTGCTGGGCACGATCGTGATCCGCTCCGGCACCCTGTGGCTGGGAGTCCTGATGGGGATCGTATGCCTGGGCGTACTGTTGAACCGATACTTTGGCTGGGGCGTCTGCAAGCAGAAGCGGGATGTCCAGCCGCGGGACGAAAGGATGGAGGGATGAGAGGTGTTTAAAACCGTCTGGTTTCTGGGTCTGGTACAGGGGTTGGGAAAGGTTGAGAATATCACCTGCCGGCCGGGACTCGAAGGGTTTTCAGATGATTCCGACTACAGCGAGGATAAGGTCGCGGGTAAGCTCTGGATAAAACTCGACGAAAAGTTGGACGGGGTGAAGGCAGGTGACAACCTGCTGGTCAACGGGGTCTGCCTCACGGTTCAGGGGGTGGACGGGAACGTGGCCGAGTTCAGCCTCTGGCCGCAGACCATCCTCAAGACCAGCCTTCGGGAGCTGAAGCCGGGGGACGAGGTCAACCTGGAACGCAACCGGGAAAAAAGGTAAAAATAAAAAAAGACCGTCGGATTTGCAGGATAAGGGCAAAAAAAAGGCCCCTATTCTTTTTTATTTTTTTCGGGGTCCAACTCGATGGGCTGTTCTCCCAGGCTCTCCAGGCCGATGCCATTCAGTATCTCTTCGATCAGGTCTCTGGTCAAATCCATTCACTCCTTTCAGTATCTAAATTCCTTAAGAGTCATTATATGCGAGAGAGATTAAAAACAGTTTATCACTCTGTTAAATTATTGTAAAGAATAAAATTCAGAATACTTTGACATTGTGGGTTCTTTCTCAATCAACCTCTATACATCAAGGCCGGATTATTAACCGAGGTGCTAAACGTTAGATAAGGTAATATTTAAACCTCCAGTTCCTAATAATAAAGCCAGTGATCAGATTTCCCAGGAGGGGGGATGTTATATCGATTCGGGGATCTACGACCTGCTGATACTGGGGGCTGGTCCCGCGGGGCTGGCGGCAGGGATCTACGGGGCGAGGTCACGTAGAAGGACCGCCATAGTGTCCCAGTCTCCGGCCGGGGGACAGGTGATGACCACCGCCGAACTGGAGAACTACCCCGGATTCGGACGGGGCAGTTCCGGTCCGCAGGTGATAAGCGCGCTGACGGCACATGCCCGTGAAATGGGGGCGGAACTGGTTTTCGACCAGGTGCAGAGGGTGGAACTGGCTGATGGACGGCACGCCCTGCACGGGGAGAAATCGACCTACCAGGGGCGCACCATGATTCTGGCGCCCGGCGCGGAGCCGCGCCAGCTCCAGGTACCGGGTGAAAAGGAGTTTTGGGGACGGGGAGTAAGCTACTGCGCTACCTGTGACGCCGAGCTGTACGAGGGTCGGGAGGTGGTGGTGGTGGGCAGCGGCGATGCCGCTGTCGAGGAGGCCCTGTACCTGACACGTTTCGCCACCCGGGTCTCCATCGCCGTGGTGCACGAGGAAGGGCGCGTCGACGCCAACCCCTCGGCGTTTGAAAAAGCGCTGGGCAACAAGAAGATAGAATGGCTGTGGAACTCGCGGGTGGTGGAGATAGTCGGAGAGGGCAGCGTTTCCGGCGTGAAACTGAAGAACCTCCGCAATGGTGAAGAATACCGGCACCAGACCGACGGGGTCTTCGTCTTCATCGGAATCACGCCGCATACCGACATCCTTCGGGGTATGATAGAACTCGACCGGGCTGGTTACATTATAACCGACGAGCGGATGCAGACCTCACGGCCGGGGGTCTTCGCGGCCGGGGACGCCCGGGCCAAGTACCTGCGGCAGGTCGTCACCGCGGTGGCGGACGGGGCGATCGCTGCGGTGGCCGCGGAGCAGTACCTGGAGGAATGGGGCTGGTTCACCGATGAGGTGCAGAAGGCCGAGAGCCCGGTGCTGGTGGGCTACTACAGTCCCCAGGAGCCCGAAAGCCTCGACGCGATGCAGCAGGCCGACCTGTGGACCAGGCGGGAGGGAAGGCGGATCAAGCTGGTTCGGGTGGATGCCACGCGCAACCACCTGATGACCGAAAGATTCAAGGTGAGCGAGGTGCCCTCGTTCCTCCTGTTCAACCAGGGGGAGATGGTTACCTCGATGCGGGGAGGACTGGACCCTGACAAACTGCAGAGGGAGTTGCACTGATGAAAAGCGTGGATAAAAACAGTTTCGACCAGGAGGTACTGGGCAGCCGGATGCCCGCACTGGTCGATTTTTGGAGTCCCCAGTGCCAGCCCTGCCAGGCGCTGATGCCGGAGGTGGAGGAACTGGAGCGGAAGTACGGAAACCAGGTCAGCTTCTTCAAGGTCAACGCCGCCGAAAACCGTCGGCTGGCTATCGAGCAGCAGGTGATGGGGCTGCCGGCCGTTGTGTTTTATTCCGACGGGAAGAAGCTGGGTCAGCTCAGTGGGAACATCGACCGGGAACAGCTGGAACAGGAAATAAAGAAACTGGGGGGGTGAGGTCATCCGTCTCGAACTGCACGTGCTGAGGGTAGAGGGGATAGGATTCGGCGATAAAACCCGTATGGAGTCCCATCGCCTGAACGTGAACCGCGAAGAACTGAAGAGGATTATCCTGGGCGACGAACGTCTGAGATCGGTGGATCTGGAGCTGGCTCTCCCTGGTGATTCGACGCGCCTTATGCCGGTCAAGGACGTGATTGAACCCCGCTGCAAGATCGGCGGAGGCGGGGAGGTCTTCCCCGGTCTGGTGGGCGGGGTGCAGACGGTGGGTAAGGGCAGCACCCTGGTGCTCAGGGGGTGCGCAGTGGTGACCGTGGGACGGGTGGTCGGTTTTCAGGAGGGCATTATCGACATGAGCGGCCCGGGAGCCGATTTCACGCCATTTTCCAGGACCTGCAACCTGGTCCTGTCTGCGAAGCCGCGGGAAGGCCTGGAGCGGCATGAGCACGAAACCGCGCTGCGGCTGGCGGGGTGCCGGGCGGCCGAGTACCTGGCCCGTTCGGTGAAGGATACCGCTCCTGACCTGATCGAGTCTTACGAGGCTCCTTCCAGCGGGATGGGGAGCGGGCTGCCGCGGGTGGCTTACCTGTATTTGCTGCAGAGTCAGGGGCTGCTGCACGACACCTACCTCTACGGGGTCGACGTCAAGCGGATGTTGCCGACCTACCTGTTCCCCACCGAGGTGATGGACGGGGCGATCGTGAGCGGCAACTGCGTGTCGGCCTGCGACAAGAACACCACCTACCACCACCAGAACAACCCGGTGATAGAGGAGCTGTTTCGGCTCCACGGACAGGAACTCGAGTTCGCGGGGGTGGTGTGCAGCAACGAGAACGTCACCCTCCTGGAGAAGGAGAGGAGTTCATGGTACGCCTCGAAGCTGGTGGGCCAACTGGGTGTCCAGGGGGTGATAATCTCCAAGGAGGGTTTCGGAAACCCTGACACCGATATGGTGATGAACTTCCGGCGGCTGAACGAGATGGGCATAAAGACGGTGGTGATTACCGACGAGTTTCCGGGTGCTGACGGGGCTTCACCCTCGCTGGCGGATGCCGACCCGTTGATAGACGCGGTGGTCAGCACCGGCAACGCCAACCAGGTGGTCGAACTGCCCGCGATGAAGAGAGTGATCAGCGACCTGAAGATGGTGGAAACCCTCGCTGGAGGATGGGCCGGGAGCGTTTACAGCGGGGGGAGCATAAAGGTGGAACTGCAGGTCATCACCGGGGCCACCAACGAGATGGGGTACAACCGAATGGGGGCCTGGGGATTCTAATACATCAGAAAGGGGTAGAAACCGAGTGTTAAAAGGAAGCAAGGCTGTGGTGCTGGGAGACCGGGACGGCGTCCCGGGACCTGCCATCGCGGAGTGTGTGAGGAGCGCGGGGGCGGACATCGCGTTCGTGACGACCGAGTGTTTCGTCTGAACCGCGGCCGGGGCCATGGACATGGCCAATCAAAAAAGGATCAAGGAGCTTAATGACATCCTGGGACCGGAGAAACTGGTAGTGGTGTTGGGCGGCAGTGAGGCGGAGGCATCCGGCCTGGCGGCGGAGACAGTGACCCTGGGAGACCCGACCATGGCTGGCCCCCTGGCGGGGCAGTCCCTCGGTCTGGCGGTTTACCATATCCTGGAGCCCGACATCAAGCAGGAGGTCGACCCGAAGGTATTTGAAGAACAGGTGGGGATGATGGAGATGGTGCTGAACGTCGACGAGATTGTGAAGGAAGTCAAGGAGATACGGGAAAAGCACAGCCGTTATCACCTGCACTAGATCGGAGGTGCCGGATGCCGGGAAAGAAGAGGCTGGTCCATTACCTGAACCAGTTTTTCGGACAGATCGGCGGCGAGGAAGAGGCCGATATACCACCGAGGGCCAAGACCGGTCCGGTAGGGCCGGGCGTTGCACTTCAGGCCGCTCTGGGCGATTCGGTGGACATCGTGGGCACGGTTATCTGCGGTGACAACTACATCAACGAGAGACCCGGCACGGCGGTGCCGGAGGTGATGAAACAGATCCGGGCGTTAAGCCCTGACATCGTTGTGGTCGGGCCGGCGTTTAACGCCGGCCGCTACGGGTTAGCCTGCGGAATGGTCGCCAAGGCGGTGTCGGAGGAGCTTAACCTGCCGGTGGTCGGCGGGATGTTCCCGGAGAATCCAGGCATCGAGCTGTACCGCCAGTACCTGTATGCGGTCGAGACCGGCGGATCGGCGGCGGGGATGAGAAAGGCGGTCGGCGCCATGGCGGAAATCATCCGCCGGCTGGTTAACGGTGAGGAGATCGGGACTCCGGAGGAGGAGGGCTACATCCCGCGAGGCTTGAGGAAGAATGTGTGGCACCAGCAGCGCGGGGCCGAAAGGGCGGTCGGCATGCTGCTGAAAAAGATCCGTCAGGAACCGCTGGCCACGGAATACCCCATGCCGAGGTACGATCGGGTAACGCCGGCGCCGCCCATCCAGGACATGAGCCAGGCCAAGATCGCTCTCATCACCACGGGAGGCATAGTCCCAAGTGAGAACCCCGACCGGATAGAGTCATCCAGTGCATCACATTACGGGCGCTACAATCTGTATGGGATGGATCGGCTTCCGGCAGAGGAGTTCCAGACCGTCCACGGCGGATACGACCCGACCTACGCCAACCAGGACCCCAATCGGGTCCTCCCGCTGGACGCGATGAGGATACTGGAGCGGGATGGGGTTTTTCAGAGATTGTACCATTACTACTTCGCTACCGTGGGCAACGGAACGTCTGTGGCCAAGGCCGCCAGGTTCGCGACAGATATAGCAGTGGAATTAAAGGAGGCGAAGGTGGACGGGGTGATACTGACCTCTACCTGAGGCACCTGTACTCGTTGCGGCGCAACGATGGTAAAACAACTGGAAAAGGCGGGCATCCCGGCCGTCCATATCTGCACCATTGTCCCCATCTCGATGACGGTGGGGGCCAACCGTATAGTGCCGGCAGTGGCGATACCTCATCCCCTGGGGAGGCCGGGCGAGAGCGTCGAGGAAGAGGTCGAGTTAAGGCTTCAGCTGCTGAGGACGGCCCTGGATGGGCTGCAGCAGGAGGTGGAGGGACCGACAGTTATCGAGCGAGAGACAAGAACACCTGAAAGGAAAGTCTTGAATGCGGCCAAGTAACAACCCGGTCCTCCTGGGGACCAGCTATATAATGGTGCACGCGCCGGCGACCATGCTGAGACTGGGGACCACCCTGGTGCTGGAAAGCGAACGCGACCCCGAATCCAAATTCTTGCGGCAGGTCCCGATGCATCTCAGGGATTTTCCCGCCGCGGTCAATTACCCTCCCAACCAGGTCTTTATCGGCAACCTGGAGCCGAAAGACCTGGACGAGCTTCCCCGCCCCTGGTACGAAAACCAGGAGCAGCAGTACTCAACCTCAGGGCGGTTCGGAGACATCTGGCCCGAGGACGTGTTCTTCCTGGTGATGAAGCTGGTGGACACCTTCGACCTGGTGCGTCTCACCCCCGAACTGGTGAACAGCGCCGGAAAACGGCTGTCAGACAGCGGCTTTTTTACCCCTGAGCAGATGAAAAGCCTCGATACCAGCCCCAGCGTGCTGGTGGGAGAACTGGTGAGGGATGAAGGGGCGGTTCCGCTGCATGTGGGCGGCATCCTGGCCGGATGTGTCCGGCGCGCTCATGAGATGGATGAGTCTCTGCGGGCAGAGGTGGTTTACGAGAATATCGCCTCCAAGGCCAGCGGGGTGCTTGCGTTGATGACGCTGCTGAAGGGGCGGGGGATAGACCCGGGGGAGGTCGAGTACCTGATCGAGTGCTCGGAAGAGGCGGTCGGCGACATGAACCAGCGCGGTGGGGGAAACCTGGCCAAGGCGATAGGGGAGGCGGCGGGGTGTTATAACGCGACCGGTTCGGATATCCGTGCTTTCTGCGCTGGCCCCGTCCATGCACTGGTAAACGCCTCCGCCCTGGTAAAAAGCGGGGCGTTCAAAAAGGTGGCGGTGCTGGCGGGAGGCTCGCCGGCCAAGCTGGGCCTGAACAGCCGGGACCACGTGGCCAAGGGTCTGCCGATACTGGAGGACATGCTGGGAGGCTTCGCTGTAATGATAGGCCCCAACGACGGACAAAACCCGGTGATAAGGCTGGACGCGGTAGGGAGGCACCGGATAGCCTCGGGCTCCTCGCCCCAGGCCGTGCTGCAGGCGCTGGTGGTGGACCCGCTGGAGAAGATGGGCTTGGAGATACCGGACGTGGATATATACGCGCCAGAGCTGCAGAACCCGGAACTGACGGTACCAGCCGGGGCGGGGGACGTCCCACTGGCCAACTACCGTATGATCGCGGCGCTGGCGGTCAAGAATGGTTTGATCAAGAAAGAAGAGCTGGAGGAATTCGCCCGCCGCCACGGGGTGACCGGGTTCGCGCCGACCCAGGGGTATGTGCCCTCGGGGGTCCCCCTGCTGGGGATGATGCGGGAAAAGATACTGCGGGGAGAAATAAAAAGGGGAATGGTGATAGGCAAGGGCAGTCTGTTTTTAGGGCGGATGACCGACCTCTTCGACGGGGTCAGTCTGCTGGTGGAAGAAGACCGTGGGAATGCAGAAACGGCTGTCCCGCCTAAGCCGACGACCACGACGACTCCACGAGGCTTCTCCCGAAAAGCTGGCGGACAGTTGAGGATCGGCATAACGGCAACCGGCAGCGAGCTGGGGATGGAGGAGATCGTCCGGGGGGCTGAGAATGCCGCCAGTGAAGGGACTGAGGTGGTTTTGATCGGCGGTGCGGCTCCCCGGGGAAGCGGGAGGCTGCACCTGCCGACCGCTGACGAGGCGGAGGCCAGGTCTTTGATGGAAGGGATGCTCGATGCCGGGGAACTGGACGCGGCTGTCACCATGCACTACGACTTCCCCCTGGGGATAGCCACCGTGGGTCGGATAACAACCCCCTGGAGGGGCCGCGAGGTATTTATCTCCACTACCACCGGCACCATGCACCAGGAGCGCTTGGCGGCCATGAGGATGAACGCCGTGGCCGGCATCGCGGTGGCCAGGTCGTGCGGGATAGAGGCGCCAACGCTGGGGGTGCTGAACATAGAGGGAGGGGCCGCGCTGGTAAGGGAACTTTCAAGCCTGGAAACAGCCGGGTATAGAATAAACTGGGGCTCGTCGGGCCGGGAGGGCGGGGGAAGGCTGCTGCGGGGCAACGACCTGATAAGCGGGCGGGTCGACGTGGTAGTCGTCGATTCACTCACCGGCAACCTTTTAATAAAACTATTTGGCGCCTACCAGTCAGGGGGTGACTACGAGACAGCCGGGTACGGTTACGGCCCGGGGGTGGGGGTTGAAACCGGAGGCGGCTACAGCCGGCTGATATTTATCGTATCGCGGGCATCGGGGGCGCCGGTAATAACCAGGGCCATCCATTACGCGGGGCAGGCCCTGCGCGGGGGGATAAGGGAGCGGGTAGCGGAGGAGTTCGCTTCCGCGGGTATGCCAAAGCTGGATTCAAGGAAGGCCGCGGGAGAGAAAAAGAAATCCTCGCAGCTGACAGCGGAGATAGCGGGGATAGATATACTGGAGCTTGAACAGGCGTTGAAGCGGTTGGAGGAGTCGGGTATAGACGCCAACAGCGGGATGGGCTGCACCGGCCCGATTTTACTGGTGGCGCCTCAGGAGCTGGAAATGGCGAGGAATATCCTGATCGACAACCGCTTGATATATGCTTGACATTGTAAACGAGAATTAAAAAACAGCCTGGACCTCTGCGAATTCTGACCTGCAAACACTAAAAAGGGTTGTTTCAACCGTCAAAAGCAGGAATTAGCGGGTGTTGTGACAAATTAACTATTATTAAACCAAAAGATTGCCAGGCTGAGAGATGATTTTACTTTTTTGGCTGTTTATAACCGGGTTCACCTCCGGGATTATCGGGACCATGGTGGGGGTAGGGGGAGGTTTCATAGCCGTCCCGATAATGACCCTGCTGTTGGGCCTGTCACCCCAGCTGACAGTCGGCACCTCACTCACTATGAGTTTTTTTAACGCTGCATCCAGCAGCGTTATGCTGCTGCGCCAGCGTCGGGTAGACTTGGCGACCGGCTGGAAGTTCGCGCTGGCTACCTTCCCCGGGGCGATCATCGGGTCCAAGCTGGCCAGTTTATTTTCGGACCGGAGTTTTCATATCACCTTCGGCTTGCTGCTGCTGGTGATAAGCGTACTGATGTGGCTGAGAAAGGAATCCGGGTCGAAGGCGCCGGAGAGGCCGGAAACGAAACGGAAAAACGGGTGGAGGTCCTGGGGGATGGTGGAGCGGGTGATCGTGGACTCTAACGGGTTGGAGTACCGGTACCGGTTCAACCTCTACCTAGGCATCTTTTTCAGCTTTTTTATCGGTTTCTTATCCAGCATAATGGGCATCGGCGGAGGCGTAATCCACGTTCCGCTGCTGGTTCTGGCGCTGAATTTTCCGCCTCACCTGGCGGCCGCGACCTCGCTGTTTATATTGACCTGGTCTGCCCTGGTGGGGGCGACGACCCACTTTTACCTGGGCCACACCTATCTGCCGTACGCCGCAGCGCTGGCCCTGGGGGGGCTTTTGGGAGCCCAGATCGGGGTGAGGACCGCCTCGGCCTTGCACGGAAACGTGATAGTTCGCGTGTTCGCCGTGGTCAACCTGCTGGTGGGGATGCGTCTGATCTGGGGGTAGGTTAAGGGAGGGTGTACGATGAAGCAGACTGGCCGTTCCCGATCCTGGGCTATACTCCGTCTTTTCATAGGCATCATGTTAGACTTCGGCCGGGAAGGACTCCTGCGCCGGATTCGCGGGAACGCGGTTGTCGAGGCCCGCCGGCCGGCGATGTTCCGCCGGCAGGCCATCCGCATCCGGGAAACCGCTATCCGCCTCGGTGGGTTGCTGATCAAGCTGGGCCAGTTCTTCAGCACCCGGGTCGACCTGCTGCCCAAGGAATACACCGAGGAACTGTCGAAGCTCCAGGACGAGGTGACGCCGTTCCACGTCGAGCAGGTATACATAACCATCGAGCAGGAACTGGGAAAACGGGTCGATCAGCTGTTCACCTGGTTTGAAAAAAAAGAACACGCCGCTGCCTCGCTAGGACAGGTCCACCTGGCCGAGCTTCCCGGGGGTGAGCAGGTGGCGGTAAAGATACTGCGGCCGAGGATAGAGGAGATCATAGCTGTCGACCTGAGGACCCTGCAGCGGGTGATAACCATGATCGAGTGGTTCACCGAGTGGGGCAAGCGCTTCGACCTGTGGGCCATCTACCGGGAGTTTTCCCGGGTCCTGCTGGCTGAACTCGACTACATCCTGGAGGGCCAGAACGGGGAGAGGTTCTTAAACAGCTTCGGACCCGAATCCAAGGTCAAGATACCGCGCATCTACTGGAGCCACACCACCCGCCGGGTCCTGACCATGGAGTACGTGAAGGGCGACAAGATCACCGATGTCAACCTCTGGCGCGAGTACGTCTCGCCCGAGAGGGTGATAGAGCTGGTGGTCGACGCCTACATGAAGCAGATCCTGGACCTGGGCACCTTTCACGCCGACCCCCACCCCGGCAACATCATGGTCCTCGCTGACGGCCGGCTGGGGCTGATAGACTTCGGCATGGTGGGCTCGGTCTCTTCCCGGGACAAGGAGTACCTCCGGCAGCTGGTGCTGGCTATCGGCAGCAAGAACTCGCCAGGAATAGTGAAGGCCTTCGGCGACCTCGGGTTCTTGCGGCCGGAGACCGACCAGGTGGTGATTAGGAGGGCCCTCGACCAGATAATCGAGAAGTTCGGCAACCTCCCGATCGGGGAGATAAGCAACGACAAGTGGATGCAGATCATGGGCGACCTGGAAGAGGTGGTGAGGGGAGAGCCGTTCCAGATACCCTCGAACTTCATCTTCCTGGGGAGGACGGTCGGCACCCTGTTCGGTATCTGTGTGGCCCTCGAACCCGAAGCGAACTTCATAGGCATCCTGGAGCCGCACCTGAAACGGCTCGCCCTGACCGATTCGCTGGAGGGCCAGAAACAAAGCTACATCGAGCAGGCGATGTCTTTCGGGGCCACCCTGGTGGAGATACCCCGGCGGCTGCAGCGGGCCCTGACCCTGGCGGAGGAGGGCCGGCTGCACATGATCATGGACACCCCCAACCTCAACCGGCTGATGAAGGCCCAGGAGAGGACCAACCGCTATCTCGCACGCGCGGTGATCTTCGCGGGCATCATGATATCCTCCACCATCCTCTATGTCTCCGGGTTCAGGATCGAAGCCCACATCAATTTCGCCGCGGCCATGATCCTTTTGCTGATCCTCATCTTCACCTGGCGGGGCGGGGTCAAATAGTAAGCGGGCCTGGCCGGCCCGACAACGTAAATCTTAAAGGGGTCGAGACCCGGAGGACCGGGCCTTTACCCCTTTACTCTTGCTGCTTTTCCTGGGTGAGTCCGGCCGCCAGCTGCTGAAAGAGGGGGGACTTCATTATCTCGCTCACCGTTTCCGGGGTAAGGTTGATGCGGCTGGGGACCGCCGGGTTCTGTTCCTCGGTTTGGCCGTCGGCCGGGGGGCCGCTGACGGCGGCGGGCTCCGCGGACTGGGTCATGACTGCCTCCGCTATGGTCATCAGGTGCTGCAGGTTCGGGTTCTCCTGGCTGAGGAAGTTGATGACAAACAGGATGAACTCCATGTTGACCGCCGCCCGGTTGACTACCTGGTGGAGGGTGCGCAGCTTTTGATTCGCCTCTCCCAGCACCCCGACCACGTTGTCCCGGGAAAGGAACGCCAGGGGCGAGCCGGCCGATGCGGTCTCGGTTCCCTTTTCGGTCTTAACCGCTGCCTCTGCCGATTCCCCCGGGCGGGGCGGCAGGAGCTGGGCGTAGCGGTAGCTGTAACGTTCGTCCGGCGGCTCGGCTGGCGGTTTTGCCGGCCCCTGGTTTACCGACAAACCCGACAACTCAGCACGACGCTTCTCCAGCTCCGTGATCTTCTGTTTAAAGAGCGGCAGTTGTTTTTCGATACTTCGGATCTCGTCGCGGTAACGCCTCTCTCTATGATCCATCGTTGATCTCACCTCTTCGTCCGAAGGAGTATGGTTAATGGCCCCGGAGGGCTGCCCCTGTATTATATGTAGGACTACTGTGATGTGTTACTACCCGAAAAAAGGAATCGGGGTTACTTGAACCCCGACCAGAGGACCATGAACATTATTACCAGGAAAACTATCCAGGAGCTTATGCCTCCGTGCCCCACGGCTTTCTCATCGACAGCGCCGGGAAAACCGAAATCGACCATCCGCCAGGGCCAGGGAGGATCTGCTCCGTAAGGCCAGGGACGGACCAGCATCAGCCCGCCAGAACACCCACAGCTCATATGCATCCCCCCGTGAAAAGCATTCTATTGTAGCAAAGCCGGCAGGGAATCCTGCAGGGCTTTTTTCTCTTCCACGGTCAAAATCGACCAAATCTCAGAAAACTGGCTTAACTTGCTCAGATCGGTGTCTTCCGTAAGGGTCGGAAGAACCGCGTAAAACTCTTTCAGAAATTCCTCGGTGCACTTCCAGCCGGTAGCGGCCAGCCGGTTGAAGGCGCTGCGCAGGTAGGGTTTATTCTCGTTCTTGATCCGGTCCACGGTTGCCAGGTACAGACCGAACGCGGTGGGGTTTTGCAGGAAAAAATTGATAGCCGCGGCGGTATGGGCAAGGTCCGGGGTACTCATCTACTTCACCTCTGTTCTCATCATATTCGTGTAGATACACCAATGTTACCAAAAAATGTGCCGCAGCATAAACTGGACTGCGACCAAATATTTCTTGAGGAGGAACATATATGGCCCCAACTCCTTTTTTTCCAAGAAATCTCTGGGGCGGGGGACGCAGGCCTGCGCCGACTAACAATACCCGTAAGATCATCAACGTCAAACAGGACGCGGACATGAAGGAACTGAAAAGGGAGATCGCCCGTCAGGGGGGCATCATCATCAAAGAACTCCCCCTGATCAACGCCTACCTGGCAGAGTTCCCGACTGACACGCACGCTCAGGTGGTCAGCGTATTGGAGGCACATCCGTCCATCAATTCCCTGGATGACGACATTAAAATCTCTATAACATCTATCCCCTCACCCTATGGGGGCAATTCGGTTCCCGGCGCGTCAAATCAGCCGAAGCAGGAGATAGGATGGGGGGTAAAACGGATCGGTGCCGAGGCATTCCTGAACGTTACGCCTAAAAGTTCGATCAAGGTGGCGGTGATGGATACCGGGGTTTTGGGTAATCACCTCGATTTACGGGGGGGCGTGCGCGGAGCGGTAAACATGGCCGGGAACACCAGTGATCTTTCTGACCCGAATGGGCACGGTACACACGTAGCGGGAATTATCGGGGCGCTGAACAACGATATCGGGGTGGTGGGGGTTTGTCCCGGAGCCAACCTTTACGCGGTAAAGGTCTTCGACTCCAAGGGGCAGGGGTCCCTGTCCGATATCATCCACGGACTCCAGTACTGTATAGATAACGGGATCAAGGTCGTCAACATGAGCTTCGGGTCCGATGAGGACAACGCATCGTTTCAGAAGGCGTTCCAGAACGCGGAGAAGGCGGGCATCATAATGGTGGCGGCGGCCGGCAACGACCGCTATCAGCACAAGATCCAGTACCCCGCCAAGTATTCTAACACTATCGCGGTATCCGCTCTCAGCCCCAGCGGGAACATCGCGTCCTTCAGTAGTTTTGGCCCCGAGGTAAACCTGATCGCCCCCGGGGAGAACATCAACTCTACCTGGAACGACGGTCTTTATAAAAGCGAAAGCGGGACCTCGATGGCGACCCCGTTCGTCACCGGAGCGGTGGCGCAGATGCTGAACAAGTGGGGGGACATGACGCCGGCTCAGGCCAAGCAGCACCTGATGCGGACCGCGAGAAGGCTCCCTCTCCCGGGTATATACCAGGGGGCCGGCCTGGTGGACCTGCAGCAGCTTTTAACAGTGAAGCCCGCCTGAAAACCGGCGGATAAACCGAGAACCGTCATCCCTTAAATTTCCCTGAGGCTATGGCTTCAGGGACTTTTGTTATATATAATGGATTTTAGATAGATACAAGGGGGGCACATATTATTGACTGTTCAGCTTCCATTAGACGGAGTAATGGTCTTGGACCTTTCGAAGCTTCTACCGGGATCGCTCTGCGGGCAGATGCTGGCAGACATGGGGGCCGAGGTTATTAAGCTAGAAGACCTCCAGGGCGGGGACGCGTTCCGATACTCATACCCCACTTATGAAAACATAGGGAGCTACTTCCACATCCTTAACCGCAACAAACGCAGCCTGCGGCTTAACCTGTCGGCCCCGAAAGGGCGGGAGATCATGCTGCGGCTGGTGGACAAGGCGGACGTGCTGCTGGAGACGTTTCGTCCCGGCCTGATGGATAAACTGGGCCTGGGGTGTGAGGAGCTGAGCCGGCGCAATCCGCGCCTGGTTTACTGCTCCCTGACCGGGTTCGGGCAGGACGGGCCGTACCGGAACCTGCCTTCCCATGACATCAACCTGCTGAGCCTTTCGGGGATACTTGACCTGATAGGGGAAAGGAACGGCCCGCCGGTGACCCCCGGGCTTCAGATAGCGGGGGTGGGCGGGGGCGCCCTGAACTGCTGTATCGGGATACTCGCGGCCCTCTACCAGCGGGTGCAAACCGGGCGGGGGACCTACCTGGATGTCTCGATCCTGGATGGGACGACGCCGTTTTTAAGCCTCTGCATGGCCGAGTACATGGCCACCGGAACCGCTCCCAGTCGGGGAGGCAATCAGGTCGGCGGCGGGACCGCCTTCTACAACGTATACGAAACGGCCGACAGCAAGTATCTCGCCCTGGGCTGCCTAGAGCCGAAGTTTTGGGGCGGCTTCTGCCGGGCGATCGGCAGGGAAGATTTAATCGATCAACAGTTCAATCCGCCAGAAAATCAGCAGGAAATCATACAGGAGGTGCAGAAAATAATAAAGAAAAAGACCCGGGCTGAATGGCTCGAACAGCTCGAGGTGAAAGACATCTGCATCTCACCCGTGAATTCTCTGGAGGAGGCCTATCGCGATCCGCACATCAGGCAGCGGGGCCTCTGGTTTAAGACGGAGCATCCGATGGATGGGAAGGTAGGACAGCAGGGATTTCCGATCAAGTTCGGACCGGTGAGGCCAGGCCTTACGCGGCCCGCCCCCGGGTACGGGGAGCACACGGAAGAGATACTGCTGGAGTTGGGATTGTCGAAAGAAGACCTTGAAAGCCTGGTTGAAGCGGGAGTAATTTAAAAATAAAAGAGGATTTTCGGGAAATCTGTCGAATTTTAGAAGGAGGCGGATTGACGTGGCCTCAAGAGGCATGGAATTTGGAGATGAAGAAAAACTGGCGGAAAGAACCCTGTTTTTTACTGGTTACTCGAAGCTCCCCCTGACCTTAACCGCATCGAAGGTCTACGAGGCGATAGTGGTAGCGGTGACGGTCGACCCGGACAGCTCCCGGATCACTGATGTGGACTGCAACCTGGTCACTGCCCTGGGGCGCAACTTCATCAAGGGAATAGTCCAGGGGTACTGCCTGGAGGACGGGATCGAGGGGCTAGAGCGTGAATTTGAAGAAAGGTACTACGGAAGCGCGCGCCGGGCGATCGTGATATGCCTGAACAACATCTACAACCGGTACCTGGACTATGTAAACCAGAAAGAACAGAGCGAAGTAGAGTAATCTCATATAATCGACACCCGGGAATTAAAAGCAGATCTTCTGGCGGAAAACTGGACGGACAAGCCTGATTTTATTTGGAGGTCTGAGCGCGACGTCCAGGTTTCTTGTTGTACCGGAAATTATATTTTAAATCCCATTATTGTGTGAGAGGGGGTATTATCGGGGCAAAAAGCAGGTGCACGGGGGACGAACTTCCCGGATACCGGGAGGCACGGAGGATTAGGTCAGAAAGGGAAAGGAGAAAGAGAGAATGCCTTTAACGACTGCGGAAAAAATCACACTTTTTCAAGAGAAATCCGCCAAGATAGAAGCTATGGGCGGCCCCAAGATGGTAGAGAAGCAGCACGCCGCTGGCAAGCTCACCGCTCGGGAAAGGATTAATTTTTTATTCGACGAGGGGACTTTTCAAGAGATAGATAGATTCGTAACCCACCACAGCACCTTCTTCGGGATGGAGAAGAACTTCGTCCCCGGCGACGCGGTGGTTACCGGCTACGGCCTGGTGGACGGGCGGCCGGTCTACGTATTTGCCCAGGACTTCACAGCGATGGGTGGTTCGATGGGCGAGTGGCAGGCGGAAAAGATTTGTAAGGTATTGGACATGGCAGGCAAGATGGGAGCCCCGGTAGTGGGGATCAACGACTCGGGCGGAGCCCGCATCCAGGAAGGGATGTTCTCCCTCAGCGGATACGGCAAGATCTTCTTCCGCAACTCCCGTTACAGCGGCGTGGTGCCGCAGATAACCGCGATCTGTGGACCTACCGCCGGCGGCGCGGTATACTCGCCCGCGCTGATGGACTTCATCTTCATGGTTAAAGGTTACGGCCAGATGTACATCACCGGGCCGGAGGTCATAAAAGCAGCTACCGGCGAGATCATCAGCACGGATGAGCTCGGCGGGGCGGTTACCCACAACAAGATCTCGGGCAACGCCCACTTCGTCTGCGACAACGACGAGGACTGCCTGAACAAGATCAAGACCCTGCTCTCTTACCTGCCGTCCAGCAACCGGGAGACTACCCCGATCAAGGAAACCAGTGACCCGGTGGACCGTATGGAAGAGAAGCTGCAGAGCTTTGTCCCCGACTCTCCCAACCGGGCCTTCAACATGAAGAACCTGATCAAGCTGATCGTGGACGATGGTGAGATTTTCGAGGTCTCACAGATGTACGCCCAGAACATGCTGACCATATTCGCCCGGCTCAACGGGCGCGCCATCGGCATCATCGCCAACCAGCCGCAGTTCATGTCGGGATGCCTCGACGTGAACGCCTCCGACAAGGCGGCCCGGTTCATCCGGTTCTGCGACTCGTTCAACATTCCTATCTTCACGTTCGTCGACGTTCCCGGCTTCCTCCCCGGCAAGGGTCAGGAGCACGGCGGCATCATCCGCCACGGCGCGAAGATGCTGTTCGCCTACTCCGAGGCCACGGTGCCCAAGCTTACCATCATCACCCGCAAGGCCTACGGCGGATCTTACATGGCCATGTGCAGCAAGGATATGGGCCCCGATCAGGTTATCGCCTGGCCTACCGCCCAGATCGCGGTTATGGGAGCCGAGGGCGCGGCCAACATCATCTTCCGCAAAGAGATGGCGGCGGCGGCCGATCCTGATGCGGTCAGACAAAAACGGATCGACGAGTACGAAGAACTCTTCAACAACCCGTACGTGGCAGCCAGCAAGGGCCATGTAGACATCATCTGCGAGCCCAAGGAAACCCGGCCGGTCCTGATCAAGGCCCTGGAAAGCCTGGTGACCAAGGAAGAGGAGCTTCCCTGGAAGAAGCACTCCAACATGCCGCTGTAGGCAGCTGAAATAATAAAAACCGAAGGCTCAGCCGGAAACGGCTGAGCCTTTCTGTACATTTAAACTGTTATCCTTACCGCCGGATAAGTTATAATCAACTGGGGAGGGGTGTCAGTTGCTGATCTGGATGGTAAGGCATGGCGAAACCGAATGGAACCACCAGTCCCGTTACCAGGGGCATACCGACGTGCCGCTGAACGAGGTGGGGATCATACAGTCGCGGCAGGCGGCCGAAAGGCTGGCCTCTGAGCCGATCACCGCCGTCTACTCCAGCGACCTGACCCGGGCGCGCACCACCGCGGAGATAATCGCGGCCAGCCACGGGCTCACGGTGCGGGTGAAAAAAGGTTTGCGCGAGTCCAACTACGGCAAATGGGAAGGGATGACCTTCAAGGAGATCAAGGCGGTCTACCCGGGCGCGATCGAGCGCTGGTTGGACAACCCTCAGGGCAGCCGTCCCCCGGACGGGGAGAGCCTGTGGGAGGTTCGGGAAAGGGCCCTGGCGGCGGTCGACGAGATCAGGGGGGAGAACCCGGAGGACAGCAGCCTGGTGATAGTGACCCACGGCGGGGTGATCGCGATGCTGCTGATGACCTATCTCAAGGAAGGACCGGAATTTTTACGGCGCTTTTTCGGACGCAACGCCAGCATCAGCAAGATCGAGTTCAGGGGTGAAGACGTGGAGGTTCTCGAGTGGAGCGACGCCTCTCACCTCGAACGGTAAAGTCCCGGCCGTAATGTATACATTATATTCCCTGAAGTTTTATGGTAGGAAACCAGTCCCGACTGGTAGAATAGTATGGAAAAGCACCACCAACTGGAGGAGGGATCTCGATGCGGCTGGCGGAAAGGGCACTGGCGATAAGCGCCTCGCCGACCCTGGCGATAGACGCGCAGGCCAAGAAGATGGCCAAGGAAGGGATCAAGGTCATCAGCTTCGGGGTGGGTGAACCCGACTTTGATACCCCGCAGAATATCAAGGATGCGGCCGAGCTTGCCCTGCGGCAGGGCAAAACCAAGTATACCCCGGTGGCGGGGATCGACGAACTGAAAGCGGCGATAGTCAACAAATTGAAAAGGGACAACGGACTGGATTACGATCCAGCGGATATAGTGGTATCCAGCGGGGCCAAGCACTCTCTCTTCAACGTCGCCCAGGTTTTGGTAAACCCCGGCGACGAGGTGATCCTGCCTTCGCCATACTGGGTCAGCTACGAAGAGATCATCAAGATGGCGGGCGGGATACCCCAGATCGTGAATACCAGGGAGGAAAACGATTTCCGCCTGACCCCCGCCGAGCTGGAGGCGGCGATCACCCCCAGGACCCGGGCCATCATCCTGAACTCGCCCAGCAACCCCACGGGTTCGGTTTACACCCGTGACGCCCTGGAAGGGCTGGGGAAGGTGATAGAGAAACACGATATAGCGGTAGTGACTGACGAGATCTACGAGAAGCTGATCTACGACGGGATGGATCACGTGAGCCTGGGATCGCTTTCCCCCGCGCTGAAGGAAAAGACGGTCCTGGTCAACGGCCTCTCCAAGTCGTACTCCATGACCGGCTGGCGGATAGGCTACATTGCCGCTCCCACCAGGATAGCCAAGGCGGTCGCGGACTTCCAGAGCCATTCGGCTTCAAACGCCAACACCTTCTCCCAGTGGGCCAGCGTGGAGGCTCTGAACGGGGACCAGGGGCCGATGATAGAGATGGTAAAGGAGTTCGTCAAGCGGCGGGACTACATCTACGAGCGGTTTGTCGCCATACCCGGCATCTCCTGCCGCAAGCCCAACGGCGCCTTCTACCTGTTCCCCAATGTCTCGTTCTCGTTCGGCAAGCGGCACGGGTCGGACCTGATCCAGGATTCCACCGACCTGGCGGCGGCTCTCCTGAAGAAGGCCGAGATAGCGGTGGTGCCGGGCAGCGCGTTCGGGGTCAGTGACTTCATCCGGCTGAGCTACGCCACCTCGATGGAAAACATCCGGGAAGGGCTCGACCGTTTCGAGAAGTTCTGGAACGAGCTGGATTAGTTATTAACGGAGTATATAGAACCGGCCCTGGACGATATCCGGGGCCGGTTGTTTCATTTCAATAACGCTAAGGTTTTTCAATCTCCTCCCACAGCGCCTTCATCTCATCCATCTCCTCGGCGGTCAGCTCCCGCGGCGGCTGCCCAGGGAGAACGCTGAACCGGCTGCAAGGCGGGACGACTGAGTTTCGCGGCACCACGGCGCCGGGATCGATCATGGCTCCCCGGCCGACCGAAGCACCTTCCAGCACCTGAGCCCCTTCCCCGATGACCGCACCGTCATGGATGATGCATCCCTCCAGGACGGCCCGGTGGCCGACCGTCACCCGGCTGCCGATGACCACCTGGTTCGCGGCAGAAGACTTGACGAAGCAGTTTTCCAGGACCACCGAGTGGTCGCCGATTACCACCCGGCTGCCGTCCCCGCGGATGACCGAGTTGTAGTGCACCTGCACGTTTTCGCCCAGCACCACCTGCCCGATCAGGACGGCGGTGGGCGCGATCCAGGCCGGGATCCGCTGGGCTGCCTGGTGGTTGGGGTAGATAGGGTCAGACAACGGGATAAACCACCTTTTTACCGGAAAAATTCTGGTGATTTATTCTACAACTCCGAACAAAATCCTGCCAATACCCGGTTTTTATGATAAATGAGAGCCTCGGGAAAAAATAAACCAGCCTTTGGGGCTGGCTTATTAAAAAATCTATTTTACAGCAGGGCGGTTACCCCGGGAAGCTTACGTCCCTCCAGGAACTCCAGCGAGGCCCCGCCGCCCGTGGATACGTGGGTGTAAAGGTCCAGGCAGTCGGATACTGCGGCGGCGGTGTCCCCGCCCCCGATCACCGTGGTGCCGGGGTTTTTGGCGATGGCGTCCCGGATGGAGTAGGTGCCGCGGGAAAAAGCGGGTGTCTCGAAGGCGCCGAGGGGTCCGTTCCAAAATATGCTGTTTGCCGAGGAAAGCTCGACAACGAATTTTTCTATAGTGAGGGGACCGATGTCCAGTCCCATCTGATCGAAGGGTATCGAATCGACGCCGACCGTGATGGTCGGGGCGTCAGCGCTCAACTGGGGAGCAGCTATCACATCCAGGGGCAGGATGATCTTGTCTCCCGCACGCTTTAAAAGAGACGCGGCGTATTCGAGCCGGTCGTTTTCCACCAACGATTTTCCTACCTCTTTTCCCTGTGCCTTGAGGAAGGTGAAAGCCATCCCGCCGCCTATCAGGAGCCTATCGGCGCGGTCGATCAGGTTGTCGATGACCCCGATCTTGTCGCTGACCTTGGAACCGCCGAGCACCACCATAAAAGGAGGCTGCGGCTTGGCTATTATCCCCGAGAGCGAATCGACCTCCTTCTGCATCAGGAAACCCGCAGCGCTGGGAAGCAGGTGGGCCAGGGCGAAGGTGGAGGCGTGAGCGCGGTGGGCGGCGCTGAAGGCATCGTTCACGAAACAGTCGGCGATCGAAGCCAGCTGTTTGGCGAACCCTTCATCGTTTTTCTCCTCTCCCGGGTAGAAACGCAGGTTTTCCAGCAAGAGGACCTCGCCCGGTTTTAAGGCCGAGACCGCATCCTGCACCATGGGGCCGATGCAGTCGTCGACGTACTTGATGGGCTTGTCCAGGAGTTCTTCAACCCGGCGGGCCACCGGAGCCAGGCGCAGCTTATCGACCACCCTGCCGTCGGGACGTCCCAGGTGGCTTATCAGGATCACGCGGGCTGATTTTTCCAATAGGTAGTTGATGGTGGGAAAAGCGGTGAGCAGCCGGTAGTCGTCCTCTATTTTTCCGTCGACCAGGGGCACATTGAAGTCAACCCTGACCAGTACCCGTTTGCCGGAAACTTCCAGGTCCTGCAGCAGCCTCATCAGTAAAACAACTCCTTTTAACACGCTACTAAATATATTAGCAGAAAATCCCGTCGGTTTGAAGATGGGATGCCCGATTAAGACACAATTTGATAGGGTGGGGCGGCAGGAGAACCGATTTTGTGGAGCGAATACTATCTTATAAAAATTTAAATTAATTCAGCGGGAGGGGTGAAGGATGACTGCGGTGAAGACCCTGCACAGCGATAACTTCCAGACCGAGGTTCTGCACTCGCCGAAAACGGCGGTAGTCGATTTCTGGGCGGCCTGGTGCGGTCCCTGCCGCATGATTTCACCGTTGATAGAGGAGATGGCGGCGGATTACCAGGGGCGTCTGCTGGTGGGTAAGCTGAACGTGGACGAGAACCGCAAGCTGGCGTTGGATTTCGGGGTGACGGCCATACCCACCGTCCTGGTCTTCAAGGGCGGCGAGGTGGTGGAGCGGGTGGTCGGATACCGGCACAAGGACGAACTGTACCAGATCGTCAATCGTCATCTTTAGTCCGGCGGGGCTTGAGTCGGGATTCCCATCCCAGGGTACCCGGTTTGAAGAACCTCACGTCTTTCAGGTGAGGGGGCAGGTAGTCCTGTTTCACCCAGTGCCCGGGGTAGTCGTGCGGGTAGAGATAGCCCTTGCCGTGCCCCAACTGCCTGGCTCCCGGGTAGCTCGCGTCGCGCAACGGTTTGGGGACCCGTCCCAGGGTTCCTTTTTCTACTTCCTGCATGGCCTGGTTGATCGCCAGGTAGGAGCTGTTGCTCTTGGGCGCCAGGCACAGGTAGATGACCGCCTCGGCGATAGGTATTCGGGCCTCGGGGAGGCCTACCCATTCGAGCGCCTGGGCCGCGGCCTGGACGATCAGCATAGCCTGGGGGTCGGCCAGGCCTATGTCTTCCGAGGCCAGAATTATCATGCGGCGGACGATGAAGCGCGGGTCCTCGCCCGAGTAGAGCATCAGGGCCAACCAGTAGAGAGCGGCGTCGACGTCGGAACCGCGCACGCTCTTGATGAAGGCCGAGATCACGTCGTAGTGCTGGTCGCCGGCCCTATCGTATAAAGGTACCCTTTTCTGCGCAGCTTCTTCGATGATCGGACGGGTGATGGAGCGGACCCCGTCATGGACGGGGGTGGACAGCACCGCCGCCTCCAGGGCGGTGTAAGCGGTGCGGAGGTCGCCTTCTGCCAGGCCCGCCAGGTACTCCAGGGCCTCGTCCGCGATATCGACCTGGTACTGGCCCAAGCCGCGCTCCTGGTCCGCCAGAGCCTGTTTCATGGCCGCGAGCACCTCCGCGGTGTTCAGGGGACGGAACGGGAATATGCGGGAGCGGGACAGCAGGGCGGAGTTTATCTCAAAGAACGGGTTTTCGGTGGTCGCGCCGATGAGTATGATGGTGCCGTCCTCCACCGCCGGCAGGAGGATGTCCTGCTGGCTTTTGTTCAGGTGGTGGATCTCGTCGATAAAGAGGATGGTCTTGCGGCCCTGGTAACGTCGCTGGTCTTCCGCCTCCCGAAGGACGTCGCGGATCTCCTTGACGTTGGCGGAGACCGAGCCCATCTGCCGGAAGCTGGAACGGGTGAGGTTTGAGATCACTGAGGCCAGACTGGTCTTGCCGCAGCCGGGCGGGCCGTAAAAGATCAGCGAGGTGATCTGGTCGGTCTCGATCAGGCGGCGCAGCACCCGACCCGGTCCCAGAATCTCCTCCTGGCCGATGAACTCTTCAAGGGTGCGGGGCCGCATCCGAGCGGCCAGAGGGGACTCTTTGCTCATGCTCTCCCGGTGCAGCGGTTCGAAAAGGTCCATGGATTGTACCCCACAATTTTCTGAGTTTTACGGTTTAATTATATTAGTTGTGAAAGCAATTAGCAATCATATGTTCGCTTGAATCGAGTCGGGATAATCTTAACTCGGGCGGCGAATATTAGTCCTAGGAAGGAGGAATTAGATTGCTGGAGCGTTTTATTTATCTTGACCACAGCGCCACCACCCCGGTCCGCGACGAGGTGAGCGACCTGATGCAGTACTTCCTGCAGGCCAGATACGGCAACCCTTCCAGCCTGCACCGGTTCGGACGGTACGCGCGGGAAGGAGTGGAGAAGGCCCGGGGACAGGTGGCGGATGCCATCGGGGCATTTTCCGAGGAGATATACTTTACCAGCGGTGGGACCGAGGCGGACAACCTGGCGCTGCTGGGGTTCGCCAGGGCTAACGCCAGTCGCGGACGTCATATCATCATGTCACCCATCGAGCACCACGCGGTCATGGACTCCGGGCACCAGCTCGAAAAAGAGGGATTCCAGGTGGAGTACCTGCGGGTAGACGAGGAAGGGCTGGTAGACCTGGATGCCCTTTCAAGGATGATCAGGAAGGACACCATCCTGATATCGGTCATGCACGCCAATAACGAGATCGGTACGGTCCAGCCGATAGAAAAGATCGGCAGCCTGGCGCGGGAGCGGGGGGCCAGGTTTCACACCGACGCGGTGCAGAGCCTGGGCAAGATACCGATAAACGTTCGCGGGATGTGGATAGACATGCTGTCGGCCTCGGCCCACAAGCTTTATGGACCCAAAGGGGTAGGGTGTCTATACGTCAGGGCCGGGATCGAGATCGAACCGCTGCTGCACGGCGGCAGCCAGGAAGCGAAACTGCGGCCGGGGACGGAAAACGTGGCGGGGATAGTTGGATTCGGCCTGGCGGTGGAGATGGCCGTATCGGAGATGGATGAGACCGGCCGGCGCCTGAATGAGATGCGGGATCACCTGTGGAACGGCATTCGGGAGCGCATCGACGGGGCCCGGATAAACGGCAGCCTGAAGCACCGGGTACCTGGGCACCTTAGCGTCAGCTTCGCTGAGGTGAACGACGCCTCCATCCTGACGGGGATGGACGAGGTGGGGATCTTTGCCTCGGCGGGTGCGGCTTGCGCCTCGGAGGAGGCCGAACCCTCGCATGTACTCACCGCGATCGGGCTGACCCCCCAGGAGGCCCGGGCGACCGTCAGGATGACCATAGGGAAGGACAACTCCTGGGATGAGATAGGATACGTACTAGATCACCTCCCCGAGATCGTGAAACAGACCAGGGAAAGGACGATGGAATGCTCGGGACCGGCCACGTGCGCCGGAAGATGAGAATTGAAAACACTGATCGAGGCAATACTAACTAGTGTAATACATCTGTCCGGGGAGGCCGATGATGACCCTGGGACGTGAGCTGATAGGGCTGCCGGTGGTGGAGATGAGGTCCGGCCGCCAGTTGGGGGTGATCGAGGACCTGCTGCTGGACCTGGAACATTCGAGATTGAGTTCGCTGCAGGTCAGGTCGGGGCGGTGGCTGGAGGGTTGCCGGGAGCTGGAGCTGTCCCGGGTGTCCCAGATCGGTCCCGATGGGGTCATCGTAGAAGATGAGCCGGCGTGGAGCGGGACTGCCACAGAAGGACTGCTGAATGTGAAGCCGCAGCAGGGCAAGCGGATAATCGACACCGCCGGCGTCGAGATGGGGACCCTCGAAGATATCGAGTTCGATGCCGAGACCGGCGAACTGGCCGGCTGGGAGTATTCAGATGGAATAATACAGGACCTGATAAAGGGGAGGAGGTATCTGCCCCTGGGGCTGGTATCCACCTACGGGGAGGATCGGGTAATAATCGGGGAAGGGGTTGGCACAGCTTGAAGTGCCCGGTGTGCAATGGAATTCAGACCGGCAAGGTAGGGGTAGACCAGTTTTACTGCTGGAACTGTTTCGTGGAGTTCAGCACCAGCAACGACCTGGTCGAGATCTTCGAGGTATTGGAAGACGGTTCCCTTATCAACATGACTCCGCTTGAATTTAATGCGGCAAGGGGGTGAAATATCTTGCGCAAGAGCTTCTGGAACGGCCTCGTGGCCGGCAGTCTGCTGGGGGCTACCATGGCATGGTTCATGTCTCCCCAGATGAAACCCGGATCGGCACGGAGGATAATGGGGCGCTCAAGGGGGATGGGTGGTCGGGCGCGGCGGATGCTGCGTCAGGTTTCTGACGGGATCAACGATTTTATGGATCGATAAGATAATCATCTTAAAATCATGCGGCACGTGTCTAGGGGCACGTGTTTTTCGTTTTGAGGGTTCCATGAGCTTGAAGGTTATAGCATTTAAGGGTCGAATATGAAAAAGGAAAATAATTACTGGGATTATCCTGGTCATGGCTTACTAATTTCTATAAATCATGAAGCGGGAGGAGTGATCCAATGCGGAGCAGGATAGCGGAAGCCATCAAGATGAAGAGGTCCCCGGTGGCGGTCCTCTGGTCCGATGTGAAGCCAGAGAAGGCCCTGCAGTTCAAACCCGGCCGGTGGGGATGCGTCATCTCCATGCTGAACGCCGCGTCCCAGGGAAGGACCGCGGTCTTCGACCGGGAGACCACCACCTGTATGGGAGGGAGCGCGGGACTGGGATTCAGCAAGTACCGGCTCGGTTTTATCGAGCACTTTCTTTCCACCGGCGGGGTGGAGGGACGCGAGGGGGAGTTTTACAAGCAGACCCCCGAGTACGCCAAGGCCTTTATCCAGAGCCTGCCCGATATCCCGGCCGCCAGGGAGTACCTGGTATTCAAACCCCTCCCGGAGGTGGCCCCAGATGAGACCCCGGAGGTGATCGTGTTCCTGGTCAACGCGGACCAGCTCTCGGGGCTGGTGACCCTGGCCAACTATGACCAGCCGACCAAGGACAACGTCACGATATACTTTGGAGCGGGATGCCACAGCACCATCCTGGAGGCTATGGAGCAGGGACGGTCCGAAAGGCCTAAGGCCCTGATCGGGCTGACCGACCCCTCGGCCAGGAAGTTCATCGAAAAAGACCTCCTCTCCTTCAGCGTACCATACCGGCGATTTCTGGAGATGGAGGAACAGGCGGAGGCGAGCTTCCTGACCAAGGAGACCTGGGGGAAAATAGCGGAGAGGATATGAGATTGATAGACTCAGGTTGTCAACACTGGCTGAACTTTTTTCCGTTGAGCGAAAAGCGTGTCTATTGACACGTTTTTCTAACGCTATCGGAAAGTATATTAAAGGTTTTTCCGATGCAAGCAAGTGTAACTAAGGCTATCGCTTGCGCCAGAGGCTCGGCGACAGCCAAGTTTTCTTCGATAGATAAGAACTTTTATATTCCAGCCCCGGTTTGCAGAGAATAAACGGTACACAACTGATATGATGGGGGGGCTGGTCTATCACCCGGAGGGAGATAGCCTTCAGGATAGCCGTCGTGTTCGTCCTGCTGACCGTCGGCGCTTACATACTTTACCAGGTCAGGGCGGTCTGGCCGCCATTTATCTGGGGTGGGGTGCTGGCCTACCTGCTGGCGCGGCCGGTCGACTGGCTGGAGCGGAGAGGTTGGACCAGGAGCGGGTCGATCCTGACCGTGTTTTTTCTGTTAGGCGGGGTGCTGGTGATAGTGGGAGGACTGCTGCTGCCCAGCATGGTCCGGGAGGTCAACCAGATGGGGGAGATGCTGCCCGACTATATCAGCAGCACCCGCCAGTGGCTGTCGGACGTGAAGCTGCAGTACGAAAACGTCGCCCTTCCCCTGAGCGTCCGGCTGGCCATCAACGACGCGATGGTGAGTCTGGAGGCCTCGCTGGCGAACACCCTCAAGGGGGTGGTGGAAGGGCTGCTGCTCGGCTACTCCTGGATAATCACCCTGGTCTTCGCGCCTATCCTCGCCTATTACCTGCTGAAAGACTCGGAGACCATCAAGCGGCGGTTCGTCGCCCTGCTGCCCAGCGCCTGGAGGGGAGAGGTGATCGGGCTGCTGCAGGAGATCGACGGGGTTTTAATCGGGTTCGTTAAGGGAAACCTTTTAATAGCGCTGATAGTGGGCACCATGGCCACGATAGCTCTGGGGATCATGGGCCTCCCTTACGCGCTCACCCTGGGGATCATCATCGGGCTCTCGGACCTGATACCCTACCTGGGGCCCCTGGTCGGGGGGATACCCGCGGTGGCGGTGGCGTTGCTGGAATCGAACCGCTTGGCCCTGTACGTGGCGCTGATGATCCTGGCCATCCATCAGATCGAGGGGGGACTGGTAGCTCCCCGCATCCTCAGCGACCGGGTGGGGTTGAACCCATTCCTGGTGGTTTTCGCGCTGCTGGCAGGGGGTAAACTCTGGGGACCGCTGGGGATGGTGGTGGGGGTTCCTCTGGCGGCTTCGCTCCGGGTAGCGGTGGGTTATGTCTACAACCGCTGGTTGGGCGTGTATCCGCGTTGACAAAGGAATTTCCCTTGGTTATAATGCATTTACTGGGGTAATTTTTGGAAAATCAGCGATTAACTCGAAAAATCGCTAAAATTTAGATGATATCGTGTGCGGGATGGAGGAGGATGCATTGATTTCAGGAAACGAGATTAGACAGAAGTTCCTAGACTACTTTAAAAGCAAGGGACACGCGGTCATAGGCAGCTCGTCCCTGGTGCCTTACAACGACCCGACCCTGCTGTTCGCCAACGCCGGGATGAATCAGTTCAAGGACCTGTTCCTGGGCCTGGAAAAGAGGGCCTACACCAGAGCGACCACCTCCCAGAAGTGCGTCCGGGCCGGGGGCAAGCACAACGACCTGGATACAGTCGGCCGCACCGCACGCCATCATACCTTCTTCGAGATGCTGGGCAACTTTTCGTTCGGCGACTACTTCAAAAGAGAAGCCATCGGCTACGCCTGGGAGTTTTTGACCGGGGTGCTGGGACTCCCGCCCGAGAAACTGTACGCCACCATCTATCTCGACGACGACGAGGCGTTCGGGCTGTGGCAGGAGATCGCTGGGCTGCCGCCCGAGCGCATAATCCGGCTTGGAGAGAAAGACAACTTCTGGGCGATGGGGGACACCGGTCCCTGCGGCCCGTGCAGCGAGATAATCATCGACCGGGGCGAGAAATACACCTGCGACGCGCCCGAGTGCGCGCTGGGGGTGTGCGACTGCGACCGCTGGCTGGAGCTTTGGAACCTGGTATTCATGCAGTACAACCGCAGCGAGGACGGGACCATGACCCCCCTGCCGCGGCCGAGCATCGACACCGGGATGGGCCTGGAGAGGATAACCTCGGTGATCCAGGGAGTCGACAGCAACTTCGACACCGACCTGCTGCGGAAACTGATAAGCCATATCGAGGGGATAACCGGAAAGAACTATAAGAGCGGCCCAGAAGGGTTCCCCTTCCGCGTCATCGCCGACCATTCCCGTTCCTGTACCTTCTTGATCAGCGACGGGGTGCTGCCCAGCAACGAGGGCCGCGGCTACGTGCTGCGGAGGATCCTTCGGCGGGCGGTACGTTTCGGCAAGTCACTGGGATTGGAGAAACCCTTCCTCTACCAGATGGTGCCGGTAGTGGGTGAACTCATGGGCGAGGCCTACCCCGAGGTCCTGCAGCGGCGGGACTTCGTGCAGAGGGTCATCCGGATAGAGGAGGAGCGTTTCCACGAGACCCTGCACGAGGGCATGAGGGTGGTCAATGACATCGTCCAGAAGGTGAAGGACGAGGGGAGGAAACAGATACTCGGCGCGGAGGCGTTCGTGCTTTACGATACCTTCGGTTTCCCGCTCGACCTGACGGAGGACATCGCGGAGGAGCAGGGACTGACCGTCGACAAGGACGGGTTCAACTCGGCGA
Organism: Bacillota bacterium; assembly: GCA_013178275.1. Classification (GTDB taxonomy): domain Bacteria; phylum Bacillota; class Ch66; order Ch66; family Ch109; genus Ch109. The sequence goes on along the minus strand of JABLWZ010000006.1, from coordinate 135,503 downwards.
TGGAGGCCCAGCGCCGCCGGGCCCGTAGCGCGCGTTCGGAAGACCGTAGCGTTGACCTGCTGGTGATGCTGGCCAGCGCACTGGAAGGACAGCCCGTCACCCGGTTCACGGGGTACGACCACACCCGGGCCGCCAGCCGGGTTCTGGCGGTGGTGGGCGACGGGCGGGTGGAATCGTTGTCGACCGGAGAGGTGGGCTACCTGCTGCTGGACGAGACCCCGTTCTATGGTGAGAGCGGCGGCCAGGTGGGAGACACCGGCTGCCTGATGGCTGGAGACGCCTACGTTACCGTCACTGATACCCTGAAGCTCCCTGACGGCAAGATAATACACTCGGTACGGCTGGAGTCGGGCAGCGTCAAGGAGGGTGACGTCCTCACGGCCCAGGTCGATGAGCTGCGGCGGAACCGCATAGCGCGCAACCACTCGGCCACCCACCTGCTGCACAAGGCGCTGAAGGAGACCCTGGGTGAGCACGTGAACCAGGCTGGTTCCATGGTGGACCCGGAGCGGCTGCGCTTTGACTTCTCCCACTTCTCCGCCATGACCGAAGATGAGGTAAAACAGGTGGAGGAGCAGGTTAACCGACAGATACTGAGCGACCTGACGGTGGCGGCCAACGTGGTGGGCATGGAAGAGGCCAAGAAGCAGGGCGCGGTGGCTCTTTTCGGAGAGAAATACGGCGATCAGGTGAGGATGGTCAGGATGGGTGACTACAGCCTGGAGCTGTGCGGTGGAACCCACGTGCCGCATACCTCGACCATCGGAATGTTCAAGATAACCGTCGAGACCGCGATCGGTGCGGGGCTCCGAAGGATCGAGGCCCTTACCGGTTCGGGAGCGGTCGAGTACGTAAATGAGCGGCTGGATTTACTGGACAAGGCCTGCGCCGCGGTCAAGAGCAGCCCGGCGGAGCTTCCGCGCCGCATCGATACCCTGCAGTCACAGCTGAAGGAAAGAGAGAAAGAGGTATCCGGCCTGCGTTCCCGCCTGGCCCGGTACGAGATCGACAACCTCCTGGCCCTGACCAAGGAGATCGAGGGAGTCAAGATAATCTCCACCCGGGTGGAGGCCTCGGATAACGAGGATATGAGGCAGATCGGCGATCTGCTGCGCGACCGCATCGGCTCGGGGGTGATCATCCTGGGGACCGCCTGGGCCGACAAGGCGGGAATCATCGCGATGGTGACCAAGGACCTGCTGTCCAGGGGACTGCACGCCGGCAACCTGATAAAATCAGTGGCCGCGGTGGTGGACGGCAGCGGCGGCGGCAGGCCGGAGATGGCTCAGGCGGGAGGCAAGGACCCGTCCAGGCTCGACGAGGCGATGAAGAAGGGAATCGAGGTCGTCACCAAGACGCTGAAGGGCTGAAGCGGCTCCCGCATAATTAGACAAAAATGTAAATTCTTTTCAGAAGGGAATTGCAGCCGGGCAGCGAAATACTAATATAGTCTAACGGACAGAAAAAACCTCGGGGGGTGTCTGAAATGTCCCAAACCAACATGCAGGATACGATGACCTTCAAAATAAAAACCGATGACATGGAAGGGGCGAAGGAGATACTCCAGCGAGTATACTCGGCGCTGCTGGAGAAAGGGTACAACCCGATCAACCAGATGGTGGGCTACCTGCTGTCGGGAGATCCGGCTTACATAACCAGCCATGCCAACGCCCGCACACTGATCTGCAAGGTCGACCGTGACGAGCTGCTGGAGGAACTGCTGCGTTATTACCTGGAAAAACGCTGATAATCCTGGATTGCTATAGGTATACTCTATGACCTCGTATCCCAGGCGGTATGAGGTTGATTTTTTTGAGCAAGCTGCGCAGGTATGAGGTATGTCCCGAAGGTGAATCCTGGTATCGCCGACCGGGGCTGGTGGGTTATAATTCTTGGAAGAAGGTCTGAATAGGGATTACTGATACCGGGGTGAAAGATGAGAATCCTGGGAATGGATGTGGGCACCCGGACTATCGGCCTGGCGCTCAGCGACCCCATGGGCTGGACCGCGCAGGGGATGGAGACATACCGCCGCAGCGGCCGGATGGAGACCGACCTGGAGGCAATAACCCGGCTTATCGAGAAGCACGAGGTGGAGCGGGTGGTGGCAGGTCTCCCGCTGAACATGGACGGCTCCCGCGGGCCATCGGCGGAGATGGTGGAGGAGTTCGCCAGGAGGCTGGAAGGACGGGCCGGGGTACCGGTGGCCACCTGGGACGAGCGGCTGACCACGGTTTCCGCCCAGAAGATGATGATCGAGGCCGACGTTTCGAGAAAGAAACGGCGGCAGAAGGTGGACAGGGTAGCCGCCGTGCTGATACTCCAGGGCTACCTGAACTGGCTTTCGGGTTTGGGCGGTCCCAATGGCCATGATGGCTGACATATGCCGGCCGAGCCGCGTACTTGAATAAGTAAAAGGAAAGTGGGACCCGAGTGTGAAGGGAAGCCCCACTTTTGCTTTTGGCTGTCGAAAGAATATTTGATAAAACTCGGGATATGGGGCTGGCCGGCGGTAAAGAATGCCCCCATTTAAGGCGAATGATGAAGGGCTAGGGTATTCTACTGCCAAAAAAATGGCATAATGATAGTGGACAGGGGAATGTAAAAAACGCTAAAATAGTCCTGTGAGTCCGGCGGCAAAGGTGCCGTAGCTGGGACGAGTCTTTTAAGGGAGCCACGGCCGACCTAAGAAACACCGGTGCTGAGAAGCATGCAGCTTATAGGATTTGAGGTGAGAAGATGACAGACCGACTGATGGGCGACGAAGAACTGGTCATTCTCGTGGACGAGGACGGAGGGGAACACGAATTCTACCTGGTGGACACCATGGAGGTAGAAGGAAACCGCTACGCCATACTGCTGCCTTCAGAAGAGGACGAGGAGGACGAGGGTGAAGTAATCATCCTGAAAATAGGCAAGGATCAGGACGGGTCAGAGGTCTACTACGAGATCGAGGACGACGAGGAGTGGGAAAAGGTCGCTGACGCCTGGGAAGAAGCCGCCATCGAAGACGAAACCGAAGCTGGCGGCAAGGTTCTTTCCCCCGGGCTGCCGGTGACGGTGAACGCATCCAACAGCGACAAGAAATGCCCCGCCTGCAACACCGCGCTTAAAGAGGGAACCAAGGCGACCGCCTGCCCGGCTTGCAAGACGGTGCACCACAAGGAGTGCTGGCAGGAAGGCGGATGCGCCAACGACGGCTGTGAGGGATGAACTCCGGCCGTAAAAGACTGCTCCCGATAGGCAGAAAGCCGTTGACGATGGCAACGGCTTTTATATTGAGGTACAACCCCTTATCTGTGATTACTGGTGACAAACAGCTAAGGGCCTGAATCGAGAGGTTTATCGATGCTGTTCGACTGGCTTCCCGCGTCAATCTGGCGGTACCTGGTGGTGGCGGCGGGTGCCGTCCTGCTGCTGGTCATCGCCTACGCCTCGCTGGTAGAGAGGTTCCGGATCGAAGAGTGCCGCGTCAGGATAGTGCTGGATAGGCTCCCGCGCGCGTTTTCCGGGATGCGGATAGCCTTGCTCAGCGATATCCACCTGGGGGCCTTCTACGGTCCCCGCCGCCTGTCAAAGGTGGTGGACCTGATAAACCGAAGCCAGCCCGATATCATCTGCCTGGTAGGCGACCTGACCTCTGGGAGGATTGCCTGGGGATACCGGAAGGCGGTGCCTGAGCTTTCGCGTATGCGGGCCCGGCTGAGGAAACTCGCAGTACTAGGGAACAACGACTATGCGCAGGGACCTGACCAGGTTAAGTCAACCCTGGAGCTGGGAGGGTTCCAGGTATTGGTAAACGACTGCTTTCCGGTGGGAGAGGGAAACGAGAGGCTCTTCCTGGCTGGGCTGGACGACGTGATCGAGGGCGAACCAAAACCGGAGCGGGTAATGCGGAAGGTGCCGGATGGGGCCTGCCGCATCCTGCTGGTGCACGAGCCCGACTACTCAGAATACCTGCAGCCGCGCTTCGATATAGACCTGCAGCTTTCGGGGCACAGCCACGGGGGGCAGTTCTGCCTGCCGGGGATCGGTCCGATCATCACCACCAAAATGGGAAGAAAATACCTGTCGGGGCTTTACCGGCTTGGCGGGATGCAGATCTATACCACCAGGGGTATCGGGACCACGCTGCTGCCCATGCGTCTGTTCTGCCGGCCGGAGGTAAGCCTGCTGGTGCTGGAGGCCCTGGAGTAAAGCGATTTACAATATTTAATATATCGATCAGGTCCTGAAATAATTAAAAATTGGCAGGTATAAGGCAATATCTGACGAATAGATATTAACGTTATAATAATTAGACAAAAAGATACGAGACAGCATTCGCAGTGAAAGGTGTGAGCCATTTGCGGTCCAGGGCGGGATTTTTCGCGGCTGTGACGGCTTTAATAGTTATACTGGTCCTGATCTCTCTACCCTCGTGCTCAATGGGGCCAGCGGAAAAACCGGTGATTATGGAGGGGGTACAGGTCGCCGGGGTAGCGGTGGGCGGATTGACCCTGGACCAGTCCCGGGATAAGCTGCAGCTCGAAACCAGGGGTTCGCTGGGAAGGGTTGTCGATTTCAGGCTGGGGGAACAGGTATGGAGCAGCAGCCTGGAGCGTCTGGGAGTCACCCTGGATGTCGACGGCGCCCTGCAGCAGGCTTTGGCTATAGGAAACCAAGGGGCCCTGGACTATATCAACTACCGGTTCATTAAAAGCGAGCAGAGGCACGAGGTGCCGCTGAAGTACAAGTACGACGACGACGAGCTGGAAGCCGCGATAATGAGGCTGACGGCCGATTTCCAGAGCGAGGCTCGGGAGTCCCGGCTGGAGGTGGGCCCCAAGGATGATCTCATTCTGATCGAGGGCCGTTCGGGCCTGAAAATCGACACCAAGACCGCTTTCATGCAGCTTGACTGGAAGCTGGATGACGGCTATACCCCTTCCAGAGAGAAAGACAGCTGGGAATTCTACCTGGCAACCGAAAGTTCTGTCCCCACCTTAAAAGGGCAGACCCTCAAACAGCTGGGGGTCGAAAGGTTGCTTTCGACCTTCACCACCAGGTTCGACCCCGGACTGATCAACCGCACCTACAACATCAAGATCGCGGCGGATGCCATCAATCAGATGATAATCAAGCCGGGAGAGGTCTTTTCCTTCAACGATGTGGTGGGACCACGCAGCGAGGAGACCGGCTACCGCGAGGCGCTGGTGATTTACATGGGTGAGTTCGTACCGGGAGTGGGCGGTGGTGTTTGCCAGGTTTCTTCCACCCTGTACAACGCGCTGCTGCGGGCGGACGTCAAGATCGTCGAGCGGAACAACCACTCGTTGATAATCGACTACGTGCTGCTGGGGACCGACGCGACTGTCCAGTACGGCAGCCAAGACCTGAAGTTCGAAAACGATACCGGGCACAACCTGATAATCCAGACCAAGGTGGAAAAGAACACCCTGACGGTCCAGTTGTTTGGGAAGAAAGACAATATACCGAAGATAACCCTCACCAACGAGGTCATCGAAAGGATACCCCCGGGGAGGATCGAAAAACCGAATCCAAACCTGGAAGCGGGGCAGGAAAGGGTGGAGACCAAGGGCAAGTGGGGCGCCCGGGTCCGTTCCTACCGGGTGATCGGTGAAGGCGAAAACACCCGGACCGAGCTTTTGAACAGCGACACCTATCAGGCGATCGACGAGGTGGTGCAGGTCGGTATCAAGCCGGTGCAGCAGGAGCCGCCCAAGACTGAACCGCCCAAGACCGAACCACCCAAAACCCAACCGCCCAAAGACCAGACCGGGACCGGCACCACCAAGCCCACAACCGGGACCGACCCCAGCAAGGGAAACACTGGCAGCGGCCAGACTAGCCCAAACCCAACAGGATCAAAGCCAAAAGGAACAGAATGAGGACATCCATCGAGTTGGGAAACAGCAGAGCCTTGATGAAGGTGACCCCGGTCAGTATCAGCAGAATGAACTTGACGTTGTAGCCGACCGCCTGGATAAATTTCTTATACATCGTTAAAACCTCCTGATTCTTATTCGGGTGGTTTTTTCTTTTTCCAGCCGTTCATAAGATAGTTACAAAAAGGATGGGAGGGACAAAGCTTGAACCAGAGAAAGAGTTACCGTCCACCCAGCGCTTCCAGGCTTGAAAAACTGGGGCTGAAGAGGGAGTGGCTGGCGCCCTGGGACCTGGCGATAGAGAGTGTAGAACGGATTGGCGACCGGCTCTGGCGGCTCCGTTCCCACCGCGGGGAAAAGCTCCTGCGGCGGGTAGACTGGGACGAGGACCGGGCCCGGTTCATCTGCCGGTGCATGGATCATCTAGGGCGAAACGGCCTGAGAAGTATACCCCGTTTTATCAGGACCTCGGACGGGCAGAGATGGGTGCCCACTGGTGACGGATGCCTTTACCTGTGCGACTTTTTAGAGCGACGGCCGCTCGATATCAAAAGACCGGAAGAGATGCAGCGGGTGTTTCGGGAGCTGTCGCGGGTGCACCATCTTTTAAAAGACCTCCCCATAGAGTACCAGGGGCCGCCCGGCCGGTCGGCCCAACCCTGGAGCCAACAGTGGGAGGAGGACCGCAGGATACTTATCGGTCACCTGGACCGGGCTGAAACCGAGCCAGTGAAAACCACGCTCGATTCCGTTTTCCTGGAAGAGTCCGATCAGGTCGTCAATCAGATCGACCGGGCCTGCGGACGGCTCTGGGAAACGGATTACGAGTACCTGCGGGGTGATTACAGCCACACCGTATGCCACGGAAACTTCAAGGAATCCAACCTGTTTTGGACCCCGGCGAACGAGCTGTACATCGACCGATTTGACGGCTGTCACCATAACCTCCGGGTCTACGACCTGGGCCGTTTCCTCTACCGGGTATTGTCGGAATGCGGCTGGGACCCGGTTATCGGGGCCGGAGCCCTGGAAGCCTACCAGGAACTGGAGCCGATCGACAAAGAAGAAAACAAGATCCTGGCGGCCTTCCTGTCCTATCCTCACCCGGCGGTCGCTTATATCCGGGCGTACTACGAGCGGAGGGAAGGCTGCAATCCCTACGAACTGGCCAACGGCATACGCCGGGAGTTGATGCGGCTAAAGAGCAAGGAGAGGTTTTTAGACCTGCTTACCCCCGGGAAGGCGTGATGAAACGAGTGAACACCTGCCTGGCCGCCGTCTGTGCCTATCTGCATAATATGATTCCAGCCAGGTGATGGTTACTGGATGCTGGGGAGCCGTGGTGGGGACCGGGCGTGTTCGCTGGGAGTTTTTCATTTTTCTGCCGCCAGCGGCATATCATTTAGCATAGCATTGGGCCTGGGGGGATGACCGTGACGAGTGAGAAGGGACTCAAAAGTGAGGAGACGATACGCAGGGTACTCGCGGAATATGACCTTTCGCCGGACAAGGCCCGGCCGGTCCGGGGAGGCTGTCAGGTGGACACGATCGAGGGAAAAAGACTGCTGAAGCGGTCCTGGAGAACCCAGGAGGCGCTGGACCTGGCCTACGAAGCGACGGACTATCTCATGTCCCAGGGGTTCAAGCATATCGCCCCGATAAGGCTCAGCAAGTACGGCGACCCCTGGGTAAAGGAGAACGGGCAGCTTTACTACCTGACCGACTGGATAACCGGCAAGGAGTTTATAATGGACCGGCCGGCGAAGCTGAAGGAAGGGATACAGGCGTTGGCCCGGATGCAGTCAGCTGCAATCGGGTTCGTACCATCGTCGGATCACAGCCGGGAAAGGCGGGAAACCTGGGGCGAACGGTTCCAAGGCAAGTTGGCCGAACTCGAACGGTGCCGGGAACTGGTAGAAGGAATCGAGGAGCCTTCAGAGTTCGATTCCCTCTTTCTCACCGAGGTCGACGGGTTTATCGAACGGGGAAAGACCTCGATCCAGATGCTGGAGCAGGCCGACTATAAGACACTAGTGGAGGAAGCCCGCCAGGAGGGCGGAATCTGCCACCGAGACTTTGTGGGGACGAACCTGATCCGCAACCGGCGCCGGGAGGTTTTTATCGTCAACTTCGACAATTGCCACCTGGATCTGAAGGTGTTCGACCTGGGGAGGCTGCTCGCCTGGGCGCTGCCGGGTTTCGGCTGGGACTTCGACCTGGTTGTCAGCCTGCTGGCAGAATACACGGAATCCATCCCCTTAAAAAAGGACGATCTCCGGCTGCTGGCCGCTTACCTCTGTTTTCCCCAGCGGATGTGGTTCCTGAGCCGACGGCATTACCTGGAACCGGTTCCCGAACCGGGCGCGATGGACATGATACAGGAGGTATTGGTGGAACAGCCGGTGCACCAGGAGTTTATGCGACAGTGCATCCGACACTACCGGCTCTAGTCGGTAGTCAGCTTATCATTTCAAAAAGCTCGTCGAAGCCGCGCTGCAGTTCTTTGACCAGGGCGCAGTTGGCCTGCAGGTGGTTGGTAATGTAGTGATAGGCCTCGTTGGGGTTGACGCCGCTGCCGCAGGTGACGATATCCAGAGACGCGTAGCCGTGTAAGGGAAAGGTATGGAGGGCAAGGTGCGACCCATTGATGATCACCACTCCGCTAACCCCAGACGGCGTGTACTTGTGGAAGACCATTTCCAGGATCTCTGTTTTACAGATCAGGGCGGCATCAACGAGAATCTTTTCGATAAAGGGAAGGTCGTCGAGTAAATCAGGATTGCATTGGTAGAGTTCGGCGATTAGATGACGGCAACACGGGTCGTACAATTTGGATTCCTCCTCTACAGTTGCCCTGAAGACTAATTCATTATACGGAGTCAAGGCATGTTTGGTTAATAAAACAAAGAACAATATCCCTACTGTTTTCAACCAGACAGATGGATAATTAAGGAATATCGACCGGGTTCGGAAAAAGGAGGAGAGGTAAATGGCAGATGATAAACGATACGAAACGGTGCCGCCTTACGCGGTGTCAGCGGGCGACGACCCTGCCGGAGGAGGGGGTGAATGGCGGGGAAGGGTAAAGGCGAGGATACGGATCCCCCTGGATATGCCTGTACCCCGTGAAATACTCGGGGTGGTGCTGACCCCGGAGGTGTCCCGGTCGGCCCGGGAAGGGGGTAAGTACGATGTATCTGGCTGGATCGACGCCATGATCTACTACCAGCCTTACCCATCCGATGACCCGACCGAACCCGGCGTAAGGGAGGTAGGGCCGGAAGATGCATTTACAGCCCCGCCCTCGAGAGGTCGAAGCGGCACCAGCTTTGACGATTACTTCCTGGACCTGGACCGCGATGACGGCCAGGGGGTTATGGAGATCGAGGGAGTCGAGAAGCACCTGGAGGAGGACGAAAAGTGGAAGACCAGCTGCCTGACCAGCCGGGTCCCGTTCGGCCTGTACTTCAACAATGAAGGGTTCGATGAGGAGATAAGGTTCTCCCCCCAGATTCACTCGGTAGAATGCCTGATAAGGGGCGCCCGTCTGATCGACCTCGAGGTGGATGTAGACCTGCTTTCTCCCGAGTTGGAACCGGCGGCGCGCAGCGAGGTCGATGAGTACGCAGCCGAAACGGCCCTGTCGGCTGGAGAACCAGGCGAGCCAGCGATAGAGGACGTGCTGCCCGAGGAACCGGGTGAAATCGAGATGGAGGCCGCGCTGACCGATGGAAGTGGGATGGTCGAAGACCAGATCCTGGAGGAACCGTGGGAGCCCAAAGAGCTGCTGAAGAGCGGGGAAGAGGTGATCGAAGGGGTAGAGCTGATTAATGAGTTCGAATACCCGGTGCTTGGACTGGGATACAGTTTCCAAAGCTCACCCCGACGCCCAAGCCGGGGCCGGAGGATAGAAGGGGCAGCGGAAGGCTCTGCCGTCAAGCCGCGCTCCCTGGCGAGGTTGTCAGGTCCAGAAGCAGGAGGGCCGCAGGATGGAGTACCTGGGGCGGACGACTCGAGGTCGAGGCCTCGCAGCGGTCGCCGCCAGTCAGCGACCATGAGGTTCCGTTTCGATGGGTAGTTTAATCTGATAGTCGTACTCGGAATCAGCCTCCGGGAAGAAAAGTCCCTGGGGGCTGATACTTTTTATCAAAAAGCTCGAATGAGCGGTACCGTCAGCAACAGCGACATTTATCGGATCACCCTGATTGGAGCAACAGAAAGAATTAATAAGTAAATCTGGAGAAAAACGGGTTTGAATTTGAACAGCTGTTACGAAGGGGACCCGATTGCCCTTATCCGAGCTTTGAGGTTATAATTATATGGATGTTTTACAGCGAGGCTCGAGGGATTAAATGTTAAAAGCGAGAAGAAGACGTCGGCGTTTTCCCCGCAAGCGGGTCAAACCCAGCCTGAACTTAATACTGGTGCTGGTAGTGGTGGTCTGCGGGATACTGAGCATTACCGCCTACCGGGCGACAACGGCTCCCAACTCGGGCGAACCCGTTAACCGGATGGTGAGCATCGACGCGAATACCTCGATGCGGGCCGCGGCCGACAACCTCTACCAAGCGGGACTGATCCGCAGCCCGAACGCTTTTCTGCTCTACCTCAGGATCACCGGTAAGGACCGGCTGATCAAGGCCGGGGACTACCAGCTCCCGGACAACCTGCCGTTGAAAGAGCTGATAAACCAGATCTACCAGGGCAACACTATGTTCAGCGTGGTGGTCGTTCCCGAGGGGTATACCCTGCAGCAGATAGCAGACACCCTGGAGGCCAAGGGGATGATAGACCGCGGACGTTTTTTCGAGGTGGTAGAAAAAGGCAGCTTCCAGTACGCCTTCCTGGCTGGAGCCCCGGAGGGACAAAAGAGGCTGGAGGGATTCCTGTATCCAGCCACCTACAAGATACCACCCAGCGCGAGGGAAGATGTGATCATCGACACGATGCTGCACCGTTTCGAACAGTTCCTGACCCCAGAGCTGGAGGCCCGGCGAAACGAGCTGGGCATGAGCTACCACGACATGGTGACCCTGGCCTCCATGGTGGAAAGGGAGGCCCAGAAAACGGAAGAACAGCCGGTGATAGCGGGGGTGCTGAACAACCGCCTGAAGCGGGGAATGCTGCTGCAGGTGGACGCCACCGTCCAGTACGCAATGGGAACGCACCGGGACAAGGTGTATTACAAGGACCTGGAGGTCGATTCCCCCTATAACACCTACCGTTACAAGGGACTTCCCCAGGGACCGATCGCCAGCCCAGGTGAGAACGCGCTGAAGGCGGTCCTTTACCCGGCCGAGCACAGCTACTTGTACTACGTGGCCAGGCCTGACGGATCGCATGTCTTTTCCAAGACCCTTGAAGAGCACAACCAAGCGAAAAAAGAGCTGGGGAGTTAGCATGGACCTGGCTGGACCGATCAAGATACCCGAGCTGCTGGCACCCGCGGGCAGCCTGGAAAAGTTGAAGATCGCGGTTAACTACGGCGCCGATGCGGTATACCTGGGAGGAAAGTCATACAGCCTACGGGCTTCGGCTGACAACTTCACCGGGGAGGAGATGGAGGAAGGTATCGACTTCGCCCACCGCAGGGGGGCCAAGGTGTACGCGGCGGTGAACATCTTTGCCCGCAACCAGGACCTGGAGGCCATCCCCGAATACCTGAGAAGGCTAGGGCGGATCGGGGTGGACGCCCTCATCGTTTCTGACCCCGGGGTGATCGAGACGGCGCGGGAGGTCGTACCGGAGATGCCCCTGCACCTCAGCACCCAGGCCAACAACCTGAACTGGGGCAGTGTCCGATTCTGGGAAAAACAGGGGATAAGCCGGGTGGTTCTAGGGAGAGAGCTTTCGCGGGAAGAGATAGGGGAGATCCGCCAAAAGACCGGTGTCGAACTGGAGGTTTTCGTCCACGGCGCGATGTGCCTTTCCTACTCGGGAAGGTGCTTTTTAAGCCAGTACTTAAACCGCAAGGACGCCAACCGGGGAGAGTGCACCCATCCCTGCCGCTGGGGTTATTCCCTGGTGGAGGAAAAACGCCCCGGGGAATACTTCCCGGTCGAGGAGGACGAGCGAGGCGCCTATATCCTGAGTTCGCGCGACCTGTGCTTGATGGGGAGGCTGCCCGAACTGGTCGACCTCGGGGTGGACAGCATAAAGATAGAGGGCCGGATGAAGAGCCTGCACTATGTAGCCACCGTGGTGCGTGCCTACCGGATGGCCCTGGACCGCTATAAGAACGACCCCGGTAACTGCTCCCCGGACCAGGAACTGTTGTCCGAATTAGAAAAAGTGAGCCACCGCTCTTACACCGACAGCATATTCCGCGGCACCGGGCCGGTCCCGGAGATCACCACCACCCCCGAAGCGAGCTACCTCAAGACCCACGAGTTCGTGGGTCTGGTAATAGACTATGACCAGGGAAAAAGGTTGGCCCTGGTGGAACAGCGCTCACCGTTCCAGGTCGGGGATTGCCTGGAGGTCATAGGCCCCAAGACTCCTCCCTACCAGATGGAACTGGCCGGGCTCTATAACGAGAAAGGTGAACCGGTAGGGAACGCGCCCCATCCCCAGCAGAGGCTGCTGATGCAGGTCCCTCGCCCGGTGGAGGCGGGATTCCTGGTGCGGAAGGTATTGAAGCAAAGAGACATAAAGCTTGATCAGTAGAACAATAAAAAGGTTGAGATAATTGTTGATAAAACTTAAATTAAAACCAGCCGATATCGATTTCTTGAACCGGGTCTTCGAGGGCTACGACGGCCTGGGGATGGTCAGCACTCTCGACCGGAAAGAGGGCCTGGTGGGGATCTGGGTGACCCCCGATACCCAGGAAGAGGTCCGGCTGATTCTGGAAAACTTTACACGAGAGTTGGAGATGCTGGACTGAGGTCCAGCACTTGAATGCTAGCAGCTACAGGCAGAGAAATCAAACTAGTCTCTAGAAAGTACCGAAACCCCGGCCAGCATATTAAAATTCCACAAATACCTTCGATACGAAATAAAAAGGGGGCGTTGCGCCCCCTTAAACGTTCAGCAAGACCTTACCTTTTCAGGCGGCCGCCAGTAACGGTTTCAGCCCTAAGCTGCCTCCCTACGATCCGTTCGTTCATCGCACCCAGATCCAGCAGCTTGTCGACGTCGATCCCGGTTTCAATCCCCATCCCGTCGAGCATGCAGACCAGGTCCTCGGTGCACACCAGGCCGGTGCGGCTGGGGTCGGAGTAGTAGTACTTGCCGGTGCCGGCCACCGGGACCCCGTCGATGAAGTTCGCGGGCTGGCCGCCGATCCCTCCCAGGGTCGACTCGAAGACCACCATGCCGGCCTGCATGGCCGCCAGGACATTGGCCAGGCCCCAGCCCCGTGAGACGTGGAAGTGGGCCATGTGCCGCTCGGGATTCGGGTCGCGGTCGAGGACCCGGGCGAAGTACTCGTATGCCTTATCGGGGCTGGCCTGACCGTCGTGGTCGGCATGACCCACGTCATCGACCCCCATCTTGACCAGGCGGTCAGCAAAATCAACCGCCCATTCCATGGGGACCGGGCCGGCTATCGGACAACCCCAGATGGTGCTGATGGTAACCGAAAACTTGATGTTGGCGGCGTGGATCATCTCCATCCATTTCTCGATCTGCTTCCAGTGCTCCGCCACGGACTTGCCCGAGTTCCTCTTGTTGTGCGGTTCGCTGGAGGAGATGGTGACCACCACCCGGTCGGGGCCATACCCCTGCTTGGCGTCATCTATGGCATCCTGAATGGCCCTTTCGGTCATGGTGTTGGCAGTGTATTCCACATCAGGCAGGCGCTTTATCCTTTTCATAACCTCGTGGGCGTCCCTGAACTGGGGCTGTCTTTTGGGGTTGGCGTAGTTGGTCACTTCGAGCTTTTTAAAGCCGCACTCGATCAGCTTGTCGATCACGTATAGCTTGGCGTCGGTCGGGATAACCTTTTCTTCATGCTGATAGCCGTCACGGGTGGTTATGTCGGACACAGTCACAAACTTGGGCATGTTCTTGAAGAAGTCCATATTCTGACAATCGCTCCTTTTCGTAGTATTTAAGCACTAATATTCCACAGAACGGTGAGAAACTCCTGCCTAGAAAAATAATCAAAAAACTGGAAGGATTCGGCAATAAAGCCATATTATGGGGCGGAGCCCGGGTTACCGAAAATAGAATTTCAAATGTAAATAAAGTATTGAATTATCAGGTCGTTATATAGGTCTTAAATGTCATGGACAAATGTCGAATGCAGTAGTAAAATGATAAAAGCCAAGTGTACCAGGGGGGAAAGATGGGGAATCATGCGTGGGTGGACATTGCCCTGTCATATGGACTGGCCCTTGTAGTAGCTTTGGTTTCCACACCGATAATCATTAAACTGGCTCCCGGGATGGGCGCGGTGGACCAGCCCGGCCCTCGAAAAATGCACACCAGCCCCATGCCAACTATTGGCGGAGTGGCTATCTATCTGGGGTTTATGATCAGCATGATCATAAACGGACAGACCCACCCCGAAGCTATCGCGATACTCTTGGGCGGATCGGTGATTCTGGTCATCGGCCTGATCGACGACATCTACGATATTTCACCCTACCTGAAACTGGCCGGCCAGATACTGGCGGCCTTAATTGTTGTCTACTTCGGCATCCGGGTCGAGTTCATCACCAGCTTCCTGAGCGGCGAGGCGGTTTCGCTGGGGATTCTGACCGTACCCGTAACCGTGCTGTGGATTATCGCGGTCATTAACTCGATCAACCTGATAGATGGACTGGACGGGCTGGCTGCCGGGGTTTCGACCATCGCCGCTGTCACCATCGCGATAATCGCCCTGAGAGAAGGGCAGACCATGGTGGCCATGTGGGCCTTCGTACTGGCCGGCAGCACCACCGGATTCCTGAGATACAACTTCAATCCGGCCCGGATTTTCATGGGCGACAGCGGTTCGATGTTTTTGGGCTACAACCTGGCGGTGTTCGCATTGATGGGACACACCAAGAGCACGACCATTCTCTCCCTGATCATTCCCCTTATCATCCTGGGGCTCCCGCTGCTGGACACCTCTTTCGCCATCATCCGCCGAGCGATCGGGGGAAAGCATATCTTTCAGGCCGACCGGGACCACCTGCACCACCGTCTGTTAGCCAGCGGCATGTCGCACCGCTCCACCGTCCTGACCATCTACGCCGTAAGCGCGATTTACAGCGTCTGCGCTATCGCGATCACCTATTTCACGACCCCGCAGGCCTTCATGGTGCTGGGGGTGTTAACGGTATCAACGGTAGTGGGGGCGGGGTGGCTGGGGGTACTGCGGATAGACCTTACAACCGGAAAAAACCACCTGGCTGGTAGATACAGTCAAAATAAAAAGATTGGCTGAAAACATTCGTATGAAATGGAGAAGGAACATGAGCAAAAAGAAGATCTGCATAATGGGGCTTGGTTACATAGGACTGCCGACCGCCGCGATGTTTGCGACCCATGGACACCAGATAATCGGAGTTGACATCAACCAGGAGGTTATCACCGCCCTGAATGAAGGCCGGATAACCATCAACGAGCCTTACCTGGATATCATGGTGCAGGCCGCTGTCGCCTCCGGCAATCTGGTAGGCCGGCTCCAGCCGGAAGAAGCCGACGTGTTTATTATAGCCGTCCCTACCCCTATCACCGAGGACAAGAGGGCTGACATGTCTTATGTGATAGCGGCCACCGAAGCGATCGTTCCCTGTCTGCGGGAGGGAAACGCGGTCGTCCTGGAGTCCACATCGCCCACCGGTACCGTGGCGGAGTTGATGGTGCCGATATTGGAAAAGTCCGGACTGGTGATCGGTGAACAGCTCTACGTGGCCCACTCCCCGGAGCGGGTCCTGCCGGGAAAAATCCTCATCGAGCTGGTGGAGAATACTCGTATCGTGGGAGGGATTAACCGAAAGTCCGCCGAAGTGGTAAGGGATCTGTACAAGATATTTGTGCGTGGTGAGATATTCATCACCGATGCCACCACCGCCGAAATGTGCAAAATGATGGAAAACACCTATCGGGACGTCAATATCGCGCTGGCCAACGAGCTGGCCATCATCTGCGAGCGGGCCGGGATAAACGCCTGGGAGGTCATCGAACTCTGCAACAAGCACCCACGGGTCAACCTGCACCAGCCGGGTCCGGGAGTGGGGGGGCACTGCATAGCGATCGACCCGTGGTTTATCGTCGAGAAGTTCCCCAAGGAGTCGAAGATCATAAAGATGGCCAGAGATACTAATGACAGTATGCCTCATTACGTGTACGAGAAGATCGAGGAAACCCTTAAAGATGTAAGTGGGATGAAAACGGTCACGGTCTTAGGTATAACCTACAAACCCGATGTGGACGATCTTCGCGAGAGCCCAATTTTACATCTCATAGAGCTACTAAAAGAAAATGGTAATTATGCGATTAAAGTTACTGACCCCTACGTTAAAAAACATGAGAATTTAGAGAATAGCGTATTAAACGCGGCAAAAGGCAGCGACCTGCTGTTGTTGGGGGTTCACCACCAGGAATATAAGAACCTCGATTTGAATCTCTTAGGCAGTGTTATGCGAAACCGGAATATTATAGATACCCGTAATATTACCAGTAAACAAAAGCTGGAAGAGGCTGGGTTTAACCACAAACTAATAGGCAACAGATAAAGCTCAGCATTGAAAAAACGAAAATTAAAGACCGTATTTACAATTCTGTGTAAGGATATGAGATTTTTATAATGCGTTTGTTGCGAAGGATAAAGAAAGATTTACCCTTATATGTCTCCCAGATCATTGGCAAATCGATCTCTGAAAGAGATATTATTCAGTGTTTGCTGGGTCAGGGATTTTCCAAAGGCGACAAAATTATGGTACACAGCTCACTATCTAGTATTGGTTTAGTAAATGGAGGAGCAAGGACGATAATATCAGCACTTCAGTCAGTGGTGGGGGAAAATGGTCTGCTGGTTATGCCTACGTTTCCCGCGGAAAGAGGGAATTACGAATACGTTATAAAAAACAGTGTCTTTTCATGTCAAAACACGCCTTCGCGGATGGGAATAATAACAGAAATTTTTAGAACCACTCACGGTGTATACAGAAGCATACATCCGACTCATTCATTAGCAGCCTGGGGAAAAGACGCCGAAAAATTTGTCCAAGGGCATGATAAAGGAAATACTCTATTTGGATTTGGAACACCCTTTGAAAAAATATTAAACTCTAACTTTAAGGTCTTATTAATCGGAGTTAACTTTGAAAATATGACTATATGTAGAATTATAGAAGATCTTGAACCCGATCTTTATATAGACCCATATTTATCAAAGACATTTCCAATAAAGATTATCAATAAAGATAATACACAAAAGATTATGCATATCAAAGTACACAATCCAGAGATAAGCAAAAAACGAAAGAACATGATTTTGTATCCTTACCTCAAAGAGAATGGAGGGGTAAAAGAGTTTAAGCTGGGACAGGCTTCCTGCATGTGGGTTTATACGGCCGAAGTATACGAGATGCAAAAAAGGTTGGCCCAATCAGAAGTATATACCTATAACCTATAGTTACTTTTGGAATAGAAAAGAATTCCAAGCAACTTTTTTATGAATGAAGAGCCTAGATATTAAAGTTGTAATGTTTATGGATTGTATATATAATTAAGGAAATTATTGTTATAAAATTTTATTATAGAAAAAAAGGGGAAAAATATATGAAAGAATTGGTAGCTATATTATCTATAATGACGATAATTAACATAATGTCAATCGGTAATAGTCTGAAACCTGTCAGCAACATCAATCCTACTTATCAATTGGAAAAACACCAGTCTGATGAAGAAAAACTTTCTAATAACATACACATATCCGAGAGGAATCTATTATTAAACCAAAATGCTTCCGGTTTAGATACTGATATCTGGTGGCCCGAGATGCCTAACAATATTTACTCTGGAATGGTATCGTGGAAATATGCTGAATACGGGATGCCTGCCTACCGTTTCGAATTACGCAGAAATGATTACGATGTCAATAACGGTAAACGGTCAGAGATATCAAAAATTATACCCGAAACCCCTTTGGAAGAAAATACATACTACTTTGATATTCTACTGCCGAGTGGTGGAAATGAAGAATATTTAATAGACCCAAAATGCGGGGACATACTGGTCCAATGGCATAACGTGCCCGATCCGGGGGAGGAATGGACCATACCACCTCTGGCACTGCAAACATATGGCGAAAGGTATAAATTACATTTGGCTTGGGATAAGGATAAATACAGCACTACCTCAAAAATATTATCGAATGGTCAGTGCAAAGAATACGACCTTGGATCACTTACCGAGGATAAAGGTCGGTATGTCCAATGGGCCTTTCATGTAAAATGGGGCTGGGAAAAAAGCCAGGATCCTATACTAGAGGTGTATAAGGATGGGGAGAAGATTTTAGACCTAAGTGGACAACCTAATACAATGAATGATGAACATGGCGTATGTCAGAAAATTGGAATATACAAATCATCGTGGACCGAACAGCCGGAATCCTCGATTATCGATAGAAGGGTCGTCTACTATAATAACGTTCATGTAGAATAGGGATCTGCCCGGCGGATCGACTGGAAGATAAGGCAACTCGACTGAAGAAAAACTTGGCGAGAGCCCGAGTTGTTTTAACTTATTGTCAGAAAGTCCGCCTGTCTTTCTGATAATGTAAAAAAAGCCTGGATATGTGACAGGGATTACTGATTCAGCGGTAAAAAAAGTTAATAATTTTAATCAAGTTCTGTGATATAATTATATTCATATTGTAAATAATCGGGAGTTTTGCGGGCATGAAAGGAAGGACTCAAATGACCGACTGGAAAGCATTTTTTAAGCTGATGGTTAGAAAAATTTGGATCTTGATTTTGATTACCGGGATATTCGGTCTTGCCACCGCCTATGTCTCCTATTATAAACTTCCAAAGCTGTATGAGACGAGTATGAGAGTATATATACTCGCTCAACACCGTCCACAGGATGAAGGTTCGGTGACCTATGACCAGCTGATGGCCAGCCAGTTACTGGCAAAGAGCTACAAAGAGATGATCAAAAGCAGAAATGTTCTGTCGCAGGTGATCAACGAAAGGGGATTAAACCTGACCATAGAAAAACTGGAAAATCGAGTTATTGTAGAAACCTTGCCGGAAACCAGCATGATCCAGATCAACATAAGGGACGAAGACCCCTGGGAGGCTGTAGCAATCGCCAACGATATAAACCGGGTTTCCAGCTACCTGGCGGCGACCTCGGCTATAGGGATAAAGAGCATCACTGTGGTCGATGGGGCGATCGCATCACTTAATCCGGTGTACCCGCGGCCAGCGCTGTATATCAGTCTGAGCCTGATAGCGGGTGTAACCATTTCTCTGATGATCATACTGTTAATGCTGAAGGTGTCCACAGATTCAATGCCCAAGCCGAGCGTGACTGAAGAGAAGATAAGCAGCGCGGTGTAGCGCAGCCCGGCAATAGAGATGACATGAAAGCTGAGAGGGGAGCAAAATCGTTTTACCCAGGGATAATGGGGAGGGGCATCTTGGAGTTGGTGCCCCTTTTGGCACATGTCAATCCTCCGAAAAAATAAAAACGGGGTTTTATTTATGTTATACCTCTTTTTTACGGCTGATCACGAGATGTACTTTGGGGAGAATTGGGCCAGCGAGTATGAAGTTTTCATCGATCCGACATACCGACTGATGGGTGTGTTGGAAAGGTATGATATACCCTTATGCTTGATGACAGACGTATGCTCGATGCTGCGGTACCGGGAACTGAGAATAGAAAGACCGTACGTTTCGCAGATGAACGAGCAGATAATCTCTGCGATTAAACGGGGGCACGATGTTCAGCTGCATATTCACCCCCACTGGATGACATCAGACTATGTTGACGGGAGATGGAGATTCGACAGCTCCCACTACTCGCTGCATAAATTTGGATTCACGGACAACGATGCGGGTGCTAAAAGGATAATTCGGGAAGGGAAGGAGTACCTCGAAAACCTTATAAAACCGGTCGACGATACGTACGAGTGCATGGCCTTTCGGGCCGGCGGCTGGTGTTTGCAGCCGGAAAAAGAATTCATCGAAGCCCTGTTGACGGCCGGGATCAAGGTAGACACCACGGTTTTTTACGGAGGATACAGAAAGACTGACACCCATTATTATGATTTTAGAAGAGTGCCCCCCAAGACCCACTGGTGGATAAACCCCCGGCAGGGATTAAACTGTGAGGGCGAAAAAGATGGGAAAAACATGTTCGAGGTTACCATAGGGTCATACCAGGAACTGTTTTTTACACCTTTGAAAAAGCTAAAACACAAGTACTACAGAATGAAAACCGGCACGGCAGGGGAAAACCCCCTCGGCAGCAGCATCGAAGATAAAAATGCCAGCGTTTTGACAAAGATGATGGACAGAGCAGGTCATTTTTTATTTCAACCCATCATGTTTTCTTTCGACAACTGCTGTGTGGAGGTAATGGTTGATATGTTGGACCATTTCATCAAGAGGTATAAATGCTGGAACAACGATAACTACATATGTATAGTCGGGCACCCTAAAACCCTGAACAATAAGACCTACAGGGAGATAAACGAATTCTGTAAAACGGTTATTGATAATTACAGCAAGGTGGTAAAGTTTCATAAACTGAGCGAGATTCAGAACCTAATTTAATGGAGAATTACTGGAGGAAAAATCATGCGGATAGCTATTCTCGGGCCTTATCCACGAGATGGACTTGGAGGAATAGCGGTTTATCTCGACAGGTTGACGGATTATCTGGAAAAGCGGGGACATGAGGTATTTAAGATAGACACCAATAAGAATAAGCGAAAAAATAAACTCGGACACCTACTCTGGATTATCGAAAATATTTTATTCCCCCGGGTCGACGTACTACACCTGAATACCCTGGACTGGCTCGAAATGGCGGTCTTTGTCTGGGCATGCCGAATGAGAAGAATAAAAACCGTGGCCACCATCCACAGCTTCCGGGAGGAAATAAGTGAGCTGCCGCCTTATAAAAGGGCATGTGCGGGGTATTTTGCCAATAGCGTTGACTATATAATCGCTGTGGGGCAAAAAGAAAACGAAAAACTGAAAGAAAGTTTTAAGATAAAGAATAAATCAGAGGTAATCAAACCATTCATAAAACCGCAGATCAGAGATACGGCCCTGCCAATTCAGGTAGAAGAGTTTATTAAAAAGTATAAAACAGTCATTTCAGCGAACGGCTCGAACAACAACCGGTATAAAGGAAGAGACATTTACGGCCTGGATATGCTGATCGAACTGGGTGATCTTTTAAGATGGCGTGATGACATCGGGATTATCTACTGTCAATCAAAAACGACTGACCGGGAAAACCTTGCGGCGGCATACCAGAGGGTCGACGAGCTAAACCTCGGGGACCGGATACATATCGTAACCGACAAGATAGAGTTTTGGCCGGTATTGATGAGAAGCTCCTTGTTTATACGACCCACCAGAACGGACAGCTATGGCATATCCGTCGCGGAGGCAATCACGCTCGGGGTGCCGGCCATAGCCAGCGACGTCTGCCGACGGCCGGAGGGGACAGTGACCTTCAGGTGTGGAGACATTGAAGACCTGTATTCAAAGGTGACCGGTGTGTTAGATAACTACGACTATTATTGCTCGCTCGTCAGCCGGATTGAATTGGACGAATGTACGCCCGATATCGAAAGGGTTTATAAGGCGCTGCTCGGATCGAATGCAACAGAAGCGATTTAATGGCTTTACAGGAAGGGTTTTATGGAGACCAAAAAGCTGGCCCGGCATGGAATAATATACTCGGTCGCTGCCATACTGACCCAGCTGGTGACCCTGCTGCTGGTGCCGGTGTTCACCAAGAACATGTCACAGGCGGAATTCGGCAATTATAGTCTGCTGACTTCTGCCCAATCGCTGCTGAGCATAGCGATCACCCTGGGCATAAACTCAGGGATGACCAGGTTTATAAATGAGTTTGAGGATAAGAATAGAACCAAGAACATCACCTTGACCTTCTCGATTATCTGGGGCATAATCGTATGCCTGCTGGTTTTACCGGTCTCTGACCCGATTTATCGAGCACTGTTTTCATCAGAAGACAATGGCGGGTATTATATAAACCTTATCGTTGTCAGCTCAGCGCTTTTGTGCCTGATAAACATCTATACCACCTATTACATGATGCAGTTTAAGTCCAGGCATGTAAGCGTGATCCTGTTTACCAAAGCGGTCCTGATGCTGGTGATCGCGTATTACCTCATAGCCCAAAAGCAGAGCGGCGTGGAAGGGGCCCTTTTATCCCAGCTGCTGAGTCATCTAATAGTGCTGGCCAGTATCGTGGCTTACGACCACAAGTATTTCCGATTGGTTTTTGCCCGGGAAGAACTTCGGCACATGCTGAAATACGGGTCCGGCTTGCTGCTGGGAAGCGTTTCTACCTGGATCTACACCCTGATTGACCGGTATTTTATTCAGGTGATGCTGGGGCTACAGCAGGTCGCGGTTTATTCGCTGGGATATCGGCTGGGGATGATGATGGAACCGCTTTTCATAGTGCCCTTCAAATCGGTTTTTACCTCGTTTAAATACAGTGTATATAAAGAAGCGGACGCCAGGAAAAGAATCAACGAGGTTTACAAATACTATATTTTTGTCGGCTGGTTCTGTGTGTTCGGCTTCTCGGTGTTTGCCCGCCCGGCGATTATAATACTGTCAACGGCCGAATATGCGGTAGCCTTTAAGGTCGTCCCGTACATCGTACTTTCTTATCTGCTTTTTGGCCTGGGCGAGTTTTACTCGCTGGGGATACACATAAAAAACAAGTCCCTCCTGGACTCATACATTCTCGCGGTAGGTGCCGGTTCAAACATCGCCTTCAACATAATTTTAATACCCGGCAGCGGGATCACCGGCGCGGCCGTCGCTACGATATTAAGCTATTTCATAATGAACCTGCTGTATTTCTTTATCGGCAGAAGATACTACGACCTGGAGATAAGTTTCCTGGAGCCGTTTAAGGGTGCGGTTCCGTTTCTGATACTATACGGTTTATACTATATTGCTTATCCGGTGTTGGACAGCCTGGTTTACGAAATAATCCTATCCACGCTGCTCTGTTTAATATTTGTGCTGTTGAGTATTATGTTTGGCCTGATCAAGATGCAGACCGTCAAGGAATTCATTAACCTGGGACTGGCTAAAGTGGGATTAGGGACCAGGCAGGTGGAGGAATCCCATGCAAATTGACATATGTAAATGGTACAACGACGCGGCGTCTCCGGTGGTATTCATGATAGATGACCTCTGCAACGTCTGGGTGGATACAAACGCCAACGGGATAATAGACGAGGGCGAGGATTGGGGTTACGCCAAAAGAGGGCCGGGCTCATCGCTGGTTTTCCTGGAAGAGAGGATTATGAAGAACTTTCCCCAGCTCAAGGTTACCTTCTTTATCCCGGTAGGGGTCAGAGCCGGGGTGATAAAAGAATCGGAAACAGGCATGAAATCGGAAATGATAAACTCCGACCCGGAGACGAGAGAGTTTTTTAAGTCCATAGGCGAGGACGACCGTTACGAGGCGGCATTTCACGGAACAGACCACGGCATACCCGGGGAGAAGGCCGCGGATTTTATCCACGAATGGGAGGCATATAAAACCCTCGACGAGGCGTTGACTACCATAAAAAAAGGAAAAGAGGTATTCCGGGAGGTCTTCGGGCATTACCCCCGGGGGGGAAAGTACTGCGGATACAAAAAAAACAGCTTTTCTGACAAAAGCATAGACCTAAGCGGATTCAAATGGTGGTGCCGATACAGTCCTGGTCATTACGGCAGGGGAAACGATGCCGGCGGGGAGGTCGATTACTTCGGAACCGCCAGCGTGATCGATATACCGACAACAGTCTACGGTTCGCTTTTGAACACCATAGTTTATCCGGGACCGCTTGGTGTAAAGAGTATAATTAAAAGGCTGTGCAAGAAACCTCTGATCAGGTATAAACTGGCGATAATCGATGATCTGATAAAAAGACGGATGGTGGTCAGTATACAGGAACACATCGCCCCTTCCAGAAACGATGGAAGGCGCCAGCCGGACAATATTTTCGACGACCTTGAGAGCATTACCGCAATATTAAAGCACCTGGAGCGTAAAAACGCCTGGTACTGTACCTGCTCGGAACTAGCAGACTATGTATACGCGCGGGATAATACCGCCATAGATTTTGATGCCGATAAAAAAGGCATAACCTTAAGCGGCCCAGAAGAGATAATAGAGAAGGAAATAACACTTAAAATAGGGCCAGCGGCCGTGGATAAACTGATTCAGCCGGATGGCGCTGTAAAGCCGGTCGAAAAAGGTCTGGTTAATGTGGAGATCATGCCGGGCACCTACTTTTTAGGCTAGGGGAGCAAACATGAACGGATACAGCATTAATATTATAACCAGAAAAACCCTGACCTTCCTGTTTATCGGAACCGCTATAACGCTGTTTGTCTTCTGCATCCCGGCGAGGACAATGTTATTGAGCAATAAGATAAACGAGGCTATCAATGTTTTATATTTCGTTTTCGGGGGCAGCCTCCTTTTGGCATGCTTGGTCAAACAGAGGCTGGAAATATTAAACACATTACTCACGGCGGCTCTCACGGCAGCTATAGTTATAGGCCTGGTAGGCCGTGGAGGGCTGGGACAGTATGTTGTATTTATAATAACCATGACCATGCCGTTTTTGATGATTGGGATTCGAATACCGGAGGATGATTTTGAGCACATATTTCAATGCTTTATCAAGTTTTACAACATATTCGCATGTATCTTCCTGCTGATAGGCATTATCGATTACATCAGCAATGCCTCGATACAGCTTTATTTGGCCAGTCATCATTATTATAACAGCGTTTTCAGTATGATGGTTAACGGGGAACACAGTTTTCATATTTATAGATACTATTCATTTTTCGGTCACCCGTTGGACAACGCCTGGTATGTGCTCCTGTTTTACGTTCTGAATATATTAAATAGCCGTTATTACCAGGCACATATTAACGATATTCTGGTAACGGTTTTGTCGGTGATCGGGCTATTGATATGCGGGAGCAGGGCTGCCCTGGTTATCGGTCTAGTCCTATTTTTGATACTGAACAACCGACGGAACAAGCCCCTTTACGTTATCGCTTTTACAGCCTTCTGCGGGGTTTTATTTACCACCTCCATTTTTAAAGACAATCTGCTTAAGAGATTCAATTACAGCATCAGCGCCGGCAATTTTTCATGGGGGAGAAATGAAATAATAGTCAGGCTGCTGAAGGGGTTCGCCGATCCACCTAGTATTCTTACTGGCGGCGGGTTGGGATATTCCAGGTACTTCGCCAAAATGGAGATATCAAAAATCACCAATTTTGAATACCCATTCATGATGTTCGCGTACGACTTTGGAATACTGTGGACTATATTAATATACGTAATTATAATGGCTTATCCGGCTATTATATTTCTAAAGAACCGTACCTACAGCATTTTGATAGGATTTTTGTTTCTCATGGCTTACCTTAACACCAATAACGGGATATCAAATTATAACGACAGTATGGGACAGATGTGCTTTGTAATAATGATGCTCATTAATTTGTCCTATGCTGTTAAAAGAAAGCATCAACGGGGGATGAAAATTGAAGAAGCTGATAATGTGTGACTTTACTGAATACAACTCTCCTCTCATGCGGCTGGCGAACTATCATTACTGCAACTGTTTCGTAAAAGACGGGTACGAGGCGTTGTGGATGTCAAACTCCTTCAATCTATTGACATACGTAATAAACCCTCAGGGTTACCGGTTCAGGAAAAGCCTTTCCGCCGTGAAACGGCACCGCCTGGGAGAGAATGTATACGGATTCGCCCCGTACTCGTGGCGGTTGTACGGCAATTACCCTTTTTTTAACGACCCCCGGGTGCTGTTAAGGTTTGAAAAGTACGTGAGGCCCGATATAAGAGAAAGCCTTAAGAAAATAGGATTTTTGGAAGTGGATGTTTTGTGGCTGTCCAACCCTAAAACCTACTGGCTGATGAATGTGGTCAAATACGACAAGCTCGTCTATCGGATCGCGGATGATTACCGGCAGTTCCCGGAACATTTCCCAAACATAGGCGCGGTTGAAGACGAGGTGGTAAAACGGGCGGATGTGATTATCCTGTCTTCAGAGTCCATAGCGCAGAGGGTGAGAGACCAGGGAAAGAGCGCCCTGTTCCTCAGCAACGGGGTCGAATACGAGCATTTCTCCAACAATGCCGGTGAATGTCCCCCAGAGTATATGAATAAAGAAGGGAAACGAATTGTCTACATCGGCGCGATACACTACTGGTTTGACGTTGAGCTGGTAAATAAGCTGGCCGAACAGGTCGATGCAGATATATTCTTAATCGGAAAGGTTGAAACAGACCTCTCCCGGCTCAAGGACCTGAACAACGTACATGTCCTGGGGCCCCGGAATTACGAGAAACTTCCAGCTTATCTGCACCACGCGGATGTCGCTATAATACCTTTTATAAAAACCACGATGACGGACTCGATCAGTCCCATAAAGTTATTTGAGTACTGCTCTTCAGGGATTGGAGTGGTCTCGTCAAACATGCGGGAAACCGCGAATCTTAAAGCCCCTATCTGTATAGCTGACAGTCACGAGGAGTTTATTGAGGGTGTAAAGCATTATCTCGTCCCGGGATATGACCGTTCGGTACTGCAGGAATATGGTAAGCGCAACTCCTGGGAAAGCCGTTTTAAACAGATAAAAGAACTGCTATAAAGATGGATGGAAGGGGTGGGTAAATGAAGGAACGTGACAGATGGCTGGATATCGGTAAGGGACTGGGGATCCTGCTGGTAGTGGTGGGTCATTCGGGAAAAGTAGTGCATGGGTATATGTTTTATTGGGCGATCATGCCGCTGTTTATGGTGGCCAGCGGTTACCTGTTCAGACCGGTGAGCAGTTGGCCGGAGTTTCGTCTGATGGCTTTAAAGCGTGCGCAGCAGCTCCTGATTCCTTACCTTGCCTGCCTGTTTGTTATTACCCTTGGAAGGTACGGCCTTCAGGCGCTGCAGGGCAATCACGATGTTATCTGGTATGTCAAGGACCTGGCAATTACCCTGTTTGGCGGAAGGGTATTAAGAGGCCCCTACACCGCCTTTTGGTTTATAACCTGTCTGTTTGCCACGCAGATTTTATTTGCGGCAATAACTGTGATGTTTAAAGAAAAAAGACATCAGATTATAATCATAGCAGTAATGTACGTTGCCGCCCACCTCGAGGCAATGATCCCCGCTGTCAGGGCGGAGATCATCAAGATACCGTGGAACATCGATGTGTCGCTTATGGCGATAGCCTTCTTTTCAATCGGGTACTACTTAAAACCGTATCTTAAAAAAATTCCCATTCGTATTACTGCGGTTTTAACCGCCGTCTCTGCCGTATTACTAGGACTGAATGTAATGGGTTATTTTGAATATACAATGGACATGAAATATGTGGCATATGATCATATAGTGCTGGACTTTATACTTACCAACGTATTGGTGTTTGCTGTATTTGGATTGTTCCAGCTGATAGATCATTTTAAGGTTTTGAATATAATGGTAATGATGGGTAATTATTCTCTGGTAATAATGTATCTTCATTTTGTTGCCAATACTATCGTTTTCAGAACAATGGACTACAGCCTGATAGAATTCGTTCTTGTAGGCATCACTGTCCCGATACTGGTGGCAAAAGCACTGGAGCGTTTCCCGGTAACGAGAAGGGTTTTCCTTGGCATAAGATGAGAGCCATACAGACAAGGCATATCCAGGGAAAAAAGCCGTATTGTATTATTATAGATTTAACGCGGTACGAGGAGTGAAACCGATGAAATTGAGAAGCAGCAGGGTATTGAGTATCACTGCCCTTGCAGTCATCACCTTTTGTGCAACTGCTTTTACTGGATGTCAACCGGAAAATAAAAAAGATGTAAGCTACCTTGCTCTGGGAGATTCCCTGGCCGCTGGCCAGACCCCATATTCAACACACGATAAGGGCTACCCGGATTTTATAGCCGAGAAGATCAAAGCCAACGGATATGATTTGACCTATCATAACTTGGGTATCAGCGGAATAAACACGTCTGACATGATAGAAGGCCTGGAGCAGGACTACAAAGGGGTTAACGAATTAATCGCAGAGGCGGACCTAATCACTATTGATATAGGAGGAAACGATTTAATAAACCGAATAAAAAGAAGCCGGGGATTTATTGAATACGACCGGCAAGAGGTTGATGGCGCTGTAAAGAAAGCCGGGGCAAACCTTGAGAGCATAATAAAGATGATAAAAAAACAGAAGCCCGACGTGGTGATCTGCGTGATTGGATACTACGCTCAATTACCTCCACGCGGCCAGGAAATATCTGATTTGATAAAAGCATTGAATGACAGCTTGCAGAAGGCGGCGACCACCAACGGAGCAGTTTTCATTGCGATCGACCAAGTGATCTCACAGAATGTTACAGATTATTTACCCAACCCGGATGATGAACACCTGAGCATCGCCGGGTATAAAGCGGTGGCTGACGAGGTGTGGAAAAGCATGGAATATCTTTTCCCCAAAGATAACCAGGCTATACACCCGAAGACTTGAGGTATGGTAAACATAGCGATGACATTCAAAAAAATTCAAAAAAATATTGACAGAAAAAGATTATAGTGCTAAATATATGATATAGAGGTATGTATCCGATAACTCAAGCGACAACGGCAAACCAGTCGAAAGGCTGGGACGCAAAGCTAAAGGGCCTGTAAAATGGCAGCCAGCTACCGAAAGGGGTTTTTATTATTGAATAAGAAGCATCGCAATAAACTATAAAGACAACTGAATAAGAGGTTTGATTAAAACTCAAACGACAACGGCAAACCAGTCGAAAGGCTGGGACGCAAAGCTAAAGGGCCTGTGAAATGGCAGCCAGCTACCGAAAGGGGTTATTGTTTTATGCTCGGGTATCGTTCAAGTCGATCTGTGAAAACAGAAGCCTGATAAGACAACTCAAGCGACAATGGCAAACCAGTCGAAAGGCTGGGACGCAAAGCTAAAGGGCCTGTAAAATGGCAGCCAGCTACCGAAAGGAGTTTTCTTTATGAAAACGTTTAAAGGATTGAAAGGGGTATTGGTATTAATCACAGTGCTTGCGCTGCTGTGCAATACCGCGATCGCAAGTGCCGCAACTAAAAAGAAGGCAACGACGCCGGCCAAAACCGTGGCAATGGCAGTAGTCGCAACGCCGAAGTTAAGTGTAAAGGCGGGTACCTATAAAACCGCTCAGAGGGTTACCATCAGTGTAGCTACTTCTGGATCGAAGATTCGCTACACCACCGACGGCAGCGAGCCGAATGAATCCTCCAATGCCTATTCAGGCGCTATCAGTATAAATGAAACGACTACCGTAAAGGCGAAGGCGTTTAAAACGGGAATGAAAGAAAGCCCGACAGCGAGCGCAACTTATACGATAAAACTGCCAGCGCCGGTGAGCGCACCACAGTTCAGCATTCCAGAGGGTAACTACCCGAAGGCTCAGAGTGTAACCATAAGATCCGCGACTTCCGGAGCTACTATCCGCTATACCACCAATGGCAGCGAACCGACCGCGTCATCGAAGAAATACTCCGGGGCGATCAAGATCACTGCCACCACAACACTGAAGGCCAAGGCTTTCAAGAGCGGAATGACCGACAGCGGAACCAGCAGCGCTACATACACCATTGGCAAGGCGGAGACTCCAGTGCCCCCGGTGGTCCCAGTAGTCCCAGTAGTTGAAACCGTGGCGGACCCGGTGATCAGCCCGAACGGCGGGACCTTCACCGAGCCCCAGAGCGTGACCCTCAGCAGCGCTACCAGCGGAGCGACTATCCGCTACACCGCTGACGGCAGCGAACCGACCGCGTCATCGAAGAAATACTCCGGGGCGATCAAGATCACTGCCACCACAACACTGAAGGCCAAGGCTTTCAAGAGCGGAATGACCGACAGCGGAATGACCAGCGCGGTGTTTACCATCAATACTCCCCCGGTGATCCCAGTAGTGGAGACCGTGGCAGCTCCGGTGATCAATCCTAACGGCGGGACCTTCACCGAGGCTCAGAGCGTGACCATCAGCAGCGCCACCAGCGGCGCGACCATCCGCTACACCGCTGATGGCAGTGAACCGACGGCCGCTTCGACTACTTACAAGGGAGCCATCACGGTCAGCGGCAGCACTACCATCAAGGCGAAGGCCTTCAAGGACGGGATGACCGACAGCGGAATGACCAGCGCGGTGTTTACCATCAATACTCCCCCGGTGATCCCAGTAGTGGAGACCGTGGCAGCTCCGGTGATCAATCCTAACGGCGGGACCTTCACCGAGGCTCAGAGCGTGACCATCAGCAGCGCCACCAGCGGGGCGACCATCCGCTACACCGCTGACGGCAGCGAACCGACTGCCGCTTCGACTACTTACACGGGAGCCATCACGGTCAGCGGCAGCACTACCATCAAGGCGAAGGCCTTCAAGGACGGAATGACTGAAAGCGGCACCACCTATGCGGTGTTTACCATCAATACTCCCCCGGTGGTGGTGGAGACTGTGGCAGTTCCGGTGATCAATCCTAACGGCGGGACCTTCACCGAGGCTCAGAGCGTGACCATCAGCAGCGCCACCAGCGGGGCGACCATCCGCTACACCGCTGACGGCAGCGAACCGACTGCCGCTTCGACTACTTACACGGGAGCCATCACGGTCAGCAGCACAGCAACCATCAAGGCGAAGGCCTTCAAGGACGGTATGAACGACAGCGGCGTAACCAGCGAGACTTACACCATAAACCTGGACAAGTTGAATTCTCCCATAACCAACATACTGCTGAATGAAGGAGCCACTGAGCTCAACACGGACGAGTGGGAGCGAGAGATGGCCAATAATAAATACTCGGGAAGCGTTTCAACCGATTATTATGCGGATAACGGGATGCCGGGATACCGGTTCGAGCTTCGAAGGACAGACCCGTACGTGGAGAACAGCAAGCGCTCGGAAGTGAGAAGATCGAGTTTCGAAACGGCTTTGGAAGAACACACCTATTACTTCGATACATATCTCCCGGCCGGTGGAGATGAGGATTTTGCCTATGACCCCACCTCGTGCGAGATTCTCGCCCAATGGCACAATGTCCCCGATCCGGGGGAGGAATGGACCATGCCGCCTCTCGCCCTTCAAATATGGAACGGTGAATACGACGTATGCCGGGCCTGGGATGACGCGCCGCTCTCCACCTACGACAGCATAATGGAAAAGGGTAATTACAAGGAATATGAAGTGGGGAAGATAGCCGGTGATAAGGGCAAGTGGGTACACTGGAAGTTCCACGTCAAGTGGGGATGGAAGGCGTCACAGGATCCGAAACTTGAGGTTTACAAAGATGGGGTTAAGGTCCTTGACCTCAACGGGCTGCCAAACACCATGAATGACCAGGTCGGGGTATGCCAGAAGCTAGGGATCTACAAGCCCGATTGGTCCGGTAACCCGAAAGCCTCGATTCTTAACAAGCGGGTGGTGTATTACAATAACGTATTTATCTCTTAGAAATGAATGAAGCGACGTGTGAATTGAAGATCTATATAATAGCATAATAGCATAAGTAATGATGGACATAATCCAGACTATGGGAAATACCACTTTAATGCCAAGGGACGAAGAAGTGGTATTTTTTTGTTCTGCAATTCAATTAGGCTGGCATTCAGATAAAGAATCAAAAAACTGATGTAAAATACTTGGAAAATTAAAAAAGTTGCAAATGTGTTAAATTATAGCGGGAGGCAAAACTGCTGAAAGAGTATGCTACGAAATATTTTTTCGAGATGATCAAGAAAACCCTTTTGCAGTGAATATGGAGATTCAAGAATATCTAATCTGACTAAACAGGTTTAGGAGTAAAAACAAGTTCAAAACGATTGGGGACAGTTGCCAAATAAGCTCTAGTTTCCTTGGAAGTATGCGACGAATGGTTATCCAATACAACTTTTATTTTTTCCCTGTCAGCGTAGCGTGCATCCATAGACTTAAGGAAATTAATGAATTCACGGCTTCTATGTCTTTCTTCTGTCCTGAAAATAACAGTTCCGGAAAGGCAACACCTGACTAAACCCCTCCCAAAAGGGTTCAATAACGTAGCTTTTAAAGAAAAAACAAATAACGAAAAATTAAGCGGCCTCGATCCTGACCTGAAGCCTAACATCTCAAGCTGTTTGATAGCACGGTTTTTAATAGCCTTAGCATTAGTCTTGGCAAAGTAATCGGCGCCCATTTCCTGGTAAGGACGGTGATGCTTCAACATACAATAGACGATGACCAGTATGGAGTGAGCAACAGCAACAGCGGCTTTGTTCTTTCCACGCCGGGCAGCTATCCGATGGTACTGAGCAGAAAGATACGTATTCTTGGTATGTGAAGCTGATTTGGCGGCCTGGATCAACGTAGTGCGTAAGAGTGGATTCCCCTTTTTGCTTTTAACTTTCTTACGCTTGCCGGCGCTCTCGTTATTCCCCGGACAGAGCCCTGACCATGAGGCAATGTGTGACGTAGTGGGGAAGCGGGACATATCCGTGCCGATACAGGCCAGGATGACCTGGGCGCTCCTCACCCCGATACCCGGGACGGCATCGAGAAACGCGATCTCCTGTTCAAAAGGGCGCATCTGCTCCTCAATCTCCTGATCTAGCCTGGCAATCTCCTGATCGAGAAAGTCAATGTGCTTCAACTGCGTGGAAATCAGCATCCTTTGATGTTTGCCCACCAGTCCCTGGAGGGCCTGCTCCATCTGCTCATGTTTATTCTTGAGCTTCCCTCTGGACAACGACGCCAGGAATTTTGGGTCTTCGACGCCGGAAACGATGGCATCAAGTATGCTGCGTCCGGAAACTCCTGTGATGTCAGTAGCTACCGATGCCAGTTTGATGCCGGCACCCTCAAGTACTTTTTGAATTCGGTTTACTTCGCGGGCACGCTCGTCAACCAGGCTCTTACGGTATCCGACCAGCTCTTTTAGTTCCCTCTGCTCCCGGTTCTGAATGAAGCTACTTTTAAGGAGCCCATGGCGGAGCAGGTTGGCGATCCACTCGGCATCCTTGACATCGGTCTTACGCCCAGGAACAGCCTTTATGTGCTGGGCGTTGACCACCAGGATCTCCACATTGTAACATTCAAGGATGTTGTAGACTGGCTTCCAGAAAACGCCGGTAGATTCCATGGCCACGTGGGTGCAGCCCTCAGCCTTGATCCACTCAGCCAGATTGAGCAGATCGGGGGTCATGGTACCAAACGTTCTTAGCTCCTTTCCTTTGGGTGTGATGCTGCAGGCAGTGATCGTTTTTTTGTGAACATCCAGCCCACAGCAGCGTGAATAGAGGATCTCCATTTGTGTTGCACTCCTTTAGCGGTTTGTATTGGGTTGGTGCAGCGACCTAAATAAGGCATTCTGCCCTGCGTGCTTCCCTCGCGGGAGCAACATTCTGTGGTGCACCAGATCGCTGAGGTCAATCTACCACTACGGGCTCAAGGCACCAATAAAGAATCGACCTCGCTTCGCCAGCCGCTAAAGAACTAATTCGATATAACCCATTTTCGTTCCTCTGATGGTGCCGCCGCAGGCGGCATGGGAATCTACCGTGCAATAATTTCTCCAGTCACTAAATTAATCCCGGCAAGAAGACTTAATGTTCCATGACGTATATATTCGTGGTCATGCTCAATTGCAGGATATTTACCGGGACAGGGAGGCAAATCCGGAGCAGTGCTTCCAATCGCTTGTATCCCAGGTTTCTTAATTATAAGAGATGGATGCCGTCATGCTTTCTTCTCCCGTCCGGGATATTACCTGAACCTCCTTGTAAACTCCACCCATGCCCTGGCTTCTGGAATAATTGCTTGTGGTTTACCCTTTTGGGGCAGGTCTTCAAGGGCCACTTCAACTCATATTTCTAAGGCTTTGGATATGTGCCTCTAGTGATAAAAATATCTACTTTTTTTGTGATGTGTATTACAAAGTTTAGTTAAAAAATCATGTAAACTATGGTTGAGTAGTCAATGGTTAAAATACTCTTAAAAAAATATTGCTATATCCATATCAATAGACAAATATATGATTAGATAGTAAAATATTACTTGAATCTATCAGTTTCAATATTTTTTAGCGTTGAGGATCGTCTCCAGATTATATGTTATATAAATATAAACTTTTCGACTACTTAAGTCGTCTCATTAAAATGGGTTCCTGTTAAAGAAGGAGTGGCTAAGATGAACATACTAGTCACCGGAGGAGCAGGATATATTGGCTCACATGTCGTAAAAGAGTTATTAAGAAACGGTAGTAATATCGTAGTCTTGGATAACTTATCTACCGGTCATGCGGAGGCAATGAACATTATCAAAAACCTTCCTGAATTAAGCTCGGGAAAAAGCTATCTAAATGTCTACTACGGCGATACCAGGGATAGTTCCAGAACAATAGATATTATTGTAAAAGAGAAGATTTCAGGGGTAATCCACCTGGCGGCGGCTAGCCAAGTGGCGGAATCAATGCATAACCCTGGTAAATACTTTGACAATAACGTATCGGGGACGATAAGCTTACTTGAGGCAATGGTCAAGACAAATATCAAACATATCGTGTTTTCGTCAAGTGCTGCGGTATACGGTGAGCCGACTGAAATACCCATAAAAGAAGATCACCGTACAGCTCCGACTAATGTCTATGGTGCAACCAAACTAATCGTTGAAGATCTATTAAAATGGTACGACCAAATCCATGAGATTAAATCTATTTCCTTAAGGTTTTTTAATGCAGCGGGAGCGGATGCCTGCGGTATGATTGGTGAACATCACGAGCCGGAAACCCATCTTATTCCGATCATTCTGCAAACTATATTAGGTCATAGAGAAGACCTATTTGTATACGGAAGTGACTATAATACTATAGACGGTACATGCATAAGAGATTATGTACACGTGACGGACTTGGCCAGGGCTCACATCATGGCGATTAACGCCTTATCTAATGGGTGTAAGTCGCGGGTTTATAACCTTGGCAATGGTAGAGGCTATTCGGTTCTGCAGGTATTATCCGCAGCAAATAAAGTGACACGGTCAAGGGTACAGTATCAGATTAATAAACGAAGGCAGGGGGATCCGGCGTTACTTGTTGCAGATTATACGAAGATAAAGCGTGAATTAGGATGGGAGCCCGCATGTTCGGATCTGGATCATATTATAGGATCGGCTTGGCGTTGGCTGAAAGAAAATCCTAAAGGATATGGGAAGAAAGAGAGTGCGGGCATTTTGATGACCGCAAAGTAAATAACTAAGAAGCCTCGGGTCTTCGTGTCGATAAAAGTGATTATTCGCTATAAAAGCATTTGGCGACACTCTAAAGACCCGTTAAATTTTGGAGGTTATATGGGAAAAACCGCCAAGAGTATCAAAATTAGGACGGATTTATTTGAGATAGAGCTAAATCAATCCCTTCCCCAAAAGAGCTCTCACCATGAGACCAAATTCATGCTTATCATATTGTCTCTGGTAACTACGGATCTCATAGGGCTCAGTTTAGCTATCTTAACCGGGGTTTTGATTCGGTTAAAACTCATACCGATGTTAAATCCGGGAATTATACAAAACATCCCCGACTCTTTTATATCTAACTTATGGCTGATCACTTTTATCCTTATAGCCTGTCTGGCATATGAACGAACTTATACTCAACGACAGTCTTTTTGGAGTGAAGCAAGAAATATCGTCACTGCCACGACCATGGCCTTTTTTATAACTCTGGCAACCGTATTCCTTACTAGACTGGGAGATGAGTTTTCCAGAACCACTATATTTATTACGTACATATTTGCCCTATTTACATTGCCTATGGTTAGATACTTCGGAAAAATATTTTTGTTTTATTTAGGGATCTGGGCTGAACCGATATTGATTCTCGGAGCTGGTGATACTGGAAAAAAGATTGCTGTCTCTTTTATTACCCAGCCTTTTATTGGTTACCAGATTTTTGGGTTCTTAGACGATGACAAAAATAAAATGTACGAGGGAGTCAATATCTTAGGTAAAGACTACCGAGTGTTTGGAGGATTCGATGAAGCAACCAGGATTATCCGCGAGAATAATATCGCCAACGCTGTAATCGCCGTCCCTAGAATGTACGGCGAAGATTTAGTGCAACTGGCATATAAACTAAAACACTCGACTCGTAACGTAATTGTTGCTCCAGATATAGCGGGAATGTCAATCACTGGAGGACAAATTACCCACCTCTTTGACGAGAAAATACTGCTGTATTCCACTCAAAACAATCTAGTACGCCCATTGAACATGCTAATAAAACGTTTATTTGATATAATTGTTGGATTTTCTATCTTTATTTTTTTATTCCCGGTATTATTGCTGATTTCTTTGATGATCAAAATAGACACCCGCGGTCCGATGGGTTTTTCTCATAAGAGGGTGGGGAAGGGTGGTAAAGAGTTTAACTGT
The DNA here is from genome assembly GCA_013178275.1 of Bacillota bacterium. GTDB lineage: Bacteria > Bacillota > Ch66 > Ch66 > Ch109 > Ch109. The sequence goes on along the minus strand of JABLWZ010000006.1, from coordinate 98,964 downwards.
TATAAGTTTCGTACCATGGCTACCAACTCTCAGGAAATACTGCAGAGACTTTTAGAGACAGATCCTGAAATTAAAAAGGAATGGGAAGAAAACTTTAAGCTTAAAGATGATCCGAGAGTTACAAGGGTTGGAAAGATACTTCGGAGAACCAGCCTGGATGAGCTACCACAAATACTGAATGTGCTAAAAGGTGAGATGAGTCTGGTGGGGCCGCGTCCTATTGTAATGGATGAAGTCCCAAAGTTTGGGAAATACGCTCCTGATTACTTTATGGTTCTTCCCGGCATTACCGGTCTTTGGGGTGTAAGCGGGCGCAGCGATATCGAATACAATGAGCGTGTCCAAATGGAGGCCTGGTACGTTAGAAACTGGTCATTATGGCTGGACATTACATTATTGTTTAAAACTGTGGGAGTTGTTCTGGGTAAAAAGGGCGCATACTAATTAACCCTATTAGACCTAGAGGCACTGAAAAGAAGGTGAAGATTACGGTTACCAAACACTTTTTTAATATACTTTCTAGAAAAATATGGATCATTATATCTCTGATGTTGGTTGGAGGATGCACCGTTGCCCTCGCTGCTTTAAAAACTGCTTACCCTAAAGTAGCAGTAAATGCTTTAATTGGATCGTTTACTGGACTTCTGCTTGGATTAGGAATTATTTACCTGATTTCACTATCTGATAAAACTGTCTTCACTGTAGAGGATATTGAGAATAATAGTAAAAAATTAAAAGTTATTGGGATTATTCCTGAACATTCGATAGAATAAGGCGGGTAGATATGCAAAATCTTGAAATATACAATGAAAAGAACTCAGCGGTTCTAGATGCTTATGAGAGGTTAATGGCTTATATCCATTTTGCCAGCGAAAAGGAACAAATTAGATCATTAAGCGTATGCAGCTGCCGGCCAGGAGTTGGGAAAACCACAACAGCTATTAATTTAGCTATTGCTATGGCATACTCTGGAAAGAAAACACTTCTGGTGGATGCTGACACAAGGAAACCAGGTTCCTTTAAGAGACTTTACATGGATACCATGCCTGGATTTACTGACATAATTGAAGACGGGATAAGGCTTCAGGATGCTGTAAACTCGTCAAATATTAGGAATTTATTCTATCTCTCATGTGGAAAGAAGAGTAAAAATCCTATTGAACTGTTGTGCTCAAGTGAGTTTGACAAGTTTAATGAAGAGGTTAAGGAAAAGTACGAATTTGTAGTATTTGATACCCCGTCCCTCACCACAGTTATTGATGGTACTTTGGTTGCGGCTAAAACAGACGCCGTAATCCTTATTGCCCAAATAGGATTGACCAATCTGGATTCATTAAACCGAGCGGTTGAGCAACTAGAAAACGCTAACGCAAAACTAATCGGCGTGGTTTTGAATCGGGTCAAAAAAAGAGATTATAAGAAGTATGTTGAGTCTTATAATTATTTTAAACGTTTTGATAAGGAAATAAAGAAAAAAGGCTTGGAGTAAGCTCGTGAAGATAGGGATAATAGGGAATAACAACTTAAATTACTTGCCATATTTAAAAAAATATACTGATATTCTAGAGGAAACTAATACCGATTATGAAGTTGTAACCTGGGATAGAACGCTTACGGAACAGGAGGACAATGAGAAAATCCTGCTCTTTAAATATTTAGCGCCACTGAATAACAGTAAGGTAAAGAAAATAAAAGATTACTTGATGTATTATAGGTTTGTAAAGCAGGTTTTAAAAAACAAAAAATACAACCGACTAATAATTTTAACACCGCAAACCGGAATAATCTTTATAAGACTGCTGAAGAATAAATATCCACAAAAGTACATTTTTGATATACGCGACTTTACTTATGATAATTTTTATTTATATAGGTTTTTAATGAACCTACTAGTGGAAAATTCAATAATTACAATAGTTTCATCCCCCGCTTTCAACCGTTGGCTTCCAAAATCTAAAAAATATATACTTTCACATAATATTGATAATACATATTTTGATTATTTTGTAAACCGTAACCGTGAGATTGATTTAGATCAAGTGAGAAGAATAAGAATCTGTTTCATAGGTATGATTCGGCCAATCTTTTATAGGGACAATAAAAAGCTGATCACGGCGTTGGCAAACCATAAAAATTTCGAATTGCATTATCTAGGAGAAGAGTTGGTTAAGGGTTATCTAAAAAAGTTTTGTGTAGAGAATCAAATTAATAACGTTTATTTCCGCGGCAAATACCAACCAAAGGAGAAGATAGAATTTTACGGTGATACTGACCTTCTCAATGGGATATTTGGATCACGGAATTTAGAGGTGTGCACATTAATACCTAATAGACTTTATGAATCCTGTATACTCCGTAAACCGATCCTGGTTTCTGCTAATACCTATCTGGCCAAAATAGTAATGGAAAATGGATTGGGTTTGGCGCTTGATTTTGATAATGATAACCTGGCGGATAAGATATTAAATTATTATAAAAATCTAGAATATGAAGAATATGATACGAATTGTAAAAAATACTTAGAACAGGTAAGAATTGATGAAGAAATATTTAAAAGAACCATTAAAAAAATTATTAGCTGATATCTTTCAGTAAAAGCTTTAGTGAAAGGGGTTCTTAAATTATTGAAAAGCGAAAAGCGAGTATGGTAAGTATAATAATTGCAGCCTATAATGAGGAAAAATACATTAGTGCATTGTTAGAATCAATCTACAATTTAAAAGCAATGAATCGTTATGAAATAATTGTGGTGGACGACGGCTCGACGGACTCCACCCGAGACATAGTCAGCAGCTTCCCCGGGGTCAGGCTGCTGACGCAGAGGAATCAGGGACCGGGTGCGGCGCGCAACACCGGTGCCCAGGGCGCGCAGGGCGATATTCTGGTTTTTATCGACGCGGACACCGAGGTAATCGAGCATTGGTTGGATGAACTGGTTCGACCCTTTGAAGACCAGACGATTGTGGGGGTAAAGGGGTTTGTAAAGTCGAGGCAAAAGGCTGTGGTTTCGAGGTTTGTGGACCTGGACTACGGGATAAAACACGATAAACTGCTGCAGTACCCGGAGATCGATTTTATCAATACCGGCCTGGCGGCCTACCGGAGGTCCGTGTTTCTCGAGATGGGTGGATTTGACACCGGTTTCAGGGTGGGAGAGGACATCGATCTGTCATACCGGATCAGCAGAAACAAGAATTATCGGATGGTAGCAGCCCCCAGGTCGCAGATATGGCATATGCACGAAGAAACCCTGAAGGAGTTTATAAAGAAAAAGGTAAGAAACGGATACTGGAGGATACTCGTATACGACAAGAACCCGGAAAAAACCAGGAACGACACCCATACGACTTCTGACGTCAAATACCAGACAATGGCTTTAGGAATACTGTTTGTCTGGGCAGTGCTGTATCTGGCCAACATCAGTGTAATCTACATACTCATAATCGGCGTATTGATCCTCCTGTGGTCAACCGTGCCCCTGACCAGGAAAGCCCTGAACAAGGATAAGGCGCTGGTGCCTCTGATACTGCCGTTAAGCGTTATCAGGACCGCCTGTCTATGCTTAGGAGTGGCGGGAGGGTTGATAAAACTGAGGGTCATGAAATAATCGGTCTCTGGCAGGGAAAACCTTTTTGAAGGAATGCAGCGGATGAAAATATGTTGGCCCAAAGGTTGCGATTTCGCTTTCACGATAGTCGACGACACGGAATATGCCTCCTGCGGCAACGTAAAACCGATCTACGACCTGTTATACGAGTGCGGCATCTACACAACCAAGACCGTCTGGGTGAAGCCGCCCCGGGATCACTTCACCGGCCAGTGCCTGGAGGACGCCGAGTATCTGGGTTTTGTCAGGGACCTGAAGGAAAAGGGCTTTGAAATCGCACTGCACAGCATCGGCTCCGGAAGCTACGACAGGAATGAAATAATTGCCGGCATTGAAGAGTTTAAAAACCTTTTGGGTTCCTATCCGACCATGCAGATCAACCACTCGACCAACAACGACTCGTTATACTGGGGGTACGAGCGGTATGTGCCGCCGTTAAAATGGCTGTATCAGATCGTATACGGGGGAAAAAGGGCCTATCACGGCAGCGACCAGGAAAGCGAATACTTCTGGGGTGACGTTGCCAAGGAGAGGATAAGGTATATAAGAAACCATGCCTTTAATGGAATCAATACGCTCAAATACGATCCCCGGATGCCTTACCGGTACAAAGGGAAGGAGCGGTACAGTAACTTCTGGTTCAGTTCGGCTGACGGCGACGACGTCAGGGTGTTCAACAACCTGTTAAGAAAAGACAACGTCGATGCGCTCGAAAGAGAAAACGGAGCCTGTATTGTATACACTCACTTTGGAAAAGGCTTTGTCAATGGAGAAGGCACCCTAGATCGGGAGTTTGAAAACAGCATACGGTACCTGGCGGGCAAAAAGGGCTGGTTTGTTCCCGCGAACGTGCTGCTGGACTTCCTGTCAGACCATGCTGGCGGCGGCGCTCATGTGAACTACTGGTACCTGCTGAAAATGGACGCTGTCTGGATAAAAGAAAGAGTATTAAAGTATCTCAGATACGGTATCTGAGTCACCCTGAAAAGGTGGCCGAGGGGGCTCAGAGCTCCCTGCCCCTGAGAGCTTTCAGATAACGCTTACGCCGTTATAATAGACTATACGTTTTTTTACCACCGAGATTTTCGGGTTGTCGGCCCAATCGGGTTTATAGATGCCCAGTTTTTGGCATACGCCGGTCTTGTCATTGGTGGTGTTCGGGAGACCGTTGAGGTCAAGGACCTTGACGCCGTCCTTGTACACCTCGAGTTTCGGACCCTGTGACGCCAGCCAGCCCCACTTTACGTGGAACCTCCAGGTCACCCATCTCCCCTTGTCTCCGTCGATTTTACCAACTGTATATTCCTTCATGTTTCCCTTGGCCAGGATACTCTCGTCGGTTGAAAGCGGAGCGTCGTCCCAAACCCTCACCACATCGTATTCACGGTTCCACACCTGCAGCATCAGGGGCGGCATGGTCCACTTCTCCCCCGGGTCAGGCACGTTGTGCCATTGGGCGATGATGTCGCACGACTTGGGATCATAGGCGAAATCCTCATCCCCGCCCGTCGGCAGCAGGGTGCTGAAAATATAGGTGTGCTCTTCCAGTGGGGACTCCGGCGTTTTTCTATATATTTCCGCACGCTTGCTGCCATCTACAATCGGATCGGTATTACGGAGCTCGAACCTCAATGCCGGCATGTTGTTCAGCAGGTATTTATCGGATACAGTACACCCGTACGAATTATTCGCCACCTCTTTTACCCAAAGAGCGGTGTTGAGGCCGGTTGCGTTCTCGTTTAAGATGATGTTGGTGATCGGGGAGTTAACTGGCTGCTGCTGAGTCGGCTGTTTTTGAGTCGGCTTTTTTGGAGCAGTTTTTTTCTGAGTTGTTTTTCTTTTACTCATCCTATCACATCCTTGAATAGTAAATTATGGATTATCATATTCATTACGCAATGCAAAGGTGTTTGGCATCCCACATTGACCATCCGCGCCGGGAGAAGGTAAAATTGAACTGTACCACCTGAGGCGCCGAAAAAGAAAAAAGCGTTTCTCAACGCGACAAGCACCCGATTCCCCACCTCCCCCATATGATGTAGGGCGACTCTTGCTCTTGGAAGGAGGACACGCGTGGTCCTGGAGTTGTTGGTACCGTGCGCAATCAAATGGCTTCCAGGGTTTTTACTTTTTGCGGGTTATATCAGTAATCACACCTTCCCGCCGCCGCTTTCTGAAAAGGATAAGCATATTTAGGTGATGTGTATTACGCAAAAGACCTGTCGAACTTCTTCATCTCCGGAAGCTTTATAGAAGTATAATAATCAAGGCTGAAACCACAATAAAGCTTTGAGGATATAAATACAATAAAGCGCTTTCATCAGTGATTACACTGGGAAAGCGCTTTGATATATAGAAAGAAGTATCTGAAATAAACAGGATTGCCCCCCATGAATCTGAAGCTTTCGGTTAAATAATCATACACGGTTTTTAAAAAGCGCCTATATTGCATACCTCGTTGTCTTGAGAAAGCCCCGCTTTGATAGCTGGCGAACCGGGTAGAAGATGAAAATCCATGTTAGTCAATAATTGAAAATACCTTTAATCTTTTGAAATATGTACTAATATTTATTTATGGTTTAATATATCCCTTAAAGAAAGTAAATCAGGAGTAGGTGGATTAATGAAAGTTCTGTCCAATCGCTGGATAAAAACGGGCTTAGTGATAATCGGGGTGTTTCTGCTATTTATAACGGCATCAGTAATCTATGTCCGAGAGATGATTATAAAACCGGTTTTGGTTTCGGTCGGCGATGATAACAGCTATGGCAGCAGCGGTGCGGAGCAGCAGCAGGTGCTTTTTGAGGGAAAACCGGTCAATGTTCTTGTTATAGGAAAGGACCAGCGGGGAGACGATAGGGGACGTTCCGACGCGATCCATGTCTACCACTTTGACCCCCGGGACCTGTCTATCAACATCCTTTCTATTCCTCGGGATACCTATGTCAATATACCCGGTTATGGCATGGACAAGATAAACCACGCGTATGCTTACGGGGGGATAGAACTCAGCAAAAAAACCGTAAGTGAGTTTCTGGGGGTGCCGATTGACCATTCGGTTGAAATAAATTTTGAAGGATTCAAGAATATCATAGATAAAGTCGGCGGGATTACTGTAGATGTGGAGAAGGACATCAGCGAGGATGGGGTGCTATACATAAAAAAGGGGCTGCAGCGCCTAAACGGCGAATTGGCCCTGCACTATGTGCGTGACCGTTGGGACCCCATGGGAGATATAGAACGTGTAAAGCGGCAGCAGAAGTTTATCAGGGCTGTGTTCAAAGAAGTTAAAGGGTTTGAACCTAAATACAAGCTGCTCCCGAACATACCGGAAATATACAGCAACGTAGAAACCGATATCACCCTAGAAGAAACCATTCAGCTCTATGCGCTGCTGCCCTGGATGAAGACCGATGATATCAAGGTAGAGTATGTTCAGGGAGATTTTATGAACCTGAACGGTATAAGTTACTGGAAACCAGATCGGAAATACACCGAGAAACAGGTGAGAGAAGTATTCTTTAATGACAGCAGTGATAAGGAAGGAAATGATCAAAAAAGCCTACCGCAGGCATCTGATACCAGCAACAGCGCTGTAGAGGACTCCAAGACGCAGGAAACAGTAAAACCAAAGGCACAGGATGTTCCTGCCGCTGAACAATAAAACCAATCACCGGGCTTCATGGAAAAGACAAACCTGGCCTTACCAGGATAAAAGCCTGATTTATATTGACCAGTTGGGGCAGCGGAAGGTAAAGTTGAGATATACGGTATCTGAAAGGCGGGAAAGTCAAAAAAGAGAATTTTTAATTTGAACAAGCACCAATTGCCTTGTATATCCCATATGATGTAGGGCGACTCTTGCTCTTGGAAGGAGGAAACCGCGTGGTCCTGGAGTTGTTGGTACCGTGCGCACTCAAATGGCTTCCAGGGTTTTTGCTTTTTGCGGGTTACATCAGCAATCACACCTTCCCGCAGCCGCTTTCTGAAAAGGATGAGTATCTCTATGTCATGAGGTTTAAGGAGGGAGATGAGGAGGCCCGAAACCGGCTGATAGAACACAATCTCAGGCTGGTTGCACATATCCTGAAAAAATTTGACGGCACCGGTGAAGACCTCGACGACCTTATCTCGATCGGGACCATCGGCTTGATCAAGGCGATCAATACCTATAAGCCGGAGAAAGGCACCAAGCTGGCAACCTATGCCGCGCGGTGCATAGAGAATGAAAAGCGAAAGACTAATCCCGGTATCATATAGAATAATCTGGTTCTGATTTCACGCACGGCCATAAAGGCTTTTTTTATTTCGGGAAAACCCTATCCCTGGTAACACTCGCCATGAGTAATAGGACAAAATTATTCTGGTGTAGGTATATAAAGGGGGGGTGGGGGCATGTCGGAAGCTAATCGTACCGGTACAGTTTCAGGGGCTAGGATAAAGGTGAGGATTATAAAATGCGGCGGTGATGGAAGAAAGAATGCTTATAAATACCTGGCGAGGTTGGCGATAGCAAACATAAAAAGAACATGAAGGCGGCTGTATATATCAGGGTAAGCACCGAGGAACAGGCCCGAAAGGGATATTCCCTGAATGAGCAGCGGGAGTCATGCGAGGCGCGCGCCCGTGAACTCGGGGCCCATGAGGTTGTCGTATTCACCGACGAGGGTGTCTCCGGATCCGTATTGGACCGCCCGGGACTCAACCAGTTGCGGGATTTAATAAGTAGGGAGCCAGTGGCCTTTCTGGTCGTCCGTGACCCGGATCGGCTTTCCCGGCGCCTGTCGCATCAACTGCTGCTGACTGACGAGCTGGAACGTTTTGGGGTGGAGATGCATTTTTTGGACTTCGACTGGCAGGACACCCCTGACGGTCGGCTTTTTTACGCTATCCGAGGGGCGATCGCCGAGTATGAGAAGGAGAAGATTCGGGAGAGGATGTCGAGGGGCAGGTTGCAGAAAGCTCGTCAGGGAGGCATCCCCACCGGCTTCAACGCTTACGGGTATTGTTACCAGAGCGATTCGGGGAAACTGCTGCTCCACCCCGATGAGTCAAAACTGGTCGCGGATATATTCGAATGGTTCGTGATTGAAGACCTGGGGTGTAACGGGATAGCCCGCCGATTGAATGAAAGAGGCGAGTTCTCCCGCCGGGGGAGAACCTGGCATCGCCAGGTGATAAGACAGCTGCTCTCCAACCCGGTCTATAAAGGCGGTTGGAGCTACCAAGGGATTGAGATAACGGTTCCAGTTTTGGTGGATAAAGACACCTGGGAGAAGGCCCAGAAAAAGTTGGCGGAGTCCCGTCGCATGTGGGCTGGGAAATTAGGAGCGGGATACCTGCTGTCGGGGATAGCTGTCTGCGGGGACTGCGGCTCAAGCTTAAACGGGATGCTGGTCAACTGGTGGGGCAAAAAGGAGAGGAGATACACCTGTTATAAGAACCGAGCCGATACCAAAAGCTCTGGTTGCCGCCCCAGGAACTTACTGCCGGCGGCGGCACTGGAGAAAGCGGTGTGGGACATAGTAAAAAACGCTGTGAATGATGCAGACCAGCTCTCAACCGAGATAAAAAGCACGATCCGGGATAACGAGGGGGCAGCGGGGGAGATTGAAAACCTGGGAAAAAAGATCAGAGAACTGGAAAAAAGGCAGGAATCGGTATTAGACGCACTTTCAGCGGGGCTGCTGGATTTAAGCGAAAAAGCACAGGAACGGCTTTTAACGATAAAGGAGCAAAAAGCAAGCCTAGAAAAACGATTGCAGGAGGCGGTGCATTACGCGAATGAGGCTGAAATAAAAGGTCTTATGCACAGCTCGCACGATGCGGCTGGCTCCATCCTGGCGGGACTGGATGAGATGGAGTTCATAGATAAGCGAGCGGTATTAAGATCCCTGGTAAAGAAGGTAGAGGTAAGACGGGTCAAAAAAGGGGAGGTCGATATCGAGGCGGTGATCTACATTCGGCTCTCAGAAGACGAGGTATGAGGCGTTTGTAAAGGTTTCCCGCCGGGAAAAGACTCAGCCCTCGAAGTGTTGATGCACCTGCGGGTGGTAAAAAAGAATCGGGGAGAGGTATCGCTGTACGACCCGATAGGTACAGACAAAGAAGGCAACGAGATAACCCTGCTCGACGTTTTGGGGACCCCGGCGGAAGTAGTCCAGGATATGGTCGAGGCGCAGCTCGAAGAGGCGAAGATAAAGGAGAAGGTCAAGAAGCTGAGCGGACGGGAGAGGAACGTTCTGGAGATGAGGTTCGGCCTTTTTCACGGGCTGTGCAAGACCCAGCGGGAAATCGCCAAGATGCTGGGCATATCCAGGAGCTACGTCAGCCGGATCGAGAAGCGGGCGATCCAGAAACTGCTTAAAGAACTGTCATTCGACAACAACAAACACTAGGGTTGATAGAAAGACCCCGCAGCGAACGCGGGGTCTTCAGTTTTGGGTGCTTATAGAATATAATATACCGTAATTAAAGTTATTTGTGATTTAAACCGATACAAAAGTATAGACGTTTTAGATAAAAACTAAAATTTAGTTTGTAAAATTTAAGGAAGATTGCAGGAATTTATCGCAACTAGTCGAAGATAAAGAATAACCATGAGAAATGAATCTTCGGGACTGCCGGAAACGAGCAGAACAATTATCATACCAACTGACAGTGTTAAGGACGGTATGAGGACGGCGAGAGACATACTGTCACCCGAGGGTATCCTTCTCCTTCCGCGGGGGTTCGAACTGAAACAGTGGATCGCGCACCACCTCCTGGCCCGCGGGATCACCGAGTTAAGCATCCAACTCGACTATAAGCCAATCGAACACAGGGAGACTATCAGCCCGGTCAAGCTGGCGGAAAGACACTTCTTCAAAGAGTATGACCGGGCTCTTGATGTTATCGAATCCACCCTGTACCGGCTGTCCCAGAAGCAGTCGTTCGAGATCGAAGAGGTCGAGCACGCGGTATCCGACCTGATGCCGGTGGTCCTCTCCTGCCCCAGGATCATGCACTTTCTGGCCAAGGCCCGCCAGGCGGGGGAGAGCCTCTATACCCATCTGCTCAACGTGGGGATCATCACCATGCTGCTGGGCGAGTGGGCCAAGCTCACCGATGAGGAGATCATCAACTGGGGCGTGGCAGGGGTTATGCACGACATCGGTAAGTCCCAGGTGGCCCCCGACTTACTCGACAAACCGGGGGTACTGGAGCCTGAGGAATGGGACACCATGAAGGCTCATACGGTTTTCGGCTACATGATGGCCATGCGCAGCGGGATACAGGACTCCGGGGTGCTGGCTACCATCCTGCAGCACCACGAGCGGGAGGACGGAAGCGGCTACCCCAACGGCCTGGTCGGCTCACAGATCCACCCGACGGCCAAGGCCGTGACAGTAGCAGACGTCTTCGAGGCGATCACCGCAGAAAGGCCGTATCGGGGAAGGTTCACCATCTATCATGCCGCGGACGCCCTGCAGGGGATGCTGTATGGGAAGGTCTGCCCCGAGATGTGCACCACCTTCCTGGAGGGGATAGCCAGCTTCTACGTGGGCAACCGGGTTAGGCTGAACAACGGCCAGGTCGGTGAGGTCATATGGGTCAACAAGTACCTTCCCACCCGCCCGACGGTCCGGGTTGGGGAATCCTACGTCGACCTCATGCGCCAGCGGGACCTCTCTATCGAAGAAGAAGTATTCGACTTTTAAGAGCGGACTATAATTTAGTATGCTGGTTCAGCAGCCTGCTTGTGAACATTTACCAGCGATGCTATAATACGAGGCAAGAAATGGGGGAACATTGCTTGCTTTCATTTTTTTCTCGGAAGCTGAATCCATCTCTGCAGGTGGGAAGGATTTTCGAGATATCCCAGGAGGACCTTTTAAGGCGTGACATCAAAGGGCTGATAGTCGACCTCGACAACACCCTCACCGAGTGGGGGCGGGACGCGATGGCCGAAGAGACCCTGGACTGGCTGAGGCAGGCTCAGGATAACGGTTTTGGCATATGCATGTTATCGAACAACCGGGGGGACCGGCTGGCCCGTATCGCCGAGACGCTGAACATAGCCTTCATCGAGGGCGCGAGCAAGCCGAGGCGTCGGGGATTCAGACAGGCGATCGAGCTGCTGCAGGTGGAGCCTGAGCGGATAGCGGTGATCGGCGATCAGGTATTCACCGACGTCCTGGGAGGAAACCGGCTGGGCCTGTACACCATCCTGGTGTCTCCCATGAGCAGCCGCGAGTTTATAGGCACCAGGCTGGTACGCATACCTGAAAGGGCGGTGCTGGGGGCGCTGAAAAGGTCTAAACGGAAGGGGTAGCGAATAAACCATGGACCTGCGAGATCGGCGGTCTATTTCATCGAACACCAGGATTCTGGGGGTAATGGGCTATCCGATAGCCCATTCTCTATCTCCGGTGATGTTCAACGCGGCATTTGCCGAACTAGACATGGACTGGGCTTACCTGGCCTGGAGGGTAAAACCAGGGGACCTGCATGCCGCCCTGGAAGGCGCCCGGAGCATGGGACTGGCAGGAGCCAACCTGACCATCCCGCTCAAGGAGATGGCGTTGGAATGGATGGATGTGCTGAGCCCGGAGGCCAGGGTGATCGGCGCGGTCAACTGCGTCGCGGTCAGGGAAGACAAGCTTTACGGATTCAATACCGACGGGGAAGGGTTCCTGTCCTCCCTGAGGGAGGACGCCGGCTTTGAGCCAAGGGGCAAACGGGTCCTGGTCGTGGGGGCCGGGGGCGCCGCCCGCGCTGTAGCTTTCGCCCTCGGCCGGAGCGGATGCGGGAGCCTAACCGTGGCCAACCGGACTGTCAGCCGAGCCGAAAGCCTTGCGGAACACGTTCGAGAAGCCACCGGGACAGTGACAGCAGGGATCGGGCTGGATGGGTCCGTGCTGGGGAAGGCGGTCGCAGAATCAGAGCTGCTCGTTCAGACCTCCCCGGTAGGGATGTACCCGGAGGACATCATACCAGACTGGTTCGACCCGGGTTGGCTCGATCCCGGATCGATGCTGGTGGACATCATCTATCGGCCGCGTCCGACCGCCTTGTTGAGGAAGGCGGCGGAACTGGGATGCAGCACCCTGGACGGGCTGGGAATGCTGGTGCACCAGGCAGCCCTGGGGTTCGAGATCTGGGCCGGGGGAAAGGCCCCGGTGAAGGTGATGCGGGATGCCGCCATCGATTATCTTGCTGAGTTCAAATAGACAATAAAAGAATATCCGGTAGGGGAGGAACAAGATGGGCAGCTTGAGGTTTCTAACCGCGGGGGAGTCGCACGGCCCCGCCCTTACGGCGATTATCGAGGGCGTACCGGCAGGGCTTACACTGCTGGCTGAGGACATAAACCATGACCTGGTGCGAAGACAGGGGGGACACGGCCGGGGAGGCCGGATGAAGATCGAAAAAGACCGGGCCACCATCCTTTCAGGGGTGCGGGGCGGACAGACGCTGGGCAGCCCGATCAGTCTCCTGATCCAGAACCAGGACTGGGACAACTGGTCCGGGGTCATGGGTGCCGAGCCCGAGACCCGCACCGACGAGCGGAGGCTGACCCGGCCCCGCCCCGGTCACGCGGACCTCAGCGGGTCGCTGAAGTATCACCACCAGGACCTGAGGAACGTCCTGGAGCGGGCCAGCGCCCGGGAGACAGCGACCCGGGTCGCTGTGGGCAGCGTTGCCCGATCGCTCCTGGCGGTGCTGGGGGTGGAGGTGACCGGCTGGGTCGAGAGCATCGGAACGGTGAGGACAGATTCGCTTGGGTACGATGTCGAACAGATAGGAGAGATCGGCCTGGAGAAGTGGAGGCACCGGATAGAGTCCTCGCCGGTTTACTGCCCCGACGAGAAAGCCTCAACGGAGATGGTCGAAACCATCGACGCGGCCCGCAAGGACGGCGACACCCTGGGCGGGGTAATAGTGGTGAACGCATGGGGACTGCCGCCCGGGCTGGGCAGCTACGTGCACTGGGACCGGAGGCTGGACGGCCGGCTGGCGGCGGCGGTGATGAGCATACCCGCGATCAAGGGTGTGGAGATCGGTCTGGGCTTCGCCTCGGCTTCGGAGAAAGGTTCTTCCGCCCACGACGAGATATTCTACTCCTCGTCGGTGGGCATCTACCGTCAGACCAACCGGGCGGGCGGCCTGGAGGGCGGCATGACCAACGGGCAGCCGCTGGTGGTAAGGGTAGCCATGAAGCCGATACCGACCCTGATGAGCCCTCTGCGCAGCGTAGACCTGGAGACCGGCGAGGAGGTAAAGGCCGGGGTGGAGCGCTCCGACGTGTGCGCGGTGCCGGCGGCCAGCGTGATAGCGGAAGCGGCTGTGGCCTTTGTCCTGGCCCAGGCGGTGCTGGAGAAGTTCTCGGGAGACAACCTGAACGAATTGATGAGGGGCTGGCGGGAACATTGGGAGTACGTAGAGAAGAAACGAGGACTCTAAACGAGAAGAGCAACCTGGTACTGATAGGGTTCATGGGGACCGGCAAGTCCTCGGTGGGACGCAGCCTGGCCCGCAAGCTGGACATGCAGCTGGTCGACACCGACCAGGAGGTCGAGTCGGCCACCGGGCTGACCGTGCCGGAGATATTTCGCCGCTACGGCGAGGTGCGGTTCCGTTCCGAGGAGTCACTGATCGTAAAGAAGATATCCCGGTATGAGAACTGCGTGATCGCCACCGGCGGGGGAGTGGTCCTGAACGAGGAAAACCTGACCGAACTCAAGCGAAACGGCTGTCTGGTCTGCCTGCGTTCGAGGCCCGAGATAATCAAGAGCCGCGTCCAGCGAAAACCGCGCCCCCTGCTGGCCAGGGACAACTCGCTGGAGAACATCCAGAGGATGCTTCAGGAGAGGGAGCGGTTTTACGAGAAGGCGGAGCTTGTGGTGGAGACCTCTGACGACCCGCTGGAAAAGGTGGTTGACGAGATAGCCGACTGGTTCGCGCTGCGGAGGAGCCGCCAGGTCAGGGTCGACACCGACGGCGGGGCATACGATATATTCATCGGGCAGAGTCTCCTCTCATCACTGGGAACCCTAATGGTGGAGAGGGTGAAGGGTAAAAGGTGCCTGCTGGTTTCGAACCCCCGGGTTTCCGAACTGTACGCGGAAAGAGTCCGGTCAAGTCTCGAGAAGTCGGGTTTCAAGGTCACGGATGGTCTCGTCCCCGACGGTGAGGAGTATAAAAGCCTGAAGTCGGCCGAACAGCTGTATGACGCGGCGGTTGAAGCGGGGCTGGACCGGGACAGCGCGGTGGTGGCCCTGGGCGGCGGCGTGATCGGCGACCTGGCGGGTTTCATCGCGGCGACCTACCTGCGGGGGATATCGCTGGTACAGGTTCCCACGACCCTGCTGGCTCAGGTGGACAGCAGCGTGGGCGGCAAGGTGGCGGTCAACCACCCCCAGGGGAAAAACCTGATCGGAGCCTTCCACCAGCCCCGGCTGGTGGTCTGCGACACCGATGTCCTGAACACCCTCGACCCGCGCGAGATGAGGTCGGGGATGGCGGAGGTCATCAAGTACGGGGTGATCTGGGATTCGGGACTGTTCGAACACCTGGAGCGGGTGCTGCAGGCGGAACCAGGGATGTCGCCGACGGATCTCATACCCATAATCACCCGCTGCTGCGAGATCAAGGCCGATATCGTGGGCCGCGACGAGCGCGAGCACGGGGTGCGGACGCTGCTGAACCTGGGACACACGCTGGGCCACGCCCTGGAAGGGGAGACCGGGTATCAGGTGTTCCGCCACGGAGAGGCGGTGGCGGTGGGGATGGCGGCAGCCGGACGGCTGGCCGTATCGACCGGGAGATGGTCGGAGCCCGAACAGGATCGCCTGCTGAAACTCCTGGAAGCCGCCGGCCTGCCGATACGGACCGAGGGAATACCGTCCGGAGGACTCATGGCCTGGATGGAGCGGGACAAGAAGGCCCAGGGAGGCAGGGTCCGCTGGGTTCTGCCGCTCTCCGTCGGCCGGGCGGAGGTGGTCCCGTCGCTGCCCGACGAGCTGGTCGAACCGGTGATCAGGGAGTTTGTACGTTAAGAACAGTGATGCTGAAGGCCGCTGGTGGTGGACGCCAACGGTTTTTCTTTCTTTTGACAGCGATAGACGGTATTCGTTAATAAAAGCATAAAATCTGCAATCATGTAAGAAGGATAACCAAGAAATAAATGGAATAATGATAGTGGACATTGTTATCGCTTTTTATACTGATTTCGGGAAACACTAGAGAAGATAGATAGTGCGGCAGTGAACCGAAACGAGATAAATGAGGCAGAGGTGACATCTTTTGATTTCTGAACAGATTATCAGGGAAGTGCTGGCACAGGCGGGGAGCAGCGGGGGAGATTTCGTCGACCTGTTCGTGGAGAGGAGGAGAACCAACGGGGTCTACTGCGAGGAAAACCGGATCGAGAGGGTAAACTCGGGGATAGACCTGGGTGCCGGGATTCGGGTGATAAGCAGGGAAAACACCGCCTACGCATTCACCAACGACCTCTCACGGGAAGGGCTGCTGGAGGCGGCCCGCATAGCCAGCCACGCGATAGAGGGGGGCCAGGGGACGCGATCGATCGACCTGAGAAAGGTGGTATCCCCGGTGCAGCTCACGGTACGCCTCACCCCGGACCAGGTGCCGATAGACCGCAAAGTGGAGATGGTCAAGACCGCCAACCAGGTGGCCCGGGGTTTCGACCCCCGGATCAGGCAGGTGGCGGTTTCCTACGGTGATGTGATCCAGGACTTACTGATGGCGAACTCGGAGGGGAGCCTGGTAGAGGACCGTCGGATAAGGACCCGACTGGTGGTCAACGCGGTCGCGGCCGAGGGATCGATCATCCAGACCGGGTACGAGGCGATAGGCGGACACATCGGTTATGAGCTACTGGAGGACGAGGAGCAGAAGGTCGAGAACCTGGCCAAGGAAGCGGCGAGAAGGGCGATAATAATGCTTACCGCCAGACCCGCCCCGGCGGGTCGGATGCCGGTGGTGCTCTCAGGAGAGGCGGGGGGGACCATGGTCCACGAGGCCTGCGGTCACGGCCTGGAGGCTGACCATATCCAGAGAGGGCTTTCGGTCTACGCGGGCAAAAAAGGGGAGAAGGTCGCCTCGGATATGATCACCGTGATCGACGACGCCACCATCCCCGGGCGCTACGGTTCTTACAGCTTCGACGACGAGGGGACCCCGGGGCAGAAGACGGTGCTGATCGAGGCCGGGGTGCTGAAGGGGTATATGTACGACCGGTTGACCGCCAGGAAAGACAAGGTAGAATCGTCGGGCAACGGGCGCCGGGAGTCCTACCACTTCCGCCCGGTTCCCCGCATGTCCAATACCTATATCGCAGCCGGCAAGGACGACCCCCAGCAGATAATCAAGGACACCAGGATGGGACTGCTGGTCAAGAAGATGGGCGGGGGACAGGTCAACACCGTGAACGGTGATTTCGTCTTCGATGTCTCCGAGGGTTACCTGATAGAGAACGGTGAGGTCGGCGCCGCGGTGAGGGGAGCCACCCTGACCGGCAACGGGCCGGAGGTGCTGCGGATGGTCGAACGGGTGGGCAGCGACCTGGGATTTGCCATAGGCACCTGCGGCAAAGACGGGCAGGGGGTGCCGGTGTCCGACGCCCAACCCACCTTGTATATAAAGGAACTGATCATAGGCGGACTTGAGATGCCGGTCACGGCCAGCTCGCTGCGGCGGGTCGGGCTGAGGTCTGTTTTTTAATTTAGCAAATACTGGAAGGAGCAGGGTATTATGCAGGGTCAGTTGTCAGAACTGGCTGCCCGGGTGGTACAGCAGGCGCAGAAGTTAGGAGCCAGCATGTCCGAAGCCTACCTCCTGAACTCCAAGGAACTCTCCATCGAGGTCCGGGAGCAGGAGGTGGAGAACCTCAAACTGGCCGAGGAGAGGGGACTGGGGCTCAGAGTATTCAAGGACGGACAGATGGGATTCGCGTACACCTCCGACCTGCGGTGGGAGGCCATCGAGCAGACCATCGCGGAGGCGATGGCCAATTCGCGCCAGACCACCCCGGACGATGGGAACTGCCTCCCGGAGCCGGTGAAGGAGTACCCCGCGCTGGACACCTTCGATCCCCAGATCAGGCGGGAAGCCGTGGAGAAGAAGATCGAGCTGGCGCGGGCGGTCGAGAAGATAGGCCGGGGGATGGATCCCCGGATAAAGATAACTGAAACCGCGGGTTACGAGGACAACGAGTACGAGGTCGCGATCTGCAACTCACTGGGGCTTCGCGCCAACCACAGCGGGGCATACTGCGGCCTGTATCTGGTGCTGGTATCCCAGGAGGGGGAAGACAACCAGACCGGGTTCGCCATCCAGTACCGCCTCCGTTTCAGCGAACTCGACCCCCGGAAGGTGGGAGAGGAGGCCGCGGAAAAGGCGGTGCGGATGCTGGGGGCCAAAAAGATCAGCACCGCCACCATGCCGGTCATCTTCGACCCTTACGTCACGACCAGTTTCGTGGGGGTGCTATCGCCCGCGCTGAGCGCCGAATCGGTGCAGAAGGGCAAGTCGTTTTTCGCGGGCAAGGTGGGTAAGAAGGTCGGCGGGGCGATTTCCATCATCGATGACGGAATCCTCGAAAACGGCATCTCGTCATTCCCCTTCGACGGCGAGGGGGTACCCGGAAGGCGTAAGGTCCTGATAGAAAACGGCACCCTTAACGGTTACCTCTACAACACCTACACCGCGAAGAAGGACGGGGTGAGTTCGACCGGCAACGGCACCCGCAGCTCATTCGCCACCACCCCCGAGGTGGGGACCACCAACCTGTTCGTGAAGCCGGGGAGCACCTCCCCGGGCGACCTGATGTCAGGCATCAAGGACGGACTGTACATCACCGAGGTGATGGGGATGCATACCGCCAACCCGATCTCGGGAGACTTCTCGCTGGGCGCGGCGGGTATAAGGATAAAAGACGGCCGGCTCGATTACCCCGTGCGGGGCGTGGCTGTCGCTGGGAACCTCTCCCACCTCCTGGAGGCGGTGGAAGGGGTGGCGGACGACCTGACCTTCTATGGGAGCAAGGGCGCGCCCAGCATCTGCATCGGCAAGATGGCGATCAGCGGTTCCTGAACGAAGGGAGGGTGAGACCTTGCGCCAGGTTTTGGTTATCCACGGCCCCAACCTAAATCTCCTGGGCACCCGCGAGCCGGAGATATACGGCGGCGCCACCCTGGAGGAGATAAACCGGGAGCTTCAGGAGGCAGCCGGGAAATACGGGGTCTCGGTCAGGATAATACAGTCGAACCACGAGGGGGTCCTGTTGGACGCCATCCACCAGGCCGGAGAGAGCGTGGACTTTATCATAATCAACCCGGGAGCCTTCACCCACTACAGCATCGCCATCCACGACGCCCTAAAAGCGGTGAACATACCGGCCATCGAGGTGCACCTCAGCAACATCTACCGCCGGGAGGAGTTCCGAAGGCACTCGGTGGTGGCACCGGCGGTCCTGGGGCAGATCACCGGCCTGGGCAAGGAAGGCTACCTGCTGGCGCTGGAGGCAGCGGCCCGTTACTTAGGAAAGAAGGTTCATGATGCCTGAGATAAAGAAGAGGATCGAGAGGTACAGACGGCAGGCCCTTGCCGACGGCATACCGGCGGCGGTGATTCAGATACCCGATAACCGGGGGTATCTCAGCGGTTTCGAGGGGAGCGCCGGGACGGTGCTGATAACCCAGGAGGACGCATTCCTGCTGGTCGATTTCCGTTACGTGGAGCAGGCTCGGGAACAGGCCCCGGCCCTGGAGGTTATCCAGCACCACCCCGAGATAACCATCACCCTGAAGAAGCTGCTGAAAGAACTGAGGATCAGCTGCCTGGGGTGGGAAAAAAGTTTCGTCACCCTGGAGCAGGAAGACAAGTGGAGGAGCAGCCTGGATGGGGTGACCCTGGTACCGATGCCGGACCTGGTGGCCGAACTCAGGATGGTGAAGGACGACCGGGAGATAGATTGCATCCGAAAGGCCGCGGCGATAGCCGATCAGGCCTTCGAGCAGATAAGGCCGATGATCAGGGCGGGCCAGAAAGAAAAAGACGCGGCGATAGAGATGGAGTACCTGATGCGCCGACTGGGTGCCGACGGCGTCTCCTTCGAGACCATCATCGCTTCGGGGCCGCGCTCCGCCATGCCGCACGCCCGCGCCTCGGACCGAGAGATGGAAAACGGGGACCTGGTGATAATTGACTTCGGGGCGGTTTACCAGAAGTACTGCTCGGACTGTACCCGGACCCTGGCCATCGGTGTGATGGACAGCAAACAAAAGGAGATTTACCAGATCGTCCAGGAGGCCCAGGAGGAATCAATGAAGGCGATACAGCCTGGAGTCCGCGCCTCCCTGGTGGACGAGGTGGCCAGGTCCATCATCACCAAGCGCGGATACGGCCAGTACTTCGGGCATTCCCTGGGTCACGGGGTAGGTCGCAGCATCCACGAGGAACCCACCCTGTCGCTGAGGGACGAGACCCTGCTGGAACCGGGGATGGTAGTGACAGTAGAGCCCGGTATCTACATACCGAACTGGGGCGGCGTGAGGCTGGAGGAACTGGTCCTGGTGACCGGCAGTGGGGGCGAGGTCCTGACCAGGTCCAGCAGGTTTTTCTAGTCCTGGTATTGGCAGGATACTCCAAGATGTTATAAAATCAAAAAAGCGCAGAAAAAAATGACTACTGAAGGGGGCAACCGGATTGATCTCTGTCAACGATTTTAGAACTGGGTTGACCATCGAACTGGAGGGGGACGTTTGGGCGGTCGTGGAGTTCATGCACGTCAAGCCGGGCAAGGGTTCTGCCTTTGTTCGGTCCAAGCTTAAAAACGTCCGCACCGGTGCCGTGGTGGAGCGTACATTCCGGGCGGGAGAGAAGGTCCCCCGAGGCAGGGTCGAGCGGAGGCAGATGCAGTACCTCTACAGCGAGGGCGACGGATTCGTGTTCATGGACACCGAGAACTACGAACAGCTAACCCTCACTCGCGATCAGATAGGGTCAGGCATCAAGTGGATGAAAGACGACATGAACATGATGGTCATGACCTTCCAGGGCAGCGTGATCGGGGTCGAGCCTCCAAGCTTCGTTGAGCTGGTGGTGGTCGAGACCGACCCCGGCATCCGCGGCGACACGGCGTCGGGCGGCGGCAAGCCGGCCAAGCTGGAGACCGGAGCGGTGGTGAACGTTCCTTTCTTCATCAACATAGGGGACAAGATACGCGTCGACACCCGTTCCGAAACTTACATGGAGAGGGCATAGCATCAGCTGCCAGTATAAGGAACCGCTGTGGTGGAATAATACCCCTGATAGGCTCCGTGAGCATGGAGAAAGAGGGGGTTATTATCAAGATGCGGATTCTCAAAGAGCGGGTGTCATACCTGCAGGGACTGACCGAAGGCCTGGAGGTCAGGGACCAGAGTAAGGAAGGCCGGGTCATCAACAGCATCATCGAGGTACTGGGCGAGGTGGTCGACAGCCTGGACACACTGTGGCTGGAGCACCAGAGACTGGAGGACTTCACAGAGTCCATAGACGAGGAGATCAGCCTCCTGGAGGGCGGAGACATCGACGTGAGCGATGAAGAAGATGAGATCGAGGTCACCTGCCCGCGCTGTCACGACGTGGTGTGTTTCTCCGCCGACGTAATGGATGACGATGATATTGTCGAGGTAACCTGCCCCAACTGTGAAGAGATAGTGTATGTCAACGACGGCTCATTCGATTTTCAGCACTCGATCATAGGGCACGAAACCGGGGTGCCCGACCACCAGGTAACCCAGGACATATAAAGCAGATTTTTTAAAGCAGCATCCCCGTCTCGGCGTCGGCTTCAGACCGCCCGGGACGGGGAATATTCCGGTTTCCGATGGGGTGATACCGTGCGGGTCGTACTCACTACCCTGAATGCCCGCTTCAGCCACTCGTCGCTGGCGCTCCGCTACCTCAGGAGCCGGCTGCGGGCGGCAGCACACGCGATCCAGGGTTTACAGATCATGATGGCCGAGTACAGCATCAACGAGAGGGTGGACTATGTCCTGGGTGAAATCTACCGGATGAAGCCCGACCTGGTCGGATTCTCTGTATACATCTGGAACCTGGAGCCCACCCTGGCCCTGTGCGCCAAGCTGAAGCAGGTGCTGCCGGGGGTGGTGATCGTGCTGGGCGGGCCGGAGGTATCCTTCGACAGCATAGAGCTGCTGGAGCAAAACCCCGGCCTCGACGCCGTAGTCGTGGGTGAGGGCGAGGAGACCTTCTACGAACTGGTGCGCTCTATGAGTGAAGGAGATAAACTGGACCGCCTCGATCATGTCCCCGGGCTGGTGTTCCGGGGCGAGCGGGTGATAGTATCGACCCCTCCCCGGCCGCTGATTGACAACCTGGATGAAGTGGTATCCCCTTACCAGGGGGACGGCGTGAGGACAGGGGACTGGGGCGAACTCGTGAACCGCACGGTCTACCTGGAGGGGTCACGCGGGTGCTTCAACCGCTGCCGCTACTGCCTGTCTTCCGTACAGCCGGGGGTGCGGTACTTTCCCCTGGAAAGGGTCGAGGCGGACCTGGAAGCACTGATAGCGAACGGGGCCACCCAGGTGAAGTTCGTCGACCGCACCTTCAACTCCAGCCCCGAACGGGCTCAGGCGATATGGGAATACCTTTTGCAGCAGTACGAAAAAGAGGAATCCTGGCGGAAGGCGCTCTTCCACTTCGAGATAGGGGCCGACCGTTTGATCCGAAGGAACCTCGAACTGCTGAAGCGGGTGCCCCCGGGGTATTTCGAGTTCGAGATCGGGGTCCAGTCGACCCATCCCGCCACCCAGGAGGCCATATCCCGGAGTATGGACTGGGACCGCCTGAGGGAAAACGTCGCCGCCCTGAGAGGGTGGGACAACATCCACCTCCACCTCGACCTGATCGCCGGCCTGCCCTTCGAGCCCTACCAGAGGTTTCGGGTATCCTTCGACGACGTCTACCGGCTGCGGCCGCACCGCCTGCAGCTCGGTTTCCTGAAGCTCCTGAAGGGTTCGGGGTTAAGGGAGTCAGCCGGGCAGTACGGGTACCGGTTCTCCCCGCAGCCGCCCTACGAGCTCCTGGAAAGCCGCGAACTCAGCTTCAGCGACATCCTGAGGCTGCGGCTGATCGAGGACCTGGTCGAGAAGTACCACAACCCCGGGCGCTTCACCTTTTCCCTGGGGATTTTGGAGCTGTGGGCGGACGACGCCATGGGACTCTACGAGGCGATGGCGGATTACTGGGAAGAAAAAGGCATCTATCGTCTGACCCAGAGCGGGACGTCCACCTACCGGATACTGCTGGATTTCGCCAAACACCGGCTGCGTTCCCCGATTAAGAATATCTTTACCGAGATGCTGAAGCTGGACTGGCTGACGCAGCCGGGCATGCCCCACCTGCCGGACTGGTTCCCCCGCACCCGGTTCCCCGGCCAGAAACAGCTGTCGCACCAGATTCTGAAGGACGAGCGCAATATGGAGAAGCACTTCCCCGAGTGGCGGGGGATGTCCGCCCGGGAGATAAACAAGCGGCTGCTGGTCGAGTTTTTCGAGTACGACGTGATAGAGATCGCCCGGCGGTTAGAAGCCGGTTCGCTGAAGCGGGAAGACCTCATTGACCCGGCACCGGGGATATCCGCGGTCGGGATCAAGGCGGTGGACAGCGGTATAGAGTATTTCAGGCTCGAACTGCCAGCGAACCAGACTGACCTGATTGATGAGCGCTGATTACCAATGCAAAATATAATTCCCCTGATGAAACACCGCCTAAACCAGGGCGATGTTTTCTTTTTCGGAGGTTTTACTGGGAAGGGGACGGTTGAACCGTCACCTTTTTTATAAAAAATATATCAGAGAGTTATATAACACAGAGATATAAAGATCTGTTTCGATTCACTTGAAGACTAAACACCATTTGATACTACGGTTAAACAACCGCCCGGCGTTCCACCGCCGGGCCTTCTTTTGTCCAGCGGCGGGCATAAAGCCGCCGCTGACACAGTATCTATAAATAGGGAGAGGGGGGAGAAAATGGTGGAGCAGGTTATTATTTTTTTGGCTCCCAGGATCAGGCAGCTGCTGAGCCACCTACCCCCAGAGACCAGGACCAGGATGGAGGAGATCAGGCTGCGCTGCGGCCGGCCGATCATCCTGCGCTACGGCCAGAGGGAGGCCAGCCTGGACCGGGCCGGTCGGACGGTTCCGGTGGAGAGAGGCTTCCAGGTGGAGGGGGAAGACATTGACCGCACCCTGCAGATTATCAGCCAGGGTTCCATATACGCCCTGGAGGAGGAGCTGCGCGGAGGCTATCTCACCCTGCCCGGCGGACACCGGGTGGGTATGGTGGGACAGACGGTGGTGGAAGGCGGCCGGGTCAAGACCCTGAAAAACGTATCCGCCATGAACATCAGGATCTGCCGTGAGATATCGGGAGCAGCGGACCAGTTGATGCCGTTCCTGGTCGAGACCGGAAAAAGGCGGGTTTACCATACCCTGCTGGTATCGCCTCCCCAGGGGGGCAAGACCACCCTGCTGCGCGATATCGTCCGGCAGCTGAGCGACGGGGTCCAAAGGCTTGGGTTCCCCGGGGTGAACGTGGGACTGGTCGACGAGAGGTCCGAGGTAGCGGGCTGCTATGGCGGGGTGCCGCAGCTCGACGTCGGAAAGCGTACCGATGTGCTGGACCGCTGTCCCAAGGCGGAGGGGATGGTGATGCTGCTGCGCTCCATGTCCCCGGAGGTGGTGGCGGCGGACGAGATCGGACGCCGGGAGGACGCGGCGGCGGTCGACGACCTGCTGAACGCGGGGATAGCACTGGTTACCACGGTCCACGGCCGTTCGATGTCCGATATCCGGCAGAGGCCGGTGATCCAGGGGCTGGTCGAGCGGAAGGTGTTCGAGAGGTTGGTGGTGCTGGGCCGCTCGCGTGGCCCGGGTACGATAGAGGCGGTGCTGGACAGCTCGGGGAACCGGATCGGGCCGGGGGAGGGAAAAAGGTGTACAAGCTGATAGGAGCGGCCATGGTGGTGGCCGCTGGACAGATGATTGGGACCGGCATCGGCCGGCAGTACCGGCAGCGGTCCCAGGAACTGAGGACGCTGCAGTCAGCGCTATTGTTTCTGCAGACCGAGATAGGTTATACTGCGACCCCACTGCCCGAGGCGCTGGAGAGGGTCGCCCGCAACCTGGAGTTTCCGCTGCGTGAGGTATTTGCGGAGACGGCCGGGGGGCTGAGAAGGCATGAAGGGACGACCGCCGGGGAGGCCTGGGCGGGTTCACTGGAGAAATACAGCGGCTACCTCGCCCTGAAGCCCCGGGACCTGGGGATATTGAAGAACCTGGGAGAGGCGCTGGGAAAGAGCGGCCGGGAGGAACAGGAGAAGCACCTGCTGCTGGCGCGGGAGCAGCTTCAGCAGGAGGAGCGGCAGGCGGAAAGCGAGCGTCTCCGCTACGAGCCCCTGTACCGATACAGCGGGCTGCTGGTGGGGCTGCTGATAGTCATAGTGCTGTTGTAAGGAGGTAGGGGAATGGACTTGGCGCTGATATTCAAGATCGGGATCGCCGGGGTGATGGTCTCCATACTGTATTCGATCTTAAAACAGGCGGGGCGCGACGAATACGCGTACGTGACCGTACTCGGGGGGCTGGTCATCATCCTGGCCCTGGTGGTGCAGCTTATCAACGACCTGTTCACCATGGTCAAAACGGTGTTCAACCTTTACTAGACTGTAAAGCCGCAGCCAAACGAGGTGTTGGTATTGGAGATTATTCAGATAGTAGGAGCCGGCCTGATCGTCGCGGTGCTGGTGGTTATCATCAGGCAGCAGCGTCCGGAGATGGCCATGCAGCTCAGCCTCGCCTTCAGCGCGATAGTTCTGCTGCTGGTGTTGGGCAAGGTCGTGGGGGTCATCGAGGTCCTGAAGGAGCTGACCCAGCGGGCCAACGTGAATCAGTTTTACCTTTCCACGATCCTGAAGGTGATCGGGATAGCCTATATCGCCGAGTTCGGGGCCCAGGTCTGCCGGGACGCGGGCGAGACGGCGGTGGCCTCCAAGGTGGAGTTCGCCTCCAAGGTGATAATAATGGTGCTGGCGGTCCCGATCGTGATAGCCATCATCGATTCGCTGCTGCAATTGATCGGGTAGGATGATTAAATAAGGGGCTGCAAGCGGGGTGAACGAGAATCGTGCGGAACCTGAACCGGTGCAGGTGGTGGCTCATCTTCCAACTCATGTTGGCCTTATTCGTGTTTTATGTCCCCAGCGCGGCCGCGGCGGGCGGCCAGCCCCAGACCATAAACGACAGCATCACCAGCCAGCAGATGCAGGACCTCGACTTCAGCCAGGTCGAGAAGACGGTGGAAGAGATAAATCGGGAAAACAACGGCTCCCTTCCCACCCTGAACTGGCGGCAGCTGCTCACCGATCTCCAGAGCGGGAGACTGGACTGGAACCTGGGAGATATGGTCGCGGGAGCGGCCCGGCTGCTGTTTAAAGAGGCGGTGGCCAACTCGGCCCTGCTGGGTCAGTTGGTGGTGCTGGCGGTGGTCTGCGCGGTCCTGCAGAACCTCCGTAGTTCATTCGAGGAAGGCACGGTGGGGAAGCTGGCGCACGTGGTCTGCTACCTGGCGCTGATAACCCTGGCGCTGGGCTCCTTTACCATCGCGGTGGGGGTCGGTCGGGAGGCCCTGAACCGCATGGTGTCTTTCATACAGGTGCTGGTACCGCTGCTGCTGACCCTGATGGCAGCGCTGGGCGGGTTTACCACCGCGGCGATGATGCACCCGTTCATTGCCGGCGCGCTGGGGGTTCTCAGCACCGTTATCGGCAGCGTGGTATTCCCGCTGATCTTCATGTCCGCGGTGCTGGGGGTGGTGAACCAGGTCTCCGACCAGTACCGGGTTTCCCGCCTGGCGGATTTCCTGAAGCGTGCGGCCTTATGGACCCTGGGGCTGACGATGACGCTGTTCATAGGCACCCTGAGCATCAGGGGGGTCATGGGAGCGGTGACCGACAGCGTCGCGCTCCGGGCCGCCCGGTTCGCCACCGGGAGCTTCGTGCCGGTGGTTGGCGGCGCCTTTTCTGATGCCATCGGCGCGGTGATAAGCTACTCCCTGCTGCTGAAAAACTCGGTGGGGATAGCCGGCCTGATAATACTGCTGATACTGGTGGCCATGCCGGTCTTAAAGATACTGGCGGTGATGATCGTTTACAAGCTGGCGTCTATCATCATCCAGCCCCTGGGAGACGACCGGACCGGGGAGATCATCCAGGTCCTGGGGAGCAGCCTCGGGCTGGTGATGGTGGTGGTGGGAGGGGTAGGGATAATGTTTTTCATCACCCTGTCCATTATCATCGGCGCGGCCAACCTGACCGTCATGATGCGCTGAAGGGGTGAAGGTGGATGGAGGTGCTTCGGCAGCTGATACGGGAGATAACCGTAATCGTGCTGATGGCCGGGCTGTTCGAGATGCTGCTGCCCGACAACCAGTTGAAGAGGTTCGTCAAGCTGGTGTTGGGGCTGTTCGTCATCGTCACCCTGCTGGGCCCGATATCCTACTGGGTAAAAGACGAGAACTGGGGATTATCATCCTGGAAGCTCCAGTCCTCCGACAGCCAGGCCGCGACCACGGTGATGTCCCCGGGGACCGGCACGCAGCCGGGAGGCGGCGTTTCCTCGTCCTACCAGAAACACCTGGCGAGACAGATCGAGTCGATGCTGCAGCTGGTACCCGGGGTGGAGCGGGTAGAGGCCAAGGTGTACCTCCGCGAAGGAGCGAGTTTCTATTCACTGGACGCGATCAGCCAGGTGGAGGTCAGGGTTACCCGCGACAAAAGCCAGGACGCTTATGGAAGCCAGCCGGGCACCGGGACCGACGGGTCAAAGGCCTTGGTAAAACCGATACCCCGCGTCGAGATCTCCACCGATGGAAAACCCGCAGACTCGGGGGCAGGCATCGATACCGGCGCGGTGGAGATGACGCAGCGGGTCAAGGAAACGGTCAGCAACTTCTACGGCCTGCCGAAGGAAAGGATCCAGGTCGAGGTGGTTTAAAGATAAGGAAGGGGTGAGGAAGGTGAAGCTGGAGATGAAGATCCCTCCCGCCGCCTGGGCAAGAGGGATGCTGGTGGTGGCCGCGCTGGGGGTGCTGCTGATGATCGGCGGCTCACTGCTGAACCAGGCGGACGGCGGGGACGGGGATTTAACGCGGGTAACGGCAATCGCGGACAGTTCCGCGGCCCAGAACGGGAAAGAAAAACCGGGACAGTCGGACCTGACCCAGGAGGAGTCGATCCTGGAGTCGCGGGTGAAAACAGTGCTCGAAAAGATCGCCGGGGTGGGCCGGGTCGAGGTATCGATCACCCTCGCCTCCAGTCCCCAGCAGGAGTACGCGGTGAACGAAAAGCAGGACCAGCGGGAGATAAACGAAAAGGATGAAAAAGGCGGCACCCGGGTAACCACCGAGAAAAACCAGGATCACCAGACGGTGCTGCTGCCGGCCTCCAGCCAGTCGTCGAGTTCCCCCCTGGTGGTGCGGGAGGTGGCCCCAGAGATCAAGGGAGTGCTGGTGGTCTGCGAGGGAGCCAGCGACGCGCGGGTGAGAGAGGAGATAACCATGGCGCTGCAGACCTCGCTCAGTATACCATCCTACCGGATAAAGGTGATGCCGAGAACGATAGAAGGCAGGTGATAAGATTGCATACCCTGGTATTGAACCGACGCACGATTATAAACGCGGTGCTCATCACCAGTGTCGCTCTGCTGCTGCTGTTCGCCTGGATATACGGCGGGGCGGTCCACCGGGCCTTGGTGGAGATGGAGAATGCCTCCCCGCCTCCAGAAAGCCAAGCCGCTGTTTCCGCTCCCCCGACGAACCAGACCGAGGGCGGTACAGAGAAGAAGACGGCGAGCACTGCGCCCGGCCGGACCGCTGCCGACAGCGCTTCCAAAACCGGGATACCGACCACCGCCGTCTCTTCGCAGGCCAAGCAGGACAGCCAGCAGTTCTTCGCCCAGTTCCGGCTGGAGAGGGACCGGGTCCGTTCTCAGCAGATAGACCTCCTGCGGGAGATGGTGAACTCGCCGTCGACCTCGGCGGAGACGCGGGGTGAGGCGCAGAAGAGGATGCTGGAACTGACCCGCCAGATGGAGCAGGAGATGGAGCTGGAAAACCTGATGGTGGCCAAGGGATATCCCGAGGCGGCGGCCTTCATCCAGACCGAATCGGTCACGGTCGTCCTGTTCAGCAGCCCGCTGGGAACGGAGCAGAAAAAATCTGTCAGCGGCCTGGCCTCCAGCCTGCTTGGGTTCAACGAGGAACAGGTATCGATTATTTGCCGTAAATAGCTCCGACCCTATTGCATTGGAGGGCTGTTCGAATTTATAATTAGACTCAAACATACTTAGCTCAGGCATCGATTAAAGCTTGCCTGAGCTATGGTTTTGTAAGGTGTTTTGTATACAATGCGCATCTGTAGCAGTAAATATAAGAGTCATAGGAGGGTTGAACTAAGAAGATGGAAAAACTAAAAATCACCGACACAACCATGAGGGATGGCCATCAGAGCCTGTGGGCCACCCGGATGATGACGGAAGACATGCTGCCGATCCTGGAAGAGGTCGACAAGGTAGGCTACCACTCCCTGGAGGTATGGGGCGGGGCCACCTTCGACACATGCATCCGTTTCCTTGACGAAGACCCGTGGGAAAGGCTCCGCACCATAAGAAAGCACGTAAAGAACACCAAGCTGCAGATGCTGCTGCGGGGTCAGAACCTGGTAGGGTACGCCAACTACCCTGACGATGTGGTGGAGCGCTTCGTCATCAAGGCGGCGGAGAACGGGATAGACATCTTCCGCATCTTCGACGCGTTGAACGATGTCCGCAACTTACAAAAATCGATGCAGGTCGCGAAATCTACTGGCGCCCACATACAGGCCTCGGTATCCTATACCGTGAGCCCGGTGCACACCCTGGAAAAATATGTGGAAATGTCTTTGAAGCTCCAGGATATGGGAGCCGACTCGATATGCATCAAGGACATGGCCGGGCTGCTGTCTCCCTATGTCGCCTTTGATCTTGTTTCAGAGTTGAAGAAGCAGCTGTCGATTCCGATTCAGGTACATACCCATTACACCGGCGGCATGGCCATCGCCACCTACCTCAAGTCCGCGGAAGCGGGGGCGGATGTGGTGGATACCGCCTCGGTGCCGCTTGCCTTCGGCACCTCCCAGCCGCCGGTGGAGACCCTGGTGCGTCTGATGCAGGAAGGGCCGCGCGATACCGGGCTGGACCTGCACCGCCTGTTCGAAATCGCCGATTACTTCGAAGAGGTGAGGATCAGGCGGGGCCACGAGCGCGGGGTCACCCGCATCAACCACATGCGGGTATTCGAGCACCAGATACCGGGAGGAATGATCTCCAACTTCGTAGAGCAGTTGAAGGAACAGGGTGCGATAAACCGCATGCAGGAGTTTCTGGACGAGGTGCCGAAGGTCCGTGAGGAACTCGGCTACCCACCGCTGGTCACCCCGACCAGCCAGATCGTTGGCACCCAGGCGGTGATGAACGTGCTGTCCGGCGCACGCTACCGCATGGTACCCAACGAAGTGAAGAAATACGTCCAGGGTTACTACGGACTAGCGCCCGGAAAGATCGACGAGGACATCAAAAAGAAGATCCTGGGCAAGCTGAAGGAGATCGACTGCCGGCCGGCCGACATGCTCGCTCCCAGGATGGAAGAGGCCAAGAAGGAGATCGGAGACCTCGCCCGCTCAGAGGAAGATGTGCTTTCGTACGCCCTGTTCCCCGCGGTGGCCAAGGCGTTCTTCGAAAAGCGCCTGGAAAAAGAGCAGGCAGCCAAGCAGCCCGAGGAGTAGGATTGTCTCCGGTGGTTACAATATGTAATTAGACTGCACATGATAAATTTGGTATAATAGGCTCGGGAGCCCAGGGAGGGACCGCATATTGCCTGATTATTCATCACAGGAGGTGTTGGCGGTGGACAAGGCTGACCGGGCGGAATTCGGGTCTATCAGGATAGCAGACGACGTAGTGTCCATAATCGCCGGACTGGCGGCTACCGAGGTGCCGGGCGTTGCCGGCATGAGCGGGGGGATAGCCGGCGGCATAGGGGAGATTCTTGGCCGGCGAAACCTGTCTAAAGGTGTAAAGGTCGAGGTAGGGGAAAAGGAGACGGCCATCGACCTGTCGATCATAGTCGAGTACGGGGTCAGGATACCCGAGGTCGCGCTACGGATTCAGGAAGCCGTAAAACGGGCGGTGGAGAGCATGACCGGACTGTCCGTGGTGGAAGTAAACGTCCACGTGCAGGGGGTAAACCTTCATGCCGGAGAGATTAAAGAAGAGGAACCGAGAGTAAAATAGAGCAAGAGCCAAACCCCCTGAAACTCAGGGGGTTTAAACTAAGGTTGCATAGAGAGCCATGTAAATTACCTGATGTGAGCGGTAAACCGCGTGCAATAGGCAATAATCGAACCAAAGGAGATTAAGGGCGATAAGAAGCTTGATCGGTAGATTTCAGGAACTGTATTAAGGGGTTTAGAAAACTTTGTAGAACGGAGTGGTGAAATTGCAGGCTAAGGCGAAGATTATCGTGGTTATCTATTCGCTGGCATTTCTGGCACTCGGGGCTGTTGTGTTCGCCATGGCGATCGGTTGGACCCCGGCGATCGATACCCTGAACACGGCCCTATCAGAACAGAGTGGGAAGATCGTCGTCGGCCTGGCCGGCTGCGCCGTTATCCTGATCTCGATGGTTCTGCTGTTCAGCGGGCTGAAAGGCAAAGAAGAGCGGCAGGAGAACGGGGTGATCCAGGAACTCAAGCTCGGGCGGGTGGTCACCACCACGACCGCGATCGACAGCGTGGTACGCAGAGCCGTCCGCCAAGTGAGGGGAGTGAGGGAGGTCCGGCCGTTAATCAACATCACGCCGAACGGCCTGAGCCTCGTGCTCAACATCATCCTCAGCCCCGACGTCAAGGTTCCCGAGGTATCGCCACAGATCCAGGAGAACGTCAGGCAGCAGCTGTTCGACATCATCGGGATAGACGTGCTGGAGATCAGGATCCGGGTGGAGAATATAGGGTACGATCCCAATTCGAGGGTCGAGTAAGGGCCCGCCTTAACGCCGCCCGTGCAATAAGGAGCGAGAAACGATGGAAAACAAGAACGAGATGGATTTCCAGGCCTTAAAAATGCTTTTTGTGGAGCTGTGGGATAAGCACCGGGGCAAAATGATCGGGATAATCTCCGGGCTGCTGTTAGGCATCCTGGTGCTGACGCTCGGTTTCTGGCGGGCGATATTCATCTGCCTGTGCATATTTATTGGCTACCTGGTGGGAAAAATGGTAGATGAAAAGGTTGTCGACTTCCGGGAAGTGGTGCAGCGGATCATCAAGAACCGATAGCCGGCCGTGAATCCAGAGTGGGGTTGAAAACTTTACATATTTACTGGTTAAAACCATCTGATAAGGAAGTAGAAGGGTGAGCAGAAGAAAAGCCAGAGAAACAGCAATGAAGACACTATTCCAGATGGATCAGGTGGGGACCGACCTGGAAGCGGCGATGGGTTTCGTGGTCGAGGAAACCCCGCTCTCCGAGTCATCGTACGAATACGCCTGTACGATAACCAGGGGAGCCTGGATGGAAAGGGACAAGATCGACAAGATGATCCAGGACTGTTCGTCAGACTGGAAGGTTTCCCGTATGGCGTCGGTGGACCGCAATATACTTCGCATTTCAATCTATGAGATGTTTTATCTGCATGACATTCCCAAACAGGTCGCAATCGATGAGGCGGTCGAGATGGCCAAAAAATACGGTGGGGAGGACTCCGGCCGTTTTGTGAACGGAATCCTGGGAAGCCTGATCGGTGGTGAAACGGTTGACCTGGATCCTGGGAATTGACACCAGCGCATACACCACCTCGGTGGCCGCGGTAAGCCTCGAGGGGGCCCTGATGGGAGAGGAAAGGCAGTTGCTGAGCGTCCCCATGGGAAACCGGGGGATGCGACAATCGGAGGCTGTCTTTAATCATGTGCGGAATCTTCCTGGACTGATGGAAAAATTGACTGGGAGGATCGCAGCCCGGGGGCAGCCGGCCATGGTGGCGGCGAGCGCCCGACCCAGGCCAGTGGAGGGGTCCTACATGCCGGTCTTCCAGGTGGGGAGCGGGTTGGGTCTGAGCCTGGCGGCGGCGCTGGGTATCGAGTGTTTTTCCACCACCCACCAGGAAGGGCACCTGGAGGCGGGTCTTTACTCGGCGGAGGGGCCCCGGTCCGACCGGTTTCTGGCGGTTCACCTCTCCGGGGGGACCACCGAGATACT
The DNA here is from genome assembly GCA_013178275.1 of Bacillota bacterium. GTDB lineage: Bacteria > Bacillota > Ch66 > Ch66 > Ch109 > Ch109. Next base: position 65,988 of record JABLWZ010000006.1, on the reverse strand, counting down.
CCAGGTGGATAAGAGAGCGACCGGTTTCGAAATAAGGATCCTGGGAGGGAGTCTGGACCTCCACGCGGGGCAACTGGTAGACCGGGTCGGGGTACTGATGGGACTGCCCTTCCCTGCCGGCCCAGCCCTGGATGAGATGGCCGAAAAAGCGGGAGAGGACTTTCCGAGGCTGGCCAGTTCGGTCAGCGGTTACGACTTCAGCTTTTCCGGCGCCGAGACCCAGGCGGAGCGCTGGCTGTCTTCAGGGGTGGAGCCGTCCAAGGTGGCCCGCGCGGTGGAGGCGTGCCTGGCGAATACCCTGGAAAAGGTGATAAGGCGGGCGGTAGAAGAAAACGGCGGGAGTGACGTGCTGATTGTCGGCGGGGTGGCGGCCAACCGTTACCTGAGGAGCCGTCTGCGGACACGTCTGGAGCACCCGGCGGTGGGAGCCAGGCTGTACTTCGCACAGCCCGCTCTGAGTTCGGACAACGCGGTGGGGACCGCGCTGCTTGGACTGAAAAAGTATCGAAGGCAATCTGAAATGGGGGAATCGTTGAATGACGGCCAAGTTGATTGACGGCAGGGCCATGGCGGCGGAGATCAAAGAAGGGCTGAAGAAAAAGGTTTTGGAGATGTCGGGAAAGGGGCAGAACCCGGGCCTTGCGGTGGTCCTGGTGGGCAGCTACCCCCCTTCCCAGGCTTACGTCAACATGAAAGAAAGGGACGCCCAGGAGGTGGGGATAGCTTCCCGCACCATCAGGCTTCCCGAGGAAACGGCCCAGGAGGAACTGCTGGGTATCATCGACGGTCTGAATCAGGACCCGCAGGTGGACGGCATCCTGGTCCAGCTGCCGCTGCCCCGGCATATAGACGAGGAACGGGTGATCGAGAGCATCGATCCCGCTAAAGACGTCGACTGCTTTCACCCGTACAACGTGGGCCGGATGATGATCGGGGACTCGGTGGTGGTCCCCTGCACCCCGATGGGCTGCGCGGTGATGCTGGACAACATCGGAGAACCGGTCGAAGGAAAGCGGGCGGTGGTCCTGGGGCGCAGCAACATAGTGGGAAAGCCGATGGCGCTGCTGCTGCTGCAGAAGAACGCCACGGTGACCATATGCCACTCCCGCACCCGGGACCTGAAGCAGGTGGTAAAAGAGGCGGATATCGTGGTGGCGGCTATCGGGGTCCCCGAGATGATTACCGGGGATTACCTGAAGAGCGGCTGCATCGTAATAGACGTCGGACAGACCAAGCTCCCGGACGGGAGGATGGTTGGCGACGTGCACTACCAGAGCGCCTCGGAGGTGGCGGGCTGGATCACCCCGGTACCCGGCGGCGTGGGCCCGATGACCCGGGCGATACTTATGCGGAACACCGTGGAAGCGGCCCAGGCCCGAAGGGGAATCAGATAAGCGAAGGGGATTATATGAACACACCTTCAAGGGTATTGACGGTGGGAGAAGCCATAGGCCGCATCCAGTGGCTGCTGGAGGGGGACAACGTCCTCAGCAACCTCTGGGTGCGCGGCGAGATAAGCAACTTCCGGCCAGCCGGGGGTCACTGGTACCTGACCCTCAAGGACACCAGCACGGCGATCCGCTGTGTTATGTTTCGCTCCCGCCTGTCACGGGTGGGTTTCCTGCCGCAGAACGGGCTGCGGGTGATGGTCAAGGGATATGTATCGGTGTTCGAGCGGGATGGTGGACTGACCTTCTACCTGGACGAGCTGTACGCCGACGGATTGGGTTCGCTCTGGGTCGCCTTCCAGCAGCTTAAGGAGCGTCTGGAGGCGGAGGGGTTGTTCGATGCCGAGAGGAAGCGGCCGCTGCCCTATTTCCCGAGGGTGGTGGGGGTGGTCACCTCACCCACCGGCGCGGCGTTCCAGGACATCAGGACCATCATCCAGCGGAGATGCCCCGCGACCCGAGTAGTTCTCGCGCCGGCCACGGTCCAGGGGCCGCAGGCCCCGCCGGAGATAGTGGCGGGACTGGAGAGGTTAAACCGGGTCCCCGGGGTGGAGGTCATCATCGTCGGACGCGGCGGCGGCTCCCTGGAGGAACTGTGGGCCTTCAACACCGAGGAGGTCGCCCGGGCCATCAGTAAAAGCCGTGTCCCGGTGGTTTCCGCGGTGGGGCACGAGACCGATGTGAGCATCTCCGACCTGGTGGCGGACCGGAGGGCGGCGACCCCATCGGCCGCGGCCGAGCTGGTGGTGCCGGTGATGTCCGAGCTTCTGCGCAAGGTCGAAAACCTGGAAGCCAGGATGCAGTCCTCGATGGAGATCCGGCTGAGACGGATGAAGGAGCGCTTGAACCAGCTCGCCTCCCGCCAGGTGCTGCTCTCGCCCCGGGGTTTCCTGGAGGTGAGGAGAAAGGCCCTGGAACAGAACGCGGGCCAGCTGGGGAGCGCGATAAACCGGATCCTCCGGTACGACCGGGAGCGGCTGGCGTCGCTGGCGTCGCACCTGAACGCCCTGAGCCCGCTGGCGGTGCTGTCGCGCGGTTATTCGGTCTGCCGGCTGCTCCCCGGGGGAAAGCTGGTGAGTTCATACAGCCAGGTCGCATCGGGCGACGAAGTCGAGGTCCTGCTGGGATCGGGACGGCTGCTCTGTCAGGTGGAGGAGAGTTATAAGGAGATTGAGGGGGAATCCTTTGATGGTCGATAAGGAGATAAGTTTTGAGGAAGCCCTGAAAAATCTGGAAGAGGTCGTGCGTCAGCTGGAACAGGGGGATCTGACCCTGGAAGAGGCGCTGAACTGTTTTCAGTCGGGGATCAACCTGGTCCGGGTATGCAGCCAGAAGCTGCAGGCGGCCGAAAACCAGGTGGAGATCCTGATGCAGCAGGATTCGGAGGGATCGTCGCAGGGGGGCGAAGGATAGGAAATGAGTGAAGCAGATGATAGACCTTGCTCTGATTTCTTTTCCCTGGATAAGACCCGGGAATATCAGAAGCTGATAACCGAGGCGATGGAGGAAGCACTGCCGCCGGAGGACCGGTTTCCCCCGGCCATCCACCAGGCTGTCAGGTACAGCGTGATGGGGGGCGGCAAGAGGCTGCGGCCGCTATTGGTACTGGCGGCGGCGGAGGCGGTTGGGGGAAACCCCCGGCTGGTACTGCCGGCCGCGGCGGCCATCGAATTCATCCACACCTATTCGCTGGTCCACGACGACCTGCCGGCGATGGACAATGACGACTTCCGGCGGGGCATACCCACCTCGCACAAGGTGTTCGGAGAGGCCATCGCGATCCTAGCGGGAGACGCCCTGCTGACGTACGCCTTCGAGGTGCTTACCCGCATCAGCGACCTTCCCGGGGGACCGCCCGCCCTGGAGGTTATCAGGGTTATACGGGAGGTGGCGCAGGCGGCGGGGATGGACGGCATGATCGGCGGGCAGGTGGTGGACATCCAGTCCGAGGGGAAGCAGATCGGCCCGCAGACGCTGGACTACATGCACCGGCACAAAACCGGGGCCCTGATCCGCGCCTCGATAAGGACCGGGGCGATACTCTCGGGGGCCGACCTTGAGCAGCTTGACCGCCTGACCGATTACTCGGAAAACTTCGGCCTGGCCTTTCAGATCATGGACGACATTCTCGACGTGATCGGGGACGAGTCGGTGATCGGAAAGCCCGTGGGAAGCGACCAGAGGAACCAGAAGTCCACCTTCGTTTCCCAGTGGGGGATCGAGGAGGCCAAAAAGCGGGCGGCCGGTTATTCGCGCCGCGCGGTCGACAGCCTGGCTGGTTTCGGGCCGAGGGGAGAGTATCTCGGCAGCCTGGCCAGGTACGTAATCGAGCGCAAGAACTAGCTAGATGCTGCATGGATGAATCCCGCGGGAACCAGGTGCAAAAAGAGAACCCGGGAAGATATCCGCGGTCGTAAAACAATCAGCACGAAGTTTGAAGGTTTTGCCGCTGATGTGATATAATTTGCAAAAAGTCAATAATAGTGGGTGGTGCAGTATTCTAGTCAGGCTACTCAGCTTTGAAGGCGGGCCTAAAAATCCGTCCAGGGCACATCGATGAAGTTCCTGGTGCTGGCTTGTGACGCCCAGTCGTGGGCTGGTACTGGGAAATAAGGGGGATGGGGCGATCCACAATGGCATGTGGGCGTTGACCCCGCCTCCGTGGAGGCCCAAGTATGTGGAACCTGTCGAGCCGGCAGTGATTCTATGGCTTGGTGTTGAACCTGCTCGTGGTGTGGTAGCTGCGTGTAGTGTAGCCTGCCTTGAGTGGTTGCGGTGGATACCGTGAAGGGGGTTGCCCGGCCGAGGCCTAGACCGGGAGACTCTAGCGTTGAAACCGTAACTGCAAAAGAGGATAAGGGTTGAGTGGACTGCCGAGGAAAACTCCTAGACTGTTCTTTATGAAGCCTTCTGGGGATTAAAGTGTGTACTAAGTGGTAATCCAGCCTCGATTTCGGCGACGCGTCGGAGCAAACTTAATGGGAAACCGCCAGGGCGGCGACGAGCTGGCGTTTGCTGGGAAACCCTGCTGGACCTAAGTCACAGCGTTTACCCAGAGAGTGACCACCCGCTTAATATTATGTTTCTTGTGTTTTTGACTAGGAGTGAAATCTTTGGTCCAATACTCGCGAGGAACGAGAAGATTAAAGAAAATCTGGTCTTATATCTTGGTGGGGGTACTGACTTTTTTTATTGGAATTCTCGTCAGTCTGGCCTCTACTTTTTATTTACAGCATGTAACATCGTTGATGCTGGCTTTTTTGCTGCTGCTGATGATAATACTCGTTAACATAGTGTTCGATACCATCGGAACAGCCGCTGCCGCGGCGGTGGAACCACCGTTTCACGCCAAGGCGGCCGACCGGGTGAAAGGTGCGAGCGAAGCGGTGATGCTGGTAAGAAACGCCGATAAAGTAGCCAACTTCTGCGGGGATGTCGTCGGAGATGTTTGCGGCACTATCAGCGGAGCAATTGGCGCGACGATAGCCATAAGGCTTATACTAAGTCAGCCGTCCTTTGACGAAGTCGTGGTGAGTGTTGTTATGAGTTCGGTCATAGCAGCTTTAACGGTTGCCGGCAAAGCGGCTGGAAAATCTTTGGCCATCGACGAAGCTAACGATATAATATTTACAGTTGGAAGAATACTGGCCTGGACCAGGATCTCCATCGGAAACCACAGCTACCCGGCGGGCAGAAGGCCCACCAAAAAGAGGAAGTGAGCCTTGACATGGGTCTGCTTGACAGCATCGCATGCCCGGAGGACCTGAAAAAGCTTAATAGAGAGCAGCTGAGGCTGCTGGCTGAAGAGATACGCGAGGAACTGGTGGCCACAGTATCCCGGAACGGCGGCCATCTGGCCCCCAACCTGGGGGTGGTGGAACTGACCCTCGCCCTGCACCTGACCTTCGACTCGCCGCGGGACAAGATTATCTGGGACGTGGGGCATCAGTCCTACGTCCACAAGCTGCTGACCGGGCGCCGGGACGCTTTCAAGGGACTCAGAAAGCTGGACGGACTGAGCGGTTTTCCCAAGCGGTGCGAAAGCCCGCACGACATCTTCGAGACCGGCCACAGCAGCACCTCCATCTCCGCCGCCCTTGGGATCGCGCTGGCCCGGGACCTAAACCGGGAAAAGCACCATGTCGTTGCGGTGATCGGGGACGGGGCGCTGACCGGCGGGGAGGCTTTCGAGGCCCTGAACCAGGCCGGTCACCTGCAGACCAACCTTATCGTGGTCCTGAACGACAACGAGATGTCGATCGCCAACAACGTGGGGGGCATGGCGAAGTACCTGACCCGGCTCAGGACCCAGCCCGCGTACTTCCGCAGCAAGGAGGAGATGGAGCAGCTCCTTTCCAAGATACCCCGGATCGGTTCGCGGGTGCTGCAGGCGCTGGACCGGGTGAAGGACGCGGTGAAGTTTCTGATACTGCCGGGGATGCTGTTCGAGGAACTGGGTTTCACCTACCTGGGCCCGGTCGACGGCCACAACCTAGAAGGGGTGCGCAGCATGCTGAGCTACGCCACCCAGGTGGCCGGCCCGACCCTGGTGCACGTGGTCACCAGAAAGGGAAAAGGCTACCTCCCGGCGGAACAGAATCCCGACAAGTTCCACGGTATCGGACCGTTTAACATCGAAACCGGCGAGGCCGTCAAGAACGGCTCCCACCCCACCTATACCGAGGTCTTCGGGGAAACCCTGGTGCGGCTGGCTGAGGATAACCCCAGGATAGTAGCGATTACTGCGGCGATGGCCAGCGGAACCGGCCTCGACCGGTTTTCCCGGAAGTACCCCGAACGGTTTTTTGACGTGGGCATAGCCGAGCAGCACGCGGTGACCCTGGCGGCGGGGCTGGCCCAGTCGGGGTACCAGCCGGTCCTGGCCGTGTACTCGACCTTCCTCCAGCGGGCTTACGACCAGGTCCTGCACGACGTCTGCATGCAGAACCTGCCGGTGACCCTGGCGGTCGACCGCGCCGGACTGGTGGGCGAGGACGGAGCAACCCACCAGGGGGTGTTTGACATCTCCTACCTGCGGCACATCCCCAACATGACGGTAATGGTCCCCCGGGATGAGAACCAGCTGCAGCACTGCCTCTATACCGCCCTGACCCTTAACGCGCCCTGTGCGGTGCGCTACCCGCGGGGAAGCGGGCTCGGGGTAGAGCGAGAGATGGAACCGCGCTGCCTGCCGGTGGGGGGCCTGGAGCTGCTGAAAGAAGGCCGCGAGGTCCTGATCATAGGGGTAGGTCCGATAGTCTACTCCTGCCTGGAGGCGGCGGAACTGATGAAGCGGCAGGGCGTAGAAGCCGCGGTCATCGATATCGGGTTCATCAAGCCGCTCGATTCTGAAGGAATCATAGAACTGGTGAAAAAAACCAACCGCGTGGTGACGGTCGAGGAACACGTCCTGGCCGGGGGAGCCGGGAGTGCGGTCCTGGAGTTGATAAACGACCGGGCGGGAGACCTCCGCCAGGCGCCGGATGTACTGTGCCTCGGGCTGCCCGACCAGTTCATAGAACACGGGTCGGTGGCGCAGCTCAGGGAAAGGTACGGACTCACCCCGGAGGCGATTGCTGACAAGATCTACAAGAGGTGGCCGGTCCTTTACCGGAACGGGAAGGTGGCCCGGATGCGGGCGAGCAAATGATGAAAACCAGACTGGACCTGCTGCTGATGGAAAAAGGGATGTTCAACAGCCGGGAGAAGGCCCGGGCGGCGATCATCACCGGGAAGGTCCTGGTGAACCAGAAGAAGGTGGAGAAACCGGGAACCCCGGTCAGGGAAGACGCCGAAATAACGGTGATCGACGACCGACCGGCGTACGTCAGCCGTGGGGGCTACAAGCTGGAGAAGGCGCTGCGGGCCTTTGGACTGGAACTCGACAACCTGGTCGTGCTCGACGTCGGCTGCTCCACCGGGGGATTCACCGACTGCGCCCTTAAGCACGGCGCCCAAAGGGTGCTGGCGGTCGACGTGGGGTACGGCCAGATGGCCTGGGAACTGCGGCAGGACCCCCGGGTAAGGCTATTGGAGCGGACCAACATCCGCTACCTGACCCGGGAGGACCTGGGCGAGGCGGCCGACCTGGCAGTGATAGACGTTTCGTTCATATCCCTGGAACTGGTCCTGCCGCCGGTGAGAGAACTGCTGCGGGATGGCGGACGGGTGATGGCCCTGATCAAGCCGCAGTTCGAGGCGGGCCGGGAAAAGGTCGGAAAGCGCGGGGTCGTGAGAGAGCCCGGGACCCACCGCGACGTGATTCGAAAGGTGATAGCGAAGGCGGGGAAGACCGGGTTCACGGTGATGGGCCTGAGTTTTTCTCCTATTCGGGGACCGGAGGGGAACATAGAGTACCTGCTGCTGCTGGAAAAGACCGCCCCCGACGGGGATGCCGACGAGAGGACCGAGGCGGTAGAAGATATGATTGAGACGGTCGTGGCCCAGGCGCACCGAGAACTTTCTTCAGAGTGAGGAAACGGCATTGAAAATCGGAATCGTGGGCAACCAGTTGAAGAACGAATGTGGAGAGCTGTCCGAGGAACTCCAGGAATGGTTTGGCCGGCGCGGGGTAGAGGCGGTATCCACCCTGATAAGGCCGGCGAGGGAGATGGACCAGAATCCGGAGGAAGCTGGGCTGGAGCACTGTCCTGAACTGGACGGGGTGATAGTTCTGGGCGGGGACGGGACCCTGCTGCGCACCGCCCGCTGGGTGGCGGCGAAAGGGGTGCCGATCCTGGGGGTCAACCTGGGGCGGCTCGGGTTTTTGACCGAGCTGGAAAAGATGAACATGTACGAAGGCCTCGAGGCGTTCCTGCGCGGGGAGTACCGGATCGAGGAACGGATGATGATGGAGACCCGGCTCACCAGGGACCAACAGGTTATCAGCGCGACCAGGTCCTTGAACGACGTGGTCATCCACCGTGGTCCGCTGGCCCGCATCATCGCCGTGGAGGCTTACATAGACGGGCAGTACTTCACCGCTTACGAGGGGGACGGGGTGATCGTCTCCACTCCCACCGGGTCCACCGCATACTCCCTGTCGGCGGGAGGGCCGATAGTCTCTCCGACCGCCCCGGTGATGCTGGTCACCCCCATCTGTCCGCACACCTTCTACTCCAGACCGCTGGTCATATCCGCCGAACAGAGGATAAAAATCATCCTTCAGCCAGGATTCGACACGGTGATGCTGACCATAGATGGCCAGCAGGGTATCCACCTGGAGGCGAAGGACGAGATCGACATTTTCCAGTCGCAGGTAAACACGCGCCTGATAAAGATATCCGGGAGGCACTTCTTCGATGTACTCAGGGAAAAACTGACCCAGAACGACCCGGTGGGATAGGACTCGTATGATGGACATCTTTGACACCAGCGCCGAGATATTCAAAAACCCCATAAAGCTGGCGCACCACCTGGTAACCACGGTGCTGCGACCGGGAGATACCGCTGTGGACGCCACTGCCGGAAACGGGCACGACACACTTTTCCTCTGCCGGGTGGTTGGCGGCGAGGGCTCCGTGTACGCCTTCGACAGCCAGCCGCTGGCGATAGGCCGGACAGCAGATAGGATAAAGGAAGAACATCTCGGGACCCGGGTATACCTTATCAACGACGGACACGAAAACATGGGAAAGTACATCGAACCGGGCGTCCGGGCGGTGATGTTCAACCTGGGCTACCTGCCGGGATCGGGGCACCGGTTCAACACCCAGCCCGCGAGCACGATAGCCGCACTGGACCAGGCGAAAGGCCTGCTCGCGGCGGGAGGGATAATTACCGTAGTTGTCTACACCGGCCACCCGGGCGCGGTGGAGGAGAAGGAGGCGGTCGAGTCCTGGGCCGCCGCGCTGCCGCAGGAAGAGTGGACAGTGATAAACTGCTCCTTCCCCAACTGGAGAAACCACCCGCCGCAGGTGATGGCGATTACCCGCAGGAAAAGCAACCCGCGAAGAGGTGAGCCCGATGCTGCTTGAGGTAACGGTTAAGAACTTCGCTATAATAGAACAGGTTACGATGCGCTTCGAGCCGGGGCTCAACGTCATCACCGGGGAGACCGGGGCCGGCAAATCGATCATCGTGGACGCGGTTAATCTCCTCCTGGGGGGGAGGGCATCGATCGACATGATCCGGGAAAGCGCGGAAAAATCGGTGCTCGAAGGAGTTTTCGAGTGCCCCCGGGTGGAAGGCCTGACGGAACTGCTCGATGAGATGGGGATCGAGGACGCTGAAGACGAGCCCCTGATACTCAGCCGGGAGATATCGCGCGGCGGCAGAAATATTTGTCGAATAAACGGACGGACAACCACGTTGAACCAGTTCCGGGCACTGGGCCAGTACCTGATCGACCTTCACGGACAGCAGGAGCAGCAGTCGCTGTTGAGCCTGGAAAGACAGCTGGCACTGCTGGACAGTTTCGCGGGAGAAGAGGCGGCGGTCCTAAAGGAGCCGCTGAAGAGACAGTTTCAGGAACTGAACCAGACCCGCCGGCAGCTCGACCAGCTTAAGAGCAGCGAACGGGACGCCGCCCGGATGACCGACCTGCTCTCCTACCAGGTAGAGGAGATAAGGGCGGCCAGTATAAGGACCGGTGAAGAAGCAGAGCTGATGGAAGAGAAAAACCTGCTGCAGCACGCGGAGAGGCTTTCCCGGGGAGCGGACCAGGCTTACGAGCGGCTGTACGGAGGGGAACACTCTGGGAGCGCTTTTGACTTCATCAGCCAGGCGGCTGCCGAGGTGCGGCAGATGGCCCAGATCGATGAATCGCTGCGCGGGATACTCGAAAACTGTGAGAACGTACTGGTACTGGTGGAGGAAAACGCCCGCCAGATCAGGAAATACGGCGAACGGCTGGAGACCGATCCCCGAAGGATGGAGGCGGTGGAAGAGAGGCTGGCGCTGATCCACCAGTTGAAGAGAAAGTACGGGGAGAGCGAGGCTGAGATAATAGGATTCGGCGAGGAGGCGCAGCGGCAGCTGGACAAGCTGAACCGGCAGGACGCGCTGCTGGCCGAACTCGAAGAAAAGCTGCTTAAACTGAAGGATGGTTACCTGGATACGGCTCAGAGGCTGACCCGGGTGAGGGAGGACGCGGCCCGGCGGCTGCAAAAAGCCATGGCCGAGGAGTTTTCCAACCTGCTCATGCCCGAGATGGCGTTCGAGGTGAGGATAGCCGAGAAGGAATGGACCGGCTCAGGCATCGACGAGATAGAGTTCCTGATATCCCCCAACCCGGGCGAGCCGATGAAGCCGCTGGCGCGTATAGCCTCGGGCGGGGAAACCTCCAGGATAATGCTGGCCCTGAAGACCATACTCGCAAGGGTGGACCGTATGCCCACCCTGATATTCGACGAGATAGACTCGGGTATCGGGGGAAGGGCGTTGGAGGCCGTGGCTTCCAGGCTGCGGCGGGTGGCCGACGACTGCCAGGTCGTCTGTGTGACACACTCGCCGCAGATCGCCGGCCGGGCGGACTTCCACCTTTTAATCGATAAAAAGGTCGAAGCGGGGAGGACCAGAACTCAGGTATCGGAACTGGAAGAGGCGGAGCGGGTTCAGGAGATAGCCCGCATGCTGGATGGCGGCGCGGTATCCGACCTGACTATCAGACACGCTGAGGAGATGCTGAAAAAGAGGAGATAGTCACTGCTGGCGGTCAGCATTTAAAACTTTTGCTAATTAAAAATGACAGGTTTATTCGTGAGACTGCCCCAGTCTTTTTTTATTCTAAATCAGCTGGCATAATATGACATGAGGCATTAAAACAGAGATATCGGGAGCTGGAATAAAAAATGACCTGGTAATAACTGATATATGGTTGAATAGCGGTATAAATCAGCAAATTCGGGACAAAATAAACTATACATTTGAAAAAGGAGGTAGAAATTAATAGGGTAAAGGAGTGAAAAAAGAGAATTGGCGCGGAGAATTAAAATTCTGCGCCAGATCATAGGAATAACAACGGTCGTAATGTTTTTGGGCCTGGTGCTCGTCCCGTCGGTCAGGTGCTGGTTCAGCATCCCCGACCAGGTGAAGGTGGGAGTGGGAGACCGATTCCAGTTCTTCGATCAGATTCCCGCATCCTGGCTGGAAAAGATAGAGCTGGAATGGGACCGGGTCGATCCCGGGGATCAGGGAAAAGACGTTTTGAGGTATGGTTCTTTCCTGGGACTGGGAGACCAGGTGGACCTGGAACCGGGGGACTTCAACCTGGTATTGAAGCTGTACGGTCTGATCCCGCTGAAAAAGATGTCGGTGACGGTGGCCAACCCGATGTACGTGATTCCAGGCGGGGAGTCGATCGGTATCAAGATAAGCGAGGGCGGAGTACTGGTAAAGGATTACTCGCAGGTGATCAACAGCTCGGGTGAGGCCGAGTGCCCGGCGATGAACAAGGGTATCAAGCCGGGCGACATGATCCTGGAGGCTGACGGGGTCAGGCTCACCAGCGAGTGGGACCTGGCCGAGGCCGTGAACCAGGCGGGAAAGGAACAGAGAGCGATAAGCCTGGTAGTTGATCGTAACGGAAAAAGGTGGGAGACCAAGATAAACCCGGTTTACTGCAGCTCCCACCGTCGTTTTCGTATCGGGCTCCTGGTCAAGGACAACCTGGCGGGGGTCGGGACGCTTACCTTCTATGACCCGCTCACCAGGGCATACGGCGCACTGGGACACGTAATCACGGACGAGACGACCAGCAAATCACCGGATATCACGCGGGGAAAGGTGATCCGAGCACCCATCCAGGGGATCGAGCCCAGCCGGCGCGGCCGGCCCGGCGAGAAGATCGGGATCCTGAGCGAGGAGGTCGGGGTGCTGGGGACGATCGAAAACAACTGCCAGTATGGGATTTACGGACGCCTCTACCAGAGCCCGATGAATCCCATCTATCCAAAACCGGTGGCGGTGGCCTGGCACAACCAGATAACACTCGGCCCAGCTACCATGCTGACGGTGATCAGCGGAGAAGACATACAGGAGTACTCGATAATTATAGAGAAGGTTTTCAACGACAGTACAGGAGAAAAAGGGATCATCGTAAGGGTAACCGACCCCCGGCTGCTTGAGGTCACGGGGGGAATCATCCAGGGGATGAGCGGGAGCCCGATAATGCAGGGAGGCCGACTGGTCGGAGCGGTTACCCACGTTTTCATAAACGACCCGACCCGTGGATACGGGCTGTCGGCCGAGAACATGATAGATACTGTAAAGACGATGAATCTGAGGTCCGGGGGCGAGTCCCCCGGCCATTTTTTATTATCATTTCTTAATCAAATCCATAAAAAAGTTCCAATTGTGAAATTTGTCATAAAAAATTGATTTTTAGATGATTTTTGTTTTTAAGAAATAGAGGAGAATCAAGCCTGGCGTCGAATTGGTTAACTCAGTGAGGACATAAAGAAGTATTGTTTACCGAGGAGGCGTGTAGAAGTCTATGAAAAAAATGAGGGTGCTTATCGCTGACGATAACCGAGAGTTTTGCGAGATCCTCAAAGAGTATCTTGCGAGCCAGGAAGACTTTGAACTGGTTGGAATGGCCAATAACGGTATAGACGCACTTGATATTATAAAGGAAAAGCAGCCCGATATAGTGGTACTTGATATAATAATGCCGCATCTGGATGGGATCGGGGTGCTTGAGCGGCTGGGAACCGGCAACTACGGCCAGCGTCCCAAGGTGGTCATGCTTACCGCGTTCGGGCAGGAGAACATGACGCAGAGAGCGGTGGAACTGGGGGCGGATTACTATATACTGAAGCCTTTCGATATCGAGGTGCTGGGGAACCGGCTGCGGCAGCTCTCTGACAGCCAGCAGGTGACTTCGCACCCGACCGTCAAGACCAGGAACCTGGACCTGGAGGTCACCAATATCATCCACCAGATGGGTGTCCCCGCGCACATCAAAGGCTACCAGTACCTGAGAGACGCGATACTGCTGGTGATAGGCGAGATCAACCTGCTGGGCGCGGTCACCAAGGAGCTTTACCCGATGATAGCCCAGAAATACACCACAACCCCGAGCCGGGTGGAGCGGGCGATCCGGCACGCGATTGAGCTGGCCTGGGACCGCGGTAACGTGGACATGATGAACAAGTTCTTCGGCTACACCATCAACGTGGAAAGAGGAAAACCCACCAATTCAGAGTTCATCGCCATGATCGCTGATAAGCTGAGGATAGGCAGCAAGATCAGCTAGCAATATACGGATAGGAAATAAAAGTAGTCATTTCATGGCTACTTTTTTATTTATCTTCGCGTTTTCGGGATATAATGAGAGTCAGGAGATTTACAGATCGATAGGAGACGGTTTCCATGACGGAAAGCAACGGGTTTTATCAGGAGATGATAGACCAGTTCCTGAAGCTGGTGAGGATCGATTCGGTATCGGGCGAGGAACGGGAGATAGCCGACTACCTGGCGGGTGAGTTAAAGGAACTGGGGATGGAGGTTTTCGAGGACCACGCCGGGGTGGTCCTGGGGACCGGGACCGGCAACCTGATCGCGAGCTGGCCTGGCCGGTTAGAGGTTCCAGCCTTCGTGCTGGTAGCCCACATGGACACGGTTGTCCCCGGCAAGGGGGTAACCCCGGTAATAAAAGGGGATGCGATATACTCGTCCGGGGATACCATCCTGGGCGCGGATGACAAGGCGGGAATAGCCGCCATCCTGTATGCCCTCAGAAGGATCAGGAAAGAAAATATCAGTCACGGCCCGATAGAGGTGGTCTTCACCGTGGGCGAGGAGCAGGGGCTTGAGGGTTCCAAGTCGCTGGAGAAGGACCGGGTAAAGGCCCGGATCGGGTTTGTGCTCGACAGTTCGGGTGAGGTGGGTACGCTGGTGGTGCAGGGCCCGGTCCAGAACCAGATCGAGGTCATCGTAAACGGTAAGGCGGCGCACGCGGGGATAAACCCCGAGGACGGGATAAACGCCATCCAGGTGGCATCGAAGGCCATCGCCGGCATGCAGCTGGGACGGATCGACGGGGAGACCACCGCCAATATCGGGATAATCCAGGGCGGCAACGCGCGCAACATCGTCCCCGAAAGGGTGTACATCAAAGGAGAGGCGCGCAGCCTGGTCGCGGAGAAGCTGAAGGCCCAGACCGAGCACATGCTGGAACGGCTCGACTCGGCGGCCCGGGAAGCGGGAGCGGTGGTGGAGATAACGGCCGAGGAGCTGTACCCCGCCTTCCAGCTCGAAGCGGGCGAACCCGCGCTGGCGATCGCCGAGGAGGCGGTACGGCGGATCGGGCTGACCCCTTCACGGGAAAAGACCGGGGGCGGGAGCGACGCCAACATACTCAACGGTTACGGGATACGCACCGTGAACCTCGGGGTGGCCATGCGCCAGGTCCACACCCGGGACGAGCACGTCTTTTTGAAAGACATCAAGCTGCTCTCGGACCTGGTGTACAACATCTGCCTGGTCGCCTCGGAGGGCGGCCGTTGACGCTATTGCCTCCGCTCGCGGATAAGGTCTGACAGCAGATGGTGCCGAAGGCTCAGCCGCCTTATCTCATCGGTCACCTCGCGGACTGTCCCGAACAGGTAGATACGGTCCTTCAATGCCAGGATGCGCATAGGTATATCCTCCTTGCCGATTTTTAATCAGGTTATGCGCTGCCTGGAAAAAATATGCTAAAAAGGGTGGTTTGAGTTGCAGCTTAAAGAGGAACTGAAGGAAAGCAAAAGGGTATACCAGGGAAGGATGATCCACCTGAGGGTGGACACGGTCAAGCTCCCCAACGGGGAGGAGGCCACCCGGGAGGTGGTGGAGCACCCGGGAGCGGTGGCGCTGATCGCTGTCAACCAGAAGGACGAGATGGTGTTCGTGAAGCAGTTCCGTCAGCCCGTGGGCGAGGAACTGATAGAGATACCGGCCGGGAAGCTGCAGGAGGGCGAAGACCCAATGGAGTGCGCGCTGCGTGAACTCGAGGAGGAGACCGGCTATACCGCCGGGAGGATCGAACTGATAAGCGTTTACTACACCACGCCCGGTTTCAGCGACGAGAAGATGTACCTTTACCTGGCGACCAAACTGTACGACGGGGAGATGAAACCCGACGACGACGAATTCCTGGAGGTGGTCTGCATCCCGCCCGAGAAGGCGAGGGAAATGGTCCTCCGGGGTGAGCTGAGGGACGCCAAGACGATGATCGGGGTCCTGGCGCTGTGCGACCGTTTGGGGATAAAAGGTTAGGCCGGTTAAGAACCCAATGATGGTTAAAAGAACTGTCCCACTAAAAAATGATCGAAAAATCAAGCTGCTGGAGACAATAGCTGATCTGCACATCCATGTGGGGTTCGTCGGGGAGAGGCCGATCAAGATACCCGCCTCCCCCGACCTCATGGTCGGCAACATCCTGAAAAAGAGTCGGGACCTGGGTATCGGCGTGATAGGAGTGGCCGACTGCCACTCGCCTTACGTGACCAAAGAATTAGCGGGGTGGATCGAAAGAGGAGACCTGACGCCTCTGCCCGGAGGGGGACTGCGCTGGGAAGACTCGGTGACCCTGATCCCGGCGGTCGAGGTGGAGACCTCGGAGGAGGGGCCCCGAATACCTGGGAAGTCGTCGCGCAGTTCCCACCACATGGTCTATCTCCCCGACCTGGAAAAGCTGGAAGAGTTCAACCAGCTCTGGCGCGAGGCCCGGCGGAAAGAGAGGGTCGGCGCGGCCAGAGCGCTGGAGATAGCCGACCGCGTCGGCGGAATGTTCATCCCCGCTCACATCTTCACCCCCCACAAGGGCATGCTCGGCTGTGCCGCTGACCGGTCCGAGGACATCTTCGGGTCCAGAATGATACCCGCGATAGAGGTCGGGCTCAGCGCCGACAGCGAGATGGCGGACCGGCTCTCGGAGAACTATAGCCGGTCCTTTCTCACCAACTCGGACGCCCACTCCGTAAAAAGGATCGGACGCGAGCACAGTTCCCTGCTGCTGGCCGGGGAAAACCTGGATGAGGTGCGAAAAGCGGTACTGCGGGAAGAGGGGCGGCGGGTCACCGCTAACTTCGGCATGCTGCCGGTTCTCGGAAAGTACTACCGGACCTGCTGCCGGTCCTGCCGGGTGATAACCCGACAGCCGCCCCCGGTGACCGTATGCAGCGAATGCGGCAGCCCACTGGTAGACCTGGGGGTGATGGACCGGGTGGAGATGATAGCCGACCGGACCGCGCCAAAACACCCCCCGCACCGTCCCCCTTACCACCACCTGATACCGCTGGAGTCTTTCTCCGGGATCGGGGCGCGGAAGGTCGAGCGACTGCTTGATGAGTACGGGAGCGAAAAGGCGGTGCTGTGGTGCGCTGACGAAGCAGGCCTGGAACGGATAGCCGGGCCGGCGACCGCGGGTTTGATCCTGCGCGCACGGGCGGGGGAGGCGGCCGTCACCCCCGGGGGCGGTGGAAAATTTGGGAAAATAGATAGGGCCAAGCAGTAATATACCATGATCCCCAGCATAGTATTCTTTTAGAAAGGTGCGGGGGAGAGAATGCCATGGAAGGCTGGCGGAACTATACCCGACAGTTTTTCCGCGACCGTTACGGGATATTGATAGTAATCCTGCTTATTTTTTTGTTGGGCGTTGCGGGAGGGTGCCTGGGGGCCAATAAGATGCCCGTGGAGAAGCGGGAACAGCTCTCCGTCTATCTTGACGGGCGCTGGAACGAGTTTACAGAACAGCCGGTGGACCGGGTGGCCATGCTGGAGGGAAGCGTGATCCGAAATCTTGAGATCACCGCGGCCATCTGGTTTCTGGGCTTGACGGTGATCGGGATACCGTTTATAGCCGGGCTGGTCGCGTTCCGCGGTTTTATCCTGGGGTTTACCGTCGGCTTCCTGGTGGAGCAGATGTCCTGGCAGGGAGTGATACTCAGCCTCCTGGGCATCCTGCCGCACAACCTGATAGCCGTCCCGACCCTGATCGCGGCCGCGGCCCTGGGGGTCTCCTTTTCCATGGAGTTGGTGCGGGGAAGGATATCGATCGGCTTCGGGGGAATGGGGAGGATGGTGCTGGGATACACCACGACCATGCTGGCGCTGACAGCAGTCATGGCCGCCGCCGGGCTCACCGAGGGGATACTGTCGCCCAGCCTGATCCGGCTGCTGAACACCTTGATGCGTTAGGATGGTGGCCCGGTGAAAGCGGAGTCCTGACTCCCGGTAACCAGCGGCAGCATATGGAAGGATATTTCCTGGACGGTGTAGAATATCAGTAACAGCTACCGAATTTTGGAGTTGTGGCTGATGGAACAGCAGATAGAAAACTTTATTTTTTTTCTCCAGGTGGAGAGGGGACTGGCGAAAAACACCCTATTAGCGTACCGCCAGGACCTGCAGGGTTTCAGCGAGTACCTCGTCCAGGTGAAATCGTCCTGGGAGAGGGTAAACCGCGACACCCTGGTGGGATACATGGAGAACCTGAGAAATCAGGGACGAGCGGCGTCGACCATCGCGCGGCAGATGGCGGCCATCCGCTCGTTTTATCATTTCCTCAACGCGGAACAGCTGCTGCTGGACGACCCTACCTTGACCCTGGAGGCTCCCCGCCTGGGCAAGAAGCTCCCCCACGTGCTGAGCGTCAACGAGGTAGACCGGCTGCTGGCGCAGCCGCGGGTGTCGAGGAGCGGCGGCGTCAGGGACAAGGCGATGCTGGAGCTGCTCTACACTACCGGGCTCCGGGTCTCGGAACTCATATCCCTCAACCTGGACGATGTCAATCTCGAAAACGGGTTCCTGCGCTGTATGGGCAAGCGGTCCAAGGAGCGGGTGGTGCCGGTCGGCAGGGTCGCGGTAGGCTGGCTGCAGGAATACCTGTCTCGGGCGCGCGGGAAACTAACTCCGGACCAGGAGCAGAACGCGCTTTTTATCAGCCACCTGGGGACCCGAATGACCCGACAGGGTTTTTGGAAGCTGATCAAGGGATACGCCAGGTCGGCGGGAATCACGAAGGAGATAACCCCGCACACCCTGCGCCACTCATTCGCCACCCACCTGCTGGAGCACGGGGCGGATCTGCGCTCGGTGCAGGAGATGCTGGGCCACGCCAATATCGCGACCACCCAGATCTATACCCACCTGACCAGGTCGCACCTGGTGGACATGTTCAAAAAAAGCCATCCTCGTGCTTAAGGAGATGACAGCTATGAATGAAGCAAAAATCCGAAGAGTTTTCTGTATCGTTTTGGACAGCGTGGGGGTGGGTGAACTCCCGGACGCATGGAAGTACGGCGACGAGGGCAGCAATACCCTGGGCAACATATCTCGGGAGGTCGGGGGGCTGAGACTTCCCCGCATGGAGCGGCTTGGCCTCGGGAACATCATCGATATCCAGGGGGTGCGGCCACAGAAACAGCCGGCCGCGGCTTACGGCAAGATGGCCGAGAAGTCGCCCGGAAAGGACACCACCACCGGTCACTGGGAGATGGCGGGGCTGATCCTGGAGCAGGCGTTTCCCACCTTCCCCGACGGGTTCCCGGATGAGCTGATAGGGGCCTTCGAAAAAGAGATCGGGAGGAAGACCCTGGGCAACGTGGTAGCCTCCGGAACCGAGATCATAAAGGAAATGGGGGAGGAACACCAGAAGACCGGCTTCCCCATAGTCTACACATCGGCTGACAGCGTGTTCCAGATCGCCGCTCACGAGGAGACCATTCCGCTCGATGACCTTTACCGTTACTGTAAAATTGCCCGCGAACTGCTTAAAGGGCCTTACGCGGTGGGCCGGGTGATCGCCAGGCCGTTCGTCGGGAAGCCGGGGTCGTACCAGCGCACCACGCACCGGCACGACTTCTCGCTCCAGCCTACCGGGCCCATGCTGCTGGACCGGGTGAAGGAGGCGGGCCTCGAGGTGATCGGGATAGGAAAGATAAACGACATCTACGTGGGACGGGGGTTAACCCGGACCACCCCCGCCGAGAGCAACCACGACGGGATGCGGAAGGTCATCGAAATGGCGGCGGACAGGAGCTGGAGCGGGTTTTTGATGGCCAACCTGGTGGACTTTGACAGCCTGTGGGGACACCGCAACGACAGCCGGGGCTACACCAGCGGGCTGGAGGAGTTCGACCGGGACCTGGAGGCGCTGGAGCCGCTGCTGACCCCGGAGGACATACTGATGCTTACCGCTGACCACGGGTGCGACCCGACCACCAGCAGCACCGACCACTCGCGGGAGTACGTCCCGCTGCTGATAGCCGGGGAGCGGGTCAAAAAGGGAACCCCGCTGGGGGTGCGCGAGACATTCGCCGACCTGGGGGCGACGGTGGCCGATATCTTGAATGTACCGCCTCTGACAGCGGGGACCAGTCTTAAACAACTGATAATCGAGGATTGATAGAAGTATTCGAGGGGGCGATTGCTCTGCGGGCGTACGACCTTATACTGAAAAAGCGTGAAGGAGGGGTATACACCCAGGACGAGATAAGGTTTCTGATCTCAGGCTACACCGCCGGCGGGATACCCGATTACCAGATGGCGGCCTGGGCGATGGCGGTGTTTTTCCGGGGGATGAACGAGGAGGAGACCACGGCCCTGACCAGGGCGATCGTCGAGTCGGGCGAGCAGGTGGACCTTTCTCCCATCCCGGGGATAAAGCTGGACAAGCACAGCACCGGGGGGGTCGGCGACACCACCACCCTGGTGCTGGCGCCGCTGGTAGCCGCGGCCGGTGGGAAGATGGCGAAGATGTCGGGCCGGGGCTTGGGTCACACCGGCGGCACCCTGGACAAGTTCGAGGCCATCCCCGGCTTCAAGGTGGAGATCGAAAGGGAACGGTTCATCGAGATAGTGAACCGGGTCGGCGCCGCGGTCATCGGTCAGAGCGGCAACCTGGCGCCGGCCGACAAGAAACTCTACGCCCTGCGGGACGTGACCGCGACGGTCGACAGCATACCGCTCATCGCCAGCAGCGTGATGAGCAAGAAGATAGCAGCGGGGGCAGAGGCCATCGTGCTGGACGTCAAGGCCGGCGACGGGGCCTTCGTGAAGACCGTGGAAGAGGCGGGGAGGCTGGCCCGGTTGCTGGTGAAGATAGGCCGCGGGATGGGCCGCCAGGTGGTGGCCATCATCACCGGCATGGAGCAGCCGCTGGGATACGCGGTAGGCAACGCCTTGGAGGTCAAGGAGGCGGTGGCAACGCTGAAAGGGTCGGGTCCCGCTGACCTGACCGAGCTGTGCCTGGTACTGGGGAGCGAACTGCTGCTGATGTCGGGACTGGCCGGCGACCGTGAAACCGGCCGGAAGGAACTCGAGTCCCTGGTCAGGAGCGGTGCGGCGCTGGAGAGGTTCAAGGAGATGGTGCAGGCGCAGGGGGGAGACCCGGGGGCGCTTGACGACCCGGACCGGCTGCCCCGTGCGAGGAGGCTGGTAGACGTCATCAGCCCCGGGGCCGGTTTCGTACAGTCGCTGAAGGCGGAGCAGATAGGAGTCGCCTCGACTATCCTGGGAGCGGGACGTGAAAAAAAGGATTCGCCGGTGGACCCGGCGGTGGGAATAGTGCTGGTGAAGAAGATCGGCGACCGGGTAGAGAAGGGCGAGCCCCTGGCGGTCCTGCACGTGAACGACGAGGGGCGGCTGCAGCAGGCGCAGGGAATGGTCCTGGACGCGTACCGGGTGGGGAATGAGAGGGTAGAGTCCCCCCCGCTGATACACGGGAAGGTGATAGACTAGAATAGCCAAAACCGATGCGTGGCAAGATAAAACGACAACGAAACAAAGGAGGAGGCACTATTGTCTTATCTTGCCCGTAGATACCAGGTGATTTCGATAGTTCTGGCGATACTGTTTACGGCCGGTCTGATCCCGGTGGCCGCTCAGGGGGCTGAGCTGGTGCTGGAGTCGCCGGCCTACGTTCTGATGGAACCGGTCTCGGGTGAGGTCATAGCGGAAAAGAATCCCCACCAGAAGATGGAGCCGGCCAGCGTAACCAAGCTGATGACCCTGGTGGTTGCCGTGGAGGCGCTGGACGCCGGCAAGGTCAAGCTGACCGACAAGGTGGCGGTCAGCGAAAACGCCTGGAAGATGGGAGGGGCGCAGATTTACCTGGAGAAGGGCGAGGAGATGACCTACAACGACCTGCTGGCCTCGATCGCGGTAGGATCGGCCAACGACTCCTGCGTGGCGGTGGCCGAGCACCTTTACGGCACCCAGGAGGAGTTCGTGCGGGTTATGAACCAGCGGGCCCGGGAACTGGGGATGAATGACACCAACTACGTCAACTGCCACGGGCTTCACACCGACGGACACTATACCTCGGCCTACGACCAGGCGCTGCTGTCACAGTACGCGGTGACCCGGCCCGAACTGATGAAGCTGACCTCCACCAAAGAGTACGATATCCGCAAGATGCACCTGTACAATCACAACAAGCTGCTGTGGTGGTACCCCGGGTCCGACGGACTGAAGACCGGCTGGCACCCTCAGGCCAACTACTGCCTGGCGGCGACCTCCGTCCGGGACGGGATGCGCCTGGTGGCCGTGACGCTGGGAGCGCCGCAGCCGAGGGGGAATTTCCGTGACTGCATGAAGCTCATGAACCTGGGTTTCGCCAGGTACTCATACCAGCCGATGGTGGAACCGGGGCAGGGTTTCGGATTCCTCAAGGTGAAAAAAGGAAGGGTGGAGCGGGTCAACGTGGTGGCGGCTGATAAGGGCGGAGCCCTGATGATTAAGGGCGGACCCGGGGATGTTACCACCCAGCTCGAACTGCCGAGCTTGATAGAGGCCCCGGTCAACGCGGGACAGAAGGTCGGTGAGGTGGTCATCTACCGCCAGCAGCAAGAGGTCCAGAGGGTGACCCTGGTAGCGGAGGATGACGTACCCCGGGGGAGTTTCCTGAGCTTCTTCGCCGACTTCATGTACGATATGACTAAAATGAAGTAGAAAAAGCCGAATAATTTAAAGAATAAACTTGGCTATCGCCTTCGTCGAGGACTTGGTGATAGCCAAGTTTTCTTCTTTGTCTGATATCCCCGATATCGGGGTGAAATCTTCCCTGGTTTTGACAGGAACCCCTATCGGAAAAGGGGAGGAATTTAACCGCTGCTGGCGAAATAGTCTGGGAAATACAGCCAAGATTTGGGGTGAGCGTCCTTGAACCTGGAGGTTAACACGGACAGTGATGTTCTGCTGGTGAGGATAAAGGGCGAGATGGACCTGGCCAGCGCGGAGCAGATTAGGAGCGAGGTGGACCGGAAGTTCCTGGCCGAAAACTGCCGCCACCTGCTGCTGGACCTGACCAGGGTCACCTTCATCGACAGCTCGGGTATCGGCGTAATCCTGGGAAGGTACCGCCGTCTCAGCGGCGGGGGGGGTAAGATGGCGATACTGAAACCCCAGCCTCAGGTCAGGCGGGTGCTGGATATAGCAGGGGTTTCGGGGCTGGCGACATACTGCCGCAGTGAAAAAGAGGGAATAGGTTTTCTTCTGAGAAGAGGTGAGGCGCAGTGACACTGGGGAACCTGGCCAAGATCGAATTTCTGGCGCTGCCCGAGAACGTGGGGTTCTGCCGCGTGGCCGCGGCGGCTTTCGCTTCCCAGCTCGATTTCACCCTTGACGAGTTGGAGGAGATCAAGGTTGGGGTATCGGAGGCCATCACCAACGCCATCATTCACGGGTACCAGAATCGACCCACCGGGATAGTCCGGCTGCACCTGGGCCTTTCCGACAAGCGGCTGGAGATACGGGTGGAGGATGACGGAGTGGGGATAGTGAACGTCGAGATGGCGATGCAGGCGGCCTACTCGACCTGCGAGGACCGGGTGGGACTGGGGTTTTCCTTCATGCAGTCTTTCATGGACGAACTGGAGGTGGATACCGCTGTCAACCAGGGAACCCGGATAACCATGAAGAAGAGCCCGAAAAACAGCAGCGGGGCGGCCAGTCGGGAAAACTAAACGGGGGTGGGGGATGAGCACCCGGCTTTCGGAAATGAATCTGCCCCGTTTTCCCCGGCTCAAAGACGAGGAGACGGCCGAGCTTCTGGAGCGCGCCCAGCAGGGAGACCTGGAGGCGCGCGAACGCTTGATAAAATGCAACCTGCGGCTGGTCTTCAACCTGGTGCAGCGGTTTACCCACCGGGGGTACGAGGAGGAGGACCTGTTTCAGATCGGGACCATCGGACTGATCAAGGCCATCGACAAGTTCGACACCTCTCACCAGGTCAAGTTCTCGACCTACGCGGTGCCCATGATAATCGGGGAGATAAGGCGGTTCCTGCGGGATGACCACCCCGTCAAGGTCTCGCGCTCGATCAAGGAGGTCGCGTTTCGGGTCCCGAGGGTCAAGGAGGAGCTGACCAAGCAGCAGGGGCGGGAACCTACCATAGGGGAGATCGCCGAGGCGATGGGTATGCCGAGGGAGGATGTGGTGGGAGCGCTGGAGGCCATCCAGCATCCAACCTCGATCCACGAGACCCTCTACCAGGACGACGGCGACCCCATATTCGTGCTGGACCAGCTCACCTCGGACCAGGCGCTGGAACACCACTGGATTGACAACCTTGCCCTGAAAGAGGTCCTTGAACGGATAACCGAAAGAGAGAAGCGGGTCCTCTTCATGCGCTTTTTCGAGGACCGCACCCAGTCGGACGTGGCGAAGCTGCTGGGTCTGTCGCAGGTCCAGATCTCGCGGATCGAGAGACAGGCGCTGACCAAGATCAAGGAGTTTTTGTCGCCGGCGGAAAACAAATAGGCTCTTTCCGATACAGGCAGGTTACAGCCGAGGCTGCTGCCTCAGGCAGCAACCTGGTTTTCTAACTCAACGGCTGATCAACTGCATACCTGAAAACGATAGTGGAAATAATACTCTCGATGCCGGGAGTATTTTTCTTTGAGGAAATGAAAGGAGCGATTAGATGACCTTTGTAAAGATGGTAGAGATGCTGGGGGAATCCCCCCACAGCTGGAACGACGCGGTACATCAGGCGGTAAAGGAAGCATCCAAGAACGTCCGGAACATCACCGGGGTGGAGGTTTACAACCTGACCGCCGGAGTGGAGTCGGGCCGGATCACAGAGTACAAGGCCAACGTAAAGATAGCGTACACGGACTAGCACCGCTCGCCGGGAGCTTATTTAAAATGACCGGACACCGTGGAGGTGTCCGTTTTCACACTGTGGAAGGGGATGCTGAAGTGACTGAGCAAGAACCGAAATACAACTCCCTCGACAACCTGGTGGCGGGCATGAGGATAGAGAAGGACCGGGCCGAGCCGGAGGGGAAAGAGCCCGAACCACCGGGGAGCCAGTCGGCGAAGGATCGGCAGGAGATGGAGCGCAAGAAGGACCAGCAGGCTTACAAGTGGTTCGCAGCGCGGCACCAGCCCCGGATACCGGTAGCCAAAAACCTGGTCATGGCCTTCCTGGTGGGCGGGCTGATCTGCGCGCTGGGGCAGCTGATCTGGGATGTCTTCAAGGGGCTGGGTCTGGGATTTAAGGACGCCGGGACCGCAGCGACCGTGATCATGATATTTCTGGGCGCCTTTCTCACCGGGCTCGGCGTCTACGACCAGATTGGAAAGGTCGGGGGAGCGGGTTCGATAGTGCCGATAACTGGCTTTGCCAACGGCATTGTTGCATCTGCGATGGAATACAAACGCGAGGGATACGTGTACGGGATAGGCGCCCGGATCTTCACCATCGCCGGGCCGGTGCTGGTCTATGGGTTCCTGGTCTCGGTCATGGTGGGTATGATCAGGGTACTGCTGATATAGAAAAAGGGGGAGGTCGGGAGATGCCGCCAAGCAGCGGGAAAAAGCTCGGCAAACAGACCTGGCGCTTCGACCAGCCGCCGGTGATACTTTCCACCTCCAGCATCGTTGGAGGCATGGAGGGAAATGGACCCTTCGGGAAGTCTTTCGACTATGTGCTGGAGGACAGCCATTTCGGCGAGAGGAGCTGGGAGCAGGCGGAAAGCAAGATGCTGCGGGAAGCGGTGAAGCTGGCCCTGGGCAAGGCTTCTCTGGCGTCGAAGGACATCGACATGATGCTGGCGGGGGATCTTTTAAACCAGATAGTCGCCGCGAACCTGGCCGCCCGGGAGATCGGGGTGCCGTTCCTGGGCCTATACGGAGCGTGCTCCACCATGGCCGAATCGCTGTCGCTCTCGGCGATGCTTGTCGACGGGGGATTCGCTCAGCGGGTGGTGGCGGCCACCTCCAGCCACCACGACACAGCGGAGAGACAGTACCGGTTCCCGACCGAGATGGGGGTGCAGAGGCCGCCCTGGGCCCAGTGGACGGTCACCGGCGCCGGGGCCTTCGTGGTGGTAAAAGAAGGCGCGGGACCGGTGATAACCCATGCCACCCTGGGGAAGGTGATAGACCTGGGAACCACCGACAGCAACAACATGGGAGCATCGATGGCCCCGGCCGCCACGGACACCCTGATCAACCACTTCCGCGACACCGGGAGGAGTCCGGCCGACTATGACCTGATCCTGACAGGTGACCTGGGCCAGGTGGGAAAGAGCATCGCCCGGGAAATGCTGCAGAAGGAGGGTTGCGACCCGGGAGAGTCATTCGAGGACTGCGGGGTGCTGATATACAAAGATGAACAGGACGCTCACGCCGGAGGCAGCGGATGCGCCTGTTCCGCGGTGATGCTGGCCGGGCCGGTGCTGGAGCGGATGGCGCAGGGCAACTACCAGAGGATACTGCTGGTGGGCACCGGGGCGCTCTTGAGCACGCTCACGGTTCAGCAGGGAGAGAGCATCCCCACCATAGCTCATCTGGTGGTGATCGAAAGGAGATGAAGCAAGGTGTTTAACCCGTACTCACTACTGATAGCGTTCGTACTCGGCGGGGTCATCTGTATGCTGGGGCAGCTGGTGATGGACCTCACGCCCCCGTTTGTCACCCCGGGGCACGTGATGGTCGGTTACGTCACGCTGGGAGCGGTGATAAGCGCCCTGGGGCTGTACCAGCCGCTGGTGGACCTGGGAGGGGCCGGAGCGACCATCCCGCTGTCGGGATTTGGGCACAGCCTGGCCCAGGGGGCGATCGAAGGAGCCAGGCAGTCGGGTGTACTGGGGGCCTTCGGCGGCGGGGTTCAGGCCACCTCGGTGGGAATCGCCGCCGCGGTGATCTTTGGTTACACGACCGCGGTGCTTTTCAATCCCAAGGGGTAATCCCCCAGGTATAAAAGCGATAGGCAGGTGAAACGAGTGGCGGAAACCAGGGATACCAACATCAAGCTCAACAGCAGATACGAAGACAACGTGAGTTTCCTGAAAGAGGAGATCGGGGTCGGGGCCAGTTTCGACGCGGTCTGCCGGGAGTTCAGGATCGGCGGCAAGCCGGCAGCCCTGTTTTTTATCAACGGGCTGGCTGACAGCGATCCGGCAACCGAGATACTGAAGCGGCTGATGCTTCTGGACCGCGAGCAGATTCTCCCCGATACCCTGGACCGGATCATGGAGGAGGGGATCCCTCACTTTCAGGTGCAGGCGGTCGAGACCTTCGACGAGGTGATCGGCAACCTGATGTCCGGCCTGGGTGCGCTGATCGTGGAAGGTGTATCCAGGGCCATCATCGTCGATATCCGCAAGTACCCCGCGCGGCAGCCCGAGGAACCCGACATCGAGCGGGTGGTCAGGGGCTCCCGGGACGGATTCACCGAGACCCTGCTGGTAAACACCGCGCTGATCCGCCGGCGGGTGCGGGACCCCAAGCTGCGGACAGAGATGTTGCAGGTCGGTAAGCGCAGCAAGAGCGACATCTGCCTGTGCTACCTGAAGGACGTCGCCAACCCGGACCTGATCGACTTTATCCGGGGCCGCCTGGAAGAAATAAAGATAGACGGGCTCCCGATGGCGGAAAAGTCGGTGGAGGAGCTGATCGCCCCGGGGAGCTTCTGGAATCCGCTGCCCAAGGTAAGGTATACCGAGCGGCCCGACGTCGCCGCCATCCACCTCCTGGAGGGGCACGTCCTGATCGTGGTGGACACCTCTCCCAGCATCATGATCGCTCCCACCACCCTGTTCCATCACCTGCAGCACGCCGAGGAGTACCGCCAGAGTCCAACCCCCGGCGCCTACCTGCGGTGGATAAGGTTTTTCGCCATCGTCCTTTCGCTCTTCCTGGGGCCGTTGTGGCTGCTGGGGGCGCTGAATCCGACGCTGCTCCCCCAGCCGCTAGCTTTTATCGGTCCGCAGGAGAGCGCGCCCGTGCCTCTGCTGATGCAGTTCATCATCGCCGAGCTGGCGATCGACCTGATGCGGTTCGGGGCGCTGCATACCCCCACCCCCCTTACCACAGCCCTGGGCGTGGTGGCCGCGGTGCTGGTGGGTCAATTGGCCGTGGAAGTGAAGCTGCTGACCAACGAGGTCATCCTTTACACCGCCATAGCGGCGGTGGCGACGTTCTCCACCCCCAGTTTCGAGCTGGCGATGGCCAACCGCCTGGCCCGGATCTTCCTGCTGCTGTCGGTGGGATTCTTCAAACTGCCGGGCCTGCTCTTCGGGCTGCTGGTACTGTTCGTCTTTTACTCCACCACCAGATCCTTCGGGGTGCCCTACCTGTGGCCTCTCATCCCCCTGGACTGGGGTGCGTTGAAGAGCATACTGGTCAGGTCGCCGGTGCCGATGGAGAACGTGAGGCCGAGTATATTGAAGACCTTGGACCCGTTCCGGCAGGTGGCCCCGGCCAGGAAACCCAAGAAGTCTTACGAGAATGGCGGAGAAGGAGATGCGGGCCGGGACAAAGAGGGGGGAGCGGCGCGGAAGCGGTCACGGATCAAGAAGACGGGTATGGACGATAAAACTGAGGGCAATAATAGGGGGCAGGAATAACGGAGGTTTTTACCAGAGCATGAAACCGAAAGTAGGTATACCGAGAGCCCTATTTTACTATTACCTCTACCCCGCCTGGGAGGCGTTTTTCACCTCCCTGGGGGCGGAGGTGGTGCTGTCTTCGAGAACCCACAAGGGGATAGTCAACAGCGGGGTGACCACCGCCGTGGACGAAGCCTGCCTGCCGGTCAAGGTCTACTACGGGCACGTACTGGACCTGGCCGGGCGGGTGGACTACCTGTTCCTGCCCCGGCTGGTCAGCATCGAGCCGCGGGCTTACATCTGTCCCAAGTTCATGGGCCTCCCCGACATGATCAAGGCCAACCTGGACCGGCTGCCGAAGGTCATCGACTGGTGCGTCGACGTCAGCCGCAGCGACCGGGAGTACCGGAAGGAGTTGCTCAAAACCGCCCGGCTGTTCACATCGGACCGGAGAATCATCAGGCAGGCGGAGGCAGCCGCCCGGGAGCGGCTGGGAGAGTACAGCCGGCTGCTGGAGCTGGGATGGCTGCCGGAGGAGGCCATCTCCATGCTGACGGGGCAAAGGGAGGATAGCGGGAACCGGGATGAGGACCAGGAAGAAACGCGCGGCGAGAGGCTGCGTATAGCGATACTGGGACACGCTTACACGCTCTACGACGAGTACGTAAGCCACCAGGTCATCAGTAAACTTCAGCAGCTGGGGGTGAAGGTCACTACCCCGGAGATGCTGCCGGAGGAACTGATAGAGACGGAGGCGCGGCGGCTTCCCAAGCGGATGTTCTGGACCCTGGGCAAGAAAATCATCGGTGCGGCCTTCCACTTCCTGGACTCCGGGGAGTACGATGGTATAATCCACCTGGCTTGTTTTGGCTGCGGCCCCGATTCGCTGGTCGCCGAACTGGTGGCTATCGAGGCGCAGCGGCGAAAGCAGCCGCCGTTCATGATGCTGACCCTGGACGAGCACACCGGGGAGGCGGGAACCGTGACCCGGCTGGAGGCCTTCGTAGACCTGGTACAGCGTTCCAGGCACATGAAACAGCGGTCGGCGACCGTATAGGAGTGAAGAAAGCATGAGACGCAGGATAACCTTCCCACACATGGGAACCTCCCACATCGCGATCCGGGGGATGCTGGAGTCGATAGGGCTCGAGGTGGTGACCCCTCCCCCGATAACCAGACGCACGCTCAGCCTGGGCACGCAGTATTCGCCAGAGTTCGCCTGCCTGCCGCTCAAGATAAACCTGGGTAACTTCATCGAGGCGTACGAGATGGGGGCAAACACCGTGGTCATGTCGGGCGGCTGGGGTCCCTGCCGTTTCGGGTACTACGCCCAGGTCCAGCGCGAGATACTGAAAGACCTGGGCTGTCCGATGGAGATGATAGTGCTGGAGGCCCCCGACTCACGCATCACCGGCATCCTGAACCAGGTCAAGGACCTGGCGGAGGGGGCCTCCTGGCTGGGTATCATCGGGGCGGTCAAGTTCGGATGGGAAAAGGTGCGGGCGCTGGACGAGGTGGAGATGATGGCCCAGGAGCACCGGCCGCGGGTCGCCGACCAGGGGGCGGTCGAGCGGATTTACCAGGAATCATTAAAGGAGATCGACCGGGCCGCGAGCCGCAAAGAGGTCAGAGACGCGGCGGGGGGCGCGAAGGAGAAGTTCGCCAGCCTGGGACCCGACTGGGAAAAAGAGGTGGCCCGGGTCGGGATCATAGGGGAGATCTATACCGTGCTCGAACCCTTCGTGAACCTGAACATCGAACGCCACCTGGGAAGGCTGGGCGCGGAGGCCAAACGCTCCATTTACCTCAGCCAGTGGGTCAACGACCACCTCTTCCTCGGGCTGATGCCGGGCCGGGGGACCAAGGAACTGATAAAGAATGCCCAGCCATACCTGAACTACTGGGTGGGCGGCCACGGGAGGGAGACTATTGGGGCCGCCGTATACCTATCACAGCTGGGGTACGACGGGGTGATACAGCTGGGGCCGCTGACCTGCATGCCGGAGATAGTGGCGCAGTCTATCCTTCCGCTGGTAAGCGCGCGGGAGGATATCCCGGCGATGACCCTGTACTTCGACGAGCATACCGGTGAGGCGGGGCTACTGACCAGGATCGAGGCCTTCCTGGAACTGCTGAGGAGGAAGAAAGCGAACCGAAAAGGCACGAAACAGCTTCGTGAGGCATGATTGGGCGGATAAAAAATGTATTGCGCCCGGGTTGTCGTTTTTGCTAAAATACATACGTTAGCTATTTCTTGAGGTTAGACGAGAAGGGAGAGATCAGTAGAGATGAGTAAATCCTGCCCTACCAAAATTCTGCTTTCCGAGGACCAGCTTCCCAAACAGTGGTACAACATCCAGGCCGACATGCCGAACATTCCACCCCTGCCCCTGAGTCCACAGACACTGAAGCCCGCAACTCCGCAGGAGCTTTCGGCGCTCTTTCCGATGGACCTGATCCTTCAGGAGGTCTCCACGGAACGGTTTATCGACATCCCGGACGAGGTGCAGGACCGGCTGAAGCAGTACCGGCCGGGGCCAATGTACCGCGCGTACCGCCTGGAAAAAGAACTCGGCACCCCCGCTAAGATCTTCTACAAGTATGAAGGGATAAGCTCGGCGGGGAGCCACAAGCCGAACACAGCGATCCCCCAGGCCTATTACAACCTGAAGGCGGGGATCAAGCGGCTGACCACCGAAACCGGCGCCGGCCAATGGGGCAGCGCACTCAGCGTGGCCACCAGCATGTTCGGGATGGAGTGCCGGGTTTATATGGTCAAGGTGAGCTACCAGCAGAAACCGTACCGCCGTTCCTTCATGGAGGTTTTCGGGGCGGAGGTTTTCGCCAGCCCCAGCAACATGACCGAAAGCGGCAGAAAGATACTGGCACAGGACCCCGACTCCCCCGGCAGCCTGGGGATAGCGATCTCCGAGGCGGTAGAAGAGGCGGCCCAGAGGGACGACACCAACTACTCGCTGGGCAGCGTGCTGAACCACGTCTGCATGCATCAGACCATCATCGGCCAGGAGGCCAAGGAACAGCTGGCCATGGTCGACGAGTACCCCGATATCGTTATCGGCTGCTGCGGCGGCGGCAGCAACTTCGCGGGGATCAGCTTCCCGTTCCTGATGGATAAGCTGCAGGGAAAACGCAGCCTCAGGGCGATCGCGGTCGAACCCGCCGCCTGTCCGACCCTGACCCGGGGCGTGATGGCATACGACTACGGCGACACCGCCAAGATCGGCCCGGTGGCCATGATGTACACCCTGGGACACGACTTCATGCCGCCCGGCATCCACGCCGGAGGACTGCGCTACCATGGCGACTCTCCGCTGGTGAGCGCGCTGTACCAGGATAAAATAATCGAGGCGATGGCGGTCAAGCAGAACGACACCTTCAAAGCCGCGACCACCTTTGCCCGGACCGAGGGCATACTGCCGGCTCCCGAATCCGCCCACGCCATCTACGCGGCGATGGTGGAGGCTCTGAAGTGCAAGGAGAGCGGGGAGGCCAAGACCATCCTGTTCAACCTCACCGGACACGGCTACTTCGATCTGGCTGCCTACGACCAGTACCTCGCGGGCAGCCTGACGGACATCGAATACTCGGAAGAACTGCTGCAAAAGAGCCTGGCCAACCTCCCCAAGATCGAATAGATTCAGCGACCCTGGAAGGCTGTCGTTCATTGAAACGGCAGCCTTTTTCGCTCGATCAGCCGGAAACGGGATTAGCAAATACTACCTGGATACTGGCGGGGGAGCTTACGTTATAATAGAGGGCGGGGAGGGGACAAGATGAACGAGGAGTGGAAAAAGGAGATAGCCCAAAATCTGGACCGGGAATTGGAGAACCGGGGCGCCAGCAACGCAGACCAGGCTGGGTGGGCTTACCACAAGAACTTGAAGATGCTTTTCGGGTGGCTTAAGAAGATGGCCGAAGAGGTCCAGAGGACCTCCTTAAATCCCAGTGCGGTACTGGTGCTGGAGGACCGGGAGTTCCTTTCGATAACCATCGGAACCGAGATGCTGCGATTTAGAGCCAGGTCTTACCCCTTTTGCGCCAGAGGCTGGGGGAAGGTCAGCATAACCTCCAACCGGCCGATCCCGTTCAACGACATGGTGCTGTGGAGCAAAGGAGACGCGTTTGTCTGGATGATCGGCAAAGACGACCGTGTCGACAGCCGGTACAGCGGTGAAGAGATAACCAGGGAAACGATCGAAGGGCTTTTCCGCCAGGCGTTCAAGAAGTACCTGGCTTAGAGATATGTTATATTGGTTGACACCTTCGACCTGCTAAGGTAATATTATGTTAAAAAACGGCTTGGGTATTTTCCCGTTAGCCGCTTTTTTTTATAGATATTAAAAAAATATAAGACCGGGGTAAGGAGTGTAGGGGATTGAAGCTTAGAGGAACTATGAAGGTAAACCTGGCGGGACACCTCGAGATCGGGGGCTATGACGCGGTTCAGCTGGCGAGGGACTTCGGCACCCCTCTTTATGTGATGGACGAGGCCATGATAAGGGAGATCTGCGGTCAGTACCGGGCTTCCTTTATCATGAAGCACCATGCCGAGGTGTTTTATGCCAGCAAGGCCTTCTTGACCATGGCAATGTGCCGGATCATCGAACAGGAAGGTCTGGGGCTGGACGTGGTATCCGGCGGCGAGCTGTACACCGCGATCAAGGCCAAGTTCCCGCCCGGCAGGATCTGCTTCCACGGCAACAACAAACAGCTGGACGAGTTAAGGCTGGCACTCGAATACGGGGTGGGCCGGATCGTGGTCGACAACTACCGCGAGATAGAGATGCTGGGCAGCCTGGCCGAACAGATGGGCAGGACGGCGGAGGTGCTGCTGCGGGTGAGCCCGGGCGTCGAGGCCCACACCCACGAGTACATAAAGACCGGACAGATAGACAGCAAGTTCGGTTTCACCGTCCCCAACGGACAGGCACTGGACGCGGTGAAGCGGTGCCTGGCGGTAAAGAGCCTCGAGCTGCGCGGTATCCACTGCCACATCGGGTCGCAGGTATTCGAGATGGAGTCGTTCGGCTACACGGCCGGGATAATGATGGAACTGGCCCGGGACATCTACCGGGAGACCGGGTTGGAGATAAAAGAATTAAACCTGGGCGGCGGTTTTGGCATCTACTACGCCGAAGGGGACGAACCGAGCCGAATCGAAAAGTACGCCGAGGCGGTGACGGACGCGATAGCCCGGAAGGCCGGCGAATACGGGCTGAAGCCCCCCCGCCTGATGATAGAGCCGGGCCGCTCGATCGTGGGTGAGGCCGGAACCACCCTTTACACCGTTGGTTCGACCAAGGAGATACCGGGAGTCAGGAAGTACGTCGCGGTCGACGGGGGAATGTCGGACAACCCGCGCCACGCCCTTTACCAGGCGAGATACGAGGCCTGCCTGGCAAACCGGATGAACTCCCCGGCCGAGGAGAAGGTGGCGATCACCGGCAAGTGCTGCGAATCGGGTGACATGCTGATCTGGGACCTTCCGCTGCCAAAGGTGGAGGCGGGGGACATACTGGCGGTGGCCTGCACCGGGGCATACAACTACTCGATGTCGATGAACTACAACCGGCTGTGCCGGCCGGCGGTGGTCCTGGTGCAGGACGGGGCGGCCGAGGTGATCGTGGAGAGGGAAAACTACGAGGACCTGCTCCGCAACGACCGAATCCCCAAACGGCTGAGGCAGGCAAAACCGGTCAGACTGGCTTCGAGGAGATAGCAGGAGGATATGGACAGCAGCGACAGCAGTCAGAAAAGGCAGCGAGCCCGGCGGCGTTTAATAAAAAATTTAAGCGCGCTGGGAAATACCGGTGATTACAATCGCCTGATGGAACTGGCGGTTGATGAGCTGACAGACCGAAACGAACAGCTGATGGATGAACATCAGCGTTTGAAGGATATCGTGAGCTTCCTGCCGGTCGCCACCTTCGCGATCGACCTGGAGCACCGGGTAACGGCATGGAACCATGCCATGGAGAAGCTGACCGGAGTAAAATCAAGCACGATCATGGGAAAAGGGGATTACGAGTACGCGATCCCCTTTTACGGTACAAGGACCCCGATGCTGATCGACCTGATACTCAATCCCGAACCGGGGCCGGCCGGGGAGTACCGGTCGTACGAGAAAAAGGGCGAGCAGCTTATAGCCGAGTTTTACTGCACCCACCTGAAACAGCAGCGGGGGGTATACATCTGGGGAAACGCCAGCCCCCTGCGTGACCGGCGCGGAAGGCTGGTGGGGGCGATCGGTTGTGTACGCGACATCACCAAGGAAACCCTGGAGGAGTTCGCCATCGAAAAAACCAGAAAGACCATGGCGGCGATTATCGAGTTTCTGCCCGATCCGATGATGGTCATCGACAAGCGGCATCGGGTGATAGCCTGGAACCAGGCGATGGAACAGCTCACCGGGGTGCCGGCCGAAAAAATGCTGGGGAAGGGTAACTATGCCTATTCGGTGCCATTTTACCGCAAGCGGGTGCCGGTACTGATAGATTATGTTTTGGACCCCGACCCGGGGCTGGAGCAGAAGTACGGCATACTGCGCCGCGACGGAGACACCCTCTTCATCGAGACCTACATACCCGATATGGGCGGCCGGGAGGTTTACCTCTGGGCCAAGGCCGCCGCTTTTAAAGACCAGAACGGCGACGTGGTGGGAGCCATAGAGACGATGAGGGACATCAGCGAGCTGAAAAAGGCCCAACGAGAGCTGGAGTACCTCAGCAGCTTCGACAGCCTGACCGGGCTGTACAACCGGGCCAGTTTCGATAAGGCGCTGCAGAAGGCTGAGGAAGAGATGATAAGGCCGGTGACCCTGATAGTCTGCGACGTCAACGGCCTGAAAAAGATAAACGACGAGCACGGCCACGGCGAGGGGGACCGGTGGCTGCGGCTGGTAGCTGAGACCATCAGCGGCGCCCTCCGTCCCAATGACATGGTGGCTCGGATCGGGGGAGACGAGTTTGGGATCCTGCTGCCCGGGGTGGGCTTCAAACCGGCCGAAAAGATAGTAGAGCGGATTAACCGGTCGGTCAAGGATTTCAACCGCAATCGACAGCATCCCTACGAGATGAGCTTGGCCATCGGAAAGGCGACGGCGGAGCTTCCCGAACACCTGGTGATGAAGGCGCTTCGCACCGCCGACCAGAACATGTACCTGGACAAGAAGATAAAAAAGAAGCAGATTTAAAAGCGCACAGAAAAGAGCGGCGGCCAGTAAGACGGATTTACTGGCCGCTTTACCGGCAAATTAAACTTGCTGTTGTCTTCAAAACCGAAATGGCTCAAAATGGTATAGAATAGACTGGGACCGGAGGTTTCTATGCAGATCATCATATCGCACAACCACCTGGACTTCGACGGCCTCTCGTGTATGGTCGCGGCAAAAAAACTGTACCCCCGGGCCGAGATGGTATTCTCGGGGGGGCTTTCCGGCAACGTTCAGCGCTTCATGTCACTGCACAAGGACTCACTCCCGATAAAGCGGTTCAAGGATATAACCCTGGCGAACATAACTCAGGTCGTCGTGGTCGACACCAACAGCCCCCGCCGGCTCGGGGAGTTCAGCGATTGGATCGACGGCGCCGGGATCGACGTCCATGTGTATGACCACCACCCGATGACCAGTGATACCCTTCCCGCCAGCTGCCGGCTGATCGATACGGTGGGCTCGGCGACCACCCTCATGGTCGAAAAGCTGCAGGAAAAGGGGATGCGCATCAGCGGGTTCGAGGCCACAGTAATGGCCTTGGGCCTGTACGAAGACACCGGCAGCATGACCTTCATCTCCACCACGCCGCGGGACATCCGGGCAGCCGCCTACCTTCTGGAGTGCGGCGCCAATCTCAGCGTGGTGGCGAACTTCATCGAGCAGATAATGACCGACGAACAGAAGGCGCTCTTCAACCGGCTGCTGGCCTCGGTAACCCACCTGAACATAAACGGGATCGACCTGCTGATCGCAGTGGACAAGACCGAAAAGTCCATCGGCAACCTGGACCAGATCACCCAACGCCTGTCGGATCTGGAGACCTACGACGTGCTGCTGGTGCTGGTGCAGATGGATAAGAAGATCTACATGGTGGCGCGGAGCAAGACCGAATTCGTATCGGTGAGCGAGGTGTGCGCGGCCTTCGGAGGAGGCGGACACCCGAAAGCGGCCTCCGCGACCATCAGGGATAAAACCCTCACCGAACTGCTGGAAGACCTCTACCCCGTACTGCAGGATAAACTGAGGCCCCCGGTGCTGGCCCGGGACATCATGTCCAGCCCGGTCAAGACGGTCTCCCCCAGCCTTTCCATGGAGGAGGCGGGCAAGATCATGCTGCGGTACGGGCACACCGGGCTGCCGGTGCTGGAGGACAATCGGCTGGTGGGGGTCATCTCCCGCCGTGATGTGGACAAGGCGAAGATACACAACCTGGGGCACGCACCGGTCAAGGGATACATGGCGCGGAAGGTGGTCTCCGCCCACCTCGACACCCCGCTCGGTGAACTGCAGCACCTGCTGGTCAAGTATGACGTGGGGCGGCTGCCGATCGTCGACGAAAAGGGAGGGCTGCTGGGCCTGGTGTCGCGCACCGACGTGCTGCGAACCTTCCACGGAATGGACTACCCCGAAGACCACCAGCTTATCTACGACGACAAGGAACCGGTCGAGCCGGTCAGCAGCAGCCGGGAAATCCGGGCGCTGATATCGGAATCGCTGCCGGCTCCTATCCAGGAGCTGCTGCAGGCCGCGGGCGAGGTGGGCCGGGACGTGGGAATGAACGTCTACGCGGTCGGGGGGTTCGTTCGCGACCTGCTGCTCGGGAAGCCAAACCTCGACCTGGATCTCACGGTGGAGGGAAGCGGGCCTGATTTCGCCAGGGAACTGGCCGAGAGGATGCGGGCGGAGGTCCGGATCCACGAACGATTCGGGACAGCGGTGGTGATAATGCCGAACGGGCAAAAGATAGATGTCGCCACCGCCCGGGTGGAATATTATGAATACCCGGCCGCGCTGCCGCACGTGGAGAGTTCGAGCGTAAGGCAGGACCTGTACCGCCGGGACTTCACGGTAAACGCCATGGCCATCCAGCTTAACAGCGACCGGTTCGGAGAACTGATAGACTTTTTCGGCGGCCTCCGTGACTTAAAACAGGGTCTGATCCGTATACTATACAACCTGAGTTTCGTGGAGGACCCCACCCGGATCATCCGGGCGATCCGTTTCGAGCAGCGGTACGGTTTCGACATCGAGCCCCAGACCCAGCAGATGCTGCAGGACGCCGTGGAAAGAAACTACCTTCGGGAACTCTCCTATAAGCGGATCCGGGAAGAGCTGCTGCTGATCCTGGAAGAGCGGGACCCCCGCCCGGCCCTGCGGAGGCTGGAGAACCTCGGGATTATGGCGCAGATCGCTCCCGAGGTGGTCTTCGACCAGCAGATATGGAGAAACCTGGGGAGGGTTCCGAAGGCAATTGAAGCTGTACAAAAAGCGGTGGGAAGTGATAATCTATATAATATTGACAGCCGGGCGGTCTACTGGCTGGTGCTCTTCAGCCCCACCGAACCCGATAAAGCGGGGGTAACGGTCGAAAGGTTCCAGCTGAACCGGCGGACCGCCAGGATGATGAGGGACGCCTATCAGATAGAGTACGAGCTGAACCAGCTCGGCGCCCGGGCGGCCACCATCCCCATGAGCACCCTGAACCAGATCATAGGCGGCACTCCGCTGGAGATAATCGCGTACCTGATGGCCCGCACCGCCTCCCGGGCCTGGCAGAACCAGATACTGGAGTACCTCCGGCTGCGCGCGGACCTGCGTCCGTCCTTAAACGGCGAGGATCTGAAGCAGCTGGGGATGAAACCGGGGCCGGACTTCAGGGACCTACTGGACCTGCTGCGCGATGCACGGCTGGACGGCAAGGTCAGGACGAGGGAAGACGAGATCGCCATGGTCAGGGAATGGCGGAAGCGCAAGGAGGAAACCGATGCTTTTTAATACAAGCCTGGAAACGATGATGATAATGCTGCCGGGCATTATCATCGGCCTGGTGTTTCACGAGTATGCCCACGGATACATCGCGGACCGGCTGGGCGACCCCACACCCGCCTACTCCAACCGGCTCTCTTTGAATCCGCTGGTACACCTTGATATCTTCGGATTCCTGATGATCCTGTTTACTGGATTTGGCTGGGCGAAACCGATTCCGATCAACCCGGCGCGGTTCAAGGGGAACCAGCGCATCGGCCTGGTGCTGGTCTCTATCGCCGGGTGCTGCGCCAACATGATAGTCGCGTTTACCGGGTGCCTGATCTACAACCTGAGTGTGGCGGGTACGAGCACGCCGCTCAACAGCACCTGGGTAGGAGTATTGGGATACCTGATCAGCATCAACATCATGCTGGGGATTTTCAACCTGATTCCCATACCGCCCCTCGACGGATCGAGGGTGATCGCGGCCTTCATCCCTTACCGGTACCTGGGATGGTACTACCAGTTGGAGAGGTACGGGTTGATGGTCCTGATGCTGCTGATATTTTTCACTGGATTTTTCTCGTATTTAAGGCCGGTCATGAACGGAATATTTTATATAATGAACAGTATCTCCGCGGCTATAGCCGGGATTATTTTCTAACAAGATGAGAGGAGATGAGACGGTGCCTTCCCAAAATCAAATCCGCAGGGTGGTCAGCGGCATGCGGCCAACCGGCAAACTTCACCTTGGGCATCTGAGCGTTCTGGAGAACTGGGTCAGGATGCAGGACGAGTACGACTGCTACTTTTTCGTGGCCAACTGGCACGCCCTGACCACCGCCTTCGAAGAGACCGAGGACATCCCGAAAAACATCCGGGACCTGGTGATCGACTGGCTGAGCGTGGGGATCGACCCACTGAGGAGCAAGGTCTTTATCCAGTCCCAGGTCAAGGAGGTCGCCGAGCTTTACCTGCTGCTGTCGATGATCACCCCGATCTCCTGGCTGGAGCGGTGCCCGACCTTCAAGGACCAGGTGCACCAGCTGGGCGAGCAGGGCAAGGATATCAACACCCATGGTTTTTTGGGGTACCCGGTGCTGATGGCCTCGGATATCCTGATCTATAAGGGCAACCTGGTGCCGGTCGGCGAGGACCAGCTCCCCCACCTGGAAATGACCCGGGAGATCGCGCGCCGGTTCAACCACATGTACGACGTAAAGGCCCTGACCGAGCCGCAGGCGCTGCTGGGAGAGGTGGCCCTGCTGCCGGGGGTGGACGGGCGTAAGATGAGCAAGAGCTATAACAACGACATCAGCATCTCGGCCGCCACCGACGAGGTGAACCGCCGGGTAAACGCTATGATCACCGACCCGACCCGCATCCGCAAAAGCGACCCCGGCCACCCCGAGGTCTGCACCGTGTACCAGTTCAACCGGGTGTTCCGGA
The DNA here is from genome assembly GCA_013178275.1 of Bacillota bacterium. Taxonomy (GTDB): domain Bacteria; phylum Bacillota; class Ch66; order Ch66; family Ch109; genus Ch109. The sequence continues at coordinate 26,341 of JABLWZ010000006.1, read as the reverse complement.
AGGATGAGATCGACCAGATTACCGCCGATTGCAGGGGTGCCCAGGTGGGATGCGTGGCCTGCAAAAAGATGCTGGCGCAGGCCATCGATCAGTTCCTGACGCCATTCCGAGAGAGACGGAGGGAACTCGAGGCCAACCCCAAAGAGGTAGAGGATGTACTGCAGGCGGGGGCGGAAAAGGCTTCCCTGGAGGCTCGGAAAACCATGGGCGAGATTCGAAAGGCGATGAACGTGGAATAGGACGGGACTCACCAGAGGGCCTGACCGGGAATGGTCAGGCCCTTTTTATATTCTACGCTATCGGAAAGTATATTAGAGTACTTTCCGATGCAAGCAAGTGCAACTATGGCTATCGCTTGCGCCAGAGGCTTGGCGACAGCCAAGTTTTCTTCGATGCCGAGCCGCGGACCGGGAGTTGTGAATAGAACCGGGGGACGCAGGAAAACCTAATACGGTAGAATTTACCAGAGCGGCTAAAAAATGCCGATATGAGAAGTGATGCCTGATGGTCTACCGATTGATGATGACAGCGTTACTGGCGGCCGGGACGGCTGTGCTGATAAGCTTGATCCCTTACGATTTCGAGGTCGTTTTTCGTAAGGACTGGCAGTCGTATCGAGTGTCGGTCAGGTTTCGCCTGCTGTGGGGCCGGGCCGGTCTGAACTGGGGACCATACACCTTCGAGTGGAGCCCCGATCAGGCTGAAGACGACGAAGGTCTGTTGTATACGCTGATCGATAACCTGCGTATCCTGAAAAAGCTGCCTTTTAGTCTCGATCAGAAGCTGGAACTCCTGGATGCCGTGGGACTGATCATTGAAAACACCCGGGTCCGGGAGCTGCGATGGTATACGGAGATAGGGCTGAAAGACCCGGCGGCCACAGCTGTTCTGACCGGAATGCTGTGGGCCCTGAAGGGGTGGTTCTGCGCGGGGATTATCTCGGCGATGGGGCGGGTGAGAGCGGTGAAGGCCGGAGAGAGGCCGGTCTCCTGGGGGGTGCACCCAAGTTTTAACCGGCCGGGGTACCGGATCGACCTTTTATGCCGCCTGAGCGGAAACATCCGGGGGGTAGCCGGCCCGCTGGTGCGTTTCCTATCAGGTGTTTTTTATCAACAATTAGCAAAAACGCTAAAGGCATTAGCGAAAAAGCGATTACTCTTTTGGCTAACCGATATAAGCCAACCGGAATAACCCCTCTGTATAATTAGTCCGACTTTTTTATCTGATTCACTAATTTAAGATAGCGACCGATTTATAAAAAAAACCAGGAAAATACCTGTGCATAGGGGCCGGGCGGGGTAATTTTTTAATCCCCGGCCTCTGGCACGGGTATTGCTTTTATTTGGAAAGAAAGTAACTAAATGGGGATTAAAGGTGAGGGGTTTAATGGCTGACGAGCGGGAAAGGAGGTGATGAAGAGGTGTTTGAGGCGATTATCTACGAAAAAAACGAGACGGTGGCGGTTATCACCCTGAACAGCCCGAAGACGATGAACGCGTTTTCCTACCAGCTAATATCCGAACTGAATTCAGCTCTAGACCTCGCGGCAGAGGATGATTCGGTCAGAACGGTGGTTATCAAAGGAGGAGAAAAGGTTTTCGCCGCGGGAGGGGACATAGCCGGCATGCTGAAGATGGTCCCGCTGGAGGCCAGCGAGTATTCCCGGACGGTTCAGTCCGTGCTTAACAAGATAGAACGGCTGGAAAAACCAGTCATCGCGGCGATATCGGGCCTGGCGCTCGGCGGCGGCTGTGAACTGGCCATGGCCTGTGACATAAGGCTGGCTTCTTCCAGCGCCAAGTTCGGACAGCCAGAGATAGACCTGGGGATAATGCCGGGAGCGGGAGCCACGAAAAGGCTGGCCAGGTTGGTGGGCCCGGGCGCCGCGAAGGAGCTGATACTGACCGGGCGGGTTATAGATGCGGCCGCAGCCGCTAAGATGGGCCTGGTCAACCAGGTATTCGAAGACGCGGAACTGAACGACGAGGCGATGAAGATGGCGAAGCGGATCGCGGCGAAGCCGGCGGTAGCGGTCAAGTTCATCAAAGAAACCATAAACACCGGGATGGATCTGGATGTCCTGGACGCGCTAGAGAATGAGCGGAAGGCATTTTCTCTGCTGTTCTCGACCGCGGACAAAAAGGAAGGGATGCTGGCATTCATGGAAAAACGAAAACCGCAGTACCAGGGGAAGTAGTTTCAGATAAGAAATGCAGCAAAGGAGATGAAAGAGAGGATGGTCAGAGAAGTAGTTATAGCCAGCGCGGCCCGAACGCCGATCGGGGTTTTCCTCGGATCGTTGAAGGACGTGCCGCCGATGCAGCTGATGGCTTCCGCGGCCAAAAAGGCGATGGACAACATCGGCCTGAAGCCGGAGCAGGTAGACCAGGTTATCGCGGGGATGTGCTACCCGGAAGCGCAGGGGGGAAATCCCGCCCGCCAGGTCCAGGGGCTGCTGGGGATTCCCTGGGAGCCGGCATACGCGGTGACCGTGAACCAGGCGTGCGGTTCGGCGATGCGAGGGTTTGACATCGCGACCCAGGAAATCATGCTGGGCAAGTGCGATGTGGTGATAGCCGGCGGGATGGAGAGCATGAGCCAGGTCCCCTACGCCTTGACTCGCGGACGCGAGGGATACCGGCTGGGCGTACCGGACGCGGGGATTATGGACATCCTGCTGAAAGACGGTCTGATTTGCGCCATGGAGAAGTACCACATGGGGGTCACGGCCGAGAACCTGGCAGACGAGTACCAGATAAGCCGGGAGGAGCAGGACGAACTGGCGGAGATCAGCCACGCGCGGGCGATCGCGGCCATCAAATCGGGAAGATTCAAAGACGAGTACGCCCCGGTGGAGATCGTGACCAGAAAAGGAACCAAGCTTTTTGAGGTGGATGAGAATCCCAAGGAAGGAACGACCAGGGAGTCTATCGGCAAGATGCCCCCGGCCTTTAAGAAAGGCGGCACCATAACCGCTGGCAACGCATCGTCGCTGAATGACGGCGGTTCGGCGGTGGTGCTGATGTCCGCGGAAAAGGCCAAAGAACTGGGAATCAAGCCTATGGCGAAGGTGCGCAGCACCTGTTCTTACGGAGTGCCCCCAAGAGTGATGGGAATCGGGCCGGCGTTCGCGATACCCCTTCTGCTGAAGTACGCGGGACTGGCCCAGGACCAGATCGACCTGTTCGAGATCAACGAAGCGTTCGCGGCACAGTTCCTGGCTGTCAATAGAGTGCTGAACATCCCGATGGATCGCTGCAACCTGAACGGGTCAGGCATTGGGCTGGGTCATCCGGTCGGATCCACCGGGGTAAGGATCATCGTCAGCCTGCTGTACGAGATGCAGAAGCAGAACTCAAAATACGGGGTGGCTTCACTCTGCTGCGGCGGAGGGCCTACCACCGCCGTGTGCGTCGAGAGAATCTAACGAGGGGGGATAAGGATGGACTTTACATTCAGCGAAGAACAGGAAATGATGCGGCGCATGGCGAGGGATTTCGCGGACAACGAGATCGCCCCCTACGCCATGGAGTGGGATAAAAAGGACGAGTACCCGGCGGCGACGATCAAGAAGATGCACGAGCTGGGTCTGATGACCATCGGGATACCCGGTGAATACGGCGGCCCGGGGCTGGACCACGTTGCCCAGAACCTGGTGACCGAGGAACTCGCGAGGGGTGACGCGGGTGTCTGCGTCATCATGGCGGCAAGCTCCCTGCTGGGGCCTGACCCGGTCTATATCGCCGCCACCGATGAGCAGAAGAAGTGGTGGTACGACCAGCAGAACGAGGGGGTTCTCTCTGCCTTCTGCCTGACCGAGCCGGGGGCGGGTTCCGACGCCGCCGGGATGTCCACCAAATACGTAAAGGAAGGCGACTACTACATCATCAACGGGGCGAAGCAGTTCATCAGCAACGGCGGGGTGGCCGGCCTCTACACCGTCTTCGCCACCGCGGACCGGAAGCTGGGCCCCAAAGGGGTGAGCTGCTTCATGGTGGAGCGCGACACCCCGGGCATCACCGTTGGCCCCAAAGAGGAAAAACTGGGTATCCGGAGTTCCAACACCACCTCGGTCATCTTCGAGGACGTGAAGGTGCCGGCTAAAAACCTGCTCGGCAAGGAAGGCGAAGGGTTCAAGATCTGCATGAAGACCCTTGACATCTCCCGCGCTATGGTGGGTGCGATGGCCACCGGCGTGGCCCAGGCCGCCTTCGAGGCCTCGGTCAAGTACGCGGCGGAAAGGGTCCAGTTCGGCAAACCGATCGCGACCTTCCAGATGATCCAGGCCATGCTGGCGGACATGGCGATGTACATCGAGGCCAGCCGGCTGCTCTACCTGTCGGCCTCCAGCAAACAGGACATGGGACTGCCATATACCGCCGCGGCATCGCTGGCAAAGTGCTTCGCGGGCGATACCGCGATGAAGGTCGCCACCGACGCGGTGCAGATCTTCGGTGGATACGGCTACACCAAGGAGTACGCGGTGGAGAAGTACTTCCGCGACGCCAAGATAATGCAGATATTCGAGGGCACCGCCCAGGTGCAGAGGATAGTCATCGCCGGCGACATCATGCGGTCGATGACTTAATAGAGAGAAAAAGAGAGAAGAGGTGAGGAAATGGTTTTCGAAAAAATCAGCAAACCGCCGGTGGACAAGGTGACGACCCTCAAAGAAGCCGTGAGCAGGTATGTATCCGACGGGATGTGCCTGTCTTTCGGCGGCATCGGGGACCGCACCCCGACCGCGGCTGTCCACGAGGTGGGCCGCCAGAGGAAGAAAAACCTCCGGCTGGTGACCGATACCGCGGTGAGTTTCGTCCACGACTCCACCCTGATCGCCCTGGGGCTGGTCGACCGTTTCGAGGTCGCCTACATGTGGGGGGGCATCTGGGGTCAGGACTCGCTTTACCGCCGCGCGGCGGAGAAAGGCATCCCCAAGCCGGTGGAGATCGTCGAGTACTCGAACTTCACCGCGGGCATGCGCATCCTGGCGGCGTCAATGGGCCTCCCCTTCATGCCCACCAAGTCGCTGCTGGGGTCGGACATACCTAAATACAACCAGGACATCAAGATCATCGACGACCCCTACACCGGGGAACCGGTGGCGCTGGTGCCGGCGGTTTACCCCGATGTGGCCTTCATCCATGTCCAGCGGTGCGACCCGCTCGGCAACGCGCAGATACTGGGGCACCTGGGCAACGACGACAGCCTGGCCCGGGCCGCCAAGCGGGTTGTCATCACGACCGAGGAGATAGTGCCCACCGACGAGGTGAGGCGCTACTCGAACTTGACCGCCATACCTTACTACTGCGTGGACGCGGTGGTAAAGGTGCCGTTCGGATCGCACGGCCGGGGCTGCGCCTTCTGCTATTCCATGGACGTTCCCTTCGGTCTGCAGCTGCAGAAGGTCTGGTCGACCGAAGAAGGATTCAACCGCTGGGCGGACGAGTATATCTATGGGGTAGACGACTGGGAAGGCTACTGCCGCAAAATAGGCTGGGAGCGCCTGAGCAAGCTGGCCATGGCGGAGCGCCGCTATCAGCAATTTGGGGAGGTGAGGTAGATGACCGATAAATACGCAGAGAAGTACACCCTTTTGGAACTGATGGCAGCCACTATCGCCCGCGAATTCAGAGACGGGGAGACCGCTTTCGTGGGGGTGGGCCCCCCACTGATCGCGGCCATGGTGGCAAAACTCACCCACGCCCCCAACTTGACCATAGCGGTAGAGGGCGGCTGCATCGGTTCATCCCCCCGCCGGCTTCTGACCTGCATCGCTGACGCCACCATCTCCGAGCGGGCGTACTGCAGCACCACGATGTGGCGGGCGTTCGGCGACCAGCAGCGCGGTTTCTTCGATGTGGGCCTTATCGGGGCCGCCCAGGTCGACAAGTACGGCAACCTGAACACCACCGCCCTGGGCGACTACCGGAAGCCCGAGGTGAGGGTCGCGGGGAGCGGCGGTGGCAACGACATCGGGTCCTCAGTGGGGCGCCTGCTGATTATGATGGTGCAGGAAAAGCGCCGCTTCATAGAACGGGTGGATTACCTGACCACCCCCGGCAACCTGACCGGCGGAGACAGCCGGGCCAAGGCCGGGCTTCGCGGCGGCGGCCCCAGCGGGGTCATCACCACCATGGGGGTCTTCCGCTTCGACGAAACCGGCGAGATGTACCTCGAAAAATGCCACCCCGGCGTCACCCCGGAAAAGGTGAGGGACAACATCACCTGGGACCTGAAGATCGCCGCCAAGGTAGGGGAGACCGAACTCCCCACCCAGGAGCACGTGGACATCATGCGCACCCTCGACCCCTACGGACTGTACCTGGGAGGAGGCCGCGCGGGGATGGCCGATCCCGAGAAGGGGTTCGACTTCTACATGGAGGTGCTGGAAAAGAGCTACCAGACGATGGACGAGCTTTTCCGCCGCAAGGGACTGTAAGCTGGTGGAACCGATAAAAGAAAGGGTGGATGAACATGGCGATTAAGAAACTGGGAGTCGTCGGGGCCGGGACCATGGGCGCCGGTATCGCCCAGGTGGGCGTCCAGGTAGGAATCAGCGTGGTAATAGTCGACGTTGATCAGAAGTTTGTCGACCGGGGCGTCAAGGGCATCACCGGCAGCTGGCAGAAGAACGCGGCCAAGGGAAAACTCACCGAAGAGCAGGTGGCCAGGTACACCGCCAATCTCAAGGGCAGCGTAAAGATGGACGACCTCAAGGACTGCGACCTCGTCATCGAGGCTATCTTCGAGAACATCGACGTGAAGAAAAAGGTATTCAAGGAGCTGGACGGTATCTGCGCTCCCGGGACGGTCATCGCGTCCAACACCTCGGCCCTGAGCATAACTGAGATCGCAGCGGCCAGCGGGAGGCCCGACCGGGTGGTGGGGATGCACTTCTTCAACCCGGTGCCGGTCATGAAGCTGGTCGAGGTGATTCCAGGGGAAGAGACCAGCGAGGCCACAGTCAACCTGGCCATGGAAGCGTGCCTCCAGCTGCAGAAGACCCCGATCAAGGCCGCTGAAGCGCCGGGGTTCATAGTCAACCGGCTGCTGGTGCCCTACCTGAACGAGGCCTGCATCGCTTACGGAGAAGGCGTGGGTTCGGCCAAGGACATCGACGAGGCCATGAAGCTGGGGGCCAACATGCCCATCGGGCCGCTGGCGCTGTGCGACATGGTGGGACTGGACGTCCTGCTGATGGTGGCCGACTACTTCCACCGGGAGTTCGGCGACTCCAAGTACCGCCCCGCGCTGGCGCTCAAGCAGAAGGTGCGGGCCGGCAACCTGGGGATGAAGACCGGCAAGGGCTTTTACGACTACACGAAATAAACCCTGGAGCATCCTTCGTCAGGGATGCCGAAGCCTTATCCCGGCCTTCCTTTTCGAAGGGTGCTCCACAAAGAGGCATTCAGAAGGGGCCCCCGGGTTAAAAACATAGGCGCCATCCCGGGTCCTGAGTTTCCATACCGGGGGGCCCCAGAATGAAGCACTCTGGTAAAGACGAGCAGCGGCCGGTTCTGGACCTGATCGTTGGCATAAGGACGCTAAAGATAAAAGAATTCAGCCAGAGCTGACATACTCCTGGCTTAATTTAGTTTAGATAAAGAGAGTGGAGGTGAGGGGGGAGATGATAAGCGACTGCACGAAGGAAGAACTGCTGGACATATTGGAGTCGGTGATCGACAACCCCTACATGGGCTTCGCCTTTATCGACACCGAAGGCAAGGTCCTGGTGCTCAACCAGACCTACTGCAGCATTCTGGAGGTCAAGAGAGAGGATGTGATCGGGAAGCACATCACCGAGATAACTCCCAACACCAGGCTGCACCTGGTCCTGGAGACGGGCGAAACCGATATCGCCGACCTGTGGTCGGTCAACGGATGGGACATGGTGGTGACCCGCATGCCCATCTACCGTAACGGGGTGATGATCGGGGCGATGGCCAAGAGCCTGTTCCTGGAGCGATCAGCCGCCAAGGTGCTGGTAAACAAGCTGGTGCAGGTAGAAGACCAGTTGAATGGATACAAAGAGGAGATCAAAAAGATTCACCACGCCAAATACGAGCTGAAAGACCTGGTCGGAAGCTCGATAAGCCTGACCGAGACGAAGCTGGTGGCCTGCCAGGTGGCCAAGACCGTTTCCAGCGTCCTGATCACCGGCGAGACCGGGACCGGAAAGGAGCTGATGGCCAACGCCATCCACAACGCCAGCGGACGTTCGCGGCAGCCGTTCATCCGGGTCAACTGCGGGGCGCTGCCCAACAACCTCCTGGAGTCCGAACTGTTCGGGTACGAGGAAGGGGCCTTCACCGGGGCCAAGCGGGGCGGCAAGCCGGGCAAGTTCGAGCTGGTGAACGGGGGAACCGTGTTTCTGGACGAGATAGGGGAGATGCCCCTGGAGATGCAGACCAAGCTGCTGACCTTTTTGCAGGATAAGGAGTTCGAAAGGGTTGGGGGAAACAAGACCATCAAGGTCGACGTGCGGATTATCGCGGCGACCAACAAAAACCTCGAGGAGGCGGCCAGAGAGGGTAAGTTCAGACAGGACCTGTACTATCGGCTGAACGTGGTGAACATAAACATCCCGCCCCTGCGCAAACGGCTGGAGGACATACCCGAACTCGCGGAATACCTGCTGCAGAAGCTGAACCGCAAGCTGAACACCAACGTAAAAGGCCTGTCGGACGGGGTTATCCAGCTGCTCCAGAGCCATGAATGGCCGGGCAACGTGAGGGAGCTTGAGAACCTGATCGAAAGGGCCATCCACGTGGCCGACATGAATGAGAAGACCGTGCTGGAGATCAGCCACTTCCAAAGCCTGGCGCGGAGGCTGAGCATCATTGACGGCAGCCTGCCGAACAACATGGTAAGCCTGAGCGAAGCGGTAGATGCAACGGAAAAGGCCATGATAATTCAGAGCCTGAAGCGAAACGCCGGCGATAAGATGGCGGTGGCCCAGGAACTGGGGATCCACTTCACCGTTTTGTACAAAAAGATCAAGAAATACGGCATCACCTCGGTAGAGACCAAAAAACCCCGGCTGGGGATAAGGACCTACCGGAGCTAGAGCAGGTAAAAAACACGATGAAGGACGGTGATTCCAGCTGATGAACGAACGCATGGAGGCTTACCGCGAGTTCGCGGAAAAACTGGTCAATACCTATGAAACCGAGTGCGCCTATTTTATAAGCGACCGGGAAAGCTACACCTTCGTTGAGGACAAGGGACTGGGACTGCCATCGATACAGGCCGGGCAGGCGCTGGATTCGGGGGGGCTGGTGCACAAGTGCGTGACCGAGAAGCGCTTCATGGAGGGGACAATCCCCCGCAACGTTCACGGCAAGCGCTTAAAGGTATGGGCCTGGCCGATACCGGAGGGGGAAGATGTGAAGGGCAGTTTCGGGGTCGCGATACACAAGTTTCACCCGGTCGGGAGGGCCTTCCCCCACCTGGCCAAGCCGCTGGCCGAGTCGTTCCCGGAAGGAGCGCTGCTGATAGCCACCGACCTGGAGAAGATACTCCTGAGGCAGCCTTCTCCCAAGTTCGACCTGCCCAGCCTGCAGTCAGGCACCCCGCTCAAGGAAGGAGGGGTCGCGATCGAGTGCATCAGGAACCGGCGGCCGGTTTCGAAGATCCTCGACGCCAGCATGTACGGGAAATCCGTCCAGGCCATAAGCATACCCCTGTTCGACCCCGACGATGGGCTGGTGGTCGCCACCTTTGGCGTATTCCTGCCCCGGGCCCTGGCCGAGGACCTGCAGGAAACGGCCTCCCGGCTGAAATCGAACATCGAGGAGATAGCGTCGGTCATGCAGGAGGTGGCGGCGTCAGCGGGTGAGATATCTGTAAACGAGGGGCAGCTGGCGGAGCGGGTGAGAGAGGTCGCCGCCATATCGGCGGAGATAAACGAGATCCTCGACTTCATAAAAAACGTGGCTGACCAGACCAAGATGCTGGGGCTGAACGCGGCGATCGAGGCGGCGCGAGCGGGAGAAAACGGTAAAGGCTTCGGGGTCGTAGCGGAGGAGATCAGGAAGCTGTCCGACCAGTCGAAGGAGACGGCGGACCGCATAAGAGCACTGACCATGGCGATAGGCGACAAGATAAACACCATCAGCGGCGCCTCCGAGGGAACCCTCAAGCAGAGCCAGGAACAGGCCGCGGCCACCGAGGAGGTAACGGCATCGGTGACGGAGCTGGCCCTGCTGGCGGATAGGCTGGCGCAGGCGGCGAAAGATATATAAGGAGGGTAAAGACCTTTTTCACTCATCATTTAAACAATCCGGTTTATGAGCCGGTAAAAACGCCGTAAACCTTATTTTCTGTGATAAACCGCTTAGCTTTAAAGCTAAGCGCTTTTTTATCGATAGGAACCTGGACTGGAGACGATTAGGGCGCTAAAAACGATTAGTGATTATTCTAATAAACGAATAACAGAGAACACCTGAATAACCAGAACCTGGGTGATAATCCTTAAAAATACTGAATTGTATCGTATTGACTCAATTATCAGAAATTTGGCATACTATTTGCTCATTACCAGATAAGGCGAATTGCCGTAAAAGAACAGCGACAAGAAAGGAGGAAAGACGGCTGGACTGACCCGGATGAATAGTACTTGAATTTATCGATCTGTTTTGCAAGGAGTGTTGATTACATGTCAAAAGAAGGCGGTTTTGCCAATCCGATGCCGGCGGGCCTAGTGGCCCTGGGCATGGTGTGTTTCCTTTTCTACGCGGTGATGACGGGAAAGGTGGGCGCCGGTTCGGCCCCGTTGATGGGGATGTGGATGATCGGCGGTTTCGTCGTCCAGGTGATTGTCGGGGTCATCGAACTGAAAGAAGGCAACCTGTCCGGCGGCAACGTCTTCACCTGGTTCAGCGGGTTCTTCATGCTGGCCACCGGTCTGGAGTTCATCACTAAGTTCTTAGCCGCGCAGTACGGCTGGCAGCTTGACGCGCGCATCGATGGCTGGGGATGGGCGGCTTTGGCCCTCTCCCTGATCCTCTGGACCCCGGTCTATTTCAGGTCTCCCCTGTACATGCTGATCGCGGTGCTGTGCTTTGACGTGGCCCTGCCGTTGCTGGCCCTGATGGACTTGGGGATCATCAGCAAGGCAGCCGCAGCCCCGGTCATCGGATGGCTGGCGCTGGTCGCCGGCTGCGGCGGCCTCCTGCTGGCTGCGGCGATCGTGGTAAACACCACATTCGGCAGGAGCATAATCCCCTGCCCGGGCCCGATCATCAAGGTCCCGGCCTCACACTAAACGAAAAAACCTGCCGGATACCCGTACATCGTTATAAGCACCTCCTTTTTGAGTCCCGCCTCCTGGAGATACCCGAGGCGGGGATTTTTTCTTTTTCATTTTTGCTAAAAACCTTTGGCAAAAAGAAAAAACCCTGCCGGGCCCGTAAAACAGGCGCTGTGGGCTTAACCCGCGCCGCCCTCGTTTTATTTTGGTGGCTAAATATGCCAGGCGGGTTAGATGCTGCCAGAAAAAGAAGAACCAGGGAAAAGACTGCCGATGGCCCGGGAGAGCGGTTCACTTTGAGCTGGGATTAATTGGCATGATAATTGCAATAATTTATGAAACGTGATCGCGGTGAAACCTACCTCCCGGCTTTTTTGTTGAAGGTAGGCCCTGTCTCAAGCAGCACGCAAACAGGCGTGATGCTCCTCTAACTTGGACCCTGGCTTTAAGAGGCCCCGCCTCATTAATGCAGGGTTCTTTTTTTCGCCAGCAGAAAGAAATAAGCCCCACCGGCGTGGGGTCTGGTTCGCTTAAAAGCTCACTCCCGTTCGGGATCGGCATCCGATCGGGATTTTTTAAGCTCTCTTTTAACCGTCGGCAGTGAACCCAATCTCGTATTGGGCGTAATGTAAAGACGGTTCTGCAGGCCCCGTTTTAAAAAAGGGTCTTCCTGCATCGGGATATAAAGATCATCATGACGAAACATCTTTAGGATGCTTTTCAGGATAGACATCTGATCAGCCTTTCTTAAAAGGGAACCCGTCCAATTGAATCTTTAACCATATCAATTTTACCACAAAAAGGTCCCATTATTATGAAAATATATGTAAGTATCTTAGAATAGAAAGTATTTGCTTATTTAACACATTTTAAATGCCATCTTACCTTTTACCTAATACATTTTAACGAAACCGGGCAGTCCACCGGGCGATCGAATTTTGGGATCGAATGCATAAATTTTAGATATCCGGCTCATATTAGTCTTGTCTGATTAATAGCGGCCGAATCGATTAGGTCGAGCGAAGGAGGAGCGCAAGTGCCCAATCATCCGATAGAGACCCTGATGAAAACGGCCATGGAGAGCATAAAAGAGATGGTGGATGTAAATACCGTGGTGGGAGACCCGGTGGAGACCCCGGACGGGATGGTGATAGTGCCGGTGTCCCGGGTGAGCTGCGGGTTCGCCGCTGGAGGGGGAGAGTACGACACCGGGGTTTCCGAGGGGCCGGGCGGGCTGCCGTTCGGCGGAGGAAGCGGCGCTGGTGTATCGGTCCAGCCGGTCGGTTTCCTGGTGGTGGGGCACAACCAGGTGCGGCTGCTGCCGGTTGACTCCAACGCGGCGGTCGACCGCCTGATCGACCTGGCTCCCCAGGTCTTGAGCCAGATCCAGAGCATGGTCATGCAGCGCCAGAACACAGCTACCGTGAGGGTGACCGAATCTTGAACCGCGGAAAAACTGAATTGACCATGTACAATGCCGGACCTGCTGCAGGCCCGGTTTTAATTTGCATAATTAAAAAGTATATAAGAACTTGGAGATAGCCAAGATTTCCTTTGCCCGTTCTAGGTCCCCGGAAGCCCTCATAGGATAAAAATGGAAACGTCATTTTAGTGGGGGGCTTCAGTTGCTGAACGCGGTCTGGATGGGATTGCTGCTGTTGGGGGTGCTGGCGGCGGTGGTAAACGGTCGGGTGGAGGTGGTCACCCAATCGGCTTTCGCCTCCGCGCAGGGGGCGGTGGAGGTCTGCCTGGGACTGATCGGCACCATGTCGCTCTGGCTGGGACTGCTGAGAATAGCCGAGAAGGCGGGAATAGTCAGGATGCTGGCCCGCCTGATGGAACCGCTGACGGTGCTGCTCTACCCGAGCCTGCCGCGTGGGCACCCGGCCCTGGGTGCGATCATCATGAATTTGAGCGCCAATGTCCTCGGCCTGGGGAACGCAGCGACCCCTTTCGGTTTAAAGGCGATGCAGGAGATGCAGAAGCTCAACCAGGATTCGGATACCGCCTCTGACGCCATGTGCACCTTCCTGGCGATGAACACCTCGTGCATCACCCTTATACCGGCCACGATACTCGGGGTCAGGGTGGCGAACGGATCAGCAAGCCCGACCGATATAGTCGGCCCCACTATCCTGGCGACCTTCTGCGCCACCGTGGTGGCCCTGACCGGCGACGCACTGATGCGCAGGTGGCACCACCGCAGGAAGGAGCGGGGATGATGCTTATCGAGGGACTGACGCTGGTATCACGCTGGGCCATCCCGTCGCTGCTGCTCGTGATCCCGCTACTGGGCTATCTGAAGAGGGTGCCGGTGTATCAGACCTTCGTCGAGGGAGCGGAGGAGGGGTTCTACACCGCGGTGAAGATCATCCCCTACCTGGTGGCGATGATGGTGGCGATAGGAGTATTCCGCGCCTCCGGCGCAATGGAGATGCTGGCCCGGGTGATTGGACCGGCGCTGAACCTGGTGGGTCTTCCCACCGACGTGCTGCCCCTGGCGATAATGCGTCCGCTCTCCGGCAGCGCGGCGCTGGGGCTGGCAGCCGAGCTTATCGCGACCCACGGGCCCGACTCGTTTATCGGGCGCCTGGCCTCCACCATGCAGGGAACCACCGATACCACCTTCTTCGTCCTGACCATCTACTTCGGTTCGGTAGGGATAAAAAACTACCGGCACTCGGTGGCCGCCGGGCTGCTGGCGGACGTCACCGGACTGATCGTGTCACTTTACATCTGCACGGTGCTTTTTAAATAAGGCCGGGGCAGGGCCTGGCAAAGAGGGATTATGAAAGGATATGGTGAATAATAGAAAACAAGGACTCAATGCGGAGGGGATGCTCTTGTCGGAGCGAGCGGATGAGCGGCTGCAGAAGGTGCTGGCCCGGGCGGGGATCGCCTCCCGGCGTCAGAGCGAAAAGATGATCTCCGAGGGTCGGGTCAAGGTAAACGGGCAGACCGTGACGGAGATGGGGACCAGGGTCGATATCGGCGGCGACCTGATCGAGATCGACGGCCGGCCGATATCGCGTCCCGAGGAAAAGGTCTACCTGCTGCTCAATAAGCCGAGCGGTTTTATAACCTCGCTCGACGACCCGCGGGGAAGACCGAAGGTGGTCGATCTGGTCAAGGACCTGCCGTACCGGCTTTACCCGGTGGGAAGGCTGGACATGGAAACCGAAGGACTGCTGCTGCTGACCAACGACGGGGACCTCTGCTACCGCTTGAGCCATCCCCGCTTCGGGGTGGAGAAGACCTACCAGGCGAATGTCCTTGGGGTGCCCAGCGCGCAGAAACTAAAGACGCTCGAACAGGGCATGGTCCTTGAGGACGGGCCCACCGCCCCGGCTCGGGTCAGGGTTATCGGGCAGGAGGCCGGCAACGGGATACTGCTGGTCACCATCCATGAGGGCAGGAAGCGTCAGGTGCGAAGGATGCTGGAGACGATCGGGCACCCGGTGATGCGCCTGAAAAGAACCCAGTACGGATTCCTGGACCTGAAAGGAGTAAAGGTGGGCTCGTACCGCAGGCTGACCGAGGAGGAGGTAACCCGGCTGCACGGTTTGGCGGCCGGCGAGGTCAAGCCGCTCCGGCATAAGACGAAAAAGGAGGCGGCGGTCAGGAGAAAGGGGTTCGACTGAGACCGGGAACCGGGTTCATCTTAAATATATGAATACAATCGCGAGACGCTTTAAAAGGCGTCCATTTTTTTATTTAAATTGGTGCAAAACTGAGCTAAAATGATGATACTCGGTTATAATTGAAGGAATTGCAGGGCGGTTTGGAGAAGTATATGCTCAAAACCGGACGGATTCACGATAATATTAAACAGGACACCCGAGCCGTCAGGCAAAGGGAAGTAAGGGCGGGCAGAGATGTGCTGGCCTTTGGCCCTCATAATAAAAGTATATTTGACTCGGTAAGTAGGAGGTAGTGTTTTAATGGTCAAAAGTCGGGTGGACAATGACCTGATCAACGTACCCCTGAAGCTTAAGGTTAGGTTTGACTACCGGGGGGTAACCAAGCCCAAGGGAATTTTCTTTTCCAGCAAAAATATAGAAAGTGCGGCTGAAGAAGCCAGGGAACACAAGGCCGCGCTCCTGCGCAACGTGCCGTTTCAGGGCATCCAGATCGAAGACATCGAAACCAGCACTCACCCCTATACCGTGGTCGAGGGAAACAACACCACCCCGGTGGCGTACGCCCCGGTTATCGTCACCATCACCGCCGAGGCGATCGAAGACGTGGTGCGTTTTATTATGCGCGACGAGTTTCGCAAGGTAGAGGTGGTCGAGCCTGATACGATGGAACTCAGCAAACAGGACATCGAGAGGTTCCTTTTCCGGGCCAACGAGGAGCTGCGCGGCATCAGGTCGCAAATGGAAAGGCGAGGGGACTAGATGAGGATTGAAGAGCTAACCGCCAGTGTAAAGGAGATCCCGGCGCTACCGGCGGTTACCACCCGGGTCCTGCAGCTGACCGATGACCCGGAATCGACGGTGCGCGACCTGAACGACGTGATAGCCCAGGACCAGAGCCTGACCGCCAAGGTGCTGCGGCTCGCCAACTCGGCCTATTACGGGTTCCAGCGGAGAATATCCTCGGTTTCCGAGGCCATCGTGCTGCTGGGGTTCAGCACCATCCGCAGCCTGGTCCTGGCTGCCTCGGTGTACAACCTGCTGGGAAGGCCGCTGGCTGGTTACGCGCTCGAACCGGGAGAACTCTGGAAGCACTCCCAGGCGAGCGCCATGACTGCGCGGCTGCTGGCCCAGAGGGTCAAGTACCGTCATGTCGAACAGGCCTATACCGCCGGGCTGCTGCACGACATCGGAAAGCTGATAATGAGCCACCACCTGCAGAAGCAGTATCAGGAGGTGGTCGACAAGGTGAGGCGAGAGGCCCTGCCCTTCACCGAGGTGGAGGAGCAGCTTCTGGGGTACAACCACGCGACGGTAGGCGCCCGGGTGGCGCAAAAGTGGAACCTGCCGGCAGACCTGGTGGAGACCATCGAGCTGCACCACCAGCCCGCGTTTTCCAAGAAGAACCTGGTCCTGTCCAGCATCACCCACGTCGCGGACGCCATCTGCATGAGCATGGGGATCGGGCTGGGGATAGACGGGATGTACTATACATTCGATGCCAAGGCGATGGAGACACTGGGATTAAAGGAAGATGACATCGAGCAGATAATGTCTAAAGTGATCGACAGCCTGAGCGACGGCGAGGCGCTGTTAGCCTGATCGATTGGAGGAGAAAGATGGAGCAGGAGCCTTTACGGAGGCTGCTCGAAGCGGTTAGGGCGGGAGAAACCTCTGTCGGGGACGCTGTGGAGAGGCTCCGCCACCTGCCCTTCGAGGATATCGGGTACGCGAAGATCGACCACCATCGGGCGCTCCGGCAGGGCTACCCCGAGGTGGTTTTCTGTCCCGGCAAGCGGCCCGAACAGGTGAAAGAGATAGTCCGGAGGATCATGGGGCAGGGAAGCAACGTGCTGGCTACCCGCTGCGGCCCGGAGCTTTACAGCTATCTGAAAGACGAGCTGCCCGAGGCCCACTACCACGAAGCGGCGAGGATACTCGAGGTGCGCCAGGTCCCGGTGCAGCCGCGGGGAAGACTGCTGGTGGTGAGCGCGGGAACCGCCGACCTGCCGGTGGCGGAAGAGGCCATCCGGACCGCGGAGGCGATGGGGTGTCGGGTAAAAACCCTGTTCGACTCCGGGGTGGCAGGCATCCACCGGCTGTTCGACGCCAAGTCGCTGCTGTTTTCCGCCCAGGTGATAATAGTGGTCGCGGGGATGGAGGGGGCGCTGGCCAGCGTGGTGGGAGGACTGGTGGATAAGCCCGTGATAGCGGTCCCGACCAGCGTCGGCTACGGGGCGAGTTTCAACGGGATAGCCGCGCTGCTGGCGATGCTGAACTCCTGCGCCATGGGCGTTTCGGTGGTGAATATCGACAACGGTTTCGGGGCCGCGGCGGCGGCGGCGGCGATCATACGCCAGATAAGTCAAAGCCAGGCAGATGAGGAGTGGCGGTAATAAAAGAATCGAGGGAAAAAAGAACAGTACTGGTAGTGGGTGGAGGAGCGGCCGGCCTGCTGGCGGCCGGTACGGCGGCCCGGGATGGCGCGAGGGTGACGCTCCTGGAGAAAAACCCCCGGCTGGGTCGCAAGCTCCTGATAACCGGCAAGGGCCGGTGCAACATCACCAACAGCCGTGATATAAAAGAGTTTATCGGCAATTACCCCAGCAATGGGGCTTTTCTTTACAGCGCCCTGAACACCTTCAGCAACCAGGACCTGATAGAACTGCTGGGCAAAATGGGCCTGGAGGTCAAGGAGGAACGCGGGGGAAGGATATTCCCCGCCAGCGACCGGTCCTCCGACGTGCTGCAGGCCCTGGAGCGGTATACAAAAAAACCGGCGGTTGATATAAGGCTGGGAGAACCCGTCAGAAAGCTGCTGGTCGACCGGGAAGAAAAAAGGGTGACCGGGGTGCTGACTTCGGTCGCCGAGTATACCTCGGACGCGGTCATCATCGCGACCGGGGGAGCTTCCTATCCCCTGACCGGCAGCACCGGGGACGGTTACCAGTGGGCAAAGGACCTGGGACACGCCGTGGTCCCCCTACGCCCTTCCCTGGTTCCCCTGGAGACACGGGAAAGGTGGGTGCCGGACCTGCAGGGGCTGACCCTGAAAAACGTGCAGGTGCAGGCTTATGCCGGAGAAGAACTCCTGGGGCAGGAATTCGGTGAGATGCTGTTTACCCACTTCGGGGTTTCGGGTCCGATCATCCTGTCGCTGAGCGGGTACATCGGCCAGGTGTGGAGGAAGCGGTCCCGGGTGGTGAGGCTCTCGATCAACCTGAAGCCAGCGCTGTCCCCGCAGCAGCTCGACCAGCGGATTCAGCGCGACCTCACAGCCGCCGGGAAAAAACAGTTTAAAAACAGCCTGGGGGGACTCCTTCCCCGGGCCATGATCCCGGTCGTGGTGGAGCTTAGCGGGATCGTAGGCGAAAAGCCGGCCAACCAGGTCACCCGGGAAGAGAGGCAGCGATTGGGCGGCCTGCTGCAGGACCTGTCAGTGACCACCGAACGTTCGAGACCCATAGCAGAAGCGATCGTGACCGCGGGAGGGGTGGCGGTAAAAGAGATCGATCCCCGCACCATGGCTTCAAAGCTGTGGAAGGGACTGTACTTCGCGGGTGAGGTGATCGACGTGGACGGCTACACCGGCGGCTACAATCTGCAGGCGGCTTTCTCCACCGGCTTCCTGGCTGGAAAAGCCGCAGCAAAAAAGGAATAAAAACCCAGACCCTCTCATAGCTTGTGTTAGGAACAAGTGGGGAGGGTTTATTATGCAGTGGAAAAGACGTTCACAGGTTTATTGGCTGGACCGTATCGGTTCGTGGGTGCTGAGGGTGTCCGTCATCGGGCTGGTCGCCCTGGTCACGGTGCAGCTGCTGATGACCAACGACCCCTTTCGGCTTTACATGGGGCTCAACCAGACGCTGGGGGAGCAGGTCTCCCAAAAAGCCGCGCCGAGCAGCACACCGGTTCCAGGCAGCACCGACGATACCGGGAAAGTGGATGAGGGATCGAAGGCGGTGCCGGTTCAGGCCCCCGGAATCGATCGGGGGGACGCGTCCATGACACTCAGCCTCCTGGACTACACATCCCTGGAGAGGCTGACGGTGAAGGTCAACGGAAAGGCGGCAGGCGACTTTTCACAGAAAGAGCTGGTTATAGCGGTAAAGAATGGAGACATAATCGAGATCGACTCGACCGCTTATCCGTATCCAGTGGAAATAACCATCATCCAGTCCGCGGAAAACCTGCTCTACCCCAAGGCGAACCAGAGCCTCACCCTGAAAAAAGAGGTGGCGAGGGTGGGGCCGGTGAAGCTGAAGCAGTAAGGACCGGAAAAAAGACAGTATGCTGGCGGAGTGGGATAAAGCCAATGTCATCAAAAAGGCAAGGAGACGTCAAGGCCCTTGAAACAACCTTACGTCTCCCGTTATTATTATGGTATTAAGTTAAATTCACAACCACACCACACGCCAGGATACACTCAAACCGTCCTCTTGAGCTGGGCAGTGAACATCCGGGGCCCATGGGTGTGAATGAGGTTTGTCGATATAGGCCTGCTGCCCCGCGTTCCCGCAGATCTCCTTGGCCAGTTCGAGGGTGCACCTTTCACACAGCGTCTGGGTGTAGATCGGCCTGCCGCAGCGGGAACAGGTTTCCCAGCCCTCGCCCTCGATCTCGTAGGACGACAGGCGGTCGTCGCGGAGGAATCGGATGATCTTCCTGGTGCTCACCCCGGTCGCTTCGCTGACCCGGTCGATGCTGGCCCCCTTATGCGAACTTACGTAGGCATAAACAACGGCGAACTCTTTCTCCTCGGCCGCGATGCAGTTCGGGCACCGGCTCTTCCCGGCGAACCGGAACAGGGCCCCACATTCGATACAGTTGCGGAAGTCCATCTGAGTCACCCCCTTTCGCATTGACTGACGCTAAGGCTTTAGAAAAGGCCAGAGCCAAATTGCACAGCCGGCATCGGAAAGTCCCCCTTAAAACCTTCCGCCAGCGGAACAAAAAACCCGCCATTATCAACAGCGGATTTATACATGAAATACACTCGATCTCATGGCAACCCGGCTGCCATAGCTAAAAGCCTTAGGCCCGTGGCTTTGCGTAGTATCCTTTCAGATACGCTGCCAAATATATGATTATAAAATATTATACCACAGAGTTACACAAAATTTCAAGCTGGACACCAACTGTACCACATCTGTTAAATAGTATTAACCATAATATAAGCAGTTGTTAATTAGCAACAAACATATATAAATATTCGACAGTGTCAGACCTGAATGTTATAAATAAAGAGTATAACTGCCGGCCAATAGTTATATTCAGGAATTGACAATAGTCGATTAATATCGAACCCAACATCACCTTGTCGCAATAAACCCTTTGCCGCTCGCGCCGAAGGCCTCTAAAATTATATTTTAAGGCACATAGTACAGATTTCCGCGATCGCGGCAGGGGGTAATATCGATGGTATTAACGAGGTTATTACACAGGGTATTTCGCAGCATCGCCTTAACCATGTCGGTAATCATCGCCTTGTCAGGACTGCCTTTATCCGCGTTTGGCGAAGAGAGCGGGAACACCGCCCAGAATGGGACCAGCAGCGTCGTATCCGATGTGCAAGAAGAGAGCGTTATCGAGTCCGTCTATGGCCGTAACGACACAATCCCCAGCGTTACCCAGGATGTCTACTCGGTGGTCGACTCTGTCTACAATGTGCGGGAAACCTTATTCCCGGCTGTTCCACTCGATCCTTCGGCTCTCGGGACGGTAAAGTCCGACCAAAACGGGGTGTTTATAAAAGAGGTGATAACCTGGCCTAAGGGTGAAAAACTATCAGAAGACCTCGAAGAAAACGAACCTCAGTTGCCCCCCAGCACCCCCCGTAAACCATTCGTGCCTCGAGACGATGCCGCTTCCAGCTCATCGACCGATGACTCCAATTATCTTGTCTTTGATGCCGCCAACGTAGAAAAAATGTCGGAACCCGCCACTGTTTCCGAGAGTGTCTATTCTCCAGGTACAACCATGAGCGCATCCGCCTTAAACGGGACAGCAAACATGTTCCCCATAAAGAATAAGGCCGGCCTTTTCAGCGTCGGTTTTGCTCCCAACGCCGGCGGCGGGCTGATGCGGTTCGATTACCAAGAAACCGGCCTGAGCGTCAAGCTGAAGGATGCAGCGCCGGCTGTCGGCGAGATAGCTAAAAACAGCATCTTGTACCCAAATATCTATCCCGAGACCGATTTGCTGTACACAGTAGAAAAGACCAGGGTCAAAGAGTCGATCATCCTGAAGCGTTACACCGGAATAGACTCTTTCAGTTTCGAGTTTGATAAGGCCAACAGCAACTACGTCAAAGGTGACGACAGTACCTATAAATTTTATAAATTAGGTTCCGATGAACCCTTATATTGCCTGGAAAAACCGTATGCTGTGGACAGCCGGGGCGGTTACTGCGACAATGTGATTTTGGAGCTCACCGACGAAGGTAATATGAATCTATCAATAGACCCTTACTGGCTCCGAGACGCCGTTTACCCGGTGACCGTCGACCCCACCATCGTCTTGACGGAGAGTACTGGCGCTGGTAACGGAATCGAAGCCTATTACAACTATACCGGCGGCAGCCTGGGTGGAGGTTGGTCCGTCTCCACCAATACCTACAACCTGAACACGGTGCTGAGCAAGCCATTGTTCGTCATACCCGGCCGGGGCCTGGCCATCGGGGAGAGCATCACTTACAACTCGGTCGACGGCAGGGACGGCCCCCTGGGGATCGGCTGGCATCTAGGCTCCTCCTCCAGCGTCGAAGAACGTATTGATGATGACGTCGTGATATATACCGAAGGTGACGGCTCCGCACACGAATTCACGATATGGGGCAGTTCGTATTACGCGCCGCCGGGCATTTACCTCACCATGGAGAAAACCTCATCCAGCGTCTTTACCATCACCGATAAAAAGCAGAACGTGTATACTTACACCAACGGCAAGCTAACCCAGGCCGTGGACCGCCACGGCAACACCACCACCTATACTTACGACGGCAGCGGCCGACTCCACCAGCTCAGCGATCCCTCGGGCCGAGACCTCACCTATACCTACAATGCGAACGGAAAAGTTTCCGCCATAACCGATCCCGACAGCCGCAGCTTCACATTCGGTTACAGCGGCGGGAGGCTGGCCAGCGTCACCGATCCCGAAGACAACGGGGTCGAGCTGTCGTACGACGGAAACGGACGGCTCTCCTGCTTCCGGGACCCGCTGGACCGGGTAACCCAGTTCGTGTTCACCCCCAGCGGGAAGCTGGTGAAGGTTCTGGACGCCCGCAGCAGCTCCAACCATGAACCGGCCGCCGGAACCCTGAGCCCGTCGGGGATCACGGTATTCAACGCCGCCCAGGCGGTGGACAACGACATCACCACCATCGGCTGGGACACCGATACCTCGACCGCCGGGGCCTTTATAACAGCGGATTTAGGGGCTGGCAACGCCAAGGCCTATACCAAGGCGGCGATTTACGCCAGCGCGTCCGGCTATATCGGGAAATATAACGTACAGTACTCGGATGACGGCAGCATCTGGCAGACCGCCGCCACCGACCTGGTCCCCAGCTCTACCGGCTGGAACTACAAAACGTGGGCTAATCACGGAGCCCACCGCTACTGGCGGCTGTTGTTGACTAACACCCCGGGAGCGAGAGCGGGATTGAGCGAACTTGAGTTTTACGTCGACCAGGACCCGACCACGGGCATGCTAAGCCAATCGGGACTGACCGCGTTCAACCCCGATAAGATCGTGGATAACAATACCTTTGAAACCTCCGCCGTCTTCACCCGCGCGACCAGTAAGTACAAAAGCGACGGAACCGAAGTGGCAATCGGCGCTCCCAGTTATGAAAGCGGGAAGTTTGGCAATGGGGTACATATAACCGAAGCTACGACCAACCTGTTGGCCGCCAACCAGTCAAGCGTTGAAACTAATACCACCGGATTTTTATCTATTTCCAGTGCGACTATGACCAGGAGTAATGAACAGGCCTGGAACGGAAGCTACAGTCTAAAAGTCGTGACTCCTGGGACTGTTGCTTATGAGGGAGCGGGAACAACTTCCACGAGCGTGACCGCCTCTATAACTTATACAGCAAGCGTCTGGTTGAAGGGAACTGGGACTGTAAACTTGTATTTAAGAGAAATAGATTCATCAAACGGTCACATTAAAGACAATTCATTAACGGGAATAACATTAACCAGCACCTGGACGCGATATATGGTTTCAGGCACTTTTGGGGCGACCGGGGTGAACGCCAGGATATATGTTCGTGCTAACGGTACGCAAGCTATAACTTTTTATGCCGATGGTTTTCAGCTTGAACAGAAGGCATACGCTACCCCCTGGCACATCGGCGGGGGGACCAGAAACGCCGATTTCCTGTACTACACCCTGGCCAACGCGCTGCCTAACGACTGGTTCGCCAGCGGTTTCTGGAAGCCTGACCAGGCGAGTACGTTCGATCGTACTAACGCCGCCATGTTATTAACCATCCAGGCCGATAACTACAATCGGTATTGGCTCGGTTATTACCCCAGCTACGATAAACTTCGGTTTTATAAAGAATATCAGGGTACCCCCGTAACTATGTACACATCAGATACCCTGTCTTTTAACCCCGGCGATACTATTGCCTGGGCGGTCGCGCAGTTGACCCAGGCATACGGCGACCTTCCGGCGGGAATGCACCTCTGGTATCGGATCAACAACGGTTTGGTCATACATCTGAATAACACAGATATTAATATCCCAGACGCTCCATTCAAGGTATACCCGGGAGGTTATGCCAGCAGCAGTTACCCGTCGAACGGGGTAACCGACGCAGTGAAGATGGTCGATCTAAACGCGGAGCAAAGCTTGGGAATCTCCATAAATAACGCCTGGGCCCAGTCCTTCCTGACCGCCTCCAGCGTCCCGGAGGCCGATGCGGCCACCCTGCTGCTCTGCAACTTCGACGACACCCTGTCGAGCTCCGGCGGCTGCGGCTGGAATACCGACACCTCCGCGGCCGGGGCCTACCTGAGTGCCGACCTAGGGGCGGGCAACGCTAAGGCTTACACCAAGGCGGGCATATACTCCGGCGGCAGCAACGCCGGCAGCTACAAGGTCCAGTACTCGGATAACGGCACCGCTTGGTCGGATGCGGCCACCGACTTCGTTCCCGACGGCGCCGGCTGGCACTACCGAACCTGGGGGGACAAAGGCGCCCACCGTTACTGGCGGCTCTACCTGACCAATGCCCCGGGAAATGGGGCCAACCTGTACGAGCTGCAGCTGTTAGAGCGGGAGGAACAGTACGCCACCCTGTACAGCCAGACGACCCAGGACGGTAAGCTTGTCACCACCGTCACCGACCCGGGAGAGGTCGCCACAACCTATACCCATAACAGCAGCGGCAACCTGGAGGAGTTAACGGACGCCCTGGACCACAGCTGGCAGTATACCTGGTCTGGAAATAAACTGACCAAGGTGGAGGATGCCAAAGGCTCAAAGTCATACGAATACGACACCCGTGGAAACGTAACCAAGATCACCACCACCATCGACGGTGATGCCGAATACGATATCGTGGAGGAAATGACCTACGACGACAACAACGACCTGGAGGTGTATACCGATGGCTCGGGCCGAAAGACCTCCTACAAGTACGACAACTGGGGCAACATGCTTTCGGCCGCCAACAGCTGCAAGGAAGCGAACGGCAAGCTCTACGACCAGTACGGAAACCTGCTGCAGAGCAGCCCCGGGGTGTCTAACACCCGCAATGTATTAGAAAATGGAAGTTTCGAATTATATAACTCTGAAGAGAACGTGTTTGTTTATTGGCCTAAATCAACCAACTTTAATCTGACCCTTAGCCGCGAAGGGTTTTACTCCCATGGGAACTGGGCCTTAAAGCTGACCTCCAGCGATACATCCAAGAGTGGATATCTATATCAGACATGTACATCTGATGGCAGTTATTTAACCCTCAAGGCAGACATCAAGGTTGAAAACGTTCAGCCCGGGCCTGGAGATGGAGGGGCTTATGTAGAATTGACCGTTGGCTCTGTCAGCAAACGGATATACTGCTCGGGTAGCGGTACCGTGCCGCTGGTGATAACGAATTATGGGGCGACTGATCCCATAGTCAAAGTGGGAATGGTTAACGCGACCGGGACCGCATGGTTTGACGGGGTACAGTTAGAAGATGGCGAAGATAGATACAGCTTGAGCGGGTTCAACTCAGTGGAAAACAGCAGTTTTGAGCAACCTTTATCCTTCTGGACTTCGAGTGGTGCTATGACACAAAGCGCCGTCAAACATTGGGGAAATGATTATTCCGGGATGATTAACAAGACCACCAGCGGGACTTACGCCTTCTATCAGGATGTCCCGGTATACGGTGGAGAACCGCTGACCCTCTCGGGTATGGTCAGGCCCGAGAATGTCGTGGGCACCGGGGCTTACCTGCAGCTGGAGTATTATGACAGCTCGGGCGCCTTGATCAGCACCCCTCTTCAGACCAGTAAACTGACCGGTACCCAGGAGGACTCCGACGAAGAGGACGGCATCGATGATTTTACTCAGCTTACTCTCCTGGCCGATGCACCGGCGAACGCTGTGAAGTGTAAAGTGAAAGGGGTTTTGGAGGGGAGAGGAAAAGTATATTTCGACTGCATCAAGCTGGTACCGAAAAGCACCACAAAATACACCTACAACACCGCTGGGAACTACATGACCGTATCCCAGGACCCCCTGGGGAAACAGGTCGGCTATGCCTACAACGAGGACATCGGCACCCAGACCAGCGTCACCGACCCGTTGAACCACACCACCAGCTTCAGCTACGACGACCTGAACCGGCTGACCCAGGTCACCGATCCATTGTCACACAGCGCCTATTACGAATACGATGGGGTGAGCAACCTGACCGCCACCCGCGATCCTAGGAGCGCCAGCGGCTCAGACAATAACTATAAATACATTTACGTACCCAACGTATTGAACCAGCTCGACACCCTGACCGACCCCTTGACCAAAAACACAACCAGTACATACAACTACTCGGGACTGCTGTCCCGAGTCTCGTTGCCCAACGGCAAAGAGATTTACTACGACTACGACCGGGCCAACCGCCTCAGCAAAAAGACCCTGGATAACGGAGGATTCTTTAGCTATACCTACGACGAAGCCAACAACCTCACCGGGGTGACGGACGAAGACAGCCACCAGTACAATTATGACTACGACGGGGCGGGGAGGGTCACCTCCAGTACCGACCCATCTGGCCAGACCTTAAACTACTGGTGGGACAACAGCAACAATATTTACATGGTAGATTCCCATGCCGCCTGCGGCGGCACCATCAGAGGAACGAAAATGGGTTATATCGAATTAGTTCTTTAGCGGCTGGCGAAGCGAGGTCGATTCTTTATTGGTGCCTTGAGCCCGTAGTGGTAGA
>JABLWZ010000055.1 GCA_013178275.1 Bacillota bacterium | reverse complement strand
TCTACCACTACGGGCTCAAGGCACCAATAAAGAATCGACCTCGCTTCGCCAGCCGCTAAAGAACTAATTCGATATAACCCATTTTCGTTCCTCTGATGGTGCCGCCGCAGGCGGCATGGGAATCTACCCTGTGAAAGACAACCGGCAAAATGGGGCGAGCGACAGGAGGTCGCGAGAAAGCAAAGGGCATGGATGCGCGTTTTGCTTTTACCAACCCCTTTTTGCTGTTGGCTTGAACAGTTGGTAGAACAGCGAAGAGAGTACAGGGCGACAGGACACCGCAGAGCGAGGCCCAGCCCTAATGAGATTGAATGCGGCCTTGTTTTGTTTCTTCCTATACTATATCTGCTATATACTAATATTAGGGTATTGATTAGACACTTTAGACACAAAACGCTGTTTCTAGAAAAATCCGGCTGTTGAGAGAGCGCCATCCTTAGTACAAATCAGCTTCTTTTACTTTACCGCATTTTCAAAAGGTAAGATTGGGGCTAAAAATAGGCCCTTTTAAAGCATTTTTCGCGGACTAAACGCGGACTTTTTTAAACCGGGCTCCCGGATCTCTGCTTCAGCTTTTATATTTATCTGGATTGAATATGGTCAGCAGCTTGATCAGCAGGCGGTCGGAGTAATGGCGATAGGAGCCGCACCGCACCCCTTTGTAGAATACCGGCCTTTCAACGCCATCAACCGCACGCCGCACAGCCTCTCTATACAAAAGATCGAACACGGCGCTCCCGACCATCTCAAACGCCTCCCGGTATCTTCGGTCGGTCTTTAACCAGTTATAATGGGTAGCCCGACCGATGCCGACCTGTTTGGCGGCCCGGGTGACGTTTCCACACTTGACGTAAGTGGAGAGGAACGCGGTCTGCGCGTTCAGACTTTTTCCCCGGGTCGGGTTGGCCTTGCTGCTTGGCCCAATTATATAGGTGTACATGGCTCTACCCCCTTAAAAACAAAAATGGCCGCCCATCGACAGCCTTTACCTATTACCATTATACGCTAAAAGTACCCCCTATTCCTGCCAAGTTTCTGCCAACTTAATTTCTCCAGCACGGATTTTCGCCTGGCCTTGCTCGTCGCCAGCAGCCGGATACTTTTACTTCATCGGGAAAGGATAACTAATGTAAAAAAGGGGATTTTTCATGGCCGAAGCGGTATGGAGCGGACCAACCGCGGCTGATTCACAACCGGTGCAAGGGGTTAAACGCAAACAGGGGGTTTGATTATGAGTAACAAGGTAATACTGTGGTCCATACTGATCCTGCCGTGGTTAACCCTTTTCTTTCTGAAGCGGAGAGAGATTAAACGTTATATGCCCCTTGCGTTATTCACTATAGTGACAGCATCCATTATTATCGAGTCGGGAATTACACTGGGGCTGTGGAGCATTAGAGAAACGGTGTATCCATTAAACCAGACCATCTCTTATGTGTATGGCCTGGCCCCGGTTGTGGCTGTCTGGGTTTTCAGGTATTCCTACGGGAGCTTTTTAAGGTTTATAGCTCTCGATTCAGTCTTCAATATCGTGTTTGCTTTCTTTTTCATCCCCTGGCTGGTGCAGAAAGGCATCGGTGATGTATATGTATCCGAGATGACAGTTTTTTTATTGGCTGCCGCACTCTCTTTTGTGCTTTACGCATTTCAGATGTGGCAGGATGATATTTTTGTATCGGCGGAGAAGGGATTATCCCGGCTGAGAATACGTCCAATGGCGGCAAAGCCTTTCCCCCGGGACGATGGCCGCAGCTGATAGCTGTCGAGCGTCCCGCGCATCTGGCCGGCCCTGGTTGTTATCGCGCAGTCTTAATGCGGCGGCTGCGAAGGCGCCAGCCATGCCGGGCTACTTACTTATTGCCAATGGTTATTCTGTTATCACCTGTCTTGGGGAATAACCTTACCACTTGATTTCCCCGGTAAGCATCCGATAGAGCTTAATTCCATCCTTAAAACCGCGTTAATAGGTTAAGCCCTCAGTGATTACCTGTTCGGCGTTCTGTACATCGTTATATTCCAGAAGCAGGCCGTGGAATTCAACCGGTAGTATAGATTTTAGTTGATTATATAATGCTTCGGCTTTTTCAGACCACTTTATCCGCTCTGGATGCAGACTGATTTCAGGGGGATAATATTCAGTCCTATGATTCATAAGATCATCAAGCAGCAACTCTATCGAAAAAGGGGCAAACGTTTTGACTTTATAAGTATAGTATCTTTTGCTGGCTTCATCATGTCGCACTCACAATACCTCCCCATTCTTGTCTTTCATTACGTCAACCCTCCTATGACGAAGCACTGACACAATTATATCGTTATAATATAATAGCGATTGAATGATGACGCATTTTTGACGCATACTTTATTAAAATATCCTGAAGGAGCACTCGCTGCTGCTGCCGGGTCAAATATTGACCCGGCTGGAGATAGAGAATCCCGCCGATTAGGGAACGATAGATAAGAATTCAGCGTCGGTTGCGTAGTGCAGGACACGCCGATGGGGTTTCTTCTCTTGCAACAGCATTCAATCGGCCCCAAATAGCGGCTGAGCCCTGCGGGGGCAGAGGGGCTGTTAGTGAACAGCCCCTTTCACCAACCTGGTGATTAAGCAGCAGTAGGCTGGGCCAGCCAAGGCATGAGAATATACAGCACCTGGTTAAACTGCGCATGCAGTGCCCGTTATGGTGCTCTGCGTCTTACTGCCCTGCGAATGCTGACTGGTAGATGAGGGGCGAGCGACAGGAGGTCGCGAGAAGGCCGAGTGCATGGATTGCATATTCGGCCTTATTACCCCATCTACCCGAAGCATGAGCAGTTGGCAGTACAGCAGGGTCGAAGACCCTTTCTCCAGCTTGGAGTATAAACAGCATCTGGCGATATAGAAAAGTATGAGCAAGGTATAATGTTCGGGTAATCCGCGTA
>JABLWZ010000054.1 GCA_013178275.1 Bacillota bacterium | reverse complement strand
TCGGGAACCCTCAGCTTTGGAGCAAACCCTGCCTCGTTAGTTATGCGTCGCCAAGCGACAACCTACTTATCCGGGTCTAGTCTCGCAAAGCCGAGGCAGCACTCTTTCACACGAGGCCTAACCTCAAGGGTCAAGACGCTGCCCTCTGACTTGCGATAGGAATTCTATATTTCTTAGTAGATACCCTTCCGCTGTTATGCGGGGATTTAACTGACTCTATTATACGAGGGTCAACCTATGGTCAACCCTAGGGCAGTAAGACTCAGAGCACCATAACGGGCTCATGCCCCCGCAGGGCTCACCCACTATTTGAGGCTGATTGAATGCTGGTGCAAGAGAAGAATCCCCAGACAGCGCAAAAAATAGAAGGGCTGGCAGCACTCCCATGCATCACCCTGAGACTTATCTTTTAGATTTGTAAATGCTATCATATCAGCAGGGAGTTGAAGAGATGACAGCAATCATGGCTGAATGGAACAAGTGGCTGGAGCAACGGATGTTTTTGGTGGTCCTGGTGGCTTTATCGATCGGGTTCAATCTGTCCATACCTAAATCAGCTTCGATTATATCCATCGGTGTCGGGTTATTTGCCTATATGACCTTCGTCACCGCTTTGGGGATCAGTTTCAAGGATTTTATCAAGGTCATAAACCGGCCCTGGGTCCCTTTGTGGATCCTGCTTTTGATCCATGTGGCCGCACCGTTCATCGCCTGGATCATCGGATCTGTTTTTTATCCCCACGATCAGTTTATAAGAAGCGGCCTGATAATCGGCTCGAGTATTCCGGTGGCGGTTACTTCGATAATCTGGACCTCGTTGACCGGCGGTAACGTCGCCCTCTCCCTGGTGGTGGTGACTTTAGACACCCTGATCCTCCCGGTTATATACCCGGTGTTTTTTCTGATAACGCTGGGGCAGGTTCTTTCGGTCGATTATCTGGAGCTGGTGGTGCGGCTCATGCTGATGGTGACCATCCCCAGCATCGCGGGCATGCTGATCAACGACGTCACCAAAGGAAGACTTGACGGGTTTTCAAAATCGGTAGGCGGGTTTACCTCTAAAGTGGCGCTTTTTCTGGTCATCCTGCTCAATGCGATGATGGTGGCTTCCGAAATCCAATGGGATGCTTCGCTGGTCAAGCTGCTTTTAGTCGTGTTCCTGCTGGTTTCCTGCGGGTATCTTTTGGGTTTCGCGGGTTCTTTCGCCTTGAAGGAGAGGAGCCGGGAGATGATTTTCGCCATGGTCTACAACGTGGGCATGAGGAATATCAGTTTTGGCCTACTCCTCGCCCTGACTTATTTCCCGCCCTCGGTGGTCGTGCCTATAACCCTCGCGATGCTGTTCCAGCAGCCGGCAGCCGCGATTATAGCTAATCTGTTCAGGAGGAAAAGCGCCGGTTTGAAGTGAGGCGGGTCCGCTGGGAGCAAGTCTAACGGTCCCTTTTTGAACCGCTGCTGGAATTGGGTGGCCGACGAGTCTTTTTACAACTATAAAAATGTGCTAAGATTTTGTATGGAGATGCTGATCCCAGTTTTTAATCTGGGGTTTTTCTTTGAGAAATCATGGCGTGCCCTCCGCTGGCCGGCGCCGAACCGAGCACATCCATTAATGCATAGGAGAAAGAAGAGATCAGAGTTATCATAATGAACAAGTTTATAGCTGTCCTGCTGGCGGCGTTCCTGCTGGCCGGCCTGGTTCAAAACCCGGCCGCGGCGGCGGACGAACCGCCCAGTATCGTTTCAGAATCCGCGGTCCTGATGGATGCCAAAACCGGGCAGGTGTTGTATGAGAAAAGCATGCATATGCGGCTCTACCCGGCCTCAATTACGAAA
Source organism: Bacillota bacterium (assembly GCA_013178275.1). Classification (GTDB taxonomy): domain Bacteria; phylum Bacillota; class Ch66; order Ch66; family Ch109; genus Ch109. The sequence goes on along the minus strand of JABLWZ010000054.1, from coordinate 1,311 downwards.
ATACTGACCATCCTGCTGGGGCTTGAAAAAGGCCAACTGCAGGACAAGGTCACCATGTCGCGGGAAGCGGTTTTCAGCGTATCGAGAGGGTCTTCGCACATCGCGCTGGACGAGGGCGAGCAGATCACCCTGGAACAGGCCTTGATGGCGGCGATGCTGCCTTCGGCCAATGACGCCAGCAACGGTATCGCCGAACACGTCAGCGGCAGCGTTCCGAGCTTCGCCCTGCTGATGAACCAGCGCGCCCGCGAGGCTGGGGCGTTAAACAGCAACTTCGTCAATCCCAGCGGCCTGCCGGACGATGCGCACGTCAGCACCGCCTACGACATGGCGGTGATCGCCCGGGCGGCCCTGCAGAACGATAGGTTTAGAGAAATCTTCGGGACGGTGCGGTACACCATCCCCCCTACCAACAAGCAGCCTGAGTCCCGGGATCTGTGGGCAGAGCATCGGATGCTCACCACCAACCGGTTTTATTACGAGGGAGTGATCGGCGGCAAGACGGGCTACACCCAGATATCCCAGAACACCCTGGTAACGGCTGCCCGGCGTGGGGATCGGGAGCTGATCGCCGTGGTCATGAAAAGCCAGAACTACGATGTGTACAATGATACCATAGCCCTGTTCGACTATGGATTCGACCAGTTTATTGAAACCAGGCTCCTCCCTTCCGCCTTGGTGAATCCTTCCCCCGGCGCTGGAGACACCAGGACGGTGCAGAACATCCTGGAGCAGAACCAGGATTTCAGCGTCACCAGGCTGCTCCACAAAAGCGTGAACCCGGGGGATATCGTCATCGATTACCAGCTGGTGGAAGGCAGCCAGAACGCGGGTGCCGGCCTGAGGCTGAATATGCGTCTACGAACCCCCGGTGGTTTAATGTATCCTGACCTGGGTTCGGTTTATCTGCAGGGCGCTCCTCCCGAAGACGGCGGAAAACCGGGCTGGACCAGCACCCTGGTCAGTATCGCCAAGGTGCTGTTGTACTTGATCCTGGGCATCGCCGCCCTGCTGTTCATACTACGGTGGTTTTTCAGAAGGCGGCGGCTGGTGCGGTACCGGTCGGGCGCCGGCCGCCTGGGCCGGTATAATGCCAGAAGGTAATGAAAACCGAAGAAAGGCTTTTAATCACTTCTTAAAAGAACCTTCACCCGTTTCCAGTAAAAGACGCATTCAATCAAGTCATGGCTGGGCCTCACCCTGCGGTGTCCTGTCGCTCCATACTCCCTCTGCTGTACTGCCAACTGCTCATGCTTCGGGTAGTAGGGGTAATAAGGCCGAATATGCATCCTGCACTCGGCCTTCTCGCGA
>JABLWZ010000053.1 GCA_013178275.1 Bacillota bacterium | reverse complement strand
ACGAGAGCGAAGTGCTGACCCCGGCCGACGAGGTCTATCACATCGACAAGGCGGCGTTCAAGGTGCCGTTCGTCTGCGGCGCGCGCAACCTGGGAGAGGCGCTGCGGAGGATCGGGGAAGGGGCGGCGATGATCCGCACCAAGGGCGAGCCGGGGACCGGCAACGTGGTGGAGGCGGTGCGGCACATGCGGACGGTGATGGCGGAGATACGCCGGCTGCAGGGAATGCGCCGCGACGAACTGATGACCACCGCCAAGGAGATGGGGGCGCCCTACGACCTGGTGGTTCAGGTGGCCGAGACCGGCAGGCTGCCGGTGGTGAACTTCTCGGCGGGTGGGATAGCGACCCCGGCCGACGCCGCGCTGATGATGCAGCTGGGCTCGGACGGGATCTTCGTGGGGTCGGGGATATTCAAGTCCAAGGACCCCGAGCAGCGGGCGCGGGCGATCGTGGAGGCGACCACCCACTACAACGACCAGGAGCTTTTGGCCAAGGTCTCGAAGGACCTGGACGAGGCGATGCCAGGGCTGGAGATCAGCGGCATCCCGCTCAGGATGCAGGATCGCGGCTGGTAGTCTATTTAGCCGTGTTCCGTTTAAAGGAGTGGCCGTAGTCCTGGCTGATCGGCCGTCCGATGGACATTATACGGCCGGTGATGCAGCCCTGACACTGTTCAGCCGCGTCGCCAATGCATATCTTATCCGGATAAAGCTCATACAGGGCGCGGTACTTGACCGGGGTCACATTGGGCATGACCACGTTGGCCCCCACCTGGAGGGCCTTTTCCCTACCGTCCAGTGGCCGCAGGGTCGCCAGGGCGGTGGTGGCGGGGATGTTGGTATCGCGGGTCACGATCCGGGTAAGGGCGACCACCTTCAGGGTCATCTCCACGGTGCCGTTTGGGCTGCCCGCCAGCGGGGTGGCCTCGTGGCAGATGTAGGGGCCCACCCCTACCATATCCAGGTCCATTTCCTTAAATGTCAGTATGTCCTGGGCCAGGTCATCGAACGTCTGCCCGGGTACCCCGACCATGACCCCGGAGCCTACCTGGTATCCCATCTCCTTGAGCCAGGTGAGGATGGCCATCCGCTCCTCGTACCTCGAGTCGGGATGCAGCCTCTTGTAGAGGTCGGGGTTGGAGGTCTCGAAGCGCATCAGGTACCGGTCGGCCCCGGCCTCGAAAAGCTTCTCGTACACGTGGCGGGGGCGCTCGCCGATGCTCAGGGTCACCGCCACGTCGGACTGCTGCTTGACCTGCCTGACCATCGAAACCAGTATATCAGCGGTGTAGTGCAGGTCCTCGCCCGACTGCAGCACCACCGTCCGATAGCCGAGTCCCTCGGCCAGGGCGACCGTCTCCAGGACCTCCTCGACGTCCATCCGGTAGCGGGGGATGGCCCGGTTGTCCCGTCGTATCCCGCAGTATAGGCAGTTTTTACGGCAGTAGTTGGACAGCTCAATCAGACCCCTCAGGTGCACCTCTTCCCCGACGTAGCGCTTTCGGACTTGGTCGGCCCGCTGGTAAAGCTGTTCCAGTTCGTCTTCTTTTTCAAGTGTGAGGAGGTACGAGATCTCGTCCTTGGTCAGATCGGCATCAGCGTCTATTTTATCGAACATCTCCTGCAGCATAGGAAATCTCCTTTCCGTTTCCCTCATGGCGCTAATTCAAAGGACCCTCCGGGCAGTTAGCGGTAATCATACTAATATTATAACTCATATAAAATTCCCTTGACAGAAAAACTTTTTGCTTATGTTAATTATAAGTAAATAAGTAGGGATAGTAAACAGCATAACAAAAAATCATTGCCCCCTGGAAAACCGATTGACATCAAATCTCGGTTGTGCTATCCTAATCAACAGTAATACAATAGGAAAAGTAATAATCTCTTATCCAGAGTGGTGGAGGGACTGGCCCGATGAAACCCGGCAACCAGCTTTTACAGCAAGGTGCCAATTCCTGCAGGAAAATTTCCTGGGAGATGAGAGGCGGCAGGTGGATAAAAGTGCCTCTTCTCGACCAGAAGAGGCTTTTTTATTTTACGTCAGACGTCAGTACTCTATTCCGACTACTGACTACCGACTACCGAAAAAGGAGTGGTTTAAATGAGCGAGTCGATCTGTCCGGCCATCCGCCGGCACGCGGTCCTGATAAAACCGCCCGACCGCCTGACGCTGGAGAGCGGCCTGACCCTTAGCCCGGTCGAGGTAACCTATGAGACCTACGGAACCTTAAACAGCGCCGGGGACAACGCTATCCTGGTCTGTCACGCCCTGACCGGCGACGCTCACGCGGCTGGGAGATACTCCCCCGAGGATGAAATCCCGGGGTGGTGGGACGACCTGATCGGTCCCGGCAAGGCGCTGGATACCGACAGGTACTATGTGATCTGTTCCAACGTGCTGGGAGGCTGCCGGGGGACGACCGGGCCGACCTCGATCAATCCCCTGACCGGACAGCCGCACGGCGCTGACTTCCCCATCGTCACCATCCGCGACATGGTGAAGCTGCAGAAACTGCTGCTGGACTCGCTGGGGGTGAAGCGGCTGGTCACGGTGATCGGCGGGTCCATGGGCGGGATGCAGGTGTTGGAGTGGGCGGTGACCTACCCGGATTTCATGGCCTCGGCCATCGCCATGGCGGTTTCCGCTATCAGCACCGCCCAGCAGATAGCCTTCAACGACGTGGGTCGGCGTGCGATCTGGCTCGATCCCGAGTGGAGGGGCGGGCACTACTACCCGGGAGACGGCCCGACGGAAGGACTGTCGATAGCCCGGGCGGTGGGGACCATTACCTACAAGAGCGACCACCTGTGGAACGAAAGGTTCGGCCGCCGGGTCGAGTTCGCGGGTGACCCTTTCAGCCGCCAGGGAAGGTTCAGCATCGAGAACTACCTGGCCTACCAGGGGGAGAAGCTGGAGCGCCGATTCGACGCCAACTCCTACCTCTACCTGCTGCGGGCGATGGACCTGCACAACCTGGGCCGGGGCCGCACCGCGTCGGGCTCCTGGGAAGAGGCGCTGGAGACGGTGTCGACAAGGCTCTTGATAGTAGGCATCAACTCCGATATCCTCTATCCCACCTACCAGCAGCACGAGATGGTCTGTACGCTGCGTCGGCTGAAAAAAGAGGTGGAGTATTTCGAGCTGGATTCGCCCTACGGGCACGACTCTTTCCTGATCGAGTTCAAGATAATGAACCAGGCGGTAGCCGAATTCTTAGATAACCTTTAGGAGGGTGGAAGATGAGCCTCAAGCGCACGTACGCGGAAATCAACGAGAGAATAAGAAAGGGCGAGGCCGTGGTGATAACCGCCGAGGAAGCGGTCGCCCTGTCCCAGGAGGTGGGGGTCGAGGAGGCGGCCCGCCGGGTCGACGTGGTGACCACCGGCACCTTCGGGCCCATGTGCTCGTCTGGGGTGTTCCTGAACTTCGGTCACTCCCAGCCGCGCATCAAAATGAAGAAGGTCTGGCTGAACGGGGTCAACGCCTACGCGGGGCTGGCCGCGGTCGACGCCTACCTGGGAGCGACCGAGATACCCGACAACGACCCCGAGAACTCGGTCTACCCGGGGCGGTTCACCTACGGAGGGGGACACGTGATCGAGGACCTGGTGGCGAGGCGTCCGATCAAACTGGAGGCGACCGCCTATCCCACCAGCTGTTACCCGCGCCGGCGGATCGAGACCACCATCACCCTGGACGATATTAACGAGGCGTTCCTGTTCAACCCGAGGAACGCTTACCAGAACTACAACGTGGCGGTCAACCTGTCCCACAAGATACTGCACACCTACCTGGGGCGGCTGCTGCCCAACCTGGGCAACGCGACCTACTGCAGCGCGGGACAGCTCAGCCCGCTGCTCAAGGACCCGTACTACCGCGCCATCGGGATCGGTGCCCGCATCTTCCTGGGCGGGGGAGTCGGCTACGTGGCCTGGAACGGGACCCAGCACAACCCCGGGGTGCCGCGCGGGGAGAACGGTGTCCCGCAGGCCGGGGCGGGGACCCTGGCGGTCACCGGGGACCTGAAGCAGATGAGGCCCGAGTGGCTGCGCGGTGTGAGCGTCACGGGCTACGGCACCAGCCTGGCGGTGGGGATCGGGGTGCCCATCCCGGTGCTGGACGAGGAGGCGTTCCGTCGGGCGGCGGTCAGCGACGCGGAGATCTTCGCGCCGGTGGTCGACTACAGCGACGCCTACCCGCAGCGCAAGGCGGGCAACCTGGGACTGGTTAGCTACGCCGAGTTGAAGAGCGGCAGGATCGTGGTCCAGGGTAAGGAGGTACGCACCAGTCCGATGTCCAGCTACCCCGCCGCAGTGAAGATAGCGGAGACCCTGAAGCAGTGGATACAGAAGGGAGAGTTCCTGCTGACCGAGCCGGTCCAGGCCCTGCCCTCGGTGGACGCGGCCCTGACGGTAAAAACCCTGGAGATCAGAGAGAATGGGGGTAGATAGACGTGATTACCAACCGACTGCTGCTTCACTTCCCTAACACCATGGTGGACCAGCCGATCATCTACCGCCTGGTCCGGGAGTTCGACCTGGTGGTAAACATATTGAAGGCCGACATCAACCCGCAGAAAGAGGGTTCCATGATCATGGAGATGAGGGGAACCCGCGAACAGCACCAGCAGGGGATGGCCCTGCTGCAGGAGCTCGGGGTGCAGGTGCAGCCCCTGAGCCGGACCGTGAACCGTATCGAGGACCGGTGCGTCCAGTGCGGCTACTGTACCTCGGTCTGCCCGTCGGGGGCTATCTATCTCGAGACACCGGGCATGGAGACCCGCTTCGACATCGGGAAGTGTGTGGTCTGCGGCTCCTGCGTCCAGTACTGCCCGTTCAAGGCGATGGAGGTCGACTTGGGGATAGCGGTGCGATAACCTTGTTGAGCATCTACAATCAAGTGTTCCACCCCGCCGGAAAGACCGACCAGGACGCTGCCGTAACTGGCAAGCAGCCGGCGGACCGAATCGATTTTAGCATCCAAAGACATGAACGAATCCACCCCTTAAAACCGACTGAAATACTCATACAATTATAACATATCAAAGAAATATAATTACTAATATATTTTTATTGGATACCGTTGACAAGTAGTTATTGATTGGATTAAACTTGAAAAAGGATAGTAAAATGATTGGAAAAGAAAGTATAGCAAAAACCTATAATAATCTTCAAACCGGACTGGTACAGTCCGGGCGGGGCAAGGACCCTGCCACCGGGGCGGTAAGTTTCCCGATCTACCAGACCGCCACCTTCGAACATCCCGCACTGGGGCGGAGCACCGGGTTTGACTACACCCGCAGCGGCAACCCAACCCGACAGGTGCTGGAGGATGCGGTGGCCCGACTGGAAGGCGGAGCCAAAACACTGGCCTGCAGTTCCGGGATGTCGGCCATCACCATACTCTTGATGTGGTTCAAGCCGGGAGACCACCTGATTTTCACTGACGATCTGTACGGCGGTACCTACCGACTGGCCAGGATGGTGATGGAGAAGTGGGGACTGCAGAGCAGTTTTGTGGACACAACCCAGGTAAAAACGGTAGCGGCAGCGATCAGGGACAATACCCGGGCGGTTTTCGTGGAATCGGTGACCAACCCCGTTAACCGGGTAGCGGACCTGACGGGGATCATTAACCTGGCGCGGGAGAGGAGACTTCTAACCATAGTCGATAACACCTTCCTCACCCCCTACCTTTGCCGGCCCCTCGAATTAGGTGCGGACCTGGTTGTCCACAGCGCCACCAAGTACCTGGGCGGGCACAACGATCTGGTGGCCGGGATGTTGACAGCTAAAAACCCGCAGCACGGCGAGGAACTGTACTTTTTACATAACGCCCTGGGGATCGGCCTGGCGCCGTTCGATGCCTGGCTGCTGCTTCGGGGGCTGAAGACGCTGGGGCCGCGGATGGAGATTCACCAGCGAAACGCACTGGCGGTCGCCAGGTGGCTGCAGCAGCATCCCCGGGTGAAAAAGGTTTTCTACCCCGGGCTCGCGGAACACCCCGGCTGCGAAGGACTAAAGGAGTTTTCATCCGGCGCGGGAGGAATGGTCTCTTTCGAGGTTTACGACTCCGAGGCTGTTGCGGGCATAATAAATTCGGTAAAGCTTTTCGCCTTTGCGGAGAGCCTGGGCGGGGTGGAATCGCTGATCACTTTCCCCGCCATGCAGACCCACGCGGATATACCGGAAGAGAAACGCAACGCCATGGGGATAAATGACCGGCTGCTTCGACTATCCGTGGGACTGGAGGATGCTGACGACCTGATAGCCGACCTCAACCAAGCGCTGGAAGGGGTGAACCATACTGCTGAATAAACGATGTCGATTTATCTATAAGTTTAACTAAAAGGGGGGAATAAATATCGTGGCCAAGATAGCCAACAGCGTCATTGAGTTAATCGGAAGCACTCCGCTGCTGCGCCTGCAGCAGGTTACCGAGGGAGCCAGGGCTGATGTGGTGGCCAAGGTGGAGTCGTTCAACCCCGGGGGCAGCGTCAAGGACCGCATCGGCTACAACATGATCCGGCGGGCGGAGGAGCAGGGGATACTCAAACCTGGTTCGGTGATCGTCGAGCCGA
>JABLWZ010000052.1 GCA_013178275.1 Bacillota bacterium | reverse complement strand
AGGTTTCTGGTGGCGATGGCGGAGGGGATCCACCCGTTCCCATACCGAACACGGCAGTTAAGCCCTCCAGCGCCGATGGTACTTGGACCGCAGGGTCCTGGAAGAGTAGGTCGCCGCCAGGATATTTAAAACCCCCTGAGTGTATACACTCGGGGGGTTGCTTTTTTACCTTAGCAGTGTGTCAGATTATGTCAGATTGTTGTATAATTGTCAATAGACGGAAATTGTTCAGAGGGTATAAAATGGAGCGGTTTTGTGACAGTTTAAGGATAAGCACGGACAAGTCGCTGCTGTCGATCGAGAGTATCCGTGGATTTTTGAATAAAAGCTACTGGGCCAGCGGGAGACCAGTAGAAAAAATAAAGATGTCTATCGATAACTCCATCTGCTTCGGGGTCTACTATAAAGAAAAACAGGTGGGCTTTGCGCGGGTGGTCACGGACTATGCTTCCATGTACTGGGTGGCCGACGTCTTTATCGATGAAGGCTATCGGGGAAGAGGTCTGGGAAAAAGGTTGATCGGGTACATCGTGGAACAGGAGGAACTAAAAGGATTGAAAGGGATCCTGGGTACGCGGGACGCCCACGGTCTGTATGAGCAGTACGGTTTTATAAAGGACCGGGAACGGTTTATGCTCAGACAGCCGTCCGGGGTGTAGAGATAATATTAAGAAAGGTGCTGATCTAATCGATTAAACCCCCGAGCCAGTCCCTGAATTATAGTAGTTGGGAGTTAATGCCTTAACAGAGAGAGTTTAGCCCCTGGTATCATTAGTTATTACAGTTATGGTGCGATGATAAGCTGTCTATTCGTAGCATTGCAAAAGAGGTGAATTGGGCGTATGGTTTTCGCGATCACCAGGGGTTGTCCTAGCGGTAAAAAGTTATCTCTTTTCTTATCAATAAAGATGCTTGAGTCCAGGTATCTAAATATGGTAATTATCAAGCCATTTATAAAATCAGGGGGTAACTTATGAGGAGTGAACACGTACAGCCGGCGTTGAATTCGGATGAGATCTACCAGGGTCAGGCAATTGCCGTTGCAGAAAGATTGGGAACGGACATAACGTCAGGTCTAACTGAGCATCAGGTAACTGAACGATTACATCATTATGGATTAAATAAGCTGGAAGAGGCGAAAAAAGAAACCCTCCTGCAGAAACTCATCAGGCAATTCATGGACTTCATGGTGCTTATCCTGGTGGCCGCCTGCGTGGTCTCGGGTTTCCTGGGTGACTGGGTTGAGGCAATCGTTATAATTGCTATCGTCATCGTGAATGCCATTCTAGGTGTATATCAGGAGGGCCGGGCAGAAAAGGCAGTCGACGCCCTCCAAAAGATGGCTTCGCCCAAGGCGCGGGTTTTACGCGGTGGGAAGCAGGCCTTGATCGATTCCGTGGAACTCGTTCCCGGCGATATCGTCCTGGTAGAAGCTGGCGACATAGTGCCTGCCGACATTCGCCTCCTGGAGAGCTACAACCTGAAAGCAGAGGAAGCCTCGCTGACGGGTGAATCCGTACCGGTCGAAAAAGACGCCAGATTTATGGCCGAGAGGGAAACCTTACTCGGAGACCGCAGCAACATGCTTTTCAGCAGCACGAACATCACATATGGTAAAGGCAAGGGTGTGGTTGCCGGTACCGGGCTTCACACGGAAATAGGCCGTATAGCCGATCGGATTCAAAGCATCAAGCAGGAAGCTACCCCATTGCAGGAGAACTTGAACCAGCTGGGTAAAATTCTTGGCACCCTGTGCCTGGCTGTTTCCGCGATAGTCTTTATTGTTGGGATCTTACGCAACGGCGAACCTTTGGAAATGTTCATGACGGCTGTTTCTCTAGCGGTCGCGGCGATTCCCGAAGGCCTTCAGGTCGTTGTCACAATCGTTTTAGCGCTCGGAATGAAACGCATGGCTGATCGCCATGCCATCGTAAAGCGTCTGCTGGCGGTGGAGACACTCGGCAGTGTGGATGTTATCTGCTCTGATAAAACCGGTACGCTGACCCAGAATGAGATGACCGTAACCCGCATGTATGCTGGAAATGACGTGTATGAGGTATCTGGTGTCGGTTACGCCCCCAATGGTAAAATCACCAATGCCGGAGAAGAAGTCAAGGAACTGCCCCCGATTCTAAAGCGGCTTCTGGAAATCGCGACGCTGTGTAACGACGCTGAACTGCAGCCCAAGAAGGACGGCACCTACGGTATTTTAGGCGACCCAACTGAAGGGGCGATGCTGACTGCAGCTGAGAAGGCCGGCATCACCCGCGATCATACGGACGCGAAATATCCTAAAACCGGCGACCTTCCCTTTGACTCTGAACGTAAAATGATGTCCGTCTTCCATAAAGGTTTTGAGGAAGCCAGGATTCTGTCGCTGACGAAAGGCGCACCGGATATTATCTTAGACCGCTGTATCAGTGAAATGACTGCTGATGGCCCCATCCCCCTGACAGATTCCCGCCGCCAGGAAATATTGGCTGTAAACACCGCTTTTGCCCAGACCGCCCTGCGCGTTCTCGCTTTTGCCTACCGTACGCATGAGCATACCGACCTGGATGAAGCAGAAAAGGAAATGACATTTGTCGGAATGATGGGTATGATAGACCCGTCCCGGCCTGAAGCCCGCGATGCGATTGCCCTTTGCACCCGCGCCGGTATCCGTGCCGTAATGATAACCGGTGACCACAAGGACACGGCAGTGGCCATTGCCAGGGATCTTGGCCTTATGCGCGAAGGGGATGGCGTCCTCTCCGGTAAAGAACTTGATGAAATGTCCGATGATGATTTACGCAAAGTAGTGGAACACACGGCTGTCTTTGCCCGCGTTTCTCCAGAACACAAGGTGAAGATTGTCGCTGCACTCCGCGACACGGGACACATAGATTCAATGACCGGAGACGGTGTTAATGACGCCCCGGCCCTCAAGCAGGCGGATATCGGTGTAGCAATGGGTATTACCGGTACCGAAGTTGCCAAGGGGACCGCGGATATGATTTTGACCGACGATAACTTTGCGACCATCGTCGCCGCGGTGGAAGAAGGACGCGTTATCTTCAGCAACATTCGCAAGTTCGTTTCTTTCCTTCTCTCCTGTAACGTGGGTGAAATACTGGTTATCTTTATTACTACTTTACTTTTGGGACCGGCCTTCTCACCGCTGTCACCGATCCAACTGCTCTGGCTGAACCTGTTGACCGACAGTTTCCCGGCCCTCGCTCTGGGTGCGGAAGCTGCTGAAAAGGATATCATGGAATGTAAACCCCGTAAACGCTCGGAGTCCATTATCAACAAAGACATGATCATGACGATTGTGTTCCAGAGTATCGCTATTTTTGGTGCTGTTTTTACCGCTTTTGAGTTTGGCCGCTATTTCTACCCGGACATCCTGGCTAACGGCCTAACCGCCACGAGCTGGTCCTTCATACCGGCAGCCGAGGCGATACCCTCGCACGGCGCTCGTACGTTTGCCTTCGTTACCTTGATCACCGCCGAACTCCTGCGTGCATACAGCAGCCGTTCCACACGCCATTCTGTTTTCAGCCTTGGCTTTTTCAGCAACAAATCAATGGTCAAGGCCACTCTGGTTTCTTTAGTGCTTCTTATGGCAGTGATTTATGTCGACTTCTTAGACATCATTTTTGAAACACTCGAACTGCTCCCGAGGGACTGGGGAGTCATAATCCCGCTGGCTGTGGTTCCATTTGTCTTTGGCGAACTGTTTAAATGGATCTACTTCCGCGGTGAGCGCCGCTTTGGCTTATAATAACAGTATTTTCGGGTTATAAACTGCAGAAGTTCGATCGGCAGCCCTTCTTCCTCGCCAGTACGCCAGGGGAAGGGCTGTTCGGTGCGGTGGTGTACTTTTTGCCCCGGATCGCCGGCTGGAGGTCTTCGACCTCGAAGGCGAGACGGGGCTTGGTTTTTACATTATCAAGCCGGGGACAGTCTTCCCGGCAGCGCGTCCACTCGATTTGGCTTCAGCGACTTATCTGGGCACCCCCTGGAGGGGTGATTTTCTCTGTTACTTTTTTATTGGGGTGGGTGTTTATAAGACAGGGACAGGGGGGATATGATTGCGTGTTTTAAGATGGGTCGGATTGGCGGTGCTGCTGGCGCTGGCGGTGGGACTGGGGTGTCTTCTGCTGACGGGGCCATATCCCAGGGAGGTCGCTTTGGACCCGGCGCAGTGGGGGAAACGCTGCGAGGTGCCGCTGGTGGTGGCCCAGAACGACCGCAACGCCAACGGGGTCCCCGACGCGCTGGACCTGGTGAAGGGCGCGCGGCGGGAGGTGGAGATAAGGGCCGAGTATGACGCGGCATATTATAACGGCTACCCTCCCGAGGGTAAGGGGGCCTGCACCGACGTGGTCTGGCGGGCTTACCGGGAGGCCGGCTGCGGATTGAAGGAGCTGCTGGACCGGGACATCCGGGAGCACCCCACGGCGTATGGGCGCACCGGGCAGAGGCCGGAGCCAAACATCGATTTTCGGCGGGTGCCCAACCTGGAGGTGTTTTTTTCCCGCCATGCCAAGCGGCTGACTACCGAGGTGAGGCCCTGGGAGGTGGACAACCTGGTGGAGTGGCAGCCGGGGGATATAGTCATCTTTGGGCCGCCCGTCGACCATATCGGGGTAGTATCCGACCAGCGCCGGCGCGACGGGGTGCCGCTGGTAATCCACAACGCGGGCCCGTACGCGACCGAGACCGAGGTGCTGCTCTCCTGGCCCAGCAAGATAACCCACCACTTCCGATTTCCCGCCTGAAGCACCGCCACACCTGAGACCGGGAGGGAGCCGGTTTTCCAATTCCGACCGGTCTGGTCTTGCTGTAATTTTCTCCTAAAGGTATGATAAGGTCATGAATGTGCCAGCAGCGGAAAAACCATCGGGGATAACCGTGCTGGGGATCGACCCCGGCCTCTCCAATACGGGTTACGCGGTGCTGCAGGAGGTAAACGGGACGGTGGCCTTTCGTGAGGGGGGCATCATCTCGACCCCTTCCAATCGTCCGCTGGAGGACCGGCTGCGGGAGATATACCTGGGCCTGACCGAGGTGGTCGCCAGTTTCGAGCCCGACCTGGTCGCGGTGGAGGACCTCTACTCGGACTACCAGAACCCGGCCTCGGCGGTGCTGATGGGACACGCTCGCGGGGTGTGCCTCCTGGCGGCCTCCAGTCATTCGGTGCCGGTGGCCAGCTATCGCCCTACCCGGGTGAAAAAGTCGCTGACCGGGAACGGTCGGGCCAGCAAGCAGCAGGTGAAGAGCATGGTCAAGGTGGTGCTGCGGCTTTCGGTGGAGCCCTCGTCGGAGCACGTGGCGGACGCGATAGCGGTGGCCCTCTGCCACCTGCAGGAGCGGCGGGTGAACGCGGTGACCGGCGGCAGGGGGTAGTCCCGGTAAGCTGGGCGGGAAACCCGATAATGAGATAATGTCTGCCAAATTGTATGGTTTATGAGCGGGAAACCTGATAACGAAGGAAAATGGGTGGCAGTAAATGATAACGAAGGTTTACGGTATAATCGAAGGATTCAGCGATAGAGGGGTCTGTCTGCGGGTGGGTGGGCTGGTCTACGAGGTGATGCTGATGACGGTGGACCGGCGGGAGATGGAGTCGACCTTCCTGCCGGGACAGCCGCTGGAGCTTTACACCCTCCATTATATCGAGGGGGGAGTAGGCGGCGGGAACCTGGTCCCGGTGCTGATCGGGTTCCAAAAGGAGAGCGACCGGGAGTTTTTCCAGCTCTTCACCAAGGTGGAGGGGATCGGTACCAGCAACGCGCTGAGGATGCTGAACGCCCCGATCCCCCGGCTGGCGCGGGCGATCGAGGACCAGGACATCAAGTTACTCTGCACCATGAAACAGGTTGGGGACCGCACAGCGAGGAAGATCGTGGCCAGCATGATGGGTAAGATGCTTCCTTTCCTGCTGGTTGAGGATGAGCTGCCGGACGGGGTTCCTGGCGGCGCGGGCGCGGAGCCGGTGTCGAAGGAGGAGGCCCGCTGGCTGCGGCTGCGGGAGGAGGCCCAGATCGTGCTGGAGCAGCTCGGGCACTCGCCGAACGAGGCCCGCAAGCTGCTGGACAAGGCCGCGGAGAAGCAAGACAGCCTGCAGACCCTGCAGGACATCCTGGATCAGGTCTACGGGTCGAAGTGACAGATTACGGGCCCGGTTTGAGGATCGGGGCGCCAGCTTTTGAGAAAAAGGAAGTGATGGTTTGGCCCGGGTAAGACTGATGGACGCGAATGAACAGATGGAGGACAAGGGGCAGGTCAGCCTGCGGCCCAACACCCTGGAGGAGTATGTCGGGCAGGCCGCCATCAAGAAACGGCTGAATATAGCCCTGCAGGCCGCCAAGGCGAGGGCGGAGAGCATCGACCACGTGCTGCTTTACGGCCCGCCCGGGCTGGGCAAGACGACCCTGGCCCACATCATCAGCCGGGAGATGTCGGTCAACCTGGTGGCCACCTCGGGGCCGGCCATCGAGAGGAGCGGCGACTTGATGGGGCTCCTGACCAATCTGCAGCCGGGAGATATCCTGTTTATCGACGAGATCCACCGCCTGCCCCGGCCGGTGGAGGAGTTCCTCTATTCGGCGATGGAGGACTTTCAGATCGATTTCGTGATCGACAAGGGGGCCTTCGCCAAGACGGTCAAGATAAAGGTAAAGCCGTTTTCCCTGGTGGGAGCGACCACCCGCGCGGGGTTGATCTCCGCACCGATGCGGGAGCGTTTCGGACTGATGTACCACCTGGATTTTTACTCGGTGGATGAGCTGCAGACCATCGTGGAGCGCTCGGCGAACTTATTGGAAGTGGATTTCGTGCCCGAGGCCGCGCGGGAGATCGCCAGCCGCTCCCGGGGCACCCCCCGTATCGCCAACCGGCTTTTAAAAAGGGTGCGGGACTATGCCCAGGTGTTCGGGGAGGCGGTCATCACCAGGGAGATCGCCGACCAGGCCCTCAGCCTGGAGGGGATCGATCTCTCGGGGCTTGATGAGCTGGACCTCCGGGTGCTGAGGACCATCATGCAGGTCTACCGGGGAGGGCCGGTGGGCATCGAGGCCCTGGCCGCCACCCTCAACGAAGAGGTGGACACCCTGGTGGATGTGGTGGAGCCGTACCTGTTGAAGGAGGGGCTCCTGATCCGTACCCCCAGCGGGCGCAAGGTGACGGACCTGACCCGAAAACACCTAGGACTGGTTGAGGCCAGCACCGGGAACCTGTTCGATTGAGCCTTTAAAACCTCGATTTTCTTGTTTTAAGTTGCGGCATATAGTAAAATGCTATTCGTAGTTATTAAGTTGAGGGGGATAAAAATGGCGGAAAAAGGTACCTGGACAGTTAAGAAAGGACTGGCGGAGATGCTGAAGGGCGGGGTGATCATGGACGTGACCACCCCCGAGCAGGCACGGATCGCCGAGGAGGCGGGAGCCTGCGCGGTGATGGCCCTGGAGCGGGTGCCGGCGGACATCC
>JABLWZ010000051.1 GCA_013178275.1 Bacillota bacterium | reverse complement strand
CTGATGCCAGCCTTCACTCGCTTTTACAATACTGTACTATTGTTCCCCAGTGGCGGAGGTTAGCTCGTTCAAGCTTCAGTGCCTGCTTTTAAACTCCAAATACAGTTCTTCTTATTTACCGATCAAGCCTTCCGTCGCTCCAATTTCAGGCGGTTCGATTATTGCCGCTGGGGCTGACGGTACCCCTGATTCCAGCTTTCACTCGCTTTTACAGCACTGTATTATTGTTCCCCGGTGGCGGAGGTCAGCTCGTTCAAGCTTCAGTGCCTGCTTTTAAACTCCTTTATTCAGTTTGCCGGGTGTTTCGTGTTATAATAATTCTGCTTCACCCCGGAGGGGTGAGTGCTGCGGAATCATTTATACATTTTTAAATGCCACCCGAAATGAGAGATCCTTTTATGCGTTTTGGGTATACCGGTCTTGGACTGGTCCAGGGCTGGCTCTGGGCTTTCTTTTTGAGCGGCCCGCTTCTCATCGAGGTGACCCAGCAGCCGGGACAAACCGAGAAGGTTTTTATCTGCTTTCTTTTTTTTAACTCGCTGGCGTACCTCCTGACTGCCCGAGCAGCTATCAAGTATTCTCCTCTCCTGAAGCGGCGAAGATTGCTCGTGATCAGCGGTCTGCTGGCTTCCGCTGGGCCGCTGCTGGTCGGTCTTTTCGCCGCCGCCCCGTCCTCCCTGCCCCTGCCCGCGATGGTCATCTTCGCCGCTGCGGCGTCAGGCTTCGGAGGCGCGGTACTGGTCATTGCCTGGGGGGAGTTGAACAGTCACCTGCCGGCAAAGACCGCCGGCCTGTACTTCGCCGGCGCGGTGCTGCTTGGCACCCTGCTTTCATATTTCTGCACCTATTTTGCATATTCTATTGTTTTAGTCTTATTATTAATAATATCACTGGTTCTGCCTCACCTTGGCAGCACACTTATATCTCTGCTTGAATCCTATAGCTATTTCCCTTCCTTTATAATACTGGGCTGCCTGCCGCTGCTCTCGCTGCTGATGCTGCTGCTCCGATACCGGGCGGAGGAAAGGAAACCTCTGCTTCAGCCGCCGCTGCCCGAACCCTCGGTACAGAGTCGGGTATTCCCCATCCCGTCCAGGATGGTGCTGTTGATAATCCTGTACTACCTGGCGGGCGGTTTTATGTACAAGCTGATCTCCATAAACTGGCCCTTTTCCGGCCAGGAGGCATACTACCTGTCCAACACGGTCTACTGCGGGGTCACCATCCTGGCGGGCCTGTGCATCTACCTCATCCGGGAGGTCGACCTGCGGTACCTCTACCGGCCGGTGCTCCCCCTGCTGGGAGCGGGGTTCCTGCTTTTCCCCCTGGTTTACAGTATGATCCCGTACCTTTCATTCGTCCTTTTCCAGGCCGGGTTCGCGCTGTTCGACACCTACACCTGGCTGCTGTTCGTCTACATGGGCTCCCGTCACCGCTACCCGGCCCTGGTGGTGGGTTCGGGATTCTTCCTGATAACTCTTTCTATTTTGGTGGGAGAAGTCTCGACGACCCTGATCTTTCCCAGCCTCATGGTCGATCCCTCGGACCTGAACCGGGTGTCCCTGTTCGCCGCCCTGCTGATGCTTCTGGGGACCCTGGCCTTCCAGGGCCAGAAGGAGACCTTCGCGGGTTGGGAGGCCCCGTTCGCGGCTCCCGAACCCGCGATCGCGGAGATGGAGGCCGCGGCGGCTGTAGAGACCGCCGACAGCGAAAACTTCGAACCGACGCTGGAGGACGGGGCGATCCGGGAACCCGCGGCTCCCGACGTTTCCGAGCCCGAACCGATCCCCCCGGTCCCTGAAAGAGTCTACCATTACGATCATTTCACCGACCGCGGGATGGTCGCAGAAAAACAGCCTGATCCGATCAGGCTGGGTGAGTCTTATTCATTTATGGAGCAGGTTGACCGCCTTACCCGGTCATACGGCCTGACCAGGCGCGAGAACGAGGTGCTGCTGATGCTGCTCCAGGGCAGGAACAACCCGTTTATCCGGGAGCAGCTGAACATCTCCAACAACACCCTGAAAACCCACCTGCGCAACCTCTACAACAAACTGTCGGTGAAGAACCGTCAGGAGCTGCTGAGCCGGTTCGTCATGATCGACGGGCAGTCGGAAGACCAATCGCACGTTTTCCCCATCCACTGAATCTACCGCGCCTTGGTTGTGAAGCTCAACCGGTACGCCCCGGCGAACATGTTGCCGTCCTTGTCCTTGACCGCACTCGCTGGTATGGTCAGGGTGTAGCGGGTGTCCTTCTTCTTTTGATAGGTGTATATGGTAAGCAGTCCGTTTTGAATCTTCTTGTTGGTGATGGCCACGCTCCGGTTGTTGGCGTCCTTCAGGGTGATGTAGTTGAAGGCCGGCCCCGCCAGTATCACCTCGTTGAACTTGATGGTGATCGGTTTGTCGACCGCCATGTCGCGCGCGTACTGGCGGGGGTAGCTCTCCGCCTCGTTCACCACCGGGGGCGAGGCGGCCGCTGGAGCTTCGGTGGTGAAGCTGAAGCCGTAAATGTACTTGTTGGGATTACCGGCCGCGTCCTTGACCGCTCCCGCGGGGATGGTCACGGAGTAGGTCATGCTGTAGCTCAGGGTAAAATTCGGGGTAAGGGTCAGGGTATCGCCGGCGATGGTGTAGGTGAATGGCATGCCCGATTTGTAGGTCTTTATCACCAGGTCGTCGAAGAATATCCCCGGGCTGATGTTTTCATCAAAAGTGATCGCGATCGTCGAGTCCACCGGAACCTCGGTCTCACAGTTGGCCGGGGTAAACCCGGTAACCGACGGAAAGGCTGCGCCAGCTCCAATCGTAAACGGCTGGAATACTGCCGCGGCAGTCACCAGCAGGGTTACCAGTGCCACCCAACCTATTTTGTTGCGTTTAATCAATCCCTTGATCTTAATTACCTCCTTCCATGGATGCCGTATTGAGTCGATGGGTTGTCGATTTGGTCCCTACTTCTTAATTTCGAGTCCGGGGAAAAAAACTTTAAGCGCCCGATTACCCATAGGTCTCCAGCGGTATTATAGCAGTATTGCCGGTTGTTTTTCTGTAACTCAGCTCACCAAATACCGATATTTCGAAGCGGCGAAGAAAACTTGGCTGTCGCCAAGCCCTAGCTAAGGCGAAAGCCGTAGTTACACTTGCTTGTATCGGAAAGTTCCCTTATATACTTTTCGATTATGGAACAAGAGAAAACAGCGCCAGTGCGCTGTTTGTTTGTGTTATTCTCTTTCTGGTCGCCCTAACACTCTCCCAGGGCGGCTGCCAGTATCTCGTGGGCCTCTTCCACCTCTGATTCGGGAACCAGGATTTCGAAAGAATTGCCGTCTCCCTCCTGGGGCACTCCGACTGGCCGCAGTTGGACCAACACCCCTTCGTCACTTAAAACCTTCTTTAAGATCTCGGCGGTGTTTTTATTGGGTGAGATGTATACTACCGTCCACACTCCACCGAGCCCCCTTCCCCGTTTTTACTAGAATCTCGGTTCTTGTTCGACTAAGACTCCTATATTTCCTGCTGGAAAAAATATTTTTTTAGGGTTTTTCCTCCAGGGTATCAATGTTGCCGAACCGGGTATAGACCATCGCCTTGCCCCGGATCTTGATGGCCGAGGTGTGTTCGGTGAACTGCGCCACCATCAGCTCCCCACGGTCGAGTTTTTCGGTGTGGTGAAACCGGGTGTCCTTCCCCCGGGTCAGGCCCATGATGGTTACCCCATTTTCCAGCGCCTTGACTATGATGTAATCGCCGCTGATGTTGCTGGTTACAACCGGATTGACCTTGCCAACCTCCATCGCGAATCCTCCCCGCGCGTTTATCAACCAAATGTTACCACGTAAGCCGCTCTACGTCAAACCGTGAGGCTCCTGACCGACAGGGAATTTTCACCACACAGCTTCTCGATCTGGATCAGGAGTTCGGGGGTAAAATTCACCCAGTACTTCCTGGGTACCCGGAACTTCTTCTGTTCGGCCTGGAAGCTGAAGCATACCTGGGTGCCGCCGGGGTACCGGGACAGGATGCTGTAAACCTGCTCGATGCGCGTCTTGTCCCTCGACCCGAAGGGCACCTCGATGATCACCACCTGGTCTCCCGGGTCGTCCGAGACCGGCACCAGCTGTTCGGCTATCAGCTCCAGCTTGTCTTCCTGTGCCTTTATTCTTCCCCGAATAATCAAAACCCTTCCTTTTTCCAGCACCGAAGCGTGCCGGCTGAAGGTCTGCGGATAGACCACAACACTGAGCGAGCCGGTCGCGTCCTCGAGCTGCAGGGTGGCCATGCTTTCCCCCCGGCGGGTGACCCGCTTGTCGAGGCTCCCCACGACCCCGCCGACATCCACCCGCTTCCCGTCCTCGTCCGGGGTCAGCTCGGCGATGGCGTGGCTGATGCGGTCCTTGAGGTGGTCCTTGTACTCGTCCAGAGGGCTGCCGCTGAGGTAAAGACCCAGTGCCTCCTTCTCCATGTTCAGCAGTTCCTTGAACGGAAATTCGGGTATGTCGGGGATCGGTCCGCTGTCGATGACCGTCTCCTCGGCTATGGAACCGAGGTCGAACAGGGACACCTGTCCTCCCGCCCGCATCCGCTGCACCCGCTGCGCTGTCTCCATGGTCTGGTCGAGCATCTGTATCAGCTGTGAACGCTTCAGGCCCAGTGAGCCGAAAGCCCCGCCGCGGATCAGGTTCTCTATCACCCGGCGGTTGACCTGGCGGCTGTCCACCCGCTCGCAGAACTCCAGCAGCGAACCGAAGGGGCCTTTCTCCCGCCGGGCCATCAGTATCGACACCACCGCTCCCTCGCCCACCTGCTTGACCCCGGCCAGACCGAACCGAATCTTGCCCTGGGAGGCGACGAAACGCTCCTGGCTCTCGTTGATGTCAGGCGGCAGTACCAGGATGCCCATCCGCCGACACTCCTCGATATAAAACGCCAGTCTGCCGATGTTGTTCATCATGCTGGTGAGCAGCGCGGCCATGTACTCCCCGGGGTAGTGAGCTTTGAGATAAGCGGTCTGGTATATGAGCAGGGCGTAAGCGGCGGAGTGGCTGCGGTTGAAACCGTACCCCGCGAAATACTCCATCAGCTCGAAGACCTTTTCCGCCACGCTCGGGTTAACCTCCCGGAGCCTGGCCCCTTCTATGAACTGGTCCCGGTAAGCCGCCAGCACCTCGGGCTTCTTCTTACCCATCGCCCGCCGCAGCTCGTCCGCTTCGGCGAGGCTGAAGCCGGCCACCTCGTTGGCCAGCCGCATCACCTGCTCCTGGTAAACGATCACCCCGTGGGTCTCCTTCAGTGTCCCCTCCAGCAAAGGGTGGAGGAATTGGACCGGGGTTTCGCCGTGTTTCCTTTTAATATACTCTTCGATCATCCCGCTGCCCAGGGGGCCGGGACGGTAGAGGGCGTTCAGGACCACCAGGTCTTCGAAGCAGTTCGGCTTCAGCTCCCTTATCAGGGTACGCAGCCCCGGGCTTTCAAACTGGAACACCCCGATGGTGTCCCCCCGGCTTATCAGTTCGAAGGTCTTCTGGTCATCCAGCGGCAGGTCATCCAGGCTGAGCCCTGGTTCCCGCTCCCGGATGGCGGTCACCGCGTCGTTTATCACGGTCAGGGTCCGAAGCCCCAGGAGGTCCATCTTCAGGAGGCCGATCTCCTCCACCGTGTCCTTGGGAAACTGGGTCACCACCACGTCGCCGGTCCGCTGCAGGGGCAGGTAGTTCATCAGTTCTCCCTTGCCTATCACCAGTCCCGCCGCGTGGGTGGATGCGTGGCGGGGCATACCCTCCAGCGCCTGGGCCATGTCCAGCAGCTGGCTCACCCGCTCGTCCGACTGGTAGGCGCGGCGCAGTTCGGAAGAATGCTCCAGCGCCCTCTCGATAGTGATCCCCAGCTCTTCAGGCACCAGCTTGGCCACCCGATCGACCTCGCTCAGCGGGATGCCGAGCACTCGGCCCACGTCGCGGATCGCCGCCCGGGCCATCATGGTCCCGAAGGTGATGATCTGGGCCACCTTTTCGCTGCCGTACTTCTGGACTATGTAGCTGATAACCTCGTCGCGCCGCTGGTAGCAGAAGTCGATGTCGATATCGGGCATGCTCACCCGCTGCGGGTTTAAAAACCGCTCGAACAGCAGCCCGTACTTAATCGGGTCCAGGTCGGTGATCCCCAGGGCGTAGGCCACCAGGCTGCCCGCCGCGGAGCCCCTGCCGGGCCCCACCTGGATGCCCTTGGTGCGGGCCCAGTTCACGAAGTCCTGGACGATCAGGAAGTACCCCGCGAAGCCCATCTGGGATATCACTTCCAGCTCATACCCCAGCCTCTGCTCGACCTCGGGGGTGACCTGCCGGTAGCGTTTTTTTATCCCCTCGCGGCAGAGTTCGGCCAGGAAGGTGTCGCGGGTGAACCCGGCCGGGACCTGGTATTCGGGCAGGTGCATGGTGGAAAAGTCAAGGTCGACCTGGCAGCGGTCGGCGATCACCAGGGTGTTGGTCAGCGCCTCGGGCTGCTCCCCGAAGAGCCGGTACATCTCCTCCGCGCTCCGGAGGTAGAACTCGTCGGTGGGAAACCGCAGCGAGCGGTCGTCGTCCTGCAGGGTCTTGCCGGTCTGGATGCAGATCAGCACCTCCTGCAGCGCGGAGTCGTCCCGGCGGATATAGTGCAGGTCGTTGGTGGCGACCAGGGGGATGTCCAACCGGCGCGCCAGTTCGATCAGGCGGGGATTGACGGTCCGCTGCTCGGCCATCCCGTGATCCTGCAGCTCCAGGAAAAAACCCTCGGGTCCGAATATCTCCCGGTAGCGGCCCGCCGCCTCCCGGGCGGCATCCACGTCCCCCTTCAAAAGCAGGCTGGGCACCAGTCCACCCAGGCAGGCGCTCAGGGCGATGATGCCCTCGTGGTGCTCCTGCAGCAGGTCGAGGTCGATGCGCGGTTTATAGTAGAAACCCTCCAGGTGGCCCCTGCTGACCAGCTTCAGGAGGTTCTGGTAACCGGTCTGGCTCTCCGCCAGCAGCACCAGGTGGTAGATGTTGTCATCCACCCCGGAGGTGCGCTCGTGGCGGGTGCGGGGCGCTACGTAGACCTCGCAGCCCAGGATGGGCTTGACCCCGTTTTTCCTGGCGGCTCGGTAAAAATCGATCACCCCGCACATGTTGCCGTGGTCGGTTATGGCGACCGCCGGCATGCCCAGGTCCCTGACAGCCCTGACCAGCGGATCGATGCGGGCCGCCCCGTCCAGCAGGCTGTACTCGGTGTGGCAGTGGAGGTGAACGAACTGCGGTATGGAACTTCTCCCATGGTTCAGGTTGTTCATCTGATCTTCCTGTTCCTAATCCAGTTCGGTTCTGATAACCATAGTATTTCGTCTAGTCCCCTCAAATCTCCTCCATCGATTTCTCCGACTGCATGGTGGTCCAGTTGCCCAGGGGGACCGGCTGGCGCTCTGGGTCGCTGAAGGCCCGGCAGGTCCCTTTCAGCGTACTGATAGTCGCCTGGGCGCGCTCCTCGGGATCCAGCAGGTAGAGCTGCGTACGGTAGTGGGCCTGCATCAGCGCCTGCATAACCTCACTCATCAATTCGCCGAGGTGGGAGCAGCCGTCGCTCCCGGCCACCGCTTCCTTGACGGTTTTTCTGATTCCCCGTCCCAGCTTCAGCCCGACCAGCCGGGACATCACCCCGGCCGCCTCGTAGCAGAGGTCCCAGGGACAGCTCACGAACTCCACCTGGGCGTCTCTGATCACCATCTCGGGGAAGCCGACCATGATCCTGACCCTGATCTCGTGCACCGAGTCCTTAAAAACCGCGTTGACGGACAGCCGGTCCGGGCCCGCCAGGTTTATCTCCACCGATTTCTTGCGAGAATAGATCTCCAACCGTAAACCCTCCATACATCAGATTTCCGAGACCGCCACGACCTCTCCGTGGGTCATCTGCCGAAGCTGCTCCAGGGTTACCGGCAGGGCGGAGTTCGGCGACCCGGCTGCCGCGAAAACCACGGGGAACCGGTCCAGGCTGGAATCAAGCAGGATGCGGACCGGCTGCCTCAGATTCAGCGGGCACACCCCGCCCACGGGGTAGCCGGTGACCTCCAGGACCTCGTCGGGGGTCGCCATGCGGGTCTTGCTCCCGACCACCTCACGGAGCTTCTTGTGGTCTATCTTGACGTCCCCGGCCGCCACAATCATCACGTAGTCCATCTTGCCCTTGAACACCAGGGTCTTGGCGATCTGGCCCACCTCCACCCCCAGCGCCTGGGCGGCCAGTTCCGAGGTGGCGGTGCTTTCGGCAAACTCCATCGCCTTGAACCCGGGGTGGTGCAGATCCAAGTACTGCTGTACCTGCTTAACGAGCGACATCTTCCTGTCCTTCCATGTTTTATGCTTCAGTAGGCCTCCGAACTGGCGCCGAGGCAGCCCATCACCGAGACCAGGTAGGCTATCCTCAGGGTCTCCCTGATCTCCGGCTCGGTGGCCCCGGCCCTCCGGGCCTGTTCCACCACCGCCTTCACCCCGGGAGAGCTGCCTTTGAAAGCGTCCAGGGCGAGTACGATAAGCAGCTTGGTCTTCTCATCCAGCACCCCCGGACCGGTGGCCAGTTCGATAGCCTGGACGACCTGCCGGTGCAGCTCGGGGTCTTTCTCGGCCAGTTTTTGAACGAACCAGGGTTGGTCGAGCATCAAACGACCTCCTTCCTATAACAGCTATTTTATCACTCGCGCCAAAATGTGACAATTAAGGCCCTGGTATCCAACCACGCCAACTAATCGAGTAGGAGGCGGAGTCTCTCCGCCGACCTCTCACACCACCGTACGTACGGTTCCGTATACGGCGGTTCATCAAGCGTTTCGAATCTCTAAATATCGGTCCATGAGGCTGACTAAACCGAGTT
>JABLWZ010000050.1 GCA_013178275.1 Bacillota bacterium | reverse complement strand
GTTACCTACCCTGAATATTTCTTTTGGCTGACGCAATTCTGCGGCTGCTTAGTATATAATACTCCTTTTTACCTATTCAAACAGTTTGCTTTTTTTGCCCTTGACATTACTTTGCAGGTTTGGGGCTGATTGAATGCTGGGTGGTGGAGATTCCGGCGGGGTGGGGTAAACGAATTACAGGGCTAGGACCCTAGGGAATGCTGCTAAAAACTGAGGGCGTGACTGGCACCTCCGCAACAGCCGCTGAGTTACAGCGCTGATTCAGTCCGCTTGCCAGGTTTTATGGCTTAGGGGGCGGTGCAGAAGGCTGGGCCGGTTGTACAGCCGGGGCCGGCTCCTGCCTGGTGGCGGAGAGGGTGTACTGCAAATTGTCCACCGAAACGTTGCTGCCGCCGCATTCCAGCTCCGGGGTGAGCAGCATGAGGCTGAAAGACCGCTCGCTCGGCTTGGCGGGGGTGAGGGGGGCCATCGAGGTTTGGTTAAAGCTGACCCGCAGGGGGTCGAGGTTGCTGAAGTAGTAGTCCTTGACCCTCTGCTTGTCGACGCTGGTGAGGGTGTTTGACAGGCAGACGGTCTGGGCGGTCCCCGGATCGACGGGGATCCAGCCGTAGTTGGGCAGGTAAAACTCGGCCCAGCCTATGGGGGCTTCGGAGCCGGGGACCAGGCGGTAGCCGGCCACGACCCGGGCGGGGATGCCCTGGCAGCGGCAGAGGTCGGTGAACAGGTAGGCCATCAGCAGGCCGTCGCCCCGGTGCTTCTCCAGCGCGTAGTGGGAGGCGGAGGCGCCGGTGACCAGGGGATAGGATACGTTCTGTAAAATGATGTTCTCCCCGATCCAGTTGTAGATGAGGCGGGCCTTCAGGGCCGGGTTCTTCTCGTCGCCGACTATGTCGCTGGCGGTCTTTTTCATGGGGTCGCTCTGCTCCAGGTGGGCCTCGGAGCGGGTGTACCGCTGGAAAAGCTCTGATGCGGGGTCATAGCTGCCGACCCACTGGGGGTCGATTTTTTTATTTATCTCCCTGGTCTGGACCTGGTACTCGAGGTCGATGGTGAGCGGGCCCCGGAGCATGTTTTTGAGTTCGGTGTAGGCTATCCCGACCTCGCCCTCGACCTGGGGCGGGAACTTGATGGCGTCCAGCGGCTGCAGCGAGAGCAGGGTGCCGGACTGGACGGGGGTGTTCACGGGGTAGGGGAACCAGCTCCTGACGACCTGGTAAGCGGGGAGCTTGGTGGTTTCGACCACCAGGCGGCTCCTGACCAGGAAGCTGGTGGGGTTGCGGTACGGCTGCAGGGGGTAGCCGAGGTCCGGGGCCAGGGCGTACGGGGTGTAGTTCCCGGCCAGGGCGGCCCGCTGGGAGAGCCAGCCGCTTATCCGGCCGGCGACCGTGGGGTTCTGCAGGGCCAGGTTTTCCAGGGATTGGATGAAGTAGCGCTTCTGCCCGTCGATGAAGCGGAAGTCGACCTGTCCCTTGATCTCCCAGTTGGGCAGCTCGTTGCTGCGGTAGCCGGCTATCTTTTCGTTAAACAGGTTGTTCAGGGCGTTGCCGTCCAGGCTGTAGTCGCGGGCCAGCGCGATGGTGCGGGCGATGCCCTCGTTGGCGAGGTTCAGCTTGGTCTGGTTCCCCTGGCGTTCGAAGAGTTCGCGGGCCTGGGTGTACTTGAGGCGGGCGAGGGTGATCTCCCCGTCCGTCTCAAGGTCGCGGGCCTCCTTGTACCGCTGGTCGGCCAGGCTGAAGGCGTCGTCGAAGTTGGGGGAGGTCGGCCGGGTGCTCTTCAGGTAAAAGAAGGCGCCGAACCCCAGGCTTCCGCCCAGCAGGGTCAGCAGCAGCAGGAAGATGACGGTTTTTATGCTGCTCTGCGTCTTGGCCAAAGACTCACCCCCACATCGTTATCATACTACCTGCCGTAGTAGGAGGACAGTATCTTCTGCACGTAGGCCCGGGTCTCCGCGTAGGGCGGGATGCCGCCGTACTTGTCGATGCTGCCCGGGCCGGCGTTGTAGGCGGCCAGTGCCAGTGAGATATCGCCGTCGTAGCGGTCGAGCATCTGCCTGAGATAACGGCAGCCGCCGTCGATATTCTGCGCGGGGTCCCAGACATCGCTTACCCCCAGCGATTCGGCGGTGCCGGGCATCAGCTGCATGAGGCCCGCAGCCCCGACAGGGGAGAGCGAGGTGGGATCGAAGTCGGACTCGGCCTGGATGACCGCGTTGATCAGGCGGCCGGGGAGGTTGTACCGGCGGGCGGCGGACTCCACGATGGCGGAGATGCCGGCCCGGCCCTGGCTGCTGCGGGCGCGGTTCGAGGCCCAGCCCGAACCGGCGGTGCGGCTGGCGGTTTTCCTGCTGCTCGGCCGGTTTGACGGTATGACGTCCGTGGTGCTGGTGCTGGTGCCGGTGTCGAGACCGCCGTCCCGGCTGAGCTGCTGGTACAGCATGTCGGACAGGCCCAGTGAACCCCTCTGGGACATGGCCGCGGCATACTGTTCGGTAAGCATCGACTTCCAGATGTCGTGCCCGGCGCTCTTGGGCAGGAACCCGCTTTCGGGAACGGTGCGGTTCATGCTCTCCAGCATCTGCTGGATCATGAAGCTCTCCAACTGCTGGCAGGCCTGCTTCAGCTCCTGCTGCTGCTTGGCCTTCGCCTGGCTCAGGGCGTCGGAAAAACCGCCACCCGAAACAGTCGTCCGGGTGGAACTGGAGGAGTCTCCAGCGGTGTTGGCTTTTGGCGCGGCGGCAGTCGGGTTTATGGTCATGGATCGGTTGCCTTTCTATCAGCGTCTGAGTCCGTTCACGATGCCCAGCATCTCGTCAGAGGTCTGGATGATCTTGGAGTTGGTCTCGTACGCCCGCTGGGCCAGGATCATGTTCACCATCTCATCCACTACCTGAACGTTCGAGGCCTCCAGGTAGTTCTGTTCGAGACTGATGCTGCCGTCAGCCTCGGGGTCCCAGTCAGTGGCCTCGCCCGAGGCGGCGGTAAGGCGGTAGAGGTTCCGGCCGACGTGCTCCAGGCCCGCGGGGTTGATGAAGCGGGCCAGTTCGATGCGGCCGGCCTCGACCGGGTCGTCGGAGTCAGGAGTCTTGTAGGTCACGGTTCCGTCGGAGGCGATGGTGAAGTCGGTAGCGTTCTCCGCTATCTCGTCCACCCCTATCACCCGGTAGCCGTCAGTGGTGACCAGGGTGCCGGCGCTGTCCACCTTAAAACTCCCGTCCTTGGTGTACAGGGGCTCCTCCTGGCCAGGGACCTCGATCTTGAAGAAACCGTCGCCGACGATGGCGACGTCATACGGGTTATTGGTGCTGGTGAGGCTGCCCGCGTTGAACATGGTCTGGGTCGCGGCGGTCCTGACCCCCAGCCCCAGGTAAAGCCCGGTGGGAGCGGCCTGGCCGTTTTCGTCCGTTACCGGCTGGCGGATCATGTCGTACAGCAGGTCCTGGAACTCGACCCGGTTCTTTTTGAACCCGGTGGTGTTGACGTTGGAGAGGTTGTGGGCGATGTTATCGATATTCATCTGCTGGGCCTGCATTCCCAGGCTGGCTGTGTGCAGGGCGTAGAACATCTTTGGCCTCCTTTTACCGAGGTCTTCCTGCTGAAGGAGCAGGCAAGCATATCATCATATAGTTTATCGGTTGACAGCGGGAAAAGCTTTAAGAAAAATGTGATTTTCTTTTTCGACGGTAGTGGTATAATGGGTTTGTATCTGAAGATTATGCGGTCAAGAAAGGGTTGGGTATTATGTGGTCTACTCTCGGATTTGTTCTTCCCAGCATCGGCCCTATGGAAATGATCATCGTACTGGCTATCGTGCTGCTGATCTTCGGGCCCGGCAAGCTGCCGGACGTGGGACGCGCTCTAGGCCGGAGCATCAACGAGTTTAAGGGCGCCACCCGTGAAGAGCCGATCAAGGCTGAGCCGGCTGAGGTGAAGAAGGCCGAAGACCACGCGGCGGATAAGGCCTGATTTGGTATTGACATCCATGATTGGTGTATGCTATGCTGACGCCAGTGTTTTAAAAATTCTATAGTTCAGTTACTCTTATCCAGAGAGGTGGAGGGATGGGCCCGATGAAACCCGGCAACCAGATCGTGTAAGCGGTGTTTTTCCGCTGTCCCGGTCAGGTGCCAATTCCCACAGACAAAGTTCTGAAAGATGAGAGGCGGGTATTTACGATAGAATAGCCCCTTCTGGTCGAGGGGGTTTTTTACATTATCAGAAAGTTTAAGCCGAACTTTCTGATAATAAGCAAGTGCACTCCGAAGCAAGTGCAACTATGGTTCCTGCCTTCGGCAGTAACCTAGTTTTCTTCGCAACTACGGCTCTCGCTCTCGCCAGAGGCTTGGCGACAGCCGAGTTTACTTCGTCTCAGAGCGATGAGGAGGAAGTTGATGGACAAGGCAGTGAGCCAGGGTGAATCGAGACTGAAGAGGCTGACCGGAGGACGGGTTTTGATCCTGGACGGCGCGATGGGCACGATGCTGCAGGCACGGGGCTTGCGGCCGGGCGAATGCCCCGAGTCCTGGAACCTTACTCACCCGGATGAGGTGCGGGAGGTTCACCGGGCTTACGTGGAGGCCGGGGCTTCGGTTATCCAGACCAACACCTTCGGGGGTAACCGGGTCAAGCTGAGTGAGTACGGCCTGGCGGACCAGGTCCGGGAGATAAACCAGGCCGCGGTGCGGCTGGCGAAAGAGGCGGCGGGTGATAAGGCGCTGGTATACGTGTCTGTCGGACCCACCGGGCTCCTGGGGCAGCCGTTTGGACCGGCGGATTTCGATGAGTTTTACGAGGCATTCGCGGAACAGGTCCAGGCGGCGGTGGAGGCGGGAGCCGACCTGATCGCGCTGGAGACCTTTTCCGACCTGATGGAGATAAGGGCGGCGCTGATAGCGGCCAGGGGGGTGACCCGGCTGCCGGTGCTGGCCCAGATGACCTTCGAGCCAAACGGGAGGACCCTGATGGGCACGGACGCCGCCACCGCGGCGGTGGTCCTGGACTCCCTGGGGGCGGACGCGGTGGGAGCCAACTGTTCGGGAGGCCCGGCGGAGCTGCTGGCGGTGATAAGCCGCATGGCCGAGGTGACCCCGCTGCCGCTGGTGGTCCAGCCCAACGCCGGACTGCCGGTCCTGATCGATGGCGTCACGGTATTCCGACAGACCCCGGGAGACATGGCGGCCTTCGCCCCGAGGATGGTGGAGGCCGGGGCCTGGCTGGTGGGAGGATGCTGCGGCACCACCCCGGACCATATCCGGGCGGTGGCCGATGCCCTGCGCGGACGCCGGCCGGCCGAGCGCGAGGTGAAGCGCCGGCCGTCGCTGGCCAGCCGTTCGAGCCTGGTCCTGATCCCGGGAGCGGAGCGGCTGCCGTTTATCGGTGAGAGGATCAACCCCACCGCCCGCAAGAAGCTGGCGGAAGACATACGGGAGAACCGGTTCGAGATGGTCCTGGAGGAGGCTCGCGGGCAGGTCGAGGCGGGCACCCCGATACTGGATGTGAACATGGGGGTGCCGGGGATCGACGAGGCAGCCGCTATGAGCCTGGCGGTGTCGAAAATCCAGGCGGCGATAGACATCCCCATCTCCATCGATTCGGCCAACCCTGGGGCTATTGAGGCGGGACTGAAGGCCTTCGTCGGCAAGCCGCTGATCAACTCGGTCAACGGGAAGGAAGACAGCCTGCGGACGGTGCTCCCGCTCGCTAAGAAGTACGGGGCGGCGGTCCTGGGGCTAACCCTGGACGAACAAGGGATCCCCGAGACCACCGGGGAGCGGCTGGCGATAGCCAGGAGGATACTGGACGCCGCGCTCGGATACGGGATAAGGGCGGAGGACGTTTTCATCGACTGCCTGGTGCAGACCGCCAGCGCCCAGCAGAGCCAGGCGCTGGAGACCCTGCGCGCCATAGGGTTGATAAAGAGCGAGCTGGGGGTCGGGACGGTCCTGGGGGTGAGCAACGTCTCCCACGGGCTGCCCGCGAGAGAGGTATTAAACTCCACCTTCCTGGCGATGGCCCTGTTCCAGGGGCTGGACCTGGCCATCATGAACCCCTTCGACGAACGAATGCGTGAGGCGCTGGCCGCGAGCGAGGTGCTGCTCAACCGCGACCCCTACTGCCAGGAGTACATCAAACGGTTCCAGGGGGCGAAGGCCGCCCCGGCGGTGGGGAAGAGCGCGGCCGGTGAAGTGAAACCGGCCGGGGAGGCAGCCAGCGCGGCAGCGCCGGAAATTGACATAAAAGGACAGGTCCGGCAGGCCGTGATACAGGGGAAACGCGAATCCATCGGGGCACTGGTGGCCAGCGCGCTGGCGGAAGGGACGCCCGCCCTGGACCTGGTGAACCAGGCGCTGATCCCGGGTATCGACGAGGTAGGCCGCCGCTACGAGGCCCAGACCTATTTCCTGCCCCAGCTGATACTGGGGGCGGAAACCATGAAGCTGGGATTCGAGGCCCTGCGTCCCCACCTGGAGGCAAAGGACCAGGGTCAGGTGGGCAAGATCGTCCTGGCCACGGTGCAGGGCGACATCCACGACATCGGCAAGAACATCGTGGGGGTGCTGCTGGAGAACTACGGTTTCCAGGTGATCGACCTGGGGCGGGACGTGCCGGCGGCGGTGATCGCGGAAACGGCGGAGAAGGAACAGGCCGAGATAATCGGTCTGAGCGCCCTGATGACGACCACCATGCCCCGGATGGCGGAGGTAATAAACGAAGTCAAGAGCAGGGGATTGAACAGCCGGGTGATAATCGGAGGGGCGGTCGTGACCCCCGAGTACGCGGAACGGATAGGGGCCGACGCCTGGGCGACCGACGCCCGCGACGGAGTGATGAAGGCCCTGCAGCTGATAAAGGACCGGTAATTCGAACGACTGCAGATAGTTGAGGAGGGAAAACCAGTGGGAGTCAAAAAAACATACGCTGAGATCAATGAAAAAATCAGCCGGGGACAGGCGGTAGTGGTCACCGCGGAAGAGGTGATCGGCATAGTGGAGGAAAAAGGACTGGAGCAGGCGGCCCGGGAGATCGACGTGGTGACCACCGGGACGTTCGGCCCGATGTGTTCTTCGGGGGTCTTCCTGAACTTCGGCCACCCCAAGCCGCGCATCAAGATGCAGAAGGTCTGGCTGAACGACGTGCTGGCTTACGGCGGAATAGCCGCGGTGGACGCGTACCTGGGAGCCACCGAGCTGCCGGAGCACGACCCCGAAAACCAGCCCTACCCGGGCCGGTTCCTCTATGGCGGCGGCCACGTGATCGAGGACCTGGTGGCCAGAAAGCCGATAAGGCTCGAAGCCGAGGGGTACCCGACCAGCTGCTACCCCCGCCGCCGGATAGAGACCACCATCACGCTGGACGAGATCAACGAGGCGTTCCTGTTTAATCCGCGCAACGCCTACCAGAACTACAACGTGGCGGTGAACCTTTCCAGCCGCACCTTGTACACCTACCTGGGGATGCTGAAACCTGACCTGGGCAACGCATCTTATTCCAGCGCCGGGCAGCTGAGCCCGCTGCTGAACGACCCCTACTACAAGACCATTGGGATCGGCACCCGCATCTTCCTGGGCGGCGGGGTCGGATACGTGGCCTGGAACGGCACCCAGCACAACCCGGGCGCAGCCCGGGGAGAAAACGGGGTCCCGCTGGGAGGCGCGGGGACGCTGGCGGTGATCGGCGACCTGAAGCAGATGAGCCCGAAGTGGATAAGGGGTACCAGCCTGACCGGGTACGGGGTCTCGCTCACCATGGGGATCGGGATACCGATACCCATCCTGGACGAGGAGATACTCCGCTACACGGCGGTCAAAGACAGTGAGATATTCGCCCCGGTGGTGGACTACAGCGAGGGCTATCCTCAGGGGATACCCGGCAACCTGGGCCTGGTCAGCTACGCGGACTTAAAGAGCGGCCAGATTGTTGTCAACGGCCGGGAGGTGCCGACCAATTCGATGTCCAGCTACTCGGCGGCCCGCACCATAGCCGAGACCCTGAAGGACTGGATCAAACGCGGCGAGTTCAAGATCACCGAGCCGGCGCAGCTGCTCCCCTCGGTTGACGCGGGGATAACCCCGAAGGGACTGGTGGAGAAGAACAACAACCATAAGGTGGGGGGTAACAGCTAATGAACAAGAAGATCGTACTGCGGTTTAAGGCGACCCTGTCGGAACAGCCGATTATCTACCGCCTGGTCAAGGACTACGACCTGATGGTTAATATATTGAAGGCTGACATCAACCCCCGCCGGGAGGGGTCCATGGTCATGGAGCTGACGGGAGAGACCGAGAACTTCGAGAACGGGGTCAAGTACCTGGAGGAGGTCGGGGTGGTCGTCGAACTCCTGAGCCAGACGGTGATAAAGAACCATGAGCTGTGTACCGACTGCGGCGCGTGCACCGTCATCTGTCCGGTGGGGGCCCTTTTCCTGGAGCGGCCCTCGATGGAGGTGACCTTCGACAATGTGAAGTGCGTCGTCTGCGGCCTGTGCGTCCAGTACTGCCCGATGAAGGCGATGGAGGTAAAGTTTTAGTAAATGTACGTTGAGAGAAGCTACAGAAGCCAGGCCGGCAACCCCGACCTGGCCTTTTTTAAAGTGGTGGTCAAGGAGACCGACCTGTATATCGGGGTAGACCGCGACAGCTACCACCCGGAGCTGCCCGAACAGGTGGAGCAGTTGGTGTGGCGGCTGCGCCGGGAGATGGACGACTACATCGGGCGTGACCCCGTATTTCGGACCACCCTGGAACCCCACCTGCTGCTGCCGGGAGCCCCGCCGCTGGCCCAGGAGATGGGGAGGGCGGCCTGGAAGGCCGATGTGGGGCCGATGGCCGCGGTGGCCGGGGCCTTCGCGGAGGCGGTCGGCCGCTGGCTCCTGACCCGGGCGAAAGAGGTCCTGGTGGAGAACGGCGGTGACATCTTCTTAAAGATCGAGAAGACCCGGAAGATCGGTATCTTCGCGGGCCAATCCCCCTTCAGCGGCCGGCTGGCCCTGGAGATCGAGCCGGGGCAGACCCCGCTGGGTATCTGCACCTCGTCGGGTACGGTCGGCCCCTCCTACAGCGCGGGAAAGGCCGACGCCGCCCTGGTGATGGCTGCCTCGGCGGCCCTGGCCGACGCGGCCGCGAGCGCGGTCGGAAACGCGGTCCAGGGGATGGAGGATGTGGAGAAGGCCGTTCAGGTGGGGCAGGAGATCGAAGGGGTGGTCGGGGTGCTGGTGATAAAGGACAACCGCCTGGGGGCCTGGGGTCAGGTAAAGCTGCGACCCCTTAACTCACTTAAATGATATTGATAGAGCGCGTCTAAACGTTACTTTATTGGATGCAAAAACTTAGTACATTGAATAGTGTTGTAGAACTACCAAGTATATTTCTATAAAGAGCTAAAACCGAGTAAATCGTAAAGGGCTGGGAGCATCGTTGGCTTCAGAGCGGCGCGCCCCCAGCTTTTTTTTTGCCTAAAACTTACAGAAGATGTAAAAAAATCAAAAAAATGGAAAAAATATATTTACAAAAATATGTGAATGAAGGTACAATCGATAATGTGATTATAAGCACAATCGCAACAGCTATCCCCAAAATAGGCCCTCCAGCCAGGACGTGGGAGAGGTAAAAAAGGAGAGGATTATATTCTCAAAAGCAAGTGATTGAGTGATCAAGCCCGGATTGAAAATCTACGTTCCTCCAGTCAAGATTGCTGGAGAGGAAAAAGAAGGAGTGAATTTGTTGTCGCAGTCGAAGGAATGGGCAAATCCAGCGCCCGCAGGTCTCGTAGCCTTGGCAGTAGCTTGTTTCATCTTTTACGCGCTTTTATCTGGAACAGTAAAACCGGGTGCTCTGCCGCTGTTGGGCTGCTGGCTTATCGGTGGGTTTGTCGTGCAGCTGGTTGTAGGTATACTGGAGCTTAAAGAAGGCGCCTTAACCGGGGGGAATGTGTTTTTGTTCTTTTCCGCCTTCTTTATGCTGGTAGGCGGAATGGAGATGTTTATCAAGTTCTTCGCCGGTATTTATGGCTGGCCGATCGACGCAACCATCGACGGGTGGGCCTGGCTGGTTTTACTCATCATCCTCACATTCTATACGTTCGCGTATTTCAAGCAGTCCGCCTTGGTTATGAGTATTCTTCTCGTTTTACTGGACATCGGGGTTTTCTTTGTCACCTTCATCGATATCGGTTGGATGAGTCCAGCTTACAAACCTTTCGCCGCTTACTTCCTGCTGGCGACCGGAGTCTGTGGGATCTACATGTCATCGGCGATTATCCTGAACGCGGCATTCGGTAAAACGGTTCTGCCGGTGGGTAAACCCATATTGAAATAGATGACCTGAACCCGTGGCGCATCAAGGATATAAAAGCCCTCTGCAATGAGGGTTTTTATATTGCATAATCGGAAAGTATATACCAATACTTTCCGATTCTCGTAAGTGCAACTAGGGCTCTCGCCTTCGTCAAAGGACTTGGCGATAGCCGAGTTTTTCTATATCGTTCGGTAAGGGAATAACTCCTTGCTTTTTTTAATAACCAGTGCTGATAATAAGGTTATGAAAAGCTCGACTGAGCTGGAGTGATGAGGCAGTCAGACCAGTGAGGCTGGGAGCGAGGGAGAGCCGAGGTAGGAGGTAGAATATGACGGACCAGGGGACCATCCGGCTGGCCGCCCCGTCTGACGCGGCCGGCATACTGGATATCTACGCGCCTTTTATTTTAAATACAGCGGTGACCTTCGAACTTGAGGTCCCGACGGTTCAGGAGATGGCCCAGCGCATCGAGAATACCCTCGCGAGGTACCCGTGGGTGGTCTGGGAGGTGGACCGGAAGGTGGCGGGATATGCCTACGCCTCGACCTATAACGAGCGGGCCGCCTACCAGTGGTCGGTCGTCTCCTCGGTCTACGTGGACCAGTCCTGCCGCAAGCAGGGGGGCGCCACCAGGCTTTATTCCGCTTTGAGGGATTTTCTGAGGCTGCAGGGTTTTCACCGGGTTTACGCTATTATTGCCCTGCCCAACCAAGCCAGTGAGCGGTTTCATCAGGGGTTCGGTTTTGAGGCGGTGGGGACCTTTCACCGTGCCGGGTTCAAGCTGGGCCAGTGGCACGATGTCGGGTGGTACGAGCTCTCGATCGACCACGGCGGTTTGGAGTCACCCGTTAAAACCCGGACACCGATGGAGGTATTGAAGGATGCGTCGGGGTAGAGAGCCCCGGGTTAGAGGGCCTTGCCATCATGCCTATTAGCACCACATTAAACGAAAAAGATTAGGACTTACGTGGTGACGGTTTAATGCCGCATTCAATCTATGGCTATGGCTGGGCCTCACCCTGCGGTGTCCTGTCGCTCCATACTCCCTCTGCTGTACTGCCAACTGCTCATGCTTCGGGTAGAATGGGTAATAAGGCCGAATATGCATCCTGCACTCGGCCTTCTCGCGACCTCCTGTCGCTCGCCCCTCATCTACCAGTCAGCATTCGCAGGGCAGTAAGATGCAGAGCACCATAACGGGCTCATGCCCCCGCAGGGCTCACCCACTATTTGCTACATTAATTTCAAGGCTAAGGAACGGATTCCTATCGAGCCTTGTTTATCTCATGCCTAAGCTATAATGAGGGGAGTAATCGGTCTGACGTACCCACAATTGGACTAAT
>JABLWZ010000005.1 GCA_013178275.1 Bacillota bacterium | reverse complement strand
CGTTTGTCCTGAACATATCGTGCTGCCTGCTTAATTTTTTCGTTTTCTGCTTTCTTAAAGCCTTGTTTGCTATACCCTTTTTTAAGCTCAAGGGTTTTCGATGGCTACCGAAAATGTTTTCACGCTACTTACCTCCTTATATAATAGTTTAGATTACCCATCACCTATTTTTATTTTAGCCTTGCAGCTTCTGTTTATCACCACCCTTCAAGATAGAACCCCTTTATGGGTTTGACCATGGATCAGCTTTAAAGCTTACCCTTTTGCTCAAGACTGCTCAAGCTTTCACCGCCTTATATACCGATAAGGTTCCAAATACCGCATTTATTTGGCTGGTTTCTTCGACTTCCTTCAACCCAATATTCCGCATGTAAATAGGCAGCATGCCCCTGACACTGTCACTGGTTGTAGCAAAACCTTCCAGCATCTGACTGATGAAAACCACCCCTCGCATAAAAACGTTTTTGGGCCGGCCGATGTCCAGCACGTGCAGCTCCCCGCCCGGTTTTAGAACCCGTTGTACCTCCTTCAGAGCATTTATTTTTTGGCCAGGCGTAAGGTGATGAAATACCAGGCTGGAAAGCACCTTGTCAAACATCTGGTCGGGATAAGGGAACCGGTTGCCATCATAACTGTCTAGATGAATCTCGAGACTGGCCTTTTGCACCTTTTGCCCGGCTATCTGTAGTACCCCTTTATCAATATCAAGCCCAAAGACCTCCGCCAGGCTTTCCCTCTGCTTCGCCATGATCGTCAACGTCGCGGTGCCGCAGCCAAAGTCTAAGACAACATCGTTTAGCCTGATCCCGGCTTGATCCAACAACTGGTTTTTGATCTTTTCTTCCGGCATTATAATCTTCATGAACTG
The DNA here is from genome assembly GCA_013178275.1 of Bacillota bacterium. Classification (GTDB taxonomy): domain Bacteria; phylum Bacillota; class Ch66; order Ch66; family Ch109; genus Ch109. The sequence goes on along the minus strand of JABLWZ010000005.1, from coordinate 196,430 downwards.
GTCGTAGGAACTGGTTAATCTCTTGTACTTCAAGGCCGGGACAAATTTAGCGTCATTTTTCTTCATGAGTTAAACCTCGCAACTAGATTCTGTAGTAACTTCTTCCCTACCGGAATAGATCTATTCCGGTTTATTAAAACATATTTTGAGGTCAATGTTGTACTTCTCCATTCGATACTTCAGGGCGTACCTGGTGATCCCCAGCAGCCGCGCGGCCTGAGTCTGGTTGCCGTCAGCCTTGTCCAGCGCCTGCCGCACCAAGCTTTCCTCCACCTCTTCGAGGGAAACCCCGTCTTCCGGCAGGGTAACTATCTCCCTTCTTGGGCCGAGGGATTTTTTAAGCACCTCGCGGGGGAGAGAGTTTAGGCTCAGGGTTCCTTTCGCTGATAGTATTACTGCTCGCTCGATGATGTTCTCAAGCTCCCGGATGTTGCCGGGGAAGTTATACTTTTTGAGTACATCAATCACGTTATTATCAATCCGCAGCTTATCCCGGTTGAGTTCGCTCGAGTACTTCTGGATAAAGTGCTCCACCAGGGGAAGAATGTCCTCGACCCTTTCCCGCAGCGGCGGAACGTGGATCTGGATGACCTTTAAACGGTACAAAAGGTCTTCTCTGAACCGGCCTTCATTAACCATAACCTCCAGGTCGCGGTTGGTCGCCGCGATTACCCTCACATCGGCTTTAATCGTCTCGACCCCGCCGACCCGTTCGAATTCACGCTCCTGCAGAACCCGGAGCAGCTTCACCTGAAGGTTCGGCGACAGTTCTCCCATTTCATCGAGAAATATCGTTCCTCCCTGTGCACGGTCAAAGCGCCCCAGTTTGCGGTTCAACGCCCCGGTGAAGGCCCCCTTCTCATGCCCGAAGAGTTCGCTTTCCATCAGGTTCTCGGGTATCGCGCCGCAGTTGACCTTTATATAGGGCTTACGGCATCTCGAACTCCGGTTGTGGATGGCGCTGGCGATAAGCTCCTTGCCGGTCCCGCTTTCCCCGGTGATAAGGATGGTCGCCGAGGTATCGGCTACCTGCTCGATAAGCTGAAATATACTGCTCATCTTCCGGCTCTGCCCTATCAGCACGGCCGGTCCAGCCGCCTCGTGCCTGAGGAACTCGATCTCCTTGTTGAGTTCGCCCACATTCAGGGCCCGCAGCAGGGTAATCCGCAGCTCCTCCATGGTAAACGGCTTGGCGATATAGTCGACCGCGCCGAGCCTCACGGCCCGGACCGCCGAGTCGACATCGCCGTGAGCGGTGACTATCACCGCGGGAAACTTGTCATTGATGCTCCGTATCTTCTCCAGCACGCTCATGCCGTCAAGCGCCGGCATCCTCAGGTCCAGGATAGCCAGATCGGGCTCTTCTTCTAAAAAGAGGTTAAGGGCTTCCTCCCCGTTTTGGGCCAGGATAACCTCAAATCCCCATTCTTTAAGGTTCTTCTCCAGTATCCAGCGCATATTCTTTTCATCATCGGCTACCAGCACTCTTTTAGCCAATACCGCTCACTTCCCTGTCTGCCGGAAAAATAATCTCCACCCGGGTACCCTGGTCGACCTGGCTGGTCAGGGTAATAATGCCCCCGTGTTCGTCCACGATCTGATGCACTATCGACAGCCCCAGGCCGGCCCCATCAGGCCGGGTGGTAAAAAACGGATCGAACACCAGGGGGATATGATTCGGGTCTATTCCCTTACCGGTATCGACCACCGCCAGTTTTGCCCGGCCATCGATCATCCCTTCGGTGGTTATGGTTATCGAGCCGCCCCCGGGCATTGCCTGTACTGAATTAAACACCAGGTTGACCAGGGCCTGCTTTAACCGCTCGGGGTCTCCTTGCACAGCGGCCGCAGAGATATCCTTATACAAAGCTGAGACCTGACGCTGCTCCAGGTAAGTTCCCATCACTGCCAGGGTGTCGCGGATAACCTCGCTCAACAGTACTCTCCTTTTAACTCCGCTTCCGGGTTTTGCTGTATTCAACCGGCTGTTCAGCGCCCGGTTGGCCCGCTCCACCTCTTCATCGATCATCTCCAGCTGCTTGACAGCCTCGGTGTTGTTTTTTAGTTCACGGCGCAGGGTTTCTTCGATGGCCTTTATAATACCCAGCGGGTTTCTGATTTCGTGGGCGATCCCCGAGTATAAAACGCCCAGCGCGGACAGCTTTTCGCTTCGCAGCATATGTTCCCGGAGGTTTTTTAGTTCTGTTATATCGTCGAGAATGATGACCACTCCACGCCGAATCCCGTCATATATCAATGGAAACATGCTGATGGTTATGGTCTTCGTTCTCCCGCCCGGAGTCTGCAGTGATAGCTCCAATCCTTCAGTCGTTTGGCTGCGTTCCAGTGCGTTCTCCAGCTTCGCCAGCAACCCCGGGTGTTCGTAGAATATGCTTCTCAGAGAATCCCCTTCCACTCCCCGGGTATCCAATATATCGCGCGCACCGCTGTTCATCGCGGTTATCAGCAGCTCACGGTTGGCGGCGATCACCCCACTCCGGATGCTCTGCATGATGCTCTGGCTGTAGCTGTTCTGAAAACTGACGGTCAGGAACTGGTCCAGCAGCTTCTTATGAATGCTTTTTCTCCTGTCGGCTATAGACCCGGTCAAAACCGCCACCACGAAGAACCCCGCTGTATCACCAAGATCCATTAACTGCTCAGGATTTGGCATCCCAAAAACGAGCAGCTGCTGTGGTGAATACATGAGGCTGACAGCCGCCGCGGCTGCCAATCCTCCCCGGAAGCCGAACTGCAGCGCACACACCAGCACCAGTACGTAATACAGCGGCCTCAGGTAATAGCCGCCTGAACCATTGGGGATCAATAGCAGGTTCAACAGCCCGATTATCAATACCAGGAACCCCAGAACGGTTCTGGCGTATTTACGGTATAAGAGTTTGTATTTCGCCGTCTTCAAGTCTTCCGGTCCCCTAAAAAGCCGGTCTCACAGTATGGACAGTAATTCCAGCCGTAGTTCACCATCCGACCACATTTTGAGCACTGCTTCTTCAGGCTTTCTTTACAGGCTCGGCATAATGAATCGCCTTCCATGAAAGGAGTCCCGCAGTTTAAACAGGTCTTCGACGAATCCTCTTCCAGCGATTGATGTTGGTTTCTGCCGGCCAGGAGGTAGTACAGCAGGATAGTAACCACCACGAATAAAAGCAGTATCATCTGGGAGTTCTCCTTTCAGATACCCCGGCTCCACAGATCGGGCAGATAACCCAATCCGGTCTCAGGGTATAACCGCAGGCCCTGCACCTCTTCGTCCTTTCACCGCCGGACCTCATCAGGTCGTACAGGAGCAGTGCCGCCAGCACCAGCAGGATCAAAAAGAGCAAGCTGTTGATCCCTGGATTTGCCAGGTAGTTCGGGTAAACGGTGGTGTACCCTCCCATCCCGTGCATTCCCATGCGGTAAACATTCTGGCCGGACATGGGCAGTATTGCCCAGTTGTAACCTATCACCAGTCCGAGAACCGACAGCAAAAGAACCGCCAAAGTCTTCCTGAATCCCATCGGCCTCACGCCTCCATGCAACAACAGATTTGCATCCTGCCTTAATCAATAGCAAAACCCGTGCCACTTCCGAAACTGCCGGCCGCTATCGGCAGCCTGATAAAAAAACTGGTCCCTTTACCGTACTCGCTGGCGGCGGTGATACCGCCTCCATGGGCCTCGATCAGCTCCTTGGCTATGGTGAGGCCCAGTCCGGTTCCCCCGGTCTGCCTCGACCTGGAGGGATCGACCCGGTAGAACCTTTCAAAGATATAGGGGAGATCGGATTCGGGTATGCCTACCCCGGTGTCAACGATGCTTATCAAGGCCGCGCCGCGTTCGACCACGGCCGAAATCGTCACGGTCCCCTCCGGCCCGGTATAATGGTACGCGTTGTAAAGGATGTTGTGCACCACCCGGTAGACAGCCTGGACGTCGATATCAGCCATTATTTCAAAGGCTGGTAGCTCTGATTTGAATAAAATCCCTTTCTCCTCAAACAACGGGTTCATGATAGCGCTGACGTGATCCAGAATGTCGGTCAGATTGCTTCTTTCCTTTTTTATGGTTAAGGCCTTGGCCTCCGCCACTGTCAGCTCCTGCAGCTCCTTGACCAGGGAGATCAGGCGGTCGGCCTCTGCCCTGGCCTTCCCCAGGTTTTCGGTATCGTTGTCCAGTACCCCGTCTTCCATCGCCTCGATAAAGCTCCGCAGGTTGCCCAGCGGTGTTCTCAACTCGTGCGCCACGTCCGAGATAAGTTTTTTACGCAGCCCCTCAACGGTCTTCAACCGGCTCAGCATCTCGTTAAAGGCGTTGGCCAGGGTCTGTATTTCATTGTAGGCGGTGACTTCGACCGCTTCATCGGATTTGCCCCGACTCACATTCACGGTGGCCTCGGTCAGAGCGACCAGGGGCTTTGAGATCCGCCTCGAAAGAAGATGGAGAACCGGCAGCAGTATCAGCAGCGATACTACTCCTCCGAATAATATCGAAACCATAATCCGTCCTTTGAACCACAGGTCCTCGCTGGTCCAGATGCCCTCCTGCTTATAATGGGTTATCTTCACGTCCGCCGGTCCTGACGTTAAATCCAGGCTCAGCCTGGAGGCGCCGGCGGCCACCGGCGAGTGATACATCTCATACTCGCGCGCGTCCTTCATGTTGGACATGTGCTCCTGTCGATCCCTCGAGGCATATAAAACCATGCCCCTGGGACTCTCAACGGTCAAAGAAACGTCCATGACCATCGCCAGGTGATCGAGTTCCTCGGAGGCCGGATCGAATCCCCCCGCCGATTCCACGATTTCCGTTATAGAACTCGCGATACGGTGGTCGATAACCGCTTCGATCCTGCTGACGTAAATGTCAAATTCGCGGTTGATGCTGTAGTTGAAAAACAAGCTCGAAAGCCCGAGCCCCAACAGCACGGCGAAAATACTGATTATGCTGATGTCCAGTAAGAGGCTCCTGGATCGGAGATTAATCGCTCTCAAGTTTATAACCCACCCCAAATACGGTTTTAATCAATACCGGGTTCTCCGGGTCTTTCTCCAGTTTCTGCCTCAGCCGGCGGATGTGCACGTCTATAGTGCGGTCGAACCCCTCGTAGTCAAAGCCGTGCATCTTGACCGCCAGGTGAGAGCGCTCAAAAACCCGTCCCCGGTTCTGCGCCAGAATATTGAGCAGTTTGAACTCGGCCGGTTTAAGATTAACGTTTTTCCCAAAACGTTTTACCTCGTGTTTATCTACCATTAGAATCAGGCTGCCATGGTCCAGACTGATGGTGTTTTCATCCAGGGGTCTTTCTGTCCGGGCCCGGCGCAGGAGCGAGAATATCCGCGCCTGCAGGACCTTGGGACTGAACGGCTTCAGCACGTAGTCGTCCGCCCCGATCGACAGGCCCAGGACCTGCTGGTGCTCTTCCGCCTTGGCGGTCAGCATCAGTATAGGGACCTTCGACTCGCTCCTTATCGCCTTACATATCTCTTCCCCGCTCATTCCCGGCAGCATCAGGTCAAGTATCACCAGGTCAGGGTTAATCTCCCGAAAGACCGGCAGAGCGGAGATTCCACTTGAGGCCAACACCACCTCGGCACCCTCGCGTTCGAGATAGGCCTTTATGACATCACTGGTGATCCTTTCATCTTCTACTACCATGATTCTTGTATCCTGCAGCATAAGCCCACCTCCTCCTTTCGAGCGTATGAACTTCAGCCAGGGTTACCGTTTTTGATGACAATGCAATATTGAGACCATATCATTTAAATTATAGTTTTTCAATGAGATTTATTATCCAACCATTTGCGTATATTTTGATGAGTCAAAGTTTCTTACAGCCTCTAATTCTACTCAAGGTTGTTAACCGGTTATTAACGCGCCCATTGTTTTTCTGCTGGGCGATATAGCGCACGAAGTGGCAATTCCCACAGCACTTTTGTGGGAACTGCCACAGGATTGAACGCCTGGCCCTTTGAGATGCTTATTAGGTCCCGAATTATAGTATTGTCTCAGGGAAGTGAATTTCCGTCCAATATTTATTCCATTTTAATGTCTACTAATCTTATCGCATATGTAATATATGCCATGAAGTTGGGATTTTAATTTCGATGTTCCTTTAATATTAAAGAGTTACAGCTTTTCGAATATTAAACGCAGTGACAACTTCCATTTCATGGCGGGTTGACACCCAAGAAACAGTGTCATAGAATACGCACCAGTATAGAGTTTAACTCTGTACAAATTTACTAGGGAGGGTTTTTATGTTTTCTAAGAGGAGTCTCAGTAAAACCGGGTTAACCCTGTTTCTGCTTATGGTTTTCTCGCTGGTGACTTTCGCGCCGGCAATGGCAGCCGCTGGCTGTCCGAATGGAACTAAATGCAATACCCCGGGGTACTGCGAGAAATCCTGCGCCGGCACGAACTGCCCGGCATCGGGCCAGTGCTTGAATGCTGGATGCGGCAAGGATCAGCAGGTGTTAGGCCCCAACAGCGGTTCATGCCCATTGAGCGGGTCGCAAGGGGGGCTTGGACAAGGTCCTGCAAATCGCCCGTGGTTTAGTGGGTTTAACGGGTTCAACGGTCAAAATGGCTTTAACGGCCTGAAATCCTTTATTCCTGGCAGTGGCGGTAATTGCCCCCTGTCAGGTGGAAACGGGGCCTCTCCATTTTTCTTCTTCGGTAGATAGTAATTGTAATAAAAGGACAATCAAAAGGGGGCAGCTACTAATGCCCCCTTTTGATTTAACTAAGAAAGATATTTATAGAAATTTTCTAGGAGGGACTTTTATGATTTCCAAGAAGAGTCTCAGTAAAACCGGGTTAACCTTGTTCATACTTATGGCTCTCTCACTGGTGACTTTTACCCCGGCAATGGCAGCCGCTGGCTGCCCGAATGGAACCAAATGCAATGCCCCGGGCTACTGCGAAGTATCCTGCGCCGGGACGAACTGCCCGCAATCGGGCCAATGCTTGAATGCTGGATGCGGCAAGGATCGGCAGGTGTTACCCAATGGCGGTTCATGCCATTGAGCGGGTCGCAGGGGGTTCTTTACTACATTCAGGAAAAATAACCACCTATCTCCAGTTTATTTTATCCCACAGCGGGTTATTGCATAGACAGGAAACAACCACCACGGATATATAAAACTTTTTAACACATTATATTTATAAGGCTCAGAACTAACCTTCGTCTCCCTTCTACTCACAAAGTCGTCTCTCAAGGCGACTTTGGTATTAATATGGGGAGGGCCGGCTACAATAAAAAAGGAGGTAAGTTTAAATGGGTAAAACCTTCCGCGAAAAAACTGGCGGCGGATCTACCCGTAATCAGAAGGAACAGAGTCAATGTCAGGACCAGGATATCAAGCAGAGACGTGATGAAGACCTTCAAGAATGTTGTGATGACCTCCAACAATGTGACAGTTGCCAGTAGCCGCGTTTCCCAGCAAATCCCCTAAGCCCTGCGCTTAGGGGATTTTTTAATCCATCTCGGATCAAGCAGCAAATAGACGGCCTTTATTTTTAAGTCGTGCCGGCTTGGATCCCGAAGCTATTCGCTATCAGCCGGTTTCCCACTCAAGGGTATCCCATTGGCATTGAGTATCTCGACCACCTTGAAATAGGTGCGGACCACGACATTTCCGCAGTTGGCGCCTTGAGAGGCTGAATCTTCCCCCAGTATATCGACGCAGTTTATGCCCCCGTAGCGCGCGCCTACATCCTCCTTAAACCACTCGACCAGCTCCCTGATCATGGAGATGATGTTTTCATGGGCTTCCTCTTCGGGAGACCCCTTCCCGGCATACAGGCTCAACAGACAGGCTCCACCCGTAAGGGCGCCGCAGACGTTGTTGGTAAACCCGATCCCCCAGGCTACCCCATAAACGGCTCTTATCAGGTCCGGGTCGCTCTTGCCTTGAGCCTCCAGCCCCATCTGCAGCAGAACCTGGCTGCAGTTAAAACCCTGCTGGGAAAGCTCGACTATGCGGAAGACTTCCTCGTTCATACCTTGCTCCACCTCCCAGGCCTAATACAATAGTAAGCCTATATATGTTATATTAATTCTAGTATAACAGACCGGTGGACGATGTCACACTACAGGACTAGTGGAGGATAAGCCATGGATGCTGGAGTTTATAAGAACCTGCTGCGGGGGCTGGACGCTGGTAAAAGGGCAGTCACAGTCACGACATTCGACACCCTGAGCCGGGATAGCTCTACTTCCTCTAGCAAAGTAATCCTTTTTGAGGAACAACTTTACGCACCGGGCGGTTCGGATGAGCCGCTTATTAATGAGTTGAGGAAATCACTGGCTACCGGGAAACTCCAGTACCTAAAAGGTCCCGACAACCGGGGTTACCTGATCGAGCCGTTTTTTCCCGAACCCCGGATGATAGTTTTCGGGGGCGGGCATATCGCCCTGCCCTTGGTTGAGTTTGCAGACCGGCTCGGGTTTTCGGTCACGGTTATCGACGACCGGCCCTCATTCGCCAATAAGAACCGTTTTCCCAACGCCGCGAGGGTGATATGCGAGAGCTTCGAAAGGTGTTTCGACCTTATCACACTGAACCGGTCCACCTTCGTGGTGATCGTGACCCGGGGTCACCGCCATGATATGGACTGCCTGAGACCGGCTCTTAGATACGACACCGCGTATATCGGAATGATCGGTTCCCGCAGAAGGGTAAAAAGCGTTAAGGAGCAGCTGCTCAGTGAAGGGTGTTCAATGGAGCGGCTGGACCGGGTGAATGCCCCGATAGGCCTGGATATAGGCGCGGTCACCCCCGAGGAGATAGCCTTGTCCATAATGGCACAGGTGGTTAGCTATAAAAGGCTTATCATTGAGCCGTCAGGACTAAAGACTTCCAGGGTGAACTGGCCGGAACTCGACCCGGCTGTTCTTACGGAACTGAGTCTGGATAAAACTGAGCCCCGGGCGCTGGTCACGGTGGTTGCTGCCAAAGGCTCCGTCCCTAGAAAACCAGGGGCCAAGATGCTGGTATGGCCGGACGGGAGGACCCTGGGAAGCATCGGCGGCGGGTGCAGCGAAGGAGAGGTGATAATCACTGCTCGCAATGTCATCAGAAACCGGGGATACCGGGAAAAACGCATAGACATGACCGGTCAAATCGCCGAGGACGAGGGCATGGTCTGCGGGGGTGTGATGTGGGTGGTAATCGAGTGTTTGTCCTAATCCACTGAACTCAAAACGCAGATCATCGGCCAAACCAAATCAGCTCCATGTCATAAAATATAGCAAGTTATGGCAAGACAGTGATCTTATTTAGCTTGACTTGTTGAAACAAAGCATATTCATCACCTAAATCCTGTATATCCTTTTTCGATATTTTTGCGTTATCCCACAAGGTAGCTTCAATTTCCAATCCTTTACCTTTTTTCTTGCCTTTCCACATACCGACTATTTCGCCCTGCCATAACACAGTGCCAGGGTTTGAAACGGTCTGCCAAATTTGCTTTTGCTTTGCTTTGTTTTCCAAGACAACATTACGGTCCTGCAAACCCAAATAGGGGTCATGCCCTCCAAGTAGGTGTATTTTCCTTTCTGGTTGCGGTGGAGACAAAAGCAGGTCTTTATCATCAGATAGCACATAGCGTTCTTTCCCGGATACGCTGACCGGCTCGATTTCATCAATAACGGTTTGCCATATTCGTTCGGCCTGTGCAGAGGAACATCCAAGCCAATCCGCAAATCCGTCTATGGATGCAGGACCGAAACAGTGCAGGTATTTCCGAACCAATTTATACTCGGGTACATCCGTTGCTTCAAGTGGATGGCCTATCCAGTGTTTGTATGAAGTAAATGTCGGGCTAATTCCCTCCCTCTTTGCAAAAACAAGCAAACCCATAAACGCGCAAGGGCGAAGCAAAAAAGAAACCACTGCGCCGCCGACGGTCTGTTTTTCTGGATTTCCGTACATAGAGGGCTTATTCCACAAGTCTCTTTTGTCGTTAGGAAGAAGTGGAAGCACCCATTCGGCCAAAGTTTGGTCTAACGTGGTTTTGCTTTTTACCACCTCGCCGTCCAGCTTCGGTATCACCTGTTTTAGTAACAGCAGCGATTCTCCAAAGGACATCTTTAAAAAATCAAGCGCCAGTTGTATTCCTTGGGTATATATATCCAAGGTTCATCTTGCTTGGAAACAAGCGCCGACAAAAACGCATCACTTTCCGAAGTGGGAAAGACCACGGGCACACCACGAAAGCTCCACGCCTGCAACAGTGTTTTTTCGACCTCAAGCATCTGCTTCATATCGTCCAGTTTGAAGTCAGGGATACGGTTATGCAACGCAATTTCCCAAGCGCCAGGCGGCGAGTTTTGAAAGCCACAGGAACCAGCAACATCCTCAGTATCGGCTTTCTGATAAAATATATCCAGATGGTGCGTGTGCAGCCGGAATTGTCGAATTTGCTCTACGGAGATATTATCCATGTACATACCCCTTAATCCGATTATATATTATTAACCAATTATAACGACGGAAAAACCTTTTCGCGGCATGGTAAATCCTTACTTGACGCCGCGGGCGACGAAGATGCTGATGCTGGCGCTCTCCTCCCCGCAGCAGGAATCAGCGCAGCAGTTCTGGCCCACGCAGTCGGTCATGGCGTCCTTCAGCCCGGCCTCGGACAGCCACTGTTTCACGTCCTCCCGCTTGAAGCCCATCCAGCGGTCGTGCTGCTCGGTCCTCAGAAAGGTATGGCCGTGCTCGTCCAGGTCGGTAATCACCAGCCGGCCGCCCGGTTTCAGGACCCGCGACATCTCTTTGATGGCCGCCGGGGGCGACTCGACGTGGTGTAGGTACATGTTGGCGAATACATAGTCGACCGCCTGGTCCGGGATAGGAAGGTTCTCCGATTCGCCCACCCTCAGGTCGATCAAGCCGGTCCGGGCGAACTTCTCCCTCATCCGGTCCAGCATGGACTCCGACTGGTCTACGGCGATGACCCTGAGGCCCGCCCCGATCAGTCCCTCGGTGATGAACCCGGTGCCGGCCCCGATGTCGGCGGCTACCGCACCCTTTTCTATCCCCGCCACCTCGTAGGCCTTTTCCCTGACCGCTTCCGAAAAGAAACCCTTCCGCATGCTGTCCCACTGATCCGCGACATCGTCAAAATACTCCTTGCTCCCGCCGCAGCCGCATTTTAGAGAATCAATCGACACAGCTCATCTCTCCTTTTTCTGCTATCCCAGACCCTTCAAGGCCTTCCAGCCGTTGTATCCGCCCTCCAGGTTGCACACCGAACGGAACCCCAGGGACAGCAGGACGTTTTTGGCTGTCCCGCCGCTGTTGCCGCTGTTGCAGTAGGTTATTATGTCCTTGGTGGGGTCCAGCTCCATACGGCGGTCCCAAAGGTCCACCAGCGGGATATTGACCGCTCCCGGCAGGTGCCCCGCCTGGTACTGCTCCGGCTGGCGCACATCTACGATGACCAGCGGCTTCCCCGCCTCCAGGGCCGCCGCCAGGTCCTCGCTGGAGATGCTTCCCGTTTCAGTTTTATCCATATTACTATCACCTCCCGTTCACAACCACGGGTATCTGCCCCGTCACTCCACCCCCGGGGTAAAGAAACGGCGGCGGAAACCCAGGGCCACATTGACCAGCCCGATCATCACCGGCACCTCGATCAGCGGGCCGATCACCGCGGCGAAGGCCTGGCCCGACTGGATGCCGAAGACCGCCACCGCGACAGCTATCGCCAGCTCAAAGTTGTTGCTGGCGGCGGTGAAGGACAGGGTGGTGGTCTGTTCGTAGTTGACTCCCAGCTTTTTCGAAATAAAGAAAGATACCATGAACATAATCAGGAAGTAGATGCAGAGTGGAATGGCTATCCGTACTACATCCATCGGCAGGTCGACGATGTACTTACCCTTCAGGGAAAACATCACGATGATGGTGAACAGCAGGGCTATCAGAGCGACCGGGCTGATAGTCGGGACGAACCTGGTGTCATACCACTCCCTGCCCTTCAAGGGCCGGAGTATCAGGCGGGTGAGCAGCCCCGCGACGAACGGGATGCCCAGGTAGATGGCCACGCTTTTCGCGACGTCCGCGATGGATATCTGGACCACCATCCCCCGCATCCCCAGCCAGGTGGGGAGTAGGGTGATAAAGATGTAAGCGTAGATGGAGAAGAATATCACCTGGAAGATCGAGTTCAGCGCCACCATGGCGGCGGCGTACTCGTTATCCCCCTCGGCCAGGCTGTTCCAGACGATGACCATGGCGATGCAGCGGGCCAGGCCGATCAGGATCAGACCCGCCATGTACTCGGGGTAACCGTGCAGGAACACTATAGCCAGTACAAACATCAGGACCGGTCCGATGATCCAGTTCTGCAGCAGGGAAAGCAGCATCACCTTTCGGTTCAGGAACACCCTGCCGATCTCCTCGTACTTGACCCGTGCCAGCGGGGGATACATCATCACGATCAGCCCGACCGCTATCGGGATGGAAGTGGTTCCCACCGCCATACCGCTCAGCCACTGTGAGAAGGCGGGGTAGAAGTACCCGGTTCCGACCCCTGCCGCCATGGCCAGGAAGATCCAGAGGGTCAGGTAGCGGTCCAGGAAGGAGAGTTTTCTGGTAACCGAAGCTGTCATGCTATTATGCCCCCTCTAGTTTTAATAACCTAAATCGGGATAAGCCAGTTGAAGATGTACCCCACGATGGTTATCGCGACCGCCATGATGCCGGCGAACACCGAGATAAGCTTGGGTTTCAGCACGTTCCGAAGTATTATCATCTCGGGCAGGGAGAGCGCGGTCACGGCCATCATGAAGGCCAGCACCGTTCCCATGGCCATCCCCTTTTCCCGCAGCGCCGACACGATGGGGATGATGCCCGCGGGATTGGAGTACAGCGGCACCCCGAGGATCACCGCGATAGGCACGGCCAGGGGATTGTCCCGCCCCGCCCACTCCGCCAGGAAGCCCTCGGGCACGTACCCGTGGATACCCGCCCCCAGGGCGATGCCTATCAGTACGTAAGGCCAGACCCTGCGCAGAATCTGGAGGGTGTAATCGTAAGCGTACCTGAATCGGCCGTTCCAGGAAAGCTGGGCTGCCTCCACCTCGCCCATCTTTATCTCGTAGACATAACCCTCCACCAGGCGCTCCAGCTTCAGCCGGCCGATCACCAGGCCCGCGGCTATCGCCACTATCAGGCCCGACACTATATAGATGGCCGCGATGCGGAGGCCGAACATCCCGAAGAGCAGGACCAGCGCCACCTCATTGACCATGGGTGAGGATATCAGGAAGGAAAAGGTAACCCCCAGCGGGACCCCTGCCTCGATAAACCCGATGAACACCGGGACGGCGGAGCAGCTTCAGAACGGGGTCACCACCCCCAGCAGGGCGGCGGCGATATTGCCCAGGTAGTGGTGCCGGTGGCTCAGTATCCGGCGCGTCTTCTCGGGCGGGAAAAAGCTCCTGATAACCGCCACCAGGAAGATGATCAGCGCCAGCATGACGAATATCTTCAGGGCGTCGGCGACGAAGTAGTGCACCGCCTCGCCCAGTTGGGTCCCGGGTACCAGGTCCAGCAGCTTCCAGGCGACCAGATCGCCAGTCCATTCGAACATCTCAATCCACCCCTTTGCGAGTTTCGGCTGAAGCTCCTCTTATTCGGCCCTTTTTATTATCTGTAGCGGAGTGTTTTTACAGGCGTTGACCTCCTCGTTGCCCGCCAGACCGTCCAGATGCTCCACCTCGTGGGCAAACTCCTTCAGGTCCCGGATATCAGCCTTCATGTAGTCGATGTACTGCCTGACCAGGCCCTCCCTAAACTCCTGATTCAGCCTGTAAAAGGACCACTGGCGTTCCTTCCGCTCCTCCAGGATACCCGCGGCCTTCAGCACCTTCAGGTGCTGCGAAACCCGGGGCTGATTGGTCCCCAGCACGGCAACGATCTCGCAGACACAGAGTTCCCGGTCGGCAACCAGCTTGACTATCTTCAGCCTGGTCGTTTCCCCCAGGGCTTTAAATATGATCTCAAGTCCTTTCAGCAACAACTCGACCTCCTTAAATAAGTATATGCTTATATAATATTTTAACGTTTTACCAGCTTCAGTCAAGACCTATTTATGTAATCTCAACGCGCTTAGATAATGTATAACACGGACAGATTTAAACCTTTTATTACATTGGAAACCGAAGTGCAAAAATTGTATTTCTCAGTTCATTTATCGTACTGCACACCGGATGAAAAAGATGTTTTTTACCCGCACGCACCTTGGCATGATTATTGCGTAAAAAATATTAAGTAGTCACTTTACCCACCTCCAATAACACCCCCTTTCCTGCCCATAATGGGCACTCTTTTTTTGCGCCATCAGCAGGTATATGGCACGCTTTTTGCTTTATTATCCTGCGTGTAGGTCAAACAGCGTCCTCCATTTTAATTACCCCAATCCCCCTTAGCCCGATAAGGGCTATTTTTTTCGCCCCCAATACACAAGCCCTGGACTTGCTGCCCAGGGCCAGGTTTATATGGGGAGTCGTGCTGTCCGGACACTGTGCGGTGATACCTACATAGTACCGCCCAGCTGCGACTTCACCTGCATGATGTCGTTCTGAGCGGCCATCTGCGCCGGCTTGTAAAAACCCTTGCTCTCGGCCAGCTTAAACAGGTCGTACTGGAACCTCTCGTCATTATCCCTGATCTGCCGCAGGGTTTCCCTCAGCTGGGGGTTCGCGGTCTGGGCTATGACGTTCGCGTAACCCGTGAGGCTGCTGTTTACCATCGACAGTACATCGTTGACCATGTCCTTTTCCTGCATCCAGTATCCTTCCTTTCTATACCGATATTGGTCGGCGCTCCCGCGCAACCCTAGCTTAAAAATGACATCAGTTTTTGTTTGGTGTTCATCGCGTCCTGGGCTGACTTCTGAAAGATCTGCTTGATCTGCGGATCGACCGACTGCTGGCTGTAGGTCTCCAGCTTTTTGGCGGCGGTTTCGTGCGATCCGATCAGGTGTCGGAGGTTCTGCAGCTCCTGCTGGTTTAACTGGGCCATATCAAGGCATCTCCTTTCCCAAATTTGG
Source organism: Bacillota bacterium (assembly GCA_013178275.1). Lineage (GTDB taxonomy): Bacteria > Bacillota > Ch66 > Ch66 > Ch109 > Ch109. The sequence continues at coordinate 181,365 of JABLWZ010000005.1, read as the reverse complement.
TTTAACCGATAATATTTTTTTCCGGTTGCCCCTTATCTATACCAAATAAAAAAAGCCCCGGGGTTTTTCCCTCCCGGAACTTACTCCCTGGTTCTTCGTTTTTTAGGTAAAACGACCCATCAGCGCCTGTACTACCTCGTCGAAGGAATAGCCCCCTATCTTCTCCATGGTCCGGTCCAGTTCGGTCTTTCGCTTCAAGGAACCGTCCAGGCGGATCTGCACGGTCTGTTCCCTGGATATCAGGACCTCGGCAACCTCTAATACCCCACTCAGGAGAGCGGCTATCACCAGCAGCTGTGAAGGCGACAGGTTGTTCTTTTTAGCGTCGCCGCCCTTTTTGCAGCTGCTGTTGCCATCGGCAGACTCACCCTGGCCAAACTGCCCCAATAATTCATAAATTAGTGAACTGAACTGATCCGATGTGAGCACAAGGTTTTACCTCTTAGTCTTAATTGTCTATGAGACATTGGTTAGATGCGGGTTAAGGAGGGGGAATCCTTCCAGTCTCAAGCCCGCTGGCAAAAAGAAACACCAGCAGAAAGAAAACCACCATAAGTAGAGTACGCTGGGCGTCTTCCAGGTTGTTATTCGCCATAATCATCCCGCTCTCTGTGCTGTGAGATGTTCTATTATATTGCTCGGTCAAGCAAGTTGTGCCCTTCCCACGCGTGGCCGGTACTGTTTCAAATTTTGGCTTGGATCCCCGTACCTTTATTCTCTTTTAGTACGTTAATTATTTTGAAAGCAGTCAAACATTTCCAATTCGTTCCTATCACAACACCTTTATACATATTTTGCATGGGTTATCTGCTATATTAGAGAAAAATCCGCTTTCCAGCCTCTAGTCAAGGCGGAAACCAAGCTGTGATTTCTGGTATCGCTCCGTCTATCTATTTGCCTTTCTTCCTGGTCTGACCTTTCCAGTTTTACCCTTTACTGACTTGTCTTTGTCATGCCCTTTTCGGTGTTTTCTATAGGGTTGGGTTAAGAAACGCTTTAATCAGAAAGGAGGCGTCATAGTGACCAGAGTCGGTTTAATAGGGCTTGGACGCACCGGCTCCATCGTAGCCCGGGAGCTGCTCAACCACCCGGATTTTCAGCTGGTGATGTCGCTAGTCAGTCCCGGCAGCGCCCGGGCCGGTTTGGACATCGGGGAGTATCTCGGTATCGGCAGCCGCGGCCTGTCGATAAAGGGAGGCAACCACCTGGAGAGCGAACTGACAGCCGCCAATCCGCAGGTGATCGTGGACTTCACGTCCCCCGAGGCCTGCCTCCGGAACATCCACCTGGTTGCCCGTCACGAAAAACCGATCATTATCGGGACCACGGGCTTCGACTCCCAGCAGATCCAGTTTTTGAGGATGATGGCCCTACAGAACCGGGCCCCGATCCTGTTCGCCCCCAACATGACCCTGGGGATCAACGTCCTGATGAACCTGGTGATCAAAACCGCCGAGGTCCTGCCCAACTGGGATATCGAGATCATCGAGACCCATCACCGCCATAAGAAGGACGCCCCCTCGGGGACCGCGGTGAAGATCGGAAAGCTGCTGGCCGACCACCTGGACCGCCCCGAGGAGTCCATCTCTTTCGGACACGAGCGAGTGGGGCAGCGCGGCCCGAATACCATCGCCATCCACGCTGTCCGCGGCGGCGGCGTGGTGGGTGTGCACCAGGTGGTCTTCTTGAGCGAGAACGAAAAGCTGGAGATAAGGCACGAGTCTTTTTCCCGCAGCGCTTTTGTCGAGTGCCTGGAACACCTTATCCGGTTCGCGGTGCTGGCTCTGCCGGGCTTTTACACGGTGGAGGAGGTGCTGGGACTGGTCCCGCCGGGGAAAAGGCGTTCGAGTTCTACCCAGGCAGATATCGCTTAATGTTGAACATGAATTTTTCCGGGTGATGGTATGGGGGTAAGAGACGCGGTCGACCTGATCGTCAAGATGCTGGGGGCGCTGGCCACCTGGCCGGTGGTGGTGATCTTCGTTGCCTTTTTCTTCCGCCGGGAGGTGGGCGGCCTGATAACCGATATCGGGCGCCGGCTCACCCGGGCCCCCGGGGGCTTCGAGTTTTCCCCCGCTTCGGCCCAGGCCTTTCGGGATATGCTCGAGGTAAGCTCCGAGCATTTTAGGGACGACCCGGAGCGGTTCCTGAACCTCCTGCGGGAGGAGCTGGGTAAACTGCTGGGTGCCCCGCCGTCGGTCCAGGGGAGTTTTAAGCCCCTCTCCAGCCGTTCTATCATCTGGATCGAGAAGGACCCCGAAAACCGGGAATACGTCGAGCGGCTGTTCCAGCACCTGGGGGTACGCCTGGTCTGGGTCCGTTCGACCGAGGAGGCGCTGAAACAGGTTCAGGGAGGACCGTTCGACGGGATAATCGTCAATGAGCAGTGACGGACACAAGCCCCCGCCTTCAGGCGGGGGCTCAGTCGTAGGGTTAAAGGCCGCTTTACAGCGCCGTCATGCCCGACTCCCCGGTGCGGATCCGGATGGCCTGTTCGACGCTGGTTATGAAAATCTTCCCGTCACCCTTCTCCCCGGTGCGGGCCTTCTCCAAAATTATCTTCAGCACCTGGTCCAGCGCCACGTCCTCGACCACCACCTCCAGCTTAATCTTCTGCAGCAGCTCCGGGTCATGGGCCCTGCCCCGGTAATACTCCCTGGTCCCGCGCTGGTTGCCGCTGCCCAGGACCTGGGTCACGGTCATCCCCCTGAGCCCAATATCGCTCAGGGCCTTTCTGACCTGATCCAGGCATGACGGCCTGATTATGCACTCCACCTTTTTCATAAGTCTCATCTCCTAAATAATATGATACATTTAAATCCAGGTTTGGCAATCAGGGCAGTTCTTTTTTAAGTATCACCCGGATTCCCTTATCGCTCAACAGTTCCCGCCGGGATTTGGCCTTCAACCCCTCGGATACCCGGGCCGGGGTACGCGGCAGCCCGAAAAGGGATCCCAGGGCGGTGAACCTGGCCATTATCGCCAGATTGCGCTCCGTCAGGGGGCGCACGATCAACCCCAGCACTCCGAGTTTGGCGGCCTCTTCGGCGATCCGCTCGTCCTCCTGGGAAACGATCAGCATAACCGGCGCACGCTGCCTCTCCTGCGCGCAGTTAGCGACCTCCTGCCACCCGACAGTCGCATCCTCGGTTATAATCAATTCCGCGTCGGTGTTCAGGATAGCCATGATTCCCGAGGCGGCATCCTTCACCTCGGCCACAATGATGAACCCGTGCCGGGTCAGCATGTTTTTTAGGTTTCTTCTCGCCCCGTCCACCTCGTTGATTAATATCACCCGCAGCGGCCCCATTTCCATCCCTCCCCACACCATCACGGCCGGTTAGAACTTGGTCAGGTACTGCTCGGTCTCCCAGGGATGGACCTGGGTGCGGTAGGTATCCCACTCGATCCGCTTGGCTTCCAGGAAGCGTTCGAAGATGTGTTCTCCCAGGGCCTCCTGGATCACCTTGTCGCTCTTCAGTTCCTCCACCGCCTCCTGCAGATTGGCGGGAAGGCTGGCCACACCCAGGAAGGAACGCTCTTCCTCTTCCATATGGTACAGGTTGCGGTCGATGGGAGCGGGCGGGGTCATCTTCTTCTTTATCCCGTCTAGTCCCGCCTTCAGCATGACCGCGACGGCCAGGTAAGGGTTGCAGGCCGGGTCGGGGTTGCGGACCTCGATGCGGGTGCTCAGGCCCCGCTTGGCCGGGACCCGAATCAGCGGGCTGCGGTTGCGCTGGGCCCAGGCCAGGTAAACCGGGGCCTCGTAACCGGGTACCAGCCGCTTGTAGGAGTTTACCAGCGGGTTGGTGATGGCGCAGAAACCCCGAGCGTGAGCCAGGATGCCGGCCACGTACTGGCGGGCGACGTTGCTGAGCTGGTCTTCCCCCTTGGGGTCGAAAAAGGCGTTCTTATCACCCTTGAAGAGCGACTGATGGCAGTGCATCCCCGAGCCGTTTTCCCCAAACACGGGTTTGGGCATGAAAGTGGCGTGCAGTCCGTGGTTCTGGGCGATGGTCCTTACCAAGTGTTTGAAGGTTACGATCTTGTCGGCGGTGGCCACCGCGTCGTCGTACTTAAAGTCTATCTCGTGCTGCCCGGGGGCCACCTCGTGGTGGGAGGCCTCTACCTCGAAACCCATCTCCTCCAGCGCCAGCACCATGTCGCGCCGGGCGTTTTCCCCCAGGTCGACCGGGGACAGGTCGAAGTACCCCGCCTGGTCATGGGTCAGGGTGGTGGGTTTGCCGTTTTCACTGATCCGGAACATGAAGAACTCCGCCTCCGGGCCGACCATCATCGAGTACCCCATCTTGGCCGCTTCCGCCACCACCTTCTTCAGGGCGGTGCGGGGGCAGCCCGAAAACGGCGTACCGTCGGGCTCGGCGATGTCGCAGATCAGTCGCGCCTCGCTCTCAAAGCGGGGCCGCCAGGGGATGATCGAGAAGGTGTTCGGGTCGGGGACCAGCACCATATCCGATTCCTGAATCCTGACGAACCCTTCGATCGAAGACCCGTCGAACATCAGCTCGTTATCCAGCGCCTTCTCCAGCTGGGATACCGGGATGGTCACACTCTTCAACACCCCGGTGATGTCGGTAAACTGAAGGTAGATAAACTTGACATTCATACTCTTGGCCTGTTCCAGCACATCCTGTTTGTTCATGGTTGCTTCCTCCTTTTTTTCTTATCCTTCCCAATCAAGGTGTAATAAAAAACAAGCGCCATCTTCTCTGGTAAATACCAGAGACAACAGCGCCATTGCTAAGCGATACTACTTTGTATCAGTTTATTCGGTTAAGCGGTTCGCTTCTTTAACAGATCGAAAAACTCTTTATACAGGTACTTCGAGTCATCGGGCCCGGGGTTCCCTTCGGGGTGGTACTGGATAGAGACGATCGGGAGTTCCCGGTGGCGGAATCCTTCCAGGGTCCCGTCGTTGCCGTTCATGGCGGTGATCTCGATGACCGATGGGTCCAGCGACTCCTCTTCCAGCATGTAGCCGTGGTTCTGGGAGGTGATGTATATCTTACCGCTGGCCAGGTCCTTGACCGGGTGGTTTCCTCCCCGGTGGCCGAACAGCATCTTGCGGGTGTTGCCTCCCAGGGCCAGCCCCAGGATCTGGTGGCCCAGGCAGATACCCAGGGTCGGTATCCGGGTCGCAAGCAGCGAACGGACCGTCTCGATCGCCCCCCGAACCTCTTTAGGATCCCCCGGCCCGTTGGATAGTACGATTCCATCAGGATCATACCCTATAATCGACTCGGCGGAAGCATTCTGCGGAACGACCACCAGCTCGCACCCGTAACCCGCGAGGTTTCGGAGGATGTTGCGCTTGACCCCGTAGTCCACCACCACCAGGCGCGGGACCCCCTGCTGTTTTGGCCCCAGGTCTCCGGGTCTGACGTCTTTGACCAGCGAGCCGTCCAGGAAGGGATCGCTGTCCCCCTGGCCCGGTCTATAGGGTATCAGGTAGGGGGCGTCGGCGGTGACCACCGCAGTCAGGTCGCACCCCTCCCATCCGGTGCTCTCTTTCAGGTTCTGAGCCATCCGCTCCAGTTCCTGTTCGGTACGGCGGCCCGACACGATGATGCCGTTCATGGTGCCGTACCTCCGTATCTTCCGGGTCAGCGAGCGGGTGTCTATCCCTGACAGGCCGATGATGTTCTGCGACTTCAGCCATTGTCCCAGGGTATACTCCCTCTGCCAGTGGCTGGGTGACTCGCAGGACTCCCGGACCACCAGACCCTTCACCTGAATCCGGTTGGATTCGTCGTCGATAAGGTTTACCCCGTAGTTACCCGCTAGGGGGTAAGTCAGGGTGACTATCTGCCCGCTGTACGAAGGGTCGGTGAGCAGCTCCTGGTAGCCGGTCATGCTGGTGTTGAACACCACCTCGCCCTCGGAGACTGCAGGACCTTCCGCTCCGAAAGATTCTCCTTTGTACACGGTTCCATCGGCTAGAACCAGGTAACCCTCCATGCCTTTTTAACTCCCTATCTTTAAACTGGCTGCAAAAACACAGCCCCGGTATCATAGGCCTATCCCTGAGATGTTGTCAACGTTATACCTTATAATCTTGCTGCATTTTTAAAAAAGGGTCAGGTAGCGGTCGAGTTCCCACTTGTGAACCTGGGTCCGGTACTCGTCCCACTCCCGCATCTTGGCTTCCACGAAGCGGTTGTAGATATGATCGCCCAGGGCCTCCTGGATGACCTTATCCTTCTGCAGCTCCTGCAGGGCTTCTTCCAGGCTGCCGGGCAGCGACGCGATGCCCCGCTTCTCCCTTTCCGCCGTGTTCATCTCGTACAGGTTCTCATCCACCGGCGCGGGGGGCACCATCTTGTTCTTGATCCCGTCCAGACCCGCCTTGAGCATAACCGCCAGGGCCAGGTAAGGGTTGCAGGACGGGTCGGGGTGTCTTACCTCGATCCGAGTGCCCAGTCCTCTCCTCGCGGGAATGCGGATGAGTGGGCTGCGGTTGCGTTCGGACCAGGCGATGTACACCGGGGCCTCGTAACCCGGGACGATACGCTTGTATGAGTTGACCGTGGGGTTGGTCACAGCGGCCAGTCCGCGCGCGTGAGCCAGGACCCCGGCCATGTAGCTCAATGCAATCTGGCTGAGCTGGTTGGGTGTGTTCGGGTCGAAAAACGCGTTTTCCTTGCCAGTGAACAGCGACTGGTGGCAGTGCATCCCGGAACCGTTCTCACCGTACACGGGTTTGGCCATGAAGCTGGCGTGCAGCCCGTGCCGCTGGGCGATAACCCTCACGGCGTGCTTGAAGGTGGCGATCTTGTCGGCGGTGTTCACGGCACAGCCGTACTTGAAATCGATCTCATGCTGTCCCGGGGCAACCTCGTGGTGGGACGCCTCAACCTCGAAACCCATCTCCTCCAGCGCCAGCACCATGTCGCGCCGGGCGTTTTCTCCAAGGTCGATCGGGGCCAGGTCGAAGTACCCCGCCTGGTCATGGGTCAGGGTGGTGGGGTTTCCTTCCCGGTCGGTATGGAAGAGGAAGAACTCGGCCTCCGGTCCAACCTGCATCCCAAACCCCATGTCAGCGGCCTCCTTAACCACCCGCTTCAGGTTGCAGCGGGGGCATCCCGCGAACGGAGTCCCGTCGGGATTGAAGACGTCGCAGATCAGGCGGGCCTCCGCCTCCCCACGCGGCCTCCAGGGGAGCACCACAAAGGTGTCCAGGTCAGGCTTCAGGTACATGTCGGACTCCTCGATCCGCACATACCCTTCGATCGAGGAACCGTCAAACATCAATTCCCCGTCCAACGCCTTCTCCAGCTGGGAGATTGGTATGGTAACGCTCTTTAGGATCCCGGTGATGTCGATCAACTGCAGGTAGACGAATCTCACGTTCAGGTCTTTAACTTGTCTCAGAATGTCTTCTTTAGTGGCAGCCAATGGTATCTTCCCCTCCTGTTTTTTAATCATTTTTCGCTATTTTCGAAAGCCAGGATGATGGCCTGGGCAATCTGCTTCATGGGCGTCTTCTGGTTCATGCTGCGGGTCTGTATATACCGGTAAGCCTCGCTTTCCGAAAGTCTCAGATTGCTCATCACTATCCCCTTGGCCTTTTCGATCAGCTTGCGGTTTTCCAGTTTATCCTTGAGTTCTTCTATCTCATGTTCCATCTCGGACATCCGCCGGTAGTGCTCATACGCCAGTTCCAGTGAAGCCACCAGCATGTGCTTCTGTACCGGCCGGCTGACCAATCCGAGAACCCCTACCTGCTTGGCCGCTTCTATCACCTCGGAGGAACTGCTGCCGGTAATCATCACGGTAGGACAGATACGGTCTTCCAGAAGGACCGTTATCACCTGCGAGATCTTCATCCCCATCAGGTCCTCGCTGACCACCGCTATGTCGGGCCTAACCATCCGCGCCTGGCGGAGAGTCCCCATCCCATCGTCTGTCTCCGCTACTACCAGGTACCCCTCGGCCTCCAGCATTTTTTTTATTCGGTTGCGCGATCGGCCATCCGGTTCACCCAATAGCACTCTTAATCTGCTCATCTAATACCCCTTGGCTATTTATGATTGTATAAAGCGCCATAAGGCCGGCTGCTGCCGGGAACCAGTTTTGTCCAGGTGTCGTTTTTGTAGTCAATTTTAACCGCGAACGTGCTGCAGAAGCTGCCGACGTATTCGTCCAGCAGATCCCGGTCTTTATCGTCCAGTTCGCTTACTATTACCTCTTTCGCCAATCGATGCTTCTCCACCTGGCCTCTCACATAAATGGCCCCGCCGTGCATGCCGGTCCCCAGGTAATCGCCCACAGCGGATAGCTCCTCTCTCAGGTTCAATCCCAAGATGATAATTACTCCCCCCGCCATGTACTCGCCTAAAAAATTGCCGGCCCTTCCTCCGACCACGATGACCGGGAATTTATTCTGGTAGGCCTTCATATGGATTCCGGAACGGTACCCGACATCGCCGCGGACGTAAATAACTCCCCCCCTCATGGCATAGCCAACAATATCCCCCGCATGACCATGCACCACTATTGTACCACTATTCATGGTGTTTCCGATACCGTCCTGGCAGTTCCCCAGGACTTCGATATGCATCCCGTCCATGTACGAACCCAGGTTGTTGCCCGGCACCCCTGCCAGGGTGAGATGTGGGCTGCCCTTGATCCCACATCCGATAAACCTCTGTCCCGCGACATTCTTCACCAGGATGTTGCTGATCCCGCTGTCCAGCAGTTCGTGGATGTCCTGGTTGAGCTGCTGGTAGTGCACACCAGAGGCGTCGATCTCGTACACCGGTTCCTGAAGCAGTGCTTCCCCCATAGTGCCGACCTCCTTCCTACCTTACCACTGAATACTTGGGAAATCTATCAGTCGGGGTACCGATTGCAGCAGGTAGTCTTTCTGCTGCTTCACCGGCGCCCGCTCTTTTATAAGCTGCTGGAATATCCCCGCCCGCTGCGCGCAGTTGACGAATATTCCTCCCACCAGCTGCTCGCCTTTAAACATCAGGCTGCGGTATTCACGATCCCGGGAATAGTTGAAGCTCTCTCCCTCCGCCGCGGCGGAACTCAATCCCATGGTCGCCACCGGCATGCCGAAAAAGGTGGTGGAGTTGAACGCGATCAGTCCGCTGTTGACGGTTTTTTCTCCCGCCATGTTGAGCCCGGCCACCCTCCCCTGGTGATAGGCGTTGGGCAGGATCGGGGAGAGCCGGTGCTGGCCGTACAGCGGATCGTAGCCTTCACAGACGTCGCCTGCGCAGTAGATCCCGGGCACGCTGGTCTCCTGGTACTCGTTGACCACTATCCCCTGTCGGACCTCTATCGGGGTGTCCGCCGCCAGTTCGACATTAGGCCTGACCCCGGTGGCGATGATGACCAGCTGCGCCGGCAGCTCGGTCCCGTCCGCCAGCTGGACCCCGTCCACCTGCTTTTCGCCGCAGATCGCGGCCGCCCGATTGTCCAGGAGGAACCTTATCCCGTGCTCCTCCATCCAGGACTGCACCATAAAAGCCGCCTCGCGATCGAGGATGGTGGGGAGTATCCGGTCGGCCATCTCTACCACGGTCACCGGAAGACCCAGCTTGCAGAGGGCTTCCGCCGCCTTCATACCGATCAGTCCTGACCCCAGGACGACGACCGGAGAACCCTTCTTCAGGCTGGCCTGGATGGCCTTGATGTGGTCCAGGGTGTAAAAGTAGTGGACCCCTTTTAGCTTTATCCCCGGGATGGGCGGGGAGGCCGGCCGGCTCCCGGTGGCCAGCAGGAGTTTATCGTATTCTATATAGGTTTCCTGGTTTTTGTCCACTTTGGTGGTGAGGTATACCCGCCGCTTCACGGTATCGAGCAGGGCTGCGGTGGTCCCCAACCTGGTCGCTATCCGGTTTTCCTGGTAAAACTCCAGCGGCCGGTAGAGCATCTGCTCCTCACTGACCTGCCCGCTGAGGTAGTAGGAGATCAGGGGCCGGGAGTAGGTATGATAGGGCTCCTCGGCCACTAGGGTGATCGATCCCGGCGAATCCACGGAGCGGATAGCTTCCGCCGCCGCGACGGCCGCCGTCGAGTTTCCCAGTATGACGTAGCGCTGCTCTTTTTTCATTGCCCGGCCTCCTCCTCTATCCAGATTCGCGCCTCGTTAGGACAGTGCTGCACGCACATCGGGACCTCCGAGACGCCGTTGCAGTGATCGCATTTATTGGCCTTCGGTTTCGCCGACTGGTTTTCGACGACAGCCACCATACCGTACGGGCAGGCGGCCACGCAGGTCCAGCACCCCACGCAGCGGTCGGTGTCGCAGCTGACCAGCCCGGTCGCCGGGTCCTTGCTCATCGCCCCGGTAATGCAGCTCATCACGCAGTAGGGGGTGGTGCAGTGGTGGCAGGATGCCGCGAACGCCGAGTCGGCTCCTCTTTCCACTATTACGTTGGGCGGCGGCGGGGTCCGCCGTTTAAAAGCCTTGACCAGGTCCAGCTTGGGCAGACCGGCATGAGCGGCGGAGCAGTACACGGAACAAAGGCCGCACCCCAGGCAGTATTCGGTTAAATGCTTTATCTTCTTCACGGTTGAAGCCTCCTTCACACTACTCACCAGGCGCCAGCACGCCCAGTATCTCCCTCTCCTTGGCGTCGAGGTTGATACCCCGCAGCATCAGACGGTTGCTGCGCAGGCTGTCCAGGCTGTTAATCCCCATTCCGCCCATCATTTCCTTGATCTCGTGCTTCCAGGCCCGGAGCAGGTTGGACAGACGGCGGTAGGCCACCTCGGGGTTGACCCGCTTCACCAGCCAGGGGTCCTGGGTAGCTATCCCCCAGTTGCACTTGCCGGTGTGGCACTTCTGACAGAGGTGGCAGCCGACCGCCACCAGCGCGGCAGTCCCGATATACACCGCGTCCGCCCCCAGTGCGATCGCTTTTACCACGTCAGCGCTGTTGCGGATACTGCCCGCCGCGATGATGGATACGCGATTCCTGATCCCCTCGTCCCGCAGCCGATTGTCCGCGCTGGCCAGGGCCAGTTCGATGGGTATGCCCACGTTGTCCCTGATCCGCAAGGGGGCCGCCCCGGTGCCTCCGCGGAACCCGTCGATGGTGATGAAGTCGGCTCCCGCTCGGGCGATCCCCGAGGCGATAGCGGCCACGTTGTGGACCGCCGATATCTTGACCCCCACCGGCTTGCGGTAGCGGGTTGCTTCCTTCAGGGTGTATATAAGCTGTTTCAGGTCTTCGATCGAATAGATGTCGTGATGCGGGTACGGCGACAGCGCGTCCGAACCCGTGGGTATCATGCGGGTCTCGGAGATTAACTGGGTAACCTTGGACCCCGGCAGGTGCCCCCCGATGCCGGGTTTGGCCCCCTGCCCGATCTTGATCTCGATGGCGGCTCCAGCCTCCAGGTAGTCGATGTCTACCGCAAAGCGCCCGGATGCCACCTGTACGATAGTATTCTTCCCATATTTACGAAGGTCCTTGTGCAGGCCGCCTTCTCCCGTATTGTACATGGAACCTTCGCTCTCCGCCGCCCGGGTCATCCCCTTATGCACGTTCAGGCTAATCGCCCCCAGTGACATCGCGGCGAATAAAACCGGGACCTCCAGTTCGAGCTGCGGCGGAAGCTTGGTTTCGAGTCTCCCGTCCTTGAAGGTCAGGGCGTCGGGCTTCGACCCAATAAAGGTCTTGGTCTCCATCGGCTCCCGCAGCGGGTCGATGGAGGGGTTGGTTACCTGGCAGGCGTTCAGCAGCAGGTGGTCCCAGTAGATCCGGTAGTCCCGGTCGTTGCCCATCCCGGTGAGCAGGACCTGCCCGCTCTCCGCCTGCTGGTATATCTCTTTGATGGTCCGGTCGGTCCATTGAGCATTAGGCCGAAAACGCAGGGGAGTAAGCCCTATATTCAGCGCCCGGGTGGGGCAGAGTTCCACGCAGCGGTGACAGCCCACGCAAAGTTCGTCGTTCGCCGCCATCACCTGCAGCTCCTCGTCCCAGGTATGTACTAGGTTGGCGCACTGGTTCTCGCAGACCCGGCAGCCGATGCAGCGTTCCGGGTCGCGTTCTACTATAAATTGCGGTTGCTGTGATAAGTTTAAGCCCATAAACTCGTCTCTCCCTTCACCAATCCGAGTGCCGGATGCCCTCCCTCCGGCTGCCAGACCTGCTCCGGCTCGGGGCATAAGACCCTTACCGCCGATTCCTCGCTGGAGACCGCCAGCACGTCGCCCTTGGTGGCGGCGACCAGCGGCCGCAGCTTGATCCGGTCATTCAGTCCCATCATCCCCCGCCCGGTGGCCAGCACGATGGAGAATGGCCCGTTCAGCAGGGCGTTGCCGTAGACTACCCGGAGTGATTTCATCACCGCGGCCTTCTCCCCGTCCATCCTGGCGATCTGGGCCCAGAACGGCGGGCAGACGCAGTTGACCGCGTGCTCCATGGAAAGCCCGTGCCGCCTGACCAGCAGGTCGAAGGTGTAGGCGACCACCTCGGTATCGGTCTGCAGGGCGCAGTTGTATCCGAACATCTCCAGATAGGCCCGGTTGTTGCCGTAGGAGGACAGCTCCCCGTTATGCACCACCGACCAGTCCAGCAGGCAGAAGGGATGCGCTCCCCCCCACCAGCCCGGGGTGTTGGTGGGGAACCTCCCGTGGGCGGTCCAGATGTAGCCCCGGTAGTCTTCCAGGCAGTAAAACTCGGCGATGTCCTCAGGGTATCCAACTCCCTTGAAGCTGCCCATGTTTTTGCCGCTGGAGAAGACGTACGCCCCGTTGTTTTGGCTGTTTAACTGCATGATGATCGAGACCACCAGGTCTTCCTCGTTATCGTCCTCGAACAGCAGACGCGGCTTGGCGAAGTACCGGTATATGATGGGGGAGGTCCTGACCTGCCGCGTGCGGCGGGTCTTTATCTCCTCCGAGTGGATGATGTCGAACGACTTATGTAGTTCGGGTTCGACCTGGTGGCGGGCCTGTTGGTTGTCGTAAAACAGGTGCAGCGCGTAGTATTTGCTGTACGCAGGGTATATCCCGTAGGACGCGAATCCTCCGCCGAGTCCATTGGAACGCTCCCGCATCAAGGCCATCGAACTGACGATGTTGCTGCAGTTCATCAATTCCTTGTTGCGGTTGATGATCCCCGAGATAGCACACCCCGATGGTATTCTAATCTCGCCTTCTTTTAACACTTGATTACCCCCCAGCGAACCTCATTTTGGCCAAAGAAAAAGCGCCTCTCCATAGGTTAACTTAGCCCTATGTCTCAAGACGCCGTTGTCTTTCACATTCAGCCAAAAATCTGTTTCTTTTTTCCTAGTTCATACTAGCAAACCAGGGAAAGTCCAGTCAATAAGCTGAGGTCTATTATTTTGTATAATCTAAAAATGTAATGTATACAAAATAAATAATCTGGTGTGCTTTTTCTGCCGGCAGCGGCGGCAGCCTAGAAACCGCCCCCCCTCAGGATTGCATAGAGCGGCAGTCCCAGGCCGGCCAGGGCCACCACCCAGGTCCCGATCGCCCCCAGATAGTACTTCTTCTGCCAGGCCCACCAGCCGTAACTGCCGGTATACACCGCCGCCATTAAAGCGATTCCCAGAACGAAAAAGCTCACGGGCAGCACCCCTTTCATCACTTTCTAGCCGGTTCTTCGGCGTTTTTCCGGAGCAGGCCGAAGCTGTGCAGGTTTACAATGACCTTCACATCGATTGACGCCTGGGGATAGACCTCGTTCCAGTTGTAATCCACCCACTCCTGCCAGGTGAGGAAGTGCACCTTCGCCCGGGTCCCGATCCCCAGGGTGTCGATCCCCAGGGCCTGGGTCTTCTGCAGCAGTCCAACCACATCTCTGGTTATCCGCTCCGCCACGGCCTCCTCCAGTATCGGCCGGAAGCTGGGGTCTTCGTAGTTGCTGTGGCCCTGGATGCCCTCTACATAACCCTCCAGGGGTATCTGTATCGATATCTTCGGCACCGGTTCAGAGACGTCGATCTTGAACTTCGGGGGCCGTCGCTGTAAAATGCTCACCATATCCACGAGCTGTGGCTCCAACGGATCAGGCAGTGAATACAAACTCTGGTTCAACTGGTTCCGCATCATCACCATAGCGGTGGTCTGATCTCCGGTGATCTCTCCCACCATCTTATCCCCCTTGAACAGCGCGGATCCTATCTGCTCGACCGGGTTGCCCCCGCTGCGCGGTATCGCACCCGATAAATAATCGCCCTCACTCCTCCAGCCGTACGGATGCTGGATGGGAGTTCCCTCCCCCGGCGGAGTCTGGCGCTTTAAACCCCACATGATCGCGGCCGGTTCAGAGCCCAGCGAGTAGACCGCGTTATAATAACGGTTGAGGAAAGGCTGAGTCATGCTGAGTCCGGTATACTTCGAGGCCAGGGTGGCCAGTTCCACGTACTTGGAGGGGTTGATCTCCAGCACCGGTTGGTTTTTTTCCAACAGCTCCCGGGCGGAGACCCCTCGGGCGACACCGATAAAGATATTACGCCGGAACTCCGGGTATCGGCCTATCACCCTTAAAAAAGGCAGCAGCCCTTCCCGAGCCAGTTCCTCGGAAAATACCACCACCTTGGTGTGCTTCATGGAGATGCGGCGGTTGACGAAAGTGTTCAGCATGTTGAAAGACGCGACAGCGGTCGGTGCCTCCGCTGTAACCACCTCGGTGGTCTTAGCCCCGGCCGGTCCTCCTTCCTGGCTGGGCATGCCTCCAGCACCTCCCCCGGCTATCCGGCGGGGAGCGGCTATCTGAGCTGTAACGGTAAGCTTGTTCTCCTTCCCCTTGTCAAATCCCAGCACCAGCACGTAGGCGGTCTCGTCCACCTCCTGGTAATCCCAGCAGCCGAGAGGAAAAAGGTTGACCAGAAACAGGAGGAGGGTGAGAAGAGCCCAGCGTCTATTCTTCATTTCGCTCCCTCCCTACCGCGAAACTGAGAGACCAGGAGCAGGACGCCCGGCAGGATGAAAGCCACCAGCCAGCTGGTACGCCAGAACACCCCGGACACGATGTTGGTCGCTTCAACGATGTCGTGGGGAATCAGCGCCAGGGTAAAGGCTATCACCCCCAGGCTGTAGAGGAAGGGATGGTGGTAGGGGAGGCGGAGCAGCTGAGCGAGAGAAAACATCGTCAGCAGATATACCATCGCAAACCGGAGAGCGTAGGCACCGAACCAGAAGAAGGCCAGAAATACGTCCAGCCGCTGTACGAAACGGCCGAGATAAACTATCCGGGAAACCTGAAGGAACGGAAAAAGACTCTCGTTCAGCACCAGGTAGGGGAACAAAAGCTGGCTACCGACGGTCATGACCAGGCCCAGCACCATCCCCCACAACACAGACCGTGACCACAGGTTGCTCTTTCCCCCCTGACTTTTACTGATGCTGGGGTAAATAAGCGCCAGCATGATGACATCCGAAAAGACTCCTATCATGGATATCCCTCCGATAGCGATGGGCTTAAAGCCGGACCCCAGCAGGGGGAAAAAGTTATAGGCGTTCCAGAAGTTGTAGGTCAGGATTATGGGGATTAAAATACTCGCCAGCAGCAGGCCGCTGGCGATTACGATGGACCGGGCGATCGACTCCAGACCCAGGCAGGCCCCACCCACCCCGACCAGCAGCAGGGTCAGCATCACTACCTCCAGAGGGGTCACTGGCAGGTATGCCACCTGTATCCGTTCGGCACTAATCCTCAAGGTAAAGACCATATCCAGTAAGAAATAGTTGAAAATAAGTAAATTTATTATAAAACCAAGATACTTACCCGCCAGGGTGTATCCCACCTCGATGATAGTCTGGTCGGGGAACTTCCGCATCAGCAGCCAGGGGAGGACGGCCGCCAGCATGGCCAGCAGTCCAGCCAGAAGGACCACCAGCCAGGCGGCTGTGAAACCGTAAGTAGAGGCGATAGTGGGGGCAAAGAAAAAGTTCAGGGCGATGAACATCGCGATTACAATAACCGCGCCCTTGGAGCCGATCTTTCCCTGAGGGATCACGATGAACCACCGCCTTTTTGCCTTGGGTTCAATATCCACCTGCGGGAGATGGGCGGCTGGACGTACTTATCCTGCGGTTGCAGGAAGTCCGGCCTTTCTTCCAGGTCCCAAATCTCTCCCCGAAAGAGGATATCCGGGTTTCTGCGGGTCACCGGGCTCATCGGTGAAAGGTAGGGCACCCCGAACGACTTGAAACTGCTTGTCAGCATCAGCTGCATGGCGAGCAGAATCCCCATCCCGTACAGCCCGAGGACGCTGGCGGCGGCGATGTAGGCGAACCGCCATACCCGCAGCGCCAGGGACAGTGTATAAGAAGGGATGGCGAAGGAGGCGATCCCGGTCATGGCCACGATTATAATGACTATGGGGCTCACGATATTCGCCGCCACCGCGGCCTGTCCCAGGATGATGGCGCCGACTATCCCCAGGGTAGGGCCGATGATGCCGGGGATGCGGATGCCGCCCTCGCGTATCAGCTCGAAAGAGACCTCCATCAGCACGACCTCCACCACCGAGGGGAAGGGCACCCGCTCCCGAGCGGCGGCGATCGACATCAGCAGGTCGGTGGGGATCATCTCGTGGTGGAACCCTACCACCCCTAAATAGAATCCCGGCAGCAGGATGACCACCAGAGCTGACAGCCAGCGGATGATGCGCAGCATGGAGGCTGGAATTCCCCGGACGTTGTAGTCCTCCGAGGTCTGCAGCAGTCCCCATACCGTCGAGGGGTAGGTGGCGACGAACGGATCGCCTTCTATCAGCACCGCCACCCGCCCCTCCAGCAGGGCGTGGCTGACCCGATCCGGACGCTCCGATGACTCAGAAAGAGGGTAAATCGACCGGGACTCGTCATCGATCAGCTGCTGGAGTTCCCCCATGCCCAGGATGCCCTCTATCTCCAGCGACTGGATCCGCCGCCGCACCTCGTCCACCAGTCTGGTACTGGCGATATCCGAGATGTACATGATGGCCACCTCGCTGCGGGTGCGCCGCCCCACCACCAGAGACTCCTTGTTCAGCTTGGGATCGCGGATGAGTCGGCGGAGCAGGGAGACGTTGCTCATCAGGTCTTCGTTGAAGGCCTCCTGGGAACCGCGCACCACCCGCTCGGTGGTGGGCTGCTCGACTCCCCGGTGCGACCACCCGGAGGTCTCCACCGATAAGGCCTGGGGAACCCCCTGGAAGAACAGGACCGTACTGCCCGAGCAGATATTCTCCACCACATCGGTCATCTTATCAATAATAATTACAGAATTGGAGGGGATTAGCTGTTTCTCCAGAGCGGAAAGCAAAGTACCGCTGGACTTTAGGGGCACCGAGGATGCTTCGAGCATGAGCGGTTTGAAGATGTCCAGCGCCTGTCGCTGGGAGTCCGTCAGGCCCTCCAAGTATATTGCCGCCGCCTTTGCCCCCGGCTCGGTCCCCAGGGTAAATTCGCGTACGATAAAACCCTGGTCGCGCGGCCAGTTGAACAGGCCTTTAAGGTAATCGAGATTCTCCTCCAGCCGCTGGGAGACCTCTACCTCGGAGGGGGGCGGGATATCTTTCGATTTGCCCGAACCAGTCCCCCCGCCAGGTCCGCCGCTTCCATCCGGGGACTCAGAATCCGTCCCTCTGGTCCCCGCCTGGGGTTCATCCCCGGCGGGGGTACCCGTGCCGGCTGATTTCGGACCGCCGCTGGACTGCCCCTCACCTCCCCCGCCGCCAGCCTCTTGGGGGCCGCTTCCACCGGGCTGCTGCTGCTGAGGCTTGCGCGGGGCCCGCTTTTTCCGCTGCTTTCTTCCCGAGGCTTGGCCACCTGAGCCCGGCCCGGCATTACCCGGTTCAGAAGCATCCGCATTGACAGCCCCCTCCGAGGGCGCGTCCAGCAATTCGAAAGGATGCTGCTGCCGAGGCTCCTGAAACAGCAAAAATTGTTTTAAATCCTCCAAAAATGGCATAAACTAACCCCCAGACAGGGTTAGTTTTCCCACTTCCGGGTTATCAATTCCCGCCCTGGATACACCAGGAGCGCCCCTTCGGGCGCTCCTGCAAAAAACCGTATAACTTATATAGAGATCAACCCGTCTCACTCACTGCCGGGTCCCGCCATGTAGCCGTTGGTGTTCTCGTAGCGGATGTCCTCTCCCAGGACCACATAGATCCGCCCCGCGCTCATCTCCGCCATCCTGGACGCGACCGTCTCCCCGACCGCCTGCTTCAGCTCCTCCTTGCCCAGGTTGGTGGAAAAAAGGGTCGGCAGCATCGCCAGGTAGCGCCGGTTGATGATGCGGTAGTACTGGACCTGCACCCACTCGGATATCTTCTCCTTGCCGATGTCGTCGAAGAAGACCACCTCGGCCCGGCTGAGCGTCTCCACCTGGGTATGGATGCTCTCGCCGTCGTATTCGGGGTTGGTCTTGTTCAGTTCGGCCTCCCTGAGGTTCTCGATCAGCTCCACGGTGCTGGCGAATACCACCGGCACCCCTTTATCGATCAGGGCCCGGGCGGCCCCCACCAGCAGATGGGTCTTCCCCACCCCCACGTCCCCCACCAGGAGGACCGAGTTGCTCTTCATGCCCTTGATCCGGTCATAGTTCTTCACGTAGTCCGCGACCCCCTGGAGGGCCTTCTTCTGATGCGGGTTCCGGGGCTTAAAGTTCTTCAGGGTCATCCCCTCGTAGCGCTTCTGCCCTATCCCCGCCTGCTCGCGGTGCATCTGCTTGATGCGCTCCAACTGGCAGCGGCAGGGCCGGGTGACCAGCCCCCCGGGGGTATCCTCCAGCAGCACCCCCCGCCCCTGGCATATCTGGCAGGCTGCCTGACTTTCTCTCTCCATACGCGGTCCATCCTTTATCCTAAGTCGTTTTTTTCCCGTACACCTTTATCGCGTTCAGGCTCAGTATCTTTTCCAGTTCTTCCCCCTCGAACAGCCGCTCGACCTTCCGCTTTTCGGACGCGGGGTCGCCAAAAGGGTAATCGCTCCCAAACATGATGCGGTCGCTCCCGTAGCTGCGAACGAAGTTGGCGATCTCCCCCTCGGAGCCGAGGGCGGTATCCACAAAGATGTTGTCCCGATCGAAAATCCCCGCCCGTTTAAGGCTCTGGTAGCCCCCGTTCAGACCGCCCATGTGGGGTATGATGACGATGGTTCGCCCGTCGATCCGCTCAACGAACTCCAGGGTGTTGTGGAACTCCTCCTCCAGCAGGATCGGGAGCTGTTCTTTGACCGCGTGCTGGATAAACACCTCACAGGCGGGCGAGGCATAATTGTAATTGGGTTCATACGAGTGGCGGTGCCACTTTATTCCCGAAAATCCCTTCTCCGGCACAGCGAAGTCGTTCCACACGAACCAAAGCCGGTACAGGTTGGGGCGGTCGAGGGAAAGCAGGTAGCGGTGAACCGCCTGCCGGGATTTGGCATAGTATTCACTATCGGTAAAAGAGTAGTCGTAGCGGTCGTAAACCTCTTCCACCGGTGAGATCAGGAGTCCGCCGCCGATCCCTCCCGCTACCCAGCGGCTGTGGACCCTCTCGAAGGGCAGGGTGAGGCCGCAGTGAACATGAGCGTCCAGTATCAAGCGTTCATCCCTCCGGTCAGTTGGTCTAAGGGAGTCCTGGGAATATTTTCTCATATTGGAGGGTTTATGACTAATTAATTTTGTCACTATTTCTATCCTGGCTTGTCTACCCAATCTTGCCGGTTAAATCCCGGACTGGGATTATTTTTGAGGAGCCAAAAAAAGGAGGGTTGCTTATCATATAGCAAGACGATGGGCAGGAGATGATTGTTCTGTTTACAGAAAATATTATCTTCAAACTGCTGGATCGCCCGGACGTGGGGGGTATCTTGCTTGCGGGAGATAACTATCGCCTGATGGTGGCTAAGCTCGACGAGCAGTATACGGTCTGGGATGTCGACGAGAAGAACCAGGTTTTGACCGAGTCCCGGGCTGGGGATATGGAGGCAATCGCCAAACGGATCAAGGAGCTAAAGATGTATACTATATACGCACCGGTCCCAACGGTTTCAGCCACCGGCGACTACGAAAGGGCATGGGTGTGACGAAGAAAACTTGGCTATCGCCAAGCCTCTGGCGCAGGCGAAAGCCCTAGTGCACTTGCTTGCATCAGAAAGTTCCCTTATATACTTTCTGATAGCGCAATAAAGGCCCCGGTGCCAACCACCAGGGCCTTTGTCTTTTCCTTAAAAAGATGCCCGGGCTTGGGTACCTCTCGCCGGTATCGGGCAGGACGGCGAGTAGAATCGTTCCACTCAAATAAAGCCGGGAAAATGCGCAGACGCCTGGTTCAATGCGCTCAACCAGGCGCCTCTTAAGGACTTTGCAGTGCACTGCGCCATCCTTCAGGATATTATATTCAGGGACACCGCCTGGCGACACCCGGTATGCTTTTTTAGACAGCCGATGGATAGTCCGGGCCTTCCCCGGACCGGTCCTCCCCCTCCGGGTCCAGGGGGCGCGTCAGCGCCTCCAGTTCTTCCACCACCTCGATCATCTCCACCGCCTGGGTCTCGGCCGCGAAGATCGGGCGGCCGTACACGCTAAAGCCTTCCCGCTCGGGACGGCCCTCCTTGGCGGGAGGGGTCCACTCCTTAAACCACTTGCGGGCGGTCATAAACGGGACGTGGAAACAGAACCGGTAGTCCTCGTAGGAGATGATAAACTCGTACAGGCTGTAGTAGTTTTCGTCACGGGAGCACTGGGTGCAGCCGCCGTAGAGCCTGATATACTCGGGACGGCTCTTGCCCAGCCGGTCGGCCCTCTCCTGGCAGCGGCTGCAGAGCCTGACCCTCTCGCTCCCGGGTACGAAGAGGACCTTCAACGATGGGCCGAAAGACTCTCTTTCCCCCACCAGCAGCCTCAGCACCTGTTCTTTCAGGTCGTACAGGTAAGTCTCGCCGCGTTTGGCGTAGTGGTTCAGGTGATACAGGTAGAAACCCGCCTTCAGGAGATGGCTGAAAGGTTCGGGGATCTCCGTCAAATCCGCCAGGAACCTCTGTTTACGGTTTTTTAATCCCTCTGCCTGCCGCCGGTCCTCTTCCCGCTTGCGCGCGGCGGTGCTGCCCCCGTAACGCTGATTCTCCTCCGCCATCCAGGCGCGTCGGAGGTTTGGCATCTGCGGGATCAGGGACAGTACCTTCTCCCGTTCGAAGAGGCTCATCTCGCCGTTGCGGTAACGGACAACCTGGGCCGCCTCCAGCCAACCCCGTCGATTCAGCCATTTAAGCTGGTCGGGAGCGATCTTCAGCAGTTGGCCGACCTGGGCTGGAGTCAGCAGAGTCGAGTCCTCTCGCAATCTTACTTCCTCCCCACATGGGTTGATTGGAGCCCAGAACCGTGATAACATGAGGACTATGGGATTACTGGGATTGTTTCTAGCCGCATTTGGGGTAGCCTTTTCGGGAGCGATGGCTCCGGGCCCGCTCATGGTCATAACCATGCGCCACGGGGTACGTAGCGGTCACTGGGCCGGGGTCGCCATTTCCATCGGTCACGCGGTAATCGAACTGGCCATGCTCGTGGTCCTGGTTTTCGCACTGGAGCAGGTTTCAGTTTTACAGAACGCGGGGATAAAAAGCTTCATTTTTATCCTGGGCGCCCTGGTGCTGGTCTGGATGGCATGGGGTTCGTTCCGGGAGTCTAGGTCCGGCAGCGCGGGCTGGACGTCCGCTCCCGCCACCGCCAGCGTGGATGCCCTGGGCGTCTCCTCTGCGCCAGCCTATCCCGCCAGTATCCCCTGGCTGCCGATAATCGGGGCCGGCGCGGCAGCTACCCTCACCAACCCGTACTGGATTTTATGGTGGCTCACCATCGGGGCCGGGATGGTGGCCGGGATACAGGTCCAGGGCCAGGGGCTTCCCGGCCTGGGGGCCTTTTTCGCCGGACACATCTCCGCTGATATTTTCTGCTTCGTGCTGTTCGCCGTGGCCGCCTCTACCGGCCAGCGGCTTTTCGGCCAGCGGTTCTACCGGGGCCTGATGCTGGTACTCTCCATCTGCCTGGTGCTGTTCGCACTGTCTTTTATCTACCTGGCTTTCTTCCCTAATTAATCAGGAGTAGATCCCCGCCAGCCCCACTGAAACGAAGGATACCAGGAAGCTGAACACGAACCCCAGGATTCCCCTTTTTATCAATCGATAGTCGTGCCGATACATCCCCACCATCACACCTATGAAACAGGCCACTGCCACTACCATCCCCAGCAGCGCCAAAATCCACCACATAAGGCGGACCCCCTCGCTATTAAAAGATTAAACCAGTCTGGACAGCACCTTCACCAGGATCTCGATCATCTCGTCGACCTGCTCCCGGGCCACGATCAGCGGCGGCATCAACCGTATGGTCGCGGGTTGGGGCGAGTTCAGCAGCAGCCCCTCCTCCCGGGCGGCCGCGACCACCTCCTGCCCCATCTCGCGCGGCAGGTCGAAGCCGAGCAGCAGCCCGCGGCCCCTTATCCTCTGCAGGCCAAACCTTTCCTTGATCTCCTCCAGACGCTGGACGATGTATTCCCCCTGCTGTCTGGCGTTCTCGCACCATCCACCGTCGATGATCTCCCTTACCACCGCCTGGCCTACCGCCGCCATCAGCGGCTGGCCCGAGTAGGTCCCCCCCTGGTCGCCGGCGTCGAAGATGTCGAGCCGGGCCTTGGCCAGCACCGCGGACAGGGGAACTCCGCCGCCGATCCCCTTGGCGAGGGTCATTATATCGGGCTCCACCCCGTATTGTTCATAGGCGAACATGGTGCCGGTCCGACCGATTCCGGTCTGCACCTCGTCGAATATCAGGAGGATCTGGTTGTCATCACAAAGCTTTCTGAGCCCGGAGATGTACTCCGCGTCAGCGACGTTTACCCCGCCCTCCCCCTGGATCGGCTCCAGCATCACCGCGCAGGTCTGGGGGCCCATCGCCGCCCGGACGCCTTCGACATCGTTGTAAGGCACGTGGACAAACCCCTCCACCCGTGGCGGAAACAGGGTCTGCCAGGCCGGCTTGCCGGTGGCCGCCATCATGGCCAGGGTCCTTCCGTGGAAGCTGCCGATGGTGGTTATCACCTCGTTGGCCCCGCTTTTGAACTTGGATCCGTACTTGCGGGCCAGCTTGATGGCTCCCTCGTTGGCCTCCGAACCAGAGTTGACAAAGAAGACCTTATCGAAGCAGGAGATATCGGTCAGCAGCCTGGCGAACTTTAGCATCTGGTCGTTATAAAAACCGGGGCTGGCGTTAACCAGCCGGCGGGCCTGCTTCTCCAGGGCCTGGGCTATGACCTCGGGGGAGTGCCCCAGGTTGGTGACCGCCCAACCGCCGATATAGTCCAGGTAGCGTTTGCCGTCGGTGTCCCAAAGATACATCCCCTCGCCCCGTTCCATGACCGGCTCGGGACGGTTGGTTACATACAGTATCGATTTTTTAGCCTCTTCATAGAAAGAACTGGAATCTGGTTGCATGCCTCCACCCCCTAAATAATTCACTTTTCCATGATAACTCAACCGGCACAGTTTTGCCAGCACCACCCGGCAGGAAAAACGCCTGCTGATGCCGAAGCAAATAAGATTGAAAGGGGGCGTTGTTTATCCCTTGAAAACCTGGTATATAGAGGACGCCGGCGGAGGGTGCCGGGCCTTTTCCGAGGTGCTGGTTTTAGTCTGCGAAGAACCGCAGCTTGTTTATTCATCCCAGGTGCCGCTCACCTGGGATGACGGCACTACCATAGAGCAGCTGGCCTGTCAGTTGGTCAAGGAGATGATGCGAAAAGCGGGGGTTACCAGGGAAGACTACCTCCTGGTATGCTCCGGCAACATCTTCCACGAGCTGCACCGGACCCTGACCGAGGAAAACTACCGCTGGGACTATCATAAGATGGATGGACTGGCGCACGAGATAGCCGAGGAGACCTTTTACCAGCAAATGTTGGAGGCCGGCTTCCCCGCGTTTGTCCGTCCCTCGGACCACAACTACCGGCTCTTCTATTCCTTCGTCGAGCACTGGATAGCGCAGCAGCCGGAGCGGCAGAGGTACCTGAAAGACCGCGTCTGCCGCGCCAAGCCCCTGGAGCTGCACTACCTGCTGCGGAGCAACGGCCACCGGCGCCAATTCTGCCAGAAGTGCCGGCAGAACATCGATCCCTATACCCCCATGGTGGAGTACCAGTACAAGAATAACGGCAGCCGGCGCCGAAGCTTTTTCCATCCCGAATGCACTCCGGTCGCTCCCGGCAAGAACAAGCTGAAGCTGCAGAAGATTACCTTCCAGGGAGAAGAGGTCGAGGCGGTCATCAAGGCCACCCGCAAGGAAGGACTGGTCTGCAGCCGATGTGAAAAACCGCTGCCCCCCGAGGTCGACGCCCTTTACTGGTACGGGCCGGACAAGAAGCTGTACGTCGGCCATCTGGTCTGCATCGGCACCGAGCCTGAAGAATAAAGGCAGAGACCGGCATCGAAAGATGCCGGTCCAGTTATTGCATATAGATGCTATTAAAACGAAAACGGGTTGTAGTTCACCTGCCAGTCGTAGGTGTCGATGCCCTCCGCTCGCTTCAGCATCCCCGTCAGGTAGTAAGTCAGCGGGGTCGCCACCACCTCTACCCCAACCTTGAATGCGTAGTTGCTGAACAGCACCACCACCAGCAGTTCACCCGGCAGCGTCCCATAGAAGGCGATGGTGACGAAGATAAGCGTATCCACCATCTCTCCCACCAGAGTCGACCCGATGGTGCGGGTCCAGAGCCACCGTCCCTGGGTCCAAACCTTCATGCGGGACAGGATCGCGCTGTTGGCAAACTCACCCGCGAAGTAGGCGATCAGGGAAGCGGCTACTATCCGGGGGGTCGTAAGCAGGATGGACTCGTATGAAGACTGGAGTTCCCACCCGGAGGCCGGGGGAAGCTTGCCCACGATGATGAACACGCCCGCCATCAGGGCCAGGGACACGAACCCGGTCCAGATCACCCGCCGGCTCTGCTGATACCCATAGACCTCGGTAAGGATGTCCCCAAAGATATAAGACAGGGGAAAAAGCAGGGTCCCCCCGTCAAAGGCCAAGGGGCCCAGCTGAACAATCTTGGTCGAGGCCACGTTGCTGATGCACAGTACCGCTACAAACAGGCCGGTTATGATGGCCAGATAATTACGCAAACCGTTCCACCCGTTCCTATCGTTTTTTCGTTCTCTTCGGCGGTGGGTTTATATAGTACTTGTTGATGAAAAGCAAGATAAGAGCCAGGATTCCGAGCCCCAGCCCTACCCATCCGACCCGGTCCAGCCACACGAAGAAGCCGCTTCCGTACTGCTTCAATAACTGGGCGGTGATGGCCTTGAAGATTATCAACGATACTATTACCCCCCTGAGGCCGGGAGCGACCTCCGGGTCACCCGCCCGTTCCGCCAGGTTAAGCAGTGGGTTCTTTTTCATAATGCCGCCTCACAGACTACGATTCTATTTCAGCTTGTTGCCGCAGCTGTTGCAGAAAACGTCCTTCTCGGTCACCACGCTGCTGCAGTTCGGACAGGTAAGCGGCCCGGCCGGCTGCGGTTCGGCCTTCGGAGGTTGTTTGGTCCCGCAGTTTGCGCAGAAGACGTCCTTCTCGGTCAACGGGCTGGCGCAGTTGACACAGACGATGCCCGCTGCCCCCGCCGCTGGCTGCTGTACCGGCTGCTGCGCCGCCTGGTGTCCCACTTCTTTGACCGCGATTTCCAGGCGGGTTATCTCGGCTTCGATGGCCTTGATCTCCTCGCACAGGGCGTTCATCTTGGCGTCATCGCTCTGCTGGTCCTTGTAGCACTGGTAAACCACCCCGCCCAATTCGGTCTTCTTCTCATCCATCCTGCCCTTAGCTTTGTTGATTGCCATCTTTAACTTAGCGGTTTCAGTCGCGTTTTCCGCCCCTTCAACCACCTGACCGACCGTTTTGGAGACCGCCCCAGTAACCTTGCCAAAAAAATCCTTCACCGAAAGCCCTCCCTTTTCCAAAAAGATAAACTAACAATTCGTGAAAGGTCAGCAAAATTCCTTCTATCTAGTTATTATTACCCAGCCAATAAAAATATGAAGCCCCGGGCCGTTTTGCATCGGCCAGGGCTTCTATTTATTAGGGAAAACTGGTCTTTAGCTAACGGTAGTTGGGCGACTGGTAGATGGAACTCGGTAAGGCGGAGAAGTTTCCTAACCCCGCAGTCGAGCCCAGCCCCATCGAACCCATGCCCATTCCGGTGCCGACCGCGCTGGCATTGGAGCCGCTGGATCCGAAACCACTGGCGCCGATACCGCTGAAGGGGAGATAGGTCGACGCGCCGACCCCGCTGGTCCCCATCACGCCGGTCCCCTGGCCGCTGGTAACCCAGTCGTTGGTGCCGATTCCCGGTATCACCTTGGGATACTGGTAGGTACTGGCCCCGATGCCGGCCGGGTTATAAGCGGTTGCTGTCGCGCCCCAGTTTGACGCCCCCAGACCCGCTGTGGTCGTACCAAAGTTTGCCGTCCCCAGGCCCGCGGTGGAAGTCAGCGGGAAATTGGCGGAGGGAAACGAGGTCGCCGCGGTGGTGCCAAAACCGGCGGTCCCGAGCCCGGCTGCGCCCAGACCCGATACATTCACCCCACTGGTCTGCCAGTCACCGGCGCCTATCCCCTGAATATACCGGGGGTACTGGAAAGCCCCCGCCCCAATCCCGGAAGGGTTGTAAGCAGTAGAAGTCCCGGTCATTCCGGTGAAGGGGATGCTGGAGCTGACCCCCAGGCCGCTGCCGATGCCGCCCAGGTTTGATCCCAGCCCGCTGAAAGAGGCGGAAGGGGCGAAGGAGCTCCCGGTGAAGTAGCTGGGGGTATAGCTCTGGGTCCCCATGCCGCTGAAAGAAGGATTAAAAGCCTGGGTTGAGTAGTTGGTGCCAAACTGGTCTACTGTGCTGATGGAGCTGAGCTGCTGGCTGAGGGAGTTGCACATCTGCTGGATGTGCTGCAGCTGTTGGGTAGCAGCCCGCTCCGCCTGTGCCAGGTGTTCGAGTTGAACCTGGTTGTTGCGCTCAGACTGTGACATGTAAGCCGCCATCTGTGAGATCTGGTCAAGGTTCTGGCGCAGGGTGGAAATCTGGTTCTGCAGTTGAATCATGCGATCCATTTGTTTTTTTGACCCTCCTGTTCTTTTGATTGCTGGGGGATTTTGACCCCTAACTTATTTTCTCTAGGGAATTGAATAAATATGCAGATTTTAAATTATTTGCATGTAGGTTGGGGGGCAAGTTTATTTTCGTCTGTGCATAAGAAAAGTTAAGAAGGGTTTATCCAGAGGGGTGAGACGAATGTTCGACTGGATCCTTTCATCCCTGCTGCTGGTATGCGGGTTCCTCCTGCTGGCCGGGTCCCTCCAGGGCTTGCTGCTTTCGCTCACCCCCGCCAGAACCCCCTGGCACTCCCTCTGCTGGTCGGTTTACAACACCCTGCTCGTTCTGTCGGTTCCGGCGGCAGCCCTCGCAATACTCCCCGATTACGAGGCCGGACCAGTCAGCTCCCGTATAGTGGCAGGCGGGATCTTCACCCTGACCAGCCTGGGGCTCGGGGTTCTGGGCCTGTACTTCATCCTCGGCCGCCGCTGGCCTTCCCGGACCCCGGTATGGGATACCCGACAGGGCTTCATGCCCTCGGGGCCGGCGGTTTTGGGGTCCCTGGCCCTGGTAATCCTGCTGTCGGTGTTTCAGTTTCAGCCTCTGCCGTGGCTCGGGGCGGTCTGCCTGTTCTGGGTCTTTTTTTTCCTGCTCCGGCGGCAGCAGGTATCAACACCTCCCTTCCAGACCGGGCTTCAGCTTAACCGGTCGTATCAGCCCGCCGCCTTGTTGGGGCTCTGGTTGGCCCTGATCCTGATCGGTTACGGTTCCTGCCGATTGGTCGAGCTGATGCCACGTCCCGGGTTCGAGGCCAGTTCGCGGGCCTGGCACACCCTGCTGGTGATGCCCCTTCCGGCGTTCCTGGTCATCCTGCTGAGCCTGCTGCGTTACATGAAAAACGGCCAGGATCACCTGGCCGGTGCTTACCTCGTCAGCAGCCTGATCCCTCAGTTCACCATCCTGCCGGCCCTGATCATCACCTGGAGCGGCTGGTCCCTGGATTGGCCGGGCCTGGCCGCCCTGACCATCGCGGCCCTCCTCCTGCTGGCGCTGGAGAACCGGGCCCGCGGCCCGCTGGGCATCACGCCGCTGCTGCTGCTGCTCCTGGCAGCGGCCTACCCACTGTACCTGGCGGTATGG
Source organism: Bacillota bacterium (assembly GCA_013178275.1). Lineage (GTDB taxonomy): Bacteria > Bacillota > Ch66 > Ch66 > Ch109 > Ch109. The sequence continues at coordinate 153,161 of JABLWZ010000005.1, read as the reverse complement.
CGGCTGCTGTGGTGGTAAGGTGAAAGAAAAGCCAGGGCCCGTGCCCTGGCTTCTGCCTCTCGATTGGATCAGTCTGTTTAGGCCTTCGAAGGTGGCTTGAGGATAAATATCAGTCCCAGACCCACCAGACACGCCACCCCTGACACCATCAGCGGAACGGCGCTCAACTGGCCGGGTACCGGGCTCTTCATCAGGTCATACAGCATCGGGCCGACAACAGCGCCGATACCGTAGGCCATAAACACCGTGCCGTAGTTCATACCGTAGGACTTGGTGCCAAAGTAGTCGGCGGTCAAAGAGGGGTACAGGGCCAAGAAGCCGCCGAAACAGAATCCCACCAGCGCCACGCCGATCAGGATCATGGTGCCGGTCAGCATCTTAAGGGCGAGCATGGTCAACCCGCAGATCAGGAAGATGGCCATCAGGGTCTTGGTGCGGCCCAGCTTGTCGGAGACCACGCCCCACGCGATACGGCCAGCGGCATTGAACAGGGAGACGATCATGACTGCCGAGGCGGCGAGACCCGCGCTCAGGCCCTGAGCGGTGGCGATGGGCAGAGCGTTGGCGATAATCATCAGACCCGCGGCGGCGCCAGCGAGGTAGGTTACCCACATGATAAGAAACTGAGGGGTTTTGACCATTTCACCCGTGGAAAAGTCCGCTCCACCGGCCTTGCCGGCTACCGGGGCCGGGGGATTCCAGCCCGCCGGCTTATAACCCGCGGGCGGGTTTTTCAGCAGCTGGGCGCCGAGGACAACAACAACCCCGTAAATAATCCCCAAGTAAGCGAACGCCGGCAGCAGACCGAAAGACTCTCTCAGGGCGTTGGCGACCGGGGTGAAGATCATCCCCCCCAGGCCGAACCCGGCCACCGCCAAGCCGGTGATGAGGCCCTTCTTGTCCGGGAACCACTTTACGCAGCAGGCCAGTGGGCAGACGTAGCCGGCGCCGATACCGATACCGCCAACCACCGCGAAGGTCGCGTACAGGTATCCCAGCGAGGTGGTCTTACTTGCCAGTATAAGGCCCAGGGCATATAAAATACCTCCGCCGGTCGCTACCCAACGGGGGCCTATGGCGTCCTGAAGTTTTCCCGCCAAGATGGTGGTGATAGAGAATACCAGAATCGTCAATGAAAACGTAAAGCTTACCGATGCCGCATCCCATTGAAACTGCGCTATGAGCGGAGCCTTAAAAACGCTCCAGATATAGACCGCTCCTAAACAAACCTGAATCAATAATGCCCCTAATACAATTATCCAGCGATTCGTTTCTTTCTCTGCCAATCCCTTCTCCTCCTTGGTAATAGAATTCAACATCCCTCCCGAATCAGAAGCAAAAATCCCTTCACTTACCACCCCTCTCCATTTTTTTAGGGGTCAAATATAGAATACGGTAATATATGGTATAAATGGTTTAAACTGGTTCGACGGTCTCTACTCTTGGCTGGCAGTGTAGTGAAAAAATGCACTACTTTTCCATTGTACTGGATGAGCTTTGGACTGTAAAGAACAGTCTTCAGAAAAATATATATTAGTCACATTTGGTAATTTATTTCTAATATCAGTGTTGTTTTTTGTCGATTTTAAATTGTTTTTTACTTATGAATTTTATAAATATTTTATATATATTTTACATGCTGCAACCCGCTCTATCCCTTGATATTTATGCGATTGACGCCTCTGCCCATCCATGTTATTCTGATAACAAATGGATATTAAAGGGGGTAAGCTATGTCGTTTTATGGTGTATTATGTCTTTTTTAATTATTAAGAGAGAGAAAGAAGAGTAAAGGGAGGTTCTTTAATGTCGTCTGACGGAAATGTTACGAAGGTCCAATCCATGGTCGCAGATCCCAGCGCGCTCGGCCTTTTCGGCCTCGCCCTGGTGACCTTGGTGGCCTCTTCACAGAAACTCGGCATAACTGGTGTAGCCGCCGCCGGCGCAACCATGAACGCAACCGCGATGGTTATCCCCTGGGCTATCTTCCTTGGCGCTACCGCCCAGCTCGTGGCAGGCATCTACGACTTCAAACATCTCAATCAGCTCGGTGGCACTACCTTCTTCGGATACGCCCTGTTCTGGTACGGTGTTGCAATGTCCTGGATGATCAAGGCTGGTGTTTTCGGCGCTACCCTTGCGACCGGTGATACTAGACAGCTTGGTTTCGCTTTCTTAGGTTACCTGATCTTTTCTATTTACCTCACAGTAGGTTTCGCCAATACCAACAAGGTTCTGCTTATCGACCTTATTTTAATCGATATCCTATTCCTCGGGCTCAGCATGTCGACCATAGGAGACGCGACTTCAGAAATGGGTCACTTTGGCCACAATATGGCGGCTTACGCCGAGCTCCTGATTTCCATAGTCTCCTTCTACGGCTCCGCCGCCAACGTCCTGAACGGGCGTTACGGCCGTACTATACTCCCGGTTGGCGGACCGGTGATGAAGTAGCCGGGTTTCTTTAAAAATAAAAAGTCAAGGCCGTAACCCAATTACGGCCTTGACTCTTTTTTTACGCTTTTTCTTAACTACCCGATCACTATCTCATCCTCCAGGACCTGATTGACCTCTACCCGTGGGATCGAAGCCCCACCCTCTGCGGCACCCGCCTGAAGTAGCTGTTTCTCAAGCCATGCGGCCGCTGCCTGCAGCCCTGGCTGTTCGGTCGCGGCGTGCCCGGCCGCGATGACCGCTATCCCCCTCCGGTTGGCCTCCTGGGCCTCGTGATACTTCAGGTCCCCGGTCACCAACAGCTGCGCTCCCTGCTGGGCGGCGGCGCTTATAAACTCAGCCCCGCTTCCTCCGCAGACCGCCACCCGCTCAACCGGGACCTCCCCCCGGGCGGCGGACAGCAGCAAGTGCTTCACGTTAAGCCTCTCCTTGACCATCTCCACCATCTGGCTGAGCCTCATCGGGGCGTCGAGCCGCCCTATCCGGGCAGGGCCGCTGGTCGATACCGGTTCGGCCAGGGGATACAGGTCGTAGGCCGCTTCCTCGTAGGGATGAGCCTGAAGCATGGCTTTGACGACCGCTTCCCGGTTCTCCCCGGTGACCACCGTCTCGATCCGGTACTCGCTGGCCTCCTCCAGCACCCCCAGCCGGCCCAGAAAGGGATTGGTTCCTTCCCGGGGACGGAAGGTGCCGGTCCCGGGGGTCCGGAAGGTGCAGTCGCTGTAACGGCCGATCCATCCCGCACCCGCCTTGCAGATCGCCTCCCGCACCGCTTCCAGGTGCGATTCGGGTACGAACACCACCAGCTTAAACATCCCCAGCCGGCGGCTGCCGCCCAGAACCTCCATCTCCTGCAGGCCCAGGACCCGCCCCAGGGTGTGGCTTATCCCCTGGGGGGCGCTGTCCAGATTGGTATGGGCGGTGTAGAGCATCAGACGGTGCTCGATCAACCGCTGTATCAGGGACCCCGGGTACTGGTCCAGCCTGAGCTTGGAGACGGGCCGGAATAAAAGCGGGTGGTGGGAGATGATGAGATTGGCCCCCGCCTGGACACTCCGCTCCACTACCGCCGGGGTCAGGTCCAGGGTAAACATGATGCCCCTGACCTCCTCTCCCGGGTCGCCCACCTGCCAGCCGGGGTTGTCCCATTCCTCGGCCAGGGAAAGCGGGGCCAGTTTTTCGAGGTAATCGATCACTTGTGACGCGCGCATCGTCTTCACCTTTCTTGCTGTATCTTCCGGTTCAGTTCCTTGAGTTCTTCGAGCCGGTCGCTGACCCGGGCTTCCTGCCGCCTGACCTCCGGCCGGCCGCTGTTCTTCAGTGACGCCAGGGTTTTTTCCTCCCGGGCCATCAATACACCCAGGTATTCTTTCAATACCGGGTGCCGATCGCGGATCAGCAGCGGCCCGATCTCCATCTCCAGCCCGCTGTAAGGGGTGGGCGGGAGATGAGGTGCCGCGGCCGGCTCGGCCACGATTATGAAGTAAAACATCTTACCCTCCCGGACCAGGTCCTCCTCCACCAGGTCCCAGGAGTTGTCCAAAAGCCAGGCTCTAACCTCGGGGACATCGTTCATCGGCTGCAGGATGAGCCGTTTCAGCCGGGCTAACTGCTCCGGGCTTCGATCCATGATCTCGGTGACGGTCTTCCCTCCCATACCCGCTATAACGGCCGTCTCTACCTCCCCCGGCGCTAACGGCTCCAGGCCATAGCCCTGGCGGATCTGGATCAGATGCGAATAACCCGCCGCGTGCACCTGATCGCGGGCGTTATTTAAGGGGTGTTCCGCCTTTTCAATCCCGATCGCCCGTGGAACAAGGCCCTGCCTGACCAGGAAGACCGGCAGGTAAGCGTGGTCGGTGCCGATGTCGGCTGTCACCGACCCCGGGGGCACCTTTTTCGCGATGGCTTTAAGCCTGGGGGTTATCTTCATAAACCTCCGACCCGTATACCCTTTATCGTTATTATTATCCTGGGGATTTTACCGGAATATGTCAAGGATTCACCGGAGGAAAAAAACGAAGGGTTAAAAGGGGCGAACGGCTAAGTGCAGGAGGTTATCCGGCCCTCCCGCAGGAAACGCATTATCTTCTCCAGCCGCACCCCGGTGGCCTCACTGACCTGGAGGACGTCGCTACCAGGGTTTTCGCGGATGAACTCGCGCACCTTCTGGAACTCGGAGTCCTCCGCTCTCTGGCAGGCGTTGCAGAGCAAACTGTTTGTGTAACGGAACATCCTCCCGCATTCGGGACAGTTCAGAAACTCCATCGACAGCCCCTCTTCGAAAATCTAAGACTGATATAAATAATAAGACAAAATTGTAGATTAATTATATGACAGGTATCACAAAATTAAATTATCGAATCAAATATTTTTTCACTTGAGGAAATCAAACATGGATAACTGATGCTGTTTGTCAGAGCGTAAAGGGGAGCCTGACAGCAGGTGCTGCTTTTTCTCCAGCAGGACGATGAACCGGCTGACCATCCAGGGGTCGAACTGGCTGCCCGCGCATCGCCTCAGCTCGGCCACCGCCTCCTCATGGTTCAGCGCGCCCCGGTAAGGCCTCACGCTGGTCATCACCTCGTAGGCCTCCGCGACGGAGAGGATGCGGCACTCTATCGGCACCGCCTCTTCCCTGAGGCCCAGGGGGTAACCCCCGCCGTCCCACCACTCGTGGTGCTTCAGGATCAGGTCCGCGATGGGCGCCAGGGCCGGCACCGAGAGGGCGATCCGGCGCCCTATCTCACTGTGCCGCTGGATCAAGGCCTTTTCCTCGGAGTTGAGGGGACCGGTTTTAAAGAGTATCGGGTCCGGGATGCTGAGCTTGCCCAGGTCATGAAACTGGACCAGCCTCCTCAGGTTGCCCAGCCCTCCCGCCAGCCCCACGGTTCGGGCCAGTCCCGCGGCTAGGGTCAGCAGCCGCTCGGTGTGCCCCTGGTTCGCGAAGTCCTTCGCCTCCAGCTTCTTCAGCAGAGAGCGCACGGTCTGGTTCCGCATGGCCTGGCTGCGCTGGGTCTTTTCGCGGTACATGTTGTTGTCCGCTTCCCGGAAAAGGCTGCCGAGGCTGACCGCCGGCGCCTCCGATACCGCGTAACCCATCGAGATACTCAACGGGTAGACCGGCTGGGACTTGTTGTACTCCTCGACATTCAAAAGTATCCGACGGTAGGCGTTCTCCACGATCTCCCGGGAACTGCCCGGCAGAAGGACCGCAAACTCGTCCCCTCCGATACGGGCCACCACATCGCTTTTACGGAAACACTCCCGGATGATCTCGGCGGCAGTGGCCAGCAGCACGTCCCCCGCGTCGTGACCGAGGGTGTCATTGACCAGTTTCAGACCGTCGAGGTCGCAGAGGATCAGGCCGATCGGGTGGTTGCGGCTTCCCTCCAGCCGCTGCAGTTCCTCCTCGAAGTAGACCCGGTTATAGAGACCGGTCAGGGAGTCATGGAGGCTGAGCCGTTTCAACTCTTCTTCGTATTTTTTGATCGGGGTGACATCAAAGCCGATGATGATGAAGTACTCGGGTCTTCCCGACGGGTCGGTCACGGCGGTGCAGGTCGAATGGATCAGGCGGGGCTCCCCGTCGCGGGATGCCCAGGGGCCTTCGTGCTGGTAGGGGAAATGGTCGAGTCCCGGCTTGGAGAAGGCCTCTCTTGCCCACTCGCGGTCTTCCGGGGATGGTATCACATCCCAGAAGAACCTGCCTTTTAACTCGTCCAGGGTGCAACCGGTGGCCTGGCGGCCGGTCTGGTTGACGAACACGACCCGGCCCTGAGAGTCGATAACCACCACCGGGTGGCCGATATTATCGATAAACGGGGAAGCGATGCCCGACCGACTCAACAACCCGTTCGTAACCAGAAAAAGCTCCTGCTTGCTTACCCCTCCGGCCTCACCCAGGTGACACCACCCCAAACCCTGGATTGCTAACCATTTTTGCCTTCTATTATAGAGGATATACCAAAAATCAGCCCTCAGCTATAGTTTCACGCTACTATTTTTTGTTTTTTAATAAGTCGGATCAAATTCCTTGTAAATTCTGGGTATATTTTTACCGGCATCGACATATAAAGTCAGTATGTTGCTTTTCCCTCGAGCCGTTTCGCTTTACGACGGCTGGTCCGTTTTGCTAAACTTGATTCTGTCGCGTGACTCCAGGGAGGTGAAAAACGTGCGCTGGGATTTAATCGAAGAGATACTGCAGAGCGTCGGTCTGGAAAAGCATGAGGCGTTGGAGACCAGCCCGGCTCAGGACCAGTCAGGAAAATAAGCACTGTTAGGCTGTACCCCTCTATGTATACTTATCGACATTTAATCTGGGAATATTTGCTCGGCAGTCATTTGGGATTACAATGTTTATACCGACAGCAAATCGACCTGTGAGGTAAAAACGTGTTTTACCGCAATCCCCGCCGGGGAGAAATTTACTGGATAGAGCGCTTCAACGACGGGACGGTGCTGGGGACCCCGCCGCTCACCGCCAATGCCATGACCCACCTGGTGAATGACCTGTTCTCGATCCACCCGGACGTCAGGTACAACGACTCCTTCGTCCGTGAACTGGAGCCCGTGACCCGGGAGCAGTTCGAGAGGATAGTGCTGCTGGGCCGTTAGCCAGGACCGGGTGTCACCAGACAGCAATAGACCGCTTTAATTTAATCCTAAAAATCCCCCCTGAAACCAGCCGAGTGCATTTATCTTGCGCCTCTAAATAATTTTATCCGGCAGTATCCTAAAAAACGAAATTTAGGTTACTTGTAGTAAAATATATCCATTATACTATACCCAAGAGATAATCACGTCCGGCAGCAATACTTACAATAGTATTATAGGGGAGGTACATCGATGAATAAGAGGCCTGGGAGGTTTTCGCTCGTCTGTCTGGTGTTTGCGCTGGTCGTATCCCTCATCACCCCATCTGCTTTCGCCCTGGATCCCCAACCCGAACCGCCGATCCCGATCACGATATTGATTGATGGAAAGCTGCTCACTACCGACGCCAGCCCGGTCATCGAAAACGGACGAACCCTGGTGCCCCTGCGGGCTATATTCGAAGCCCTGGAAGCGAAGGTCGATTGGAACGACAGCGAACGGAGCATCAATGCCACCAAGGGTGATCTTACGGTACACCTTCAAATCGGTAATGCCTCGGCATTAAAGAACGGCACCCCGGTAACTGTTGATGTCCCGCCCCAGATCGTCAACGGACGAACCCTGGTGCCGGTGCGGTTTGTAAGTGAATCACTGGGCGCCGGGGTCGGCTGGGACAACGCCAAACGGCAGGTCACTATAATCACAGCCAGCGGCCCGCCGGTAAGCGGGGCCCCCGAAACTGAAACCCAGCGGCCATCCGTTCAGCCACCAAAGACCGACTTGAACCGACTTCGCATCTTAGGAATCGATGATTCCGATCCAAAAATGCCCCGGCTCCGCCTGTCCAACAATAAGCTAGTTCCGCTGATGCCGGAGACAATCGTTCCCAGCGACAAGTTCCAGTCGCTCTATCCCACGCCAGCAGCGGTACAGAAACGGCTGAACATCACCCCTCCGGAGGCGACCGTCGATTGGCGCCAGTACCAGACCAGCATCAAAGACCAGGACGGCCGTAACACCTGCGTGAGCTTTGCGGTGCTGGCGGCGATGGAGGCTGCTTACAAACGCCTGGACCCGGTAAAATACAAAAACCTCGACCTGTCGGAACAGTACAGTCACCTGCTTCAGAAAATGGTCTTCCTGAAGGACGTTGCGCCGAGCCAGCCGCACTATTACGAAAACGCACTGGGCCGCTGGGGCTACAGCGGGACCCTATACGCCATGGCCCTGTTTGCCCGGCCGTACAGCGTGCCTAAAGAGGAGCTGCTGCCGTACGTTGCCGGAGGCGGCAGCTACGAGAACACCCACGAATACGGCGATAAACCCTACCTGGACCCGGACTATGGATGGCTTACGCAGAAGGATGTGGACGATGTCAACTTCATGGACACAGAATTCCCCCTGGCCGCGTTAGATGGAGCCACTTACGGCATTAACAGCTATTCAACCATTCCCTGGGGGAGCCTCACCGACCTCAATTACTATAAAAACGTGCTGGCGGCCGGCTACGATATCGCTTTTTCCGCGAACATCATGGACCCTGACCCCACGCCGGATGATTATATCTGGAACCCCGGTAAGAAAAAAATCGGCGGCCACGCCATGCTTATGGTCGGTTACGACGACGACCGGCAGTGCTTCATCGTGAAGAACTCCTGGGGCTATGACAGCATTCTCGAAAACGGATTCACCCTGTTCAGTTATGATTGGGTCACTGCCGGCCATATCACCGAGGCTGGATACATAACCAGCGTCATCACCAACCCCAACGAGTACACCCGCCCCGAGCAGAGGTTCCTGGGCCGCTGGAAAATGGATAACGATGGATGGAAAGGAACCCTGGATATTTACCATGTCCCCGGTTTCTTCCAGAATGACTGGCCGCGCGAAGATAAGTTCGGCACCAGCGACAAGAGAATCGGCACCTACTATGACGACCAGGGAAAAGCTTATCGGGTAAACGGCAGTATTGAAGGCAATCGCATCGAGTTTTTTATCGACTTTGATCAGCCCAACCTGAAATTCGACGAGGTCCGCGGCAAACGGTTTATCGGCTACCTGTTCGGCTGGGAACCCACGCTGATGGCGGGAACCATGGCCAGCGACGGGCAGCCCTATGGCTTCTATGCCACCAAAGAGGATTACTTCAGCGGCGCCGGGGCTGCGGGTGATGGGATCAAGCCGTCAGATTTTGCGGGTGTCTGGGATATGGACCACGACGGATGGAAAGGCACCCTCACCATCTACAGCGTAGACTCCTCCAACAAGATCAATGCCTCCTACCAGACCCGGGAAGGTAAAACCCTGGCGGTTACCGGGTATGTCACGGAAGGCCGGCGCCTCATGATGGACATCGCGTTTGGGGGAAACTCTCCACAGCCCTTCAGTGGGATCATGTTCTCCTGGGAGAAGGGGATCATGACCGGATCGACTCCAGAAGGCGGCAGCTACTATGGCTGGGTGGCGGTCCGCACCGGCCCGCCACCTCTGGTGGACATACCCAAAATTATAGCCCCCTCGATTCCCATCCGAACCCTGCGGTAAAATAGATTGAGCCGGGGCTGGGTGGGATCGACAAATGGGCGGCAAAATTCCCCTGGACGATTTTCCGAAGTAAAGCAAAAACCGTGCGAAACCGCACGGTTATTTGTATTAAATTGGTGGGCGCGATAGGATTTGAACCTATGACCCCCTGCTTGTAAGGCAGGTGCTCCCCCACTGAGCTACGCGCCCGAAAATCTGGTGACCCCTACGGGATTCGAACCCGTGTTGCCGGCGTGAAAGGCCGGTGTCTTAACCGCTTGACCAAGGGGCCTGGTTTAGCTGTCATCTATCGCCAACTGTCGAGGGTTTGGAAATCGGATTGGTGGGCCCACCTGGGATCGAACCAGGGACCAACCGGTTATGAGCCGGCCGCTCTACCGCTGAGCTATAGGCCCAAAATCGCCTCTCTTCAATCAGGCAACGCTTATTATAATATATGACCGGCTCGAAAGTCAAGAGCCGTTTCACGGCGGATGAGACCGCCCGGCGGACCCCAACGGCTGTAAGCGAAGAATACCTGGCTATAGCCAAAGGCGAGAGCCATAGTTGCACTTGCTTCGGAGTGCACTTGCTCGCATCGGAAAGTTCTCTGATATACTTTCCGATAGCGTGAAAAGCCGCTCCTCGTAGAGCGGCTTGGTCTTCAGGCGTGTTTTGGCCCTCTACTCCAGGTAGTCCTTCAGCTTTTTGCTGCGGCTCGGGTGCCGGAGCTTCCTTAGCGCCTTGGCCTCGATCTGCCTTATCCGCTCGCGGGTGACCCCAAACTCCTGCCCCACCTCTTCCAGGGTGCGCGCCCGACCGTCGTCCAGGCCGAACCGGAGCCTCAGGACCTTCTTCTCGCGCGGGGTGAGGGTCTCCAGCACCTCCTCCAGCTGCTCCTTCAGCAGTATGAAGGATGCGGCCTCCGCCGGCGCCGGGGCGTCTTCGTCCTCGATGAAGTCACCCAGGTGACTGTCCTCTTCCTCCCCGATCGGCGTCTCCAGCGATACCGGCTCCTGGGCGATCTTCATGATCTCCCGCACCCGCTCGACCGGGATCTCCATCTCCTGCGCTATCTCCTCGGGGGCCGGCTCACGGCCCAGTTCCTGCAGCAGCTGCCGGGAGACCCGGATCAGTTTGTTGATGGTCTCCACCATATGTACCGGTATCCGGATGGTCCGGGCCTGATCGGCGATCGCCCGGGTGATGGCCTGGCGGATCCACCAGGTGGCGTAGGTGCTGAACTTGAAACCCTTTCGGAAGTCGAACTTCTCGACCGCCTTTATCAGTCCGAGGTTGCCTTCCTGGATCAGGTCCAAAAACAGCATACCCCGGCCCACGTAGCGCTTGGCGATGCTTACCACCAGGCGCAGGTTGGCCTCGGCCAGCCTCCGCTTGGCCTCCTCGTCGCCCTTCTCCATCCGCTTGGCCAGCTCTATTTCCTCTTCCGCGGTGAGCAGGGGTACCCTTCCGATCTCCTTCAGGTACATGCGCACCGGGTCGTCGATTCCGATCCCTTCGGGGACGGAAAGGTCGATGACCTCGAACTCCTCGGGGTGGGTCTCAGCTTCGGAACTCTCCAGAGGCTCGATCTCGCCGCTTTCGGGCACTACTTCGATCCCCAATCCGCCCAGGTGCTCATATATCTCCTCGATCTGCTCGGTGCTCAGCTCGATCCCGTGCAGGGCGTCCATGATCTCCCGGTAGGTCAGGTTTCCACGTTTTCTGCCTTTTTGGATCAGGTTTTTTACCGCGTCCACTTTCAATTCTTCCTTCACAGCCTCTTCTCCCCCCTTCCCCAGGACTTCCTCTCCGCTTCCAGGGCCTTCTTCTCGCTCATCAACTCTCTGCTTTTCTCCTGTTCCCCTGCTCGAATCGCTTCGATCAGTTCGTGATCGATCTGCTCTATCCGGGATCGGTGCTTCTCCGCGACCAGGGTGCGGAGGAAATCCGCCAGCGCCTTCTGCCTCTGAGCCTCTTTCTCCAGGGGGATAGTCTCCCCCTCCATGTGCAGCTTCAGGTACGTCTGCCGGACCACGTCATCCTCGATCGTCTCCGCCAACCAGGCGGGGTCGACGGCCTTCCCGTCATCCCCGTCGGAGATGACCTCCGCGTAAGCCTCCAGTATCGCCCGCATCCCGGGACTGATGAATACCTCTATTCCATATTCGTCAAGCACCTGGCGGTAGACCTTCTTATCCCGCAGCATCATCCGCAGAAGCTGCCTCTCGGCCAATTCCCAGGCCACTAATTTCCCATTTTTAGTATGAACAATATTTGTATTATTATCCAATTTAGCGTCTATCTTTCTTCGCCGCTGCCGCTGCTGGAACTCCTTCCTGATGGTCAGCTCCGGAACCTGGAGCGCCTGGGAGAGGTACTGGATGGCTGACTGCCTCTCCAGCTCGCTCTCGGAAGACTGGTAGTCGTTCCAGAACTCGTCGATCACCTGCAGCTTTCCCGAACTGGACTGGTGCTCTCCCCTGGCCAGCAGGGTCTGCAGCCTGAAGATCAGGTAATCGGAGGCGCCTGCCAGGACCCTCTGGAATGCCTCCCCGCCGTTTTTCTGCAAGTATTCGTCGGGGTCCTTGCATCCCGCCAGCGAGGCTATCTTGACCCGGCCCCCGCTGCCGCGGATCAGCGAGGCTGACCTGACGGCGGCGTTCCTTCCCGCCTCGTCGTTGTCAAAGGCCAGGACCACCTCGGCGGCATACCTCAACAGCAGCTGCAGCTGTGCGTTGGTCAGCGCCGTGCCCATCGTGGCGACCACGTTGGTGACCCCAAACTGGTGGGCGCTCAAGGCGTCTAGGTATCCCTCCACCACCACCACCTGATCGGCCGTCCCGATCGACCTTCGCGCCGCCCCCAGGCCGTACAGGTGAGATCCCTTCTCAAAGAACTTGCTCTCCGGGGAGTTCAGGTACTTGGGGTCCTCCCCATCGAGCGACCGGGCCCCGAAACCGACAACCTGGTCGGAGTAGTTCTTGATCGGAAACATCAGCCGACCGCGGAACCTGTCGTAGTATCCCCCACCGCCCGAACGGCTCGACACCAGGCCGTAGCGTTCCAGTTCGGGGGGCATGTAACCCTGTCTCACCAAGTAGTTTAACGTTTTATCCCAGCTCCGGGGTGCGTAGCCGAGATTAAAACCTTTTATGCTGGTCTCGTTGACTCCCCGCTGCTCCAGGTAACGGCGCGCCTTCTCGGCATCGGGGTCGTTTATCAGGTTCTGGGCGAAAAACCGGGCGGCCAACTCATTGAGCTTAAAAAACCTCTCCCGTTCACTCCGCTGCCTCTGACGAGCGGGGTGCTCCTGGCTCCTCCTCTCGATCCCGGCCCGCTCCGCCAGGCGGTTGACCGCCTCCCCAAAACTCAGGTTCTCCTTCAGCTTCAGGAACGTTATCACGTTCCCCCCGGCCTGGCACCCGAAACAGTAAAACAGCTTTTTCTCCGCGGAGACGGAGAAGGACGGCGTATTCTCAGCGTGAAAGGGACACCTGCCCCAGTAGTCCTTGCCTCTTTTTCCTAAAACTACATGTTCAGAAATGACTTCGACGATATCCACCCGTTCTATTATTTCTGTTACCAGATCATCCTTGGCGAACGTCATTTATTTGATTTACCCTGCCTTAACAAATAACTTAGGGATTCCACGAACTGGTTGCGGTCCTTCTCCTTGAAAGGAGGGGGGCCTTTTAGCCGGACTCCCTTTCTGCCTCTCAGCTTCTTCGCGAGGTGCCGGCTCGCCAGGAGGCTTTCCACCTCATCGGGGCGGAATATCCTTCCCCGGGGGGATACGGCCCGGCAGCTCTTCGCCATCGCCAGAGCGACCAACCCATGGTCGGCGGTCACCACCACGTCCCCGGGTTCCGCGCGGGATATCAGCGCCAGGTCCACCGCCTCCGGGAAATCATCCACCTGGATCAACCGCGCGCTGGTCCCGGCTGGCAGGACGTGATTCACACTGGCCACCAGCCAGACCTCGACCTCATATTCTCCCGCCAGGCTTATCGCCTCTTCTTTCACCGGGCAGGCGTCGGCATCAACCAATATCTTCATTATTTTTCCGAGTTTTGACTTTGATAGTAAATAATTCGCCAAAACCGCCGTTTTTCCTTCCAGTACTTTTGATTGCGAACCATTCTTTTTTTAAATTAAATCGACCGTTACCAGGGGGACCGGGAGAAATACTTCTCGTAGACCTTGACCGCGTAGCGGTCGGTCATGCCTGCGATATAGTCCACCACCGTTCTTTCCGGGTCGGAGTTCTCCATCCCGCTCTTGAAGTCCTCTGGGATATCCTCGGGCCGCTCCCGCAGGCAGCCGTAAAGACTGGTTATGATCTCCCGAACTTTTTTCTCCTCCCGCCGGGCCCCCTCGCCCAGGTAAACGTATTCGAACAGGAAGTTGCGCAGCTGGTCCATCGCCTGGTAAACACCATCACTCATCTCGATCAGCGGTTTGTCCATGCTGTTCTCTATCAGGTCCAGCACCATGGTGTTGATCCTGGATCGGTGCAGGTCGCCCAGCCGGTCGATCGCCTCCTGGGGAAGGTCCACCCGGCGTATGATGCCGGCCCGCACGGCGTCATCGATGTCGTGATTGATGTAAGCTATCCGGTCGCATATCTTTACGATCTGCCCCTCCAGGGTGAAAGGGACCCCTTCGCCGGTGTGGTGAAGGATGCCGTCCCGCACCTCCCCGGTCAGGTTCAGCCCCCGCCGCCGCTCGGTCACCTCCAGGTGGTCCACCACCCGGAGGCTCTGCTCGCTGTGGTGGAACCCCTGGTGGTAGATCGCGTTCAGGACCTCCTCCCCGCCGTGACCGAAAGGGGTGTGCCCCAGGTCGTGTCCCAGGGCGATGGCCTCGACCAGGTCCTCGTTCAGGCTGAGTGCCCGCGCCACGGTGCGGGATATCTGGGCCACCTCCAGGGTGTGGGTGATCCGGGTCCGAAAGTGGTCTCCCTCGGGGGCTATAAAAACCTGGGTCTTGTGCTTTAACCGGCGGAACGCCTTGGAGTGTATGATGCGGTCGCGGTCACGCTGAAAAACGGTCCGGACCATGCACTGTTCCTCCTGCTCCTGGCGTCCTATCGAATTTCGGCTGAGAACCGCAAACGGAGAAAGGATCTGGGCTTCCCTGGCCTCGATCTCCTCCCGGACCCGGTGCATCTATTTCCCTCCATTAGTACTTATTGCCGCCCGGTAAACTTCCGGGGCAAATAACCTTTTCATCTTCTTTATTAATCTCCGGTTCTGAATATGCCATCAAAACTAAAACCTATCCCAGCAGCCGGTTGACCAGCACCAGGCTCAACATCCCTACCAACACGCTGATAAACAGGTTCCTGGTCTTGATGGCCGCCAGAAAGGTGGGGATGGCCGCCAGCAGGTACGGGTTCTGCCAGTAGATGGTCAGCCTTTGATCCTGGATCAGCAGTCCCGGGGCCAGCAGAGCCGAGATGACGGCGACCGGAACGTACCCCAGCCAGGAGGTCAGCCACCCCGGCAGGTCGCGGCCGCTCAACAGTACCAGAGGCAGCGCCCTCGGCGGATAGGTGACCAGCATCATGGCCAGAACCACCAGGATAAGGTATTCTAACTCCATTTTTCTAAATATACCCCCAGTATTCCCGCAATCAGGGTAGCTATGATGACATTCCAGCGGGCGGTAAAACCTGCTGCCAGGGCCACCGAAATGACCGCCGCGGCGACCGCCACCAGGATGTGCCGCCGGCTTTTGCACTGCAGTATCAGGAGCGCGATGAACATAGCGGGGAGTGCGAAATCCAGCCCCCACCTGCCGGTATCCCCCATGCTCACCCCCAGCAGCGCTCCCAGCATCGTCCCTACCACCCAGGCCAGCTGAGCGGTCCCGTTGAGGGCAAAGAGGTGCGAGCGACTGGATTCTTCTTTCGCCAGTTCAGAGCTGTGCACCGCGAAGGACTCATCCGTCAGCTCGAAGCCGAACCAGGCGGCCTCCCCGCGTGAGAGGTGTCTGAGATAAGGCGCCAGCGCCGCGCTCATCAGGAGGTGACGCAGGTTGACCACAAAGGTGGTCAGGGTTATCGACACCAGGTCCGCCCCCGCCCCGATAAGTCCTACCGCTATCAGCTGGGCCGACCCCGCGTAAACGAACACTGACATCAGCAGGGCGGGGAGAAACCCGATCCCGGCCTTGACCGCGAGCACCCCGAACGCGAACCCGATGGGGATGTACCCGAAAACGATCGGCAGAGCGCTTTTGGCCCCGGTCCACCAGTAGCTGTGGGATCTGTTCACGTCTTTCGTTGAAAGGTCAGGAGCGTCTTTATCCATGTCCTCGTTTTCTCCGGTTTTAACTCATATGAAATTCTCTACCGGGGTCCAGTTTCCTGCCGGGCCGGGATTTTTATTGCGGTAGGCTGGTTTTAGATAATTTAAGCAATTTTTATCTGGTCTCGGCATCGGGAGCACGTAGAAGTTGGCTCACCCTGCAGGTCCGTGATAAAATACTGTAAGGGAGGTGTCGTTGATGTACCAAAAAGTACTGGTTCCGGTAGACGGTTCACTGCCCTCCATGAGAGCGGTCGATACCGCCCGGCAGTTGGTAGAGGAAGGCTCGGCCAAAGAGGTTACCCTGCTCCACGTCACCCTCAACCCGCGTGACGTCATCCTAGTGGAGGGTTTCTATACCCGTCTGGATTTTCCGGCGTTTCAGGAAGAGCTGATGGAAAAGGTAAACGAGATCGCCAAGGAGATACTGGACAAGGCCCTGGAAAGGATGGGGCCCAGGATCGCCGCGATCGCCCGGGTGGAAAACGGTCCGGCGGCGGACACCATCTGTGAGATCGCGGAGAAGGAGCATTTCGACCTGATCGTCATCGGGCACCGGGGGTTAAACCGTCTGCAGCGGTTCCTGATCGGGAGCGTCAGCGGCAAGGTGACCTCCCATGCCCGCTGCTCGGTTCTGGTCGTAAAATAAGAAAGCGACTGAACCAGTCGCTTTTCATACCCGGCGGGACGTCTGGACGTTCGAGCCGGGTTCGGCCCCTATTTAATTGACTGACCGGTATCAGCCAGTATTAAAGTACCGAACTGGCTTTTTGTCGATGGTTATCGTAAAGCGAAATCCCCGGTCAAAAAACTGGGATACGCCGCACCCCCTTGATTGGCGTATCCCGTTTTTTTAAAACCGGCGGTTAAACCTTGGCGAACTCCTTCAGTCTTACCAGGAAGTTCTCAAGACGTTCGATGCTCTTCTCCACTTCTTTAACCCAGGTCCCCAGTAATTCGGTCGCCTTTGGGGTGACCTCATACAGCCTCTTGGCCGGTCCCGGTCCTTCGGTAATCCAGGTGGATTTTACGAGTCCTTCCTCTTCCATCCTCCTCAGGTTACGGTAGACCGTCCCTGGGTCCGGGGCATCCTCTTCAAATCCGAACTCAACCAGTTTGTCGATCAAGTCGTATCCGTGAGATGGCTTCTCGTGAAGCAGCAACAACAGACACGGTTCGATCAATTTTCCTGCTTTTCCCCTTGAGTTCTGGCTGGCTTCCCCGGTCTTTTCAACATTCTTACTCTGCCTTGCCACCATTCTTCCCCCTAGCTTTCTAACATTTTAGCCTAAAACTGACCATAAGGTAATAACCATAGAAATAGTATATCACATACCTTATTCTCTTGAAACATCATTTTCTGGATTTGGCATTATTTTTCTACAGCAGTCGACGGATTTTTTAACTTACAAGAAAACGGATTGAAGGTATACAGAATCCAATATCGTCTCCCGGTCTGACCGGGCAATGCGGCAGGTCTTTAAACGACCTTCACTTCTTCCGTCATCCCCTCCTTTTTAGCTTAGACTGTTTTGTGGAATGTAATACGTTTAGAGCTAGTACTTTACCTGCCACCTCAACCAGTTGCCTTCAAATACGTTTTCCGCCGGGCCGGTCATAAACAACCGGCCGTCTTCCGCCCACTCTATATCCAGACTCCCTCCCGGGAGTACGACCTTTACCCGGCGGTCGGAGTACTGGTTCAAAACCCCTGCCACCGCCACCGCACATGCGCCGGTGCCGCAGGCCAGGGTCTCGCCCGCTCCCCGCTCCCACACCCGGACCTTAAGTTCCGAAGGGTTTACCACCTGTACGAACTCTACGTTGGTCTTTTTGGGAAACAGCGGGTGCTGCTCGAGGGCCGGCCCCAGGCGGTAATAATCCACCGATTCCAGGTCCGGCACGAACACCACACAGTGGGGATTGCCCATGGATACCGCGCTGTAGGTGATAGCTTTTCCATCCAGGGTAAGCTCGCGCGCTATCGCCCGGTCGCCCTCCACCGCCACCGGGATATCGACCGGCGCCAGGACCGGCTTTCCCATGTCCACCCTGACCTTAAAATCGGTATCGTCCGCCAGGTCCCCCCAGACCAGTTCCGGGACCAGGACCCCGGCCCCGGTTTCGACGGTGATGGAGATATCGTCGATCAGGCCTTTTTCGTATACGTATTTGGCCACGCACCGGATAGCGTTGCCGCACATCTCAGCCTCCGAACCATCAGGGTTCATTATCATCATCCGCAGGTCAGCTACATCGGAAGGGAGCAGCAGGACCAGTCCGTCAGCCCCGATGCCAAAACGCCGGTCGCAGATCTGCCTTGCTTCCTCGGCCCAGTCCCGGTTCGGTTCCCCTAGCATGAAGTTCATTATCACAAAGTCATTGCCGAGCCCATGCATCTTCACAAACCCCGACACCTGTTCAACCTCCTGACGTTAGTTGTGGTTTTTATCATTGTCACCTATTATAACACTTTTTTATCTGGTCGGAATACCTGAAATGCAACCGTACCATGGTATTTGGGAGTGTCAGTCCTCGTCCTTTTTATGTTAGTATATGAAGAACTGTGATAAAATTAATCTAAAAAACAAGATGCAAATGGAAGGAGCCGCCATGTCAAGATTTCCACTAATTTTTTCTCCCGGCCAAATCAGCAGTCTCAGGATAAAAAACCGCGTCACAATGCCTTCCATGGCAACCGGCCTGGCTACCGTCAACGGAGAAGTGACCCCTCAGATGATCGACTACTACGAGAAACGCGCCGCGGGGGGCGTGGGCCTGATCACCGTGGAGGTGGCCTGTGTGGACCCGCCGGTGGGGCAGCAGGGTTTCAACGACCTCTGCATCGATCAACCCAAGTACATAGCCGGACTCAACGAACTGGTGGAGGCCATCCACGCCCACCAGACCCGGGCCTTCATCCAGCTGTTCCACTCGGGTCGGCAGACCTCGACCACCATCACCCAGGGGGAGACCCCGGTCGCCCCCTCCGCCATACCCTGCCGAGTCCTTAAAAGCCAGCCTCGGGAACTGAGCGTACCTGAGATCTGGACCCTGGTGCAGAAATACGTCAAGGCCGCCATCCACGCTCGGGTAGCGGGTTTCGACGGGATAGAGATACACGCCGCTCACGGCTATCTCCTCAGCGAATTCCTCTCCCCCTACACCAATCACCGGACCGACGATTACGGAGGAAGCCATCAAAACCGCATGCGGTTTCTGCTCGAAATCATCGAAAAAATCCGCGAGGTCCTGAACGACTACCCCATATCCGTCCGTTTCAACGCCTCCGACTTTCTGCCCGGGGGGATAGATATCGAGGAGGGGATGGCGATCGCCCGCACCCTCGAACAGGCGGGGGTCGACGCCCTGAACATCTCCAGCGGGATGTACGAGTCGGGCCTGACCTCTATCGAGCCCGTCTCCTACCAGCAGGGCTGGCGCCTTTACCTGGCGCAGAAGATAAAGTCGGTGGTCAAGATCCCGGTGCTGGCGGGCGGGGTGATAAGAGACCCCCAGGTGGCGGAGGCCGCCCTGGAAAAGGGGGAAACCGATTTCGTCTTCATCGGTCGGGGACTCCTGGCTGACCCCGACTGGCCGAACAAGGCTCAGGTCGGGAAGGTGCTCGATATCCGACCCTGCGTTTCCTGCAACACCTGCATCAACCGCGACTTTTCCGGCCTACACATCCGCTGCGCGGTCAACCCCGAAACCGGCCGGGAATCCCGTTTTAGGCTGGAGAACCGGTACCGGCCCGGCCGGAGCGTGCTGGTGGTGGGCAGCGGTCCCGCCGGGCTACAGGCCGCCATCGCTTTCAGCCGGCGCGGCCACCGGGTCGAACTGGTGGAAAAAAACGGGCACCTGGGAGGTTTGCTGAACATAGCCGGGCTACCCCCGCACAAGCACCGCCTGATAAAACTCCGGGACTACCTGGTTTACCAGGTCGGACAGCTTCCCATCGAGGTGAAGCTAAACACCACGGTCGACGCCGGGTATATCCTGTCGAGGGTCCCGGACCTGGTCGTGATCGCTACCGGGGCCCTGCCCATCAAGCCCGACATCCGGGGGCTCCACCATACCGAACTGTACGACGTCGAGGACGTGCTGCGCGGCCAGGAACCCGCGGGTAAAACGGTGGTGGTCATCGGGGGCGGGAGGAGCGGCTGCGAGGTGGCTGAGGTCCTGGCCCAGCGCGGCAACCGGGTGACTATCGTCGAGATAAGGCCCCAGCTCGCTGATGACATGGAAAGGAAGAACCGCCGCGACCTCCTGGACCGGCTGAAGGAACACCCGGTCACGGAGTTGACCTCGCACCTGGTGCAGTCGGTCGACGAGGCCGGCATACAGGTCCGCCACGTGCAGCGCCCCGAGAGCCTGACCCTGAAGGCCGACTCGGTCGTGGTCGCAGCCGGCTACTCCCCGCAGAGCCAGCTCTACGACGAGATCGCCCCCCTGGTCCCCCGGGTCGTCCTGATCGGCGACGCCAACCAGGCGCGGGGGGTGGAGGAGGCTATCTTCGACGGCGAGATGCTGGCCCACAACTGGAAGTAAAGGGACCTGTCCCCGTTCCATTCTGGCCCGACCTCCTTTGTTCTTACCGGTGTATGCTTATATATAATATCAGAACGTTATTGCGTCTAATAACGATACCTGCTGTTTTATGCAGATATTATGGTATAATTTTGTAACGGAGCAATACTTTCGGCAGATTGGCGCGAGGAAAAATGCGGCATGCCGCCGGGGAGAAGTAATTCTATGCTTCATCCCGGTCAATAGGACCGTACCCTCGACAGTCCGGCGGAAAGACATTCCGTACCTATTCTTCGGCGGCAGCCCCCGGTACGATGTCATCCTTATATTCTCCGTGACGCTGCCGGCTCGTCGCCTTTGCTGAAAGCGTAATTATGAGGAAGGAAATAAATAAATTACGGAGGGAAAGCGTTATGGCAATGACTGACATGCTGAAAAAAATCTTTGAAAAGCTTGGAGCAAATGCCTTGGCCTCGGAGCAGGCCTTCAGGAAAGCGGCAGCAGAACTCGGTTACAAGGCGGAGGAAATCGAGGCTGCGGTCCGGGATTTTGACGGGTTCCCCCTCGACGACGACGATCTGAACGATATCGTGGGCGGTTTGGGCATTCAAGGTCATAATATTGTTAACTCAACATTTGCATTCGGAAACACAACCTTCGGGTAATAGGCAGGAGTGATAAAATGACAGGCCCTGCAGTTGAAAGAAGTATGGCATGTTCACCCTGAGTGTGTGCCTAATCGCCAAGGATGAGGAGCCGGTGCTGGCCCGTTGCCTTGCCTGCGCGAAGCGGTTCGCGGACGAGATTATCGTCGTGGACACGGGTTCGGCCGACCGCACGCGGGAGATCGCGCGCGGCTTTACGGATCAGGTCTATGAATTTGCCTGGCACGATGATTTTGCCGAGGCGCGGAATTTCTCCTATTCCCTCGCGAACTACGATTATATCATGTGGCTTGACGCGGATGAGGTCGTCGAGGCGGAGGACTGCGAACGGATCGCGGCCTTAAAGCGCACCCTGCCGCCGGATATCGACGTGGTTTATATGGTGATGCGGGGCGCGGAAAAAAGCAATCTGGCGACGGCAGTGCTGCGGGACCGGATGATTCGGCGCAGTCTGGGAGCCAGGTGGGTATTCCCCGTCCACGAAGGCATCCCCATGCGCGCCGCGTCACCCGACGGCCAGGTCAGGGAATATAAGGGCTATATTGCCGAAAATATCACCATCTGGCACAAAAAAGCCTTGGTAAACGACCCGGGCCGGAACCTCCGCATTTTCGAGAAAATGGAAGCGGAAGGAACAGCCTTTATACCCTTCAACGACGCCTACTACTGCCGCGAGCTATACGCGCACCGACATTACGAAAAAGCGTACGCCAGATACCTCCGGCTTAAAGAGAGCCGAAGCCTGAGCGATATCGCCCACGCGCTGCCGTTTGCCATCTGGAGCCTGCAGTGCCTGGAGCGCTGGCGGGATTCGCTGGACGAGCTGGCCGAAGCCTTGGAGCGGTTTAAGCCCACCTCCCTGTTGTGCTGCGAGATGGGCAACGGTTTCGCCCGTTTAGGTGAGGATTCGCAGGCGGAGTTCTGGTACCTCAAAGCCCTTTCCTGTCCCTTTGACCTGCGCGGCTTCGGCCTTGCCTTTCCGGCCTACGATGTTTACGTCCCCTGCCTGAAGCTGAGCAAGCTTTACGCCCGGGCCGGCCGCATGGGAAAGGCCGCCGAATACAACGAAAAAGCTGCCGCCGCCTGCCCGGAAAGCCTCAGCGCGGCGCTGAACCGCCTGTATTTCGCGAGCCTTGCCCGAGACGGGGAGAGGACTGTATGATGGAAGCGCCGCGGATCAGGCAATTCGAACTGAAAAAATGGAACGGGCGCCCGATCGTCCTGTGCGGCGTTTTGGCGAAGGTTGCCCCGGCTGTTGATTTCCTCTGGGAAAACGGCGTCAGGGACAGCGTGTTTATCTGCGACGACGAAAGGGCTGGCGGCAGCTACCGGCAGGCCCAAATCATCGGCGCGGAATCCTTGCCCCGTCAGCGCGGAAACAACTTCCTGCTGGGCGGCAAGGTCTTCTATGCGAGGTACCGGCGATTTTTGCCCGAAATGACGCTGAACAGCTGGTTCTATATGAGCCTGCTCCTGCAAGACCCGTATGAGCGCAAGGGCTATGAAAACCTCATGGGCCGTTTTTTCCGGCGGCGCAGCGAGGTTTTTATCATGCCGGGAATCGATGTGGTCGTGAGCCAGCGCTGCAATCTCCGCTGCCGCTATTGCGCCCACCGGATGCAGTTTTACACCTCGCCCCGGGAGTACGACGAGCAGGATTACCTTAAATCGTTCGGGAATATCCTGCGCGCAGGCGTCGGGGTGACCAGCGTGCGCGTCATCGGCGGGGAACCGTTCCTGTTTCCTGAACGAATTAACAGGTTCATCGAATGTTTCGGCGAGTCGGACCAGATCTTCTGCATCGACATCCCCACCAACGGTACGCTGCTGCTGCCGGAAAAAACTCTGGCCGCACTTGCGGGCTGTCCCAAGGCCACTGTTTTGATCAGTGATTACGGGGTGGCGAAGAGCCGTGCCGGGGAATTGACAGCCCAGCTCAGGGAATATCATGTCGCGCATCTGCTTTATCCCGCGGATTCCCCGTGGTACGACGTGGGAGATTTAATCCGCTACGAACGTACCCTTGAGGAGACTCAGGAATTGTACCGCCGGTGCCGTATAAAAGAAAGCTGTGCCGCCCTGCTGGGCCATGAGCTCTATCTGTGCCCCGTGGCGGCGCATGGGGCGGCCCTGGGCGCCGTACCAAAGCCGACGGATGAATATGTTGATTTACGCGATACCGTTCATCTGCGGGAGCGTCTCATCCGTTTTCAAACGCGCCGGACCCACCTGACGGCCTGCCGTTATTGCCTGGGAGGCAGGACGCCGGCGCCTCGCGGGCTGCAGAGCCCAAAGGCGCTGCCGTATCGTATTTTTGAGGAAAGCTGAGGATGTAGGTGATCCATGCGGCCAGGGAATCGCAAAGTGTTAGATTTTCGGTTATCATCCCCGCCCATAATACGGCGGACTATCTGGGCCGGGCGATTGACAGCGTAACAGCGCAGACATTTAAAGATTACGAACTGATCGTTGTTTGCGACGCCTGTTCGGACGGCGCGGAAGAAATAGCGCGGCAGCGCGGCACAGATCCGATCCTCATAGACCGGGGCAACGCGGGAGCCGCCCGGAACGCCGGACTGGACAGCGCGAAGGGCGAGTATATCCTGTTTTTGGATTCGGATGACGAGTATTTTACGACCCGGGCGTTTGCAATGCTGGACTCAGCGCTTCGTAAGCACGCAGTGGACGCTCTGCATTTCGGCTTTATGTGCGGGGAAAAATATTTGTCTGTGAAAGGAAATAACGGGCGTTATTGGTGGAACGTATGGTCGCGGGCCTGGCGACGGGAAATGATAGGCGATGAGCGCTTCCGGGAGGACATGGAAAACACAGAGGACTTGGATTTCTGCCGGAGGGTGTTCGGCCGTCCGGGCATAACGCACGCGGCGTTGGAAGCACCCCTGGTGCAGTACACCTATCCGCGTGAAGGGTCACTGTCTTGGCAGGCCGAGCATGGCAACCTAAAATAATATGATTTCATTTGCCTGTTTCACTCTTTATGCTTCAATTTTTCCTTATCAACACTTCCGGAAACTCCCGCAGCTTTAATTTGCCCATTTTTAACTGTATAAATATATACTGCATCTGGTTCATCAGCATACCGAACATGTATGATCCATTCGTTATATGATAAGATAGTATTTAAAAAAGAGTGATTAACGTCAATGCTTTGTATTTCCTGTCCGGTATATCCTTTATCTTCAAGATATGACCACATAAGCTTTTCTGTATTCTTTGTTCCTGTAAAAACATAAATAGAACAATTTAATACAATAACAGCTAAAATACCAACAGCTATGTAAAATCCTTTTCTTTTCATTACGTCAACCTCTGCTATAAATAACCCGAATTTCAAACTACTTGACAAATCCCTGTTTATCGAACATTTTCCACTCTATCCATGTTTTTATTATTATGACACGCATTAGTAAAACTGTCATTCCAAATCCTGAATGTTCATTTTGTCAAGAGCCTGTTTGCGCTGATGCTTTCCCCTGTAAGCAAGGTAAATCACAAGTAAAATGACAGTCGGTATGTTGTAAGTGAAGAGCTCGAACTAATCCAGCCAAAAGCACCGCCATCAGCGCTGGTTGACCACTCATAAACCTGATATCCAGAACCGGCAAGTGCCACGCAGAAGCAAATTATAGGAAGCATTAAACCCAACCACTTATTATTTCTTTTTGATAGAAAAACTTGTAGAAATATGAGAACCGCAAAGATAATAAGTGCTGTGGGTATAACAATAAGGATATTGCTTATTCTGCTCATTGCGGCGCCCCCTTCAATTTTTTGTATTCGTTAATCAGAATTTTTGCAGTATTAAAATCAACCTTTTCGTTGACCGCAAGACGCTTAATTAAAGCGATGTAGGGTTCGTTTGCTGTATCCTCGCCTATTTGGATTTTCTGTATCAGTCTGTCAAGCCTTAATCTCACAGTCGGATATGTCACGCCGTATTGGTTTGCAATCTCCTTTAATGAGCCTGACGCCAAAATGAATTTCTTAATGAATGAGACATCTTCATCATCAAGATTTATCATCCATTCAGGGACAACTTCAATTGACATAGCCAGCCCCCCTTTAATAATATTAAATTTATCATTTAATATTATTAAAGTCAATAGTTAATCTTATATTTAATAATACTTGATTGTAATATTTGCAAGGTTCAAAACAAAGAACAACCGGAATAATATAAGCAGGGTATCGCACCTTTCTATGCGATACCCTGTCTGATTTTATAAAGAAACTCCCTCAGGCGCTTTGCGCCAGCTCCCTCAAAGGAGGGAACTGGCTAAGATTTCAGTGCCGCCTGGGCCGCTGCTAGCAACAAAGACCTATAGCTATTTTTTCACATTATGGAACACTCAGCGTCTGCGCCAAGCGGCTTTCACGCCAAGCACCACCAAGCCTATCATCAGCAGGATACCAATTAGAGCAGCGCCGGGCGCGTCATCGGTTTCCCCAATGTAAATGCCGGCAATGCCAACCAATACACCGATGACAAATAGGCAGATAGCGATGCCCCACGCCTTGCGCCTAACTTTCTTCAAAAAGTCCACCTCTTTACCCGTAGTTGGCGGCAGCGGTGTCTTGACAGGGGATTTCATCTTTTCATAGTCCGAACGGCAGTCGTTACATTCCTTCAAATGCTTCTCGACTTCCGCTGTCGTTTCTTCGCTGAGCAGTCCGTCGACATAACCCGGCAATAAGTCTTTGACGATATAGCATTTCAGCATGACAACACCTCCAATATTTTTTGCTTTGCCCTATAAAAAGTTGTCCGCGCCCAGTTTTCGCTTTTGCCGAGGACTTCCCCGATTTCCGAAAAGGAGAACTCGCCGGAAAGCCTCATATGAACAACTTCTCTCATCGGCTCGCTCAAGACATGGATTGCCTTATACAAGGATAACTTATCACTGGTCAGCAGAATCGATTGTTCGAGCGTTGACGAGTCAGGTATATCTTCAGTCAACTCCTGCGCGGCGTGTCGGTTTCGCCTCCGTAATTCTTGATACCAGGCGTGTTTAGCAATCTGACAGAGCCAAACTGATATTTTACAGCTACCATCATATTTGCCGATAGAATAGACGGCGCGATAGAAAGTTTCCTGAGTCAGTTCTTCCGCCGTATCCGCATCGTGAGACAGGGAGAGCAAGAACCTGTATACGCTTCGGGCGTGTTCTTGGTATATTTCTTCAATGCGGTCACCCACTACCTCGCCTCCTTCAATTGATTCTACTTATATATCCCGAAAATGAGAGTTTCGTTACAGAGGAAAAAATTGTTTTGAATAAAAGCGGAGAGAACCATTTTTCCGCTCAAAACCCCGCCTTTTATAAAATTCTAATTTGCCAAATGAGTATTATTTTCATTATCTGTAAATGCACCTAACCATATTACGTTTTCTATGCATATACAACACAAAATCTTTAGCAAGAATAGAAACAGGGTATCGTACCACGTATACGATACCCTGCTTGATGTCCGATAGGTCTATTTTGCTAACGCCGCCTGCGCCGCCGCCAGCCGGGCGATGGGCACCCGGTAGGGGGAGCAACTCACGTAGTTCAGTCCCACCAGGTGGCAGAACTCGATCGAGTCGGGCTCGCCCCCGTGTTCCCCGCAGATGCCGATCTCCAGGTCGGGTTTGGTCTTCCTCCCCAGTTCCACCGCCATCCGCATCAGTTTCCCCACGCCGCTACGGTCTATCACCACGAACGGGTTCTCCTTCAGCACCTTCTGCTCCACGTAATGGGCCAGGAACTTGCCCTCCGCGTCGTCCCGGCTGAAGCCGAAGGTGGTCTGGGTCAGGTCGTTGGTCCCAAAGGAGAAGAACTCCGCGTCCTGGGCAATCTCGTCGGCCACCAGGCAGGCCCTCGGCAGCTCGATCATGGTCCCGATCGAGTAGTCGAAGCGTATCCCTTTTTCCGCCATGACCTGTTCCGCGATCTCCTCGGTCTGCTTTCTCAGTATCTTAAGCTCGTTGGGGTGGTTCACCAGCGGTATCTCCACCTCCGGGATTATCCGGCAGCCTTCCTCGACCAGTTCACAGACCGCCTGGAAGATGGCCCGCGCCTGCATGGCGTATATCTCGGGGAAGGTTATCCCCAGCCGGCATCCCCGGTGCCCCAGCATGGGATTCTGCTCGGACTGGGCCCGGACCTTGCGCAGCAGGTTTTCCTTGGCGGCGATCTCCTTGTGGTCGCCGTGCATCACCTTGAGCTTGGTTATCTCCACGACAAGCTCCTCCTGGTTGGGCAAGAACTCGTGCAGCGGGGGGTCCAGCAGCCGGATGGTGACCGGCAGTCCCTCCATGGCCTTGAAGATGCCGTAGAAGTCTCCCTGCTGGATCGGGAGCAGTTTGTGCAGCGCGGCGTTCCTCTCCTCAATGCTGTCGGCCAGGATCATCTGCTGCACGATCGGCAGCCGGTCCTGCCCCATGAACATGTGCTCGGTGCGGCAGAGTCCGATCCCCTCCGCCCCAAAAGCCCGCGCCTTGGTGGCGTCCTCGGGGGTGTCCCCGTTGGCCCTGACCTTCAGGCGGCGGATCTCATCGGCCCAGCCCAGCAGCTTCTCGAGTTCCTGGCTGGAAGTCGGGTCGACCAGGGGGATCTCTCCCAGGAAGATGTTCCCGGTAGAGCCGTCCATGGAGACGATGTCCCCCGCGTTTACCTTGACCCCGCCCACCGTGAACTGGCCGAGGTTGTAGTTGATGGATATGGACTCGGCGCCGCAGATGCAGGGTTTTCCTATACTGCGGGCCACCACCGCCGCGTGGCTGGTCATCCCGCCCCGGCTGGTCAGCACTCCCTGTGCTACTACGATCCCGTGATAGTCGTCGGGGGTGGTCTCGTTTCTCACCAGGATGACCTTGTTCCCCGCCTTACCGAGCCGCTCAGCCTCGTCGGCGTCGAATACGACCGCCCCGGTGGCCGCCCCCGGAGAGGCCGGCAGCCCCTTGGCCAGGATGTTCAGCTTGGCCTCGGGATCGATCTGTCTATGTAAAAGCTGGTTCAACTGGTTGGGGTCGACCCGGAGCAGCGCCTCTTCCTTGGAGATCAGCCCCTCCTCGTACATATCCAGGGCTATCTTGACGGAGGCCGCTGAGGTCCTCTTGCCGGTGCGGGTCTGCAGCATGTACAGCCGGCCCCGCTCCACGGTAAACTCGATGTCCTGCATATCACGGTAGTGCTTTTCCAGGTTCCGGCAGGTGTTGACGAACTGCTCGAACACCCCCGGCAGCTCCGTCTCCAGGCTGCTGATCGGCTGCGGGGTACGGATACCCGCCACCACGTCTTCACCCTGGGCGTTGACCAGGAACTCACCGAACAGGTCGTGCTTCCCGGTGGAGGGGTTGCGGGTGAATGCCACCCCGGTCCCGCTGTCGCTGCCCATGTTGCCGAAGACCATGCACTGAACGTTTACCGCGGTGCCCAGCTCGTCGGGTATCTTGTTGATCTTGCGGTATAAAATCGCGCGGTCGTTGTCCCAGGAGCTGAATACCGCCTGGATGGCCATCATCAGCTGCTGGTAGGTGTCCTGGGGGAACGGCTGCCCGGTGGTGTTGCGAACCACCTGCTTGTAGTCCAGCAGGACCTGCTTCATCGATTCCACGTCCAACTGCGAGTCGAACTCCACTTTCATCCGCTGCTTATGGCGGTGCAGGACGTTCTCGAACTTGCTCCGCTCGACCTTCATGACCACGTCGGCGAACATGGAGATGAAACGGCGGTAGCAGTCGAGAGCGAACCGCTCGTCCCCGGTGGCCCGGGTCAGCCCCTGTACCGTCTGGTCGTTCAATCCCAGGTTGAGGATGGTGTCCATCATCCCCGGCATCGAGACGGGAGCCCCCGACCTCACGGAAACCAGCAGCGGGTCCTCGGGGTCCCCGAACTTCTTGCCCACCTGCTGCTCTACTGTCTTCAACTTGGACATCAACTGCTCCTCCATGCCGGGAGGAAACTGCTTGCCCAGAACGTAATACTCGTTGCAGGCCTCGGTGGTAATGGTAAGACCTGGCGGAACCGGCAGACCTATGCCGGTCATCTCGGTGAGACCGGCACCTTTGCCTCCCAACAGGTTCTTGTCAGCTTTAACCTCTCCAAAAACGTACACCCACTGCTTTTTATCCCCCATGTCGATCCCCCTTATAGTATATTTCTAGTATTCGGCTGGCGGTTTCTTCTATCGCCTTGTTGGTCACATCTATGACTGGACAGTTGATCCGTTTATAGAGGTCATGAGCGTATTCCAGCTCGTGATAAATCCGCTCCAGGCTGGCATAGCTGGCGTTGGAGACCAGTCCCAGGGTCTTCAGCCGCTCGGTGCGTATCTCGTTCAACAGCTGCGGCCGGATGGTCAGGCCGACCACCTTGCCGTGCGGCAGCGCCAGCAGCTCCGGCGGGACCGGGACCTCCGGCACCAGCGGCACGTTGGCCACCTTGAGCCGCTTGTTGGCCAGGTACATCGAGAGCGGGGTCTTGGAGGTGCGCGACACCCCGATCAGCACGATATCCGAAAGGGGCAGCCCGCGGGAGTCCTTGCCGTCGTCGTACTTGACCGCGAACTCGATGGCCTCCACCCGGCGGAAGTAGTCCTCATCCATCTGCCAGAGCAGCCCCGCCTTCATCTTGGGCACGACGTTGGAGCGGCTGGCGATGGCCGCGATCATCGGCCCCAAAACGTCGACCGCCACTATCCCCTTCTCGCGAACCATCTCAATCAGCCGGCGGTTCAGGTCCGGCATGACCACGGTATAGGCGACTATGGCGTTCTTTCCGGCGGCCTCCTCGATAACCTCCTCGAGGTGGCTTTCGGTGTTTACATAGGCGATGCGGAAGATCTCCACCCGGTTCCCGTCGAACTGAGCCGCGGCCGCCCTAACGACCATCTCCGCGGTCTCACCCAGGGAATCAGAGATTACATACACCACCGGAATAATGTTTTCCACCACCATTTAATACCTCCATTGATACTATATACCATATCTTAGCCCGAATGTCCGTTTACGTAAACTATTTTTCGGCCAGCACGATCCTGGAAAAGTCTGCTATAAGCTGTCCCAGACGCGCGATCCGTTTCAGCATCGCCAGGCGGTTGGCTTTCACCGCCGCGTCCTCCACCATCACCATGACCCCGTCGAAGAACTCCCCTACCGGCTCCCTGAGCTGGGCCAGGCAGAGCATGGCGTCTTCCACCTTTTTCTCGGCCAGCAGCCTCGGCATCTCCGCTTCGACCTGCTGCAGGACCGTCAGGAGCTTCTTCTCCACCGCCTCGACGAATACGGCGGGGTCGACGGTGTCCGATTCCGAGAATTTCGAAAGGTTGTTGGCCCGGGTATAGGCCGTGATGAGGTCGTCGAACTCCCCCCGCTCCCGGAACCGGCTTATCGCTTCCGCCCGGCGGAACAGGTCGGGCACCACCTGGCACCCCGCCGCCAGCGCGGCGTCGGCCACGTCGTAGGTGATCCCCCGCTCCAGCAGGAGGTTTCGCAGCCGCTGCTGGATGAAGTCCATGACCTCCGCGATGACCGCTTCCCGCTTCAGCTTCAGCTTTACCTCGGGCAGCTCCAGGTACCGGTCGTATACCAACCCTATCAGTTCGTCCAGGGCGAGCTCGATCCCGTTCTCCAGCAGCAGGTGGCAGATGCCCAGGGCCTGCCTCCGCAGGGCGTAGGGGTCCTGGGAACCGGTGGGCTTGATCCCGGCTGCGATGCACCCCACCAGGGAGTCCATCTTGTCCGCGATGCTGACCACCACCCCGGGCCTGCTCTCCGGCAGCTCGTCGCCCGAAAAGCGGGGCTGGTAATGCTCCTTGATCGCCTGCGCGACCACCGGCTTCTCGCCGTTGCGGCCGGCGTACTCCATGCCCATGTACCCCTGCAGCTCGGGGAACTCGTATACCATCTTGGTCACCAGGTCCGCCTTGCAGAGCAGCGCGGCTCGGTCGGCGTCCCGGCGTTCGCCCTCGTCCCAGCCGAGGTAGTCGGCCAGCCTCCCGGTGATCTCCCGGATCCTCCGGACCTTGTCCGACATCATACCCAGGTCTTCCAGGAATACTATCTTTTCCAGCTTCGGCACCAGGTCCACCAGCGGCTGTTTCAGGTCCTCCTCCAGGAAAAATCGGGCGTCCGACAGCCGCGGCCGCAGCACCTTCTCGTTGCCCACCCTCACGATGTCAAGGTGTTCCGCCGTGCCGTTGCGCACGGTGATGAACTTGGGCAGCAGCTTCCCGGCGCTGTCCAGGACCGGGAAGTAGCGCTGGTGCTCGCGCATCGGGGTCATTATCACCCTGTCGGGCAGGACCATGAACTGGTCCTCGATCCTGCCGCACAGGGCAGTGGGATACTCCAGCAGGAATGTCACCTCTTCCAGCAGGTTCTCGTCCATCTCCACCTGGCCACCCTCCCTGGCGGCCAGGTCGGTGACCTGCGCCCAGACCATCTCCTGCCTCCGCTGGTGGTCGGCTATCACGTAGTGCTTCTCCAGGACGTCCAGGTACTCAACTGGCGATTTCAGGCTGATCGGGCCCTGGCTCAGGAAGCGGTGGCCGTAAGTTAGCCGGCCGCTCTTCAGTCCTTCCAGGTCGATGTCGACTACCTCATCCCCGTACAGCGCCACCAGCCAGCGGATCGGCCGGGCGAACCTCATCTCGTTGTACGCCCAGCGCATCGGCTTGGGGAAGCTGAGCCCGGTTATCCAGGAGACCAAGAACCCGCCGATGATCTCGTCGGTCGGGCGGCCGGTTTCCCGCTTCACGGCGTACAGGTATTCCCCGCTGGGGGTCGTCCTCATCTCCAGGGCATCCACGGACAACCCCTGGCTGCGGGCGAAACCCTCCGCCGCCTTGGTCGGTTTGCCCTGGGCGTCGTACGCCGCCTTCCGGGAAGGGCCTTTTACCTCCTGCAGCCCTTCCCTCTGGTGCGGGGCCAGGTCCTCCACCAGCAGGGCGATCCGGCGGGGGGTGCCGTAGGTCTCGATGTTTTTATAGTCCAGGCGCGCGTCGGCCAGGGTCTTCTCCACCAGGTCCTGCAGTTGGACCAGGACCGGCCTCATAAACCGCGCCGGTATCTCTTCGGTGCCTATCTCCAGTAGCAGTGACTTTGCCATCCGTTTTCCCTCCATGCCTATGATATAGACCGTTAAGACTGGTCGACGCCCAGCGACTGGCGCAGGGCCGGGTCCTTCAGCAGCGGGTAGTTCAGCCGGGCCCTCTGCTCCACGTAGGCCAGGGCGCAGGCGCGCGCCATGTTCCTGACCCGGGCGATGAACCCGGTCCTCTCGTTGACGCTTATCGCGCCGCGGGCGTCCAGCAGGTTGAAGGTGTGGGAGCACTTCAGCACGTAATCGAAGGCCGGCTGCACCAGCCCGCGCTCGATCACCCGGAGCGCCTCTTTCTCGTACATGTCGAACCAGGTGAACAGGGCGTCGGTGTCGGCCACCTCGAAGTTGTAGTGGGAGTAGTCCACCTCGCCCTGGTGGTGGACGTCTCCGTAGGTGATCCCGTTGACCCACTCTATGTCAAATACGCTGTCGATCTTCTGGATAAACATCGCCAGCCGCTCCAGGCCGTAGGTTATCTCGGCGCAGACGGGCCTGCAGTCGATTCCGCCGCACTGCTGAAAGTAGGTGAACTGGGTGATTTCCATCCCGTCGAGCCACACCTCCCAGCCCAGGCCCCAGGCCCCCAGGGTGGGCGACTCCCAGTTGTCCTCCACGAACCGGATGTCGTGCTCCAGGGGGTCGATCCCGATGCGGACGAGGCTCTGCAGGTAGAGTTCGAGCACGTCGCTGGGGGACGGCTTCAGTATCACCTGGTACTGGTAGTAGTGCTGCAGTCGGTTGGGGTTCTCGCCGTAGCGGCCGTCGGTGGGGCGCCTCGAGGGCTCCACGTAGGCCACGTTCCAGGGCTCGGGCCCCAGCACCCGGAGCGCGGTGGCCGGGTTCATGGTCCCCGCCCCCTTCTCCAGGTCGTAGGGCTGCTGGATGATGCACCCCTGCTCGCCCCAGAACTGGTTTAGGGTCATAATCAGGTCCTGAAAGTTCACGGGTTTAAATACCTCCTTACAATATTCTAAATGCAGTTCGTTCTAGTTACCGATCAAGCTTTCTGTCGCTCCAATCTCGGTTATCCGATTATTGCCGCTGTGGCTGACGGTACCCCTCACGTCAGCTCTCACTCGCCTCTAGGCACTGCGTTCTATTGTTTCGCCACTGGTCGAGTCCAGCTCGTTCGAGCTTTTATATAATGTTTTAACTACATCGCTTATAGCGGCATCAAGTCCAGCTCATTCGAGTTTATTTATCATGTTTTAACTAACTGCTGTAAAATATAAAAACCCCCGGTCCGCTGACAGCATACCTGTCAGGGACGGGAGTCAATCTTCCCGCGGTTCCACCCTGGTTGGCTTATACAAGCCCACTCGATTCTACGAGTTTTACTCACCCACTCGCGGTGGGTTTTCCTCTCGCTGCTCGGAGGCGCCTTCCCTGCTCCCGGACCCTGCCGGCTTTCACCAGCCCGGCTCGCTTTTTAAGGTGGTTGCAGGTACTCCTCCCCCTCATCGCGTCCTGTTATTCTTTTGGTCATTGGTACTACCCGATAATGGTAGCAAAAATCCGGGGCAGTTGTCAATCGTCATCGCCGTCGTTATCATGGTCGATGCATCGCGAGTCCCCGTCTTCCGGGCTCTCGACCTCCAGGCTGCACTTGCTGGCCAGGGCCGCCACCATCCCGGCCGCTCCCACCACCGCCAGGGCGGGGAACGCCACCGCCCCCACCACCCCCAGGGCCCCTACCGTGGCCGGGACCTGGAGCAGGGTGCGGTCGCCCTTCTTCAGCTGGATGCGGGTGGTGTTGCCCTTGTGCACTAGGGTCCTGATCCGCCCCCAGACGGGCGGGTCTTGTTCTCCCCTTCGTTTTCTTTCTTCTATTAATACCAGGGCCGCCACCACGTCCCCCTGGGACTGGTCGAGGGCCTCCTTGGCCTCCCGGTAACCGATCCCCAGCCGCTGGCGGAGCTGGTCGATTTTTTCTAACTCGCTCAAGGTCATGCGTTTTTCCACCTTAGTATGATTGATAGTTATTATTCTCTCCCAAACCCGTTCCGTTATACCGCCCTACCCGCCCAGGCGGTTCAGGAAGCCGCGGGAGGGCAGGTCCCGCTCCAGGTGATAAAGGAGGACGCTCTCCACCACCGTGTTTATCTCCTGGCGGCTGGCGGGAGACACCGCGATGCGGTTGAAGTGGTTGAAGCTGATGGCCGACCAGCGGCGGAGTATCGCCAGGGTGGGAGCTGTCAGCCGCACCCTCCCGTCAGTCCCCGGGGAGCAGGACCGGCACAGCAGCCCTCCTTCTCCCGCGCTGAAGTTAAACTCCCTCTCCCGCTCCGGTTCCAGCGGCTCCCGGCACAGCACGCAGCAATCCAGGCACGGCTGGTACCCCATCAGGTTGATCAGGTTCCACTCGAAAAAAAGTGAAAAAGCCTCCAGCGGGAAGCGGCCGCTGTCAGACGCTTCGAGCCCCGCCAGGGACTTCATTGCGAGTTCGTATATCGGCGGGTTGGCCTCGCGCTCAGGCAGGATCCGGTCCAGCAGGTCGGCCCAGTACATGCCGCAGGTCAGCTTGTCCAGGCTGTCTCCCAGGTCAAAACCGTGTATCGACTGGCTGCCGGTTATCCGGTCCAGGGAGCGCCCGGTGTGCAGCATCAGCTCGCTGCGGGACAGCACCTGGACGCCCCCCCGCAGCTTGCTCTGGGGTTTTCTAAGGCCCTTGGCCACCGCCACCAGCTTGCCCTTGTCCCGTGAAAAAAGGGTCACCAGCCGGTCGGCCTCCCCCCAGTCACGGGCCTTCAGAATCAGTGCCTCTGTGTTATAGAATCCCACGGGAACTCCTCCAGGACTGCATCAGCTCCACCCCGGCGCTGGTCCCCAGACGGTCGGCGCCAGCCGCGATCAGGGCCAGCGCGGTATCGAGCCCGCGGATGCCGCCCGAGGCCTTGATCCGGGTCTGGGGGAACACCGCTTCCCGCAGCAACCGGACGTCTTCCACCGTCGCCCCACCCGGACCGAAACCCGTCGAGGTCTTTACGAAGTGCGCTCCGGCAGCCTCCGCCAGCCGGGCCGCGTCGCGCTTCTCACTATCATCCAGCAGGCAGGTCTCCAGGATAACCTTTAGCACCTTGTCCTCACCCGCCCACCGGACCAGTCCGGCCACCGTCTCTATCTCCTGGCTGGCCCGCCGGTGGTCGCCGCTCTTGATCGCCCCCAGGTTGATGACCATATCGATCTCTGCCGCTCCCTGTTCCAGGGCCTCGGCCGCTTCAGCGGATTTTACCATGCGGGTGTTGGCCCCGAACGGAAACCCTATCACCGTGCAGACCTTGACCGGGGTGCCGTCCAGGATCGCCTTCGCCAGCGGCACCCACTGGGGAAAGATGCAGACCGCTGCGAAACCGTAGTCGATCGCCCGGGTGCAGTGTTCCTCGATCTGCCTCTGGCCGGCCTCGGGTTTCAAAAGGGTGTAGTCGATGTGCTCCGGGGTCAGTATCCCCTGATGTTCCGTCATAGTGCCCTCCCCGCCTATTCCAGGTCCCGCAGGTCGTAGCCGAAGCTGCGCAGGTACTTCTCGTTGTCCCGCCAGTCCTTCTTCACCCGCACCCAGAGGTCCAGGTAGACCCTGCTTCCCAGGAGGTTCTGGATGTCCTCCCGGGCCTCCCGGCCTATATCCTTCAGCATCTTGCCCTGGTGACCGATCATGATGCCCTTCTGGGAGTCGCGTTCGACGTAGATCACCGCCCGGACATAGATCAAATCGTCGCTGCGCTCCTCGAACTCCTCGACTGTAACCGCCAGGGAGTGCGGCACCTCCTCCCGGGTATGCCGCAGCACCTTCTCCCGTACCAACTCGGCTATCACGAACCTCTCCGGCTGGTCGCTGGTCATGCCCGGCGGGTAATACATCGGCCCCTCGGGGAGGTAGTCGAACAGCTGGTCGACGAGCCGGTCGGTGTTTTCCCCCTTCACCGCCGAGACCGGCACGATCTCGGTGAATTCCCGTTTCAACCGATACTCGTCTATCACCTTCAGCAGTTCGCCGCGCGAGATCCGATCGATCTTGTTGATGACCAGGATGACCGGGGTCTCCACCTCTTCCAGGACGTTTAGGATGTACTGCTCTCCCTTGCCGAACTCGGCGCTGGCGTCGACCAGGTAGGCTATCACGTCCACCTCCTGGAGGGCGCGGCGGGTGACCTCCACCATGTACTCTCCCAGCTTGTGCTGCGGTTTGTGGATGCCGGGGGTGTCGATAAAGACGATCTGGCCCTTTTCCGCGTTGTAGATGCCGCGGATCTGGTTGCGGGTGGTCTGCGGTTTGTCGGATATGATGGCCACCTTCTGGCCCAGCAGGTGATTGAGGAGCGTGGACTTGCCCGCGTTGGGCCGCCCGATAATGGCCACGAATCCGGACCTCGGTGCCGGGTTGTCTTGCTGTTTCAAGGTTATCCTCCAGTTGATACTATACTGTTTATTGTCTAAGCTCTGCCGCTTTGGGAGCTTTTTCCCTTCTTCACCTCGCCGACCCGGTCGAGGTTTATCACCATCTCGTCGTCCGCCGCGATGACCTCCACCCCGGTCTCCTCGGTCAGCATCCGGGCTACCCGAGAAGGGCCGTAGTTCAATACCCTCATACCAAAGTGGGTCAGCACCGCCAGCTTCGGCTGGATGGCCTGGATCAACCGGCGGGCGTCCTCCAGATCCAGGTGGATGTCCTGGGTGAGGGGGCTGTGCTTCAGGGTGAGGGTGTTTATCACCAAGATCTCCGACCGGTAAAAATCCGCCAGTTCGGGGAAAAATCCCGTGTCGGCGATGATGGACAGGCTCAGGTCCCCCACCTGGAACTTCAGCCCGTAGGTCTCCACCGCGTGCCGGTGGCGGACCGGGGTCGTAAAGTGCAGCCGGCCCAGGGTGTAGCTGCCGCCTTCCCGCAGGATGACGATTTCGGACAGGTAACCGCGGGCGTAGCTGAAGATCACCGGTTCGCTGTCGATAGCGTCACCCGGCAGCAGTAAGGTCCCCCGGGGGTTGGTCCCTCCCTCGGTCATGGCCTCGACCATCACGTTGAGGTCCCCCGAATGGTCCAGGTGGCGGTGGGTCAGCAGTATCCCGTTCAGCAGCCGGGGGTTGAGCCGGGGACGGGAAGCCAGTATCCTGACCAGTGCCCCCGGCCCGGGGTCTATCAGCAGCCGGGTCCCCTCCGCCTGCAGCCACATCCCTCCCGAGGCACGCAGCTGCTGCGACACGACATGGCGGGCGCCGGCCGTGCCCAGGAACTTCAAAAAGTTTGCTCCGGCATTATCCATCGACTGTATCTTCTTCCTCGATCAAAGAAAAGGCCTGCGGAAGCAGCTCACTCAGCAGGTAGGTCCTGGTCCGGCCCCCGGAAAAGAAGACGATCGGCAGGTCGGGGTTAAACTCCCAGAGGACCTGGCGGCACGCCCCGCACGGGCTCTGCACCTCAGCCGTGTCGCTCACCACCACCATCCCCTTGAACCCCCTGGCACCCCGGGCTACCGCCTGGAAGGCCGCGTTCCGCTCGGCGCAGATGGTAAGGGAGTAAGAGCTGTTCTCGACATTGCATCCGGCATGGATGCCTCCGTCCGAGTCCATCAGCGCGGCCCCCACCTGGATGCCCGAATAAGGCGAATAGGCGTGAGACATCGCCTCCCGCGCCGCTGTCAGCAGTTTTTCCGTTTCATGCTGGTCGAGCATCGAAACCGGTCCCTTCTGTCACTACGTAGTATTATTCCCATTACACTGGTCTTCCCTAGTATACCCGTACATTCGGGGTGGCGAGCTGAATCCAGGTAGTTCCCGGAGCGAACGCGATCTCCGTCCCCTGCTGGTCCTTAAAGACCGTACGGGCCGTGGAACCCGACTTCGACCAGGTGCCCTCTATCTTCTGCCCCCGCATATAGACGGCGGCCTTCCCGGAGCCTATCACCCCCAACTCCAGTCTCCCCTCGGTGTCCAGCACCCGCCCGCTGACGTACTGAATCACCACGTTGGCCGCTGTCAGCTGCTTCCCGCTGTCGGCATCGAGATGCGGCTGCCCGCCGGTGTATCGCTGGTATAGCTTGTCCGTGGCGTTGTAAACGTACCTCGCCTCGTACGGGCTGGAACCGTAGTTCAGGGTGATCGACTCCACCGCTCCCCCGCCCGCGGGAGAAGCCGCGTCCGTCAAAAACTGCCTCCCGGAGGGCGTCCGGCTCAGACTCAGTCCCTTGCCCTGGGCCGCCTGCTCCAGCTGGTCGATGCTGGAGTAAAGGTTGTGCGGGTCCGAACGCTGGGTGCTTCTCCAGAAATACTTCGAGTTCCCGAACTCGTCTACACTCGCGATGCTCCGGTTGGCCAGCGTCTCCATGGCTTGGGTGCTGCCGCCGCAGTGGATGTATACGGCCTGGTTCTCCTGGGACAGGCCGATGAAATAAGGCCGCGCGCTGCGGATAGGCCCGATCTTTCCCGGCCTCTGGTGGTAGAAGACCGCCATCAGTCGGGTTATACCGCCCTCCACCGGGGCCTCGTAGACCAGGTCGGCCTGGTCCAGCCCCGAATGGGGACGCGCCAGGTTCAGGTTATCGATCATCACCGCGATCGGGCGGTGTTCCGGCACCTTCTCCACCGGCAGACCGCAGAGGGGACACGGGGTCCCGCTGGCCACCGCCGGGGCTTCCGAGGCAGCCGGAACCGGGGCAACCGCCGCGGTCTCCGGTTCCACGGCTTTTTGGCGGTGCGTCGCCCAGTATGTTCCCGCTCCCAGCAGCAGTCCCAGTATAACCACCCCGACAAACACCACCGGGTAGCGGAGCCTTCGCTTGGCTTTCCTCGCTTCCACCCGGCTCTGGTAGGGATTGGTTCGGGAGTAGCTTATACCGCTCCGGTCGACCAGGGATGTCTCCCGGTCCACTTCAGGGGCAGGAGCATCCTCGATGCCGAGCAGGCTCTTTTCCTCTTTCTCAACCGGTATCCTTGGGTTTTCATCGTTCGGGCCCTGGAAAGACATAACTCTCCTCCTGTTCCAACTACCTGAAAACCTGCTTCATCACCAGCCATAGCGGCGGCCCCAGGATCAGGACACCGCAGACCACCGCACCCAACGCCGCCAGGAGCACCGCCCCCGCGGCCACGTTCTTGGCCGCCTCGGCCAGGGGATGGTATTCCGTGGTCGCCAGGTCCACCACCCTTTCGACCGCTGTGTTCACCAGTTCGCTGACCAGAACCAGGGCTATGCACAGCGAGATGACCGTCCACTGCTGGATCCCGATTCCGAGCCACACGCCGCAGCCGATCACCAGTACCGCAATAATCAGGTGCACCCGGAAGTGCTTTTCGACCCGAATTCCATAGGCCAGCCCTCTAAGGGCATAGCCCACGCTTCGGGAAAACCGCTTCGCGTTCATTTCCACCGGTCCATGATCTCAGTCTGGCGGCGCTTCATCTCCCGCTCCGGCGAAGCCTTTTCGTGGTCGTAACCCAGGAGGTGCAGGAGTCCATGCACCATTAAAAAAGCGGCCTCGCGCTCCACCGGGTGGCCCAGATCCTCCGCCTGCCGCTGGGCGGTCTCCCAGGAGATCACGATGTCCCCCAGGACCTCGCTCCCGCCCGGGTCCTCGAAATCGGGCTCATCGGGCGTACTCTCTCTCTGGGAGAAAGACAGCACGTCGGTCGCCTTGTCGATGCCCCGGTACTGCCGGTTCAGTTCCCTAATCTCGGTGTCGTCGACCAGGCTAAGCACCACCTCGGCGTCTCCCGCCTTCTCCTCTTCCAGGACCGATGCCGCCAGCGCCTTGATCTTTTTCGGCCAGGTCCGGGGCACCTTCACCGTTTTGGAGTCATACACTAGGTGCAGTGGCATTCTTGGCCTTTCTCCTTTCGATCTCCTTCAGCGCCTCTTTGGTCATGTTATCGGGGTACTCCACCCGCGAGTGGTAGATCCCGTTCAAAATCTTCATGAAGGCCCCCGCGATGAGGTCCAGGTCCTTGAAGGTCAGGTCGCTCTCCTCCAACTGCCCGTCGTTCAGCCGGTCCTTGATGATCCTCCTCACCAGCCCCTCGATCCTCCCCGGGGTCGGCTTCTGAATGGACCTGACCGCCGCCTCTACCGAATCGGCCAGCATCACCAGCGCCGCCTCCTTGGTCTGTGGCTTGGGGGCGTCATAGCGGTAGCTGGACTCCTCCACCCCTTCCGACTGGCTGTTTTCTAGAGCGCGGTGATAGAAGTAGGCCACCAGGCTGCTGCCGTGGTGCTGGTAGATGATGTCCACCAGTACCTGGGGCAGCCGATGCTCCCGCGCCATCTCCAGTCCGTCCTTAACGTGCGAGGTGATGATCAGGCTGCTGAGATTGGGCGATATCTTGTCGTGCGGGTTGACCTTGGTGTGCTGGTTCTCGATAAAGAAATAGGGGCGCTTCAGCTTGCCGATGTCGTGGTAGTAGGCCCCCACCCTGACCAGCAGCGACTCGGCCCCGATGACCTCGGCGGCCGCTTCTGCCAGGTTGCCCACCACGATGCTGTGGTGGTAGGTGCCGGGCGCCTCCATCATCAGCCTCTTGATCAGCGGGTGGTTCGGGTTGCCCAGCTCGAGCAGCCGGATGGAGCTGGTGATGCCGAAGGTGGTCTCCAGGTACGGCAGCAGCCCGGTGGTAAGCACCGCGGACAGCAGCCCGTTCAGTATCCCGTAAACCGAACCCCAGACCACCCAGGCCAGGTTGGTGTCGTTGGACATCAGGCCGAAGGCTATGACCACCACGGTATTGATGCCGCCGATCAGGATCCCGCCCTTGGCCAGGTCCCATCCCTGGTTGACCCGCGACACGCTGTATACCCCGACGAGGCCGCTAACCAGCGCCACCACCAGGAAGGCCACGTTCTGGAGCCCGGTAATTACCCCGATCAGGATGCCGATCATGACCGTGCCGAATATCCCGATCCGGGGTCCGATCAGTATGGCCATCAGCATCGACCCGGCTGCCGAGGGGATCAGGAAGCCGACGGTGGATGAGAGTTCGGGACGGTTGCTGAAGCTTATGGCGAAAAACACCTTGGCCACGACCAGGGTGATGATAAACAGCAGTCCCAGAAGGATCATCGTCTTTTCCTGGCGGTAGACCTGGGGCTGGTAGCGCCTCAGAAAGATCATGGATATCCCGATCAGTGTCAGCACCAGCATGGATATCCCCGACAGGGTGATCCAAAACGGCTTGTTGCGCTGGATGCCCATCTGCTTGAGTACCTCGATGTCCGCCTCGCTGACCGGGTCCCCCTTGCGCAGCAGCACCTGCCCCTGCTTGATCGAACGCTGGACCGGCATCACCTGGTTCTGCGCCTCTTCGATCAGGCGGTTGGTGGCGGCGTCGTTGAGGTTCATGGTCGGCCGCAGGGTACTCTGCAGGACCAGGGTGATCCACTTTTTATAGTCCTCTCCCACGTTCAGGCGCCGAGCCTCCACCCGGGCCTGCTCCCGCATCTGGGCCAGGTCCTCCTCCTTCAAGGGGCGGGCCATCAGGACCTCGGCGATGCGGTTGGTCTCGCTGTTCAGCATCGCCATCTCCTGCTCATCGGCCTGCAGCAGGGTCAGAAAGGTAGAGGTCTCGATCCCCTCCAGGGCCTTGGGATCGTTGCTCAGCTCTCGGCGGACCAGCTGGCGCAGCGCCTCTAACCGCTGCTCGTCGTTGAGCCCAGGGTTGCTCTGGATTTCAGTCACCTGACGGTAAAAGGTGGAAGACGAGCGCTGCATCATGTTCAGCGCCATGGTGTCCTCCTGGTAGACCTTCTGCACCCCGGCCGCGGCCTGCTTCTTCAGTTCAGCCGTTCGCGCCTCGTCGATCAGGGTGGCGTTGTGGGGCGCGATAACATCCTGGGGGCTGATCTGGCCCGGGGTGAAGTCGACCTCATCCAGGTTGATGTTGGCCGCCAGCAGCGTGGTGGTGGCCAGGAACATCGCCAACAGCAGCAGGATGTGGCGGGTGGTGGTGTTTCGCAGGGTGGCGACCAGGGCCCGCTCTATAAAAAGGATACCGCGGCGCAGGCTTTTAGACACTGGCACAATTCATACCCCCTATTCGCGGGTCTCGGCTTCAAGACGACTTTCCCATTTTTCGTAGGCGTGGATCACGTTCTGCACCAGGGGGTGCCTCACCGTGTCCCTGGCGGTCAGGTACTGAAAAGATATCCCTTCGGTGTCCTTCAGGATGTTCTGCACCTCTACCAGACCGGAGTAGTTCCCCTTGGGCAGGTCCACCTGGGTTATATCGCCGGTAATAACCGCCTTGGAGCCAAACCCAAGACGGGTAAGGAACATCTTCATCTGTTCCGGGGTGGTGTTCTGGGCCTCATCCAGTATGATAAACGCGTCGTTCAAGGTCCTCCCCCGCATGTAGGCCAGGGGCGCCACCTCGATGACGTTTTTCTGCATGTACCGCTGGGCCATCTCCAGACCCATCACATCGTACAGGCCGTCGTACAGGGGACGCAGGTAGGGATCCACCTTCTCCTGCAGGTCGCCGGGGAGAAAACCCAGTTTCTCCCCCGCCTCCACGGCCGGGCGGACCAGGATTATACGTCCCACGGTTTTCGAACGCAGGGCCTCTACCGCCATGACCACCGCCAGGTAGGTCTTCCCGGTTCCGGCGGGTCCGATCGCGAAGACGATGTCGTTCTGCCGGATGGCCTGGGTGTATCTCATCTGTCCCAGGGTCTTGGCCTTGATCGGCTTGCCGCGGAAGGTGTTGAGGATGACCTCGGAAAGGCTTCCCGCCGCATCGCCCGATTGTCCCATCTTAACCAGTCCCATGGCGTAGTTGATGTCCGGTATGGTTATCGCGTTGCCGGCCCTGACCAGGGCCAGCAGGTGCTGAAAAAGGGCCGCGGCCATCTCCACCTCCCGGGTCCCGCCACTGATTACGATCTCTCCACCCCGGGCGTTGATCTTGGCCTCGTAGTTCTTCTCGATGTATCGCAGGTTCACGTCGTGCTTGCCGAAAAGGTCGGCTGCCTCCAGGTTATTGTTGATCTGGATACGGGTCTCCACAGTCTCGTTAGTCAATAGGGTGTATAACCTCCTGTTTCTCCTGCCTTTTAAACACGATTCATTTTTGAATAATCAGCATGACAAGCCTATTATACACCAAAGTACCCCAACATAGAACAGAGGTAAAATTGAGTTGGGATTATATGGATTTTAGAACCCCCGCCTCACCCCGATTTCTTCCCTGACCTCCACCTGTACCCTCACCCGGACCCGGTTAGGGTCATTCAGGGGAACCCGGTCGACATCCTCCACCAGGGTCTCCGAATTGGGCATCACCGCTCCCCCGATCTCGGCCCGGGCCTGTTCCATCGCCAGGTCCAGCGCGCCCGCTTCCCCGTGTTCGACAACGTAATCCTCCAACTCCTCGATGTTCTCCCAGAGGACGGTCGTCGGCCAGCCCCTGATCCTGGCCTCGCGCTGCTGGAGTTCATAAAGCGGGTAGGGGTCCTCCCGGGGGCCGTAGAGGATGACGTCGCGGCCCCCGGCCATCAGGTGCACCCGCAGGGTCTTGAGGCCGGTCTTTCTCTGCCGGTGTTCCAGTATCTCCGACTCCCCGTAGGCAGTGTACCGGACCCTGGCCCGGACCACTCCCTGGGCGCTAACATACCAGGACCCCAACGAGGTGGGGGCCGGCAGGATCCCCGATATCAGCACCTGCCCCTTCCGCACCTTGTCCCCCGGTTTTACCCGGGGTTCACCCACCTTGACGATGACGTCCTCGATCACGCCGTCGCGGGCGGCCACCACATGGAACCTCCCCCCCCGGTATTCGTCCGGGGGAGGAAGCCTTTTTTCCACCACCCCTATCGTGATCCGGGTTCCCTGACCCTCGACGCTGAAAAAGGCGGCCTCCGGAAACTCCTGGGCCAAAACCTTCTCCAGGCGGAGACGGTCGATCCTCCAGCCGGGGGTGCCGGGTGTCAGCCCCTCCCTCCCCGCGACCCTTAAAATGTCGTCAGCGGCTATCTGCTGGTTGCCGGTCACCTCGATAAACCACACCAGTGAAGACAGGTAATACATGAGGACGATAAAAAAAAGCGCCCCCAGCATCAGGATCTTGCGTTTCCTCATCCGCGCGGCGAAAAAGGGGAACCCATACCTCCGCCTGATCCTGAGGCGGCAGCGGTTGCGGCGGGCGATGTGGCGCAGCCCGAAAAATCCGCTGATCCTGACCCGGGCGGAAAGCCGGGTAGCGCTCTCCCGCCTCAGGTCCCAGAGCATTATACCCCTCGCCATGGCCATATTCACGAAAGGCTCCAGACGCTCCCCCTCCACCTCAATGCTCAGATAACCGGTCAGGTATGACCACCACTGGCTGACCCGCATTTCCTCTCCCCCTTTATACCCGGTTAAACAAACCGAACGGCGCTGATCCGCCC
The DNA here is from genome assembly GCA_013178275.1 of Bacillota bacterium. Taxonomy (GTDB): domain Bacteria; phylum Bacillota; class Ch66; order Ch66; family Ch109; genus Ch109. The sequence continues at coordinate 108,604 of JABLWZ010000005.1, read as the reverse complement.
CTCGATCACTATCTCGTAGATGAGGATGCTCTTTACCCGAAGGTCCTCGCCGCTTATCTCCAGCTGCCCCCGGCCGGTCCCGACCACGATCCGTTCCGGTGAAAACTCCACCAGTCCGCTGTGGTTCTCGATGCTGATCTCCAGATTACCCTGCATTATGATCCGGGGCAGGTCAAAAGCCAGGTCGCTCGGAATCTCCAGCAGCCTGGCCAGGGATTGACTCAGCTTGGGCTCTTTTCCAGACATCGGCAGCCCTCCCTTCTTTTACAAGATTATTCCGGGAGGGGTTGGGGTATTACCCCATAACTTATTTCACACAACGTTTATGTAATCTCATAAAGTCTATTTTTAAAATATTGGAACTTTAAAACATTGCTTAAAATGGTAAGTTATTACCGGACACGCCATCGGGCTTTTCTTTTGAAAACGGCTGAAAGGCGCGGGTATCCGCGCCTTTCTTCTCATGTTGGTTTAATTGTTTAACCTGATACCTAGATCGACCTGGCCAGCTCCATCAGCTTACCCGCCAGCTCGGCCATCTCATTGACCGAAGCGGTGACCTCCTGGGTGGCCGCCGCCTGCTCCTGGCTCTGCTTGACGCTGTTTTCCGAGGCCCTGGCGATTACTCCGATCTTGTCCTGTATCTCCCGGGTAAGGGTGCCTATCTGTTCGGCGGTATCCTTGGACTGATCCGAAAGCTTCCTGATCTCCTCCGCCACCACCCCGAAACCGCGGCCGTGATCCCCTGCCCGGGCCGCTTCGATCGCCGCGTTGAGTCCCAGCATCTTGGTCTGGTCAGCCACGTTCTTGATAAAGAGGAGGATGTCGTTGATCTGGCCCGAGATGCCCTGCACCTGCCTGACATTGTCCACCAGGACCCCCTCGTTCAGGTTGATCTGGTTCGCCGAGGAGGCTATCTCCTGCATCACCCCGGCCATCTCATGGGCGGCGCTGTTTAACTTGGCGGCCGCATCCTGCAGGTCCCGGGCCATCTTCCGGGGGATCGCCAGGCCGAAAGTCCCTATAATATCCCCGGTCTCGTCATCGAACAGGGGGAGCCCGATGATCTGGGCAGGGCCGTACTTCTTGGTCTCTATATCCACCACCCCCCGGGCCTTCTTCCTCATGATGATCGGGGTGGCGTCCCCTTCCTTGAAACGGTACCCCACGGGGAGAGGGAGGTCGAACTTGTCCGACCCCAGACGGTGGGTCAGGGTTTCCGCATCAGTGGCCATCACCAGCGCTCCCTCGGGCTGGCATTGGACCACGATCGGAGCGAACACGTCGAAGGCCTTGTAGACCGGGTGTATCTTGGGTATAAAAACCCCGTAGGTGCCGGTCACCCTCTGCGGGTCGTCATCGAAAAATATGGGCAGCACCCAGGTCTTCATCCGAGTACCGTAGACCCTACTGTCTACCGTTCCGGTCACCTCTTTTTTAGTTTTGATGCACTGCCTTATAAACCCGTCCTCGATGATAGATTCCCCGACTTTTATCCCCGGCACGTCCACGTCCTTTTTCTCCACGTAGTCATAGCGCTCCAGGTCGGTGGTGAAGTAGATGACCCCGCTGTCGTAAGTCTTGGTCAGGAATGGGGCAGAGGTCTTGAAGGCCTCCTTCTTGCTGTGCAGCTGTTTTATGCTGCTCTCGTGGGCCTCGGTCAGGGTAATCATCGCGTTGGCCACCTGGGAGTCGGCCACAGCGGTTCGTTCGGCCTTCAGGGAAAGTATCCGGTCCCTTACCTGGGCGCTGCCGGTCGCCTCGATCACCAGCTCCAGGCCCGGCTGCAGCAGAATGTCCCCCAGGTCCTGGTACACCGGGATGTCCAGCTCCCTCGCCATCACCAAACCCGGTGCGTTCGGATCGATATCGCAGATGCCGATGACCTTGAACTGTCCGATACCGTAAAACGCCTTCAGTATAGATACTCCACCCTTGCCGCCGCCGATAATCGCTACGTTAGTCATCTCTTCCCCTCCCATCCGAGTATGAATGTGAAAAAAATTACTTAAATAAGGCCGATAAAATAGGTCGGCAAAGTCGATATTACTTATATTGTTTTACATATAAATCCTCTTTCCTTTATTTTTTGTTATATTCTGTAAATATTTTTAAGAAAAAAAGGAAACCAGGCGTTATTCGCACCTGGTCTCTGAAAAAGTCAACGATTTTAAGTTATTTACTTGACAACGGTTTTGGGGTCCAGCAGCAGTTCTTTGATAGCTCCCAGCGAGCCCATGACCCCGGCTGCCTCGTAAGGGACAAAGACCTTGTTGGGGCTCTTGGTCATCTCCACGAAGGCCTCGATGGACTTCATGGTCAGCATCTTTTCATCCATGTCGGCATCCTTCAACGCCTTCATCACCATATCTATCCGGCGGGCGTCGGCTACCGCCACCAGCTCGATGGCCTTCGCCCGGCCCTCGGCCTGCTTGATGTTGGCTTCCCGCTCGGCCTCAGCCCTGAGTATCTGAGCCTGCTTGTCCCCCTCCGCCTTTCGGATTTCAGCCTCCCGCAAACCCTCGGCTGTAAGGATGGCCGCGCGCTTCTCACGTTCCGCCCGCATCTGGGCCTCCATCGCCATCTTGATGTCGCTGGGCGGATTGATGCTCTTTACCTCCACCCTTTCTACCCGGACCCCCCACTTGTCAGTGGCCTCATCCAGTACAACCCGCAGTTTGTTGTTTATCAGATCCCTGGAGGACAGGGTCTGGTCCAGTTCCATGGTGCCGCTGATGTCACGCAGGGTGGTCAGGGTCAGAAGCTGCATCCCTTTCACCAGATTGGCTATCTCGTAAGTGGCCCGATAAGGGTCGGTGATCTGGTAGTAAACCACGGTGTCGATCTCCAGTCCCACGTTGTCCTTGGTGATAACCGGCTGGGGCTCGCTGTCCAGCACCTGGACCCGCAGGTCGATCACACTTCGGATTGAATCGACGAAGGGAACGATCAGGTTCAATCCCGATGTACAGGTCTTGTGGTATTTCCCGAGGCGCTCGACGATCAGCACCCGGGACTGCTGCACGATGCGTATCGACTTGGCGATGATGATGATCGCCAAAACCAAAAGGACTATCAGCAAATACTCCATCGGTCACTCTCCTCTCACACTCGGATTTTAAGCCTTCCTGACCATCAGTTTAACCCCTTCTATTCTAACCACTTCCACCTGGGTTCCAACTTCGATGGTCTGGCCATCTAGGCCGCGCGCCGACCACACCTCCTTGTCTATCTTCACCAGCCCATGTTCGTCGGTTACGGTTTCGGTAACGTATCCCTTCAACCCGATGATGGCGTCAATGTTAGAAGGGCGACCCTGATGTTCTATAAAAGAACGTTTCAAAATCGGCTGCAGATACCCGGTCAGGACCAGTGAAACCACTACAAAAATGGCCAACTGCCAGTTCAGGGAAAGCCCTATCGCCTGTGCGGCGGCAGCGGCCAAAGCTCCCAGGGCAAGGAGAATCAGGTAAAAGGTCAGCGAAAAAACCTCCGCTATGACCAGAACAATAGCTATGGCTATCCACCAAAGCCAGCTCACCAGCCGCACCTCCTCAATACTTGGATTAAAATGCCTATATATAATTAACGCTTGATTGAGGTTCAAAGAAACAAAGAAAATACCGGTAATTTAAACTGAGGATGACTTTCCATGACGGATCCGCCCCCAGATAGCCTCGAGGTCGATGACCTTGAAGGCGCAGAGCAGGACCAGGACCGCTGTCACAGATCCCGCCGCCAGGTATACCGCCGCCAAAATGGCCGATGGACTGGCGAGAACCACCGCGGCGGCAAGCAGGAGCGCCCCGCCTATCCCGGCGGCCAACCGGCCGGGGGATACCAGCAGCTCGGACAGTATCAGGGCCATCCCCAGGACGAAGAGGGCTATTGCCCAGAGGTTCGCTATACCCGCCAGGAAGCTCCCGATGAAGAACAGCGTCAGGGATATGACCCCGGCTGTACCCGGCAGGCCCCAGTTCAGGGCAAAAATCTCCAACCCCAGACCCGATATCCCGGCAGCGATGAGCACACCGCTGACCAGGGGCTGCATCAGCCAAGCGGCCAGGGCGTCAAACAGTCCTGCTTCAATCGGGGGCGGGACAGCCGCCGTTGGCGCATCCGTGGGAGGCGGTGCCGCCACCAGGGGAACGACGATCGTCATCAAGAAGCTGATTATCACCAGGACAATGATCACCCACAGGACAGCCCGGTAGGCTTTACGGTTCATCTTTCCTTGGAAAACCATGGCCAAAATTCCCCCAGTAAATTAGACTTCCTTGGAGTAAACAAAGGTCTGGCAGTTCAGCCCTACCAGACCAGTTGCATTACTATGACTGACCGGTTTCGATCGTTACTGCTTCTCCGCCAAGGTCTGGTTGACGATGCGGTTGACCAGCTTGCCGTCGGCGCGCCCCTTGACCTGCGGCATCACCAGGGCCATGACCTTGCCTATCTCCTTTGGTCCCTGGGCCCCGCTTTTCACCACGGCCGCCTGGACCAGGGCCTTTAGCTCCGCCTCGTCCAGCTGGGCCGGCAGGTACTCCTCGAGGATCGCCATCTCCGCCTTGAGTTCCTCGACCTTGTCGGGCCGGTTCGCCCGCTCGAACTCGGGCAGGGTGTCACGGCGCAGCTTCATCTCGCGGGCGATAACCTCCAGGACCTCTTCCTCGGTGAGTTCACGCCCCTTGTCTATCTGAAGATTCTTGATCGCCGCTTTGGCCATTCGAATAACCGAAAGCCGGACTCGCCCGGCTTCGCGTTGTTTCATAGCAGTTTTAAGGTCGTCGTCCAATCTCTTGAGCAGAGACATTTCCGATGCCCCCAATTAGTTAAACTTCCTCTTCCTGGCTGCTTCGGACTTCTTCTTCCTCTTCACGCTGGGTTTTTCATAGTGTTCCCGTTTCCTCACTTCCGACAAAACACCAGCCTTCTGGCACGACCTTTTAAACCGGCGCAGGGCACTGTCCAGGGATTCGTTTTTGCCTACTTTAACTTCGCTCACCTACATCCCTCCCTCCGGCCGAAAGATATGCCAAAACTCCATGCCAAACTTTTACCCCCAGTTACAGGGGATACAGTTAATTATACAATGTCGGATTTATTCGCGTCAATAACGGGAAGCTTTACCTTTTTGGGAGCCCCCTCGAAGGGTGGGTTTAACCCGGAGGCCAATGCAGGTCCCGCCCGCCCAGCAGATGGGCGTGCAGGTGGAAAACCGTCTGCCCGCCGTCAGCGCCACAGTTTAAAACCAATCGGTAGCCGCTCTCCGCTATTCCCAGCTGCTCGGCCAGTTTGGCCGCCGTGCGGTTGATATGGCCCAGCAGGGGGATGTCGGCCTCGGTGGTGTCGTTCAGGGTGCTTATATGCCGCTTGGGCACCAGGAGAACGTGAACCGGGGCCATCGGGCTGATGTCCTTGAATCCCAGAACCTGATCGTCCTCGAACACCACCTGGCCCGGGATCTCCTTGTTTACGATGCGGCAGAAAAGGCAGTCACTCAAAGCCTGATGCCTCCTTCATCCATCTATCCGAAAAAGTATTCGCTAAACCGGCCCTAATTCCTGCTTGAAAAATTTTTCAATATCTATATGATTTCCCCTAAAACCATATCCCAGCCCAACCCGGTCAATTTTACCCGGGCCAGCCGGCCGCGGGCGTCCTCGCCCCCGGGAACCTCCACCGCCACCCGGAGGTAGTTGTCGGTGTACCCCTCCCAGACTGCGGTGCCCGAGCCGCCCGTGGGTCTCTGCTTTTTCCCCGGCACCTGCTGCTCGATCAGGACCCCCCGGGTGGTGCCCAGGAAACCCCGGGCAAAATCCCGCCTCAACCTCCCCGCCAGTTCCAGCAGGGCCTTGCTCCTCTCCTCCTTGACCGGAGGAGGCACCTGGTCGGATAAAGCCGCGGCCGGGGTCCCCGGCCGGGGGCTGTACTTGAAGACGTGGAGGTCGGATAGTCCCAGGTCCCGGACCAGCCGGTACGAGTTTTCAAAGTTCTGATCGGTCTCCCCCGGGAATCCCACCATGATGTCGGCGGTTACCGCCAGACCTTCCACCCGGCGCCTCAGTCCCTCGACTACCGCCGCGTACTGGCTGGAGGTGTACGGTCTCCGCATCATCTTCAGCACCCGGTCGTCGCCGCTCTGCAGCGGCAGGTGCAGGTGGCGGCAGAAGGTGGGATGCCGGTTCATCAGATCGGGAATGGCGTCAGGCACCTCGACCGGTTCCACCGAACTGATGCGCAGTCGGGGCAGGTCAGGCACCTGGAGCAGGATGTCCTCCACCAGGGTGGCCAGGTCCGCCTCCCGTTTCCCGTCGACGATACGGTCCTGTCCGTAGGCCGAGGTGTGGATGCCGGTGAGGACCACCTCCCGGTACCCGTTTTCCACCAGGGCCGCGATCTCTCGGATTATCTCCTCTTCCCGCCGGCTGCGAACCGGGCCGCGGGTGTAGGGCACGATGCAGTAGCTGCAGAACTGGCTGCACCCCTCCTGCACCTTGACCATCGCCCGGGTGCGTCCGCGTTCGAGAGCAAAGGGCAGTTCCTCGAACTCCCGGCAGCGGCTGATGTCGGAGACCACCCGGCGCGGGCCGGGGGTAAGGGCATCCTCCTTCCCGGAATCCCCCCCGCTGATCCCTTCCACCAGGTCGACCAGCTGGTCGCGTCCCCGGTTGCCCAGTATCAGGCTGACCCCGGGGATGCCGGCGATCTCCTCCGGAGCCCTCTGGGCGTAGCACCCGGTCACCACCACCTTGGCCTCCGGGTTCCGCTTCGCGGCCTGGCGGATGACCTGGCGCGACTTGCGGTCGCCCAGGTGGGTCACCGTACAGGTGTTGATAATGTAAACGCTGGCCGGAGAATCGAAATCCACCACCTCGTAACCTCGGCGGCGGAACATCTCCAGCAGCGACTCGGTCTCGTGCTGATTCACCTTGCAACCCAGGGTATGGGCGGCCACACTCTTACTCATCTGACGTTTCCCGCTTTCTCTCGCCCATATCGCCGCGCTCGTACATCAGGATGCTGAGCAGCGCCAGGGCGGCGGTCTCGGTTCGGAGAATTCTCGGCCCCAGGGTCACCGGGATCACCCCGGCCTCGCGGGCCATGGCCACCTCTCCCGGCTCCCAGCCCCCCTCCGGGCCGATAAAAATCCATACCTCGGGGGTGTCGGCCTTCTCCCGCAGCAGGTCCTTCAACCAGGATTCGCCCTCTCCTTCCCAGGGGATCAGGGCCAGGGCGCCGCTGGGTATCGACCGCAGGGCCTCCTCCAGGGTCTGGACCCGGTCTATCTCCGGCAGGCGGGAACGCCGGCACTGTTTGGCGGCCTCTGCCGCCACCCTCCGCCACCTCTCCGCCCGGTGCTCGAGCCAGTCCGGCTCGGGCCGGACCACCGACCGTGGTGTGGACAGCGGGACCAGCCGGGAGAGCCCCAGCTCGGTCCCCTTCTGGATTATCAGGTCCAGCTTGTCCCCCTTGGGTATCCCCTGGGCCAGGACCACCCGGACCGGGGGTTCGGGGGTCGATTCCTCCCGGGACAGCAGGGTGACGATTACCTCCTGCGGGCTGGCCTGCTTTATCCGGCCGTGGAACTCAGCGCCAGACCCGTCCAGGACGAGCAGTTCGTCCCCCGGGCGCATCCTGAGCACCCGGGTGATGTGGTGGGCCTCCCGGCCCTTGATGATCACTGTCTGCTGGGGGCGATAGCTCCCCGGCGCATAAAACCGCCTGAGCTGCTTCATCTCTAGGCCGCCTTCCGCATTACCACCGTGGACCATTCTCCGGTCTCGTTTATCTCCTCCACCGAAAAACCGGTTTCCTTCAGTACCGCCAGGACCTCGTCCAGGCGTTCCCGGATGATTCCCGCTCCTATGAAGCATCCCCCCGGTTTGATGAACGAATAGGCCTGGGGGCCCAGCCTCTTGATGGTGTCCGCTATGATGTTGGCGACGATCAGGTCGTACCCGGCGGCTTCACCCGGCCCGGCACCCGCCAGAAGGTCCCCGGTCGACACCTGGATTCGGTCCTCGACCCGGTTCTTTCGGAAGTTCTCCTCCGCTATCTTCACCGCCAGGGGGTCGACGTCGATCGCCAGCACCCGGGAAGCCCCGAGCTTGGCGGCCGCGATCGCCAGCACCCCTGAACCCGTGCCGATGTCGATGATGCTGTCGCCCGGCTTCACCCGGCCCGCCAGGGCCTTCAGGCAGTGCAGGGTGGTCGGGTGCTGCCCGGTCCCGAAGGCCATCCCCGGGTCGAGTTCTATCACCAGTTCGCCGGGTTCGGGTCGGTACCCCTCCCAGGCGGGCACGACGATCAGGCGGTCCAATACCCGGATCGGCCGGTAAAACCGCTTCCAGGCCTCCGCCCAGTCCTCCTCCCGCACCTCATGCAGGGAAACCCGCCCCTGGGCCTCCTTCTCACCCCAGAGCGCGGCCAGCCGCGCCCTTAAATCCTCCAGGCGTCGGGACCATCCCCGGTCCGCTTCCCCCTCCCCCGGCTTCGGGAGGTAGGCTTTCACCGTCACCTGGTCCCCATGCAGAACCTCGGGAGGGAATTCGTAATGGTCCCATCCCGAGGTGTTGATGCGTTCTAGTATAAGCTGCGGGTCCTCTATCACCACTCCACTGAAACCCAGTTCTAGGAAAACATCCGATACCAGGTCGACTGCCTCCCGAGTGGTTTTGACCCGAATCTCCTGCCAGATCAATCCTTCATCTCCTATCCGGTGATCGCGTCCTTGACCTTGCCGAAGAAGCCCTTCTCTTTGCCGCCCTCTTTCGGCGTGACCGTTTCCCCCAGGCTCTCGGAGAACTTCAGCAGCAGCTCCTTCTGGTGTTCGTTCAGGCGGGTGGGGGTGACCACCGTGACCCTAACGTGCATGTCTCCGCGCCCGTAACCCCGGAGCTTGGGCATCCCCTTGCCCCGCATTCGGAACACGGTCTCGGTCTGGGTTCCCTCGGGTATCTTGAACTTAGCCTTGCCTTCCAGGGTGGGGACCTCTATCTCGTCGCCCAGGGCCGCCTGGGCGAATGAAATATTCAGCTCGCAGATCAGGTCGTCGTACTGCCGCTGGAACACCTTATGCGGCTTCACGTGGATGATCACGTACAGGTCGCCCGGGGGGCCTCCCCGCACTCCGGACTCGCCCTCTCCAGCCAGCCGCAGCTTGGAACCGGTGTCCACCCCCGCCGGGACCGTGACCTTGATCTTCCTGACCCGGCGGACCTTGCCCCTCCCGCGGCACTCGGTACAGGGTTTTTCGATGATCCGGCCTTCCCCCTGGCACTGGGTACAGGGCCTCACTGTCTGGAATTGCCCCAGCAGGGTGCTCTGGGTCGTACGCACCTGCCCGGTCCCGTTGCAGGTGGGACAGCGTTTGGTCTCGGTGCCGGGCTCGGCCCCGCTGCCGTGGCAGCGGGTACAGTCCTCGGCCCGCGGTATCTCGACGTCTTTCTCCAGGCCGGCTGCCGCCTCTTCCAGGGTGATCTCCATGTCCAGCCGCAGGTCGGGACCCGGCTGAGGGCCGGTCCGACGGTTGGCACCTCCGAACCCGCCGCCGAACACCGACTCGAAGATGTCACCCAGGTCGCCGAAACCGAAACCTCCGAAGTCACCGAACGGACTGCCGCCAAAACCCTCCGCGCCGCCCCTGAAGGCGGCATGGCCGAATTGGTCGTACTTGGCGCGTTTTTCCGGGTCGCTCAGGACCTCGTAGGCCTCGTTGATCTCCTTAAACTTTTCCGAGGCGTCAGCGTCTTCCTTGTTGCGGTCGGGATGGTACTGCAGGGCCAGCTTGCGGTAGGCCTTTTTCAGTTCCGCCTCGTCGGCGTTCTTTCCAACCCCCAGTACCTCGTAGTAGTCCCGTTTGCTCATCCGGCTTATCACCCTTCCCGAGTAGGCCTCGAGTTACTTCTTCTGATCGTCATCCACCACGTGGTAATCAGCGTCTACCACCTTTTCGTCCTTGGCGCCTCCCTCGGGAGCGCCCCCCGGGCCCGGCTCGGTCTTGCCTTCCTGCTGGTAGACCTTGGAGCTGAAGGCGTACAACAGATTGGTCAGTTCCTCCATCTCCGATTTAATCTGCTGCAGGTCTTTGCCTTCCAGGTTTTCTTTGAGCTTGTTCTTGGCCGCCTCGATCTTCTCCCGCTCCGTCGGGTCGCCCTTGCCCTCCAGATCCTTCAGGGTCTTTTCGGTCTGGTAGACCAGGGAGTCGGCGTTGTTGCGGGTCTCGGCCTCTTCCAGGCGCTGCTTGTCTTCTTCCGCGTACTTGTCAGCCTCGTCGCGCATCTTCTCGATATCGGAACTGCTCAGCCCGCTGGTGCCGGTGATGGTCACCTTCTGCTCCTTGCCGGTCCCCATGTCGCGGGCGGAAACATGCACTATCCCGTTGACGTCTATATCGAACTTGACCTCGATCTGCGGCACCCCTCTCGGTGCCGGGGGAATCCCGTCCAGGATGAACCGCCCCAGGGTCTTGTTGTCCCGGGCCATCTTCCTTTCCCCCTGCAGCACGTGTATCTCGACGCTGGTCTGCATATCGGCCGCGGTCGAAAAGACCTGGCTCTTGGAGGTCGGGATGGTAGTGTTGCGCTCGATCAGCTGGGTGAAAATGTTGCCCAGGGTCTCGATGCCCAGCGACAGCGGGGTCACATCGAGGAGGACGATGTCCCCCGGTCCCTCGCCCGCCAGTATCTCCGCCTGGATCGCGGCTCCCAGGGCCACCACCTCGTCAGGGTTGATGCCCTTGTAGGGTTCCTTGCCGATCAGGTCCTTGACCGTCTTCTCCACCAGGGGCACTCGGGTGGACCCTCCCACCAGGATGACCCGGTTGATGTCGGATGGTTTCAACTTGGCGTCGGAAAGCGCCTGCTTGGTCGGCCCTACCGTCATCTCGACCAGGTCGCGGATCAGTTCCTCGAACTTGGCCCGGGTCAGGGTGAGGTCCATGTGCAGCGGGCCGTCCGCGTTGGCGGTGATAAAGGGCAGGTTGATATTGGCGGTGAACACCGTCGAGAGTTCGACCTTGGCCTTTTCCGCCGCTTCGCGCAGGCGCTGGGCCGCCATCTTGTCGGCGCCCAGGTCGATCCCGGTCTCTTTCTTGAACTCCGCGATCGCCCAGTCCATGACCCGCTTGTCGAAGTCATCCCCGCCCAGCCGGTTGTTGCCGCTGGTGGCCTTCACCTCGAAGACGCCGCCGCCCAGCTCCAGGATGGAGACATCGAAGGTCCCGCCGCCCAGGTCGTATACCAGGATGGTGTGGTCCTGCTCCTGTTTGTCCAGGCCGTAGGCCAGGGAGGCAGCGGTCGGCTCGTTGATGATGCGCAGCACCTCGAGGCCCGCGATGGCCCCCGCGTCCTTGGTCGCCTGCCGCTGGCTGTCGGTGAAGTAGGCGGGCACGGTGATGACCGCCTGGGTGATGGTCTGGCCGAGGTAGGCCTCGGCGTCCGCCTTGATCTTCTGTAAAATCATCGCTGAAATCTCGGGTGGGGAATAGCTTTTATCGTCAACCTTGACCTTGTAATCGGTCCCCATCTGTCTCTTGATCGAGATCACGGTGCGGTCGGGGTTGGTGATGGCCTGCCGCTTGGCGATCTGGCCTACCAGCCGCTCCCCGGTTTTAGAAAATCCAACAACTGAGGGGGTTATTCTTCCCCCTTCCCGGTTGGGAATGACCTCTGGCTGACCTCCTTCGATAATAGCCACGCATGAGTTGGTAGTACCCAGGTCAATTCCTACAACCTTTGCCATTTCGTATCCTCCTCCGTCGTATTAGTTTTGTAAAGGCAGCTAAATCTATTGGCCGTCAGCGTCCCCGGATTCGGGGGAGACCTCCTTGGCCACCGCCACCCGGGCGGGCCGGATCACCTTACCCCGCAGCAGGTAGCCCTTTTGAAACTCCCGGACGATAGTATTGTCTGGGGTCTCCGCCTCCGCGGCCGGTACCTGGGCCATGGCCTCGTGCATCTCGGGGTCGAAGTCCCGGCCCAGCACCTCCATGACCTTCAGTCCCTCGCGGTCGAGGATGTCCTTAAAGCCCCGGTGGACCATCTCCAGCCCCTGGATCAGGGCCTCGATGTCGTGGGTGTTTTTAACCGCTTCCAGCGCCCGCTCCAAGTTATCCAGCACCGGGAGCAGCCCGGTGATGACCTTCTCCGCCGCGTGCAGCTGAATCTCCTCTTTCTCCGCCCGGGCCCGCCGGCGAAAGTTATCGAAATCGGCCTCCATCCGAAGCAGGCGCCGGTAATAGGTCTCGACCCGCTGCTTGGAGGCGTCCAGTTCCCCGGTCAGCCGATCGACCAGCTCCCGGAGCTGCTCCTCAGACAGTCCGGCCGCATCCCCGCTCTCCCCGGGCAGTTCACCCTCATTCACTGGTGTTTGATCGTGAGCCTCGTTTGTTTCCTGGTTTTCTTTCGCTTCTTCGACCGGCACCTGATATCATCCCTCCATTAGTAGCTCATTGTCCCCGTCCGTAATAGTCCTTCATCACATCCGACAGGGCTGAAGTGATAAAGTCCAGCAGCGTGACCGCCTTGGGATACTCCATCCGGGTCGGGCCCAGGAGCCCGAGCCGGCCCACGTGCCCATCCACCTCGTAGGTGGCGGTTATCACACTGCAGTCCTGAAACTCTTCCCGCTTATTTTCATCGCCGATACGGATGATTATTCCCCGGCCTTCGTCCTCTCCCAGCAGGTCGCGGACGGTCTCGTCCTCATCCAGGACCGTGAGCAGTTTCTTTATCTTATCCACGTTGCGGAACTCGGGCTGGTTCAGGATGTTTAAGATCCCGCCCAGGTAGACCTTCTCCTCGGGCCCGTACTGGAGGTACTGGCTTAATATGTCCAGCACCACCATCAGCAACTGCCGCTGCTGCATCAGTTCGTGGCGCATCTCCTGGAGCAGGGTCCTCTTTATGCCCCGCATGGATATCTCCCCCAGCCGGGCGTTGAAGGCCTGGGAGACCTGCTGCAGGTCCATTGCCGTTAGCTGCTCCGGGACGTCCAGCACCTTGTTGACCGCCCCCCCGGTATCGGTGAGCATCACCATCAGGGTCTTACCCGGGTTCAGCGAGATGAACTCGATGCGCTGGATGCTGCTCTGGCTGGCCTTGGGACCGCTGATGATGGCGGTGTAGCTGGTCAGCTGCGACAGCAGCCGCCCGGTATCGTTCAGCACCGTGTCGATTTCCCGTATCCGGCGGGCGAAGCTGTTGGATACCGAGGTCCTCTCCTCGACGTTCAGGTTGTACTTCTCCATCAGGCAGTCCACGTAGTATCTGTAACCCCGCTGGGAGGGAATCCTCCCAGCCGAGGTATGGGGCTGCTCTATCAGGCCCAGCTCTTCCAGGTCCGCCATCTCGTTGCGGATGGTGGCCGGGCTGACCCCCAGGCCATACTTGCGGGCGATGGTACGAGATCCGACAGGCTCAGCGGTAGCCACATAATCCTTGATGATGGCCTCCAGCACCTTCTGTTTTCTTTCATCGATCCTCACCGGACCACCCCCTTGTTAGCACTCTTGTCCATTGAGTGCTAAACACCTATTAAAAAATTAACACCCCTACCTGGGTTTGTCAAGTTGTCTGTTAAGGCAGAAAAGCAATAAAAACCTCGTTCGCAAGCAAGATTCCTCTCCCGGTCAGGCGTATCCCGGCCTCATCTCCGATTATCAGCCCGGAAGCGGTCAGCCTTTCCAGCACCCCGGGATATACCTCTTCTATAGTTTGACCAAAACGGGACTCGAACTCCCCCGGTCTTATCCCCGCCATCCTCCTGAGCCCCAAAAACATGGTCTCCGCCATCTCCAGCTCCCGGTCGACCCGCTCGACGCTCTCAATCGGCAGCTCGCCGCTGGAGAGCCGCCGCAGGTACTCACCCAGGTCGGAAACATTAGCCCGGCGGACCAGCCGGCCCTCCTCCCGGAGCGATGAATGGGCCGCCGGCCCCAGGCCCAGGTACTCCCGGTTCTCCCAGTAGATCAGGTTGTGCCTCGACTCCCGGCCGGTCCGGGCGAGGTTCGAGATCTCGTAATGGTGGTAGCCCGCTTCCTTTAAATATTTGACCGCGCGGCTGTAGATCTCCGCCGCCTGGTCCTCGTCGGGAACAGTCAATTCCCCCGCTTCGAGGTCGCGGTGAAAGGGGGTCCCGGGTTCCACCTTCAACAGATAAGCCGAAACGTGCTCGGGGGACAGCGCGACTGCCTGCCGCAGGTCTTCCTCCAGCAGTTCCCGGGTCTGCCCGGGAAGCCCCAGCATCAGGTCCAGGCTGACGTTATCGAATCCCGCCCCGCGTATCATCCGGTACGCGTCCAGGGCCTGTTCCCCGGTGTGGACGCGGCCCAGGGTCCTCAGTATTTGGGGGTTGAAGCTCTGCACCCCCAGGGATACGCGGTTGACCCCCGCCCTGGACAGCTGTCGGAGGAGGTCGGTGTCTACCGAGTCGGGGTTGGCCTCCACCGTGACCTCCAGCTTTTCATCCACTGTCGGAAAAGCCGCCCGCGCCTCCCCGATAATCCTCGCCAGCGCCTCGCCCCCCAGCACCGTGGGGGTGCCTCCCCCCAGGTAGATGGAGGTAAGCCGAGGCAGTTCCCCCCGCTCCCCCCGCATCATCTCCAGGTAGAGCCCGAGTTCCCGGGCCACGGCCCCGGCATAGTCCGAGGCTGTCCCGGCAAAACCCCGGTCTCGGTAGTCCACCGCGACCGAGTAAAAGTCGCAGTAGCGGCACTTCCTGAAGCAGAAGGGCACGTGGATGTACAGTCCTATCCCTGTGCAACATTCAACCATATTCGAACTGCTATTCTCCCTATTTACCAATTAAGCTTTTTATCGCTCCAATCTAGGTTATTCGATTATTGCCAATGTGGCTGACAGTACCGCTCAATTCAGCTCTCATTCGCTTCTAGCAACCCTGTTCCTATTAGTCCCTCGTGGTGGAGGGCAGCTCGTTCGAGCTTTTTATAACTCTTTAATTACTACAGTTTAAGATAATGGCAGATTTGGGGCTACTACATTCAGACTGCGGTTCGGTCAAGTTACCGATTAAGTTTTCTGTCGCTCCAATACCAGGTTATTCGATTATTGCCAGTGTGGCTGACAGTACCGCTCAGTTTCAGCTCTCACTCGCTTCTAGCAACCCTGTTCTTATTATTCCCTCGTGGTGGAGGTCAGCTCGTTCGAGCTTTTTATAACTTTTTAATTACTTCAGTTTAAGCTTACGACAGATTTGGGGCTACTACATTCAAACTGCAGTCCGGTTAAGTTATCGATTAAGCTTTCTGTCGCTCCAATACTAGGTTATTTGATTATTGCCAATGTGGCTGACAGTACCGCTCAGTTTCAGCTTTCACTCGCTTCTAGCAACCCTGTTCTTATTATTCCCTCGTGGTGGAGGTCAGCTCGTTCGAGCTTTTTATAACTCTTTAATTACTACAGTTTAAGATTACGACAGATTTGGGACTACTACATTCTGACTGCGGTCCGGTCAAGTTACCGATTAAGTTTTCTGTCGCTCCAATACTAGGTTAGCTGATTATTTCCCCTCGGGTTGGCACTGGGGGCAGATATAAGACGAGGTGCTGCCGGTCTTGATCTTCACGATGACGGTCCCGCACCTCGGGCACTCCTTCCCCTCCCGGTACCCGACCAGGAAGTCCTCGAATCCGCCGGGCCGGTCGTACAGGTCTTTCTCGTGGGCCAGCCCTCCCAGGTCCGCCGCCTCCCGCAGGGTCTCCATCATCCCGTCGTAGAGCAGCGACTTCTCCTCCTCCGTCAGGGACTGCACCCCGCGCAGCGGGTGCAGGCACGCCCGGAACAAGGTGTCCTGGATGTAGACGTTGCCTATCCCGGCCACGTTTGCCTGATTCGTTAAAAAGCTCTTGACCGAACCCTTTCTGCCTTTAAGCAGGTTAATAAAGCAGTCTCGGGTAAAACCGGGGTCCCGAAGCGGCGTGGGTCCGAGCCTGGCGGTCATCTGGTGGCGCTTCAGCCCTTCGTCATCCACCAGGTGGACGTACCCGAACCACCAGAACCCGATAGACAGGACCGCCCCGTCAGCGAACTCTATCAGGAGTTGGTACTTGTCGGGCAGTCCTTCCCTATCCCGGTGCAGGATGACATTCCCACCCATGCCCAGGTTCAGCAGCAACCAGGCTTCAGGTTCCAGCCGCATGAAAACCCACTTGCCCCGGTGGGTGATCTCCCCTACCCGCTTCCCGCGGAGTTTATTAATGAAGTCATCGACCGGGAGGTTGACGCACTTCTCCTGCAGGACACTTACGGACTGTATCTCCTGGTTCCTCAGCTCGCGGTCCATCTGCCGCGACAGGTTCAGTATCTCCGGCAGTTCCGGCATCCTCCTTCACGCCTCCCTTATGCGGAAATCGCCGCCGTCATGCGGCAGCGATCAACTCGTCAAGTCTATTCGATTTTAAGTACCGCCATGAAGGCCTCCTGGGGTATCTCCACGCTGCCCACCTGCTTCATCCGCTTCTTGCCTTCCTTCTGCTTCTCCAGCAGCTTCCGCTTACGGGTGATGTCCCCGCCGTAGCACTTGGCCAGCACGTCCTTGCGTTTGGCCCGGATGCTCTCGCGGGCTATCACCCGGTTGCCGATGGTGGCCTGGATGGGCACATCGAAAAGCTGCCGGGGGATTAAGCTCCGGAGCTTTTCCACCATGCCCTTCCCCCGGTGGTAGGCCCGGTCCTCGTGGACGATGAAGGATAGGGCGTCGACCGCCTCGCCGTTGATCAGGACGTCCAGCTTGACCAGGTCCGACTGCTTGTAGCCCGACAGCTCGTAGTCCAGCGAGGCGTACCCCTTGCTGCGGGACTTCAGTTGGTCGAAGTAGTCGAAGATGATCTCGCTGAGCGGCAGCTCGTAGTGCAGCATCGCCCGCTGGGTTGTGACGTATTCCATGTTCAGGAACAGCCCCCGCTTCTCCTGCGACAGCTCCATCACCGCGCCGATAAACTCGGTGGGGACCAGGATGGTGGCCTTGACGAACGGCTCCTCCACCCAGGATATCTTGTTGGTGGGCGGCCACAGGGCGGGGTTGTCGATGAACTCCTCTTCGCCGTTGGTCAGGACTATCTTGTATATTACGTTGGGCGCGGTCGTGATCAGGTTCAGCTTGTATTCCCGCTCCAGGCGTTCCTGGACGATCTCCATGTGCAGCAGTCCCAGAAACCCGCAGCGGAATCCGAAGCCCAGGGCCGCCGAGGTCTCCATTTCGTACCTCAGGGAGGCGTCGTTCAGCTTCAGCTTCTCCAGTGCCTCGCGCAGGTCCTGGTAGTTGTTGGCCTCCACCGGGTAAAGACCGCAGAAGACCATGGGGGTGGCCTCCCGGTAGCCGGGCAGCGGTTCTTTCGCGGGCCTCTCGGCGTCGGTGATGGTATCCCCCACCCGGGCGTCCTTGACGTTTTTCACGCTGGCTGCCACATACCCGACCTCGCCTGCGGAGAGCTTCTCCACCACCTGCAGGCTGGGGGAGAATATCCCGACCTCCATCACCTCGAAGACCCGGCCGTTGGACATCATCTGGATCTTCTGGCCTTTCTCGATGGAGCCGTCCATGACCCGCACGTAGCAGATGACCCCCTTGTAGGAGTCGAAGTGGGAGTCGAAGATCAGCGCCTGCAGGGGCTGGCCGGTGCTGTCTTTGGGGGCCGGGATCCGGTTGATCACCGCCTCCAGTATCTCCTCGATCCCCAGGCCGGTCTTGGCCGAGGCCATGACCGCTTCGCTGGCGTCCAGTCCGATGACGTCCTCGATCTCCTTCTTTACCCGCTCGGGTTCCGCGCTGGGCAGGTCTATCTTGTTGATGACCGGGATGATCTCCAGGTTGTTCTCCAGGGCCAGGTAGACGTTGGCCAGGGTCTGCGCCTCGATCCCCTGTGAGGAGTCGATCACCAGCAGGGCCCCCTCGCAGGCGGCCAGGCTGCGAGATACCTCGTAGGTGAAGTCGACGTGGCCCGGGGTGTCGATCAGGTTGAGCATGTATTTCTGGCCGTCCCGGGCCGTGTACCAGAGCCGGACCGCCGCCAGCTTGATGGTGATGCCGCGCTCGCGCTCCAGGTCCATCTTGTCCAGTACCTGGTCCATCATCTCACGCTCGGAAATCGCCCCGGTATACTCCAGCAGGCGGTCGGCCAGGGTCGACTTGCCGTGGTCGATGTGGGCTATTATGCAAAAGTTCCTGGTGTTTTGGCTGGGCATACTGAATTTTACTGTCCTTTCGGTGTGTATAACGAATGTATTATAGCAGCAAACGATTAAACTAACAACGCTGTAATCTTTTCTTTCATTATCATAAAGTCCATGCCGGACTTTATGACAATAAGCAAGTGCACTCCGAAGCAAGTGCAGCTACGCCTCCCGCCCTTGGCGGTAGCCTAGCTTTCTTCGCTGGAATCGGCGCCGGGTCAGGCGCTTCGCCGGCCGAGGAACCGCCGGAGGAAGAGGTCCTTGACCATCTCGGCCTCCTCCATCTTGAGGAACAGGCTGATGCCGCCGAAGACCAGGCAGCCGACCGCGACCCCTACCAGGACGATGACCAACTGGTTGATCTTGTCGTGGAAGTGAAGCACCCGGGGGAGCCACTGTACCACCAGGCTGACGGCGACCCCCATGCAGACGGAGGTGACGGCGGTCAGGGTGAATGAACTCAGCATCCGCCTGCCCCCGATGCTCCCAAGCCTCGGCCGCAGCATGACCAGCAGCAGCAGCATGTTGAATATCCCGGCGGCGGAGTAGGCCAGGGCTAGCCCTTCATGGCCCATGGGCTTCACCAGCAGGAAGCTGAGCAGGACGTTGAACAGGATGGCGACGCTGCCCGCCACCACCGGGGTCCAGGTGTCGTGGATGGAATAGAACACCCGGTTCAAGACCTGCTGCGACGAGTAGCCGATTATCCCCAGGGAAAAGTACATCAAGGCCTGGGCGGTTGCCAGGGTGTTTTCATGGGTGAACCGATACTGCTCGAACATCACCTGCACCAGCGGCACCCGGAGGGCGATCAAGCCCACCGCCGAGGGCAGGGTGATGAAGATGACCGTCCGCACCCCCAGGGATACGGTCCGCTTGAAGTCCCCCATCTCCCGCTTCGCCGCCTGCTCGGCCATGGTGGGGAACACCGCCATCGCCACCGCGATGGCGAAGACCCCGATCGGTATCTGCATCAGCCGCTGCGCCATGCGCAGGGCGGTGATCATCCCCTCGGGCAGCCTTGACGCCAGGTTCTGGGTCACAAAAACGTTGAAGTGGGTGACCGACAGGCCGATCAGCACCGGCGCCATCAACACCAGTACCTTCTTCACCCCCGGGTGGCGGAGGTTGAAATTCAGGTTGTACCTGAGCCCCACCTTCAGCAGGGGAGGGATGCAGACCAGGAAGTTGAACACCGCTCCGACGACCACCCCGATGGAAAAGCCCATGATGCCCACGTGGCGGTCGAGCAGCACCCCGACCACGATGGTCATCAGGTTGTAGAGGATGCCTCCGATGGCCGGGGCGGTGAAGTGCTTGTAGGAGTTCAGTATCCCCATCTGGATGCCGTTTAAGGCCATGAAGAAGCACTGGATGAACATGATGCGGGTCAGCTGGGTAGTGAGTTCGATCGCCTCCAGCTTGAGGTTCGGCACCAGCAGGTAGACCAGGGAGGGGGTAAACATCAGCCCCAGGCCTATCCCGATCAGGAGCGCCACCAGCACCAGGTTGGTGACCACCGAGGCCACCCTCCAGGCCTCGTCGTCCTGGTCGTTGGCTATGTAGCTGGAGAAGACCGGGATCAGGGCGGAACTAAGGGCCCCACCCACCACTATCATGTAAAGGAAGTCGGGAATGGAAAATGCGGCGTTGTAAGCGTCGGTCAGGCTGGTCTGCCCGTATAAAGAGGTCATCACCGCGTCCCGGGCAAACCCCAGGGCCCGTGAGATAACCGCGGTAAGCATGAGAAACCCGGCGGCCTTGACGACCCCCGTCTGTGAATGGGACATTAAACCGCTCCCTGCCATTTTTACTTAGTATATCATTTTTAGGTTCGACAAGGAGCGGCTTGTTTAAACAACTGGATTATACTTTAAGGCACCGGCTCAGGGCCTCCGCCAGGCAATCGGCCGCCCGCTCGGCCTCCTCCAGCGAGTCGTTGGCGTTTCCGATCTCGATCAGGAGCCCCCCCGTGTGGTACTGCTGGTTGTAGGTGCCGTCCTTCATTCGGACCCCGCGGCAGATGCCGGGATACTTGGCCTCCAGGTTGCGGGCGATGTTTTCGGCCAGTTCCAGGTTCTTGCGCCAGTTGGGGTGGGAGTATCTCCGGTCAGTCCCGACGATGATCAGTATCTTGGCGGTTTTCTTCCCGTCTATCACTATGGTCTCGGGGTTGCTGCCGGGCAGGGCGTCGCGGTGGATATCCAGGACCATCCGGAGGCTGGGGTAGCTCTTGATCAGCCCCTTGACCGTCCGGGAGGAGTTGGTGTAAGCCTTGTTGTAGTCGGGGTAGTCGTGGATGGTCTCCGACTGCACCACCGGCACCCGGTACTTATTCTGCAGCGTATCCCGGAGGCGCTGGGCCACCTTGTAGATACCGCTGTTCTCCCCCTCCACCTTGGCCTTCCCGTAAGTGGGGGTGTAGGCCTCGGCGTTGTGCGAGTTGTAGATGCCTACCAGGGGCTGCCCCTCGACCGGCGCAGGCGGGACACCTTCACCCTCATTCGGGGGCCCGGTCTCTTCCTCGATGATGTACTCCTCTTCCCCATCCTCGCTGCTGGAACCATCCAGCGGGGCAAAGGCGGGCAGGACCGGCCCCGTTTCCCCCGACTCGGAAGCGGGCAGCCAGTTCAGCTCCCAGGCGATGACCCCCCGCGGGTCACGGAAATCGGACGCCGCAGATATCCACTGGCCGGTGATCCCGCGCGAGGACATACCCGGCTGGCTGATGTCCCTTCCCGGGGGAAGCCCCTGATTTAGCGCCTCCTGCAGCAGTTCGGCCGGGAGCCCCGGGACGCTGCCGCCAGAGTCGATCCGGCCGCTGTTGTTTGCCGACGCTGTTTCATTATTCTCGATGCTGATGACCGAGCTCAGTTCGTTCAGGAGCCAAAAAGACGCGAGAAAAAAAAGCACCAGGATCAGGCGCAGCTTGGTCTTTTGCCGGTTTAATCGATTAAACCGCAGGTACATCTCATCCACCCCCAGAATGCAATACCGGCTATCCAATCTTATGCCATTTTTCTGGAAGTTATGATTCGGGGATTAATAAAGACTGGGCCTGGCTGTTTCCAGGAGTTTTTTAATAAAAGAAATGGCGCCGAAGGGCGCCATTAGAATGGTTCGATTTCACTACCTCAATTCGGTGGGGACAAACGCATCGATTAGGCCGATGACCAGAGCCGCCAGGATGGCCCCCAGCAGTGACACCGAGAGCATGCTGGGCACTATAAACTGAGCCAGATAAATCACCACCACTGCTGTCACAAAACCTACTATACCGCGGCTTCTCGGGGACACGTTCTTACCCAGCAGGGATTCCACCACAAAACCTAAAACCGCTATGACGATCGCGGCCACCAGTGCCCCGGTAAAACCGGCCACCGTGATCCCGGGGAGAAACCAGCCCACCAGCATCAGCACCAGAGCCGAGACCACGAACCGGATAGCGGTTCCGATCAGACTGGAGTTGCTCACTTGCTTCACCTCCTCTGATTAAATACCGATTATATCTTTCCCTGGTCAGAAATTTACTATACTTGGCCAAGCCGGGAGCCGTTTTCAAGCCGAGGTTAATTTGCTTGCATTTTCCTGGCTGTCGTGCTAATATATTTTCTGTCAGTTTTAACGGCAGAGTCTAAGTGAGCGGAATCGTTACCCGCTGCGGAACAATCGTGATAGCTTAGATTACAAGCGACCGAAGACTGGATGGGTAAATAAGCTGGACCACTTTTTGAAAAAATATATTATAACCTTGTAAGGGAGGTGACCCTGGTGCCCAATATCAAGTCCGCCATGAAAAGAGCCGAGATTTCCCGCAAGCGCGCGGTTAAAAACGCAGCCGAACGTTCCACCCTCAAGACCGCGGTGAAACGCTTCAAGGAATCCCAGGCTGCGGGTTCGGAAGAAACAGTCAAGGCCACCTTCACGCATGCGGTCAGTCTGCTCGACCGCGCCGCTCAGAAAGGCCTTATTCATAAAAACGCGGCCGCTCGCAAGAAGTCTCAGCTGGCCAAAAAGCTCGGGAAGTAGTTTATTTGTATATTAAAAAAGGAGAACAGCACGCTGTATCTCCTTTTTTGTTTCCTTTATTGTTTTTTTTTAAAGTGATTCGGCAGCCGCACGGATTATCGGCCCCACCTCCAGCACCAGGCTGTCTATTATCTCCCTCACTGTCTGTACTCTTCTTACCATCCCTGCCACCTGACCGCAGGGGAAAGGACCGTCCCCCGCTTCAACCGGGGTGGTGATGAAGGCGAACAGTTCCTGTCGTGAAATACCTTCGGCGGCTAGTTTCTCCACCCGCTCGCTAAAGCTGTTCTTTAACAGCCTTATTGGCAGCTGCTTCCGAGTCAGGATGGTGGTAGAGGTGTCAGCCGCCGCCAAAAGCTGCCTGCGCCATTCCTTACTGATTCGCTCACACTCCACCGAAGCCAGGAAGGCCGTACCCACACTTATCCCTTCCGCCCCCAATATCCGGCAGGCGGCATACCCCCTGGCATCGGCTATTCCCCCGGCGGCGATCACTGGAAGTTTTACCGCATCGGCCACCTGTGGCACCAGAACCAGGGTGGTCACCTCGAATGGTGACGCGACCCCGCCTGACTCGAACCCCTCGGCGATAACCGCGTCAACACCCGCCTTTTCCGCCCTTTTCGCCCTTTCCACGCAGGGCACCACCTGGACTACACTGCACCCCGCGCGCTTCAGACTATAGGTATAGGCAGCCGGGTCACCGGCGGAGGTGATCACCACCGGCACCCTCTCTTCGATCACCGCCGTAATCAGTTCCTCAGCCCTGGGGATTACAAGTGGAATATTGACCGCAAAGGGTTTGTCGGTTAAGGTCCGTATCAACCTTATCTGCGCGGTCAGGCTGGCGCCCGTCTCGTTGGCAGCTGCGATGGT
Source organism: Bacillota bacterium (assembly GCA_013178275.1). Lineage (GTDB taxonomy): Bacteria > Bacillota > Ch66 > Ch66 > Ch109 > Ch109. The sequence goes on along the minus strand of JABLWZ010000005.1, from coordinate 85,508 downwards.
TCCAAGCCCCCCCGCCTTGCAGACGGCGGCTGACAAGTAAGCATCAGTTACCCCCGCCATCCCCCCCAACAGTATGGGGTGTTTGATGTTAAACAATTGGGCAACCCGGTTTTTCATGCTAACCCCTCCCGGGACTTTTTTCATGGACTCCAACTGGGTCGTACCGGGGGCTTAAGATTACTGCCGGCTACTCTTTTTCCAGATACCCATCTTTTCCGCTTCTCTTACCAGTTCATCTCTAAACTGGGGATGGGCGACGTTTATTATCGACTCGGCTCGCTCCCAGGTGGTTTTGCCTTTCAAGGGAGCGATACCGTATTCGGTGACCACGTACTGTACCATCGTACGGGGTACAGTAACTGCGGAACCATGGGTCAGAATCGGCTTGATGCGGGAAACCGGTTCCCCCTTCTTGTTGTACGTGGAGGATAGGCAGGTAAAGGCCTTTCCTCCCCTTGAGCGGTATGCCCCATAGGTAAACTCCAGCTGTCCCCCGGTACCGCTGATGTGCTTCAACCCGGAGGACTCGGCGGTCACCTGCCCAAACAGGTCGACCTCCACCGCGTTGTTGATGGCTACTACTTTATCGTTCTGGCTGATTACGAAGGGGTCGTTGGTGTAGCTCACCGGGTAGGTGGCGCAGACCGGGTTGTGGTTCATAAAGTCGTAGAGTTTCTGGGTCCCCATCCCGAAAGTGAACACCATCTTATGCCGGTCGATGCTTTTCTTAGCGTTGGTTATCTTTCCTTGCTCAAACATGTCGATAAAAGCGTCGACCAGCATCTCGGTATGCACCCCCAAGTCTTTGAGATCGGACTTGGCCAGCAGAGCCCCCACCGTGTTGGGCATGCCCCCCACCCCCAGTTGGATGCATGCGCCGTCAGAGATTTGGGGCATAATCAGTTCGGCGATCTTTTGGTCCACCTCAGTAGGCGGTACAGACGGCAGCTGCACCAGCGGGGGATTGTCACCCTCTACCACGAAGTCGATTTCCGAGATATGGATCGACTCCTCGCTCCCACCGTAAACCCAGGGGAGTCCTCGATTGACCTCCAGCACCACGGTTTTGGCCTTGTCGCAGATAGCCTTGGAGGCCGAGCAGATATTGCTGAAATTAAAGTATCCGTGTTCATTCATGGGAGTCACCACCACAAAAGCAACGTCCACCCGGTCAACCGCTTCCCGGTAGTACCGGGGCAGTTCCCCGTACAGGATCGGGCTAAACCAGCAGAGCCCCCGGTCGAAATACTTCCTCTCCAATCCGCTGAAATGCCAGCTGTGATACATAAAGTGATCGGTGGTGGAGTCGGCTTCTACGACCCTGGCCGGGCCGCTGGCTCTCATAACCGAGCGGATCTTAACCCCGAAAAGCTCCTCCTGACGCCTGGCCAACGCCTGATCGCAGGCCACCGCACCCAGATTGAACTGACTGTAATCCACCCAATCACCCGACTTCACCAGTGCCGCCGCCTGGTCGGCGCTGATGAGTTTACGCTGGTATTCCTCTCTGTAATCCATGTTTCAGCCTCCTCTACAAAAAATAGTATGAACCCTGTCTCTTTGCAGGTAGCAAGAGGCATGCCGAATTTTAAGACCCGATATAAAAAGCCCCTGCATCAAGGCAGGGGCACTGATCAGCCGATTCATCCCGTTTTCGGTTTATATTTTTAACCGTCTGCTTCAGAGACAGCAGTACAAAAAGTAGACGTCCATTATGACTACACCCGGCGGTTCATTCCCTCCAGCTTCAGGCGCTCCAGTTTTTTATAGAGAACAGAGCGCTGGATGTTTAAAATGCGGGCTGCCTTGGCCTTGTTGCCGTTTGATTGGTTCAAGGCGTCAATGATAAGGTTTTTCTCAGTCTCTTCTAGCAGGTCGTGGTAGTTCATCCGGTCAGCCGCACAATGGCGCGTACCCGGTATCCGGGGCACAGCCCCCTTCTTCGCTGGGATGCTCAGCACCCGGGAAAGGTCCAGATAGGGGTCCTCGCTCCAGTTAATAGCCTGCTCCAGGAGGTTTTCTAGTTCGCGGATGTTCCCCGGCCAGGAATACTGATTTATCGATTCCAGGGTATTGCTGGTGACCCCCTTGGCGTCGGTACCCAACCTGAGGTTGATTCTCCCGATAATGCTCTCGATCAGAGAGGGGATGTCTTCTGTGCGTTCACGCAAGGGCGGGAGGTGGATCTCCAGTACCTTGAACCGGTAATAGAGGTCCTCGCGAAAACGCCGCTCCTTGACCAGTCCCACCAGGTCCTGGTTGGTGGCCGCGATGACCCTGACATCCAGCTTCATCGGCTGAGTAGCCCCCAGTCTTTCAACCTCTTTCTCCTGGAGGACCCGCAGCAGCTTGGCCTGCATAGTAAGGGGCATGTCACCAATCTCATCTAGGAAAATGGCTCCCCCGTCGGCGGCCTCAAACTTTCCTGGTTTGCCGCCTCGTTTAGCCCCGGTAAAGGCCCCGTCCACGAAGCCAAAGAGTTCCGATTCCAGCAGGCTCTCCGGCACCGCCGCGCAGTTGACCCGGATAAAAGGACCTTCGCGCCTTATGGAGCGGTTGTGAATGGCCTGAGCGAATACTTCCTTCCCGGTGCCGCTCTCCCCAGTGATCAAAACGGTGGAGTCGGTGCGGGATGCCCGACGGGCCAGTTTTTTCGCCAACAGCATGGGCGGAGACTCCCCTATGATATCCAGGCAGGTGAAGAGCGGCCGGCACGGCCCGTAGTTGTTCTGCTTGACTGGATGGGTTACCTTGTTGGCAATCCCCCGGGCGATCGCCATGTCGGGGAAAAGGGTTTTAACCATGGCACCCACCACCCGCCCCTCCCGTTTTAGCGGGAACCGGGCCACCAATAAATCCCGCCCATTCAGCTTCAGGGTTTCCCCCCACTGGGAGTATCCCTGGGTAACCGTGTCGTACAAGCTGCAGTTCGGTATCACTTCCCAGATCTTCTGGTTAAAGACCTTCTTAGCGGGCTTTCCCAGAAGCTTGAGAAAGAACGAGTTCACAAAGACGATAGCGCCGGTCTCATCGATTGCGAGTACTCCCTCGAAGGGGTTGTCGAGGACGGAATCGATCCAGAGGTTATCAGTCGATGAATCCGGTTTGCCTGAATTAAGAGGCACGCGGTCAGAAGGAATCTTGATCACTCCCCCCGGTCGTCGGGATGTCATTGATTTTTTAACACGCAAGAAACGCGCCAATTATTATCTTATAAATAACATGGATTTATTCGGGATTCTGAGGTCCCATTGGAACGATAAGGTGACTACAAAGTGGACACCGTGTCCCTTTTTTAGACATCTCAGGGTCGGGCCAGCGCGGCTATCAAGAGCTGCAGCCCGTTTTCCGGGGTATCCTTGCCGCTCTTCATGTCCACGTCCAGGTCCAGCATCATCCTAAGGCCCCGGCTCAGCGAATCGGTCTTCAGCCGTTCCGCCTGCCGCAGGTACTTGAACGCCACCTGGGGCGCGGTCTCCAGTGAGGACGTAATCTCCCGCTCGCTGAGTCTCGAATCCAGTCCCAGCCGCGCGCGGTGGAGGATGCGGTAATGCCTCACCAGGAGGTAGAACACCTTGGTGGCGGGGATGCCCACCCCCAGTACCTCCCGGGTCCGGTTGAGCGCCAGCGAGGGTCTCCCCTCCACCACCGCGTCCATGATGTCGAAGACCCGGTCCTCGACGCGGAAGGAACTGACGTCCTTGACGGTATTCAGCCCTATGGTCGCGGATTTTCCCCCGCTGAAGCAGGAGAGCTTCAGCAGCTCGTTCTCCAACCCGTAGAGGCTTTTGCCCCCGAAATGCAGGAGATGGTTAAGGGCAGCCGCCTCCATCCGCATCCCCATCTCCCTTGCCGCGCGGTTAATCCATTCCCCCCGCTCCTTCTCGGAAAGCTCCAGGCACTCCACCAGGCGGCTGTACTTGCTGGCTGACTTGAAAGACTTCTTGCGCTTGTCCACCTCGGCCCCGGCCTGGAAGACCAGCACGGTGCTCATCAGGGGCTCGTTCAGGTACCTCTCCAGGACCTGCTGCTCCGCGTCGGTGGGGGATTTGAACCAGGGGGCCCGCTTCACCACCACCAGCTTCCACTTCCCCATCCAGGGAGGGGTCTGGGCTCGGCTGAGAACCCCCTCCAGGCTTACCGTGTCCCCGTCGACGGTCTCGTAATCGAAGTCCGCGGAATCGGGTTCGACCACCTTTTCCACCAGCCGCCGGGTTATCCCGTCTACCAGGTACGGTTCCGACCCGTAGAGCAGGTACACGGGCTGGATGCTTCCCTTTTCTATCTCGTCCACTACCATCTGAGCCGCCTTGGTGAGTATCATTCTCGATGCCTCCCGGGTTGGTCCGATTCCGCCGCTGTTTTTTCGCGGGTAATTATATAATATCCCCTTTTGCGCCGGTTAGGTAGGGTAAAGAAAAAAGATTCCTACATAGAAAAGGAGCGGTCAAAACCGCTCCCGTTTACAGTGGACCGCGCTACAGCAGGGGCGCCACCATCGCCCTCGTGCCCTTCTCCGATTTCGGCACCTGCCCGATACGCCATCCCGGGTCGGTCATCTCGGTGTAGAAATACCTTTTCCCCTCGTACTCGTAGTAACTGCCGGCAACGTTATCCTCCCCGTAAACCCCCAGGGAACAGTGCCCGGGCAGGAACAGCAGGGCGGCCCCGTATCCCATCTCCCGCAGCAGCACCCCCGCGAGGATCGATGTGTCCTCACAGTCCCCGCACCTCTCAAGGAAGGTTTCCAGGGGATACCTGGGGTACTCGTCGTATCCGCTCGACGCTGAATCAGAGATATAGGGGAAGCCCTGAACGAATGCCAGCACGAACTCCACGGTCTCGTTGTCGTCGTATCCCTCCTCATCGGCCATGTCTTCCAGGTACTCTACGATGAGGGATATGATTTTGTCATCATCCCGATCGCGGGTATAGGTATCGACAAAATCGTACCGGTTTAAAGGGTCGAACATCGGGTGGGGTTTCTCCCGATAGTAATCCAACGCCCCGACGATGGTCGCTTTATCCAGCGACAGATCCCAGTTGTACTTCCGGCCCTGGTATACCCAGCGGTAGTTGATCACCATCTCCCCGGTGGAAGTCGCCCCGGGGAGGGTTGTATAAACACTCGAACCACCGCCGGTAGAAAGCGAAGCTGTCCGGGCAGCTGCGTCCCAGCTGACCACGACCCCGAAGGCCTGGGCGAGAAACCGCAGGGGCAGCATCACCCTCCCGTCCCTGATCTCGGGTACGACATCCATGTTGACGGCGATCCCGTTGACAAGCATGACGGTGTTGCCGATCTTGACCTGGACCACCCGGTCGTCTTTCAATAAGGTGACCGTCCGGGCCCGGTTATCCCAGTAGATGTCTTCTTCCGCGACTCCCAGCGAGTAGGCGACATACCGCAGCGGCATGAAGGTGCGGCCGTTCCTGATATACGGGCTCACATCCATGGTCATGCCGCGTCCGTCCACGTAATAGTCCCGGCTCCCGACAGTAAAAGACGCGTTGACAGCCAGTGCCGCCTCGGCATCGCCCAGGAACCAGATGCACAGAATCATCAATACGGTTATAAACCTCTTCATAATCACTCCAGCGGTATCCAAGACACCAAAATACACGCATAAACCTTAAACATAAAACAAAAACACCCGTCACTGTGTTGAGTTCGCCGGGTGTCTAGCATTATACTTCTACCTGATAATTAACACTTCCTGCCATCATACAAAAATTCTATCTTTTTGCCCTGATGACCTACAGCTCTCCCCGCACCTCCAGCCTCTCGCCGTCGCTGGTGATGGTGATGGCCCCCTTTTCGTCGGTGCGGTAGATAGGTACTCCCCGCTCCCGCCAGTACCTCAGCACCTCGGGCGAGGGGTGGCCGAAGCGGTTGCCGCCCACCGAGATCACGCCCAACTCCGCCCCCACCTGGTCCAGGAACTCCATCTCCAGGCTGTAAGCGCTGCCGTGGTGGGGGACCTTGAACACCTGGCTGCTGAAGGCTGTGCCCGATGAGACGATCTCCCGCATCCCTTCCCGTTCCAGGTCGCCGGTCAGGAGGAAGGAGGTGTCGCGGTAGGCAAGCCGTAGCACCAGGGAGGCGTCGTTCTCCGCCATATCCGTGGCGGCGGGCGGGGTATCGGTCGGGTGCAGGACCTCCAGCGCGAGGCCCGGCTCCAGGTCGATGCGGTCTCCCCGCTTGACCCCGATGAAGGGGATCCCCCGCTCGGCGCATAGTTCGCGCAGGGGCCTGGTCTCTGGGCTTCCCGCGTTGGCGGCCGCCACCATGACCTGGCCGCAGGGCAGCTCCCTCAGCACCGGCGGCATCCCGTTCAGGTGGTCGCTGTGGGGGTGGGTGTTGACCGCCAGGTCGATGCGGTCGACCCCTTCCCGCCGGAGGTAGGGCAGCACCACCCGACCGCCCACGTCGAAGTCGGACTCCTCCCCCGGGCGGCCCCCGCCGTCGATCAGGATATTCCTCCCCTGGGGGGTGGTGATGAATATGCAGTCCCCCTGCCCCACGTCCAGGAATACCACCTTCAAGGGTTTAGGCTGGAGGGTGCCCACGGCGAACACCAGCAGCACGATCACGACCGCACCCGCCGCCGCCCGGGCGGGGCTGAGCCAGCGGGGTCTAAACCTCTCCCAGAGTCCCTCGGTCCAGATCATCAGGGCGATGTAGAACAGCAGCAGCAGCCATACCGGGGGAGTTCCCACGTGCCAGACCCCTCCCGGCAGCTTATCGAACAGCCGGGTCAAGTACTCCGACAGCGCGGCCAGGGCCCCGGCTGCCCAGAGCAGGTAATCGCCCGCTCCCGGCAGGACCCAGACCACCGGGATAGCCGCCATGCCCACTACCACGATCGCCCCCAGCAGCCAGAGCAGCACCAGGTTGGTGATTATCGACACCAGGGAGACCAGGTTGAAGTAGTATGCAACCAGGGGGATTATCGCCACCTGGACCGCCAGGGGAAGCAGCAGCGACAGCTCCCAAACCCGCCATCCGTGAGCCTTAGACCGCATCCAGGGGTATACGTAGACTATCCCCCAGGTGGCGGCGAAGGAGAGCTGGAATCCCGGGTCGAAGAGCAGCTGAGGGTTGTTGAGGAGCAGGATCAGCCCCGCCAGCGAAAGCCCCTGCAGCGGGTTGCCCTGACGCCCCACGAGGGCGGCCCCCAGGGTCAGGGCAGCCATGATGAAAGAGCGCATGGTCGCGGGAGGGAACCCCACCATCGTGACGTAGAAGAGCATTGCCAGCAGGTTGAAGGCAAAGAAGGGAATCTCGCGGAGTCCCAAAACACCGGCCAGCAAAAGGCTGAGTCCCAGTACGTAGGCCAGGTGCAGCCCCGACACGCTGAAGGCGTGGGACAGCCCCAGCCGCTGATACATCAGCTTGTCCTCAGCGGGCAAGCCCGACTGGTCGCCGAAGAGGACCGCCGCCAGGAAGGAATTCTGGTCAGCCGGGAGCGCCCGGCGCATGGAGTCCTCTACCCGGGACCGGACGGACAGCGCCCAGCGCCGCAGGAAAAAGCCGCCCCCCTCACCGACAACCTTTAGATCGGCCTGGGTCCCGACCAGCTGAATCCCAATCCCCTGACGCTGCAGGTACTTACGGTAGTCGAACTCCCCCGGGTTGCGTCCCTCCCGGGGAAGCTGCACCCGGCCGGTAATGGTGACGACGTCGCCGTACTTCAGGGCAGGCCGGTCAGTCAGTACCGGCCCGGCGGGGTCCACGGGCTCGGCGGGGTCCACGGGCTCGGCCGGGTCCACCCGCTTCTTCTCGGGTCCCGGGACCAGGGTGAAGAGCACCCTCTCCTCGACCCGCTGGCCGCCCTCCCGGGATCCCAGGGCGGAGGTCTCCAGCACGTACACCTCGCGGTCCGGGTAGACCTGCCCCTCGCTGATCATCGTCCCGGTCACGTCTATATAGTGATCGGTGAAGGCCTCCAGCCGCGAAGGATCCATCTCGCTGAGACCGAGCTGGAAACCCCCGAGGGCCACTGACAAAAAACATACGAGAAAAAGAAAGACCCGGCCCGAGCCAGGTCCGCTAACGGTTCTCCCAACAGCTGTTCTATAATCCTCACCCGAGCGGCTGATGCTGTACACCAGCACGATGAACAGCGCCAGGGCCAGGACCCCGCAGTACCCGGGGGGAATCTTCAGGGTCTCCGCCATCCCTATCCCGACAGCGAAGAGCAGGGTTACCAGCACCAGGGGTTGAAACATTTCCGGCACCCCTTAATCCACGGTTATCAGGTCCTTTATCTGCAGGAACAGCTTGTCCCCTATCCCGGAGACGTTCTTAACGTCCTCAATCCGGCGGAAACCGCCTTTCTGCTGGCGGTAGTCGATTATACGCTGCGCCAGCGTCGGCCCTATCCCCGGCAGCCGGTCCAGCTCCGCCAGCGATGCGGTGTTCAGGTTCACTAGGCCGTTGGCGCTTACGCTGGTCCCGTTTCTATTCCCGTCCCCCTGGTTGGAGCCATCGCCAACGGCCGGGCCGGTCACCTCGCCCTTTTGGGGGACCTGCACCTTCTGCCCGTCGTTCAGCACCGCGGCCAGGTTTAACCGGTTGATGTCCGCGTCGGGAGCGGGCGACGCCTTCTCCACCGCATCCATCACCCTGGAGCCGGCGGGAAACTCGTACAGCCCCGGCCGATCCACCGCCCCCGCCACGTGCACCTTGACGACGGTACCCGCCTCCGGGCCGGGGTTCACCGACAGGGGAGGGGGCGGGGAAAGATAATGCCGGGCGTAAACAATACCCCCGGCAAAAAGTACGATTCCTAAAATTCCGGCCAACAGTATTCGGTATCGACGTTCCAGATGAATCATAAGCCCCTATGCGGCGGGTTAGACCGGGAGCTGTCCGCTGACCAGCCTCCGCACCTTTTCCTTGGCCTCCGGCGGCCCCACCAGCAGCAGCAGATCCCCCGCCCGAAGCGCCATCGTCCCATCGGGCGAGTAGATATCCTCCCCGTCCCTCGCCAGGGCCAGGACGGTGGCTCCGGTGACCGAGCGGAACCTGATCGACTCCAGGCTCATACCCACCATCGCCGAGTTCTCCGGCACCTCTATCTCCTCGATCTGCTGGAGGCGGGTGTTGCTCTTGAACACGAAATTGACCAGCCGGCCCAGTTCCTCCTCCAGCATCTGGTCGAGTTTCCGGCGCTCCTGGATCATCTGGGAGATGCGTCCCTGCAGGTCCTCCAGCAGACGCCGCCCCTCGAACTCGCGCAGGAACACCTCCGCGTTCTGGCGGGAGTGGATGATTATCCCGCGGCCCGGCTGGGGCTCCACGATGTTCATGCTCTGCAGCAGGGCAACCGCCCGGCGCACAGTCTCCGGTGAAACGTTGTACTTACCCGCGAGGGTGGAACGGCCGTAAAGCTTCTCCCCCTCTTTGTACTCCCGGCGTACGATCTTCCCCGCCACATCGAGGGCGATCTGTTCATACCGGGCCACATCCGACGAACTCTTGGACATGGTACCTCGCGCAACCTCCGTATCGTATCCTCTATCTATTGATTAATACATAAAACCACTGTTATTCTAGCATATGGTACCCCAAAAGACAACTTGTTATCCCCGCCACAGTTGTTTTTATTTAACTACCAGGCTGACCAGTTTTTGGGGCACCGCCACCACCTTGACCAGGTTCTTGCCCTTTATCAGCTCCTGCACCCGGGGCTCGGCGAGCACCATCTCTTTCAGCGCGTCTTCCCCTATCCCGGCGGGTACCACTACCCTCTCCCGGACTTTGCCGTTGATCTGCACCACGATGGTTATCTCTTCCTCCACCAGCGCCTCGGGATCGTACTGCGACCACCTCTCCTTGTGGACGCTCTCGGTATTGCCGATCGCCCGCCAGAGTTCCTCGGCGATATGGGGAGCGAACGGGGCCAGCAGCTTGACCAGCATGGTCAGGGCCTCCTTGACCACCGCTAGGTTCTGCTCGGAAGCCAGGACCTTGTCGCGGTAGGCGTAGAGCGCGTTGACCAGCTCCATGATGGCGCTGATCGCGGTGTTGAAGTTGAAGCGGGTCTCGACGTCCTGCGTCACCTTGCGGCAGGCGTAGTGCACCCAGCGCCTGAGCTCCTTCTCCTCGGTCCCCAGCTCTCCCAGGCCCGAATCCATCTCCACCGGCCAGACCGCATCGGAGTAGCTCGCGACCATCCGCCAGACCCGGTTTAAGAAGCGGAAGCAGCCCTCCACCCCCTGGTCGCTCCACTCCAGGTCCTTTTCGGGCGGGGAGGCGAACAGGATGAACAGCCTGGCGGTATCGGCCCCGTAGGTAGTGACGATCTCCTCCGGGCTGACCACGTTGCCCTTGGACTTGGACATCTTCGCCCCGTCCTTCAGCACCATCCCCTGGGTGAGCAGGTTCTGGAAGGGCTCCTGCACCCCTATCAGCCCGAGGTCATAGAGCACCATGGTGAAGAACCGGGAGTACATCAAGTGCAGGATGGCGTGCTCCACCCCGCCGATGTACTGGTCCACGTTCATCCAGTAGTCCATCGTCGAACGGTCGAACGGCCGCTCCGAGTTCTGGGAGTCGCAGAACCGCATGTAGTACCAGGAGGAGCAGACAAAGGTGTCCATGGTGTCGGTCTCCCGCCTGGCCGCCCCGCCGCAGCCGGGGCAGGTGGTGTTGACGAACGAGGCCGAGTCCTTGAGCGGGTTGTCGCCTCCCCCCCTGAACTCTACGTCCGTGGGCAGGATCACCGGGAGGTCCGCCTCGGGCACCGGCGACATCCCGCAGCGGTCGCAGTATACGATCGGAATCGGGGCGCCCCAGTAGCGCTGACGTGAGATCAGCCAGTCCCGCAGCCGGTAGTTTACCTTCCGGGTCCCGATCCCCTTCCCTTCCATGTATTTGACAATAGCGGCTTTACCCGCCTCGTTTTCCAGGCCGTTGAAGGTGTCGGAGTTGACCATCACCCCTTCGTCCTCGTAGGCCTCGCTCATGCTTGGCGGGTCGAGTTCCTGGCCCTTCGGCTGGATCACCACCCGAATCGGCAGGCCGTACTTGCGGGCGAACTCGAAGTCGCGCTGGTCGTGGGCGGGAACCCCCATTACCGCGCCGGTGCCATACTCCATCAGGACGTAGTTGGCGATCCAGATCGGGACCCGTTCGCCGTTCATCGGATTGACGGCGTGAGCCCCAATGAACATCCCCTCCTTCTCCAGCTCGGTGGAGGTGCGGGCGATCTCGCTCATCTGCTGGATACCAGTTATAAAATCGTTCACCGCCGCTTCGTACGCGGTTCCCCGGACCAGCTCGCCCACCAGTGGGTGCTCGGGTGCCAGCACCAGGTAGGTCACCCCGTAGACGGTGTCCTGGCGGGTGGTGTAGACGGGTATCCGGTGCCCCCCATCCACTGTCGTGAAAGCGAACTCCGCCCCCTCACTCCTCCCGATCCAGTTGTACTGCATGGTCTTGACCTTCTCGGGCCACCCCGGGAGCTGCTCCAGTCCGTCCAGCAGCCGATCGGCGTACTCGGTTATCTTGAAGAACCACTGCTCCAGGTTCTTCTTGGCCACGGTGGTCTCGCACCGCTCGCAGGCCCCGTCGATCACCTGCTCGTTGGCCAGCACGGTGGCGCAGGAGGGGCACCAGTTCACCGCCGCCGCCTTTTTATAGGCCAGCCCGTTCTCGTACAGCTTCAAAAACAGCCACTCGGTCCATTTATAGTAGTCGGGTTTGCAGGAGGCCAACTCCCGTCTCCAGTCGTAGCTTATCCCCAGCTGTTTCAGCTGGCGCCGCATGTTTTCGATATTGGACAGGGTCCACTGCGCGGGGTGGATCCGGTTCTTGATCGCGGCGTTTTCCGCGGGCAGCCCAAATGCGTCCCACCCCATGGGGTGCAGCACGTTAAACCCCTGCATGGTCTTGAAGCGGGCCACCACGTCGCCGATGGCGTAGTTGCGCACGTGGCCCATGTGCAGGTTCCCCGACGGGTAGGGAAACATCTCCAGGCAGTAGTACTTGGGCCGCGCGGGGTCCTCCCAGACCTGGTAAAAACCTCCCTTTTCCCAGTACTCCTGCCACTTGGGCTCAACCTCCGTAAACACGTAGCGGTCTTTCATCTCGGTCTCCCTTCCAGCTTCTGTTTTCACTCCAACATCAATATAAAAAACCAAAACCTCTCATCCCTAAGGGACGAGAGGTTGTATCCCGTGGTACCACCCTCATTTGAGAAACAGTAAATATTAATGGTGGAGCTGACGGGACTTGAACCCGTGACCTCCTCCATGCCAAGGAGGCGCGCTCCCTCTGCGCCACAGCCCCACATCTTTTTCCTGCTTCCTGCTTGCTGATCTTTAACGGAATCACCCGGACCCGGTTACTAGGGTTTCACCAGATCGGCTCACCGGCGAGTTCGGACCATCGGACACTGTTTTGCACCGGCCAACAGCTCTCTGCTAGAACCTCATGGACCTAATGCTCCGGTTCAATGCCTTCCTTTTTGACACTGCTTTATTATAAGCGAGTACCCTTGCTGATGTCAACCGTCAAGGACATGACTTATACTTCCATCTTCGCCTCGGGTCATCTGGACCTGTCGGGCGTCGCCCCACAAGCGTTCCAGGCTGTAGAAACCCCGCTCCTCTTCCCGAAAGACGTGGACCACCACCGAACCGTAATCCAGCAGCACCCAGTACCCGTCGCGGACCCCTTCCTGGTGCAGGGGCTTGATGTCTTTCTTTTTCAGGTATTCGATCACGTTCTCCGCGATGGCCTTTACCTGAACCGTGGAACGCCCGCTGCAGATCACGAAATAGTCGGCGATCAGGGTGACCCCCTGGAGGTCCAGGGTCAGCACATCCTGTGCCTTGCGCTCCTCAGCGGCCAGGGCCGCCCATTGGGCAATCTGTAATGAGTCGGGCAATCGCATCTCCCTTTCTTGCTTTTTATAACCGTTTGATTTATTTTATCACAACCGGTCAGCACCGCAAAGCAGGGCGTTGCGGGCGTTTATAGTTCGGGGGTGCAGCATCTTCCCCCGCTCCAGGCAGTAGCGGAGTGTCTGGTCGAAACCCGCCAGCATCGCCCGGTCCAGGTCTTTCTCCACCAGTTCCCGCAGCCTTTCCACCCCCGGGTAGTCGCGGCCCGGCTCGACCAGATCGGCCAGGTAGATAATCTTGGCCAGGGTGGTCATTTTCTCCGCCCCCAGGGTATGCAGGGCTATCGCGTCTATAACCTCGCGGTCGTTGACCCCCCACTGGGTGGCGGCCAGAAACGCGGCGACCGGCCCATGCAGCAGGTCGGGGTACATCCGCTCCACCGGGTCGCTGACGATACCGGCGGCCTCGGCGATGGACAGGATGCTTTCGGGTGTCCAGTCCCGGACCAGGTCGTGCAGCAGAGCGGCCAGCTCAGCCTTGTACGGGTCCGCTTCCCACAGCCGCGCCAGCCTGACCGCGTCCTCGACCACCCCCAGGGTGTGGCTCCAGCGAGCGGGTGACATCTGTTTCCGGGCTTCGTTCCTTATCCGGTCCAGGTCCATGCCTTACCCTCCCAACCCGCGGATTGAAAAAACTGCTCATGGATAATCTTAATCCTTTATCCCTGGTAAAAAAAGCCTCAATATTAATATACCCCCATTACCTATATATACTTACATAAAAAGACCTCCGGCGTCTGCCGGAGGTCCTCCATAGGTGCTGTAAATATATGGATGTCTATATCATTAGGCCATGTCCTGTTTTGGCTTGGCCTCATTTACAGTCAACACACGGCCGTTAAATTCCGCCCCGTTCATGATCTCGATCATCCGTTCAGCGTCGTCGTCACCGACCTCAACGAAACCGAAACCACGGGATCGCCCCGACTCACGGTCGGAGATCACCCGGCCGCTCACCACCTCGCCGTAGGCGGAAAAAGCCGCTATCAGGTCTTCCGCTTTGGTAGCCCAGGGCAGGTTGCCAACGTATAGAGTACGCACCAAATCTCTCACCTCTCACAATTTGCTTTCCAGTATAAGCTTAGTATGTACCCTCGGGTTTAAATTATTCTTGATACCGGTTTCCACTCGTGGTATTAAATTCAGACTGCGGTTCTCCTGATTTACCAATTAAGCTTTTTGTCACTCCAATTATGGGTGCTTCGATTATCTCCTGTGTGATTGACAGTACCGCTCAGTTCAGCTCTCCTTCGCTTCTAGCGGCATTTGTTCTATTATCCCACCAGTTGTCGAGTCCAGCTTAGTCGAGCTTTTTTATAGCTCTTTAACTACTGCGGCTTGTTTTTTCGATTAAATATTCTGTCGCTCAATTGAGGGTGTTCCCCGATTATATCCCCAGTTTTTGACTACCGCTCGGTTTCAGCTCTTTCGCTTCTATAGTCCTGGTTCTATTATTCATCAGTGGTCGAGTTCAGCTCACTCAAGCTTAAATTATTATACTGGACAGATGTGAAAAATTTGTATGAAAGGACACGGCCAATCGACCGCTGGGCGGCTGAAAAAGGACTAAGTGTTGATTTTATAATATGTATCTTTTTTAAAAATTTAAAAGATTTTTAAGGTGGACTGGGAAAAGGCCGATACTGGATGATCAGGGATGTTATGAGAGGTTTGGGAGCAAAGATATGACGAGAAGGGAATGCCCAATTTTATTTGTACACCCCGAATGCCCTGGTGTACTCCTCGACCTTCTCCGGCAGCAGGTACTGGATGGGCCGGTTCTGGGCGACCCGGTTCCGTATGTCGGTAGAGGAGATGGCCAGCGCCGGTATCTCCAGCAGCCGGGTTCGGGCCAGCAATTTTTCGTCTATCTCGCTGTTGGAGTTCAGGTGCATGAGGTTGAACCCGGGCCGGGAGACAGCCACAAAGGAACAGTAGGTGACCAGTTCGTGGACGTTCTTCCAGGTCATTATCTCCAGCACCGCGTCGGCCCCGGTGATAAAGAACAGGGCCACCTCGGAACCGAAAATCTCCTTGAAGTGCTTGACGGTGTCTATGGTGTAGGAGTAGCCTTCCCGGTCGATCTCGAACCGCGACACCAGGAAGTGGGGGTTGCTGAAGGTGGCCAGCAGCGCCATCCGATACCGGTGCTCGGGGTCGGAAATGACCCTCTCCTCCTTGTGGGGGGGTCTCCCCGAGGGGACCAGGATCACCGCCTCCATACCGAACTCGAAGCGGGCGGTGTTCGCGGCCACCAGATGGCCGTAATGGATGGGATCGAAGGTCCCCCCCATGATGCCTATCCGCCGCCGGGCGAACCTGGGGCGGTCCCCCGACCCGGCCCGGGTGGAAAGGAGCTGCTCCATTTTCTGCGCGTTGACCTGTTCGGCCTTTTTCAGGGCTGCTTCCAGACGGTCGTTTACGGGCTCCGGTTTATTCATAAAACACACCACATGATGTTTTAATTATCCGCTTAGATCAGGGTCAGGTTGTTGCGGTGGATTATCTCGTCGAAGTCCTTGTACCCCAGGACTTCTAAGATCTCCGTGGTGCGGCGCCCCTTGATCTTATCGACCGCTCCCGACGAGTAGTTGGAGATGCCGCGGGCTATCTCCCGACCATCGGGGGTATACACCCCCACCACACAACCCGCCTCGAAGTTCCCTTCTACCCCGACGACGCCGCTGGGCAGCAGGCTCTTGCCCCTTTTCAGCAGCGCGTCGACCGCTCCCCCGTCTATCAGCACCCGGCCCTGCACCGGTGAGCCGTAGGCTATCCAGCGCTGGCGGGCGTCGAGCTTCTTGCTGCTGGGCAGGAACAGGGTCCCGAGGGATTCCCCGTCCAGTATCCGGCGGATCACCTGGGGCTCCTGGCTGTTTACCACCAGCATGTAGGCACCCGAACTGGCGGCGATGCGGGCGGCCTGGATCTTGGTTACCATACCCCCCTGGGCCATGTTCGAGCCGGTCCCCCCGGCCGACATCTCGATCTCGCTGGTGATCTCCTCCACCAGGGATATCAGTTCCGCGTTGGGGTCCACCCGGGGGTTGGCGGAATACAGTCCGTCGATATCGCTCAGGATGATCAGCACCTCGGCGTCGATCAGGCCCGCCACCATAGCGGACAGGGTGTCGTTGTCGCCGAACTTCAAGCCTTGGGTGGCCACGGTATCGTTTTCGTTGACAATGGGGATGACCCCCAACTTGAACAGGGTCTCTAAAGCGGTCCTGGCGTTCAGGTACCGGTGCCGGTCGAACAGGTCGGCCGGGGTCAGCAGCACCTGGGCCACGGTCTGGCTGTACTCGGCGAAAAACTTCTCGTAGATGTGCATCAGGATTCCCTGGCCGATAGCCGCCGCCGCCTGCTTCTCGGGGATGGTGCGCGGTCTGCGGTCTAGTCCCAGTTTTCCCATGCCCGCGCCTACCGCCCCGGAACTGACCAACAGAACCTCCCGGTCCTGGTTCAGGACATCGGAGAGGTCGCGCACCAGCTTCTCCATCCGGGTCAGGTTGAGCTTGCCGGTGCTGTAGGTCAGGGAACTGGTCCCGACCTTGACTACCACCCGGCTGGATTTTCGCAGTATCTCGGAAAACTCATTACGATTCACCAATTCCTCACCACCCTAAGACAACAACAAATAAGTATAAATTACTCCGCCCACTCGAACTCCTGCTGGTGGATCCTCACCAGGTCGCCGGGGGCTACCCCGAACTCCCGCAGCGCGTCGTCGACCCCCATCCTCTTCATCAGGTGCTGGAACCTTTCCACTCCCGCCTCGTTGTTGAAGTCGGTCATGGCGCAGAGCTTCTCCAGGGAGGCCCCGTGGATGCGCACCACCCCGTCGCTGTCCCGGTCAAGCCGGAACTCGTCCTCCGAGGTAACCCTGGTGACCCGGACCTCTTCCGTCGTCTCCACGGGTTCCAGGACGACCGGTTCCAGGACCGCCAGGTACTCCTCCAGCCGGTGCAGGAGGGGTTTTAATCCCGTCCCGGTCAGGGCCGATATGTCGAAGATTTCGTACCTATCCCCATACCTCTCCCGCAGGCGCTTAAGGTTTTCCTCGGAGTCGGGCAGGTCTATCTTGTTGGCTGCCAGGAGCTGAGGCCTCTCCGCCAGCTGCGGGTTAAACAGCGCCAGTTCCCGGTTGATGACCTCGACGTCCTCGACCGGGTCCCGGCCTTCCGAGCCCGATATGTCCAGCACATGCACCAGCACCCTGGTCCTCTCGGTGTGGCGCAGAAACTGGTGGCCCAGTCCCGCCCCGGTGTGGGCCCCCTCGATCAGCCCCGGTATGTCCGCCACCACGAAGCTGTTTCCTTCCTCCAGCCTTACCAGCCCCAGGTTGGGCACCGTGGTGGTAAAGGGGTAGTTGCCGATCTTCGGCCGGGCCGCCGATATCTTGGAGATCAGGGTCGATTTCCCGGTATTGGGGAACCCTATCAGTCCGACATCGGCCAGCAGCTTCAGCTCCAGTTCCAGCCAGTACTCCGCGCCGGGTTCCCCCTTCTCGGCGAAAGCAGGTATCCGTCGGGCGGAGGTCACGAAACGGGCGTTGCCCCGTCCTCCTCTGCCTCCTTTGGCCACGACCGCTTCCTGCCCCGGGGCGGACAGGTCGACCAGGTGACGCCCGGTCTCCGCCTCCCGCACCATGGTCCCTACCGGAACCCGGAGCACCAGGTCCTCTCCCCTGGCGCCGTGCATGTTCTTGCCCTGCCCGTGTTCCCCCCGCTCGGCTTTGTAGTGTTTGCGGTAGTGGAAATCGACCAGGGTCCGGAGCCCGGGGTCGGTGACCAGCCGCACGCTGCCGCCGGCACCGCCGTCCCCTCCACTGGGACCGCCGTACGGGACGTATTTTTCACGTCGAAAGGCGACAACCCCGTTGCCGCCGTCGCCAGCCTTGACGTAGATCTTAGCTGTATCATAGAACATCTGACAAAATTCCTTCTTCGAACCGTTTATGCCTTCCTGCCCTTGGGGAAGTACATCGTGATGCCCAGGGTTCTCCCCTCTTCGTCGATGTCGACCTTGGACATCAGTCGGCGGGCCCGCTCCATGACCGGCTGTTCCAGCAGCCCGAATTTATCCAGGGTCCGCCCCAGCGGCATCTCCCAGGTGAGCCTTATACCGTAGTTGCCCTGGTCCTCGAAGACCTTGACCTCCAGCTTTTTTCCCTCCCCTTCCCGGCAGTTCTGCATCTCGCTGCAGACCAGGTGATGCAGGTCGTCGATGATGTTTACGACCTCCACCGGGTTGGCGGATATCTGCTCCAGGTTCTTGCTCAGGTTTATCTTCAGGCACCCGCCGCAGTCGCGGGCCTCCTTTTCCCGCAGGGTCAAAACCGCGGCCAGCTCCAGCCAGGGGACCTTGGACGCCTGGCTCGACTCCTGCAAGGACTCGCTGGTTCTTTTAATGTAATCGATAGCCTCTTCTTTTTTATTCAACTGCAGGAATCCCATTATCACCTGGAGGTGGTTCAAAAAATCGTGGCGCTGGGAGCTGATGTACTCCATAAGGCTCTCCAGGCTGAGACCGTCCCCGGTCCCTGACGTCCTATCCACATTTTCCCCTCCTTCGGCGGATTTAAAACCGCCCGGGTTTGGCCGTTAGACTTGTGTCTTATTATAACCGATTTAACCATTGTTTGCTAAGAGGTTTTAGCCTCTCGCCAACGCAAAACCCCCTGATCCATCAGGGGGTTTTCAGCCTCGAACACTCGGTTCTTTACATCACCTGGGCCTGGCCGTTGCCGTTGCTGTAAACGCTGACCTTCTTGCGGTCGCGGTCCATACGCTCGAACTTGACCTCCCCGTCGATCAGGGCGAAGAGGGTGTCATCCTTGCCGATTCCCACGTTTACACCCGGGTGGATCCTGGTGCCCCGCTGGCGGACCAGGATGTTGCCGGCCCTGACCACCTGGCCGTCAAAACGCTTGACGCCCAGCATCTTAGGGTTGCTGTCGCGCCCGTTGCGGGAGCTGCCTACACCCTTTTTATGAGCAAACAATTGCAGATCGAACTTAAACATGTCTTCACCTCCGTAGCAATCGCTATAAGCCGTTTGTCCTGACTATCTTGATATTCTTCGGGTACTTCCTGGCGATCTGTTCGATTCCCAGCATCGCGGTCTCCAGGATGACGCTGGCGCTCCTGCGGTCCTCCGATCCGATAGCCTCAGGCACCTCGATCTTCAGGAATCCGCCTTCCACCCGGTATCCGAAGGCCTCTGGCAGGAACCGCTCCATGCCCAGCACAGCGCTCTGGGCGAGGGTCGATACCCCGGCGCAGACGATGTCTTCTCCCCGGGCCGCGTAGCCCGAATGACCTTGCACCCGCAGGGCGACTATCTCCCCTCTTGGGTTTCGCTGCACCTCTACCTTTATCATTCCGGGAAACCCCTTAGGCCTCGATACTCTCGACCAACAGCTTGGTGAACGACTGGCGGTGGCCCTGCTTGCGCCGATAATTCTTCTTGGGTTTGTACTTGAACACGATGATCTTTTCGCCTCGTCCGTGCTCCAGCACCCGGGCCTTCACCTTGGCGCCCTCCACCAGGGGCTGCCCCAGCTTCAACTCGTCACCCTGGCCCACTGCCAGGATCTTATCGATTTCAACCGTTTCGCCCTCGGCGACCTCCAGCTTCTCCACCTTCAGGGTGTCGCCGGTCTTTACCCGGTACTGCTTCCCTCCGGTCTCGATGATAGCGTACAAAAAAATGCACCTCCCTGCCCTAGACTCGCCGATCCCAGGTAAGCCGCCCCTTCGGGGGCCGCTGTTTTGGAACCTTGATCGAGCGGTTGAGGGTAGGGCAAAACCCTACCTACAGTGGAATATAGTATCATATGGGAATTATAAAGTCAAGGCGAAAAGCCGGTTTCGGTTTATTCCGCTATCGGAAAGTATATACAGGGGACTTTCCGATGCAAGCAAGTGCATCTAAGGCTCTCGCCTTCGTCAAGGACTTGGCGATAGCCAAGTTTTCTTCGCACCCTAGGTCGCCTGCTGAGGGTATCCGTTCGATCCCATTATCCGAGCCTTGGCGTAGGTGCGGAAGACCTTGCTGACCTCTACCGTGATGGTCTCCCCCACTGATTCCCCCGCTCCCTCCACATCCAGGACGTAGCCGTTGATGCGCGCGATGCCGTCGAACCCATTTATTATATGGGGTTCCTCGATCCTCACCTGCAGCACCTGCCCCACCTTGACCGGGGCGGAAAACTCCTCTATCTCCTGCTGGCTGTTGAGACTCCTGGTCTTCACGTGTTCCAGGTGGAAGGTCTCGTTGCCCTTGATGATAATCCGCTTGCCCGAGCGCTCTTCGAGCTGTTTCAGGTGGGAACCGCCGCTGCCTATCAGGAGCGAGGCCACCGCCGGGTTTACCTCGATCAGAATGGCCGGCGCGTCGCTCTGCCGGGCGAAGGCCATGATCTTCTTCTGCACCCTGAGCCCGATGGTCTCCTCCGACAGCACCTTGCCCCTTCCCTCGCAGTAGGGGCAGGGCTTCTGCAGCAGGCTGTCGAGGCCCTGCTGCACCTTTTTACGGGTCATCTCCACCAGGCCCAGCTGGGTCAGCCCCATTATCTTGGCACGGGTCTTGTCCTTTTTCAGCTCCTCGTCGAGGGCCGCGACCACCCGGGACTGGTCCTGGGCCTCCTCCATGTCGATGAAGTCGATGATTATGATGCCGCCGATGTTGCGAAGCCGCAGCTGCCGGGCTATCTCCACCGCCGCCTCCAGGTTGGTCTTGAGCACGGTGTCCGCCAGGTTGGTGCTCCCCACGTACTTGCCCGTGTTCACGTCAATGGCGGTCAGCGCCTCCATCTGGTCGATGACCAGGTACCCGCCCGACTTCAGCCAGACCTTGCGCTTCAGGGCCTTCTCTATCTCCAGATCCAGCCCGTACTTCTCGAAAAGGTCGCCCTGCTCCATAAGCACCCGTTTGCGAAGCATGGCCGCGTTCTCGAAGCACTCGATGTAGTCCAGGACCTTTTCGTACACCCAGCGGTTGTTGACCGTCATCCGGTCGACGTTCTCCGAGTACAGGTCCCTTAAAATCCTCTGCACCAGTTCCAGGTCGCGGTGCACCAGGTTGGGAGCGCCGCTGTTCTGGCTGCGGGCCTGCACCTTCTTCCACAGCTTGTTGAGGGTGCGGACCTCCTGCTCCAACAGTCCCTCGCTTATCCCCTCCGCCACGGTCCGGATGATCAGGCCCATCCCCGCGGGTTTGACCGCTTCCGCCATCCGCCGCAGCCGGTCGCGTTCTTTCTCGTTGTCGATCCGCCGGGAGATGCCGATGTAGTCCATGGTCGGCATCAGCACCAGGTTTCTCCCCGGCAGGGTCACGTGGGTGGTCACCCTGGCCCCCTTGGTGCCTATCGGCTCTTTGACCACCTGCACCAGTATCTCCTGGCCCTCCCGGACCATGCTGCCGATCGAGCCGGAGCCGCCCTCGCGCCCTCCCCGGGTCGGACCCACATCCTCCACGTATAAGAAGGCGTTTTTGTCCAAACCGATGTTGACGAAGGCAGCCTGCATCCCGGGAAGGACGTTCTCGATCCTCCCGTTGTAGATGTTGCCCACCAGCCTCTGGTCGGCTCCTCTTTCAACGTAGATCTCTACCAGTTGGTCGTCTTCCAGAACAGCTACCTGGGTCTCGCCCTCGCTGATCTGCATCAAAATATGTTTCATAAATCGTTACCCCCCGAGCAGGAAGGAATTATAAATTACGTTGTTGGATCGGTTTAAATATACAGCGGGGATAACCACTGGCCCCCCCGTTCGACGTAGAGGGAGGTCCGTCGGTAGCTTATCCGTTCCCTATCGATCGGGATCCCTGCGTACTTTTCGAGCGCCTTGAACACCTCGGGCGGCCTGGCGCTCCCCCCGTGCCCCAGTTTCAGCCAGAGTATCCCGTAGAGCTTCCCCTCACCGAGATTCAGCTCGGCCTTAATGAGGTCCGGCCGCACGTCGATCTCCCGCTCGCCTTTCTTGTTCCTGCGGGTGACCATCCACTTCTCTATCCCCTGCATCTTCCGCCACCGCTCTGCCAGGTCCTCTCCCGTGAGATCCCGTTCGAGCCCCACTTCAAACGAGTACTCGGCGGTGTTGATGCCGGCCATCAGGGAAGCCGCCTGGTCGTTTACCGGCACCACCTGCCGGACCACGAGCCCCGAAGGCAGCTCCTCATCCAAAACCTTTTTCAACGCCCCGGGCGCAAAATCCTCCTTCAGCTCCAGGTCAAGGTACTCCCTGGCCCCTTCCACCCCCACCGGCAGAACCGAACCAAAAGAGATGCGGTAGTGGGGATGGAATCCCTGGGACAGGACCACCGGCAGGCCCGCCCGCCGCGCCGCCCGCTCCCAGGCCTTGGACAGGTCCAGGTGCGAGATAAAGGCGATTGGACCCTCTTTACTATATTCTATCCTAAAACGAGGCATTCGTGGTCTCCTTTTCCCAACAACCGACCGGCTCCACATCCAGGGACGGGCATACCCCACAAGCGGAACAGCCCTCGAAGCGGCAGTCCCCGGTAAGCATCCCCGCTTTGGCCTGTTGATGCTCCCGCACCAGATAGTCTCGGTCGACCCCCGATTCCAAGTGGTCCCAGGGCAGGACCTCGTCGTAGCGGTAAGAACGGTAGGCGTAGTCCTTGGGGTCTATACCCGCCTCCCGGGCCGCCTCCAGCCACCGGCCGGGTTTGAAAAACTCCGACCATCCGTCGAAACGGGAGCCTTTTTCAAAGGCCAGCATCAGCATCCGGCCCAGCCTCCGGTCCCCCCGGGCCAGCACCGCCTCCCAGAAGCTGACCTCAACATCGTGCCAGTTGTATTTTATCCGCTTGTCGCGCAGCTTCTGGCGGAGGTACTCCTGCCGGCGGCAGAGTTCGGACTTCTCGATCTGTCCCTCCCACTGAAACGGGGTATGGGCCTTGGGGACGAAGTTCGAGGCGCTGACGTTGACCTCCAGCCGCTTTTTAAAACGGCCGCTTTTTTGGGCCCGGCTTCCGATCTCAGCCACCGCCCGAGCCATCGAGGCTATGCCGTCCAGGTCCTCGTCGGTCTCGGTCGGCAGCCCCACCATAAAGTAAAGTTTTATAGCGGACCATCCCGCCTGGAAAGCCGCCTCCGCGGACTTTATCAGGTCTTCCTCGCTGACGCCCTTGTTGATGACATCGCGCATCCGCTGGGTCCCCGCCTCGGGAGCGAAGGTGAGCCCGGTCTTCCTCCCCTTCTGGACCTCCTCGGCCAGGCCCACGGAAAAGGTGTCAATTCTCAGCGACGGCAGGGAAAGTCCAACCCCTTTTTCACGGTGCTCCCTGGTCAGTTCCTGGATCAGGGGCTTTATCCGGCTGTAGTCACCGGTGCTGAGCGAGGTCAGGGAGACCTCGTCGTACCCGGTGCTGGCCACCAGTCCTCTCGCCTGATCGCACAGGGTGGCTAAACGCCGCTCCCGGGTGGGGCGGTAGATCATCCCCGCCTGGCAGAACCGGCACCCCCGCTGGCACCCGCGAAAGACCTCCAGCATTATCCTATCGTGCACGACCTCCAGGAACGGCACGATCGGGCGCCGGGGAAAGTAACCGGCATCGAGGTCCTTGACCAGCCGCCGCCGGACCCTATCGCTCACCCCCGGGTGTTTCGGGCTGACGCTCTTTATCCGGCCGTCTTCCCGGTAATCCACCTGGTAAAACGACGGTACATAGACTCCCTCGATCTCCGCCAGCCGGCGCAGCAGTTCATCCCGCTCGAAGCCGCCGGGGTGCTCCGCCTTGTGCCGCGCGACCACACCCAGGACCTCGAGCAGCACCTCCTCCCCTTCCCCCAGGACGAAGGCGTCGATGAAGTCGCAGAGGGGCTCCGGATTCATGCTGCAGGGGCCGCCCGCGATCACTAGCGGCTGGCGCCCGCCCCTTTCGTTTGACAGCAGAGGGATACCGGAGAGGTCCAGCATGTTCAGTAGGTTAGTATAGCTCATCTCGTACTGCAGGGTGAACCCGACGACGTCGAACTCACTGAGGCCGCGTTTGGACTCCAGTGAAAACAGCGGCAGTCCAGCCTCCCGCAGCTCCCGCTCCATGTCCCCCCAGGGAGCGAAGACCCTCTCCAGCAGGTAATCGGGCTCGCGGTTGACCAGCCCGTAGAGTATCTGCATTCCCAGGTGGGACATGCCTACCTCGTAGACATCGGGAAAGGCGAAGACCATCCTGACCCTGGCCTCATCCCAGGGTTTCTGGACCGAGTTCCACTCATTGCCGATATATCGAGCCGGTTTGCTGACCCTGGCCAGCAGCCGGGACAGTGATTCCGATCGGATGGGCGATTCCTCCTTACAAATTTACCCTTTTTCAAATTTGAGACGTTATTCTCCTGATTTAGAGATCAAGTTTTCTGTCGCTCCAATCCAGGTTAGCTGATTATTGCCACTGAGGTTGGCAGTCTCGCTGCTTATCAGCTCTCCTTCGCTTCTAGTAGTCTTGGTCCTATTATTCCCCAGTGGTTGAGTCCAGCTCAGTCGAGCTTTATATAGCTTTTTAACAACTGCCGGTTAAGCCTCTGACAGATTTGGGGCCATCACATTCATACTGCGGTCATCACGATTTAACGATCAAGCTTTTTGTCGCTTTTAATCTCAACTGGTTCGATTATCTCTTAAGTGGTATCGGTTTCCCGTGCCGGTTTATTACCATCGTTCGCACTCGAAATGCGGTTCCCTTTACCTACCGATCAAGCTTTTTGTCGCTTTTAATCTCAACTGGTTCGATTATCTCTTAAGTGGTATCGGTTTCCCGCACAGTAAGCTTTCTCCAGTTTATCACACAATTTGGCTGAAGGCAAAAACAGCAGGCCGTTGTATACGGCCTGCTTGACTTAAAGGATTGCCGCTATTTGCCGTTCAGGTAGTTGAGGGGGTCGACCGGCAGTCCCTGGTAGGTCATTCTGTAGGTCAGGAGGACGTTGTTGCCCCCGGGCGAAAGCTTTCCTACCGTCTGACCCGACTGGACCTGGTCATCGGGCTTGACCCAGGACTCGGAGAAACTCGCCAGGATGGATACGAAACCGTTGCCGTGGTCGATCTGGACCGTGTAGCCGTTTACCTTTTCACCGCTTACCATCGAGACCCGGCCCGCCTGGGGCGCCCGCACCACCTGTCCCGGCTGGCACTGGATGGAAAGGGCGTACTGGTTCGAGGCCTGCGAGTAGCCGATAACCCGTCCCTCCGCCACCGGGTAGATCACCCGCATGGTGGTGACCGGCTTTATGGCGGCAGGCTCTTCTATCCGCTGGCTCAGCGCTGAACGTAGTTTTTCACTGTTTATAAGCTTCTCCCCGACGGTTTTGAGATAGGGGCTCAGGTCCTTATCGATGCTGTAGATATAAGCCGTAAACTGCCTCACCCCGGCGGCTCCCGGGAAATCGCCCCGGTACGACGACCAGATCAGCAGGAACAGCAGGAGGCAGATCGCGGTCTTGTACCAGGTCCCCGCGTGCGGCTTCTCGATCAGGCCGTTTTTCCATTTCCGACCTGGTTCCGGGAGGTAGAGCCGCTCGGGTGAGTCCTCTTCCCAGTTCCAGCTTTTGTTGGCCATGTTCTGATCATCCTCCG
Organism: Bacillota bacterium; assembly: GCA_013178275.1. Classification (GTDB taxonomy): domain Bacteria; phylum Bacillota; class Ch66; order Ch66; family Ch109; genus Ch109. The sequence continues at coordinate 59,995 of JABLWZ010000005.1, read as the reverse complement.
TCAATACCTTCCAGGAGCGGAAAAAAATAACTCGGTAGTACATCATACGCTGGTACTGCCGAGCCTAGAATCTGTTTAACGTTAAAACCTCAGAGGGTGGTCAGAACAGGATCTTCTGCCGCCGGATGTTGATGCTCAGCAGCAGCCCCACTGCCATCAGGTTGGCCAGCATGTTGCTACCGCCGTAGCTCAGGAAAGGCAGGGGGATCCCGGTGATGGGCATTATCCCGATGGCCATACCGATGTTCTCCAGGATGTGGAAGCCCCACATGGAGCAGATGCCCGCGGCTATCAGGGTGCCGAAGTTCTCACGGGCCTGCTGGGCTATATACAGGGTCCTGAACAGCAGGATGAAGTACAGCAGCAGGATCACGACACCCCCGATGAACCCCATCTCCTCGCCGACCACCGCGAAGATGAAGTCGGTGTGCTGTTCGGGAAGGAAGCTGCCCTGGACCTGGGTCCCTTCGAACAGGCCCTTGCCCCAGAAGCCCCCCGAGCCTATCGCCACCAGTGACTGGATGATATGCCAGCCCGCTCCCCGGCCGCCCCTTCCATCCAGGTAGGGGTTGACGAACACTATCAGCCGGTTTAACTGGTAGTCCTCCAGCGGCAGGGGCATCCCCCACTTGAAGTGGGCGAACAGCGCCAGACCCACCACCGCGGAGCAGACCCCGATGATCTTCAGCAGCAGGGAGGCCCTGGCCCCCGCCACATAAACCATTCCCAGGGTTATCGCTAGGTACACCAGGCCGGTCCCCAGGTCGGGCTGCAGCATGATCAGCACCAGGGGAGCGCCGACGTGCATAAAGACCGGCATCAGGTCTTTTAGGGTGTCCAATCGTTCCCGCTTCGCCAGAAAAGCCGCCAGGGTGATGATGATGATGATCTTGGCCAGCTCGGAGGGCTGGATAACCATCTCGCCGAACTTCAACCAGGCCTGGGAACCCTTGGCCGCCCAGCCGGTCACCAGCACCGAGAACAGGAACAGCATGTTGAAGACATAAAGAAATCTGGTGTACTTCAGCATTATCGAGTAATCGAAACGAAGCACCACCAGAGCGATAATTACCCCCAACCCGATCCTGAGCGCCTGACGCTTGACGTAAAAATAAGGGTTGCTGTTGGCGTGGGTAGCACTGGCAACCACCAACAGACCCATGATTAGCAGCAGGATCACGGTTATGACAAAGGTATAGTCAAGGTTTTTTAAGATCTTACGATTCAATACAATTACCCCGCCCTAAACACTATCCCAATTATATTGCAAGGCCATGGGATAGTCCAGGGGGGTAAGGCCGTGATAGACCAATTACCATCTATTCCTTCACAAAGCGCTTCATGCGCAGGATCGGGATGTTTGCCATCAGCGCGACGGCGTTCTCGTCGCTGTTCAGGCTGACCTCCAGAGCGCTTTCGTCGATCTCCATGTAGTCCGAGATTACCTTTATCAGGTCCTCTTTCAAAGCCTGCAAAAGCTGGGGAGAGATATTAACTCGGTCATGCACCAGCACCAGCCGAAGCCTTTCCCTGGCTATGTTCTTGCTGCTCATAGAATTGTCTCGACTAAAGAATTTTGCCAGAAACTCCAGCACCAAGTTCTTCCTCCTTTCATTTTGACGGTAGCCACCTATCTCATGATCCAAAGCCAAAGATCTTTCTGAGCCAGGGTCTCCACCCTTCCTTTTCCTCCAGCTCCATCAGCGGCACCTCCTCGCCGGTTATGCGGAGGGCTATGTTGCGGAATGCCGTTCCCGCCTTGGAGTTTTCGTTGAGGACCGCGGGCTCGCCCCGGTTGGTCGATACCAGGACCTTCTCATCCTCGGGGACCACACCTATAAGGTCGATCCGGAGGTTGTCGAGGATGTCGCTGACGTCCAGCATGTCGCCCTTCCTCACCATCTGGGGGCGGATGCGGTTGACGATCAGCAGGGGATCGGGGATCTCGGCCGATTCCAGCAGACCTATTATCCGGTCGGCGTCCCGGACCGACGATATCTCCGGGTTGGTCACCACCAGGGCCCGGTCGGCGCCGGCGATGGCGTTTTTAAAGCCCTGCTCGATGCCCGCCGGGCAGTCGATGAGCACATAATCGAATTCCTTCTTCAGCTCCATGCAGAGGTCGTACATCTGCTGCGGGGTAACCGCGGTCTTGTCCCTGGTCTGAGCCGCCGGGAGGAAGTACAGACCCTCAATCCGCTTATCCCTTATCAGGGCCTGCTTGAGCCGGCAGTTGCCGCTGGTGACGTCCACCAGGTGGAACACGATCCGGTTCTCAAGGCCCAGGACGAGGTCGAGTTTGCGCAGACCTATATCAGTATCAACCAGCACCACCCGGTTCCCCAGGGCAGCCAGGGCGGTCCCGATGTTGGCAGTAGCGGTAGTCTTTCCAACTCCTCCCTTGCCGGAGGTTACCACTATTACCTCTCCCATTCCTTCTCCTCCTTCGACAGCTTCGGGAATAGCCTTTTCCGTAGGTTCGCTGGCAACGTCGGTTTCATTCACTTCAGAGGTGTCGCTGACATCATTCTGGTGGTCGATATTGGCATTCTCGCCGGTACCATTGTTATCCTCGATGTCATTGGTTTCGTTGATGTCATTGGTATCGTTCAATTACTACTACCCCCCCGCGAATTCGAGCTATTTCGGGAATTTCCGGTCCAGCCTCATCGTCGTCCGGGGCCCGGGTTATGTGCCCGGCGATCCGAAGCTGGGTGGGACGAAGCCTGAAGGCGGTGATGGTCGAGTTCTCGTCTCCCGTTGCCCCGGCGTGCGCTATTCCGCGGAAGGAGCCCCAGACGACGATGTTACCGCCCGCTATCACTTCCGCGCCCGGGTTGACATCACCCATGATGACAACATTGCCGGGATGCTCGATGGTCTGTCCGGACCGTAGATTCCTTTTAATCAAAAGGGTATTGCCATCTCCATTGGTTATGTTTCCAAAACCGGCCGCTTCCTCCTTTTTCGCCTCGATCCGGCTTTCGGCAGCCGCACCCGCGGAGACGGATTTGCTCCGGATGTTAACCGGTTCCTCGGCCTCCATCGGCCAGGAATCATCCGGCACCGCTTTAGGCCGGCTCACCTTCTTCTTCTGCCGGACCTGATCGCGGTCCACGATCAAAGGGGGACCGGCCTCGGGCCGCGCTATAATCCGCTGCAGTGAAAGGCCATATCGGTTTAAAAAATCCGCCGCTTCAGTCATCTGGATGCCTGACACATCCCGCGATCCCAGGTCCAGGATCACCTGTCCGGCACCGAACATCGACCGTACCTCGGCGTCTTCCAGCTTATCGGACAATTGGGAATAAAACTCATCTATACCCAGAGAGTCGTCAAACGAAATCAGGATCCCGTTACGCATCCCTCTGATGACGATATCCTCTCTTTTCATCCATACCTCCACCAAATCTTTTTGCTACGACTCTACAAATTCTACATAGGGTAGGTAATTCCTTCCTTTGAGTAAGAAAAAGCGAGGGCTTTTTTCCTCACTTTTTCTGGTTTCATCTTTGTTTTTCTTCACGACTCTATCCCGGCGGTTGGGTGACGCCTGGCGCCGGAGGGCTGCCCCCGGACGAAGGCTGGCCGGTGTTCCCTTCACGAGTGGTGGTGCCGGCCGGGGTGCTGGTCCCCGATGGGTTCGTGGTCGTCGGTACAGTATTACCCGTCGGGGTGGTGGCCGCCGGCTCAGTGGTCCCGGTCGGCTCGGTGGTCCCCACCGGCGCGTTCCCGGCCGGCGTCTCGTTTGACTTTACCTCCGTGGTCTCCGGCGCTGTCGTCGTTGCCGGCGGCGGTGTGTTGGAGGCGATCCCGAAGTACTGTTCGAATACCGCTTTGGCCAGGTACCCCGAAGACTCGCTGCCGTGGTACCCGTACTCGATCAGCCCCGCGAAGGCGATCTGGGGGTTGTCGGCCGGGGCGAAAGCCACGAATACCCCGTGATAGTCCCGCTCCTTGTTATCCCCGGCTCTGCCGGTCTCGGCGGTCCCCGTTTTACCCCCCACCTGGATATTGGGTGGGAAGTTAGTAAACATGAAGTAAGCGGTCCCTCCCGGCTGCATGACCCCGGCCATCGCCTTCCTGACCAGGGCGATGTTCTCGGGTGATACCGAGGCCTGGTTGACGATTCGCGGGGAGTTCTGCTGCACGACGTGCCCGTCGTGAGCCATCACCCGGTCGACCAGGTAGGGCTGGAATACCTTGCCCCCGTTAGCCACCGCGGAAATATAGGTTACGAGCTGGATCGGGGTGTAGTTGTTGTTGCCCTGTCCGATCGACATGTTCAGGGTGTCGAACCCCTGCCAGGTGGTATTGAAGTTGTAGTTTATCTGGTAGCGGGATCTCAGCAGCTTGATCTCGTTGTCCTTCTTCTTGTTCAGGTCCTGGCGGGTCTTGTCGTCGGGAGCGGCTTCCAGCTGAGCCTGGTAGCGGGTTTCTATCTCCTGGAGGTTCTTGTTGTACTGGGCGTTGATCAGCTTGGAGTTCAGGTCCCGCTTCCACTGGGGATTGGGGAGCAGGCCCTTGGCCTCGCCGGGCAGGTCGATCCCGGTCTTCCGGCCCAGGCCGAACTGCTCACCCACCCGCACCAGGTTTTCGATCCCGGCCAACCGTCCAGCCTCCTGGAAGTAAGTGTTGCAGGAAACCGCCATGCCCTTCCAGAAGTTGGTCGGGCCGTGTACCTGCCAACACCTGATATACGGGGAGAGCCAGTAAGCCCCGGTGCAGTTGACCAGTACGCCGTCGGGTTTGACCGCGTTGGCTTCCAGCGCCGCCATGGCGGTGATCGGTTTGAAGGTGGAGCCAGGGGGATAGACCCCGGCGATGGCCCGGTTGATCGCCGCCGCTGGGTTGGAACGGTAGTAGAAGTCGACCATCTCCTGGGACATGCTTCCGATGAAGTCGTTGGGGTTCAGGGCCGGCCGGCTGACCATGGCCAGGATCGCCCCGGTGTTTACGTCCATGACCACCGCGGACCCGGCCTTGGCCTTGGGGTAACCGCTCTTCTGCAGCCGGGCCAGGTTTTCGTCCATGCTCTTTTCCAGTGTCTCCTGCAGCTTGGCGTCCAGGGTCAAGACCAGGGTGTTGCCAGGGACCGCCGGGATGGTCTTGAGGTGATCCAGCGAGCGGACCGGCCGGTTGTACACGTTTACCTCCACCTGCTTCGCGCCGTCACGCCCCCGCAGCACGTCCTCGTACTGCTTCTCCAGGCCGTCCTTGCCGATCAGGTCGCCAAGCTGGTAGTAGCTTTCTTCATCACTGTTCTGGTTCTTCTGGTTGAGTTCTTCCTGGCTGATCTCCCGCACGAATCCCATGATGTGGCCGGCCATCCCCGGTCCCGCCTCGCCATACCCCGGGTACTCCCGGAGCGGTTCCACGTCCACCGATACCCCCGGCAGCTCCTGGCGCATCTCCTCGATCATGGTGACCACCTGGATGTCGACGTTCCGTTTTATGGTGATCGGCTCGTATCTGCGTTCCTGGCTCTGGTCGATCAAGCTCAGTATGCTCTCGGTGGTCATTTCGGGGTAGTATGGGATGAGCAGGGCTGAAAGCTGCTGCGCCACGGCATGATAGTCGCTCTGGTTCGGGTCCCGGTTGAGCTGGATGGAAAAGACCTGCTTGCTCCTCGCCAGCACCACCCCGTTGCGGTCGACGATCTCTCCCCGGGGCGCCCGGACCGGGATAATCCGCACCCGGTTTTCCTCCGAAAGGGTGCGGTAATCACTCGCCTGGACCAGCTGCAACGCCCCCAGGCGCACCACCAGGATACAGAAGATCCCCACCACGATTAACCAGAAAAACCTCAGACGGTCTTCAGTCTTCTTGCTGACCACCTTACAGCCCACCCCGTTTAAAACCTTGTAAGACTCCACTTGTGCTCGAACGGTAGAAAAGTTTATAGAATAATGGCGCTAATAATGCGTTGTAAGCGGCCTCCAGGAGGCCGGTCCGAACTCCCGCCGAAAGCGGCAGGTGGACCCCCGCCAGCTCCTGAAACATCAACATCAGTCCCGCGTGAAGGACCGACCCGCAAAATACCACCAGGATGGGAACCAACAGGTTATCCTTGAAGACCTTGTTTTCCAGGTAACCCACCAGGAAGGCGGTTATGGTAAGGGTCAGGATGTTTATCCCGAGAAAACGTCCCCACAGAAGGTCTATGAGCAGGCCGGCGGCGGCGGCCAGAATCATCCCCGGCCGGGAACCGTTGATCAATGCAAAAAAAATCACCAGGATCAAAACCAGATCTGGTTTGACAGAAAATCTTATCAACTCTAATAACGTCGCCTGCAGCAATAAAGCTACGATGACTATAGCCCCTAATACCCCTGCCCTGGCCACCAAATCTATCTCCCTCCAGATACCTGGGTGATAATCATGACCTCCTCGAGACGGTAAAAATCTACTTCCGGTGTTATCAGGGAATACTGCTGCAGGGTGCTGGGCTCCGCCTCCCGGTTGATGTTCTGCACCCGGCCGATCCTGATCCCCGCCGGGAACACCGTTCCCAGCCCCGAGGTGACCACCTCGTCCCCTTCCTCGACCGTGACGTTGTAAGGGATCAGGCGCATCCTGAGCATTCCGGTGCCTTTTCCGCTTATGTCTCCCATCCCTTCCACCACCCCCGGCACGCGGGTGTCCTGAACCAGCACCACCGCGCCCGCGGGCCCCTCGGGGTCTGTAATCAGGAGTATCTCGGATGAATGTGAATCGACCTGTATCACCTTGCCGACCAGGCCCTGGGAGTTGATAACCGGCATGAACTTCCTGACCCCGTCATCGCTGCCCCGGTTCACGGTAATGGTGTGGAACCAGTTGGTGGGGTTGCGGGCAATCACCTGGGCCACCAGCAGGCTGTACTGGGGGTTGGCCTCTTTGAAACCCAGAGCCCTTCGGAGTCTCTCGACTTCCTGTTTGTTTTCACGGAGCTGGTTGTTTTCCATCTGGAGGTCGGCTATCTGTTGGTTTAAGGCCTCTTTCTCCGCCTGCGCCCGACCGATCCCCGCCAGGCTGCCGAATACCCCCCGGACCGAATGCACCACCGAGGAAAGGCCGCTCTCCACCGGGGCCAGGCCGCCTCGGACAACTCCCCCGATCGGACCCATCTCGACTTTTTCAACCAGGAGAAACCTGATGGAGACGCCGGCCAGAATGACAACCAGGACTATTATCAAAACTTTGCGGTTGAAAATGCGAGACAACGGCTACTCCTCCCTGAAAAACCAAACACTGCCCTAGGAGAATTTCTTGGGAGAGATCAGGACCCGTTTCAGTACCTCGATGTTCTCCAGCACCTTGCCGGTCCCGAAAGCCACCGCGGACAGCGGCTCTTCCGCCAGGTGCACCGGCATGCCGGTCTCATCGCTGACCAGTCGGTCCAGTCCCCGAAGCAGAGACCCGCCTCCCGCCATCACTATGCCCCGGTCCATGATGTCCGCCGCCAGCTCTGGAGGGGTCTTCTCCAGGCAGATCTTGATCCCTTCGATGATGCGCTCGATCGGGTCGCTCAAGGCCTTTTGGACCTCCTCCGAGGTGATCATGACCGTTTTCGGAAGCCCGGTCACCAGGTCCCGCCCCTTTACCTCGTAGTTTTCGGCCGGCCCCTCCCAGATGGCGGAACCTATGCGGATCTTGATGCCCTCCGCCGTACGCTCCCCGATTAATAAATTATAGTAGCGCTTCAGGTGCTGGATGATGGCCTCGTCCATTTCGTCGCCCGCCACGCGGATCGACTGGCTGTTTACGATCCCGCCCAGGGAAATGACCGCCACCTCGGTGGTCCCTCCCCCGATGTCCACGATCATGTTGCCGGTGGGTTCATGCACCGGAAGACCCGCCCCGATAGCGGCCGCCATCGGTTCCTCGATCAGGTACGCTTCCTTGGCGCTGGCCTGCAGGGTGGCTTCCCGCACCGCCCGTTCCTCCACCGCGGTGACCCCGGAAGGGACGCTGACAATCACCCGCGGCCGCATCAGGAAGCTCCTGCCCTTCAGTGCCTTGGTGATAAAGTGGCGCAGCATGGTCTGGGTGACGTCGAAGTCGGCGATAACCCCGTCTTTCATCGGCCTGATGGCGATGATGTTCCCCGGGGTCCTCCCGATCATGTCCTTGGCCTCTTCACCGACCGCCAGGACCTGCCCGGTGTCCTTCTGGATGGCCACCACCGAGGGCTCGCGCAGGACGATGCCCTTCCCCCTGAGGTGCACCAGGGTGTTCGCGGTCCCTAAATCTATCCCTAAGTCTTTTGCAAAAAGCAATCTGGACAACTCCTTCCTAAGCGATAATTATAAGTCAAACCATAACGGTCGGCAATGCTCAAACGACTGTTATAATCTTCCTTTCGGGTTACATGCGCCCTCTTTCCTTTAAACTGACGTAGGAATTCTGTCCGATGATCAGGTGGTCCAGCACCTCTATGCCGACCAGTTCCCCCACCTCGACCAGGCGTCGGGTGATCTTCAGGTCTTCCGGGCTGGGGCTGGGATCGCCGCTGGGATGGTTGTGCACCAGTATCACCGCCGCAGCGCTGCGGCTGATGGCGGTCTTGAATACCTCCCGGGGGTGAACCAGGGAGGAATCGAGGCTGCCCTTGGATATCATCTCCGTCTTGACCACCTGGTTTTTGGTATTGAGACAGATGATGTGAAAGGTCTCCCGGTCAAGGTTCTTGAGGTTCTCCATCACCAGCTGGGCCGCCTGTTCGGGTCCCTGGATCACCGGGCGGGTCTCGGGAGTGGTGGATGACACGCGCCGGCCCAATTCGAGCGCGGCTATCAGCTGGGAGGCTTTCGCCAGGCCAACCCCCTTGAACCGGGCCAGCTCCTCGATGGTGGCTTCGGTCAGGTAGCTGAGCCCGCCGGGTTCCGCCAGGATCCGCGAGGCCAGCTCCAGGGCGGTCTGTTCACGGTTGCCGGTGCGGAGTATTATCGCCAGGAGTTCAGCATTCGAGAGTGAGGCTGGCCCATGGGCGGCCAGCCTCTCCCGGGGACGGTTGTCCACCGGCAGGTCCTTGATAGTATATCGCAAACCGAATTCTTTCACCAGCGCGCTCCTCTCACCAGGAGGCATATACTGGATGACCCATCTCCTTAAGCATCCGGGACAGAAGATTTATCGGCAGTCCCACCACGTTGAAGTAACAGCCCTCGATACTTTCCACCAGTACAGCCCCCCGGCCCTGTATCCCATAGGCTCCGGCCTTGTCCATCGGCTCTCCCGTTTTAATATACGCTTCTATCTGTTCCGGGTCCAGGGTACTGAACCTTACCCGGGTCTCCTCCAGGCCGGTCATAACCCTGCCGTCAGCGGGGTCCACCAGGGCGACGGCGGTCATCACCAGGTGCATTCGACCGTTCAGCCGGCCGAGCATCTCCCTGGCCTCGGCCTCCGAACCGGGTTTTCCCATCACCTTGTCCCCCAGCACCACCACGGTGTCGGCCCCGATCACCAGCCCGTCACCGGAGTATTCTGCCACTGCCCGGGCCTTGTGGAGCGCCAGCTCCCGCAGCTGTTCCGGCAGCGGCCGGCTGTTGTCCAGCTTCTCTTCCACTTCCGCCGAGCGGGTTATAAACTCCAGACCCAACTGGCGAAGCAGCTCGGCCCGACGGGGTGAGGCCGAGGCTAGTATGAACGGCAACCTTCTTAACCTCCTGTCGAAAGCCTTAGTATATTTAGTACCGCTTATATACCAGGTAGCCCGCCGCCATACCCACCAGGGACATTATGTTCAGACGCAGGCCGAACCCGATGGTAAAGGTCAAGACCCCGAGGTCCAGGGTAGTAGGCGGGGTTAGTCCCAGGGCCTCGGTCTGCTGCAGCAGGTGCACCGCGGGGAAGGCCCGGCCCAGATAGGCCCCCAGCCAACCTCCGATGATGCTGCCGGCCAGCAGCAGGACTATGAGGATCCCGACACCACGGCTGCCGCTTCTCATGGTTTACCCCCTGTCGTTTCTCTTGCCGGGCTGTCCAGTTTATTATGCCAAAAAACCCAGCCTCAAATAAAGTACTATAAAAGAATTAACGTCTTCCCGGTGGAAGACGTTACAACCTGCGCAGTTATACCACCAGATTCACCGTTTCTGTGCTCCCAGGTAAAAGCTCAGGATCTCAAGATTCACCGAGAGGTCGACGTTACGGATCACTATATCCTCCGGCACCATCAGGACCCGGGGGGAGAAGTTCAGGATGGCCTTGATCCCCGCCTGGACCATGGTATTAGCCACCTCCTGCGACTCTTCGGCGGGAACCGCGATGATCCCGATCGCGCTCTGGTTCGCGGCGGCCACCTCGGCCAGCCGGGAAACCGGGAGTATCTCTATGCTGTCGAGCTTCTGACCGATTTTGCGCGGATCGCTGTCCAGGACCGCCACCACCTTGAAACCGCGCTCGGCGAACCCAGCGTACATGGTCAAGGCGGAGCCCAACTTCCCAGCCCCTACGATTATAACCTGCCACTGAGAGGTCAGCCCTAAAATCTTCATCAGGTGCCCGTATAGCTCTCCTACGTTGTATCCTACCCCTCTGGTGCCAAACTCACCGAAATAGGCCAGGTCTTTGCGTACCTGGGCAGAGCTGACCCCCACCCCGTTGGCTATCTCGCCCGAGGAAATCGTGATAACCCCGCGGCGCTTGACCTGGGCCAAAAAACGGGAGTATACCGAGAGCCTTATGATCGTCGCTTCTGGTATCTTCAGGGCCTTCAAACCCACCCCTCCTCATTCATTCTTCTTAAATTACCCCTAAAAGTATATAATACGACCTAATTTCTAAAATACCTTCTTTCACAAGAAAAAGCTGGTATTTATTGGAACAGGTGGATAAGCTGATAAAGCAGGGCGGAGACCAGTCCGCTCAGCGGAATCGTCAAAACCCAGGCAGTCACGATGGTGCGGGCGGTCCCCCAGCGAACGGCTTTTATCCGCTTCGACGTGCCCACCCCCATGATCGAGGAGGAGACCACGTGCGTGGTGCTGACCGGCATACCCATCGAACTGGCCGTGAGGATGACCAGCGAGGAGTTCAAATCGGAGGCAAAGCCGTTGATGGGCTCTATCTTAAATATTTTCCCGCCCATGGTCTTGATTATGCGCCATCCCCCGGCCATGGTCCCCAAAGCCATGGCGGAGGCGCAGGCGATGATTACCCAGATGGGCACCGCAAAGTCACTGAGCATCCCCGCGCTTACCAGGGCCATGGTTATTATCCCCATGGTCTTCTGGGCGTCGTTGGAGCCGTGGGAAAACGACATCAGGCTGGCGGTGAGCACCTGGAGACGCCTGAAAACCTCGTTCGCCCTTCCCGGTGAAGTACCCTTAACCAGGAAATAGACCAGGGTCATGATCAGGTAACCCGAGCCGAAACCGATCAAAGGTGAAATAATGAGGCTGAGTATGATCATGTAAAGGCCCGGCCAGTTAAGTACATCGAATCCGTGACCCGCTACCGTTGCCCCGATCACCCCTCCGATCAGGGCGTGGGAGGAACTGCTCGGAATCCCCGAGAGCCAGGTGATGATATTCCAGGCGATGGCGCCAAGCAGGGCCAGCACCACCACTTCCTGGGTAATGATCGAAGGGGAGACTATCCCCTTACCGATCGTGGCCGCTACCGCCGTGCCGCTCAAGGCTCCGGCGAAGTTCAATACTGCTGAAAGGATAACCGCGGTGTGCGGTCTGAGTGCCTTCGTCGAAACCGAGGTGGCGATCGCGTTGGCTGTATCGTGAAACCCGTTGATATAGTCAAACAATAGCGCAACTATTACTACCAGCCCTAATAGGATAAACCCGCTGCTAGGCATACTTCAGCGCAACCCCTTTAAGGAGATTTGCCACGTCTTCACAGTGGTCAAGCGCGGTTTCCAGGTGCTCGAAGACCTCTTTCCACTTGATTACCTCGATCGGGTTCTCCCCCGATTCGAAAAGCGCCGCCACGGCCTTGCGGTACTGATGGTCACCCTCGTTCTCCTGGAACTTGATGTCTTCACAGAGATTCAGCACCTGGTGGTAGTTGTTCTTTAAATCGGTCAGGTGTTCGATCGCCTTCTGGATCTCCTGGGTGGCGCGGAGGAGTATCTGGACCAGCACCTTGGCCGCCTCCTTGGGCTGCCCGGTCTTGTACAGGACCATCTTCTCCAGGGTGCCATGGACGTGGTCCAGGATGCGGTCGAGTTCACGGGCCAGGGTATAGATGTCCTCGCGGTCGAAGGGGGTGATAAAGGTATGGTTCAGCCTCTCGATGATGGCCTGCTGGATGTCGTCTCCCATCCGTTCTATGACCGTGAGTTCCTCCAGTTTTTCCACCACTTTCTCGTAGCTGTCCAGGGCGGCTTCCAGTACCCGGACTCCTGAAACCACGGTCTCCGATCCTTCTCGGAACAGCTGATAGAACTTGTCATCTTTTGACCTCAGGTTGAGGACCAAAGGAATCCCTCCCTTGGTTATTTTCTCTGCGTTTGCAGTCTATTTCCAGGTTACCACTCGTAATTATAGCACACTTTATCTTTTTATAGTATTTCTTAATCCACTATTCTTAGCGAAGAAGTTCAAATAAACAGCGCCGGGCCGGGCCGACCAGGAACAGCGACCCGGTGACGCAGAGCAGGTTACTCCGGTCAGGGCCCGGTCCCCGGCCCCGGTTTATCCCGACCCGCTCCAGGCCCCGGGCGATGGCGGCCCGGTTGTCTGGTTCGTAGCTGGTCTCGCCGCAGAGGCGGGCGCACTCCTCGACCAGTTCCTCCATCTCGCCCGCCCGCGGGTTCGGGGGCGGGGTGACGATGACGCTCTCGGCCGTCGGCGCCAGTACCCGGGCTATCCCCCGCCAGTCCTTGTCTTTAAGAATACCCAGCACCAGGTGCCGGCGGCGGCCGGGATAGTAATCGTCCAGGGCCTCCCGGAGGCTGACGGCCCCCGCCAGGTTGTGGGCCCCGTCCACGATGATGGGGGGATCGGGTCGAATCAGTTCGAGCCGGCCCGGCCAGAAGGTCCCGGCCAGGCCCCGGGCTATCGTTGCCAGGCTGGCGTCGGCTCCCCGTTCTACCAGTACCTCCACCGCCGCTATGGCGGCGGCCGCGTTCGCCGCCTGGTGCCTCCCCAGCAGCGACAGGGTCAGGCCGGGGTAGCTTCCCCGCCGGCCGCTTACCGTTAATGAGGGCGGTTCCTGGCCCCGGTTTCCGGTCCAGTTCCAGCTCACGCTCCCCGACGGCGCGACCTCTCCCGCGGGGACGACCCTGATAAGCGGCGATCCCAGCTCGAGGGCCTTTTGTTCTATAACCTCGAAGGCGCTCCCCTCAGCCGCGGTCACCACCGGTACGCCGGGCTTGATGGTCCCGGCCTTGGCGGCAGCGATAGACTTTATATCGGGGCCTAGTATATCGGTATGGTCCAGGCTCACGTTGGTGATCACTGTTACGGCGGGGGTGATGAGGTTGGTGGAGTCGAGTTCCCCTCCCAGGCCCACCTCGAGGACCGCCCAGTCGACCTTTTCCCGGGCGAAGTACCAGAGCGCCAGCGCGGTGGTCGCCTCGAACTCGGTCGGCTGCCCCACCTCCGAGGCCGCCTTTTCGATCAGGGGGTGGAGCCGGCTCATCCCCAGGGAGACATCGGCCTCGGGTATCTCCCGCGAATCCACCTGAATCCGCTCGGTATACCGCTCCAGGTGGGGCGAGGTGAAGAGACCCGCCCGATACCCCGACTCCCGCAGGATGCTGGCGATCATCGCGGAGGTGGAACCCTTGCCGTTGGTCCCCGCCACGTGGATGCACCTCAGCCCCCGCTCCGGATTGCCGAGAAAGCCGAGGAGCCTTTCCATGCGGGAAAGGCCCAGGTTGATTCCAAATTTACTTAGCTGCCCGATGTGTTTCATCGCTTCCTGGTAGTGCATAAGAACTCGACCTTAACTCCTTAAAACCGAAAGTCTTCCTTCCAGGGTCCGCTTCTTGGCCAGGAACTCTTCCTGTTTTTTTCTTTCCTGAGCGACCACCGGCTCGGGAGCCTTGTTCAAAAAGGCGGGGTTGGAGAGCTTGCCCTCCAGACGGGCCATCTCCTGGTCTATCTGGGATACCTCCTTCTCCAGCCGCTCTATCTCCCGGTTGAGGTCGACCAGCCCGGCCAGGGGCAGGTAAACCTCCACTGGACCGACCACCGCGGTCAGTGCCTGCTTGGGACGCTCTTCGGCCCCGGTCTTGAAGGTGACCTCGGACGCCGCCGCCAGGGTGGTGATATAGGTCAGGTTCTCCTCCAGGCCCTGGCGGGCCTTCTGGTCATCGGTAAACAGGACCACCGCTGCCGCCCGCCCGGGAGGAAGCTTCAGCTCGGCCCGGAGGTTGCGGATCGAACGGATCAGGTCCATCACCAGCGCCATCTCAGCCTCCAGCTCGGGAGCGGCAAGCTGAGGGCTCGCTTCCGGCCAGGGAGAGACCATTATGCTGTCTCTATCATGTGGCAGGTGCTGGTAAATCTCCTCGGTGATGAAGGGCGTGAACGGGTGCAGCAGCTTCAGGGTGTTTAAAAGCACGTAGTGCAGAACCTCCTGGCTGCGTTCCCGGGACGCTTCGCTCTCGCGGCGGTAGAGACTCGGCTTCGCCAGCTCGATGTACCAGTCGCAGAACTCGCTCCAGATGAACTCGTACAGCTCCCGGGCGGCTTCTCCGATATCGTACTCCTCCAGCCTTCGGGTGACGACCTTGATCATGGAGTTCAGCCGGCTCAGTATCCAGCGGTCGGCCAGCGAGTAACCCGTCGGGTCGAGCCCCTCCCCCGGCCGCCGGTTGAACAGCCGGCTGCCGTTGGCGTCGAAGTCGGCCAGGTTCATTATGGCGAAACGGGAGGCGTTCCAGATCTTGTTGGCGAAGTTCCTGGTCTGGTCCAGCTTCTCCATGTGGAAGCGGACGTCGTTGCCGGGGGTGCTGCCGGTTATCAGCATGAAGCGCAGGGTATCCGCCCCATACTGATCGATGACCTCGATCGGGTCGACCCCGTTGCCCAGCGACTTACTCATCTTCCGCCCCAGCGCATCCAGGATCAGTCCGTGAATCAGGACCTCCCGGAAAGGCACCTCCTCCATGTGGGCCATCCCGCTGAATATCATCCGCGCCACCCAGAAGAAGATGATGTCGCGGCCGGTGACCAGCACCGAGGTCGGGTAGAAGAACTTCAGGTCCTCGGTGTTTTCGGGCCAGCCCAGGGTTGAGAAAGGCCACAGGGCTGAACTGAACCAGGTGTCCAGGACGTCCGGGTCCTGGACCAGCTTTGACCCCTGGCAGTTTGTACACTGGGCCGGCTCTTCCTTTTGACAGATGACCTCCTGGCATTCCTCGCAGTACCAGACCGGGATGCGGTGACCCCACCAGAGCTGCCGGGAGATGCACCAGTCGCGGATGTTCTCCAGCCAGTTCGAGTAGATGCGGGTGAAACGCTCGGGGACGAACCTGATCCTCCCGTCGTTTACCACCTCGAGGGCCGGGACCGCCAGCGGTTTCATCCTGACGAACCACTGCTTGGAGACCAGGGGTTCTATAACCGAGTCACAGCGGTAGCACTGGCCTACCGCGTGGGTATGCTCCTCTATCTTCACCAGGAGGTCCTTCTCCTTCAAGTCCTCGACCACCCGCTTGCGGGCTTCGTAGCGGTCCAGCCCGGCGTAGCGGCCCGCCTGGTCGGTCATCTTGGCGTCGGGACCAATGACCACCACCTGGGGCAGCTCGTGGCGCAGGCCGATCTCGAAGTCCAGCGGGTCGTGGGCGGGGGTCACCTTGACCGCCCCGGTCCCAAACTCCTTCTCCACGCCTTCGTCGGCGATGATCGGTATCTCCCTCCACATCAGCGGCAGGACGGCCGTCCTGCCGATCAGGTGCTTGTAGCGGGGGTCGTCGGGGCTGACCGCGACGGCGGTGTCCCCCAGCATGGTCTCGGGCCTGGTGGTGGCCACGGTGATGGTCTCCCGGCTGTCCTTGACGGGGTAGCGTATGTACCAGAGGCTGCTTTCCCGTTCGTTGTGCTCCACCTCGATATCGGAGATGGTGGTCTGACACTTGGGGCACCAGTTGATTATGTAGTCTCCCCGGTAGATCAACCCATGCTCGTAAAGGCGGATAAACACCTCCCGCACCGCCGCCGAACACCCCTCGTCCATGGTAAAGCGTTCGCGCGACCAGTCACAGGAGGAACCCAGCATCTTCAACTGGTTGATGATGGTGGCACCGTACTTGTGTTTCCAGTCCCAGACCCGCTCCAGGAACTTCTCCCGTCCCAGGTCGTACTTGCTCAGTCCTTCCGAGGCGAGCTGTTCTTCCACCCGGGCCTGGGTGGCGATGCCCGCGTGATCGGTGCCGGGAAGCCACAGGGCGGCGAATCCCTGCATCCGCTTCCAGCGGATCAGGATATCCTGCAGGGTGTTGTTTAGAGCGTGGCCAAGATGGAGAGACCCGGTCACGTTGGGAGGAGGTATGACTATGCAGTAGGGCCGCTTGGCCGGGTCTGCCTCCGCCCGAAAATAACCTTTGTCCATCCAGTACTGATACCATTTACCCTCCACCTGCTGCGGCTGGTAAACAGTGTCCAGGGTGACTGTACTCCCCTCTGAGTTGCTGCTCAAGAATACATGCTCCTTCCCGCCTATCTCTGGCCTTGTTTTCTTAAAGGTACAGAAAATCCGCTGGTGCAAAAAAGCTCCTTCATCCTCAAGGACGAAAGGAGCCAAGCTTCCGCCTTATTAACTTGAATTTTAATAATAGCCTAAACATTTGTCAATTAATAGGCGCATTTCTTTATTCTACCGCCAGGCCGCGCCGGTCCTCCGAGGCCTTTCGGCCCCCGCTCAGGGTGGCGCCCAGCACGGTGCCGACTATGCCGGCGAAGATGCTGGCCAGCATCCCGGTGACGGCCTCGGTCCAGAACGAGGAGAAGAGTCCCGCGTAAAGGCGGAAGACGAGTACGATCAGCCCGTAACCGAGTCCTACCCAAAAACCGACCATCACCCCCGACTGCCTGGTCTTGACCCCGGCGAGTATGCCACCCAGCAGGGGGCTGACCACCTTGTTCAGGAACAGGTAGGTGCTCAGGTAGTAAACCGAGCCGGGGGTGAACGCCACGTAAAACGCCGCGACCGCCAGGGCCGCCAGGGTAACCACCAGGGCTCCTACCCACCCCCACACCACCGACAGCCAGTCAACCGCCAAAAGCCTGAATCCCTGGCGCTCCTCTCCCGATACCGTAGGTATCAAGCTCCTCCGGGCGGGTCTTTTGGCGGGCCGCATGACGGGTTCTATGGTTGGCAGGTCGGGGTTCACCAGGCGGGAGACCACCTTCTTCCTCCAGTTGAGCCCGGCCTTGGCCGGCCAGGCCACCGGTTTCAATCGGCGCTTGGTCCTCGCGGCCGGCTTTCCCTCCTCGTCTCCCCCGAATTCCTTGTTCCAGTCCAGGGTCTGGGTGTGAAAGATAGAAGACTTGATCGGGGACCAGGTTATCCGATAATGGCCTTTTCTTTTCAATGCTCTCCCCCTCTCTCGGTAAGAAAGATTTCCTTTATTACCAGGATATGTTAATAAAGCCGGGGTAGAACCAGAAAAGCTGTGCTTGCGGTCGTGAAAAGTGAGTTATGGAATGGCTAAAATATAACCCAACAGCTTTAAAGCATGTTTAAAGCTGCTGCATTTGAATAAGCGGCATCTTATTTGATGCAAACGTTGTGAAAAGTGAATTATGGAGATGTGCTTTTATTTAGGCAGGCCTCTAACAGTACCGTAAGGTAGTACTGCTTTTTAATCAAGCCGCTGATGCGCCTTCTATCTGCAGAACTGCTGCTGTGCTTGAGCTGATCCTCCAGTAAGACGAGTTCCTGTTTGGTCTTCGACAGTTCTTTCT
Source organism: Bacillota bacterium (assembly GCA_013178275.1). Classification (GTDB taxonomy): domain Bacteria; phylum Bacillota; class Ch66; order Ch66; family Ch109; genus Ch109. Next base: position 42,134 of record JABLWZ010000005.1, on the reverse strand, counting down.
GCAGAGCGATTTCACCCATGTTTGGGTCCCCCCCGCTGTTATTGCTGATCATACAGCCGCCGGTGACAATAGGAGATGGTTAGGCAGATAAAAATCGAGATAAATACTGCACCCAGCATATCAGTTTTTCCCTCCTGGTTCTGTAAACCGCTTTCTGGCTGTCTTACTTTCTGGGGCTACCCATAGTTTAATAAACCGGTCTTGTAAAAAAAAATGACGGTCGACACAATTTTTAAAAATTTTTTTGGAATCGAGGGGGTGGGAAGGCTGGCTGCGGTGCAGTTTAAGACGCCGGGGCTAGGGGTTGAGGGGACCGGACGAGTAAAGAAGCGGGTGAACGTACCTCTCCCGGGCAAGAGGGGTGCGCTTAACCGCCTGGAAGCAGACCGCTGTAATCAGACGTTCTTCCGGTTTAAGTAGGTCTCTAAAAATACCGTCAGGTAATACTGCTTCTTGATCAGGCTGCCGATCCGTCTCCGGTCCACGATGCTCCGGCTGTGCTTTAGCTGCTCCTCCAGTGAGATCAGTCTATGCCGGGTCTTTGTCAGCTCCCTTTTCAGAGCGTTTTCGCCCACGGGTGAGTCCCCCCTGCCGTTACTGCCGATCATACAGTCGCCGGTAGCAGTAGCTGATGGTCAGGTATATAAAGATCGAGATACTGGCTATATAAAGCATATCGGTTTATTCCTCCTGGTTCTTTAGTCCGGGTTACTGGTCTTATCTATGTACAGCTTAATAGACCGGCCTTAAAAGAGGCTGATGGTCAGCTTAATCTCAGCTTAAAACTCGAATTACAGCGCCTTTATAGTATATACGGTTATCTCCCGCAATAAGTTACGGGGCCGGGGATTGGCTGGGATTTATTGGGAAGGAATGGCTGTTTGAAATGGGCCGTGAGGCGCTGGGGCGGGTGGGTTATATGATCAATACAATCTTTCCCTGCGCCCCTGCCGCTTCGATAAGTTCGTGGGCGCGTCTGGCCTCAACCAGTGGTATGCGAGCGGCTATGACCGGTTTAATGTCACCCTGCCCCAGCAGAGCGAACAGCTTGGACAGGTCTTCAGCGAACCAGTCCGGGTTTTTTTTGCGTAAAGCGCCGATCGAATAGAAGGCCGTTGACCGACCATTGGGCAGAAGATTCCACAGTTTAACCCGAATGAAATCAAGCGGTATGCTGCCGCCCCTGCCCATCACCGCATTGTAGAAGCCATAGGCCACCAGTTTGCCGCCTGGCCGGATGGCTTTTAAAGACTGCTTGAAACTGACGCCGCCTATCGGATCAAAAACGAAATCAACGCCGTCTCCGGTCAAATCGTACAAGCGGGTTACCCAGTCCTCACTCCGGTAATCGATCGGCGTCGCGCCCGTCTGCGCGATCAATCCATGCTTAGACTCGGAGGCTGTCCCATACATCTCCAGGTCGAGCAGTCTGCCTAACTGCAGCATGGCCGTACCAACCGCTCCACCCGCACCGTGTATCAGGATGCGCTGCCGGGCTTTGACCTTGGCGATTCGGTGGAGCATCTGATAGGCAGTCACGTAAGCCAAAATGACGCTTACAGCTTCCGAAGCATCAAGACCGTCAGGTACTGGTACCAAACGGTCGGCCGGTAGGCAGAGGTACTCGCTGTACGCGCCTATAACCGTGAGGTCTGCTACCCTCTGGCCAACCTTGAACCGGGTCATCCCTTCGCCCAATTTGTCCACTACACCGACCAGGTCGTAGCCCGGCGAGAAGGGAGGCTTTTCCTTCACATCCGGGTACATGCCTTTGCGTATCATTACATCTGTGAAAGCCGCCCCGGCAGCAAGAACCTTGATACGCACCTCGCCTGGCTCAGGTTCTGGCAAAGCGGTCTCTTCGACAACCTGGAGTACCTCCGGTCCACCAAAGCCGGTAATGATTACTCGTTTGTATCTCATTTTGATGTCAGCAGCTCCTCTATCAGCTTACCCAGCTCCTCTACCCCGATGCCCTTCTCGGATGAGAATAGGACCAGGGGGAAGGACGGTGAAAGGTTCAGGCCCTCGCGGACGGTCTTCAGGTGCTGGGGCCATCTGCCGCGGGCTATCTTGTCCGCCTTGGTGGCGACCACGACCACCGGGAAGCCCCAGTGGGTGAGCCACTCGAACATCTGCCGGTCGTTTTCGGTAGGCGGGTGGCGGATGTCCACCAGCTGGATGACGCCCCTCAGCTGGGGGCGGTTCCTGAGGTATTTTTCGATCAGCCCCTGCCAGTCCCGGCGCATGCTCTTCGACACCTGGGCATAGCCGTAGCCCGGCAGGTCGACCCAGTGCCAGGCGTTGTTGATCCTATAGAAGTTCAGGAGCCGGGTCTTGCCCGGGGTGCTGCTGGTCTTGGCCAGGGAGCGGCGTCCCACCAGTCGGTTGATCAGTGAGGACTTGCCGACGTTCGAACGGCCAACCAGGGCCAGTTCGGGGAATCCCTCCTCCGGAAACTGACTCGGGCTGGCCGCGCTGATTACAAATTCCGCTGAGACTATCTTCATCGGTTAATGCCGACCCCTAGGCGGGCAGCGTCGGTACGATAGTACCGCTGACCGGCTCCCCCAGCGGGGCCTTCTCTAATCCCTTCTCGTACAGACCGAACTCGTTTTCTTCTCCGTTCTCGAGGGCGGCTTCCGAGCGGTCCATCAGCGCCCTCATCAGCACCGCGTCCATGTGATCCACGAGTACGAACTCCAGCTTGCGCTTTACCGCTGGCGGGATGTCCTCCAGGTCCTTCTTGTTGTCCGCCGGGAGCAGTACGGTGGTAACTCCCGCACGGTGAGCGGCCAGGACCTTTTCCTTGATCCCCCCGACCGGCAGGACCCGGCCGCGGAGGGTTATCTCCCCGGTCATCGCGACATCGCGCCGCACCGGCCGGAAGCTCAGTGCGGAGGCCAGGGCGGTGGCCATGGTTATTCCCGCCGAGGGTCCGTCCTTGGGGATGGCCCCTTCGGGAACGTGCACGTGCACGTCGTACTTCTCGTGGAAGTCTTCTTCTATCCCTAACGACTGCGTCCGGGAGCGGATGTAGCTGAATCCCGCCTGGGCGGACTCCCGCATCACCTCACCCAGCTTGCCGGTAAGGGTCAGCTGTCCCTTGCCTTTTAACAGGGCAACCTCTACCGCCAGCACGTCTCCACCCGTCTCGGTCCAGGCCAGGCCGGTGGCGACCCCGATCTGGTGATCGGTCTCCGCCACCCCGTAGCGGAAGCGCGGGATGCCCAGCGAGGTCTCCAGCGTGTGGGTGTTGACCTTGATCTTTTTCTCCCGGTCCTTTACGATCTCCCTCGCGGCCTTGCGGCAGATGGTGGCCAGCTCCCGCTCCAGGTTGCGCACCCCCGCCTCGCGGGTGTACTCGCGGATAATCTTGCGGATGGTGTTTTCCGACACCTGAAGCTGGGCCGTTTCTATCCCATGCTCCTTCAGCTGCTTGGGCATCAGGTAGTGGGTGGCTATCTGCAGTTTTTCCTCCTCGGTGTATCCGCCGAGGAATATCACCTCCATACGGTCGAGCAGCGCTCTCGGTATGGTGTGGGTGGTGTTCGCGGTGGTGATGAACAGGACCCGCGACATATCGAAGGGTACCTCGATGTAGTGGTCGCTGAAGGCGGAGTTCTGCTCCGGGTCCAGCACCTCCAGGAGGGCCGCCGATGGGTCTCCACGGAAGTCCATGCTCATCTTGTCGATCTCATCCAGCAGGAAGACCGGGTTCTTCGACCCTGCCTGCCTCATGCCCTGAATAATACGGCCGGGCATCGCCCCCACGTAGGTGCGCCGGTGGCCCCGAATCTCGGCCTCGTCGCGCACCCCGCCCAGGGAGACCCGCACGAAGTTCCTCTCCAGGGCGCGGGCGATCGACTTGCCCAGCGAGGTCTTGCCGACCCCGGGAGGCCCTACGAAGCAGAGGATGGGACCCTTCATCTTGTTCGCCAGCTGGCGGATGGCCAGGTACTCCAGTATCCTCTCCTTGGGTTTCTTCAGGCCGTAATGGTCTTCATCCAGTATCTGCTCGGCGATGTCCAGGTCTATCCGGTCGGCGGTCTCCTTGTTCCAGGGCAGCGAAAGCAGCCAGTCCAGATAGTTTCGGACCACCACCGCCTCGGCCACCATGGGGGGCATCTTCTCAAGCCGCTCGACCTCTTTTAAGGCCTTCTCCTCCACCTCGGTGGGCAGCTCGGCCTTGGTGATGCGGTCGCGGAACTCCTCGCCTTCGGCCATCCTCTCGTCCTTGTCCCCCAGCTCTTTCTGGATCGCCTTCATCTGCTCCCGGAGGTAGTACTCCTTCTGGGTCTTCTCCATCTGCTTGCGGACCCGGATGTTGATCTTGCGCTCCAGTTCGAGGATCTCCATTTCGCGCGACAGGATGTCGCAGAGGGTCTCCAGCCGGTCCTTGACCGAGATGGACTCCAGAATCGCCTGCTTATCCGCTATCTTCAGCGTCAGGTGCGAAGCCACTATGTCCGCCAGCCGTCCCGCGTCTTCGACCGTCACCACCGAGACCACCGTCTCCGGGGGTATCTTCTTGCTGATCTTGACGTACTGTTCGAACTGGTAGACCAGGGTCCGCATCAGGGCTTCGATCTCAGGGTTCTTCTCCGTCGGTTCTTCGTACTGCTCGACCTCTACCTTAAGGTAGGGCTCGCGCTGGACGAAGCCGGAGATCCTGGCCCGGGCCAGACCCTCCACCAGGACCCTGATCGTGCCCCCCGGCAGTTTTAAGAGCTGCTTTATTTCCGCTACCGTACCCACCTGGTAGATGTCATCATCTTGCGGCTCATCGGTCTGGGCCTCCTTTTGGGTGGCCAGGAAGATCTCTCGGTTGTCCACCATCGCCTCCTCGATGGCGTTGATGGATTTTTCACGACCTACATCAAGATGTATAACCATATACGGAAAGACCAGGATACCTCGCAGAGGTAGAAGAGGCAGTTCTCGAATCTTGGTATTAATACTTCTTTTTCCGGTCACTTCTCTACACCTCCCCTAATCAAACCCTTAGTACTCGTTTAACGACTTATCATTATTGTACCCTTAAACATTGATTGCTGCAACCAGCGGTAACTGGCTATAAATTGCCATTAAAAAAGCTCCCGGGTTAAAGGGGAGCCTGTTTATCACGCTATCGGAAAGCATATTAGAGGACCTTCCGATGCAAGCAAGTGTAACTATGGCGGATAGCTGGCTGCACCCTACCCCGGCAGGCAGGCGCCCGGGATCGCGATCTCCATTCCCACGGCCGCCTTCGGCTTCAGCCGGCGGCGCGGCTTCAGGAGCGCGATCTCCAGCACCTCCGACAGCCTTTCCACGGTCTTGACCTCAATACCTTTCAGCTCGCTGAAGCCCTGCTGCCAGTTCTCAGCCGGGATCAAAACCCTTTTCACCCCCGCCTTCCGGGCGGCCTCGACCTTGGCCACTATGCCCCCCACCGGCTTGACCTCGCCCCGGACCGAGACCTCTCCGGTCATCGCCAGCCGGTTGTCCACGGGCCGGTTCATGATGGCGGAGCAGATAGCGGTGGCGATAGTTATCCCCGCCGACGGGCCGTCGATCGGTGCGCCGCCTGGAAAGTTCAGGTGGATGTCGAAGTCTCGGGGGTCAGGCCCGCCAACGCTCCTGAGCACGGTGAGGACGTTCTCGACCGACCCCCGTGCCATGCTCTTGCGGCGCAGGGTATGGCCCCAGCTGTTGATCTCCTCCTCGTCCACCACCCCGGTGACGGTCAGCTTTCCCTTGCCCTTGGGGACCGGAAGAGCCGAAACCTCGACCTCCAGCAGCGCTCCGCCCCCCACTCCCGTCACGGCCAGGCCGTTCACCAGACCCACCTGCGGCTGGTCGGGTATCTTCGATTCGGGCCGGGGGGAGTACTGGCCGCTGTTGACCACCCACTCCACCTCGTCGACCGGAATCAGGTTGCTGCCCCGGGATAGGGCCAGACCGGCCGCGATCTGGATCATGTTCACCGCTTCCCGACCGTTGGCGGCGTATCTCTTGATGACCCCCAACGAACCCTCGCCCAGGTTGAAGTTTATCCTCCGCGCCGCGTTCTGGGCGATGGCCGCTATCTCTTCCGGCTCCAGGGGCTTGAAGAACACCTCCAGGCAGCGGGAGCGCAGCGCCGGCGGCAGTTCGTGCGGCATCCGGGTGGTGGCCCCGATCAGCCGGAAGTCCGCCGGCAGCCCGTTCTGAAAGATGTCGTGGATGTGGGCCGGGATGTTCGGGTCCTCCCGGTTGTAGTAGGCGCTCTCCAGGAATACCTTGCGGTCCTCCAGCACCTTTAACAGCTTGTTCATCTGTGACGGGTGCAGTTCGCCGATCTCGTCGATGAACAGCACCCCGCCGTGGGCTTTGGTGACCGCGCCCGGCTTGGGCTGGGGTATGCCGGCCAGCCCCATCGGTCCCGCTCCCTGGTAGATGGGGTCGTGGACCGAGCCGATCAGAGGGTCGGCGATCCCCCGCTCGTCGAACCTGGCGGTGGTGGCGTCTATCTCGATAAACTGGGAACTCTCCCGGAAGGGAGAGAAGGGGTTCTGCTTGGCCTCCTCCAGGATCAGCCTGGCGGCGGCGGTCTTCCCCACCCCGGGCGGGCCGTAGACGATGGTGTGCTGCGGGTTGGGTCCTACCAGGGCCGCCCGCAACGCCTTCAGGGCCTCGTCCTGCCCGATGACCTCTTTGATGGTCTTCGGCCGGGTCAGCTCGGAGAGCGGCTCGGTCAGGGAAATCTTGCGCATCTGCTGCAGCTTGTCCATCTCCCGCTGCGAGTCTCTATAGACCGCGGTCCGGTTCCCCTGCTGGTTCTTTAACAGGCCCCAGAAGTAAAGCCCGATGATGATGCCGAAAAACACCTGGATCAGCAGGAATACCCCGCTGAAACCGCTTAAGAAATCTCCCATATATTACACCTCCCGTTTCTAGTCCTATTATTGCCAACCGCCGGGAGGCCCAACCACCTTGCGGGGAATTCATATTGGGTTTGGGGAGTATGCCGGTAGAATTTCAGCATGCTCATAACTTTCTGCTATGGCTTTAAATGTGTTGGAGGATAAAATTAAGTTGAATTAACTCCAGCACATTATTAAAATTTGGTACATTGCTAATATTAGGTAGTGTTTATTATTAAAAGGGAATCTATAACTCCAGCACATGCTGAGCCATAGTAACCGTTACGGACAAGCTGAATTTCAACTGCAGATAATTACCGAAACAAAAATCTCCAGTTTGACTGGAGATTTTTTAATCTGGATTTATTTACGAGGTTGGGGGCTATGCGGTCTCCTCTTTCTTCTTCTTCCGTTCGACGGTGACCAGCAGAGGTTCTTCCTTGCGGTTTACGACCTCCTTGGTAATCATGCACTTGATCACGTCGCCGCGCGAGGGGATGTCGTACATCACGTCCATCATGATGTCCTCGAGGATCGCCCGAAGGCCTCTAGCCCCGGTGTTGCGCTTGATCGCCTCGTTGGCGATGCTCAACAGCGCCTCTTCCTTGAACTCCAGGGTGACGCCGTCAAGCTCGAAGAACTTCTGGTACTGCTTGACCAGGGCGTTCCTCGGCTCGGTCAGGATACGGATCAGGGCGTTTTCGTCCAGCGCGTCGAGGGTGACGATGATCGGCAGCCTCCCCACGAACTCGGGGATGAGGCCGTACTTCAGGAGGTCTACCGGCATGATCCGCTCGAGTATCTCCCCGATCTTCTTCTCGCTCTTGGTCTGGATGTCAGCCCCGAACCCCATCGACTTCTGCCCGATGCGGTTCTGGATGATCTTCTCCACCCCGTCGAAGGCTCCACCGCAGATAAACAGGATGTTGGTGGTGTCCAGCTGGATGAACTCCTGGTGGGGGTGCTTCCTCCCGCCCTGCGGCGGAACGCTCGCCACCGTGCCCTCCAGGATCTTTAGCAGAGCCTGCTGGACTCCTTCACCCGAGACGTCCCTGGTTATCGACGGGTTCTCGGACTTGCGGGCGATCTTGTCGATCTCGTCGATGTAGACGATGCCCTTTTCCGCCTTCTCCACGTCGTAGTCAGCCGCCTGGATGAGCTTCAACAGGATGTTTTCCACGTCCTCGCCGACGTAGCCCGCCTCGGTCAGCGAGGTGGCGTCCGCGATGGCGAACGGGACGTTCAGTATCTTGGCCAGGGTCTGCGCCAGCAGGGTCTTACCGCTGCCGGTGGGTCCCAGCATCACGATGTTGCTCTTTTGGAGCTCGACATCGTCTATCTTCATTCCCAGGTTAATCCGTTTATAGTGGTTGTATACCGCTACCGCCAGTGCTTTCTTGGCTTTTTCCTGCCCTATCACATACTGGTCAAGGATCTCTTTGATTTCCTTGGGTTTGGGTATGTCCCCTAGTTCCAGGCTTACTTCTTCGTTGAGTTCCTCTTCGATGATCTCGTTGCAGAGTTCGATGCACTCGTCGCAGATGTAAACACCTGGCCCAGCCACTAATTTCTTAACCTGATCCTGGAGTTTTCCGCAAAAGGAACATTTAAGTTGGCCTTTGTCATCGCCGAATTTGTACATCCGTCATCACCTCTTGCCCTATACTCTCCTTTGGGATCCGGTCCTTTTCTCCATTATTTCATCTATTATACCATACTTTTTCGCTTCTTCAGCGGTCATAAAGTAATCACGCTCGGTATCTTTTTCTATCCGGCTGAGGGGCTGCCCGGTCCTCTCGGCCAGGATACGGTTCAGTTCGTGCCGCATGCGTAGGATGCGCTTGGCGTGGATCTCGATGTCGGTGGCCTGCCCCTGGGTCCCGCCCGAGGGCTGGTGGATCAGTATCTCGCTGTTGGGAAGCGCGAACCGCTTGCCCTTGGCCCCCGCCGCCAGGAGAAACGCCCCCATGCTGGCCGCCAGACCGACACAGATGGTGACCACGTCGGGACGGATATGCTGCATGGTGTCAAATATTGCCATCCCCGCGCTGATCGACCCTCCAGGCGAGTTGATGTACATCTGGATATCCTTGTCAGGGTCTTCCGCTTCCAGGAACAGGAGCTGGGCTATCACCAGGTTGGCGACTGTGTCGTCGATCGCGCTGCCTAAAAAGATGATTCGGTCTTTCAGCAGGCGGGAATAGATATCATAGGCCCTTTCTCCTCGGTTGGTCTGTTCCACGACCATTGGCACCAGGTAAGACATTTAGACACCACCTTTTCTCAGTAGAATACTTTTTAACACTATTCACCCCAGGCTTCAACTATTCCACCGGGGCTTCGGCGGGGGGCACCAGTTTGGCCTCTCCCAGCAGAAACTCCAGGGTCTTCTCCAGCAGGATATCCCGCTTCAGGCGGTCTTTCCCCAGTTCTTCCAGCGACTTCTCGACGTTCTCCTGGGTGAAGTTGTACAGGTCTTTAAACTTCTCGACCTCAGCCTGCATCTCCTCCGCAGAGACCTCGATCCCTTCTTGCTTGGCGATGGCTTCGAGGACCAGCACCTGGTTCACCCACTTCTCGGCAGAGGGCTTGAGGTCTGCTACCAGGTCTTCGGGCTTTTTGCCGGTGGCCTCGAGGTACCTCTCGATAGACAGTCCCTGGATGCTCAGGCTCTGGCTCAGCTGCTGCACCATCTCCTGCAGCCGGGTCCGGACCATCGGTTCCGGCGCTTCCACCTCGTGCATCTCGGCCAGTTTTTCCGAGAGCTTATCCTTGAGGTTGCGCTTGCTTTCCATTTCCCGCTGTTCCTTCATCCGACCGGCGATATCAGCCTTCAGCTCGGCCAGGGTCTCAAACTCGCTGACGTCCTTGGCGAACTCGTCGTCGATCTGATCGACCTCTTTGCGGCGGATACTCTTCACATTGACCTTGAACTGGACGTCTTTGCCCGCCAGGTCCTCGGCGTGATAGTCATCGGGGAACTTGGTGTTTACTTCCTTTTCTTCCCCCACCTCGGCGCCGATCAGCTGCTCCTCGAAGCCGGGGATGAAGGTGTTCGAGCCCAGTTCCAGCGAGTAGTCGCTGGCCTCTCCGCCGGGGAACGGCACTCCGTCGATGTAGCCGGTGAAGTCTATCTGCAGGAGGTCACCGTTCTGCGCTGGTCCGGATGCCTCGGCCAGGCGGGCCATCCGCTGCTGATGCTGGAGCAGGATCTTTTCCACATCCTCATCGGTGACCTCTGGGACCTCGGGATTCTCGACCTCGATACCCTTGTACTCCGCGAGTTCGATTTCCGGTTTCACCACCACGACGGCTTTATAGATGAAAGGTTTGTCCTTTTCCATCTCCACGATGTCGAACTTCGGCTCGTCGATCGGCTCGATGTCGGCTTCCTTCAGCGCCTCCGGGTAAGACTCGGAGATCATCGTCTCTATCGCGTCCTCGTAGAGGACCTGACGACCGTACTGCGCCTCCAGGATCGGCCGGGGTACCTTGCCCTTGCGGAATCCGGGTACGTTTATTTTCTTTACCACAGTACGGTAAGCTTTGTCAAGCGCCTGGTTGACCTTTTCCAGCTCCACCTCGATGGTGAGAGCCTGCTGGGTCTTATGTAGCCTTTCCACATCGACCTTCATTTATGCCCCTCCTTGTTCTTGCCGGTACTAACGGCGAATCTACTTTATCATATAATGGTCCAGCTTACCAGAGGTACTATACCATTATTTTTACCTTGTAATCAAGGACTAACCTTACAATTCAGAAAATACCTACTAAAAACAGCACCCCGGCAAAGGTTTAGCCGAGGTTTGTTAATGGGGCAAAATAAAAAATGGAGCGGAAAACGGGATTCGAACCCGCGGCCCTCGCCTTGGCAAGGCGATGCTCTACCACTGAGCTATTTCCGCTTGTCAACTGCGTTAAAATGGTGCGGGAGAAGGGATTTGAACCCCCACGGTCGCCCACTGGATCCTAAGTCCAGCGCGTCTGCCAGTTCCGCCACTCCCGCCCGCAACCTTTATCTGCCACATGGGTTTAGCGAACCTGCCTTTGTATAATAGCAAACGGTCGTTTAGATGTCAAGGCCGGTTCGGCTTCAAGTATTCGCCTTAGGCCGGCTGGTGTCTCGATTGTCGATGAACACGACCCGGCCGCAGGATTCACAGGCCGCGATCTTCAGCCCCCAGATAGGCCGTGGGCGTGAGTGGCTGCACTGGGGCAAATCACGCGGCTCCATCACTGCGGTCCCGCCAGGGCCCTGGTCACGATCGGTTTTTTTCTGGTCCTCGTCCGCCGTATCCATCGTGAATCCCCTCCCGGTCAAGTTGTCTGCTCCCCCACCTCGGAAATGGGGGTAAGATATTATAGTGTCAATCCCCGTCGCGGGTTACTGGGGTCCGGTACCCCGATCCGCCGGTTTTGGTCATTCATGGCAATTAAAGAGATTTTTCGGCCACCACGATACTTTGTATGGTATTATTTAGGTAAATCTATCAGCACGGGGTTAAATGGTTTATGAAACCTCGGGAGCAGTACCTGAACCAGTTTCAAACCAAACTGATCCGATTCCGTTTGCTTTTGGCTGCCGGGCTTTTGTTCGCCTATTTCCTTTTTACGTCACCCAACCTGTACCGCAACCTGTTCCTCGCTGCCGGCTTCCTGCTCTACGTCGTCTCCCTGATTGTCACGATAAGGAAAAAGGACCTCACGGTGCGGCTCCTCTGCCTGACCGGGGAGGCGGCTCTCATCCAGGGACTCGCGGTGCTTACCGGTACTTATTCCAGTCCCTTCCTTTTCCTCTTCCTGCTCTCCCCTTATATCCACGCGCTCACCAACGGTCCCCGCTGGGCCTGGTACTCCTCGCTGATCTACTCGCCCATCCTGACTTACGCGATCATAACCGCCGCCCGGGCCAGCGAGTGGAGGTGGTTGTTCTTCTCGGCGATGATAGGGCTCCTGCTGGTGGCTGAAACCGATGCCATATATAAAATGGAAAGAAACAACAAGGAGCTTATCAACAAGGCCAACCAGGACCCGCTGACCAACCTGGCCAACCGTCACGCCCTGGAGGAGATCTGCGCCGGGATCGAGAACGGATTCGGCCGGGAGGTCTGCACCATGTCGATGCTGGACCTGGACAACTTCAAGCGGTTCAACGACCTTTTCGGACACCTGGAGGGAGACCGGCTGCTGAAGAAGGTGGCGGACGTGCTGCAGGAGAACATGCGCGGCGACGACCTGGTGCTGCGCTACGGCGGGGACGAGTTCCTGGTCATCCTCTGGGGGGCCAACCGAGAAGAGGCGGAAAAGGCGATCAAGCGCATCAAGGACCGGGTGTGGGAAAAGGCCCGCTGCCGCATCAGCACCGGCACCGCGACCGCGTTCGTGAAGAAACGCTCCGAGTTTATGGAACTGCTGCACCAGGCCGACCAGGAGCTGTTCGCGAAGAAGAAGGAGAACAAGCGGGCCGAGGCCAGGTTGAACAACCATAAATAGGATGCCGCTGCCGGCATGGGTCTTCCGCAGTGGTCGATCTGTGCTTTATTTGTTCGTAAGCGCAGGGCTTTTATATCGGTATCAGTTGGAGGCGAAGAAGACTTGGCTATCGCCAAGCCCTAGCGTAAGCGATAGCCCTAGTAGCACTTGCTTGCATCGGAAAGTCCCCCTATAAATACTTTCCGATAGCGAATTAAAGGCGGCGGATGGTCTCCGCCGCCTTTAAGGTGCTTTGGCTTTGGTTTATACTGGCGGTTCGGGAGCCGGGGCTTTCCGCCACTGGTGGATGCATATGATCACCACTCCCAGGGCTGTGCACATGACCACCAGGCTCAGCAGGAATCCCGCCACTGGGATGTTGACCAGCAGCTTTAACGCCAGGAACCCGATCATGAACGGGAGTATCGCCGGCACCCGCCCGACCCAGCCGAACCGCTCGGCCAGGAACCTCCCCAGGGCATCGCCCACGATAACCTTGGAGGCGAGCAGCAGCGTCACATAGGCCATCAGCAGCAGCAGGGAGATCGGGATGCCGATGACGGTGACCAGGAGCAGGATTATCGCCAGCGGGGTCAAAAGCAGCGCCAGCAGCCCCCATCCCAGGACCGGCCAGGGGTCTTTCTCGACGGCCTGGCTCAGGCGGACCCACATCTTGGGGAACATCAGGGTGAGGAGTCCCCAGAGCAGCACCCCGGCTGCGAATCCCGCCACCTGGCCGAACCAGTTGATGCCTTCCTTGGGCCTCTCGGCCGGGGTGGTTTCAGCAATCGGTTCCCAATTCTTGGTCCCCGCGACCTTCGCCCCAGGGGCTACGGCCGCTTCCTCGGGGGAACGGTAGGTGATGCTGCCTCCGACCACGGCGGTGGAATTGAGACTTAGCCTCTGAACCTCCCACAGCCTGACGTCTCCCTCTATCGAACCGTTAATCCCGACCTGACCCGCGCTTCCCAGCAGGTCCCGGCCTATCTTCCCCGAAAGGTCGACGTTGCCGGCGAAAATCACGGCGTCACGGTTCACCAGGGAGGAGCCCATACCCCGGAAGATGGAGCAGAACGCGGTGAGGCTCTGGGCCGTTTCACCCTTAAAATCGATGTTCTCAGCCGCGCAGCGGATGTCCCCCGTCACCGTGCTGTTTATACTCAGGGTCCGGGCGGCCGCCAGCAGGTCTCCGTTGATCTTGCCGTTTACAGTGATGTTCTCGCCCGCGGCGAATACGTCGCCGTCCACATCGGCGTTGATGACCACGTTGTTGCCGGCCACGAACAGCGGCCCTTTCAGAGCGCCGGCCGGGACGGTCACGATCTGTCCGCTCATGGTCTCCGAGGCGATGGCCGGGGAAACCATCCCCGCCAGCATCAAGACCGCGGCCAGCATTATTAAAATCTTTCTTAGTTTAAACACGAGCGTACCCCCCTTTTCTGATGGATACCTTAAGCCAGACTATACAGACCAGCAGAAGGGCGGTGGTAGGAAGCAGCGGACCCCCGTCCAGCGCCGCTCCGCCCAGGTACCTCCCCGCCCTGACCAGGAACAGGAAGCAGTCTAATAAAACCCCCTGGTGAAAGAACTGCCCCCAGATGCTGCTCAGGTGTTCCAGCCGGGGCAGCCAGCCCAGCCCGACAGCCAGCAGAGTGGAGATAAACACCAGTGCCGGCAGGATGATCTTGATCCCTGACCTCTCGGCATCGGCCCTCCGGTCCAACCGGCGCGCAATCACCGCCATGAGGTCTTCGGGAACCGGCTCTGCCGCCAGTGAAGCCGCGATCAGGTCAGTCTCCTGGCGCATCATCCGCACCTCCCGCTCACAGGCCGTACAGGTCAGCAGGTGGTCCTGAAGCCGCTCTCGTTCGGTCGACGGAAGCTCTTCATCAAGGTATTTCCACCAGGTACCGCTTTCTGGACATCGCATCCCACTCCACCTCCTTTCTGCCCGGCCAGCCTGCTCTTTAGCTTCTCCCTGGCCCGGTGCAGGCGCGTCCCTACCGTGGCCTCCGGGATGTCGAGTGTCTGGCTGATCTCGGTGTAGCTCAACTGGTGGTAATACCTGAGCACCACCACCATCCGGTCTATCTCCGGGAGCGCGTTCACCGCCTGTCGGATCTCAGCCCTCTCGTCCGCCTCCACCACCAACTGCTCCGGCCCCCTGACGACCGAGGATTTCTGCACCTGAAGTATCTTCGGCAGCAGCCTCTTCAGGGTGTTTTTCCGACGCAGGATATCCTGGCAGTGGTTGTAGGTGACCCGCATCAGCCAGGGTTTGAAGCCCTCCAGTGGGATCTTCTCCCGGGCCGAGTAGAGTCGGACGAAGACATCCGCCGCGGCGTCCCGCGCATCCTCCTCGTTCTGCAGGAGATAGCGGGCCAGGCGAAACACCTGTGTGCTGTAGGTGGTGGCGAGGGCGGCGATCGCCGCTGTATCCCCGTCCCGGGCCCGGGCTATCAGCCCGGCGTCATTCTCCGTCACGTAGCTTACCCCCCGAGTCTTTTACTGGCCGGCCAGTCTGGGTATTTCATCTATTAAACGGATATCTCCCCCGATATCTTCGCGGTGTCCTGAAAAAAATTAATCAGCCCGGGTTAAGCCTTTTGAGGCAGGCGGCGGGTAAGCTTCAGGCACGCCCGGTGGAAGCGGTGAACCGACTTCACCGGCTCCGCGAACATCATGATGCACCAACCATTTACCACCGCGACCCCTTTTTCCTGGCAGGCGCGGGCCGCGGCCTCGGACTCGGCTCCCGGCTGCAGCCAGACGGCCTCCACCCCCTGGTCGATCAGCTCTCGGACCATGTCCGGGGCGCCTTCCCTCGGGATGACCACCAGGGCCGCCCGGGGCTGGCCCGGGACCTCGGAGACCGAGCCGTAGAAGGTCTCCCCCTGATAAACCCCGGGTTCCCGGTGGACGGCGAAGACCTTGTGCCCCAGTTTTTTCAGCTCCCGGTACGCCGTCCAGCCGAACCCTTTGCCGCCGCGCGAGGCGCCCACCACCACAAAAGCGGGGTGGCTGAAAAACCGTTCGATGGGTTCACGGCTCGATTTTTTCATAACAATCACCACCTGGCTGATTTTTGCCCGTATCTCTTTATATGATACCACCCGGGAGACAAAAATACCTGCCCCGGCCTTTTTCCGGGCATAAACCCGGCCGCAAAAACAGAATCTAAAACGAGCCCTAAACCTGGGAGGAGGTTTTTTGCCATGACCAACCCCCTGCACTACTACCGGGAGCAGGGAGACCGGATCGTCCGCATCCCCTGCCTCACCCCGCCCGACCTCCGGGAACTGGACGATGAGGAGACGGAAACCCTGCTACTGCTGCTGGCCGTCGACCTGCTGCAGAAAGGTTGGGAGCCGGAGGTGATCCAGGGCTACCTGAATAAAAACGTCCGGGTGATGATGACCCTGGATGCGATAGAGAAGTCGGCCACCAAGGAGAAGATGATCGAGGAGCTGAACGACGAGGACCTGGAGGTGGAGATAATCGACAAGGCCGATTATCTCTACAGCCGGGCCAAGAAGCTGTACGACAAGTCAGCCGCGATACTGAACGCCCTGAAGGAGGTCGACAAGTCCAACGTGGTCTACGGGCACTGAGGCCAAGTTTTTTCAGGGGCTTCTCCGGGGATACCTGCTTTTTTTGTTTCCGCTATATCTGCTTAATGTCTATATTGTATAATTGTCTAAACCTTTAGACACAAAACGCATCTTTATAAAAAACCGGACTTCTAAAAGAGCTTCACCCTTAGTACAGAGCAGCTTCTTTCACCTTGCTGCATCTTCGAAAGGTAAGATTGGAGCTAAAATAAGGCGCTTTTTAGCATAAAAATCGGACTATTCGCGGACTGAAGGCGAACTGCATAAGCCGGTCCCGCGGGCCCCTGCTTCGCCGTAATATTTCCGGGGATTGTAAGATCAGTTGCCCCCCCCAAAAAAAAATTGCCGCCCAAAGAATGGGCAGCCTTTTACTGGCATCAATACCATTATACGATAAAAGTACCCCCTATTCCTGCCAAGTTTCTGCCAAGTTAGTTATCCCCAGCTTTGTTGCCAATATAACTTATATGTGATATTATTGTCTTACCTAGAGAGGTGTTATCTTTGTTCGAAATCGAATACTATGAAGAAAATGGTAGATTCCCGGTTTTCGAATTTATTCAGGGACTGACACCCAAGGAACAGGCCAAGATTCTAAGGGAGATCGACCTATTAAAGGAGTTTGGTCTGGCACTTGGACTTCCGCACATTAAAAAGATGCAGGGGGACTATAACAGCCTATGGGAGTTGAGAGTAAAGCAGAGTACTAACGATTTTCGGATATTCTATTTCGCGGTTTCTGGTGGTAAGTTTGTTTTACTGCATGCCATCAGAAAAACCTCGGAAAAAACGCCTAAAAGGCAACTGGAAACCTCGCTTAACCGGATGAAAAACTATCTAAGAAGGATGTAAGGAAATGAACCATGAAGAGGTCAAAGCCCGGCTTCTGGAATCGCCAGAAGTCAGAAAAGAATATAACGATCTCAAGGCTCTGTATGACATAAAGCGCGAAATCATACGTCTGCGGTTAGAACAGGGGCTCAGCCAAAAAGACCTGGCAGAGCGGGTAAAAACCAAGCAGTCCGCCATTTCCCGCCTGGAAAGCGGCGACTATAACCCGAGCATCGAATTCCTATCTAAAGTTGCCAGAGCCTTGGGGAAAGAGATCGAAATCAGTTTTCACTAAACCCATCTAAAAATATAAAAGCTATATCACTGCGCCATTTTGGCGCTTTACGCTTTCATCGGCATGGCTTTCAGCCCATCATAGATCCTTCCGGAAAAGAAGCAAAACCATATCCTTTACCAAGCCTTTGAGTATGAACAGCTGAACTCTTTCCGTGGATTTCCAGATAAGAAAGGCTTCCAGGATGTTATTACAATACCCTGGAAGCCTTACAAGAACTTGGTGAGCCAAGATGGACTCGAACCATCGACACCCTGATTAAAAGTCAGGTGCTCTACCGACTGAGCTATTGGCCCACAACAACTCTGGCTGTCAAATTGGCTGGGGCGGCTGGACTCGAACCAACGCATGCGGGAGTCAAAGTCCCGTGCCTTACCGACTTGGCTACGCCCCAATGATTTACGCCCCATCGAGTATTCCGGCGCGCCTTTGACCGCGTCCTGGAGGGATTACTCCCTCAGCCCGCAATAAAGATTTTATGATATCTTGCCCCCCTTTGTCAAACCTTTTTCTTGGATTCGCTGGTCCAGTACCTAACCTGCTCCATACCAGGGCGCGGGGCTCCGCAGCAGGGACCGGCGGCCGTAAAGAAAAACTTGGCTGTCGCCAAGTCTTTGACGAAGGCGAAAGCCTAGTTGCACTTACGAGAATTAGAAAGTATCAGTATATACTTTCTGATTATGGAAAAAAGACGGCCGCGCGGATAATCGCGCGCGGCCGCTGGAATCTTTGGTCCGGCCCTCTTTTGTCGGCTAAAACGCCCCGGCTACCACAAACACCGCTATGAGATAAAGCAGGAAGGCGAACACCCGGGCGGCGGTGATAACGGCATTCACTCTGATCCCCTCTTTCAAAGTTCGCTGCTGCTCCATCATATGTTGAACCGGGTTAAATGTTATTACTGTGGACGCGATGAATCCTACCGGCTTTTGTTCAAGGTGTATGAACTCCCGTCCGTGGATATCACGATGGTTCCGTTTTGATCGGTCCGATAAACCTGGGCCCCGGTCTGCAGCAGCCTGGCTATAACCTCCACCGCCGGCCAGCCGTTCTTGTTGCCCGCCCCCACACTGACGAGGGCGACCTCGGGTTTGACCCGGTCGAGAAAGCCTCTGGAGGACGAACCGCTCGCGCCGTGGTTTCCGACCAACAGGAATTTGGCTCTCAGGTCGCTGCTGAGGGCCGCCTCATCAGCCTCCGCCGCATCGGCCATAAAAAGGAAATCCATGCTGCCGACGGTGTCGAGCCGGCAGACCACCGAATGGTCGACCGAGGTCGGCTTTCCGGTGCCGGTCAGGACCTCGAACCTGACACCACCGAAGTTCATGGTCTGATGGTTATCGGCTTCCCATTTTATCCCTTTACTGCTGATCTTCTGCCGGTAATCCTGGTAAAACAAAGTATCGTCCTGAAAACCGTTGTCGATCACCCGTTCGACCTTGTAGTATTCTAATACACTCGGGACGCCCCCGAAATGTTCTTCCCTGGTGCTGGTGACCACCAGCAGCTCTATGTCGTCCACTCCCTGGTCCCTTAAGTAGTTGAGGACCGTCGAGCTGTCACCCCTGGTTCCCGCGTCGATAAGGATGTCATTCTGTCCCGGCATCTGTATGTATATGCTCTGGGCCTGGCCGACGTCTATACAGTGTACCCGGATGTCTTCCGTGGCCGTCGATATGCTTATCGTCTGGGACTCTCCGTCCCACCCCACCTTGCAGCCCAATGCCTCGGAAACGAAACGGAGCGGCACCATGGTCCGGCCGTCGACTATCTTGGCGGGCACATCCAGGTTTACGACCTTCCCGTTTTTGGTGGCCCTGCCGCCGATGACCAGTGTTATCTCGGTGGTTTCCTTTCGGGCGGTGACCGTCTGGTTGTCCCGGTTCCACAAGACCTCCGCCCCGAGGGCCTCGAAGATCGCCCGCAGCGGCACCAGGGTGCGGCCCTCCTCTATCGTTGGCGGGACGTCAAAAGGCAGTTCACTTCCATTGAGCACTACCCTCGGCGCTGCTGAAACGGAACCGGCTAAAACGAGTATTAAAAGGATGCTGATCACTGATGCCTTTTTCAATACCCCAGATCTCAAATTCCCAACTCCCTTCTTTTTTTCTTATTTCTACAACCCGGTGGTTTTTCCTGCTGGTATGGATACAGCGCCAGGCATGCCCGGGAGAATAATAATCCCCGGAAGACACCAGCTCCGGGGATTCTTCTGGTCCGCCCGATTTATCCTTATAATCCGGTAGTCACGACGACCTCAAAATAGCCCATGCTCGCTCCCTTGAGGTCCAGGCTGCTGAAATTAGCGCTGAAGGTTGTGGACTGCCCAGGAGCCAGCACCACGGAGTCGGTATAGTAACTCTTGGTGGATACCGCCCGGCCGTCCTGGTCATAAAACGTGATGGTGGTGTTGATAAACCGGTACGTCTTATCCCTGGAGTCATTCTTTATTTCTCCAGAGACCTTGGAGTTGGAGGTGTCGTTATCCAGGTGCACGGTCTGCGGCCTGAGTCCTTCATCCTTTATAACAACCCGGACCTTGTCAAAGGTGTAAGTCTTAGGTTTCCTGCTGGTGATGGTCACCAGGTTGTTTGGCCCGTCCCAGTTGACTTCGGCTCCCAGGGCCTCAGCGACGAACCTGATCGGGACCAGTATCCTCCCCCCGATGTTCTGGGGAGGGACATCGGCGGCTATCTGTCTGCCGTTCACGAACAGCCTGACCGCCGGCGAGGCGCCGCTGTCGACAACCGGAGCGTTTTGAGCGTCCGGGGTCTTAATAAAGACCGAGCTGCTGGCGCCGTTCCATTCTACAGTCGCGCCCAGGGCTTCCGCCACGAACCTGACCGGGACCAGGACCCGGCCGTTAATATTCTGCGGCGGGACATCGGCGGCCACTTCTTTCCCGTTAACCATCAACCTGATCGGGAGATCCGCGGAAGCCGCCGCGGCTGTCGACAGTATCAAACCGATAATCAGCACGGCTATTAAGCTCAGGTACTTTTTTTTCATGTGTCTCCCACCTTTTGCAGTCTGTGTTCAAGACAATATTATACACGAAACCGGCTGATTTTTTGTGGGAATAAATAATAAAATCCCCAGAAGCCATGATGTTCCAGGGAAGTTTATGCCGCGCCCGGCAGGGCTCGATACCCGTTTAATCTCCTAGCCAGAAACTATGCGGTCTTTTTCATTTACATCTTCTGCCGATTTAATATAAAATTTAGTTACACAGTCGACTATACTATTCAGCAAGGATGATCCCTTTGAGGGTAAATTTGGTGCAGCTCCTGATCAATCTCTCGCAAAGCCTGGATTTCTCACACAGCGGACTGATACTTCATCACCAACGGGTCGCGCTATTGTCCCTGCACATTGGAAAGGCCCTGGGCTTCGACAACGGAAAGCTCACAGAACTTTTGTCCGCCTCCATCATTCACGACATCGGCGCGGTCAACTGGGATGAAAAGTTAGGGCTTGAGAAATTCGACATCAAAGACCCATGGCCCCACTGCCAGGCCGGCTACAGTTTTCTCAATGGAGCCAGCTTCATCGGTTCGGTAGACAAGATTATCCTCCATCACCACGACTACTGGGAAGGTAACAACCCTTGCGGGTTGAGCAAAGACGATATCCCGCTTCCCAGCCGCATCATCAACCTGGCTGACCGGATAATCGTCCTGATCAAAGACCAACGCCCGATCCTCGACCAGCGGGATAAAATCGCTGCTAAGATAAAAGAACTGTCCGGAGTCGTCTTCGATCCGGACCTGGTTGCCATATTTCTTGAACTATCCAAAATCGAGTCGTTCTGGTTCAATATCGTATCGCCCAATATTTCCTTCCACCTCATCAACCTGCTGCGGCCTTACCACAAAGCGGTCATTGGAATAAAAGAGCTGGTCTCCATCGCCCGCCTGTTCAGCCAGGTGGTTGACGCCAAGAGCGCTTTTACCTACCGGCATTCCACCGGGGTGGCCTCAACCGCCCGGTTCCTGGCTAAGAAAATAGGCCTGCCGCCCAAAACCCTTACCCTGATCGAAATCGCCGGACTGCTGCACGACCTGGGAAAGCTGACTGTGCCAGAAAGCATCCTGGAAAAACCGGGGCCGCTGACCAGGGTCGAATTCAACACCATCAAGCAGCACCCCTACTATACCTACTGGTGGCTCAAATCAGCGCTCCCCAAAATACCCCTGGCGGAATGGGGCGCTTACCATCACGAGTGGTTGAACGGCCAGGGATACCCCTTTCACAAGCAGGCGGAGGATCTGTGCACTGAATCCCGGATCATCGCCATAGCCGACATCTATACCGCTATGCGCGAGGAAAGGCCCTACCGCTCCGGCTTGTCCTGGGAACAGATCGAGGGCACCCTAAACAGATTGGGGAGCAACGGGAGCCTTGACCCGGAGATAATCTCCGTCCTCTTCTCCCACCCGAAAGAACTCGACGCCATCTGGCAGGAACTAACCACCACCCGTCAAAAGCCAGCTGCCGGGGAAGGATAATATCAGCGTCCCATCTTCACCTCGCGTCCCATCCGAGGTAAACACCATAGTTTGACTCCGAAAAAATAGAAATCCCCAGAAGCCTTGCTGTTCCAGGGAATTTATGGCGCGCCCGGCAGGGCTCGAACCTGCGGCCTGCGGATTCGAAGTCCGTCACTCTATCCGACTGAGCTACGGGCGCGCGAAAATATAATTTTTCAGAGTTAAGTCTTACGCTGATTGGTGCCGGCTTAAACGGTCCGCCACTGGTCATTCTAATTCTAATACGATACCGATCTGGCTTCAACCCTAAATTGTTTACCAGGGCTTCTCCTTAGCTGGCTTTTACATCTTCGAGTAAGGGCAGGAGCTTTGATTTGATGGGTTCAGGCACGTCCTTCAGTTTCAGGTGGTCTATCTCCATAATCTTTTCCCGGTTCCCATTTATCGCAAAAGCCAGTTCCGCCGCTGTCAGGCCTAGTTTCAGCCTCAGTTCCTTCACGGTTTTGTTTTGAATCTCCCGGCGGGTGGGCAGGTCCTCGAGGTAGAAGGGCACCACTGAAACGACGACGTTGCGTTTATGGAACATCGAGTTGGCGATGAACAGGCTGGTGTTGTTGTGGAGCGCCGCTTCCCACCAGTGGGAGACGAAAAACTGCGGCAGGAGTACGGTTATCATGTCCTCGGGCCGGGAGGCGTGTTCCTCCGACTGGATGTAACTGGTCAAGGTCTTTACTATCTCCCGGTCGGGCGAGAACTTGACCACCAGGGGGATGTCGGTGTCGAGCTGCGCCCACTTCCTCTTCAGCTTGTCGGCCCCCCCCCTGGTTATCTCGACATGGAAGGCCACCACGTTGGGGCAGATGCCCTGCGCATACCGCAGGGCCTTGAGGGTCATGGCGTTGAGGCTGTCTATGGGTAATATGACGTGGTGCTCGAACTGGTACCAGAGGTTCACCTTCGGCAATACGTCTTCCGGGACGTCGAGCTGTTTCGCGACAGATTCGTAGTGGCGCTTTATACGGAACATCAGCATGACTATTATCGGGATAACGACGAGTACGATCCAGGCCCCGTGCTGGAACTTGGTGACCCCGATGATCACCACCGTGACCAGGGACATGACCGCTCCTATACCGTTTATGACCGCCTTGTGCCGCCAACCTTTCCCCTTCAGCCGGAACCAGCGCACCAGCATCCCGGTCTGGGAGAGGGTGAACGAGGTGAAGACCCCGACGGCGTACAGGGGTATCAGCAGGTGGGTGTCACCCTGGAACACTATCACCAGGATGCTGGCCAGGATGGCCAGGACGATGATACCGTTGGAGAAGTTCAGGCGGTGTCCGCGCAGGGCCAGCTGGCGGGGCGCGTAACCGTCCTGGGCTATGACCGAAAACAGGGTGGGAAACCCGGCGAAGGCGGTATTGGCGGCCATGGCTAGGATGACGGCGGTGGTGGCCTGGATGAAATAGAACATGAATCCGTGCCCGAAGACAGCGGTGGCGATCTGGGCTATCACCGTCTGCTGAGGGTTGGGTACCACCTGGTAGATCTTAGCCAGAAATGCGGAGCCGCCGAAGGTTATCATCACGGCCAGGGCCAGCAGGAAATAGGTGATCTTGGCGTTATGGGAGGCCGGCTCCTTGAAGTTGGGCACCGCGTTGCTGATCGCCTCCACCCCGGTCACGGCCGCGCACCCCGAGGAAAAGGCCCGCAGCAGCAGGAAGAGGGTGACCGCCCCGGTGCCGAAGGTAAGCTCCGGGAGGGCTTCCATTGGGGTCTCCGCCGCGATTACCGTATAGTCTCCGCTCATGTACCTGGCTGTTCCCACCCCGATCAGGATTACCAGCGCCAGGATGAAGGTGTAGGTGGGGAGGCTGAAGATGCGGGATGACTCCCTGATACCCCGCAGGTTGCCTAACGTCAGCAGGGCAATAATCACCACCGAGATAACCACCCGTTGTTCATACAGGGCTGGTAAGGCAGATGTGATGGCGGCGGTGCCGGCCGAGATACTGACCGCGACGGTGAGCACATAGTCGACCGAGAGGGAAGCCCCGGCGATCAGGCCGTATACCGGCTTCAGGTTGTCCTTGGCGACTATATAAGCCCCGCCGCCGCCGGGGTACGCTTCCACGGTCTGGCGGTAGGACAGGGTGAGTATTACCAGCAGCAGGATGATGACGCCGGCCACCCGCGGCAGCCACAGGTAAGAGAGCAGGCCCACCGCCGGGATCAAAACGTAGAGTATCTCCTCCGCGGCGTAAGCCACCGAGGATATCGCGTCGCTGGCTAGTATCGGCATACCCCAGAAGACGTTGAGCTTTTCTTCCGCCAGCCGGCTCGTTTCAAGCCTTTGTCCCAGAAGCCACCGCATTAACTGTCCGAACAAGGTCTCCCTCTCCCGTCTGTTAAATTCTTGTCTGTTATCGTGAAAACGCCTTTGATCTCGGTGACCCGGTTAAATTATAGTCAGCGGGTTTTCTTTTTGGAATCGACAAACGCCAATCTTTACGCTTTCTTGACACCTTTCCCCCGAATCTTTACAACCCCTTGACTGTCGGGTTAATTAAACTAAGCAGAGAAACCTGAATGTAGGGATCTGGGTTACCCTATAAAAAGAAGGATGAAAAGGCTGCGATGAAGAAACTGTTCTACCACCAGGTGTCTTATTAGGTTTTACAGGAATAAATATGTAAAACTAAACCTGGAACTGGACAGCCTGGATAAACGGTAAGGGGGATGCGGGCATGACCCTAAACCAGGTCGAGCGGGCCGACCCCGACGCCCTGCTCGCCGGTCTAAAAGATAAAAGCCGCGGCACCCTGACCATCTTCCTGGGGGCCGCCGCCGGGGTGGGAAAGACCTACGCCATGCTGCAGGCGGCCCGGGAGCGGATGGCGGAAGGGGTGGACCTGCTGGTGGGCTGGGTCGAGACCCACGGCCGTCCCGAGACCGAGGTCCTGCTGGCCGGGCTGCCGGTCGTCCCCCCCATCCAGGTGGAGTACCGGGGCAAGCCCTTTTCCGAAATGGACCTGGACAAGCTGCTCGCGCGAAAGCCGAAGCTGGCCCTGGTCGATGAACTCGCCCACACCAACGTCACCGGCCGGCACGCCAAGCGGTACCAGGACGTCGAGGAATTGCTGGCCGCGGGGATAAACGTATACACCACCCTCAACATCCAGCACCTGGAGAGCCTGAACGACGTGGTGGCCCGGATCACCGGGATGGTGGTGCGGGAGACGCTGCCTGACCGGATACTGGAAAGGGCCGAGATCCACGTCATCGACATCCCTCCCGACGACCTGATCCAGAGGTTTAAGGAGGGAAAGGTTTATGTCCCGGACAAGGCGCGGGAGGCGCTCGACAAGTTCTTCCGCCCCGGCAACATCAACGCCCTGCGCGAACTGGCGCTCCGCTTCACCGCCCAGCGGGTCGACCGCCAGCTGGAAACCTACATGCGGGCCCACGCCATCCCCGGCCCCTGGCCGGTGGGAGAGAGGATCATGGTCTGCGTCAGCGCCAGCCCCTTTTCCGCCCAGCTTATCCGCCTGGGCAGCCGGATCGCCTCCAGCCTTCAGGCCGAGTGGCTGGCGGTCTATATCGAGACCCCCCGCCGCCTGCCGGCCGGGGACGCGGAAAGGGACCGCCTGACCAAAAACCTCCGTCTCGCCGAGCAGTTGGGCGGCCAGACCGTAGTCACCACCGGCCAGGACGTGGCGGAGGAACTGCTGGAGATAGCCCGGAAGCGAAACGTAACCCAACTCATCATCGGCCGCCCCCTGCACTCTAAGCTCTGGGAGTGGATCCACGGCTCGGTGGTCGACAACCTGATACATAAAAGCGAGGGCATCAGTGTCCACGTCATCTCGGGGAGGTCGCAGCCGGAGGGGCTGCCCCGCTACTCGGTCTTTCCCCGGCAGACCCGGCAGCTGTATCCTTATTTATTCACCTTCGTAATGATCGCGGCAGTGACCGTGCTGGCCAAGTGGCTGGAGCCCGACCTCGGACTGGTCAACGTCGCGATGCTGTATCTCCTGCCGGTGCTCTTGAGCGCGGTAAGCTGGGGGCTGAGCCCTGGGGTGTTTGCGTCCGTGCTGGGAATCCTGGCCTTCGATTACCTGTTCGTGCCGCCGACCCTCAGGCTGACGGTGGCTGACCTGCGCCACCTGATCAGCTTCTCCATATTCCTCCTGGTCGCACTGCTGACCGGGTCCATCTCGACCAGGCTCAGGCAGCAGGTATCGCTCTCCAAGCAGCGCGAGTCCAGGATGGCCGCCATCCAGGAGCTGAGCCGGGAGATCACGGTCGAGGTCGACCTGAAAAGACTTTTAAACACCGCCGCGAAGAGTATCGCCCAGAGCATGGAAGGCCAGGTGGTGATATTCCTCCCGGATAAAGAGGACGCCTTGAATATCACTGCCAGTACCGCCTCAAGGCATGAGGTGTTCCTGGACGAGAAGGAAAAGGCGGTGGTGAAATGGGTCTTTGAGCAGGGACAGGTGGCGGGCTGGGGGACCGAGACCCTGGCCGGGTCGAACGGGATATACGTACCCCTGGTGGCCGAGAGCAGGGCCATAGGCGTCTTGGGTGTCTGGCCCTTTGATACCGGGCAGCCGCTTTCCAATGAGAAGCGCCTGCTCCTGGACGCCCTCGGCAGCTTCACCGCCATGGCCATAAACCGGGTCCAGCTCGGGGAAAAGGCCAAGGAGTCCCAACTGCTGGCGGATTCGGAGAGGCTGCGCAACGCGCTCTTAAACTCCATCTCGCACGAGCTGCGGACACCCCTCACCTCCATAACCGGGGCGGTCACCGGGCTGCTGGAGGAGGGCGAGGTTTATCCCCCGGAGGCAAGGAGGGACCTGCTCAAGAGCATCAAGCAGGGGGCGGTGCGGATGGAACGCGTGGTCAACAACCTGCTCGACATGGCCAGGCTGGAAAGCGGTTTCCTGAAGCTGAACCGAGACTGGTGCGACATCCAGGATATCATCGGGGTGGCGGTCCGCCGCCTGGAAGCCCTCAGGCAGTGGCCGCTCCGAATCGATATCGAGCCCAACCTGCCGCTGCTGTATGTGGACTTCGTCCTGATCGAGCAGGTGATCGTCAACCTCCTGGACAACGCCGTCAAGTATTCAGAAAGGGTCGACGAGATAACCGTCTCCGCCCGGCGGGTCGAGGGCATGGTAGAGATCAGGACAGCGGACCGCGGCTCAGGGATCCCCGGGGACCAGCTGGAACAGGTCTTCGACAAGTTCTACCGGCTGAAGACCTCCCGGAAAACAAGCGGGGTCGGCCTGGGATTGACCATCTGCCGGGCCATGGTCGAGGCCCATGGAGGCAGGATCAGGGCGGAAAACAACCCCGGCGGCGGAGCGGTAATAACCTTTACCCTCCCGCTGAATGAAAACCTGCTGGGGGAGCTGTCCCCCCTGGAGGAGGGTGCTTAGTATGGGCAACAAGGGGATGCGGATACTGGTGATCGACGACGAGCCCCAGATGCGGAGGCTGCTGAAGGTCGCGCTGGAGGCGCACGATTTCGATGTGGGTGAAACGGCGAGCGGCCGGGAAGGGCTGGAGATGGCGGCGATCTTTAAACCCGACCTCGTGCTCCTCGACATGGGGCTGCCCGATATGGACGGCCTGGAGGTCGTCAAGCGGATACGGGAATGGTCGCCGGTGCCGATAATAATCCTGTCGGTCAGGGACCAGGAAACGGAAAAGGTGGCTGCCCTGGACAACGGCGCCGACGACTACGTCACCAAGCCTTTCGGCATGGGAGAGCTGCTGGCCCGCATCCGCACGGCGCTTCGCCACGCGACCAGCGCGGAAAGTGAGCCGGTCCTCGACTTCGACGGCATGGTGATCGACCTGGCTTACCGCCGAGTAAGCGTCGACGGGGAAGAGGTGAAGCTCACCCCGACCGAGTACGAGATGCTTAAGGCTCTGGCGCTCCACCGGGGGAAGGTCCTTACCCAGCGCCAGCTGCTGCGCGCCGTATGGGGCCCCAATTTCGAGCAGGAGGCCCACTACCTGCGGGTCTATATCGGGCAGCTGCGGCACAAAATCGAAAAGGACCCGTCACGTCCCAGGCATATCATCACCGAGCCGGGGGTGGGGTATCGGCTGGTTTAGTTTTCTGGGATGAAGAAAGCAGCGAAGATAAGAGTTGGCGGGTTTAGCGGACCCGCTCTCATCTTTTTAAGCGAAAAAAATAAGAAGCCCGGTGTTACCGGCTTCTAATACTATTTTGGGGTGGATGATGGGATTCGAACCCACGGCCCCCAGAGCCACAATCTGGTGCTCTAACCAACTGAGCTACACCCACCGCGCTGCCTTTTTAATACCTGCCGAGTTATGGTAACAAATCGGGAGTTCGCTGTCAACTCGTTTTTCTCTAAATAAATGGCGTCCCGGGAGGGATTCGAACCCCCGACCCACGGCTTAGAAGGCCGTTGCTCTGTCCGGCTGAGCTACCGGGACACTGTGTGTTTTCACATCATTCCAGTACTGGAAAGATGGTCGGGATGACAGGATTTGAACAATTCATCCCGAATCTAAAATCCCTAGGTACCAACGATCATCAATTCATGGTACGCCTTTTAGTACGCCGGTCATTAATCGTGTCGAGTATATTGTGCCCAACACGATTATTATGAATGTAGGGCTTGGTGCTGTCAAGCCCCGCGTGTCCAGCTAGGGCCATGATTTCTGATTCACTATACCTTAGATCGTGTAAACGCATCCTTGGGAGTCCTGCTCCTTTTAGCGTACGTCTGAGCGGCAGCTGTATAGACCTGTGTCTCAGAGGCCTCCCATCGTCAGCGATGAAAACCAGGTTCTGAAACGAAGCCAGAGTGTCATTGCTCCTTCTCTCGCGATAAGCTCTTTTCCTGGTGTCTGCTGCCACTGTAATTGTAATAGTGCCTGCTCGGAAATCTACGTCATTCCACCGGAGTCCCGCAATTTCACCCAGTCTCGCCCCGGTAATGGACAGCATGCGAATCACCAGTCCGTGTTTAAATTTCTTAGCTGCTTCTATTCTGAAGAAGAATGCCGTACTACATGCCCAAAGTTTCATGATTGGGTGCTGAGGAAGAATTGATTAATCAAATATTTCAAGGCTTTCTCTCTTCCCTAACATCCCTTCACGGCCAACCGAGTGGCCATGCTACAGTCACTCTATAATGCCACGATCTTTCTAGTCCCTCAGATTCCTGGTCCACCATTCTGTACTCTGCTTCCGCATGCTCACCCAATACTACAATAGGGTTTTCCGCCGCCGGAATCAAATGGATTGTGCTACCGTCGGATGGGCCTGCAATAGCCCCATTTAGCTCGGATTAACTTCATCAAACCAACTCCCTGGCACAGTTTTTGCGTATAATAATTACGTGTGTCTCCATAATCCTTCTTCCCTCTTCCCCAGGTACCTGATAATTCAGGTGCCTGTTTTTATTTTACACAGCTACTCTCTTGTAAGGTTTCATCGGAGGTAGCATCCTTTAATGGCACAGTTCTTGCTTGGTATATAGTTGCGTAGGTCAAAGCAGTTTAAAAAACTAACCTAACTCCTTCTATTTAGGCCCTTAATGGGCTACTTTTTTTAATGGTTATCTGATACATCTCTAGCGCTTCCAGCCAAGGACCTTCCCCATTATTGCTCTTTAGCCACATGTGCAGCAACATTCGGAATGATAACAGGTCCCTCAAGGTTTGCTCAGATTCAAGGATTATAGGTTTTTCTTTAATGATGCTGGCTAATCGCGGTATGTTTTAAATTTACCTCCAAATAATTATACTTTAAGCTTGAAGAAATTCACTAATCATAAAGACAGTTGAACCGAAATCAAGCCATCGGTAGGAAGGAAGGGAGTGCTGAAACCACAAGGTTATTATCAGCAAAAAATATGCCGAAAAAAAGCTCGCCCAGTCGATCAGGCGAGCAAGCAAGGGGTGGGTTTATAGAGCTCCGTCATAAAATATATGCAAATAATATGCCAAGAATATAACTGGGGGCTAGGGTTGGACAAAGACGGCAAAAGCGCTGTGGTACAAAAGCTGCAGAATCGGATTACCTGCCCGTGAACCTAGGAGGTCTTTTCTCGGCAAAGGCCGTCATACCCTCCTTTTGCTCCTCGGTAGAGAAACACAGGGAAAGAATGTTGGCTTCATGGATAAGCCCATTATTCATCAGCGCCTGTTCCAGTTCAACCAGCTCCTCTTCATTTATAAAAAATAAAAAAATTAGCCCCTAAGGGGCTAAAAAAGAGATTATGGAGGAGCCTTAATGACCAAGTAATATTTACGCAAAAAACGCATCAACATTGTGCAATTTTCCGAAATTAGTACCAGAAATACACCAAAAACATTTTAGTGAACTCTGGTTATTTCTTTCAACTGCCTTTGAAGCCATCGCTTTTCATGCCATTCTTTACTATCATTTATTCTTTTTTTTACATATTCAATTTTTTCATTCAAGTTTTTGAATGAGCTGTCAGGTACTAGATGCATAATCAATCACGCCTCCTGAGATAGAATTGTGGAGCCAAAAATGCAAAGGAGAAGCAACAATTAGTGGCCTCAGAAGCCCATATAAGAATTTGATGCAAAATTCATGCCAAATATTTATAAAGAAGAACGGTACAAAGTATGCGAGCGAATAAAGAAACCATAAATAAAGGTGCCTATATAATCAGGCACCTTAGGGAGAGGGAGAGGGAGAGGGAGAGGAAGAAGAGAAATGAGCCTACGCCGATTGATGTTTTATGCAAAAACAACGCCAACATAAAACCCTATCTGCCAGATGTGGCATGATGTTTGCTTATATAAAATGCGCGTCTTTCTTGACATAATTGCTTTATGTTCAAGAAAACCAACCCATTGTATAAAGCTCGCCTGATAGTTGGGGGCGAGCTTTTTTTCGGCATATTTTTTGCTTGGAGCTATTAATAAGGTGGTTTGTTAAATCAGCAGCTACCCTTCTGGACTCCCGTTAGAAATTAAGTAAAAAAAGAAATCAGGCAGCAAAAATTTTAGAAATCGAGGGGGTAGAATTATATGCAGCATATCAGCGGGGATCTCACAGTTAGGAAGAATGCCAAGGTGCGAAAACCGAAAAACCCTTTGTGATGTGTGGAAAAAGAAGTAATATGCCAGATTGAAACAAACCTTTATTATTGGCACGATAATTGCTGAGAATAATTTTCAAAGCTCCTCCCATATATCTCTCTTCGGAGTGGAAGCCTGCCTCAAAGTAGGCTTCTACCTGTTAGATTCACAGAGTGGTTAAATTTGATAATTTATATTTGCCAGATTTAGGAGACTTGAGATGGAACAAAACGCTGAATTTATCCGGGTATATTTATCATCCCTGATTCGTGCGCATGAAAGAGACATTATTTGTTTTGCCACAGACAAAAACAGGTTTGTTTATGTTAACAGCTATGGGGTAAATCATAATAAAATCAAAATCGGAGAAAAATTTTTTATAAAAGGCTTTATAGAAAAGTGTATCCTGGAAAAGAAGCCTATTGTGTCATCCTTTGAATATAAAGAATATGGAGAAATCATCAACAGCTGTATATGGCCGATCATAAAAGGAGGAGACATTAAAGGGACTTTTGGGATAATATTACCCAATTATTATCCGGCCAAAGACATTGTGGAGCTGTGGGCCGAATCTTCTTTCGACCGGGCTTCATTCACCATAATCACGACGGATAAGACTATTTACCGGTTTCACTTACCAGCCTGGTATAAATTTAAAAGGATTCAGAGCGTCACAAATAAAAGGATATGTAGAAAAATAAAATCAGCATCAGTAAATTCACCGGTAGAAGCAAATAAAATTTAGTTCAGGGGGGTTAAGACTATGAATATCGTAACGACCATTTCTGAAAAATGAGAAACGTAATTTCTAGGATGCTATAATGCTCGCTCAACAAATAACAAATAATAATTATAGATAAATCAACAAGTAGAGATCACTTATAGAAGTCAAATAAAATTTAGTTCAGGGGGTTAAAACTATGAATATCGTAACGACGATTTCTGTAAAATGAGAAACGTAATTTCTAGGATGCTATAACGCTCGCTCAACAAATAACAAATAATAATTATAGATAAATCAAGAAGTAGAGATCACTTATGTTTTTAGCTAACACAAGTGATCCAATCCGCTCTCTTCCGCCTAAAATAGGTACTACGCTTAGCACTTTATATTTAAAGTGACATTCTAAATTTTCAATCCGGAAAAGGCAGTTTCCTTATATAATTAATATTGGTGATAGTGTCGATCAGACTGTAAAATAATTTGTGTGAACCCTTGGGACCTGGATTAAAATGAGTTCTAAGGGGCTTACATTTATGGGGCTTTTTACCGACGATCAGATCAAACAGTTTATCAAGGAAAAGAACCTAAAGACTGCTACAGATGTTCAGGAGCACTCAAAGAGATGTTCGGCCAAGCCCTCCAAAAGATGCTGGAAGCCGAACTAGAGAATGAACTGGGCTACTCCCGCTATGACTACCGCAACAAAAAGACCGATAAGAGCGCCAGGACCAAATCCAATGAAGAATTACTAATACTGATTAGCGAGATCTACCAGGAATCAAATGGAGACTATCGAAAGGAGTCTTTATCCGATATATTTTAATTCAATGTTTTAAATTGCTTTACAACTTCGTCCATCTTAGCCGCTTCTTCAGCTAACTGGTTCGCCGCATCGGTGACCTCTACCATCGATTTGTTTGTATACTCGATACTCCTGACGATTTCCTGGGAGCTGGCAGCACTTTCGGTGATAGTGGCCGCTACGGAATCCAACGCTTTACTAATTTCTTCAACAGCGGCCAGCACTTCAGTAGAAGCATTTGCAGTCTTATTAGACAAGTTAAGGAATATATTCGCATCCTGCTGATACTGCTTACTGACCTCAATCATGGAATCGTAGCCATCGGTAACATCTTTACTGATAAAGTCCAGCAAATCTTGAGAATTAGATATTAGTTCACCGATAGTCACCTGTACTTTACCTGTTAGGCTATGAATGTTCTTCACAGTTTCTGACGATTCAGCAGCAAGTTTACGCACTTCATCAGCAACTACCGCAAAGCCCCATCCCTGTTCTCCAGCCCTAGCCGCTTCAATAGCAGCATTTAACGCTAGGAGGTTTGTTTGTTCTGAAATATTTGATATAGAGTTTGCTAGATTAGAAATTTCTTCAATAATCTTAGCTTCTTCAATAGCTTTTATAACTTTTCCTCTAATATTTTCATAAACGTTATATGTATTTTGCCTATTGGTTTGTACCTGTTTGCTCATGGTTTCAGCACGCTTGTCAATTTCCGTTGCCTGGGATGCCCCACCTTTAGCTTCGTCAGACACAATCGAGACTGAGGCCGACATCTGCTCACCAGAAGCAGAGATTTCTTCAGTAGAGGCAGAAACATTCTGCAAGCCGCTAGATATCTGAAGGGTAGAAGCTGAAACCTGCTGCATGGTAGCTGATGCCGACTGAAATAAGGCATTCATCGCTTGGCTTGATTTAAGTAAGTGCTGTGAAGTATGCTGAAGTTGTTTTAGAATTTCGTTAATATTAATGACAATCTTATTGAAGCCTTTAGCTAAAGCACCAATCTCATCTCCACGATTGACAAAGGTCTCTTCCATTAATTTACTGAAATCACCTCCTGCTATTAGGTCGCAATGT
Source organism: Bacillota bacterium (assembly GCA_013178275.1). Classification (GTDB taxonomy): domain Bacteria; phylum Bacillota; class Ch66; order Ch66; family Ch109; genus Ch109. Next base: position 8,840 of record JABLWZ010000005.1, on the reverse strand, counting down.
TTAGCTGCTGCCATAATGGGTCTGCCCAGGTAACGGCCCATAATCAATCCGGCAACCATACAAATGAGAATCAATACCGCAGTTATTAAAATAACATTATTTCGCAGTGACTTTAACGATGCCATGGCTTCATCCTCCGGTTGGGCCACCCCTACCGACCAGGAAGTACCTTGTACTGGCGAGAAGCCAACAAGCATTTTAACCCCACTGTCTTCATAACTGCTGTAACCCTTCTCACCGGAAGCCATATTCTTTATAATAGCCGCTAAAGAAGCTAATGAGGGATCTTTCTTCACGGCCTCAAGAGTGTTTTCCATCGACTTGACCTTCTCTTCGTTCGGATGGGCTATCGTTAACCCAGCATTGTTAATCATGTATCCGTAACCAGTATTCCCTATCTTTATTCCAGCGACGATATTACTTAATGCAGTATAGTCTGATCTACCAGTCATAACGCCGACAACTTTACCCTGACCGTCTTTAATAGGAACAGCCGCCATGATTACAATTGACTTGTCCAAATTGCTAACAGTTGGGTCAGAGACGGATGATTTCCCAGCCATGGCGTCCTTAAAATACTGCCGCTGTGAGATGTCAGAGTTACGACCATCGGACTGTCGTAAGTTACCATCAGGGGAAACTATCCCTAAAGCCTGAAAACCCAACTTTTGAGCCTCTTCTTGCAGTATAGGCAGTTGCTGCTGCCAGTTCATACTAGCAATATGATCATTCCTTGATAGAGTTTCCATAGGTTGAAGCATTGCTTTAATACTTCCTATTACTTCATTTGCTGCATCTCCCGCTTTCATTTCTAAAGTGTAGTTAACCAATTCTGTCGTCGCTTTTGAAGACGAACGATAAGCTATAAAACTTAAAGTAAAGCAGATAATTAACGACAACCCGAAAAATACAATAATTATCTGTGTGCCAATATTAAATTTATTCAAAAAATTGAATTTCAAATATAAGTACCTCCTTATTAATTGTTCTACTTGTTTAATTAGCAATAACCTATCTGGGGAAGTTTCTGCTCATACCCCTAAACCTTCCTATATATCCGCTTCAAGCACCAAACCAGAGTTTATATCCAGGTCGCTACAATAGTTAATAGCTTTTTTTGCCTGGTAAACAGCTACTGGTGCATTCTTGGTTATTTCCGCTACTCCCGCTTTAACCGCCTCCATTAGCTGATCCTGTGGCACCCCACTTTAACTGCCAGTCCAAATTCCTTGGCTTCCATAGCGCTCAACCGCCTGCCGGTAAAGATAAACTGTTTAGCCTTCTGTCTGCCAATTTACCGAGGTAATTTCTGAGTGCCCCCACCAGCTTGGGATTACTCCTAGACTAACTGCAGGTAATGCCATAATAGCATTACCCGCAGTATGATCCAGTAACCCATACAAGCATTAACAACTAAACAACCACTGACTATAGCCGGAGGGTTCGGCCCCGACCTTTGGTCGGCTAAAAGCGCAGGATTTCAACCGGCCCGCCTTCGGCGCTCCATCACTCACTGTTCCTATTCTTCAGGTTCCACTATATCCGAGCGCAGTTTAATTATCCTTCTGTTGCCTCTGCTAGCTTTTTTATACCCCAGTGCATCCTGGGCGATGAGTTGTCTCTGAATATTAGGTGAACCTTCTCCGGTCCGAACAAGCTGAGCCTGGCCATTATACAAGGAAATGGGATATTCCTCGCATACGCCATAACCCCCGAATATTTCTACAGCAACTTGAGACGCTTTATATGATGTCTCGGCGGCAAAGTACTTGGCTATGGAGCTTTCCCGGGTGGGAACATATCCACAGTCCATCAGGTAGGCTGCACGATAAACCAAGAGTCGCGCTGCCTCAACGTCACATATCGTTTCTGCAATCAGCCTCTGCACCATCTGATACTTGCCGATTTTTTGTCCAAAAGCTTCGCGTTCGTTGGCGTATTTTAGTGCAGCATCTAAAGATGCCTGAGCCAGGCCCACAGCACGGGTAGCAACAGTAATTCGCCCATGATCCAAAGCAGTCATGGCATAGCCAAAACCTTTATTTTCTTCACCCAGCAAATTATCCTTATGTACCCGAACATCTTCAAGAGCTATTTCACAAGTGGGAACTGCTTTTCCCATACCGACAGTATTTATACGGGTGGCAGTAAACCCGGGAGTATTCGTCTCAATAATGAAGCCCGAAATACCGGCATGGCCTTTACTGGGATCAGTCTTGCAATATAAAACGCCCCAGTCTGCTTCAGTAGCAAAAGTAATAAAGGTCTTGGAACCGTTAAGGACGTAATAATCACCGTCTTTGACAGCCCTGGTCTTCATACCACCAAGCACGTCGGATCCACCACCTGGTTCGGTTAGACCCATATATCCGATTTTTTCGCCGGTAATGAGAGGACGTACATACTTTTGTTTTTGCTCGTCTGTCCCAAACATTGCAATAGCGTAAGGGCAGGTCATGGCATTCATATTAAAGGCTGATCCAAGAGACGCCATAACCTTGGTGATCTCTTCAATTATCAAAACCATATTCATAAATCCGAGTTCGGATCCGCCAATCTCCTCTGGGAAAGCACAGCCCATGAATCCCAGTTCACCCATCTTACGAATAATATCGCGGGGGAAAATACCCTCCTTCTCATACTTGGCAGCCACCGGCAGAACTTCTTTAGCGGCAAAATCCCTGGCCAATTTTTGGATTGTCTTTTGTTCAAAACTTAATGTAAAATCCATTAGTTCAATCTCCCTTCAAAATTGTTTTCCACAGGTATTTCACTTTATTTCCTTAATAGGTATTGGTATTATTTAATTCCCAATGAACTCAGAGCTTCCTGGAGGTCCCAGGGAGTATCGACTACGATTGCCCCTGCTTCCCGTAACGTTTCGCGCTTCGTCGTCAGGCATCCTTACGCTTGGATTTTCTCCCCAGGTATAGCCGCCCCGGGTCCACCACCATACGCAAGGTCATCAATTCTTCTTCGGTGGGAGGATCTAAGGTGGTGGCTTGGCTGGTGTCTAAATCCCACCCGGTGTTCTGCTTGACGGTCTCGATGGATACCCCCGGGTAGACCTGGGCGAGTTTCAGGATGCCGGTTTCCGGGTCGGATTTCATGATGCAGAGGTCGGTGCAGACGGTGACTTTTCCTCCCCGGAAAAGTCCGTACTGGAAGCGGTTTTCTTGGCCAGGACCCCGCTGCCCGCTAACGGTGGTGAGGTAGTCTATTTTTTCGGGCAGGCGGCGCTTTTCGTGAACCATGATAACGATGATTTCGTCGGCTACCGATGCGATGCTGTTCGCTCCACCGCTCCCGGTCAGCCGGGTTTTGGGACCGCTCCCGCTGGGGGAAACCCCGGCCGGCCAGTAGCTGTCTCCAATGATGGTGGAGTTGATGTTTCCGTATTTGTCGCACTGGCCGGCTCCCAGGATGCCGTGGGTGCAGAAACCCCGCAGGCTGATGAGTCCGAAGACGTCGGCGATGCTTCCGAGCATTTCGGCTTTCAGGGCTAGGCGCGGGTCGATGACCGAGATGGGGGTGTGGACGGTCTGGGGGCCTACAATCCCGACTTCTGAGATCATGGTCAGTCGGGGCGCGGTAGTGTGCTGGGCCAGCATGCTGGCGGCCATGGGCAGCCCGGTGCCGACGAAGAGGAAGGAGCGGTCGGGAATCTGCCGCGCGGTGGCGATCGCCATGATTTCGTTGGTGATCCATTTGTCAGCTTCGAGTCCGCGGGAAGCCAGGTAGCTGTGGTAGTCGGCTTTTAGGGTCGCGGATGTCTCAGTCACGCTTTTCTCCTCCTTCCATTTCCCCAAAGCGATCATACTCTGGGTTGTAGCGGTATACCGGGTCGGCAACTAAGTTTAACAGGTGGCTCCACCCGATTTTTCTGGTGAAGTAATCCCAGTCGTTTTCGGTGTCTCCGACTTCCTCGCGCCAAAAGCGTTTTATAAAGTCAAGGGACTGGTGGTTGCAGGTTTGGACGTATCTCCGCAGCCAGTGGTAGTCGTAGTCGTAGTAGCTGGGGACCGAAGTGGGATGGGCTCCAAAGGGCTGCTCCACGACCGCGTGCACGAAGAAGCCAGGAATCTGGTTGTGTTCGGGCAAAAAGCGCAGTTCTTCTGCGGAGCAGACTCTCTCGCACTCGACGATGAGAATCCTCCCGGATACGGCCTGGTCGATGTCGGAACCCACAACCCCCTCGACCCGTACGGTCCCTTCCACGGAGGCTTTTTGCGCCCGGATGACCACTACTTCGGGCAGCAGGGGGGGGACCAGGGCGACTTTGACTCCTTGTTTCCCCGTGTAGGCGGTGGCCTTGGGGCCTAACTGCCGGTAGGCATTGGTCTGGTTGGCGCAGGTGTCTTCCCCAGTGCGGAACTTTCTTGGCCGCAGGCCCCACCCTTCGAAGGGGTCGTCAATGACCTGGAGTTTTTTCGGGGGAATGCCGGGGTGGATCCAGTCGCCGTTCGCGTCTTTGCCGCGTAAACCGGCGCGCCCGAACACGTCGAATTCTGGGAGGTCGCTGCCCAGGTCGCCCATGCACGGAGCAAAGGGCCATCCCATGCGCGCGGCCAACGCCCGCATGGCAAAGCTAAGGTTACTGTAGTCTTCCAGGAGTTCGATCTCGCCGGTTTCCACCGCGCGGCGAATGGCGTAAGCCACTGGCATCCCGGCTTCCAGGCCGAAGTAGGTGGTCTCAAATTTTTTAATCAGGCCGGCGCCAGCCAGCATTTCTTCCACCCAACTGGAGAAGTTGGCGGTTACATAGAGCTCGCCGACTCCCTGGCGGACGATTTCCCGGGCGATGGTCATGGGTTTACGGCCGACGGTCACCCCGCCGAAGGCTATATGGGTGCCGGGTTTGATAAACCGCTGCACCGCCTCCCGCGCGGTCATGACTTTTTGCTGGTCTTGCATCCTTCATAGTCCTCCTTAGGCGTCGATCCACTTTACTGGATACCTTACATGAGACCCCTGATCCGCATCCAGGTGGTGACGAATTCTTCGGATATGCCGGCGTTATTCGCCAAGATCTGTTTGATCTTTTCGGTTATTTGGGGGTTCAGGTTGGACAGGGTCGATTTGAACTCTGGGAGCAGCCCTTCCAATTCTTTGAGCTGGTAGTTTATTTCCAGCATCTGGGTGCTGATGCTGTTTTGCAGCCAGATAATCTTGGAAACCTTTTGCCAGACCGAGTAAATGTCTTGGGAACAGATTTCGTTAACGACGGCGCTCAACGTTCTCCCTCCGTTTCTACCTGTGCTTTGGGTCTTGTTTGAAAGCGAAGCTTAGCAAACGTATATGGCGGATTTACAGGTATTATTGTCCACCAAATTCATATAGTCTATTTTTTAAATCCCTCCTGTTCTATATGTTCTAAGCTTTATGCCTCGAACTGGAATAACAACCGAAACATAAATCGATTCTCTGAATCACCTCTCTTTTAAGACTGGTTTGTTTGAAGAATACTTTGAAGAATACATTATGTAGGCGACTCTTTTTCATATTTGATGCAATATCTGTGCCAGCTCTTATTTTCTCTACCAGCACCGAAAAACAACGGCTTGTCTTTATTATGGCCATCCACACTTCTACTATTTAAGAAACATCCAATAAGAATTTCCTCAAATAGCGTTGCTTTAAGAGTTTGGTCTTGATTTCTACTGGCACAATATCTCCTTTCATATATACCTTCCTTTACCGCCTTAGTTGCCCGCTGATCACTCAGCAAAGCTAATTCGGATAAGGGAAAAATAAGTATCGCACATTTAAAATGACACGGATGTAACTCCAAGTGTATGTTTAAGTTGCATAGCCAAAACAACGCTAAAAGGAGTGACCTTTCCCAGGTTTGATAGACATTAAGAATACCCCTACAATAAAGAAGGAGGTATTCAAGATGACAAAGGCAAGGTATGATCGTGAGTTTAAAGTACCTGCAGTCCAACGAATCTTAAACGGAGAAACCACTATTAAACTGCTTGCTGAAAAGTATCTGGAAACCTATTAATATAAAAATGGGACGTAATTATCGCCTCAATAATGAGGTCCATGATATACTACTGCAGTATCCTTGGCCGGGTAACGTGCGTGAACTGCGCAACGTGGTCGAATTTGCGGTAAACATGTGTGAAGATGACTTGATAACCGATCGTCACCTGCCCAAGTGTTTGGCCAATAAAGAAGTAATAGAGAAAAAGATAGACGAACCTTTGGATAAGATAATGCGGGGGGCGGAGTGTAAGGCGATAATTATTATGCTGGAACACAATGGGTCCAGCCTTGACACCAAGCGCGTGGTAGCAAAGAAACTGGGAATCTCTCTTGCCTCGCTTTATAAATAGATAAAATATATGGAATAAAATGTATAAATATACAATAAATAATAAAAAATTTTAGTGGACCATGGGTCTCTTTTTTTATGCGGACTCATGGGCATGAATCTTGCTTTAAAATAATATTATTGAAATATTAAACTAAGGCAGGGCTTAAATACTATGGATGAATCAATTGAAAAACGGGGTATTGAAAAAACCTTGGCTGATACTGTAGATATGCTGCGGGAGATACCCTTTTACTCGGCTTTGGGTATAACGATCAAGTACCTTGGTGAGGGCGAAGCGGGTTTAAAAATCACCGTTAAACCCGAGTTTTTAAACTCTCAGGGGCGGCTGCATGGCGGAATCATTACTACCTTGGCGGACACATCGATGGGGTTTTCCGCTTTTACCCTGGGCTTAAAGGGAGTAACCATCGAAATGAATATAAACTTCCTTGCCCCGGTTCAACTTGGTACTGAGCTGGTTGCTGAAGCCTCTGTATTACATGTGACAAGTAATACGCTGGTAGCCGAGGCGGGAATATACAACGGCGATGGCCAACTTCTGGCAAAGAGCAGGGGAACCTTTTTCCTTACTTCAAAAAACAACCAGAGAAATTCTAAAACACTGGAACAAATTCCAGTGTTTTAGAAATATCAGAAATTACCAAAGAACTGCTTATATACCGGGGATCTTTTAATCATTCTTTCTAAAATGTTAGAAATCAGGGAGAGGTTTTAAAGGCCCCCCCCTGATTTCAACGGGTGCTATAAGTGAACTCAACAAGAAAGTATATCAACATATTGAAGCCTGGAGGAATCGTCCCTTAAAAAGCAGTTATCCTTATGTCTACCTGGATGGCATATTCCTCAAGCGGTGCTGGGGCGGAGAATTTGAGATCGTGTCTATCCTGGTTGCCCTGGCCGTCGATCATGAAGGCTATGTATTATATTACGTTACTCATTTTTTATTGTATCGAGCTTTTTATACAGTGTAGCAAGAGAAATTCCCAACTCATTGGCAATTTGTTTTTTTGCATTTACGCTCCGCCCATATTTATTTAAATACGTTAAGAGTATCTGCTTTTCGTACTCTTGAATCAAATCTGAAAGTTTGCCTGTGTTTTGTTTTACTTTTAACGATTGTAGCGAATCAGGGAGATGGCTGACCAAAATGCGATCTTCTCCATCACACACATTAATGGCATGCTCAATGACATTACACAATTCCCGAATATTCCCTGGCCAAGTATATTGAAGAAAAACGGGATTTATTTCATCAGCAAATTCATACCGGCGATTATTATTTTGGGAGTATCTTTGGAGATATGCTTGAGCCAGCAATTGAATATCTCCTTTTCGTTGTCGAAGAGGAGGCAAATGAATATTTACAACATTAATGCGATAATAAAGATCTTCTCGAAAATTCCCCTCCCTGATTCTTTCCTTGAGATCTTTATTTGTTGCAGCAATCACTCTTGCATCAAACGGAATTTCATTTGTTGCTCCAACCTTCCTTATAGTTCTTTCTTGAATGGCCCTAAGAAGTTTTGCCTGTATATCTAAACTGAGCTCCCCAATCTCATCAAGAAAGATCGTTCCGCCGGCTGTTATCTCAAAGAAACCAATCTTTCCGCCCTTTTTAGCCCCGGTAAATGCTCCCTCCTCATAACCAAATAATTCACTTTCTACCAGTGACGGCGCTATTGCGGCGCAATTTACGGCAACAAATTTGCCGTTTGATCGCTTACCGTAATTATGAATGGCTTGGGCCACCATTTCTTTACCGGTTCCGCTCTCACCGGTAATTAGAATATTTGACTCCCCTTTTGCCCCTTTCATTGCCAAATTGAGGGCTTCCTGCATAATCTCACTTTCGGCAATTATATCCTTAAATGTATATTTTGCTTCATATGCTCGGGAAGCAGTCTTTACTAAAGACTTATATTTTTTTACATTTCTTTGTAATTCATCATTTAGTCTGCAAATCTCTTTCACATCTTTTCCAGTTGCAATTCCTCCAATGATTTTATTATCCACGATTATCGGAATTGCATCTAGAAAACATTCGGCATCCGGCCTATAAAAACCATTAATCCTCTTTCCGCTTTTAATAACATCAGGAAGTAAAACGGTTTGTTTTAATCTCAAATTATTAAGAGATTTACCGATAATTCTTTCAGGTTTTGTTCCAAATACGCGAGTAAATGCATCATTTACATAACAAACAACCGTATTTTCGTCGGTAATTAATATAGCCGAATCAATTGAGTCTAAAATACTGATCAGCCCTTGTTCAGCACTTTTCTTTCTAGTAAAATAATCCCCCAAAATAGTACTCGGCATAATGTTTACCTCATTTCCTTAGAACATACGATTGATCAGATATTTAAATTACTAGTACACTGTTAACTCTTAAACTGTGGATAAAGCCTCTTTAACTTGATTCTTGCATCATCAGTAGTAAATTGCCAGTCAACACCTTTTTGATTTCTGTTCCGTGCTGTTTCCCATTCCGCCAATT
>JABLWZ010000049.1 GCA_013178275.1 Bacillota bacterium | reverse complement strand
GGGGCGAGCGACAGGAGGTCGCGAGAAGGCCGAGTGCAGGATGCATATTCGGCCTTATTACCCCATCTACCCGAAGCATGAGCAGTTGGCAGTACAGCAGAGGGAGTATGGAGCGACAGGACACCGCAGGGTGAGGCACATCCCTGACCAAGATTGAATGCGGCCTTAACCGTCGCCACGTAAGTCCTAATCTTTTTCGTTTATTGTGGTGCCAATAGGTATGACGGTCGAAAGGCTAAAAGCCGCCGGTCGGCGGCTTCGTATTTTTCGGTCAGGAACTGCGTCCCGCATTTAACTCAGGATAAATATCTTAAGCCGTTTTACCCCCCACTTGTTGCATTCCTTGTCGGTCTCCAGGAACACGTCGATACGGTTGCCCTTGATAGCGCCGCCGCAGTCGATCGCCGTGGCGTAGCCGTAGTTTTCGATGTACATGCGGGTCCCGTAGGGAATCACGGATGGGTCAACCGCCACCCCGCCTACCCGCGCCGGCTCCCCGGTAGAGGTCCGGGACCCCGCTGAGAAGGAGTAAGCGGTGGCCACCACTTCCATGGCGCGGTCAAAGTTGATCCGTTCACCGCCGCGGGAAACACTGGTCAGCGTTCCTTCCGCTATCACCCGCTTCACCGGCTCCTTTACCACCTGGCGGCTCACGGTCTCCCGGTAGATCTCCTGCCCGTCCTCGAGTACGACCTTCACCGATTCCTTGACCACCCCGGGAGCACCCTTCTGCACGGTGCGGGCAATCCCGCGCTCCAGAGAGGTGTCAACCGTCCGCTCCACCGGGGCCGGGGTATCGTGCTTGATCTCCTCGATCTTTTCTGATACCCGGTACACCCGGACGCTGTCGTTGGGCTTAACCAGGGTCCACTGAGCGGGTTCGGTCCGGTCCAGTCCTCCGAGCGTGACCCCCGCGGTATCGAGCACCTCTCCCACTGTAAGTCTGCCGACGTAAACCTCTCTCTCATTCTGATCGGCAATAATCCTCACCGGGAACGACCGCATGACCTTGATCATCTGACCGTCCTCCAGGGGCTGATCGATCTCCGGTTCGGTGTAGTCATGGTCCCCCAGACCGACCCCGGTCTCCGCCAGCAACTGCCCCACGGTCTGCTTGTTGGTGGTCGTGCTGATGAGCTGTCCATCCACTTCCAGTTCCACTATCTTGGCATCCAGGGAAAGAGAAACCGTGGGAGCGACCGTGAGCAGCAGCAGCCCCGCCAGGACCGCCACGGACTTATTCGAGCGCAGCGACTGCATTAAATTCTTAAAAAAGACTACCCAGTAAAACAAGTTAGGACTCCCCCCTGCCCCGAGTTAACACAACCGGCCTGATTCCGACAACTTCTGACTTCAGTTCGATGTGTCAGTGAAAAGTATATTCGACGGGGTGGTTATTTAATCCTCTTTTTTGGTCCAGAAATTTTGGTTGTTAAATGGTATAACTTGAAATTATAGCCACGCAAGGCGGTTCCCCGCACAGTTCAGGGCATCGCTCTCCGGTCCGCGAGCCGATCTGCCGAAGCAAGCTAGGCTACCGCCAAGGGCGGGAGCCATAGCTGCACTTGCTTGCATCGGAAAGTCCTCTAATATACTTTCCGATAGCGCTAGAAACGAAAAACCCGTCTGGTATTGGCGCTCGCGGCCGCGGCGAACTCCTCTAGGCTGATCCCGCGCAGGGCCGCGATCTTTTCCGCCACCAGCCTGACGTTGCCCGGTTCGTTCCTCCTCCCCCGCAGAGGCTCCGGGGTCAGGTACGGGGAGTCGGTTTCGACCAGCAGCCAGTCCAGCGGTACCTTGCGGGCTACCTCCTGCGGTCTTTTCGCGTTGTTGTAGGTAACCGGACCCGCCAGGGAGATATAGAATCCTAGGTCGATGCACTCCCTGGCCATCTCCCAGCTTCCCGAGAAGCAGTGCAGCACCCCGCCTACCTCCGAGGCCTTTTCCTCCCGCAGGATGGTCATGACCTCGCCGTGCGCGTCACGGTCATGCACCACGATCGGGAGTTTCAGCTTCCGGGCCAGCTGGATCTGGCGGCGGAAGACCTCCTGCTGGATTTTGCGCGGGGAAAGGTCTCGGTAGTAATCCAGGCCCATCTCCCCGATCGCCCGCACCCGGGGCGACTCGGCGAGCTTCTCCAGGGTCTGGTAGTCCTTCTCCTTGAGTTCTTTGGCGTCGTGGGGATGCACCCCCACCACCACATACAGGTTCTCGTATTTCTCAGCCATGGCCACCACCTCGACCGAGGAAGGCAGGTCATAGCCCACGCAGACGACCGTGTCTACCCCCTGCTGGCGGGCCCGCTCCAGCACCTGACGCTGATCGCGCTGAAACTGCCGGTCGTTAAGATGGCAGTGGCTGTCAATTAGCATGTCCGAATCCACTCCTTAGTTTATTCGAGCCTCTCCCGGGTGCCGCTTACTTTACCCGGCTTCCCACCTCGACCCGCTCAGGGTTCAGCACCTCGACCACCTGGTCGTCGGAGGCCGCCAGCAGCATCCCGTTGGAGGTTATCCCTCTTATCTTCGAGGGCTCCAGGTTGGCCAGGAGGACTATTTTTTTGCCTACCAGGTCCTCCGGAGCATAGTGCTGGGCGATCCCGGCCACGATGGTGCGGGTCTCCGTCCCCAGATCCACCTTCAGCTCCAAAAGCCGGTCGGCCTTTTCCACCCGCTTGGCCTCGGCCACCTGGGCCACCCGGAGGTCCAGCTTGGCAAAGTCGTCGTAGCTTATCCGCGGTTTTTCCGCCGGCGCGGGCGGCGCCGCCGTCTCCTTGGGGGCCTCAGCGGCGGGCCTGGACTTGCCCTTTTCCTTATCCGTCTTTTTCTGATCCTCCTCGTCGACTATGCGCGGGAACAGCGAACTGCCGCGCTTCACCTTCATCCCCGCCGGCAGCCTCCCCCAGTTCAGGCTGTCCCAGGAGTGCAGCTCCTTTTGCCCCTCGATCCCCAGCTGCAGCCAGACCTTATCGGGCAGCAGCGGCATGAAGGGGGTGCACTGGATGGTTACCTGGCGGATGCACTCCGCCAGCACGTACATCACCGTGTCGATGCGGTCCTGGCGCCCCTCCTTGGCCAGGTTCCAGGGGGCCATCTCGTCGATGTACTTGTTGCAGCGGGCCACCAGCTTCCAGATCGAAGCCAGGGCGTTCGAAAAGTCCAGGCGTTCTATATGCTGTTCCGTATCGGGCACCACCCGGGCGGCCAGGGTCACCAGCTCCTGGTCCACCTCCGAGTATTCCGCCGGGACCGGGACCGCCCCGCCGCAGTACCGCTCCACCATCGCCAGGGTCCGGCTCACCAGGTTCCCCAGGTCGTTGGCCAGGTCGGTATTGATGCGGGTGACCATCGCCTCCTCGGTATAGTACCCGTCCAGACCGGGCAGCAGCTCCTTCAGCAGGTAATAACGGACCGCGTCCACCCCGTACTTGTCGATCAGGACCAGCGGGTCGATCACGTTGCCCTTGGACTTGGACATCTTGCCCCCTTCGAGGAGTATCCACCCGTGGCCGTAGACCTGGCGCGGAAGCTCCAGTCCAGCCGCCATCAGGATGATCGGCCAGATAACGGTGTGGAACCGTACGATATCCTTGCCCACCAGATGAACATCCGCGGGCCAGAACTTTTTGAACAGTTCCGGGTTGTCGAGGTAGCCGATCCCGGTGATGTAGTTGGTGAGGGCGTCGAACCAGACATAGATCACGTGGCCCTCGCCGAAAGGCACCGGTATCCCCCACTGGAAGGTGGTGCGCGATACGCAGAGGTCCTCCAGTCCCTGCTTGATGAAGTTCACCATCTCGTTGCGCCGGGAGACCGGCTGGATGAACTCGGGGTGCTGCTCGATGTGCTGGAGCAGCCGGTCCGCGTACTTCGACATGCGGAAGAAGTAGCTCTCCTCCTGCAGCAGCTCCACCGGGCGGCCGCAGTCGGGGCACACCTTTTCCGGGGCCTGCCGCTCGGTCCAGAAGGTCTCGCACGGGGTGCAGTACCAGCCCTCGTACTGCGACTTGTAGATGTCGCCCTGCTCATAGATCCGCTTGAATATCTCCTGCACCACCCGCTGGTGCCGGTCCTCGGTGGTGCGGATAAAATCGTCGTTCGATATCTCCAGCGCCTTCCACAGGGTCTTAAACCCTTCCACGATGCGGTCGATGTACTCGATCGGCTTCATCCCCTGGCTCACCGCGGTACGTTCGATCTTCTGCCCGTGCTCGTCCGAACCCGTGAGAAAAAACACCTCAAACCCGCGCATCCGTTTGTAGCGGGATATGGCATCCGCCGCCACCGTGGTGTAGGCGTGCCCGATATGCAGCGCGCTGCTGGGGTAATAGATCGGTGTCGTGATGTAGAAACTCCCTTTTTCCGCCGGCATCTGAATCTCCTCCTTAAAGAAAACCTTTTTGTCTCCGACCAAAAAAATAAAAGACTCCTCTCCCCTTCCGGGGCGAGAAATCTCCCGCGGTACCACCCCGATTCCGCTCCGCGACCAGCGAAGCGGCTCTCTGATGACCGTTAACGGCGGACGCCGGTCCGGCTTACTCCTCATGATTTCAGCCGGACAGCTCGGGGATCATGTTCATTCGCTTATCCGGCGGGCTCTCACCATACCCCGACTCGCTGCCACGGTAACCTTGGCGAACTACTCTTCCCCTCATCGCTTTTGCTAAAAAATTTCCAGCCCGGTATATACATTATAGAGTATATGCAGAACCCAACAGCTTAGTCAACCGGTTTGTCGTAAATTAACGGTAATTTTACCTATTTTGTCGTTTATTGTAGAATTATGCTTGACTATTTTTGGAATATCTGGTACCCTTTTTACAGATATAATACGTTTCGGGAGCACCATAGAGAGATAAAAAAGGAGGAGCGCTGCACATGAAATCTACCGGCATCGTAAGGAAGGTTGACGAACTGGGACGCGTGGTTATCCCCATCGAGCTTCGCCGGACCCTCGGAATCGAAGAGAAAGACGCCCTTGAGATCTATGTGGACCACGAAAAGATTATCCTCAAGAAGTACGAACCCGCCTGCGTTTTCTGTGGAAACGCCGACGAAGTGAGCAACTTTCGCGGCAAGAACATCTGCCGCGAATGTATGGCCGCTATGGCGCAGCAGGCTGTATAGAAAAACCCGGTCAAGAGCAAATCGGGGGCTGCGTAATTTTAAAAAACAAAGCCACAGCATATAATCTGCTTGGCTTTGTTTTTTTGTCTAATATTGTCTAACCGCACGCCGTTTATCTACAAATTTCGACATTTATTCCACTCCCGGTAGAGGTCGCGCTTTACCAACCTTCTTTCCGCTGCCACCTTTTTTAACGCCTCCCCGGACGGCATACCCTGGCTTACCAGTTCGGCTACCTGGGCCAGCGCCAGTTTTACGGCCTCCGGACCAGTCGTCTCGTCCCCCGGGTCTTCAACTGGTCCGCCCGCTGCTCCTTCGATCACCAGTGTGATCTCTCCCCGGGGGGGGTTCAGGTGGAAGTGCTGAACGGCTTCCGCTAAATCCCCCCGCACCAGTTCCTCGAATTTCTTGGTCAGTTCCCGCGCCACCAGCACCCGGCGTTTGCCCCACACCTCCAGCATCGCCTCCAGGGTACCCAGCAGCCGGTGCGGGGCCTCGAAACAGACTATGGTCCGGGGCTCGTCGGCCATCGCTTTCAGCCGGCGCGCCTTCTCCGCCCGGTTTCGCGGTAAAAACCCCTCGAAAACAAATCGGCGGGTATCGAACCCCGAGACGGTCAAAGCCGCTATCACCGCCGAAGGGCCGGGGACCGCCACCACCTGGATTCCCGCTTCCACAGCCCGCGCGACCAGGTCCTCCCCCGGGTCGGACACCCCGGGACTGCCCGCGTCAGAGACCAGAGCGATGCTCTGGCCCTCGGCCAGCTTCGCAACCAGTTCATCCAGTTTCTGCTGCCGGCTGTGCAGGTGGAAACTGGTCAGGGGCTGTTTAATCTCGTAGTGATTAAGCAAGCGCCGCGTGTGACGGGTGTCCTCCGCGGCGATCAGGTCGACCTCTTTTAAAATGCGCAGCACCCTAGCGGTGGTATCCTCCAGGTTGCCGATCGGGGTGGCGCAAAGGTACAGGGTCCCGGGCATCCGTTCACCAACTCCCAAAGTCTCTGGCTGTCACTTCCTGGTCCGCTCCAGGAAGTTCTGGCAGAAGATACAGCCTTCCGTTCTTCGCTGCCCGAAGTTGTAAGGGCAGATGTGAAAATGCTCCTGGTACAGCCGCTCCAGGTTGGAGTGGCCGCGCCCGGCAGGCTCGCCAGCAGACTGCTCGTTATCCGCCGGTTCCTCGGTGCGCGAGGCGGTAAGCGCGAAAAGCTCCTGCCGCAGCCGCGCGTTGTCCTCCTCGATCTCCCTCGCCCAGGACTTGATGCTCTCTATCTCCCGCCGCAGGGAATCGAGCTTTTCTTCCGCATCCACCAGTCGATGGCTAATATCCATTCTCCATCTCATCCTCCATCGGAACGGCACGGGGCGCGCCCTTGTTCGAGCCTCCCTCGTAAGACTCGCTCTCGTACTTCAGGCAGCACATCAGGCGGCCGCAGATACCCGAGATCTTGATCGGGTTGAGCGAAAGGTTCTGGTCCTTGGCCATCCGGATCGATACCGGCTCGAAATCGCCGAGAAACGAGCAGCAGCAGAGCACCCGGCCGCAGCTCCCGATTCCTCCCACCATCTTGGCCTCGTCACGGACCCCGATCTGCCGTAGCTCGATCCGGGTACGGAAGATGGCCGCCAGGTTCTTCACCAGTTCCCGGAAGTCCACCCGTCCCTCGGCGGTGAAGTAGAAGATGATCTTGCTGTTGTCGAAGGTGTACTCGACGTCGATCAGCTTCATGGGCAGCCCGTGCTCCTGGATCTTATCCCGGCAGGTCTTGAATGCCTCTTTTTCTTTGGCCTGGTTCTCCAGCACCCGCTGCTCGTCCTCCTTGGTGCCCTGGCGGATCACCGTCTTTAACGGCTGCACCAGGCTCTCCTCCTGGACCGAGCGGGGACCGACCACCACCTCGCCAAACTCTACCCCCCGCACCGTTTCCACGATTACCTTATCGGACGGCTTCAGTTTCAGCTCACCGGGGTCGAAGTAGTAAACCTTGCCCGCGGGTTTAAACCGTACTCCTACGACTGTCTGCATAAAAACCTCCCCTGTGTTCAGCCAGCTCCAGCCAGCACACCTCCCACAGCAGCGGGAGGTTGGCGTTCTGTGCCAGCCTGCGGTTGGTATTCTCTATTATCTCCAGGCAGCGCATCGGGCTGTTCCAGTGCCCGGCCTGGCGCTTGATAAACTCTATCTGGTCCCGGTTGATCAGGAGCTCCTCGGTCCCGGTCTTCTGCCAAACCAGCAGGTCCCGGAACAGGCTGGCCATCACCCGCAGCCTTACCTCCAGCTGCACCCGGGTCAGTTCTGATTTCACCTTGCCCCCAGGCGATTTCACCGCCTGAGCCAGCAGCTCGATCAGGGACATGCTCTCCTCCCGTACCGACAGCAGCCCGCCCGACTGCATCACCGCGCTGGCCGCTCCCGGGCTCCCGCCCGCCATGTTCACCACCAGGCTCTCGGGCCCGGACTCCGCCCAACCCTTTTCCCTCACCAGTTCCAGCACCAGCTGGTCGGAAAGCGGGCTGAATCCCACCGGCAGGCATCGGGACCGGATGGTCGGCAGCACCCCCGGCAGGGAGGTGGTGGTCAGGATAAACACCGAGTCGCCGGGAGGCTCCTCCAGCACCTTTAAAAGGTTGTTGCCCGCCTCCGGGGTCAGTTTCTCGACCTCCAGGACGATGAAGATGCGGCGTTCCCCCTCCAGCGGGGAGATAAATGCCTGCCGGATGATCTGCTGGGTGTGCTCCATCCGCAGCGAGCCCTCGCTGCTGACCAGGTGGAGGTCGGGATACGACCCGCCTTCGATATTGCGGCAGGTGCGGCACTTCCCGCATCCCCCGTTTTCCGGCTCCTCACGGCAGGTGAGCGCCTGGGCGAAAACCCGGGCGGTCGTCCGCTTGCCCACGCCCTTGGGACCGTAAAAAAGGTAAGCATGCCCGACCCGGCCCCGTTCTATCGCGGGTCTCAGCTGACTTATGGCTGGTTCCTGACCCCGTATCTCCGACCAGGGCATCGGGCTCCCCCTTTACAGGTAGATATCGACCAGGATTCCCCTGATCTCGCCGAGTTTCTTCAAGATGGCCAGCGGGTCCTGCTGGTCTTCCAGAACCATCCGGGTAAGCTCGCCCAGGTGCCGGTCCACCTCCGCCACCACCGACATGACGCGGAACTTGCCCCGGCGGTCCCACCGCCCCTCCTCGCGCCGCTGGTAGATTCGGCGGGTGGCCTCCCGGACGAACTCCCGCACCAGGTCCCGGTAGCGGTACAGCTCGCTCACCGTCTGGTTCTTCTTTATCTTCTCCGCCTGCTCGTCGATCTGGGCCAGCAGGCGCTCCATCTTCTCATGCCACTGTTTGGACTCGACGCGCTGCATCTCGTCCAGAAAAGCGGTCGACGCGACCCCGGTACCCTTCACCGAAGAGGGGGTATCGCTGCTCACCTTACCGGCGCTGGAGCTATCGGACGAGTCCTTAACCTTTACCACTGTCCAACACCCCTTCGACAATCTCCCAGGCCCTGGCCAATACCGCCGCCGGTGACTTCTCCGCGTCAACCAGGTAGACCCGCCTCGGTTCCTGGCGGGCTATCTCCAGGTAGCTCTCCCGGACCCGCTGGTAAAAAGCCATGCTCTCCGACTCCAGCCGGTCCTCCATGACCTCTCCCCGGCCCGCCAGCCTCCGCTGGCGCCCCAGCTGCGGGTCGATATCCAGCAGTATCGTACGGTCGGGGACAACCCCGTCAGCGGCCATCAGGTTGAGGGCCGCCAGCATGTCCCGGTCCAGCCCTCTTCCCCCGCCCTGGTAAGCCAGGGTCGAGTCGGTAAACCGGTCGCACAGCAGGAACTTCCCCGCCTCCAGGGCCGGCTGGATAACCTCCGCCACCAGCTGCGCCCGGGCCGCCAGATAGAGCAGCGCCTCGGTAGTGGACGCCATAGCTTCATTCTGGGGGTCGAGCAGCACTCCCCGGATCCGCTCGGATACCTCCGAACCGCCCGGCTCGCGGATGACCGTCACCGGAATGCCCCTCTGCCTGATCTTCTCAGCCAGTCCCTCTACCAACAGCGTTTTTCCTGCCCCATCCAGCCCCTCGACGCTGACCAGTTTCCCCTTCATCTTTCCAAACCCAACCCCTAATCCCCTTTATCGTTTATTATAAGGCCAAAACAGCCAAAAAATAACTAAACCACACACAGCACCCGGTCATGCCCCTGGTCCGACCAGCCCTGCCAGGCCGTCCCCCTGGACTTCAATTCGGTAATGACCTCCACCGCCTCCCGGGTGATGACCTCCCCCGGCGCCAGCAGCGGCACCCCCGGCGGGTAAGGAGAGATCGTTTCGGCGCAGACCTCCCCCACGGCATTTTTCAGCGGGACCGCCCGATGTTCACGGTTAAAGGCCTCTCTGGGGGTCAGGACCACCTCCGGGAGCAGGTCAAAAATCCTTTCATGGCCTTCCCCGCCCCAGTTCCCCGACCCGTCGGCCGGCCGATGCTCCCGGGCCATCGATTCCAGCGACTCGACCAGGTATTCGGCCGACCCCCGGTCATCCCCCGGGGTCAGCATAAACAGCACATTGCGGGGGTCAGCCAGCTCGGGCTCTATCCCGCGCATCTCCCGCAGCCACCCCGCGGCCTCGAAACCGCTGAGCCCCAGGCCGGTCACCCCGACCAGCAGCTTCGTGGGGTCCCACCCACCGACAGCGGGTGCATCCATTATCTCATCGCCCAGGCAGTCGAGCCCCGGTATCCTCTTGACCCGATGCCTTGTCCACTCCGACAGCTCTAAAACCCGCGACCAGACGGCCTCTCCCCCGGTCTCCATCTGCTGGCGGGCCGCGTCGAGCGACAGCAGCAGCGGGTAAGAAGGACTGGTGGTCTGCAGGACCGACAGGCACCGGCTGATCCTTTCCCGGTCCACCCGGCCGCCCCGCAGGTGCAGCACCGCCGTCTGGGTCAAAGCGGTCAGGGTCTTGTGCCAGCTCTGCACCGACACGTCAGCCCCCTGGCTGAGCGCCGGACCCGGCAGCCGGGGGTCGAACTGGAAGTGGGCCCCGTGGGCCTCATCCACCAGCAGCGGTATCCCCTTCTCGCTGCACAATCGGGCCAGGCCCGAAATCTCTCCCGCTACCCCGTAGTAGTTGGGATGGACCTCCACCACCGCCCTGACCCGGGATTCTTCCGACAGTTGGTCCTCGACATCCTCCACCCGGGACGCCAGCGGGATACCGAAACGCGGTTCCAGCGTGACCCGCCGGTAGACCGGCCGGGCCCCCGAAAGGATGAGCCCCCCCAGCACCGAGCGGTGCGCCTGGCGCGGCACCAGTACCGCGTCCCCTTCCCCGGCGGCAGCCATAATCGCGGCCTGGATGCCGACCGTCGATCCATTGACCAGAAACCAGGTGCGCTCCGCCCCAAAACACCGGGCGGACGCTTCCTGAGCGCGTTGGATAGCCTCCCGGGGGGCGTGCAGGTCGTCCAGCCCGGGCAGCTCCGTGAGGTCGTAGCGGAATATCTCCCTCCCCCACAAACGCGCCAAGACCGGCGGTATCCCCGCCCCCTGTTTATGCCCCGGCATATGGAAAGGCCGCCGCGCCTTCTCCAGATAGGCGATCAGCGCTTCGGCCAAAGGTGCATCATCATCCACCAGCCGCTACCCACCTTATCGCAGGGTGATCGCACTTTATTGTAACATATAAATCACGCTAATCACACTCAAACTGCGGTTCTCTCGTTCTACCGATCAAGTTTTCTGCCGCTCCAATGTTGGATGGTTCGATTATTGCCTCTGTTGCTGACAGTACCCCTGATTTCCAGCTCTCCTTCGCTTCTAGCTACACTGATCTTATTGTTCCACCAGTGGTGGAGTCCAGTTCGTTCGAGCTTCCCTTCTAGCATCTAATCACACTCAAACTGCGGCTCTCCTGATTTACCAATTAAGTTTTCTGTCGCTCCAATCTGAGGTTTTTTGATTATCGCCTCTGTGGTTGACAATACCCCTCGGTTCCAGCTCTCCTTCGCTTCTAGCTACACTGGTCTTATTGTTCCACCAGTGGTGGAGTCCAGCTCGTTCGAGCTTTTATTCAAAAAAGGCCGCCACCCGGTTGACCCTCGCCAGGTCGGTGGGACTGATCTTAAGGGTGGTTTTAGGTTTCCCGGTACCCCCGTATACAAAAGGATGGCGGAAAAGCATCCGGTCCAGGATGCACGGCAGCTCGACCAGCATCGAGATACTGCCGACCTGACTGCCGGTTATGTTTTTCACCTCTTTGCGGTTCGCCAGTTCCGCCCTCTTGCACCCAAGGACCCGTGCTATCTTCTCGAAATCCACCTGCTCCCGATCACCTGAAAAGATCAGCGAGTAGTATTTACCATCCGCTATTATTATCAAGGTAGGGGCCGTCTGCCCTATCTCAATTCCCAGGAATTCCGCACCCTCCGGTGCTGTACGGATGTTTCTTTCGTGGTGGATTATTTCGTACCGGCATCCTTTTTCGGTCAACCGGGACTCGATATCATTCACCGTATCCACCTGCCTCCCGAGAAAATCCCCTGTAAGCAATTATAACTGTTCCGGTTCAAAATCAAACCCGCCTGCGTCCTGAATGCAAGAACACCTCCCATCTTGGGGAGGTGTTCCACCGGGTTGTTCCTGATTCCGAACCGAATCTAAACCTCGACCCGTCCGATCGAGGACGGCAGAGCAGCCTGCCGCCGGGCGCGGCCCCAGGTCTCCTTCAACGCCTCCATCACCTGGTCGTATGCCTGGTCACCGATCTCCGCGTTGACCAGCGACTCCTGGCAGCCGTCACAGATGAATCGCCCCCAGATCAGTATGCCCCCGACGATTCCCGCCTCCGGGGTCCCGCCGCAGCAGATGCACTTCGGGTACAGGTTGTCGCACGGTTCTGCCATACGGTTCATCTTCCCTTCCGATTACCTTCCTAGGCCGACAGGGGCCGCAGAAATGCGGCCCGCTGGTTTTCAGGTCACTATATAGTATGCCCACGGTAGACCTATGGTTACTGCCGGTCGATGAATTTGATTCTAATACTCCTCGGGCAGCCTCTTCAACTCGTCCAGGTAGAAGACCGGGCCGTCCAGGCAGATGTAGTTGCTGGCGATGTTGCACCGGCCGCACTTGCCGATCCCGCACTTCATCCGCATCTCCAGGGTGGTGATCACCTGCTGGTCCTGATACCCCATCTCTTCTAAGGCCTTTAAGACCAGCTTGATCATGATCGGCGGGCCGCAGGTGACCGCGATCTTCCCCTCGGGATTCGGATTGATCTCCCTGAGATAGGTGGGCACGAAGGCCACCTTGCCGTCCCACCCCGGCTCCTCCCGGTCGA
>JABLWZ010000048.1 GCA_013178275.1 Bacillota bacterium | reverse complement strand
CGAGGGGCGAGCGACAGGAGGTCGCGAGAAGGCCGAGTGCATGGATGCATATTCGGCCTTATTACCCCATCTACCCGAAGCATGAGCAGTTGGCAGTACAGCAGAGGGAGTATGGAGCGACAGGACACCGCAGGGTGAGGCCCAGCCATAGCCAGAGATTGAATGCGCCTTGATTTTATCGCATGATCTTAATGCTCAGCAACTATTCGGAAGGGATAGTTTTAACTTTCAAATTAATATCCCAAGTTTTATTGACAGATCCCAACCGGAAAGGGATAATCTGTATAGTTAATTTTTAAATTAACGGAGGGATTGTCATAAGACAGCCGGACCCCGCGCAGAGAATCTTAGAAGCCGCCGAGACGCTTTTCGCTCGGAAGGGTTTCGACGCCGTTTCCATCAGGGATATCGCCCGCGAGGCTCAGGTTCAGAGTTCGACCATCTATTACTACTTCAAGGACAAGAGGGGCGTCTACAAGTCCATCCTTGAGGGGTCGCTGAGTGAACTCAACGATATACTCGAATCGGAACTAGAAGATATAAAGGACCCGGTGGAGGGCTTTAAAAAATACATCAACCTGTACACAGAGTTCCTGCGCCGCAAGTCCAAAACCGCCCACCTGGTAACCAATGCTTTATTCTTCGAGCATGAAGACCTGAAATACCTCTCGAAGAAATTCTGGGCACGACACTACGAACTGGTGGGGGGCATCCTGCTCCAGGGAATCGGGTCGGGTATCTTCAAGCCGATAGACCCCTACCTGCTGACCGTCAATATCCGCGGCATGATCCTGTGGTACTTCATGTCTTCTCCCATCACCGACTTACTCCCGGGCATGGAAGACCACCGCAGCAGGTACGATGAAAAACTGGCCGGGGAGATAATAGACGTCCTGTTATACGGCATAATAAAGGACAAATAGATAGGCAGGATGCAGATGAACCCGACCGGCTGCCGGTAATCGATTACTTGGCATAAGCCCCCAGCGCATGGAGGCTTTTATATTTTATCCATTAAGAAGGCCGCACCCCACAGCCCCTGGCTGAGAGGTCCGGCCTTCCGGAACCTTTCCGGTCGGACACTTCGGGTGATTCAGTCCGTGTAGGCGATCTTCACATTGGCCTTGTACTCGCTTATTTTGCCGTCCTCAACACCCACGGTCAGGTTCAGGACCTCCACCCCGGTGATGTTGCTCACGTGCTTGGAGGCCTCCCGCAGCGCCTGCTGAACGGCATCGTTCCAGTTGCTCTGGGACTCTCCCAGCATCTCGACCATCTTTACAGCAGTCATACCTGCACTCCTCTTTAAGTTTGATGTGTAACACAGCGAGTATATTATTTGCCGGATTCATCCCCGGTATGTATGCTTACCTCCTGGATTTGTTCAGGCCTTGGGAGACAGCGCGTCGAGCTGCTGCTTATACAGCTCGTAGTTCTTTTTCAGTATCTCGGAAATCGGGAGTTCGTAAGGGCAGAGGGTGGTGCAGACACCGCACTCGCTGCACAGCGGCACCGTCTCCATCGGGTCCTTCGAGAATCTGACCGCCACCGCCGGCGACATCCGGTGGGCGACGATCGGGTATCCCATGGCCGGGGTGATCATCACCCCATTCGGGCAGGGTTGGCAGTACTCGCACCGGCGGCAGAACTGGCCTCCCACCTCGGCCCGGACCTGGTCCATCGCCAGCCGGTCGCTGTCCGTGACCCGGTTCGGCTGCTGGTACAGGGAGATCACCTCGTCGACCGCATCGACAGAATCGAAGCCGGGGATGGGGACCGCCGCCGGGTGCTGGCGCAGGAACTTGAAGGCCAGCGCCGCGCTGGCGATCACCCCGCCGGCGAAGGGCTTCATGGCGATGACCCCTACGTTCATCTCCCCGGCCGCCTGGAACAGCACGTCCTTGGCCGCGTCCTCGATGAAGTTGAAAGGGAACTGGATGGTGTTGAACAGTCCCGATCTCACCAGCCGGATCGCCATCGGGAGGCTGTGGGAGGTCGCCCCGATGTTCCTGACCTTTCCCGCCTCCCGGGCCTTCAGGACCGCCCCCATGGCGCCGCTGGGACCCGATATCGCTTCCCAGTCGGCCTCCTGCGCGACCTGGTGAAACTGGTAGATATCGATATAATCGGTCTGGAGCATGCGCAGGCTGTTGTCCAGGTGTTCCTGCGCGCCCGCGGCGTCCCGCTTCATGGTCTTGGTCGCGATCACCACCTGTTCCCGCATGCCGTGAAAAGCCTGTCCGATCTTGTCCTCGCTGTCCCGGTAGGCGTTGGCGGTATCGAAAAAGGTTATCCCTTTATCGAAGGCGTGCCTGAGGATCTGTACCGCCTCCTCCGTGGGGAGGCGGAGTATCGGTATCCCGCCGAACCCCACCTCGGATACCCTCAACCCGGTCCGGCCCAGTACTTTATACTCCATACAGTTCATTCTCCTTTGCCGCGTATAGTAGACAACCTTATTTTACCATATCCCGCCCCGGCCCATGCGCGGTATGTAGAAACACCCGAAAACATCACGCGGTTTTCAAACATTTTTCGAGCCGTCGGATTACCCCGGCAGGAAAACCGACCGGTTTGGAGAATTGAAGTACCAGAGCCTTCACGACGCACCTATTTGAGGATCCGGGATGGTGCCGGATGATTATAAAGGCGGGCGAAGAAGCCTTATAAAGCTGATACACCACCCGGGAGAGGCCGGGGACGGTCCACCGGGGGGGCCGGGGTTCCGCCGGGCACGGAGAACCATAGCATGTTAATATAGAAGAAAAAGATAGAACATGAATTCGGAGAGGTGCATGATGATCAAAGAGGTGTTATCCGGGATATACCGCATCGAGGTTCCCCTTCCCAGGAACCCGCTGCGGGCGCTGAATTCGTATCTCGTGAAAGGACGGGAAAAGAGCCTGCTGGTCGACACCGGTTTCAACTGGCCGGTCTGCCGGGAGGCGCTGTCGGCCTCCATAGAAAAACTGGGCGTCCCCTGGGAACGGCTGGATTACTTCATCACCCACATGCATGGGGACCACTGCGGCCTGGTCTCCGCCCTGGCGGCCCGGGACTCGGTGGTTTACTGCAGCCGGACCGACGCCGACCTGATCCGCAACGTCATGACCCCGGGCCACATGAGCGAACTCGTCCGATACCTGGGGCGGCACGGATTCCCCAAGGAAACCCCCTGGGGAAAATCCGACGACTTCGTCAAGGAGTACATATCCGGCAGCGAGCTGCGGTTCAGGTACGTAGAAGAAGGGGAGGTCCTGGAGGTCGGGGACTACCGGTTCACCTGCGTCATGACCCCCGGCCACACCCCGGGGCACGTCTGCCTTTACGAACCCTCCCGGAGGTTCCTGCTCTCGGGGGACCACGTCCTGGACGACATAACCTCGAACATCACCGTCTGGATGGACGTCGAGGACTCCCTGGGCCTGTACCTGGAGAGCCTGGATAAGATAAGCGGGATGGAGATCGACCTGGTCCTGCCGGGACACCGCAGCCTGATCAATGACTGCCGGCGGAGGATCGAGGAACTGAAGCACCATCACCAGAAACGGATGGAAGAGATCGAAGCCATCCTCCGGCGTGGAGCCATGACGTCCTACCAGGTCGCCGGCGAGATGAAGTGGGATATCGACTGTGACTCCTGGGACCAATTCCCCATCTACCAGAAGTGGTTCGCCACCGGCGAGGCCATGGCCCACCTGGAACACCTGGTGCACCTGAAAAAAGTGACCCGAATGGACAGCGAACTGATACTTTACCAGAAATCGATGTAAAGCGGGTCAGCATGCCCGGCTGTTCGATAAGCGGCACCAAACCCCTCACCCGGTTGTATTTCTGCCCAAAATGCCTTACCATCTAAATTATTCAAAGAGATTAAGGAGTACAGCCATGAGTATTGAAGAACTGGCGCGCCAGGCCAAGGAGGCCGCCATCAAGCTGGCCGGGGCGGACACCGCGCTGAAGAACCGGGCCCTGGCCCAGATTGCCGAAGAATTGACGGCCGCCAAAGCGGAGATCATCCGGGCCAACCAGGAAGACCTCAAGCGCAGCCAGGAGGAGGACCTTCCCGAGCCCCTGATGAAGAGGCTGAAGTTCGACGAGGCCAAGATCAAAGACGTCGTCGACGGGATAAAGAGCCTCATCCAGCTGGAGGACCCCATCGGCCGCACCCTGCTCTCCACCGAGCTGGACGAGGGACTGGAACTATTCAAGGTCACCTGCCCCATCGGCCTGATCGGTGTCATCTTCGAGTCCCGACCGGACGCCCTGGTCCAGATATCCACCCTCTGCCTGAAGAGCGGCAACGGAGTCATCCTGAAGGGCGGCTCCGAGGCCCGGGAGACCAACCGCATACTGGCCGAGGTGATCACCCGGGCCACCGGCAAGGCGGGGATTCCCGCGCACTGGCTCGCCCTGCTGGACACCCGTTCCGAGGTCATCGAGATGCTGAAGCTGGACCAGTATATAGACCTCGTCGTTCCCCGGGGGTCAAACGAGTTCGTCCGCTACATCATGGACCAGTCCAGGATACCCGTCATGGGGCACGCGGACGGCATCTGCCACTGTTACGTCGATGAAGACGCGGACATCGAGATGGCGGTCCGGGTGGTCATCGACTCCAAGACCCAGTACGTCGCGGTCTGCAACGCGGCGGAGACCCTGCTGGTGCACCAGAAGATAGCCCCCGCCTTTCTGCCCGCCCTGCGGGAAGCGCTGGGAGACCGGGTAGAGCTGATCGGCTGCGCCCGAACGGGTGAAGTCATCCCGGTGGTCCCCGCCTCCGAGGAGGACTGGAAGACCGAGTACCTCGACTACCGGCTCTCGGTCCGGGTGGTCGCGGGGCTCGACGAAGCGATCGATCACATCAACCGCTACGGCTCCGGCCACACCGACAGCATCCTGACCCGGGACCAGCGGAAAGCCGCCCGGTTCATGGAATACGTCGACTCGGGCAACGTCTTCTGGAACTGCTCCACCCGCTTCAGCGACGGCTACCGTTACGGGTTCGGGGCCGAGGTGGGCATCAGCACCAGCAAGATCCACGCCCGGGGCCCGGTAGGGCTCGAGGGCCTGGTCATCTACAAGTACAAGCTGATCGGCAGCGGGCAGGTCGCCAGCGACTACTCCAACCGCGTGAAGAACTTCACCCACAAAAAAATGAACAAGGAATTTCCGCTGTAGGAAGATCATTACGAGCAGAGCCGGGAGCAGGGACTCCCGGCTTTCTTATTTCGTTTCCAGGCTGCTTAACTACTTCGCGGCCATCCCCACGTGGTCGACGTGCTGCGGGGGCTGCTCCAGCCAGCCGTTTTCGATCATGAGGTCATAGGTGTCCTCGGCGAAGGACATGGCTTCAGCCGCCAGCCGGGTGTAGGCGGCGATAAGGTCGCGCCGCATGCTGACAGACATGCTGGTGCTGTAGTTGATCGCTTCGGCAGTGGCGAGCTGGGAGGTCTGAAACATCATCATTTTATCGGAAAAGGGCGATACCTTCGAGGCGGTAACACCCGTTTCCCAGGTCGTAGAGGCGGGGATGTCCTCATTGCGCAGAATCTCGCTGAAGACCTCGATATGCTTGGTGGCTATATCCTTTCCCCGGAAGAAGTGCCGCCTCACCTTGTCGGATCTGGCGACCTGGCCGTACCCCAGCATCAGGATGTGCCCGATGGTATTGGAGCGGATGTTGGAGTACAGGTTCAGGACTTCCGTAGCCAGCAGAGGGCGCTGCTTGCCGAACCAGCCCCCCAGGAAGCTCTTTCTCTGGACGAATTCCACATGCTTGGGCACCGTGATGTAAGGGGGCCGGACGTAAAGCCCCTTCTGTATCAGTACCTCGACCACCCGGTTGGAGATTTCCACGGAGGAGGAAATAGCGCCGGTGTTTAATTCACGCACGTCGGCGCGGGCGACCAGCGGCAGCGAGGTGCCGTAATTCACCATCCCGAACTTCGCCCAGTACTCGAGGAAGAACGGGTAATAAAGGTCGGAGAACAGCCGGGGGGTGTTTAGGTCCAGGTCGTCGTCGGTGAAACCGTGGGGTACCGGGAGGTTTTCGCGGTTGAAAATTTCCTTTACCTTCTGGACGTGCTTCTGGGAGATACCCAGGGCGTATTTTACGAGCGGCCGGATATCGGGGTCCTCTACTGTCTTCTCAAAGTGTTTGAGGCTGCAGACCGTCATGCTGTCAGTCATGTACATAAGCCACAGGTCGGCGATCTCCCCCGATGTGAGCCGGGTTTCAACCTTTACTCTCAAAAATCATACCTCCGTGCAGTTACTTGGCCGCCAGGGCGGTGTGGCTTATATTCTGCGGGGGCTGTTCGAGCCAGCCGTTTTCGATCATAATATCCAGGCCGTCCTCGGCGTAGGCCATGCTCTCAGCCGCCAGGCGGACGTACGCGGCGGCCAGGTCGCGGCGCATGCTGAGCGCCATGCCGATACCATAGTTGTTCGAGCCAGCGGAAGAGAGCTGGGTGGTGTGGAACATCATCAGCTTGTCGGAAAAGGGCGGTGTCCTGGAGTCGGTCACCACCGTGTCCCAGGTGGTGGAGGCGGGGATGTCCTCGTCGCGCAGGATACGGCTTAAGACCTCGATATGCCTGGTGGCTATATCCTTACCCCGGAAAATGTGCCTTCGTACCGTGTCGGATTTTGCCACCTGGCCGTATCCCAGCACCAGGATGTGCCCGATGGTGTTGGAGCGGATGCTGGAGTACAGGTTCAGGATTTCCGCCGCCAGCAGAGGCCGCTGCCTGCCGGTCCAGCTTCCCAGGAAACTCTTTTTCTGAACGAATTCTACTTTATTAATAACCGTGATGTAAGGGGGCCTGACGTACAGGCCCTTCCGCAGCAGGACCTCGACCACCCGGTTGGAGATTTCGGCGGAAGTGGAGATTGCGTCGGTGGTCAACTCACGAACGTCGTCGCGCGCCAGCAGAGGCAGGGATATGCCGTGGGCGACCATCCCGAACTTTGCCCAGTGCTCGAGGAAGAACGGGTAATAAAGGTCGGAGAACAGCCGGGGGGCGTTTAGGTCCAGATCGTCGTCGGTAAAACCGTGGGGCACCGGGAGGTTCTCCCGGTTGAAAATGTCCTTTACCTTCTGGACGTGCTTCTGGGAGACCCCCAGGGCGTATTTAACGAGCGGCCGAATTTCCGGGTCTTCTACTGTCCGGTCAAAGTGTTTTAAGCTGCAGACCACCAGGCTGTCGATCATGTACATCTGCCAGAGATCGGCTATTTCCCCCGATGTGAGCCGGGTTTCGGTTCTGATTTCCATCTGCCTTCACTCCATAATAAGCTTAACTCTATCAGAGTTATCTTCTCCATCCTCCCCTTATTTAACCCTGTTTAGGCGGCTGAGCGTATTTTTGAACCTGCACCACCGGCCTGGCGGCAGCCAGGTTTTTCCTATATCCTCAAACCATCCCAGGTTAAGCGGGATAAAACGGCCCCTACGGTTAAAAACTAACCGTACCAGGTCAGGGCAGAGAGGAAACCGCTATTGAAAGAGCTATTAAGAGATTTATTACAGAGACTCGGCATCCCGGAGAAGCTTATCACCGACCCTGCTTACGAACGAATAATACAGCTCAAGCAGGAGATAGCCCGCATGCAGCTGCAGAACTTCCTGCAGGACGACCTCCACAAGTGGACCTGGTGGCTGAACCTGGCCGTGGCAATCATCCCCCTGGCGGTCTGGTGGTTCGTGGTAGACCGTAAGCGGATCTTGGAGATAGCCCTGTTCGGGATGTTCATGCTGCTCATGTCCACTATCTTAGACGTCGCCGGCCATGCCGCGAATCTCTGGGACTATCCGGATAAGCTGCTCCCCTTCCTGCCGGTGCTGCCCATCGACTATATAGTGATTCCGTTCACCTTCATGCTGCTCTACCAGAGGTTCCGCCCCTGGCTGTCGTTTACCATTGCGAGCGTAGTTACTTCGGCTGTTTTCTCCTTCATCATGGAGCCGATCGTATCGTGGCTGAACCTGGCGACCTACCTGAACTGGAAGTTTGTCTACTCTTTCCCGATTTACATAGCCATGGCGGCCCTTTCCAGGTGGCTGGTGGATAGGTTACTCGCCCGGCAGATTAAAAGCCGAAAGAATATTTTTATTAAAAAAAATAAAGAGTAACTGCATGGAGACAAAACAGCCAGAGTCGATCAGAAACCAGCGCCGGCCCAAGGGGCTGGTCAGCCCCGTCACCATAAACCTCTTCCATATGAAGAATCCCTGGGTAACCGCATGGTGGTCCGCCGCTTTTCCGGGGTACGGCTTCATTATCATGGGCAGCTACATCAAGGGGTTTCTGCTGGTCGGCTGGGAGTTCTTTGTTAACATAAACGCTAAGGTCAACCTGGCGATAATGTATTCGCTTACCGGGAGTTTCGAGCAGGGCAAAGAGGTTATTGATATAAACTGGTTCATCCTGTATATAGGTGTCTATATCATCTCGATCTGGATGACCTACGGGCTCACGGTAGACCTTAATAAACTCTCCATCCTGGCAGACCGGGAGGACTCTTCAGTAGTTCCAGTAAAACTCAGCTCCATGGACATCTGCTACCTGGACAAACGGGTTCCCTGGGTGTCGGTAATGCTGTCGATCATATCCCCGGGTCTCGGCCATCTGTACACCCACCGCATCCCTACCAGCTTCTTCCTGCTGGTCAAGTTCCTCGTCATCGCCTACTACTCGCACCTGATACCCGCCATCCACTATACCCTCGTAGGGGCTTTCGGGCAGGCCACCGCAGTGCTCGATCCCCAGTGGCTGCTGTTCTTTCCCTCGTTGTACGGTTTCGCCATCTATGACTCCTACGTGAACTGTGTCGAGTACAACCGCCTGTTCGAGATGGAGCAGTCCCGCTTCATCCGGGACAACTACCAGGGGCCGGGCATCTACCACGCTATGAAAGGAGAGTTCGAGGCATGCTCGTGATGGCCACATTCGACTATTCGTATCAGCTGGAGCTGGCGATAACCGACCTGGAGAAGCGGGGGATTCCCCGGGAGAACATTGGCGGCGTACCATTGGACAAAAGGAAAGAAGAGAGAAGGCTGCTGGATACCCTGCATCGTGCCGACGGTATCAGCCTCTTCGACGGGGCGGCCATCCTGGGCACGATCTTCATGATTATGGGGGCGATATACGGCTTTGTTTTAAAGTGGGGGCCGATCATCTGGGGGCTGATAGGACTTATCACCGGCGCGCTGCTGGGTTTCGCGATAGACTTCCTTGTCGGCAAAGTCCGAAGTCACAAGAACGTCAAGCGGTCGAAGGATAAGTCCGCGGAGGTCATTCTCGTAATTAAATGTGAAACCGGCCAGTACGACATGGTGCAGAAGGTGCTCTGGGACAACCTGGCGATGGGGGTGGGGGTATTCAAGCTGGGCGAAAAGATTCATAAATGAGAATGATCCTTCTCATACTCGCCCACCGCCAGCGCGAAGTGCTGCCACAACACCCGCTCCACCATCTCCGACTGTTCGGGCTGGCAGTTGACGATGACCGAGATCTCTGCCGGCCGGTCTCCCTGGAGGGCGGTGCCTCCAGGCCCGGCCTGGCTGCGGGGCTGTTTCCGTTTGCGGCGGCGCAGCCTGCCGATCCCGTAATCCAGCAGAAACCCCAATAATGCACCGAGGATCAGACCGACCAGGCCCCAGAGGATGGGCCCCCCTTTCCAGACGAACCCGTAGATGACCCCCAGCACCATGAATACCGTTCCCGAGACCGCGGCGCCATCGAGCAGGCTGCGCCCGTCGGAGCGGTTGAAACTGTCCAGGACCATGGGCTCCCGGTACTGTTTGTCCAGCGGCACCGCCAGTATGCGGGACCGCGGTATTCCCTTCAGCTCCAGCTCGGTGAAGGCCATCTCGACGTAGCGGGAGTGATTGAAGAACGCCAGGACGTACATTTATTAGCTCCTTACCATTACCAAAACCATATTTACTACTTAAAAAGGCATATCGAACCCCGGGTCCTGGTAGTTCTCCTTGAAGAACCAGGACTGCTCCTCCTTGAACAGCTTATTGTGTTCAATCACCGAGGAGTAGGCGTCGTAGATAACGAAGCCGTATATCGAAGGCAGGAACAGCAGCCATTCCGGATCGACCACCGTCAGGGCTTGGCTGAAACCGCCGGTGAAGGTGTAGACCAGCCCCTCCAGCAGGTGGGAGAAGTAGGAGATCGCTGTCCAGAAAGTCAGTATGTAGACCCCCATAACCAGTTTCCCGGCGTACAGGTGCCCCAACCCCGGCATGAACAGCGAGGAAACGGCCCCGACCCAGGGGGTCCGCTTGTCCAGGTAGTTTATCGCCAGCCCTATTACCAAAGGCTCGGATGTATAGTAGCCATCGTGGTCACCCAGGAATGACAGGTTCTTAAAGTCCACCGCGCAGCGGTAGCTGTCCCAGACGGCGAACACGAAGACCCCGCAGTAGAAGAGCAGCCAGCGGGGATCGACCGCCTCCCGGGCCTGGTCGAACCTGCCGAGGAAGGTGTAGAGGATGCCCAGGTTGACGTGTCCCTTCAGGTTGATGAGAAACTCCCAGATGATCAAAAGGCTGCCGGTGAAGTACCTTCCCAGCATCACGTGGCCGAAGCCGGGGATGGCCATCGACCACCAGGCCGCGGTCCAGGGGCTGCGGGGATGGATATAGTTTACGTTGATTGAGGTCAACTTGGCCTTGGGGTAGCGCTGCCGGGGAGTGTATGCCTTTCGGGTCATAGCCCCTCATCCCTTCCCTCCAATCGGGTTGTTATTATTTTCCCTAAACAGGTGGAAATTAACCTCATAAACTCTCCGAGCAAGCCCATCGACAAATCAAAAAGGGGCTGTCCCGTTTATATCGGGCAGCCCCTTTGAAATCAGCCTTTAGTAGCTGGATGCCTGGCCCTGGAAACAGGTACGGCAGTATATCGGCTTATCCCCTCGCGGTTTGAACGGGACCTGTGCTTCCCCACCGCAGGCGCTGCAGACCGCCGTGTGCATCTCCCGCTCCGGGCGGCCGAGACCGCTGTTTCTGCCGCCGGTTCTCTTCCTGGCGCTGCGGCACTCCGGGCATCTCCCAGGGAGGTTGGTAAAGCCCTTTTCCGCAAAAAACTCCTGTTCCCCGGGACTAAAGACGAATTCAGCGCCACAGTCCTTGCAGGTCAGGATCTTATCCTCAAATACCATCTGAACATCCTCCTTTCTTATAAAGCTCCTCCTAGAGTTTAACCGTCTTGTTCAGCTTTACTCGAAAGGCGCCAATGAACATTCGGATTAACACGGAAGGCGAAATTTGCTGTCGCAGTACCTATTATGCGGCACCCGGCGGATATTTAATCATATTCGGGCTGCAATTACCGCTGATTAAGACTACAACAAATTTAGAATAACGCGCGAACACCCACCCGTACGTTCCAGGTGGGTGTTCCTATCGTCCTTGATGCTTGTAACCGGTTAACAAGGCATTCCAGTCTCATACCGTTTATTCAATTATATGAAACCCGATAGGCGTCTCTAGTCATTTCCTGGGGGCATCGCATCACCCCGCTTTCTCCGCTACAGCTTGTAAGGCCCTGATGGTCAACCTCCCTGACGAGTATGCCGCCCTCATGCCCGGGGCGATGAGGCAGGCGTCCTCCTCCTCCTTCTCCGCTCCCGGACGGGCCATGATACGCAGAAATGGGCGTGCGGCTATTTTTTTAATCAACATTTAAAACACCTCCACTTCTATTGTTCAATAATATGTTAACTTGGCCGACCTGAAATGCTTGTCGTAAAAACTCCTGTCCGGCAGGGGATTTCAGATACAGAAGGCCAGTTTTCGCCAAGCCAGGGACGCCGGCGAAATTCATAGCTTCACGCAGTCTGAATGTGGCGGCCCCAAATCTGTGAAGGTTTATCTAGCAGTCGTTAAAAACTGTTTAAGCTCGAACGAGTTGGACTCCACCATTGGCGATACAAAAGACCAGTGCTGCTAGAAACGAGTGAGAGCTGAAAATCAGGGGTACCGTCAACCACAGCGGCAATAATCGGATAATCCTGATTGGAGCGACAGAAAGCTTGATCGGTAGAACGAGAGTCATGCAGTAACAATGTAACATCCCCAAATCTTACCTAGTTGACTTTTTCCATGTCTGGCAATAAACTGAAAATAGTCAGCATTGAATAATATTTTAGGAGCAGAGAGGCTTGAAGATACCGTATTACCTTCTGGGCCTGCTGATCCGGTATGGACCCCAGCACGGGTACCAGTTGAAGCAGATCATCGGCCGGCAGATCGCCGAGTTCGCCAGGATCAAGCTGCCGACCATATACTACCACCTGGAGCGGATGGAGCAGAAGGGACTGGTCTCCGCCTCGGTGGAGCGGGAGGGGAACCGCCCGGAAAGAACCGTATACGCCATCACCGACCAGGGGAGGGCGTACTTCGACCAGCTCCTGGGCCAGCTCCTCATGGAAGAATACTCACCCGAGTTCGGAATCGACGGGGTGCTGTTCTTCGGCGAAGCGGTCGACCCCGAAAAGCTGCGGGAACAGCTGGCGTTGAAGGAGCAGGAACTGCGGAAGCGGTACAAGGCCCTTAAGCGGCACCAGAAGAGCCTGTTCCCGGCGGAGAACGAAAAAGCCGCGCTCTTCACCCGGCTGATCTTCACCCACCACCGCCGCCACCTGGAGGCGGAGATAGAGTGGATCGAGAGCGTCCTGAAGCGCCTGCCTACGTAAATGAGGGTCTACACCAGGGGATCTGGTTGATCGGCAAACATCATGACAGACTGTAGGGCCTGGTATTCCAGGCCTGGTTTTAGGGCATGATACTCAGTATTGAGTAAGGGAGAGGGGAAATAAAGCATGATACATGCGACCCGGAGGGAAATTACCATCGACGGCCATGAGACCTGACCAGGCATTAAAATAGGCCGGTCGTTTTGATACCCTACCAAAATGGCACGGTTGGATTAGAAACCGCGAATCTAACAGTAAAAACAGCCCCGCTATACCAAAACGGTACAGCGGGGCTGTTTTTTCGTCCGGGGAGGGGGTAGGGCGAAAATGCCTGTGCATCAACGGTCTGCCCCGTTTTTACCGGGTTGGCACGGTACTTGCTCTATAAAGAGGCAAACAGCCAAACCTGAAAAATAACCGAAGGTCCACATAGAAAGGGGGAACCGAAGATGAACATCCTGCTGGTAGACGACGAAAGGCACCAACTTGAGACCATCCAAAGGGGAATGAGGATTCACGGGCACCAGGTGATAACCGCGGAGAGCGCGGAGGAGGCCCTGGAGATACTTAGAAAGGACCCGGAAACGGTCCACCTGGTAATAACCGACTTCCTGATGACCGGGATGAACGGGCTGAACCTCCTCCGGAATATCCGCGACAACTTCGGGGACCTGCCGGTGATTCTGATGACCGCCTACGGCGACCAGAACCTGGTGGTAGAAGCGATGCGGAACAAGTGCGACGACTACATCGACAAGCCGTTCAAGCCCAAGGACCTGATGGAGCAGGTGGATAAGATCGAGAAGAAGATGGGCAAGGTGATACCCTTCCCGGGCACCTATCAGCCCGAGGCCCCGATGGAGGAGGCTCGGGTGGAGGCTCCGACAGCGGCGGTCCAGGCAGCAGCGGTGCCGGCCGAGATCGAAGCGGCGGAAGACGCCCTGGTGGGGGACCCCCTGAAGCAGATCGGGATGGGCTGGACCATACCGGTATTCAAGTACCTCGTCCCGGCGGCCATAGTGGTAGGAGTTACAGCGGTGATGGTGTTCCAGTTCGTAATGCCGTTCTTTAAGTAAGAGGGAGGGAGCAGCAATGAACACACAACAAGAAGCAGTAGCCAACAACCTCAAGCTCTTCCTGGGGAAGAACCAGGGGGTACGGATCGGCGAAAGCGCCCTCCTCAGCCGGAAGGTGCACCAGGACACCAGCAAGCCAGGATACTTACAGGTACTGATCGACCAGGACGCGGGGCAGATGATCATGGGAATGGCGCAGCCAAACCAGGTAGTCCACATCGACATCTACCACGACGCAGCCGAATTAACAGTTCTGCCCCTCGCCCGGTCCCTGTACGACGCGATATTCATGTTCATGGAGGAGCGGAAGGACGAAAACTTCGTAAACGTCCCGGCGACCGAGCGGTTCACCCAGCCCCACGAACTCACCAACCGCATCTGCCTGGGGACGGGCAACAACCAGGGCACCGTCACCAGCCTGCTGCGGGGAAAGATGGACAGCCGGGGAGGATGCGACGAAGAACTCAGCGACCACGTCCACCTGCTGCTGGACCTGCCCGAGAGGTGGTACGTCCTGATCTACGACCTGGTCGTGGCGGTGGAAACCGAGATCCTGCGCCAGGGGGTCCAGATCAGAAGGGTGAACGGGTTCACCAACAGCTTCTCCAAGTGCTCGGGCGGTAAGCTTAAGATCAACCAGTCGGTGGTAGACTTCTTCAAGCGGCAGCGGGCCAGCTAAACCGCCAAATCAGCCCCCCAGCGCTGGGGGGCTGTCAGACTGTCGACAAATCGTCATACTTATTGACACCACAGTAAACGAAAAAGAGTAGGACTTACGTGGCGACGGTCAAGGCCGCATCCAATCTTGGTCAGGGCCGGGCCTCGCCCTGGCGGTGTCCTGTCGCTCCATACTCCCACCGCTTACGCGGATTACCCGAACATTATACCTTGCTCATACTTTTCTATATTGCCAGATGCTGTTTATACTCCAAGCTGGAGAAAGGGTCTTCGACCCTGCTGTACTGCCAACTGCTCATGCTTCGGGTAGATGGGGTAGTAAGGCCGAATATGCATCCTGCACTCGGCCTTCTCGCGACCTCCTGTCGCTCGCCCCTCT
>JABLWZ010000047.1 GCA_013178275.1 Bacillota bacterium | reverse complement strand
AACTCGGTTTAGTCAGCCTCATGGACCGATATTTAGAGATTCGAAACGCTTGATGAACCGCCGTATACGGAACCGTACGTACGGTGGTGTGAGAGGTCGGCGGAGAGACTCCGCCTCCTACTCGATTCTCACCCGATTGAGCCGACTGCGGAATACCGTTATCATATATCTCAGGCTGCACTATCTGGATAACCGGGCCGGGCGAAACCGGGTCGGCGGGAAGCATAAAGCTGATGGAGAGGGGTTCGGGGCAATGGCGTTAAGAAATCTGCTGTACTTCGACAGCGAGGTTTTAAGGAAAAAGAGCCGGCCGGTGGTATCGGTCGACGACCGGGTCCGGGTGATCCTCGACGACATGGCCGAGACCATGTACCACAATAAAGGGAGCGGGCTGGCGGCTCCCCAGGTCGGCATCCTCAAGCGGCTGGTGGTGATCGATGTGGGCGACCGGCTGCTGAAGCTGGTCAACCCCGAGATCATAAAGGTGGAAGGCCACCGGGAGGTTATCGAGGGGTGCCTCAGCCTGCCGGACCGGTGGGGGAAGGTGATGCGTCCGAAGAAGGTAACGGTGAAGGCATTGAACGAAAACGGCGGGGAGGTCGTCATCGCGGGTGAGAACGAGCTGGCCAAGGCCTTCTGTCACGAGATAGACCACCTGGACGGGGTTCTTTTCATCGACCGGGTCAGGGAGTGGGTCTGAGACCGGGGACACCGGGGTAATGAAGTCGGACAGCGGCGGACGAGCGCCGCCGCCCGACTTCTTTTACTTCGCCACCTTATACCTCAGCCAGGCGGTGCCGCCGTTCAGCCTTTCCAACTGGATCAGTTCGAGCGGGATTATTCCCTCGCCCGATTCCAGGTCCGGGGCCCGGTACAGCGACCGGGACGATTCCCCGCCGCCCAGGGCCGGGGTGAAGAGGACGCTGACCTCATCCACCAGGCCGGCGCGCAGGAGAGCCCCGTTCAGGGTTCCGCCGCTGTCGACGCGGATGGTCTTCACCCCGTGGCGGGCCTTCAGCTCTCTCAGGGCCAGCCGGTAGTCCACATGGTCGTCACCCGCGACGATGCAGTCGATGCCGTCGGCTGCGAGGCTTTCGAGGTATTCTTTCGGGGTCAGGTCCGAACCCAGCACGACGATGTCGCGCCAGTAGGGCTGGCGGCGCAGACGGTTCCAACCGCGCACCCTTCCCCGGCTGTCGGGTACGACCAGCAGCGGACGAGGGTCGTCGGCATTCCCGGGGAGAGGGACCGCCGCGCCGTCTTCCTCTTCAGGGGCTTCGACCAACGAACTGATCACGGTCTCGCTCCCGACCAGCGTCGCGTCCTCGTTCCAGGACTGGACCAGCCCGTAAAATAGCCCCAGGTCGACATCGAGCCAGTCGGTGCGGCCGTCCAGGCTGACGGCGTTGTGCAGCACAACGTAAGGCAGCATCGTTACGCGCCTCCTTTGGTGATGATTCCGATTAGATTATACAGCCGGGACCAAACCCTGGTGGGCTAATGGAGGGTTGAAGAAAAACTTGGCTGCCGTCAAGCACTTGACGAAGGCGAGAGTTTTAGTACTTATTGCTGCCGGTCGTTTCACTCTTTATCTTTCGGGCCTGTTTTAAAGCCTGCCGGTCCGCCCACGCCCCGACCAGCCTTTTCAGCCAGCCCAGCCGGGTGGGGTAGTAGTAGTCAGTGGCGAACCATCCCCGCTCTTTATAGTACTCGTGGTCCCGGGGCAGTCCGGCCGCGAGCGAGTGTATGGTACGGACGGAACGGAATATCAGCACGTCTTTGATCG
Source organism: Bacillota bacterium (assembly GCA_013178275.1). Classification (GTDB taxonomy): domain Bacteria; phylum Bacillota; class Ch66; order Ch66; family Ch109; genus Ch109. The sequence continues at coordinate 13,756 of JABLWZ010000047.1, read as the reverse complement.
AAGGGACCGGGTCCGCCGGGTCATTTAACAGACGATAGAAACGGGCAGCGGCCTTTTCGGTCGCCTGATCGATCTTTTCCTGCTCGCCGGGTGGGAGGTTTTGGCCGGAGATGGTCAGGCCTAGCCCGGGGCAGGTCTTGAATCCCCAGAAGCGGGCCACCTCGTCCAGGTACTTCAGCACCCCGCCCATGCCGTAAACTCCCTGCACGACTATCGGCATGAAGGTCTTGTGGAAGAAGCACGGCCGATGGAAAAGGTAGGAGAAGCGGTCGAGCATGTTCTTGAGCAGCGCGGTCACCTGGAGCGAATAAACCGGGGTGGCGAATATAACCCCGTCGGCCTGGCGCATGCGCTGGAAGAGGTCGTCGCGGTCGTCCTTCAGGGGGCAGAGTTCCTCCCCTCTTTCTAGGCAGATACCACAGCCGCGGCAGGACTTCAGGTCCCGGTCTTTTAACCAGATGTACTCGAAATCGATTTCTCCCAGCTGTTTAAGTTTTTTTTCGAAGCCTTCGACGGCTTTCAGGGTACGCCCTCTGCGGGGGCTGCCGATGAAGGCGGTCACTTTCCTGGACGTTGGGGTTCACTCCGGTCTTGGATTATTTAGATTTAATTATACGGGTTACAGATGTTCCGGTCCAAGGGTATAAAAAAGGAATTTTTAGATGGATATAGAAATAATTCATATCATCATCATAAGGAGGCATAAAATGTCAATTAAAAAACAAATATTGGTAACCCTGCTTTTCTTTAGTCTGGTCCCGCTGCTCCTGGGTGGGGTAATCAGCTACTATACAATAAACTCCGATCTGGGCCTGATCGAACAGGAGCAGGCCGTTTTTAATGGAAAATCCTCGGTCAGCTCTTTCGAGTTCCTGGGCGAACAGATCATGCAGGCGGTAAAAAGCTACGGTTTCTGGAACGAGGCCCATGAAGCGCTGGTAAAAAAGAATACGGCCTGGATCAACGACCAGGTTATAGATACTGCCATAACCGACTACAACCTGGACTTTGGAGCGATCTGCGACAACTCGGGGAAGATCATAGGCTCCTTCGGTTCGGAGAACTTTAAAAACAACCTGAAGGAGGACCCGATCTTAACGAGGGTGGTGTCGGGAGAAAAGATAGCCCAGGGTGTTTATGAAGGCTCCCAGGGGCTCGCACTGGTCGGGATCTGCCAGGTGCTGGAGAACGAGGGGCAGGGCGAAACGGCGGGGTACCTGGTCTACGGCAAGTACATCAACAAGGAGCAGATGGAAAAGGTCAAAAAATTATCCGGGGCGGATATATCGTTGTTCTCGAACTCCGGCAAGACCTCCCTGTTCACCAACGAGCTGTTTTCTTCTCCCCCCGGCGACAGCCAGACGGTATCGAAGCGCAGGGTGCAGTCGGATACATACCTGACTGCGTTTCAACCGCTGAAGGATATCAACGGAAAAGAGATCGCGACGGTGGCCGCGAGCATCCCCATCGTGTCCAGCGTGAAGGCGCAGTCCAACCTGAAATGGGTCTACCTGACCGTTTTCATCATCAGCGCCCTGCTCGCGGTGGGGCTCGGTCTTTTCATGGCGAGGCGTTTCGTGCAGCCCCTGCTGACGATCTCGGGGCTCCTGGAGGAGATCGGCGAGGGCAACCTCCGGCAGAACGAGCAGAGAGAGGCGCAGGGCGAGTTCGGCAAGATGATCAAGGCCTACAACCGGATGGTAAACGGCCTGCACGGCCTGGTGATGGGGACTAACGAGACCGCTTTCCAGGTGGCGTCCTCCTCCGATACCCTTTCCAGAAACATAGAAGGATTCGCCCGGGCGACCGACGAGATAAACCGGGGGGTCAGGGAGGTCACCCATTCCTCGGAGGAAAACCTGAACAGCATAACGAGTTCGAGCCGGGCGATCGAGCAGATGGTGCAGGACGTTCAAAAGATCGCCGTCGACTCGCAGACGGTGCTGCACCTCTCGATGGAAGCGGAAAACGCCTCCATCAAGGGGAGAGAGGAGGTCCAGCAGTCGGTAAACGAGATGAACCACATAATCGAAAGGGCCAGGCACACCGAGCGGATCGTCGATAACCTGGGGAAGAATTCGCAGAAGATAGTACAGATAGTCGATGTGATCACCGGTATCGCGAATCAGACCAACCTGCTGGCGTTAAACGCGGCGATCGAGGCCGCCAGGGCCGGCGAGCAGGGCAGGGGCTTCGCGGTGGTAGCCGATGAGGTGCGCAAACTGGCGGAGGAATCGGCCAGGTCCGCCAGCGAGATCAAGGACCTCATCGACCGGATTCACGAAGACACCGATGAGGCCGTCAGGTCGATGCACGAGGAGATAAAGGTCATTAATACCGGCGCGCAGCAGGTAGAAAAGACGGGTGTCATATTTAAGGACATCCAGCAGGACACCTCCCAGGTGACCGACAAGATCAAGGAGATCGTCGAAAGGACCGGTCAGCTGGCCAGGCAGGGCGACCAGGTCATTGCCAGGGCTGTTTCGGTCGAGAAGAACGCGCACACCTCCTTTGAAAGCTCCCGGCTGATAACCTCGACCGTGGAAGGCCAGATGGCGACGGTCAAGGATCTGGTCGAATCCGTCAACCTCCTGGATTCGATGGCCAAGAGCCTGAAAGAATTGACCAACCGGTTCAAGGTCTAGGGTTAAAGGGAACACCTTGCCGGCCTCCGGCGAGCAAGCAGCAAGGGGTTAAACTCGGCTGGGCCGCTGTCAATATCGAGACCCCCGCGAAAGCGGGGGTTTATTATTTCGCTATCGGAGCGGCGGACCCACCATCGGTTTCAAACCGGTTTGATCCGGTCTGGCCTGCTTTGACCCTGGCCGGAGAAAGGCCGAATACAAAACCTGACAAATCAAAACAATAATGTTGAATGTAGTGAGGTGGACAAGAAGTGACAAACAAGCCGGACATCGATAAGTCGTTGGAGTTAAATGCGGCGAATCTCAAGAATAAGATCGGGGAGAGCTACGATACCAGCTACCGGTACTTTAAAATCCCGGTTTTCAGATACCCGGATGCCCTTATCGTTTATATCAGCGGACTGAACGAATCCCGGATCATAGAGCAGTCTATACTCGAGCCCCTGATGAATTACTCGAAGCTGCCCGACGGGAGGATGCTGCCGATAATCAACGGGCAGGCAGCATTGTTGATGGAAACCGGCGTATTCACAACCCGGGCGAGAGAGACGGTGTCCCTGGACGAGGCCGGTGACGCGGTTATAGAGGGCGATACCGTACTGTTTATCGACCACTGTGATACCGCATTGATCCTTAAAACCAAAAAATACGAGGGCAGGTCGGTCGAGGACCCAATCAGCGAGAGTGAAATAAAAGGCCCCCGGGACGGATTCGTGGAGAACATTTACACCAATACCGCCCTGATCCGCAGGCGGGTAAAAGACCATGGGGTTCGCTTCGACAATATGAAAATAGGGGCAAGGACCAAGACCATCGTATCTATAGCGTATATCGACAGCCTGGTGAACCAGTCTCTGCTAAAGGAAGTAAAAAGCCGGTTGGAGAGAATAAACACGGATGGCATCCTTTCCAGCGAAAACATCGAGGAACTGATCGGGGACGCGCCGCTGTCAGTGTTCCCGACCATCGCGCTCACCGAGCGGCCGGACAAGGCCTGCGCCGCGCTATTGGAGGGCCGGGTGCTGGTTCTGGTGGACAATTCGCCGTTTGTGCTTATCATCCCTACGGTGTTCTGGCAGTTTTTGACCAGCAGCGGCGACTACTACGAAAGGTTTCTCCTGTCGACTGTCGTTCGGTGGATACGTCTGTTCGCGATGTTTTTAAGCATTTCAGCGTCGTCGTTCTACGTACTCCTGACGTCGTTCCACCAGGAGATGCTGCCGACGGCGCTCGCGATGAAGGTAGCGGCTGGAAGGAGCGGGGTCCCGTTCCCGGCGATTTTAGAGGCCTTCATAATGGAGGTCATCCTGGACATCATGAAGGAGGCCGGGCTTCGGATGCCAAAACCGATAGGGCAGGCGGTCAGCATCGTGGGGACCCTGGTCATCGGACAGGCGGCGGTGGCGGCGGGCTTGGTCGGACCGCTGATGATCATTATTATCGCGCTTGCGGCGATATCTTCATACACGATTCCCTCTTATACCATGGGCAACACCCTGAGGCTGATAAGGTTTCCTATCCTTATCTCAACCGCGCTGTTCGGTCTTTTCGGGTATTTAGGGGGTCTTATCGTGCTGCTGCTGCACCTGATGTCACTGCGCTCTTTCGGAACCCCGTACCTTGCCCCGGTGGTGCCTCTGGACCTGAGCGGCAATATGGACGTGTTTGTCCGAAGCCCCCGCTGGGATATGTCCGCCAGGCCGGTGTTGGCTCGGGCCAAGGACCCTACCAGGCAGGGGCCGGACCAGAAGCCGAAACCGCCCCGGAATAAACGGGCCAGAAAGGCATCGCTATGAGAAGGATAGTTCTGCTGCTGTTACTGATGAGCATGGCCGTTACCCTGGGCGGCTGCTGGGACCGGCGTGAAATAGACGAGCTGGGCCTGGTTACCGCTGTGGGAATCGACCGGGCTGAAAGCCCGAACCGGTATTCCGTCACCGTACAAATCGCGAATATCAGCGAGGCGGGAGCCAATGAGGGCCAGACTGGAAAAACGGCCTCCCCGTGGGTAGGGACCGCGGAAGGCGAATCGATATTCGACGCGGTAAGAAACTTTGTCGCGATCTCATCCCGAAGGCTGATGTGGGCTCACAACAATATCGTGGTTATAGGTGAATCCCAGGCCCGGGAAGGGATTATCCCCGTCATAGACTTTTTCACCCACAATCCTGAACTGAGGATGACGGCGAGCGTGGTAGTGGCGGAGGGTGACGCCAAGAAGTATATAGCCGCCAAGGCGGGTCTCGAAACCCCTTCCGGCATGTCTTTCTACCTGTTGGAGGGGTACCGGTCGCTTTCCGCTAAAAGCCTGGAATCCCATATGCTGGAGGTAAGCGCCGCGCTTAAGAACGAGTATGCCAACCCACTGATATCGACGGTTCGGCTGAAGCCGGCCTTGACACCAGGGAAAGAGAGCGGCGGCAAAGAAGCGGACGCCGCCGAAACCATTGAAATGTCGGGAGCGGCGGTGTTTAAAAGGGACAAGCTGGTCGGCTGGCTTTCGCCCGAGGAGGCTCGCGGGGTGGCGTGGCTGCTTAATCAGACCAAGAATACGGTAGTAACCGTCGCAGCGCCTGAATATGGGTATAAAAGCGTATCGGTTGAGACCAGAGCGGCTAAAACCCGGATAAAGACCGAGGTGGTCGATGGGATGCCGAGGTTCACGGTTTATATAACCGGCAAAGGGGGCATCGTAGAAGAAGATGGAACAACGGACCTGGGTATAGATGAAGTTAAAAAGCGTATCGCGTTTTTATTGAACAAGAGGATCGAAGAAGAGGTAAGGCTGGGCCTGGAGACGGTCCAAAAAAAGTACATGGTCGATGTGCTCGGCTTTGCCGCCATCGTGCACGCGCAGAACGACCAGGAATGGGAAAGCGGCTTAAAAGACCGCTGGCCGGAAGTATTCCCCCAGATACCGGTGAGTATTTCCGCTGACATCGATATCATAGACAGCACGCTTAATCAGGAGCCGATGAAGGTCTATTGAGCTGTCTGCCGGGAAGGGATCGTATGACTATCGAAAAAATCAGCCGGATGCAGTACTTCTTTATGATCCCCAATCTGCTTTTCGGCAAGGCGATCGGTGTCACCTCGGGCGTTATGGTGAGGAGGCTCGGGGCCGACAACTGGCTCGCGATGGCGATCGGGTTTGGGATCGGGATTCTGATAATGCTGCTGATGGTTTTCCTGTGTTCGAGGTTTCCTGATAAAACGATCGTCGAGTTCAGCGAGGAGATACTGGGTAAATGGATAGGAAAGCTGGTCGGACTGGTGCTGGGGATTTTTTTTATTTTTGCATTCGGCGCCTCGGCCAATACCATGACCCTCCACCTGAGCCAGTACTTCATGCCTGAAACGCCTTATATCCTTATCTGCCTGCTGTATACCCTGCTCTGTATGTACGGTGTGTTCCTGGGCCCGGAGGTGGTAGCCCGGTTTTCATTGGTGGGTTTTATCATGCTGTTTATGATCACCCTGACGATGACCGTCGGCACCATAGGGAGCCTGAAACCGATTAACCTGTTCCCGCTGATGAATCGAGGCATTCTGGAGAATGTTGTCGGCAGCACATATATATTCGGCGATATAGCATTCGTGGTTCTTTCGGCGGGCTTTATCTATCCGCTGCTGGACAATAAAGCCAGGGTAGGCGCGATCAGCTTCTGGGCTATGATAATCGGGGCCTTATCTATACTGGTGTGGCCGGTATTCGAGATCATGGTCCTGGGGCCGGACCTGATGAAGCAGTATGTGGTGGTCTGCATGCAGCAGATACGATGCGCGCAGCTGACAAAATACTTTCCCCGGCAGGAACTTATCATGGTGAGCTTTTTTACCTTCTCCCTGTTCGTCCAGTCGGCGGTTCTTTTTTTCTGCTCCAAACACAGTTTCAGGCAGGCCGCCGGGATTATGAAGGAATGGGTCATCATACTGCCGCTGACGGTGGTGCTGGTTATAGTGACCTACTATATGGGGGTCGACAACAATCGGTACATAGATATCCTGGCCTTCCCGTATTCACAGGTATGTGCCTCGATCAGCCTGGGGCTGCCGGCGGTGCTGCTGCTTACAGCCCTTTTCCGGGGAAAGCTGAAAAAACCGCAACCGAAAGGAGGAGGGCCCGAGGGTGGCAAAAAAACGTGACTTTTTTATCTTCGCATGTGTATTCGTCTTAACGGTGATTCTGGTATTCGGCGCGGGCTACTACCGGAAGGGCGTTAGCAAGGAAGCGGGGCGGTTCAGTCTCGAAGTGGTTTCGGATGAAGCGGTTTCAAAATTCAGTCCGGCGGCCTATGACCTTCAAAACGAGGTCACCCCTGAAGGGATGGCGCGGGCTGATATAGTATCGTTCTCGACCGGGTACGGCTCAGAGGTTGTGAATCGCAGCGAAAAGCCCCTCTGGCTCGCGGTGAGGGTAACCGGGATCGGTGGCGCGGTAAGGGTATTATCGAGCAATCCAGGCTTTGATGAGAAAACCGGTTTATGGGCTCAGCCGCTTATGCCGGGAGAATCGCTGCCGGTCAGTATAGGCATGGAGTTCCCGGCGGAGGTTTTAGACCGGTATCTGGTAGGAAAGGGAGCGATTCAGTTTTTTGATTACCTCAGCAGCCGGGACCTGGGAGAGGTGCCGTTGAAGGTAATAAACTCGAAACCTCGAAAAAGCTGCTGTTCACCTGATAACAGCGGTAAATGACCCGGATGCCCGGTCGAGGTTGACAATACCCGGCCTCTCCGGACTCCTGATTTTCAGTTGTGGCGTTTGAACCGGTTCGGTGGTTTGTATTAAAATGGAATAAACCAGTTTTGAACGAGCGGATTGATTACCAGGAGAAGAGAGGGGAGCCGCGTGAGATATGTCTGCTCGCTGGTGACCGTGGAGGATATGGACCGGGCCAGACGATTCTATGAAAGGGTCCTGGGGCAGGAGGTAAAACACGACTACGGGGAGGACATCGTTTTCCGTGGTGACTTCGCCATCCACCTGAGGTCTCACTTCTCGCGGCTGATCGACGGGAAGCCGGTCACCCCGGGCGGCAACGGCTTTGAACTCTACTTCGAGCACGACGACCTGGGCGCCCTGGTGGACCGGCTGAAGGAAAACGGGGTCGAGCTGGTGCACGAGTTGAGGGAGCAGCCCTGGCGGCAGAGGGTGGTCAGGTTTTACGACCCGGATAAAAACATCATAGAGGTCGGCGAGTCCATGGAACACCTGTCTTTCCGCCTAGCGCAGGAAGGAAAGCCTATCGAGGAAATATCGAGGATCACCTGTATGCCGGCCGAGCTGGTGAGGGAATCGATCCAGAGGTATAAAGACGGCATCGAATGACGTCAGGGTGACGGCGGCTGGGCGAAAGAGGACTTTTGACCGTGTAGGGCCGGGGACTTCCCCGGGCTTCACGTTGTTAAAGCTTCCGGGTATTTTTACATGAGCCTTCTGAAAGACTATCTTTAAAGGAGGCTCTGATACGTGCCGATAGATCAATTGATACACCAGACCCGGACGGCGCTCTGGGACCAGATTTACAGCCGGTGGCTCACCCAGGAGATCTTCTCCGCCCCGTGGTGGATAACCGTTCTTTTTTGATCGGTATTTATGTAGTGTGGCTAAAGCTGTTGGACCGGTCCAGGCTTATCAGCATACTGCTGCTGGGTTCGTTCGCCGCGGTCGTGTCTACGGTAGTCCACCAGATCGGAACCACCATGGTCCTCTGGGAGAATAAGATAAGCCTGATACCGATGATCGGGCCGGTATTCCCTTTCGATTATACCGTGGCCCCGATCCTGGTGATGCTGACCTACCAGTATACCGATACCTGGCTCAAGTTTTACAAAGGCACCCTGATATCCGGGGCGGTCTACTGTTTCGGGATACTGCCCATGTTTCAGGCGATCGGCGCATCGCAGTTACACCACAACTGGTCGTTCGCGGTTTTGTTCATTGCTTATACAGCCTGTTCATTAGCTGTAAGATATATTATATTGTCATTAATAAGGATCATGAATTCATACCAGGGACAATCGATTCGGTCCGATATTTTCAGGCCGGTGGTCCAGCCCTCGGCCAAACCGATACCCAACCCGAGAGATGGGCAGGAGTAGAGCAACTGCATTGGAAACAGTTTTAAACCCGATTATTTAACACTACTCATTTGTCAAAACATAGGAGCCGACGTGAAAGACAGACTTTCGTTGTGGAACCGCGAGTTTTTAAGCCTCAACCTGTTTATCCTGCTGGTGTTTTTCAACCTCTCCTTCTTCGTCCTGCTCCCCATCTACCTGAAAGAGATCGGCGGCAGCAGTACCGTCATCGGCGTCATCATGGGCCTGTACGCCTTAGCCAACTTCGTCACCAAACCGATGATGGGCGGGCTGATGCACCGCTTCGGCTATAAGAGCATCATCGTAACCGGGGCGCTGATCGTGATGGCCGCCTCTATCCTGTACGGGGTGGTCGAAGAGATCGGCCCCCTTATCTTCGCGGTCCGGATCATCCACGGGTTCGGGGTGTCGCTGGCCATAATCGCCAGCCTGGCCATCCTCGGCCGGATGGTGGCCCCGGAGCAGCTCGGCCAGGGGTACAACATGGCGGCCCTGTGCATGGTCCTGCCGATGTCTTTCGCCCCGATGCTGGGGGAGTGGGTGCTCCGGTCCTGGGGTTTCCCCGCCTTCTGGCCGCTGCCGCAGGTCGCGATGGCCCTGGCGATGGTATCCCTGGTGCTGGCGTGGCCGGCCATACCCGGCCGGCGGGCTCCCTCCGGGGTGAGGGGCGCCCGGTGGCTGGATTCAGAGGTATTCCGGGACCGGGTGATGATGGTCGCGGTGGCGGTTACCTTCCTGGCCTTCGTGGGGCAGGGTTCGATGAACAACCTGATCGCCCTCTACACCGAGGACAAGGGGCTGAACTCGGGGTACTACTTCGGATCCTGCGCGCTGGCGATCGTGTTCCTGCGGATGTTCCTGGGGCGATACTTCGACCGCGACCTGCAGCGGCCCATCATCGCCTGGGCGTTGCTGGTGTGGGTGGCGGGGTGCTGCACCCTGCCGCTGGTGAACAGCAACCTCGCGCTGGGGGCCGCGGGACTGGTCATCGGGGCGGGCTTCTTCCCCATCTACCCGGTGATAATGTCGATCGTCATCAAGCGGTCCACGCCGGAGCACAGCGACAATAACCTGAGCCTCTTCAACGCGGCGACCGACCTGGGGTTCCTGGTGGGGCCGGCCCTTTTCGGGCTGGTGATAAAGTCCCTGGGATACCTCTGGTTTTTCATCGGGGCGGCGGTTATCGTGCTGATAGCGAGGCTGGTCTGGGGAGCGGTGGGGGAGGTTTCCAGGCGACAATCCCTCAGGGACGAATAAAGATATAAGCAGGCAAATAGTTTTAAAGAAGTCCCAAAAAATGTATACAGATATGATATAATCGAGATAACCGTGACAGATAATGGAAATCATGTGTTTGAACCTTTTACATCCGGACCTAAGGCCAGAGGGTTGGAAGGTTTTTTCCCATTTCGAAGCATGTGCACTCCGAAGCAAGTGCAACTATGGTTCCTGCCTTCGGCAGTAACCTAGTTTTCTTCGCAACTACGGCTCTCGCCTTCACCGGAGGCTCGGCGATAGCCAAGTTTTCATCGTATACCCAGATACTCAGATTTATTCAAGGGAATTGGAGGTGAAAAAAGGGGAGTTTTTCATTTTTTCGTTAATGTGAAAGAGGGTACAAACACAAAGAGAAACCGGGGAGGACATTAAAACAAAATACTATGTAGTTGGAATGGGGGTAGGTTATACCAGTGGTTACATTAACAATCGACAAGCAGGAAGTACAGGTTGAGCCGGGCACGTCTGTCTTGGAGGCGGCTAAAAAGGCCAATGTGAATATCCCGACCCTATGTTATTTGAAGGACCTGATGGCGGCCGGTGCCTGCGGCGTCTGTGTGGTTGAGGTTCAGGGGAAGGCCGAACCCGTTAAGTCATGTCAGACGGTGGTAGAGGAAGGAATGGTGGTATCCACCTACAACGCGACGATCCGGGATGCCCGGCGGGAGGCACTGGAGACCATCCTGGCCAAGCACCCCTTCGAGTGCCTCACCTGCATCCGCAGCCTGAACTGCGAACTGCAGGAGATGGCTGCTGTCTATGGAATCCGGGAGGTCACGGCCGTAGGCGCTGTCTCAGATTACCCGGCTGACTTCTCGAGCGTATCGGTGATCCGCAACCCCGCCAAGTGCATCCAGTGCCAGCGCTGCGTCGCGGTCTGCGAAAAGGTACAGACGGTCGAGGCCCTCAGCGTGCAGCAGGACGGCAAGCTGGTCGCGCCGGTCAAGGGCCAGCTCGCTGACACCAACTGCGTCAACTGCGGCCAGTGCGTACTGGTCTGTCCGACCGCGGCCATCCAGGAGCGCGACCAGACCGAGGAGGTCTGGGCTGCGATCGCCGATCCCAATAAGCACGTGATAGTACAGACCGCCCCGGCGGTGAGGGTGGCTATCGGCGAGGCATTCGGCCTGGCCCCCGGCTCGGTGGCGACCGGCCAGATGGTGGCCGCCCTGCGTCTGATAGGTTTCGATAAGGTGTTCGACACCGACTTTACCGCTGACCTGACCATCATGGAGGAAGGCAGCGAACTCCTGGAGCGGGTAAGTAAAGGCGGGGTACTGCCGCTGATCACCTCCTGCAGCCCGGGCTGGATCAAGTTTATCGAGCACTTCTACCCGCAGCTGCTGCCGCACGTATCCACCTGCAAGTCGCCGCAGCAGATGTTCGGCGCCCTGGCCAAGACCTTCTACGCCGAGAAGTCGGGTATCGACGCGAAGGACATCTTCTCTGTCTCGATCATGCCCTGTACGGCGAAGAAGTTCGAGGCGCAGCGCCCAGAGATGAACAGCTCGGGTTACCAGGACGTCGACGTCGTCCTCACCACCCGCGAGCTGGCCCGCATGTTCAAGCTGGCGGGGATAGACTTCTCCAAACTCCCTGAAGAAAACTACGACGATCCGCTGGGAATCTCCACCGGGGCGGCGGTCATCTTCGGCGCCACCGGCGGCGTGATGGAAGCAGCGCTCCGCACCGTCTACGAGATCGTGACCAAGGAGGACCTGCCGTCGGTCGACTTCAATGAAGTGCGCGGCCTGACCGGGATCAAGGAAGCCACCGTCCAGGTGGGCGACCTGCCGGTGAAGGTGGCGGTGGCCCACAGCCTGGGCAATGCCCGCAAGCTCCTCGACGCCATCGTGGACGGCAAGGCGGACTACCACTTCATCGAGGTCATGTGCTGTCCCGGCGGCTGTATCGGCGGCGGCGGCCAGCCGATCCCGACCAACCTGGAGATTCGGGGCAAGCGGATCGACGGCATCTACGCGGCCGATGTGGACCTGCCGATGAGGAAGTCGCACGAGAACCCGGCGGTACAGCAGCTGTACGTCGATTTCCTGGAGCAGCCGCTCGGACACAAGTCACACGAGCTGCTGCACACCCACTACACCCCCCGCGGGAAGAACTAGTCCCTTGGGGGATGATGGGCCGAGGCGACCGGCTGGTAGACTAAAGACATAAAGGTATTGTAGAAGCAGGGGCGAAAACCCCTGCTTCTTTATGTTGGAGTGAGAGAGGAGTTCAATATTTTGATAACCTTATCATAGGTTGATAATCTTGAGTATCTTTGAAGATCTTTGAGGATCTTATATAACATCATCAAAGATCTTCAAACATTATCAAAGAATATCACGGTAGAGCGGATTGATAACCTTTAACGGAACGTCGCAATCAGTATCCCGTCCCAATTGTGGAAGGAAGCCTCGCTTCCAGCGGCGTGTCTTACACTACCGCAACCGCCGCTGAGTTACAATAACTGGGGTAGCGCCAAGCCGTAGGCGAAGGCGAACCCCCTAGTTGCAATGAGCGACATTAAAACCACGCGAGCCACTATCATTCCTTTTGATCTGGTATATACTCAAACAAATCCCCAGGCTGGCAGTCAAGGGCTATGCAAATTTTATCCATCACTTCGAAGGTAATGCCTTTTGCCCTGGCGTGATATAAAGTAAGAACCGTGTTTTTGGCTATTCCCGCTCGTTCCGCGAGTTCGGACATTTTCATACGTCTTTCACCAAGAATGCGGCTTAAATTAGATTTGATCGGCATATTCATCCCTCCAATGAAAATTATAACCCCCGTGATAATAAAGTACAAACAACTAATATAAAATATGGCATTGTCGATATAAAAGCGTTGACAGCTGAATCAGATGGGCTTAAAATTATATCAGACAAACGATATAAAATATCAGACCAATGAACCACTTGGGCGTTATGAATTATTTATCGAACTCAGATGTAATTAGTAAGTGAGGTGTTTCGAGTGCTACAGGATGAGGACAGCAAAAGACACTATACCTATGAAGTCAAAACGTTTGCCCCTTTTTCGGTAGAACTGCTGCTCGACGATCTTATGAACCACCGGACTGATTATTATCCTCCTGAAATCAGTCGGCATCCAGAGCGGGTAAAATGGTCCGAAAACGCCGAAGCATTATATAAGCAGCTAAAATCTATACTACCCGATGAATTCCACGGCCTGCTTCTGGAATATAACGACATACAAAACGCCGAACAGGCAGTAACCGAGGGCTTAACCTACAAACGCGGTTTCAAGGACGGGATTAAACTCTACCGGATGCTGACCGGGGAAATCAAGTGGTAAGGTTTTTCCCCAAATAGGCGAAAATAGAATAACCATAGGCAAGATGCAAGCAGCCCGCCATAGTGGTGGGCTACAATATGGGGGCTCCAACTGAGCGGTAAAGGATTACCAGGTAACTGCGTGGCGACGGCCAACACCGCATTCAATCTCTGGCTATGGCCGGGCCTCGCCCTGGCGGTGTCCTGTCGCTCCATACTCCCGCATCTGTACTGCCAACTACTCGGCCTCGGTCCTCGCAGGGCAGTAAGACGATGCGCACCATAACGAGCTCACGCCCCCGCAGGGCTCACCCACTATTTGCTACATTAATTTCAAGGCTAAGGAACGGATTCCTATCGAGCCTTGTTTATCTCATGCCTAAGCTATAATGAGGGGAGTAATCGGTCTGACGTACCCACAATTGGACTAAT
>JABLWZ010000046.1 GCA_013178275.1 Bacillota bacterium | reverse complement strand
AATCCCTGGACACCCTTTATTCTGCCGCATAAGTTACCTACCCTGAATATTTCTTTTGGCTGACGCAATTCTGCGGCTGCTTAGTATATAATACTCCTTTTTACCTATTCAAACAGTTTGCTTTTTTTGCCCTTGACATTACTTTGCAGGTTTGGGGCCGATTGAATGCTGGTGCAACGGAGTTTCCGGCGGGGTATGGTAAACAATACGGAGCCAGGGCCCTAAACCGCCGTTAAAACACCAGGGGCGTGTCCCGAACCACCACAACAGCCGCTGAAGAAGGGGGTAATGCTTTTACATTACCCCCTTAGGATCAGCCTTTAGGTATGTTTAATGGTGTGCCTCGGAGTGCTCGTGCTCTTCCACGTAGAACGGCCACTTATGCATGAACCAGTCGCTGAAGAGCAGCGGGATGATCCACCAGAAGATCCAGATCGGCGGCTTGTTCATGACCTGGAAGGCCGTCCCCGGCGGGGTCCCGTGAGGCGCCAGTTCGTGGATCTGGGCCAGGGTCGGGCCGGCGGTGCTGAGGCCGGGCCAGATGCCGAATGCGGGCCAGCAGATCTTGTACCAGATGAACATCCAAACCCCGGCCAGCGCGAATACCCCGACGAACCTGACCCACCAGCCGACGTTCCACATCCCCGGCTGGTTTGGCCAGTCATCGAAGAAGTGGTGCCACATCAGGAAGGGCATGATGGTGGCGGCGGCGATGGAAGCGGTATGGTAAGTGCGCAGGCCCCAGGTCCCCCTGACCCCCATCTCTTTCGCCGTCGCGGCGTCGAGGGCGGTGTCCCAGGGGATCGGCCCCCACTGCATGGCGATGAAGGCCATGGTGGCCTTGGTGAAGACCCATGCCAGCAGCACCATACCGACGGTGCCCACGAGACCGCGCAGGGGCTGGGTCTTGACGTAGTTCCAGGGCCAGCCCTGCCAGGTGTTGGCGGCCAGGAAGAGGACGATGACGGTCCACTCGTAGATGGCGAAGATATAGAGGTAGTTCTTCGCCCCGATCGGCGCCAGGTCGGCGTACCAGATCGGCGTGTACCCGGTGAAGCCGAATGTGCCCAGCAGCTTGGCCGCTTCTGCGGTATAGCTGGCGTAGGCGGGATCAAGGGTGAAGGCCGACTTCAGGAACCCGGGAAACGCGACGTTGCCGAAGTGAGGGACGACGAAGATGCCGTACACCACCATGGTGATCACGGTGGTGATGGACCATTCGCAGATCCCGGCGGCGGGTTGGGAAAGCTTGCCGGCGAACGGCCACTTCTGCCACATGATGGCCCAGAAGGGGTAGGTGACGAAGCCGGTGACCACCCAGAAGGTGATGGACGCCATCTTGGTGTCCATGGCCTGCTCGGTTATCTCCTCGAGCATCGCACCGGTGGGGGCCGGAAGCTTGGCCGCCTCGATGAGCTTAAGCTTCATGCTGAGCATCGTGTGCTCGCTCCAGAAGGGGAGGATAGTATTCCCCAGGGCTTCGAAAACCACGTAGATCATGATGTAGCTGATAACCAGGTTGGTGACGGTCATGGCGATGCCGCGCTGAAGCGGTTTCAGCGCTGAAAAGGGCCAGTCCCCGAAGATGATGTGCTGCCAGACCCCGACCACGATCATCATGGCCAGGAAGGCGGTGAAGGGCTGTTCGTATAAACGGAAGATGCCCTTGGCGGGATCGCCGATGATAAACCAGGTGACCCAGGCGATCAGGGTAAACACGACAAAGGCTATAATACCGGTCATGGGCTGTCCCCAGCGGGGTTTGATCGCGTGTCCTGCCAATGTCTCCACTCCTCTCTCTAAGTATGCTACTCCTCCGGATGAATAAAAGATAACGACTAACCCAGGTATAAAACGGGGTGGCTGTAAACACTGGCTTATCTCTCTGTCGCGACTGCTGCTGCGTCTATGCGGTTTTTGAGCCGCCCTCACCTCCTTGCCTTTTTCTTAAGCCCCTTTAAAAAAAGCTCGCCATCACTGACGAGCTTTATAGATAGGAAAATGGCAGGAGCTCACTCTATCACTTTCCTATATCGACCGTTCGATTGAAACGGCCGTTCGATTTAATTATAGTTAAATAAATTGTCTGTGTCAACAGAAATGTCAGAATCTTTAAGAAACAGATGTTTGGCGTTCTTGAAGGTTAATCGATTTAATCCTCTGTATTTTTGAAAAATGGTTTGGTTTCCGCCAGACGTAATTTCGGTGAAACGATCTCCTTAAATGCCGGAACCAATTTGCCCTCCTGCCACATTTGGTAAAGATAGATTATAACAGCGGTTCCGACACTTATTAACCAGACCATGAAACTGCTGATGCCAACAAGTGCATACAAGCCCCGGCTCCATAAAAATACGTTTATGAAATAGTAGACAAATCCCACGTCCAGGACAGCATTACCGATAAAATAAAGCCAAAAACGCCCGTTGGTGTACTTAAAGAACCACAGCAACAGGACTGGAACCAGTCCATAATGAGCCGGCAGCATCTCATTAAAAGGATATATCGGGTTATTAACGACCCAAAACCCGTTTCTGATCCCCACGTCATTGATCAATACGGTTATTAGCGTGGCAAACACGCCAACTGGCATATACCTCCGTATCTCATCCCGCTTCATGAAGAACAGGGTCAACCATGGGATTATAAACAAAGACCATGAAACAACCTGATTACTCATGCCTGGCCTCCGGTTAATTCTAGAATTAGTATTGCTAACCGTTTTTTTTTAATACGCCGGTGGTACAAGGGAAGCAGCAAACACCCTCTTACCAATGAAAGGACTGGTTTACGGCCGGGCCAAAACAAAAAGCCCTCCGGTTTCCCGGAAGGCTTGATATTCATGGTTGCCCCCGCTGCTGTACGAACTAATGAACCTTATTTTTCAACGGCATTGAATCTCACCCTGAATTTGGTTCCTCCAGGTCCGGTGTCCACCCCTATCGTCGCATTGTGCCGGTGGGCAATGCTGTAGCAAACCGCCAGTCCCAGGCCGGTTCCGTTCTCCTTGGTGGTCTGAAACGGTGTGCCGAGTTTATCCATCAGTTCGGGCGGTATGCCCTTGCCCTGGTCCTCTACCTCCAGTACTGCTTTCCCCTTTACGGTTTTGGTTCTCAGGGTCAATACCCCCCCTGGCTCCATGGCCTCCATCCCGTTGCGGGCCAGGTTCAATAACATCTGCCTTATCTCCTTCTCGTCCAGCTTCAGCTGGGGAGGACAGCCCAGGTCCAGCCTGACCTGCAGGTCTTTTAAATTAGCATCCGCCAGCATTATCGGGTAAATCGCCTTCACTATCGGGTTCAGGTATGTCGGCTTTAGTTCTAGTGTTTTATCTTTAGCCATGCTTAAATAGTCACTGATAATCGAGTTGGCCCGGTCGAGTTCTTCGATCATCAGGTCGTAATATTCCTGGTATCTCTCGACATCCTCTCGCTCTTTGACCATCTGTAGGAACCCGCGGATGGTGGTCATCGGGTTCCTTATCTCGTGGCCGATGGACGCCGCCATCTCACCTACCAGGTTCAGGCGGTCCAGTCGGGCTACCTCCTTTTCTATCCGCCGCAGCTGGGTTATATCGACCAGAATGGTTACAATACAGTCTCTGCCGCTTATATTAATAGGCTCCATCGAAAGCAGCACTGTCTTTAATTCGCCCTGCCGGGTTCGGCACTTTACCTCGATATTTTTTACTTTTTCGCCCGACCGTAGCATCCCCAGTATCCGGTCGCGCGTTTCTGGGTCATCCCATAGATTCAGCTCCCGCGATGACCGGCCGATCATCTCCTCGCGGCAGGTATATCCGGCGGTCTTTAGATAGCTGTCGTTTACGTCCAGGTAGATGCCTTCCTTCAGGGTGGATATGCTCATCGGGTTGGGGCTGGCCATAAACGCCTTGTTAAACCTCTCCTCCGACTGCCGCAGGGCGGTTTCCGCCTGCTCCAGCTCAGTGATGTCCAGGTACATTGTCACTACACATTTTTCACCGTTCAGGGAGATCTGCTCCATCGACAGCATTACTACTCTGAGCTGTTTTTGTTTAGTCCGTAATCTGGACTTACAGTTCTTCACCTTTTTGCCGGCTTTCAGCCGCCTTATTATTTTCGCACGGTCTTCGGGGTCATCCCAGAGACCCAGCTCCAATACCGATCTGCCTATCATCTCCTCCCGCCGGTAACCGATCGAATGGGTGTAACTATCGTTTACATCCATAAAGACCCCGTCCTCCAGGGTGGCGATGCTCATCGGGTTGGGGTTGGCGTGGAAGGCCTTATAGAACCGTTCCTCGGATTGAATCAGGGCTTCCTTCCCCAAATTCAATTCGGTCACGTCTGTTATTACCGCACCGACTCCATAGATGCCTCCTTCGGAATCGCGCAAAGGGAACTTGTTGGCGATGAATGTTTTCTGCACACCATCGTGAGTAACCAGCTCATCAAACTGGTGCGGCAGGCCGGTCTCAATCACCTTGTTGTTCTCGGCGGTAAGCGAGTCTGCTTCGGCCTGGCTAAAAAAGTCATAGAAGGTTGTTCCCAGCGCTTTCTCCTTGGGCAGCTTATAGAAATCGGCCAGGGTCTGGTTCAACATGAGGAGCTTTCCTTCAAGGTCACGGGCGTAGATCAGGGAAGGGGTGCTGTCGATGAAGTTCATCAGCTGCTCGCGGTCCCACTTCAGTCTTTTCTCCAAGCTCTTGCGCTCGGTTATATCATGGGCGATTATCATCGCCTCGGTTGGTCTTCCTGCTTCATGGTTGGCGGCGAATATAAGTTCCGCATCGTATATGCGGCCATCTCTTGCTTTGACCCGATATTCTACGGAATCATCTATTCTGTTCCCGGCTTTGAAGTTTGAGATTCTCTCCAGAAATACTTTTTTACTTTCTGGCTCCAGAAAATCGCCGGGATTCATCTTGAGTATCTCTTCCCTCTCATACCCCAGGTAGCGGCACATGGCATCGTTTACGCTGATAAGCCGGTTATGCTGCAGGTCAATTTCATAGATCGGGGTAGGGGAGTGCTTTATAAGGTCATTAATCTTTTTCTGTGATTTCTTTAGTTCGTCTTCAGCCCGCTTGCGCTCGGTGATGTCCTCGAAAGCGGCAATAGCCCCGGTGGTCTCACCATCACTGCTTAATAATGAGCCGGCATTCCACAAGGCGGTTTTCCGCTTTCCGGCCCTCCTTGCTTTCATTTTTTCGACCCAGTCCGGTACATCGAAGGGCCTGATGGCACCATCTTCGGTATCTATTAAATTTACTGCAGCTGCCTGCTCCTCGCAGGCAGCCAGCCGCCGCTTCAGCTCCGCATTCTCTGCCAGGAGCTGTTCGTAGGTCTTTATGGGATTTTTCATAGTCAACCTTCCCCCAGGTCGGTACCCATGCCAAGGTCTGACGTCAACTGTATTTATTACCCAAATTTATTAGGTTTAAATACATTTGATGCCGAACCATGGATTTCCTGCATAAAAATATGCAGAAATATGGAATGTTTTGTAGAGTAGTGGCGTAATATTAGTTAATTTTATGGGATGGCTCAAGAGTATCGACAACGATGCACGGTGTATATGGTATGTTAAGCGACTATGGCTGTCGAAACAAATGAAGACCACTGTGGAATACTAACGATAAATTGTGAGGTGAGGTAATCTGATGAAAAAGGTAGCTATCATAGGGGCTGGTTCATCCGGTATGGCCTGTGCCTACCGCCTGGAACAGTTGGGTTTCGAAGGCCGTATCGACATTTTTGAATCAAAGCGAGGTCCGTTGGAAGCCAATATTCATACCGGCCTAATCGCCGAATTCATCAACCGGCCGGTAAAAGATACCTTAGTAAGCCTGTCGGAAAAATACGACCTGAATATTAATCCGGCCTCGACGATTTACCACAGCATCAACCACGGGCCAACTACAGTTACAGAGTTTTTCGGCTTTCTGGGGTATGTCATATTCAGAGGTGGCCATCCCGAGTCGGTTACAAACCAGATGATAAGGCAGTCAAAATCCAATATTCATTACGGGATAAAGATTACCCTCAAAGATATCCTGAGCGAATACGACTCGGTTGTCTTAGCCACCGGCAACTGTGAATACGTGCCGGAGCTGGTTAATTTCAGAATAGACGCGCATAGCGCTTTTCACTACGCGATAGTGGCGGAAAAGAACCAGGAAATCGACCCGACTCGATTTGAGGCGTGGTTCAATACCTGGTACGCTCCCTGGGGCTATGCCTATTTACTCCCGGTGCCCCCTAAAAATGCGATGGCAGCTTGTACCGGGGTAATATCCAAGGAACACGACCCGATTAAAGAAGGCTGGGAAAGATTCAAACTGGAACAGGTTGCCGGAAAGTATGAAATCCTTGAAGAACACCATATCCGAAACTTCCTCCTGGGAAGGCCAGACTATCAGAAGGTGGGAAAAGTTTATCTCACCGGGGCCAATGGCGGATGTAATATCCCTTTCTTTGGTTTTGGACAGTTCAAGTCGCTGCTCTCTGGTATATACGCTGCAGAAGCTATCGCGCGGGGAGAGAGCTACGAAGCCCAAATGAGCACCATTAATAATGAATATGAAAAAGGACTGGCCCTGTTCAAACGACTCCACGCTTATGGTGATGCCGGATACGATGCGATTATCCGGGCCGCCTCCACCAGGACAGCCAAGAATTGGGTAAAACCTGGGGGGCCGGAGGTATTATCATGGCTGGGTCTACTGGCGCGGCTGATAGATTTCAGCAAAGAGAGCACGGATATTCTGACCGAGGATGAGGAGGTCAGTGTTGTTGAACACCTCGATTATAGCTGCACTCAAGGGCTGGCTGATGTTAATGATTTATCAGAGAAAAGATGGTCGCTGGAAAGGTAAAATACTTGTACGGTATGATTTAGACGGGCGTGCGAAAACAATCTGTGTTTAAAACCGGGAAACCCGGTTAACCCTTGGTAGGAATCGGACTTGAAGGTATAATTGATAAATAGTGTAAATCAATCAGGGAGTGTATTCGCGTGTCGGACCAAAGCTTCCAAGGGGTGGACTACTACAAGTGCAAAGTGAGTTGCTTTGGACGAAACGTTATGGTTTATGTCTACTGGGTGGGAGGTATGCTGGTGGACAGCGGTCCTCCGAGGCTGAGGCGGGAGATCGACGAGTTCTGTTCGTCCCGGCGGCTCGATAGGATAGTCCACACCCACTATCACGAGGACCACACCGGCAACAGCCGCTACCTGGCAAAACGTTATAACGTCCCAGTGTTCATCGACCCCTTCTCTATCGAATACTGCCGCGAAAGGGCACGTCTGCCTCTTTACCGCCGGGTGTACTGGGGGCGGCGCGAGGGGTTCGAACCACTGCCGCTGCCTGAAACGTTTGAAACCGGGAAAACCCGCTGGGAGGTCATCCCCACCCCCGGGCACTCGGAGGACCACGTGTCCTTTCTGGACCAGAACGAGGGGCGGGTCTTTACCGGAGATCTGTTCATGCGTGATAAAACGCTGGTGATAATGCGTTCGGAGAACCTGCCGGCCTTGATAGAGTCTCTGCGCCGTCTGCTGGCCAGGGACTTTGATACGGTTTTTTGTTCCCACAGCGGGGTGATAAAGAATGGACGCCAGCGGATACAGCGAAAGCTGGAGTACCTGGAGGAACAACGGGGAAGGGTCCGGCACCTGCACAGCCTGGGTCTCACCGCCAGGGAGATAAACCGGCGGATGTACCCCAAGCAGCCGCCGATATTCTTCTTCAGCGGCGGTGAATACTCCACCTGTCACATCGTCCGCTCGTTTATCGAAGACGAGCCCTAATTCTCCCACTGGGTTAAACCCCGATTACCTCTGTGTGGCCTCCCGATGCTCATCTTTTATCTCTTTATAATTGTCGTGGCGGTACTTAGACCACCACCGGATCTCAACCTTCAAAAAATGAATCAAGTTCCCGATTACTTTCCCGTGCCTCGGACATGATATTTTCGATAACTTCATGAACAGTAAGGATCTCGTTTATAGTTCCCAACCCTTGTCCTACAATAACTAAGCCAGCTTCGATATCCCCATCCCTGAATACTTTAACGAAGTCGTTGGCGTTATCATCCTTAGCGGTTGCTGAGGTTAATGATGTGCCCGCTTTAAATCTTTCAACGGCTTCCTTTTTTACAGCTCGGGTTCTACCGCCATTTTTAAGATTGAAAAGTACCGCATCGGTTTCATCGGCCCACGCTATAAGTTCTTTAACGTTAGAATGAGCAATACATTCCTCCGTAGCGATGAACCGGGTACCTATCTGAACACCCTCTGCGCCCATAGCCAGGGCCGCTAAAAACGACTTACCGTTGGTTATTGAACCGGCAGCGATGACTGGTATCTTTATAATACTGCTGGCTTTAGGGATCGATGCCATCAACGTTACATCATCAGGCCCTGGATGTCCGCCCGCCTCGATCCCCACCATAACCACCGCATCTGCACCCATTTTTTCGGCCTTTAAAGCATGCCTGAATGTTGGGGCAACATGCACCCAAAGTATTCCCGCATCTTTAAGCTGAGGAATGTACTTCTCCGGGTTTCTCCCAGAGGTGAATACCGCATCGACTTTAGCATGAACCACAGCCTCGAAAAATTCCCCCATATCACGGTAGCCAAGGGAGATGTTAACGCCGAAAGGTTTTGTGGTCAGACTCCTTACCAGGTCAATTTCCGCCTGTAGTTCATCTCTGCTGCCAAGGGTTCCGGCACTGACCAAGCCTAATCCGCCTGCTTCCGATACGGCCGCAGCCAGTCTTCCCCTTCCTAACCAGTGCATGCCTCCCAAGATAATAGGGTATTTGATGCCCAGCAATTCAGTAACCCGAGTTCTCATTTTTTATCTCCTTTAATTCTTAATACCACTTTTCCGATACCCAGTGGTCAGTCGGTACTTTTAAAGTATCGCCGCATGAAAAAGCCAGACAGTTCCCTTTCAGGTCGTCGTGCGATGCTTTTTTCCGCTCATTGGGATTTAGGCTGTAGTATTTCATGCGAAGCCGGAACTGAATGATACCAGCTAACGCTTCCATGGTCAGGTCGGCCAGATTGGTACACCCGTCATTCTTACCTACCAGTTCTCTGATTGTACTGCCCATCCCTGGCCGCAAGCTCAGCCCTACCAACCTAACCATAACTCTGGCAGCCTGGGGACAAATGTTCCAGGGATATCGTATAAATGCCGCTTTAACAGCTTTAATTTCCGATCTGCTTAATGAGAATGCGATCTCAACCTTTATTTCATGTACCGAGTCGCTAAGAGTAGATTCCGCTATTACCTCATCGCTATCTGAAGGCCTTACTAGCACCGACTTCTGGCGTGAATACTGCTGCAATCCATTTACCTCCTGTTTTATTGTTTTGTTCCTCAACGGATTGAGGGGGAACCCTAACGAAGTGACACCCTGCCCAGACCGCTGGGAAGGCAGGTTTAGACTGCTAAGCGATTAGATTTCTGTTCCGATGGGGCATACAGACATACAATTAAAGCAGTAATACTGATTCCCTACTAGAATTGACTGGTAGAGGCGCCAATAGTCAACACTGCCCATCATGCGCTTTTGTTCCTCCGGCGAAGCTGCCAGTACCTTTTTCCAAAATGCGATATTGGCCCCCAAACCGTAAGGTTGAGAGTTCTTAAAGCAATCATTAACAATCGTCTTTCCTTCTTCGTCCAATGCTCTGGCTGGACACTCCTCCACGCAAAGGTTGCATTCAGTGCATAATTGATCAGAAAGGGGGGGATCGGAAGGCAGGTCCAGGTCACTAAGAACTGCTGAGAAGTTGACTCGGGTTCCAAACCGGGGATGGATTATAAGGTTGTGTCGGCCAAATACGCCTAGTCCTGCGGCTTTAGCGGCATGACGCAGAGAAACCTGACCAACAGCTCCACCGGTTTCTTTCAACATGGCAAAAGGGTTCGATCCTGGCACAGTAAAGGCTTTGGCATGATATTTACTTTCCAGGTACCTGGCTACCCTATAGTTGGCTGCCCGAGCAAATTCATACACAGCCTGTCTCCCGCTCATAGCAGTGTCCTTATCTGGGCTGGCACAGGAAGACAATTCTTTATAAGCTAGAACTATCATTGACTTAATGTCTGGAGAAATCGTTTCAATCTTTGGAGACCTTGGACTGTTATAATCGGCAACAGCCGCAAAGCCGACATCATCAACCCCTAAACCCAATGCAAACTCCTTAATGCTCTGTTTCATAATTTACCCTCCCTCTTAATTGCCCGATCTTCTTCTACTTTCAAACCCTACAAACCTCTGCCTTTTACTTTGGGGATCGGGGGCTGTGGTAGTCGGAAACCGCCGCGAAGCCGACATCCCCCACTCCCATTCCAATTACATATTCCCTTATCTTTTGTTTCAAACCCCTCATCTCCTTGATCTATTTTTTTCCTGCTTATTCTTCCAAACGGTCTGCACCAACTGGTTTAGGGTATCCGGAGGCTCCTGATACTCTTCTCGCTTGAGCAGGGAGATTGCCTTGGTGGGGCAAGTGGATACGCATAGACCACAGCCGATACACTTCGCTGAGTCTAATGCTGCAACATCGTTTAACATCGCGATGGCCTTAACCGGGCAGCGCTCCTCGGCACAGATGCCGCAGCCGTTGCATTCATCGGCCTGGATACCCGCTAAGTAGCTGGATTTTCCGATACTCTGCGGGTAGTTAAATTCGGTGTACTGACGGAAGATATGACAGCAGCAGGGACAGTAGTTGCAGATAAAGAGCAGGTTGTTCTTGTTATTGCTCCCCAAATGCACCAATCCTGCTTCTTCAGTCCGCTTGAGGACCTCTATTGCTTCTTCAACGGTAATCTTTTTGGCTATCCCCCGCTCGATCATGAAATCGGCCGCTCCGTCGAAGGCCAGGCAGGTATCGGTGGGTTTGTCGCATTTCTGTTCTATGGTACGACAGGGACAGATACCCAGACAGATACTTTTAGACTTGGTCCTGATCAGCTCCGATGCCACCTCATAGGGAAGGACCTCATCGGTCATCGCCTCCTCGGTCGGCAGCACCCGCTTCCAGGGAGGATCGGCCAGTGCCAGTTCGTGGACCATATCCTTCATGTAGTAGGTGTGCCAGAGGTTGCCCAGCCTTTTCTGGGTTTCCGCATCCATTCCCTTCATGATGGGATACTCGAAAAGACCCGGGTAGTTGGGAAGCAAGGCATATACACGGCCATCCCCGGTTTTCTTACTAAGTATGGTGCCTTTATCAGCCATGCCCTCCAAAATCCTTGATGCTTCCTCCTCTGGTATTCCAGCTTCCTTGGCGATATCGCCCAGTTTCTTGAAACTGAAGCTCAACAGCAGCGCCATTTCCACCTCGCCGGGTGGAAAAAGTATCTCCAAGATCTCAATAAATTCCTCGCTTTTAGGCGCACCCACCGGGTTATTATGGAGCAGTTCCTGAAGTTTGTGGTGAAGGTGCATAAATCCAACCCTCCCTCTTTTCACGCAGATTCTCCGCCAACCAGCACCAATGTTTATGACTAAACTATATTAGTTATAATATAGTATGCCTAGAGTATAATGGCCGGACTCGGGGATTGTCAAACCCCTTTTTATAGTCAGATTTGACAACGATGCCTTTCTGATTTATATTGGCTAGTGAATAGTCTACAACTAATACAACTGAGGGGGTTAGGAATTGAGTTTAAAGCATATGATCCTTGGTTTGGTCCGAGAGTTTCCCGCCTACGGGTATGACGTTTTAAAAGTTATATACCGCGACTTCGCCGAACAGGGACCCGAGATTAACAAGGGTCAGTTTTACACCCTGGTTCAGAAGATGGAGGATGAAGGATTAATAAATCGGGAAACCGTCCAGCAGGACAAGACTCCCAATAGAAAAATGATAAGCATCACTCCCAAAGGAGCAGCGGAGTTTGACCACTGGCTCAGGTCGGATACGGACGAAACTGAAGATATCCGATATGATTTTTTCGGAAAGTACAATTTTCTTTACAAAGTAATGCACTTTAGTGAACTCAGCCGGGAGGAAACCCTGAAGAAGCTTGACCGGCAGATTGAATTGATGAAAGAAAAACTGGACAATTTCGTCAGGGCGCGGGAGAGTATGCTTAAAAAAAAGGTCGATCATATCCGGGTTCACATCATTGACTACGGAATCGAGGTGCAGAAGGTAAAGATAGAATGGCTGAATAAGCTTCGATTGGAATTAAGCGGAGGACCGTCTAAATAAAGCCCTTATCTTGGCCTTTATAAGTGACCGTTTACATTTCTTATATAGAGATTAAATACAAAAAGCCCTCC
Organism: Bacillota bacterium; assembly: GCA_013178275.1. Lineage (GTDB taxonomy): Bacteria > Bacillota > Ch66 > Ch66 > Ch109 > Ch109. The sequence goes on along the minus strand of JABLWZ010000046.1, from coordinate 5,171 downwards.
GGTTTCCCGGAAGGCCTGCTATTCATGGTGGGCGATAACGGACTTGAACCGCTGACTTCTTGCATGTGAGACACCAGCGGAGGCTGAGAATACGCCGTTTGAGATGATTTGTTGCGTTTTTGTTAAGTTAAGGTAGTTTTTACCTGGTCTGTTTCTTTCTTAGTTATCGTCAGAAGTATGGTCACTTGATATAAACTGCGTCGACTTTTGACGACACCGAATTTATTATAAAAAGCATTTATTGTACTTGAGATTTATAGTATTCACTAATAACATAATTTGCGATTGTATCAGCGTCCTGCTCTTGACTATTTCTAAATAATCTATAGAACCAGTCCCACACCATAAAAGCATTCGCTCTATGTTCATATATCAAATCTTGAAGCTGTCTGGAAGCAGAGTTTAATGTGTCAGAATCGATTTGACTCGATAAAAGGTTTTCCCAAAGCTCATCAACTCTTTGCTTAAGAAAATCTAACCTATTTATAGTATCTCTATTCTCTAGGTACTTCACTACTAAATAAATAATTATTGGAATTGACGGAACAATATTTACCAAAGTAGTTATAAACGTTTTATTCCCAATGGTTGCTATTAGTAATATAGTAATTGCACTTAAACACATAATGATAATTAAAAAGTATTGAAATTTTATTCTTACATCATTGTCCCATGATAAGTTAGATCTTTGACAAAGTATCCTACCAACTTCTATTTTTACATTTGAATACGCAATTGGATACCAATTCATTAAACCATATGTAGTTTTCTTTCTTTTGATATATTTTTTGTAATAATATTTAACTTGATTGAGGGCTTCTATTTTATGACCACATTTTTTACTATTCCACTTAATTTCTAAAACAGTAGTATCAAATAGTTCCTGAATTTTGGCTGCTTTTTCCCGTAATACTTTAATAACTCTCTCGTATAAGAAAGCATTTAATAATAATATTATTATAGGCAGTATAGACACCAGTGCTATCTGTACAGTATTTGCTGGGCACTTATCTTTTAAAAACGGTATTAATAAAGGAAAGATAACACAGAAAATGAACTGATAAACTGACAGCCTCTTAGCTTTACTATATATTTGACGCTGAGCTGCTAGAAACGCAATGTTATTTTGTTGGTTTTGCCTAGTAGAAATACCATTATTAATCATTAGACAGGTCCTCTATGTGTATTGAGGAAACGCCTCTCCGAAGATTTCTCTCCATTTACCTATTGAGCCTTTATGATCACCCGATAATTCAATACTAATGGCCTGAACTGCTTTATTATAATCGCTTTTTGCCTTGTCCGATATTCTCCTCATCTGTTCGAAAGTTAATATATTTAGATCACCTTGTATATTTTTAGGATCCTGTACTGAACAAAAAACTGCACGTGTTAGATACTCTAACATATCCTTAAATACAAAATCTATATAATCAGGGCAACTTGTTAGATTATTAAAATATGTTAAGAATAAACATTCAAGTAAATATGATGGCATTGTTGGCATGGTGGGCCTTTTATTCCAATATTTCATGATTCGAATTGCATTGAGTACTTTTCCGCTGTGGAGTTGGTTTATTTCAGTAGTTCTTGCATTATCTATCCTAGGATCAGTCTTTTTCCAGTTACCCACACCGTCTGGAATCAGGTAATAGGTCCTTCCATCCCACTCAGGTTGAGTAAAAAAACAAGGAACAATATCAAAATTCCAGGTATATGTTTTTAATTTTAATGTAGCCGCTTCAGCATTTCTACTAATTCCGGCTTTTTCATATTGTGAAACACTATTAAGCTTATTAATAAATTTATTTATTACTTTTCTCGAATTGATTGTTTTAGTATAGTCATGGCATACCGTAAGCAGATTAGGGGCTCTATCATCAACGACAATTTCTATTTTACCACTTGTTTCATAATAAACGCCACCTTGAGCGCTTAATGCAATCATTATATCTATATCATCAAGCTCTCGAATTTTTGTCTTCCTTGCAAAAGAACCATAAAAAATATCCTTTTCGTTATACAAATAAGGGAATCCGTCATTACCACTGAATCCATGAATTTGTGTGACCAACCAATTACGACTACTTCGTGCATTATTAGTTTGATTGGGGTCTAAGTTAACTGTGTTTTTCAGAAATTCCGAGAAGGCTGTATTAACAGTGCTAGCCATATCACCCTCCTTTTCTTAGTTATCACTAAGATAATACTTAGCTTACTTTTTATGGTAACATATTTTTTGTTGTTTTAACCATTTTATTTGGAATTATTTTGATATTCGACTTATAATAAAATATATACTATATATGTCATGATTACATAAATGACAAGATACTTAGGATACAGAGATGTATGGGAAAACTGCTACTACAGTACATACAGAAAAGTAAAAGCCTTAAGATACGCTGAACGCACATACTGCCATGAAGGCGAAGCTTAATACACTCACAATGACAAGAAGGTGTCAGAGGATCGGCCTCGATGCCCTGACTGGCATAAATGCAAAGGTCTCGACAGTGTGGTGCGGAAAAATAGGAAGTGCGGGTAGAGAAAGGCTGACTGAGAGATAAAAAATGCTCATAAAGCCCACGGTCCCGGTGTGCTCTCTGCTAAACGCGGTTTTAGTGATAAAAAAAGTGCTGTCGTCGGCAGCAACCACCTGGTTAAAACAGCGGTATAAGAATTGAAAGGAAGCAGTGATTTGCTTCCTAAATCTTTTTATATGGGGTGATTTATGAAGGATAAGGAAATCGTGGCGTTCGACGAAAGCGGTACTATTACTCGTGAGTTTCAGGATTGCGATCAGTGTGGATCAAAAGGAACTATGAAAATCTACACCTGTACGTTTAAAACCTGGACACAAACTGAGCGTAGTTGTAGTGTGTGCCTTTACTTGGAGCGGAGGGTTTTCAGGGAGCCAGGCAGCCCGGATAATTAACTTCCTGTCTACCGCTTGTTTTTGGCCTTCCGATCCAGCAGGTCGAGGTATTGCCGATTAATGTTTATCAGGTAACGGATCTCCTCCGCGTCCCTTCCCCTGACCAGGGCGGTGAGTTCGTCTATAAGACCATCCGCTTTGCTCGCCTTAACATTGCTGGCCAGGAGGTAATCGACTGTCACGTTTAGCGCGTTAGCTATTCTGACCACGACTTCAAGGGACGGATTCTTCTCCCCTCTTTCAACCTGTCCGATATAACTCTCGTTACAGCCGACTTTTTCTGCTAGTTGTTCCTGGGTTAAATGAGCCCTCTTCCTCTCCTCCCGTATCCTGGTTCCGAGTTTACGGAGTATCATTAGTACACCTCTCTTTCCCTTACTCCAATCTTGTTATGGGAGGGAAGGGTATTGAAGCGACTAATGGTATTTTATATCTTGACTATAGGTACTTTTAGGGAATAACATTTAAATATGTAGCTTTATCAAGGTGGTGTGAAAATTAATGGAGCTTACACCAGAAGAAAGACGCAAGATTTACGAAGAGGAAAAGGCGCGGCTAGAAGCGGAGTCGTCAGCTCCCGTTGCGGAAAACGATCAAACCGAGGATGAAAAACGGAAGATCGCTTATAACCAAATCCTTCAGGAGGCTATTCAGCAGGAAGTCCGGAAAATAGTCTATCAGGAAGAAAGCAAAAAAGCCCAGATTGAAGAGGGAAATCGGCAAAAGCATAAACAAGAAATAATCGCTCAGATAATTGAGGAAAGGAAAGCTAAGGGAGAGAAAGTCTGGTCCGAACCCGAGTCAACTTTCCATGAGTTTTAACTAGGGGGGTAACAATGGATATCAGTCCAGCAGAACGGAGGATATTCCTTCGTGAACAAAAGAATTACATACAGACCGAAGCAAGAAAAATCGCTGATTCTCTTTCGCCTGAGGAAAGACGTAAAATCTATGAAGAGGAAAAAGCCCTCAAACCCAAGACTGATAGTAATAGTGTGTCCATAAAACAAATATTGCCAACGACGCCATATAAAACCAGTACTCCAACGGGTAATAAAGATCAGAATGTCTTTAAAGCAGTTATTCTTCTAGGGGTTCTTTTCTTGGTAGGTATATTTATCTATAATTCCCAAAGTTCAAGCACCCCTAGCAAAACCACAGCAACTAATCCCCCTGCTGCTTCCCAGAGTTCACCTGTAAATACCTCACCAGCTGCCTCTACATCAAGCAATAAGCCCTTGTCTCCAGTCGAGCAATACTATGCCGATATGGAAGTGATTCTCAACCAATATAAGGCAGCAACTAATGATTTGTGTACTAAAATGAGTTTACCCGAGGCTAATGACCCTTTGGTAGGCGCAGAGTTTGTAAAACAACATAATAATGATACAAAAAATATTATTGCCAGGCTTTCCGTTATGAGTGTTCCACTTGAATGCTTGTATAGTCATAACTCCCTTATTGATAAACTAAATGGGTTAATATTAGATAAAAACTCTAACATCAACACTTTTATTAATCTCGCACATCTAAATATGATTGGAGATTATTTAAAAACAAAGCAACAATTAATTAAGTCTTGGAATATGCAAACTAATGTAACTATTAGTTATTATTATTCTTTTAGGGCACAAGAAAAAAAGAATTATTATGCTAATAGGTCTCATTAACTTCGTAGGCAGTGTGTGTTGCTAGTTTATGCTTTCCGTTTCTTCCATCTCTATCACGAATAACTCGGGATTTCCGCGATATAGGTGCTCGTAATAAGCTTTCCATGTATCGCAAAGGAAAAGGGGCAGTCTGATCATCCAGTCTGGCCCTTTATGCCGCTACACGTTTTTGGTAACAGGAATAATATTAGCCGTGAGCATCAGGTGGCCGTCAGGATCGATACTTTCAACGGCGCTAAGTTTATTGGCGCTCCCCTGCGCAATCGATGGGGGCCTTCAATACTTTGGTAGCATCGAGAGCAATAACTGGCGTCGTGGAGTAACGGGGTTTTTGGCTGGGATAGGTCTGCATCACATCAGTCTTCTTCTGGACACAGGTTTAGCCGCTTTGTTATAAGTTCATACGGAGGTGAATATGTGGATAGTAACGAAAACGTCAATGACAATAAACAAGATACTCCTACCCAAACCTATTACCACAAAAATGGCCAGGCCAGGAAATTAGTCTTCGGTTATCGGGATCCCTTGTATGGCCCTAGAATTGTCGAGTTCGATGAGAAAGG
>JABLWZ010000045.1 GCA_013178275.1 Bacillota bacterium | reverse complement strand
TTTGTAGCAGAACTAAGCGATCGTCGGAGTACAGAATCGGGGCGAGCGGACATGGATGTCAGCGAGCCATTCCTCCGAAAAGCGATTGAACGAGACTTCAATCGCTTTTCGATAGCACAGGATGTGCGTTGGGAAGGGTTCCCCCGATTCTGTACGGAGCAGCTTATAGTTCTGCTAAAAGAATGGGACTTTCGGCGGGATTTTTGTGAGGGAAAGAGCGGTTTGAAATTTAACATACGCCGCCGTGTTTAAATAGCAGTTCCTTAATTTGTCTATACCTTGGGCCAGGCGACAGCCAAGTTTTTCTTCGATATCATATAAATAAAAGATAACCCGGGTCCTCACCGTCGCAAAAGACGGTGAAAGCCCGGGTTATCTTCGGATAGAGAGGATATCAGCTTGCGTCAGCTATAGCCCATGTTTTCTCGAGAATCCAGGTGTCCTGTTTCACTATGTCGCAGACCATCCCCTGCGCGGTCACGCAGTGGTACCGGGTAGGCCAAAAGTAGGAGGAGAGGATGTTCGAAGCGGTATCGTTTATGACCGTACAGCCGGTCACATCAAAGGACCTGCCGCGCCAGTGGATGACGGTGGGCAGTTCCTCGGCGTCGGTTACCACGTCGATGGCCTCCCGGTAAATTTTTATCAGTTGATAGTCACACAGGGGCTCTTCCGCCCGATGTTTCATCATAAATCACCTGAAGAATTTATAAGCAAAAAACGTGCCAGGTTGATGGCGCGCAACTCCGGCGGCCCGCCGGCAGGCCGCTGTAGGGCTCGGAACCATAAACCAGGCCTTGTGAATCATTTCGCAATATTGTCGAAATAATGCACGGATGCATTAAAGGGCAGGTGGCGGTGGCGGCTAAAATGCCTGAGATGCTGTATTTACAGCCAATCGGGCCGGTAAAAATCATCGATCCATGTTAATGCGAATTTGCATTGCGATTGAAAGATGCATCTGTAATGAATGGCCGGTTCACCGCTGCCGGCGGCAAGAGCTGGGCGCGGGTTTGGCCCGGCACCGGTTAAGTGTGTTAAGATAGTACCAGGGTTGAAAACTTGGAGATACGAGGGGATAAGATGAAGGTACTGGTACTGGCTGAAAAACCCAGCGTAGCCAGGGAGATAGCCCGGGTCCTGAAATGCGGCGTCAAGGGCAAGGGATACCTGGAGGGGCCGCAGTACGTCGTGACCTGGGCCCTGGGCCACCTGGTCACCCTGGCGGAGCCGGAGGACTACGACCAGAAATATCGGGAGTGGCGCCTGGAGGACCTGCCGATGCTGCCGGAGGACATGCGGCTGAAGGTTATCCGACAGTCGTCCCACCAGTTCCAGGTGGTCAGGAACTTGATGAAGCGGGGGGACCTGAAAGAGATGGTCATCGCCACCGACGCCGGGCGCGAGGGCGAACTGGTGGCCCGCTGGATCATGACCCTGGCCGGGTGGAAAAAGCCTTTCAAACGACTGTGGATATCGTCCCAGACCGACGACGCCATCCGCGAGGGTTTCGCCAACCTGAAAAACGGCGTCGCCTACAACGACCTTTACGACGCGGCGGTGTGCCGGGCGGAGGCGGATTGGCTGATCGGCCTGAACGTGACCCGGGCCCTGACCTGCAAGTTCAACGCCCAGTTGAACGCGGGCCGGGTGCAGACCCCCACCCTGGCCATGATCGTGAACCGGGAGAGTGAGATAAAGCGGTTCGTCCCGGTCGACTACTGGACCATCCGGGTCGACTTCGGCGATTACTTCGGCGACTGGCGGAACCGGGCCGGCAACAGCCGGCTGTTCGATTACGCCCAGGCGGAGGAGATAGTAAACCGCATCCAGGGTAAGGACGGGGTGATCAGGGAGGTCCGGACCGAGAGCAAGAGCGAACCGGCGCCGCTGGCCTACGACCTCACCGAGCTGCAGCGGGACGCTAACCGGAGGTACGGCTACTCGGCGCAGAAGACCCTGTCGGTGCTGCAGGACCTGTACGAGCGTCACAAGCTGGTGACCTACCCGAGGACCGACTCGCGCTACATCACCTCGGACATGGTGCCTACCCTCCCGGCCCGGCTGAAGGCGATCTCGGTCGCGCCTTACGCGGAGCTGGTCAGGCCGCTTCTGCAGAGCCCGCTGAAGCCGACCAAGCGGTTGGTCGACAACAGCAAGGTATCCGACCACCACGCCATCATCCCCACCGAGCAGCCGCTGAACCTGGCGTCCCTGAACTCGGAGGAGAGGAACCTGTACGACCTGATCGCCAGGCGGTTTATCGCCGTCCTGTACCCGCATTACCGCTACGACCAGACCACGATCGTCACCGCGATCAACGGGGAGGAGTTTTATTCCCGGGGCCGGGTGGTCAGGGACAGCGGATGGCGGGCGGTGACCTCCAAACCGGTGGAGAAGGAAGACCCGGGAGACGATTCCCTGCCCGAACAGGCGCTGACCCGGCACCAGAAGGGCGATAAGCAGCCCGTCAAAGGCTGCCGGATAAACAAGTCGAGGACCAGGCCCCCGGGACGCTACACCGAGGCGACCCTGCTGACCGCCATGGAGAGCCCGGGCAAGTTCATCGAGGACGAGGAGCTGCGCGAGACCATGAAAGGCAGCGGGCTGGGGACGCCCGCCACCCGCGCCGAGATCATAGAAAAGCTGCTGCACGCCAGCTACATTGAGCGCCACGGGAAGGAACTGGTCCCCACCCCCAAGGGGATGCAGCTGATAGACCTGGTGGACCCGGCGCTGAAGACCCCCGAACTGACCGCCCAGTGGGAGCAGCGGCTGTCCGATATCGCCAGGGGCAGGGGCGGCCGCAAGGAGTTCATGGCCGACATCCGCCAGAACGCCTTGGAACTGGTAAGGAGCGTCGCCGCGGATACCTCGGTCTACAAGGCGCACAACCTCACCAAGACCAAGTGCCCGGTCTGCGGCAAGCACATGCTGCTGGTAAACGGCCGGAGGGGAAAGATGCTGGCCTGCCAGGACCGGGCCTGCGGGCACCGGCAGCCCGAGAAACCAGACGAATTCGGCTTTCGGAGTTCGAAGCACGCCAGCCGGATAAACGAGAAGCTGATCGCCCAGCACAGCGACCAGGGCGTCATCGGGAGCAACCTGGGCGAGCTGCTGAAGGCGGCGATGGTCAAAGGGAGCGGCGTTAAAGATAACGAGTGAGTTGCTGAATCGTGGTAGCCTTCCCGAACCGCGAACAGCGCCTTTAATTATTATTTGCCCCGTTCCGGTCGACATAGCTTCTGATCGTCGAGATAAACCGCTCGCCGTATTTATTCAGCTTATAAGCGCCAACCCCTGAGATTTTGAGCATCTCCTCTTCGCTGGTGGGGCGCTTCCGACACATGTCGTTCAGGGTCGTGTCGGGGAAGACCACGAACGGGGGGACGTTGTGCTCCTCCGCGATTTCCCGGCGGACAGCCCTGAGCATCTCGAACAGGGACTTGTCGACGGCGGTTTTCGTTTCGACAGCGGGTTTCCGCCGGGCGATCGAGCGCCTGATGCTGACGCTTACACCGCCCCGCAGCACCTCGTAAGCGGTCCGGTCCAGCCCCAGCACCGGGTACTGGTCGCCTTTAACGGTGACATATTTCTCGGCGGTCAGAAAGGAGATCAGCTCCTTGACGGTGTCCCGGGGGTACCTGCTCATGATCCCGTAGGTGCTGAGCCGGTCAAAGCCCATGGCCCTTATCTTCTCGGTACTGCCGCCGCGGAGGACATCCGCCACCATCCCACTGCCGAAACGCTCACCCATCCGCTTTATGCAGGACAGTATCATCTGGGCCTCGGTGGTGATATCGGTGCTCTCGGTATCGCGGTTGCAGCTACCGCACCGGCCGCAGTGCTCACTGGCGCCGGTCTCGCCGAAGTAGTCCAGTATATACGCCCTCAGGCACCGGTCAGTATGACAGTAGTCCACGATCTCGTTCAGCTTCTGATAGTCCCCGGTCTTGTCGGTGTTTTCACCGCTGTGCTCGATCAGGAACTTGTTGGTGGCGATGTCCGACGAGGAGAAGAACAGTACGCACTCCGCAGCCTGTCCGTCACGGCCGGCGCGTCCCGCCTCCTGGTAGTAGCTCTCCATGCTCAGGGGCATGTTGTAATGGATGACGAAGGAGATGTTCGACTTGTCGATCCCCATGCCGAAGGCGTTGGTGGCGACCATCAGGGGTACGCGGTCGTACAGAAAGTCTTCCTGATTCCTGGACCGCTCGTCTTCGGGCAGCCCGGCATGGTACCTGGCAGCCGGGAATCCCTTTTTATTCAGCTTTTCCCACACCGCCTCCACCGTCTTCCTGGTGGAGGCGTATATCAGCCCCGATTTGCCCCGGGCGCTCTTCAGGTACAGCTGCAGCTGGGCGAACTTGTCTAGCGGCTTGACCACCTCGAAGCAGAGGTTTTCCCGGTCGAAGCCGGTGGTGAGCGAAAAGGGATGATTGAGCCGCAGCAGCCGGCTTATGTCTTCCTTCACCAGCGGTGTCGCGGTCGCGGTAAAGGCCGCCATCACCGGGCGGCGCGGGAGGGTGTCCACCATCCCGGCGATTTCGGTGTAGCTGGGGCGAAAGTCATGCCCCCACTGCGACACGCAGTGAGCCTCGTCAACCGCCACCATCGACACCCTCAGCGACCGGACGAGTTCTAAAAAGCTCTCGGACTGCAGCCTTTCGGGCGCCACATAGATCAGGCGGTAGGTATTTCTTCTGGCCTGGGCGATGACCTCCCGGATCTCGGCCAGGCCGAGCGAGCTGTTTATAAACGCCGCTCTGATCCCGGTCTCGCGCAGGGTGTCGACCTGGTCCTTCATCAGGGAGATGAGCGGGGATATGACCAGGGTTACACCGTCGAAGACCAGTGCGGGGAGCTGGTAACAGATGGACTTTCCCGCCCCGGTGGGCATTACGGCCAGGACATCGTTCCCCCGCAGTATCTGCTCGATGATCTCGGGCTGCCCCTTCTTAAAGCCGTCATAGCCAAAGTGCTGTTTTAACAGCCTGTTTATTTCAAGCCTTTTCATACCGTCTTCTCACCGCGACCGCAATTTTTTCCTCTCGATGGTTTAATGGTAACACTACTTGGGTGTATCGCAAAACCGTTCTTTTACACATCGTGGTTAACTTCCCAGCGGGATTTTTTATACGGAAATTACACATCTGGCCCATCATGCTTTGAGGTGGGGGCCATATAATACAACAAAACCAAAAAAAATTATGGATTATCGTGTATTGGCAGCAGCAGAAAGGGGGGGTGATGAATGGGTAGTAGGATCGTGCTGATAGGGCTTCTAATCCTCGGCCTTTTATTAAGTCCCACGGTATGTCTGGCCGATTCCTCTTTCAAGGTCGGCTCACCGCACTACGTATTGGATGGGCAGAATCGGTCGATGGACGTCGCGCCCTTTATCAAGAACCAGCGGACCTATATACCGGTCAGGAGCATGGCCGAGGCCCTGGGGGCCAAGGTGGAGTGGGACGCCCGCACCAGGACGGTCAACCTGAGAAAAGGCGACCGGCAGGTGCAGTTTTGGATGGGAAGCAATATGATGTCCGTCAACGGGGTCCACAGCCGGATGGACGTCCGCCCGGAGATGGTCCACAACCGGGTCGTGCTTCCTTTCCGGTGGGTCGCGCAGGCTTTTGACACCGACGTGAGCTGGGATAACGAAAAGAAGACGGTATGCTTCGGAAACAAACGCCCCCAGGTAAGGTACTATCCTCCAGCGCATCCCAGCGGGTCTGTCCGTTACACCACCGAGTGGCCGGACCATACCAGTGTTTTAAACGGTCTGAACCGCGCCCTCGACGATTACTTCGAGGATGTGGGTTATGACTACTTCAATGACAACGGGATAGTCGCCTATATCAACCTGAGCGGCGACGAGGATGACCTGGCCTATACCATAAGGCTCGACTTCAGCGGCGCGGATGACTACGATAACCTGACCGATGTCAGCCGGACCAGGATCAGGACCTTCCTGAACGCGGTCCGGTCCAGAATCGAATCGGAGATCGACGGGACCGATTATGACGGCGCGGACATCACCGGAACACTGTACGACAGCGAACGCTCCAGCTACTACGTGAGGGACAACGACGGGTCGTACTCCTTCAGCTGGTATGGGGACGATACCAGTCTGAGCGAGATAAGGAACCGGCTCAATGACCGCTTCGAGGACGCGGGGAATGACTACTTCAATGACGACGGGATAGTCGCCTATATCAACCTGAGCGGTGACGAGGATGACCTGGCCTATACCATAAGGCTCGACTTCAGCGGCGCGGACGACTACGATAACCTGACCGATGTCAGCCGGACCAGGATCAGGACCTTCCTGAACGCGGTTCGGTCCAGAATCGACTCGGAGATCGACGGGACCGATTATGACGGCGCGGACATCACCGGGAGACTGTATGACGGCTACCACTCCAGCTACTACGTGAGGTACAGCGGCGGGTCGTATAACTTCAGCTGGTGAATGTGACGAATCTTTAACCGACCGGCCCCGGCCCTACCCTACCCCCCGGATCGGGGATGTGTTAGAATAGGGATGGTTCATCATTCCGGTATTGATAAAGGAGCGGCCGGGTTTATGGGCATCCGATTCATTCGCATACGGTAATGAGAGGTACAGATCAATTATACTCAGTGGGTTTATAGACTGGGTTTATTTGACTGTACCTTTTTCATTCACCGACAACGAATGAATGGGGTGCTTAACTGTGTTAAAAAACCGGAAGGGTAATGCTGCCCTTATTTTGAAATACGAGGACATTTTTAGCTGCCCGATATGTTCCTCCAAAATGAAACTGGTTAATGCTAAAAGCCTGATCTGTAACCATCATCACTGTTTTGACGTTTCCAGACGGGGATACATCAATATGCTGCCGCACCCTGGCCGGGGAAAGTACGACCAATCGATGTTCGAGTCCAGAAGGATAGTTTACCGCAGCGGTCTCTTCGAGCCATTGGTAGAAAAAATCAGTCGGGAGATGATTAATAATATAGAATCAAACAGGGATAGAGTCTTGGTATTGGACGCCGGATGCGGCGAGGGCTTCATGTTGTCGAGCATAACTGACCGGTTGTCTCAAAACGCCGTGAACCGGGTGTCCGGGATAGGCGTGGACGTTTCCAAGGCGGGTATTTCCATGGCGTCGGGGGAGTACCCGGAGGGTATCTGGTGTGTCGCGAGTATCTCACGGTGTCCGTTCGAGGGTAAACAGTTTGACTTTATCCTTAATGTTTTGTCGCCGTCAAACTATTCCGAGTTTCAAAGACTGCTTTCTGACGATGGGACAGTAGTAAAGGTTATCCCCGAAAGCGGCTATCTGCAGGAGTTGAGAGAGGTCTTTTACGAACGGACGGACCGGGGTTTTTACTCAAATGAAAAAACAATGGAGCTGTTCAAGAGCAGCCTGGTTCTCCTGGATATTCAGCGGCTGCGATACAGTGCGACCCTGGATAATACGCTTATCCGGCACCTGGCGCGCATGACCCCCTTATCCTGGGGGGCAACCAGGGAACGGCTGCAAAAGGTCCTAGAGATGGATGCGAAGGAGATAACCATCGATCTGGCCATCCTGTTGGGAAGGAAAAAAAACCAGGGGAATTGACCCTGGTTGTACAAGCCCCTCGACATATCCAACAACCGGATATAAAATTGACCAGGATAGGTGATTTTAAAAATGAGTTTGGGGGTTGTTTGAAGTGTGATACGCGACGCCGGGTTTATATCGAGGGGTCTTTCCCTTGACAACCTCCCCGACAACCTGTATAAAACAATAGAACAAAACTTTAAGTGGGTAGTATAATTAAAGCATCCCCAATATGAAAGAAGATGACTATGAGCAGCAGTTTTGATGAACTAGGAATCTCTCCTCCAATCCTAAAAGCCCTGCAGGACATGGGTTTCGAGGAACCTACAGAGATTCAGGACAAGGCCATCCCTCACGCCCTGAAGCGGGAGGACCTGATCGTCAGGTCTAAGACCGGCAGCGGCAAAACGGCAGTCTTCGGCGTTTCCCTGCTGCAGCTGACCGACCCCGAGGCGGCGGGACCCCAGGGCCTGATCCTCACCCCGACCCGGGAGCTGGCGGTCCAGGTGGACAGCGACCTGAAACAGATATCGAGGCACACGCGGCACAAGACAACAGCCGTGTTCGGGCAGCACAGCATGAATCTCGAGATCCAGGCCCTGAGCCGGGGCGTGACCATCGTCACCGGGACGCCCGGACGGGTATACGACCACATCCGCCACGGCAACCTGAAGACCAGGAATATAAGCTTCCTGGTCCTCGACGAGGCGGACCGGATGCTGGACATGGGGTTTCTCGACCAGGTAAGGAGGATCATCCAGACCCTCCCCAAGAACCGGGTCACCCTGCTTTTTTCCGCCACCATACCCACGGAGGTCCGCAGCATCTGCCGCAGCTACATGAAAAACCCGGCCACGATCGAGATCGAGTCGCAGACCATGACCGTGGATACCACCGAGCAGGTTTATTACCGGGTGAACGAAAACGAAAAGATGAAGCAGCTGCATCGCCTGCTTCAGCTCGAACAGCCGGAGAGCTGCCTGATCTTCTGCAACACCAGGAGGGCAGTCGACCGGGTTCAGACCGCTTTGGCCCGGAGGGGGTACGCCTGCCGGGCGCTGCACGGCGACATCCCCCAGGTGAAGCGCCTGAGAACCCTGCAGCAGTTCAAACAGGGGGACTTTCACCTGCTGGTGGCCACTGATGTCGCGGCCCGCGGCATCCACATCGAGGACCTGGCGCTGGTGATCAACTACGACGTCCCCCTCGAAAAAGACGGCTACGTACACCGGACCGGGCGCACCGGCCGGGCCGGCAACGTCGGCCGCGTCGTCACCCTGGTCACCGGGGAAGACATCATGTCCCTCTACGAGATAGAGGAGCATATCGGGGCCGTGATCGACGAGGCGGAACTGCCCACCGACGAGGACCTGGAAAAGAAGCAGGCCTCGATAGAGAAATGGACACAGGAGAACCGGGAGCGGACCCAGCCCCAGCCGCCTCAGGCCGCCGCCGAACCAGCCGCGAAAAACCGGCGGAAGAAGAGGTCCGGGCCGAAACCCCCGGAGCGGCGTGAGGAGCAGCGGGACCGGCCGGTCCGGACGAACACCCCGCAGAAGGCGGCCAGACCGGCCGGCAGCGCGCGTCCCGCCAGGCCGGCAGCCCCGGCCCCGGCCAAGGTTCAACCCTCGGCTCCCCATCCACGGGCAGCCGAGCCGGCTAGCGCCAGACCGCGCACCGAGCCGGCTAGCGCCAGACCGCGCACCGAGACGGCTAGCGCCAGACCACGCACCGAGACGGTGCAGCCCCAGACCCCGGCCGCGGCGGACAAACCCTTCTTCCAGAGGGTGCTGCAGAAGATATTCAAAAGGTAGGGACAGCCGAAGGGTCCCGGCCAGTCGACAAAGAGCGGAAATAATCCCGCTCTTTCCGTATTTTTGGGGGAATTGTGCTTTTTATTGTAAGAATAAAGGCCGGGGATAAAAAAGGTAAACCGCCGGTGCCGGGCGAACACTTATATCCTATTCCATTATTTGGGAGGGATGCATATGCCATTGATGACACCCGAGGAGTACACCGCAAGTATTCGCAAGCTTAGACCTAACATCTATAAACACGGCAGACTGATCGAGGACGTGACCGCCTACGGGGAGACCGGCTACACCGTGAGGGGCAACGCCGAGCTGTATCGCTGCGCCCTGGACCCCGAGTTCAGCGAGGTGCTGACCACCAGCTCGAACCTGACCGGGAGGAAGATCAACCGCTACCTCTCGGTCATGGAGACGCCCGAAGACGCGATGCGCAACACCTACATCAAGCGCCTCGCCTTTCAGCGCACCGGCACCTGCACGGGCTCCCGCTGCGCGGGGTGGTCGGCCATCAACGCCCTGTGGGCCACCACCTGGGAGATGGACCGGGACCTGGGGACGGACTACCACCAGCGGTTCACCGAGTGGCTGATCGACGCGCAGGACCGCGACATCTCGATCGCGGGGGCGCTGACCGACCCCAAGGGGGACCGGACCAGACCCCCCTCGGCCCAGGACGACCCCGACATGAACCTGCACATCGTCGAGCACCGCGAAGACGGCGTGGTCATCCGCGGCGCCAAGTTCATGATCTGCGGCACCGCCAGCGCGCACGAGGTCATGGTGCTGCCGGGCTCGGGCTACCGGGAGGCCGATAAGGACTACTGCATAGCCGCGGCCGTCCCCCGGGACAGCGAGAACCTGATCATCATCGAAAACCGGCAGCCGAGCGACACCAGGAAGAACGAGGCCGGGTTCGACAAGGGGACCGAAGCGGGCGGGATCTCACAGGCGCTGCTGGTCTTCGACAACGTCTTCGTGCCGAGAGCGAGGGTGTTCCTGGCGGGTGAATACAGCTACTCGGGCCGGGTGGTGAACCGGTTCGTGGTCGCGGAACGTTCGACCATGGGGGGGTGCGTGGCGGGCCAGGGGGACGTGAAGATCGCCGCCGCCGCGCTGGTGGCGCACTGCAACGGGATAGGCACCCGACCCCTGGCAGACAAGTTCGTCGAGATGTGCGTGGACAACGAGACCCTGTACGGGGTAGGGGTGGCCGCGTGCGCCCTGGGCAGCCGGCACCCGTCCGGGGTCTGGGAACCCAACCCCCTGCTGTCCAACGTGTCCAAGATCAACGTGGCCCGGCTGCCCTACGACACATCGGTGCTCTGCCAGGAGATCGCGGGCGGCATCGGGGAGACCGGGTGCATGCCCTCGTACCGGGACTTCGTGGACCCCGAGATAGGGCCCTGGGTGCAGAAGTACCTCAAGGCGGCCTCGTCGGCGGAGTCGAGGATGAAAGCGGCCCGGCTGGTCGAGTACTCCACCATCGGGCTGGGGGTGCCCGGGTGCATGCACGGCGGGGGTTCGCCGGACGCCGCGAAGCTGCCCCTCAGGGGCCTGATGAACCTGGACTGGTATATCGAGCTGGGCAGGCGCCTGGCGGGGATCGAGGAGGACATCCGGGTTTTAGCGGGAAAGAAATAGGACCGGCCGGGTTGGCGGCCCGCCTCCTGGCGGGCCGCCTCTGCCGGAGGTACGGCCATCGCCATCGAGATGTGAAAAGTATTTCATTCATAATGTTGATTTTCTCAAGGAAAAAGAACTCTTTCACAAATGTGCAAATATTCCGAAAACTTATTGACAGGGGTCGAAATAAGAGATACAATCAAATTGAACCTGGGAAACACCCGGAGGAGACCTCCGACGGAGTACCAGATTAAATATAGTACCCGGAAGACCTTGAAAAAAGCTGGACAGTAACTCCTCAAAAAAAAAAGCGCTTTTAACCAAAAGTGAGGGTAGGTACTGGGAGCGAAAGAGAGGTCACAAGGGGAAAAGGAGAGAATGCCCGAAGTGAGAGGAACTCAAAAAGTCTGAAGGTAGGCCGGGGATCATGGTAAGATCCTGAGAGCCTACCTTCAGACTGTTTATGGAGAATCGATACCGTCCGACCGGACGGTTTTTATATTATAAAAACTACGTCGGTACTAACCGGGCCCGAAGGCGTATATCCGGGTATCGTGATTGTTTAAATTTACCTGCCGTGCTACAATCTACTTGCGATAACGCAGAGGAATTTCCCTGACAGTTAGCGCGATCAAACTGGAAAAATCTAGCGTTGTAGCGAACCGGAACCGCTTGTAGCCGCGAGGACCGAGACGGAAGGGGGTTGTGCTGTACAAGGCCTTTCTGACGTTTTGTCGGAAAGGTTTAATTATTCTAAAGGAGGTTTGGCCCATGACTGAAAGTGCAGGACTCTGGGAGACCCGTGAGATAGCTGATAAATACCTGTCCGGGGTCAGGGGTGCGATCCCCTTGGCGGCCGAACAGATCGAGGTCATGCTCAGGCTTGTCAGGGCGGCCGGGATCAAGGTCAACAGTATACTGGATGTAGGCTGCGGCGATGGCGTTCTGGCGGCCGCGGTCCTGGAAAACTATCCCGGCTCCAGGGCGGTGCTGCTGGATATCTCCGAACCGATGATCGGGGCGGCCAGGGAAAGGTTAAGTATTTATAATAATATGGATTATATCGTTTGCGATTATGGAGACAAAGACTGGGTATCCAGGGTTGAGCACGGAGCGCCTTTCGATGTTATAGTATCGGGGTTTTCTATCCACCACCAGCCCGATGCCAGAAAGTATGAACTTTATGAAGAGTTTTTTAACCTGCTGGATGCCGGCGGTCTTTTTATTAACATCGAACAGGTCTCCTCCCCCACCAGGTGGATCGGGTCGATATTCGACGACCTGTTTATCGATTCCCTGTATCGGATGTACCTGAAACGCGGGGATAAAATCGCCCGGGAACAGGTGGCCGATGAATGGTTCAACCGCCCGGATATAGAGGCCAATATCCCGGCCCCGGTGGAAAAACAGTGTGAATGGCTGCGCCGGATTGGTTATCAAGACGTCGACTGCTACTTTAAGCTGTTCGAGTTAGCTGTTTTCGGGGGGAGGAAGTAGCCCGGCACTTAATATCGGAATATGGTTTAGTCATTTAAACAGACCTATGCTCGATATTAAGTGCCGGGTCCCTAGTAGTTTATCCGATGAAAGGTGGAGCTGTCGATCCTCAGGGTGTCGTCGGCGCTGTCGTAGGAGAACGTCAGCGTCTCGTCGCTTATCGGGGTATTTTTGGTCGCGGCGTGTTTATCTCCCAGGGCCGGGGTAAAGCTCTCCAAACGGTTGGTGAATACTATCCGGTCGCCCACGACCCGGTAGTTCGACCTGACTTCGGACAGGCCGTTGATGATCGTGCCGCTTCCGATGATGACGTACCGGCAGGTGCCGTCGGGATCGAAGAAGTACCACTCGCCCGAGTAGTAGCTGCCGGTCGCGAAACCCGTGACCGGGTCGACCAGCGAACCGGCCGGTGACGAGGATAGATTGGACCAGGCGCCCATTATCGATGCGGCGACGCTGATGCCGGAGGGGTCGTTGTTCTCGACCGGCGCGCCGCCGCTGGTGATCGTGATCGTGGCGGTCGGCTGGGTCCAGCCCACCTCGCACCCCAGGGCCTCACTCACGAAGCGCAGCGGCACCATGGTCCGGCCCCCGATCATCTTCGGGGCCACGTCCATCATGTGCCCCGAACCGTTGACGTTGGCCAGGGGGTTGTCGATCTGGACCGCTATAGCGGTGTCCCCTCTGCCGGCGGTTACGGTCTGGGTGTCCGGGTCCCAGGCGATGACCGCCCCCAGGGCCTCGAAGATGGCCCTCATCGGGACCAGCGTCCGGCCGTTTTCGATCACCGGGGGAACGTCGAATCTGAGGGTTTCTCCATCGACGATCACCCTGGGCGCGGCCGCGTCAGCGGGCACCGGGAACACCATGAACGGCGAAAGCAGAACCAACAATAAAGTAAGAATGACTGCGTTTTTCAATAACCGCTTCACCTCTTGACCCCTCCTGACGTAATATTTTCTGAGGACCGCCGGGACAAACAAAAACGTGAGGCGATAGACATCCTCTACCTGCATTATACGTTAATAATTAACTGTGTCAATTAATTCCATGGTTAAAGTAATATTGGAGCCGGCCCCGGTTCATGATCGGGAACCGGGGCGGTAAGGCCCATATATAAAAAAGGATGATGCGCGGGGAGGAACGTCCTTGCGCATCATCCGGTAGTTATTTAATCTAGGGAACCTGGTTTTGAATCCCGTTGACCAACTCGGATACGATCTTTTGGATATCTGCTATCGCGTTGGTTGCATCAAATTCATCGTTCATAGCTGCTTCGTAGTATTCGTTCAGTTTGCCTTGAACAGTATTCAAGGAGCTGATAACCTGACCCATAATAGCAGAGACAGCAGTTAGATCAGGCACTCCACTGGTTTGGTGATCGGACATTTTTTACTACCCTCCTTTTTATAAGTATCTTCTACCGATTTGGTAAAAGATTTCTTCGTTTACCATATTATGATAAACTCGGTAATTTGTTACCATGAACGATCCTGCACCCACCGGAACCGGAAAACCTTCCCCCGGTGCGTTCTTGCATGATTGGGCCGAGAAATCTGAAAAAGCCAGAATATCGGGGAAAATATATTAAATAATACCAGACATGCAAAACCGGCACTGATAATGTCGGATTGATCCGTTTTATCTTTGCTACAATGCAGAAGAAAGGAGGTCACCGGCTTGGATGCGCTGAAACAGATGAACGTCGCGATGCGCTACATCGAAGAGAACCTGACCGAGGAAATCGACTTCCGACAGGTGGCGAGACATGCCGGCTGTTCGGAGCATCACTTCCGGAGGATGTTCTCATTCCTATCCGGTTTTACAGTGAGCGAGTATATCCGTCTCCGAAGGCTTACCCGGGCGGCATTGGAACTCCAAAATTACAACATAAGAATCATCGATCTTGCCGTCAAATATGGATATGATTCGCCGGACTCTTTTACCAGGGCATTTCAAGGATTTCACGGTATAACGCCCAGGGAGGCGAGAAACCTGGGCGCTTCTTTGAAAGCCGTCCTACCAATGACCTTCCAGCTAACAATAAAAGGAGGAGATCCGATGGACTACCGTATCGAGGAAAAAAGCGCTTTTCAGATCGTCGGAATTAAAAAGCGGATCAAACTGATTTTTGAGGGTGTCAATCCACAGATGGATTCCATGTGGCAGAGCCTGACCATGGAGGACCTGGAGGAACTGAAGGCCCTTTGCAGCACGGAACCGGCAGGGATCTTGTGTGTTTCCGCAGGATTTGAGGAACGAACCGTGGAAGGCACGGAGTTAGACCAGTATATCGGGGTTGCCACCACGAAGTCCGCTCCAGAGCGCTGGAGTGTTTTACCGGTGGAGGCGTCCACCTGGGCGGTGTTCACCGCGGTGGGATATTTTCCCAAATCCTTACAGGACACCTGGGCGCGGATCTACTCCGAATGGTTTCCGACATCCGGCTATGAATCAACTGGCGGACCGGAGATGCTGTGGAACGAGAGTAAGGATACCAGCCGCCCAGACTACAAAAGCGAAATCTGGATTCCCGTGGTAAAAAAATAAATGGGTTAAAAAGGATCGGTCAGTGGGTCAATACCCGTCCCCCTGAAACTCGTTCACAAAGATAGCCATAAGTCGGGAGAGAACATATGGTATATAAAAGGTTTAATAATGGGGGAATGGGTATGCCGAATTTTGCCTCTTTTTCAGGCCTGATCACCAGGATAAGTGATTTTTATACCAGAGACGAGCGGAATGTCGGGTGCTATAAACTGATGTCGGTGCAGAACCGAAGACGCGGCCAGGTAAATTTCGTAGTGAGGCCGGACACCTACTTTGTGGATCAGGCGATGATGGCGGAGGGTGAAGCGGTGATCGGGTTCTATGACGCGGATGCGCCAGTCCCTCTGATCTACCCGCCGCAGTACGAAGCAGTCGTCATGGCCAGGGCCTCGCGAGGCGAAAGCGTCAAGGTGGACTACTTTGATACCCACCTGGTAAGCAGTGACGGTCAACTGAGACTGAACATCTCCTCTACCACCAAGATTATCCAGGAAAACGGGCAGCTTTTCACCGGAGACCTCGGAAACCGGTACCTGACCGTCGTCTATGGCCCCACCACCAGGAGCATACCGGCCCAGACCACACCCTATGAAGTCATAGTCATGTGCCGGCTGGAATAAACCAGGGGATACCGGGCCCTTACCCGGTATCCGCGAATTTTCGCTTACTGTGCAAACACCGCCCTATAGGCCGGGTCGTTCTCGATCTCGTAGACCGCCATCCCTTCGCAGTACCGGCCCGGCTCACCCGGGTATTTCTTCTCAAAGGTATTGACCAGTTTCCATCCGCTCTGCTTAAACAGCTGATGCATCTGGGGAACGGTCGGGACTAGTATGTGGCAGTGACAGTCGAGCCAGTTCTGCCCGGGTACGAAGATCAGGCCTTTGCCGCCCGGCCGGGTCACCCGCCGCGCCTCGCAGAGAGCTATATAGGGACTCTGGCAGTGCTCCAGGCTGTCCCACATGATGATGGCCTCGAAAGACCCATCAGCCAGCGGCAGGTCGTGCATATCAGCACAGACCAGTTCGAGCCCGTACCGCTCATTGGCGAAGTCCGCTTCCAGCCGGTTGTAGGTTACGCCTACAGCCTCTTTGCCCCGGTCTGTCAACTTCCTGACCAGTGTCCCGGTCCCGCAGCCCAGGTCGAGAATCTTCCTGCAGTCGTCCAGGTACGGCAGGTGTTCTTCCTGGAAAAGAATTGCCGGCCTCTCGCTGAAGTCGTCCCGTGTGTAGTCCCAGTATTTTTTATAGTCCATCTATCCTTTCACTGCCCTTCTCACATATCCGAATCCTTTTCTTGAATTCTCATAATCGTGATATAGTATATGGCTGATCTTGGAATGCGTTCCATAAATGCCCTGCAGTGACACTATTCTGAGTAAATACCTCTTATAATGAGAAGCAGGGGCATAATTTTTTTGAGGAGGGGCTGATATGAACCGGGTTAATAATTTAATCTTGGAAATGATCGAGTTTGACGCGGGCGAGCCAGAGCTGATTCAACACTTTATAAAGGTGCGCCAGTTTGCGCAGCTGATCGGCGACCTGGAAAACGTTTCACCCGATAACATGGAAGTCATAGAGGCGGCAGCCGTTGTGCATGATATAGGAATTAAAGTCTGTATGGAGAAATACGAGAAATGCGATGGCCGGCTGCAGGAACAGGAGGGACCGGTTTTTGCGGAAGAATTATTGAATCGACTCGGGTTTAAACCGGAGGTAATCGAGCGGGTGAGCTACCTGGTGGCTCATCACCATACCTATTCGAATATCGATGGAATCGATTACCAGATTTTAGTGGAGGCTGATTTCCTGGTGAATCTATATGAAAACCAGAGCAGCCAAGAAACTATACAGAAGACCTATAATCGAATTTTTAAAACCGAATCCGGGAGAAAACTCTGCAGTCAAATGTTCATGATAAAAGATTAAAAGCCCATACAATAAGATGGCTTTCCCGCATCGGGAGGAACTGTCTCCAGTAACAACCACAAAAAAAGACTAATTCATCTATTTTAGCCAGTTGTTTAATAGCATATGAGTTTTCAATTGAGAAAAACTATAAGCATAGTCCTATGATCTGGCAATCAAACGGGAAATAAGGATTTCAAATACCTGACGATTAAGAAAGGAGGGATGACAATGGCGAGAAATAGCTCGTTAGTTCCTGGAGCGAGGGGCGCTCTGAACAAGTTCAAGTTCGAAGTGGCTAATGAAATCGGGATGGGCCAGGCTTATGCTTCTGGGGACCTCGGGAATCTGACCTCTCGACAGAATGGAGCTGTCGGCGGTTATATGACCAAAAAGATGGTCGAGCTGGCACAGACCCAGATGGCTGGGAAATAGGGGAGATGCCGGATTAGGATAAAAGAAGAGACCAGTAGATGGTCTCTTTTTTTTTGATCACGTATCAGACAACCACGCCGCTGTCGCGTCATCACCGATGAGGGAAAATAGGTGTAATAGCACGTAAAATTTTAAGGGTAGAAAGTATATAAGGGAACTTCTCGACAGCCAATTCAGCTTGGCGACAAAGTTAAAACTATCCCTTCCAAATAGTTGCTGAGCATTAAGATCATGCGATAAAACAAGGCCGCATTCAATCTATGGCTATGGCTGGGCCTCACCCTGCGGTGTCCTGTCGCTCCATACTCCCTCTGCTGTACTGCCAGCTGCTCATGCTTCGGGTAGATGGGGTAATAAGGCCGAATATGCAATCCATGCACTCGGCCTTCTCGCGACCTCCTGTCGCTCGCCCCTCATCTACCAGTCAGCATTCGCAGGGCAGTAAGACGCAGAGCACCATAACGGGC
>JABLWZ010000044.1 GCA_013178275.1 Bacillota bacterium | reverse complement strand
GCCTGGAATAAAATGTTAAATTACATTGTGGTTTGGTTTTTGACCTTAATCTAGCGAAAAAAGAGTACATCTAAACGACTAACAATGTTTTACCTTTAACAAAAAAGCTAATTTTGCAAAAGGCTCAAATATCTATACTAATAATATCATAAACGATTTAGATAAAATATAATTACTGTTTCCTGAATATTCCTTTGGAAAAATATAAATTTTTGTATTAAAAAAGAACCCTGATTTCTCAAGGTTCTAACTGTGTTTCCTTGGCAGCTTTACTACCGTCTCCACGCGGTCTGAGCTGGTAAAATCTGAGTTGGCAAATTAGATAACTTTGCTCTCGCTACAAATGGATTCGCTTGGATTCGCTGATTTATATGCCGTTTACCGGCCATACTCCTGTCGGTAATACGCCAGCGTTTCCCGCAGTCCGTCCTCCAGGGTGTAGCGCGGTCGCCAGCCCAGGACTTCCACCGCCCGCGCGTTATCCAGGACGCTGTGGCGGATGTCCCCGGGGCGTTCGTCCGCATACACCGGAGCCAGGTTCGTCCCCGCCAGCCGGTTCATCAGGGCCAATAGTTCGTTGATGGTCGTCTGCCGGTGGCCGCTGATGTTCAGGGTCTCCCCATCGCCCTTTTCGATAGCCAGCAGGTTCGCCTCCGCCACGTCAGCGACATAGATGAAGTCCCGCGTCTGCTCCCCGTCGCCGTAGATGGTCGGCGGCACGCCGCGCAGCAGCCGGTCGGTGAAAATCGACACGACGCCACCCTCACCCTGCGGGTCCTGGCGGATGCCGTAGACGTTGGCGTAGCGCAGGATGGTGTAGCGCAGGCCGTACAGCTCCCGGTAGACGGGGAAGTAGTGTTCCGGACTGTGTTTGGAGATGCCGTAATAGGAGATGGGTGCGACCGGGTGCCGCTCGTCGACCGGCAGGCTGGCCGGCGTCCCGTAGGCCGCGGCGGAAGAGGCGTAGACGATCTTCTGCACCTGAAACCGGCGGCAGCCCTCCAGCACCCGGAGCGTGCCCAGGATGTTCACTTCCGCGTCAAAAACCGGGTCGGCCAGCGACTTCGGCACGTTGATCTGGGCCGCCTGGTGGATGACGAAGGCCGGCCGCTCCGCGGCGAAAACGTCGAACAGTTCAGGTCTGGTGATGTCGACTTCGTAAAACTGGGCCCGCAGGTTGACGTTTTCACGTTTCCCGGTGGACAGGTTGTCCACCACGACCACCTCCGCCCCGGTGTCAATCAGCCGATCCACGATATGCGAACCGATAAATCCCGCCCCCCCCGTCACCAAAAAAAGGGGACAGGCTACTTTTTTTGAGACGAGTTTGTTTGAGGCAGCTTTGTGTGAGGCTATTTTGATTGAGTCTATTTTGTTTGAATTTACTTTGTTTGGGGCTACTTTGTTTGAGGCTACTTTTGCCGTTCCGTTTAAGCCGCTGTTTATTCCGCTCACGCTTCTCCCTCCTTAAGCAAAAAAGGGGACAGGCTACTTTTTCTGAAGCCTTTATTTTTCTAAAGCCTTTTTATGAGGTTTTTCTTTAAGACTTTTTTGAGGCCTTTTCTTAAGATTTTTTCTAAAGCTGCTTTTCATAAGCTGCCCGCATGTCTTTCCTTGGTCGCCCCCGCGGTCTGATGGTTGATTCCAGGCCAAACTCTTTGGCGATTTTCATTTGCCACTCTGCATCTCCAAAAGGTGCCTGCCGCTCAATACTCTGACGCAACTTTTCAAGCTCCTGATTTTTCAATGGCTTGGTCACCTGATCAGCCCAATCATCAGGTAGAGCAAACGGCAATTCATCGAGAAAAAGAATATGATGCGTCTTACCAGAATGCACCCGATTATGCCCAAATAGTCCCTGGTTATTCTGAGATCTATTTATTTGCGTTTTTATCTGCGGCCGGCTCTGCTGGGACCGAGGCTCATTAATCTGTAGACTACTATTTTGCGATCTTCTATTCGGTGGCTCGATATCTTGTAGCCTGCTGATCCTGGCCCGGTGGGATGACCAGGCCCAATCTTTAGCCGCAGTGACCAGGCCAGCTCGCACCGGATTGTTTTCCACATACCGCAAGACAGTCAAAAAATGTGAATCATTCTGGATAACAAAGCTTTTATATCTCCCCTGCCAAACGTGGCCGCAGGTTCCATAATGGCCATGATAACGGCGAATGTGACTTGTCATTAACCACTGCATCCACTTGCTGAGGTCGTCTCCGTGCGTTGGTTGCAACACCAGGTGAAAGTGATTGGGCATTAGACAATATGCGAAAATTTTAACCGGGTACCTGTCTTTTGCTTCCCCCATTAATTCGATAAATGCCCGATAATCATGCTCTTTGTGAAAAACTTGCTGCCTACCATTTCCCCGATTCAGGACATGATATGTCAATCCATCCCCAATACCACGCGCTATCCTCGGCATCCTTGCATCTCCTTAAACGGTGCTTTGTGTTGTACAAGCCTTGAGCACACAAAGGATAAAAAAAGTAGCCTGTCCCCTTTTTTAGTATAAATTTTTCTCTTTTAAAATTTTTATGGCTGATTCAATCTCTGACGCAGTTAAATGAGGCTTTAAATTTAACACACTAGCAATAATGTTTTCATCCGTCGATAAAATACCTTTCCTCTTCCAGTCACTACATACATAATGGGTCGTCGCCAGCACTTCTAATTTGCGCACTGGTTCTCCACCGATGAGATCGAGCAAGTCTTCAACTTTTTCTTCTAAACCAATCTCAGAAGGTTGATTACCTTCCATACCTGCCAGCCAACGTTTTCCCTCTGTTGTAACCGTGATATCATAACCAAGCCCATTCGGCTTGGGAATAATCGAAAGAAAACCGTATTCTTTCAAACTGTTTAAATCACCCCATAATTCTGCACAATAAGGCCCGTAGTGATAAAGCCTAAATTTATAACCCAGGGGAATGGCCTTGCCAGCTTGGAGTAAATAAATGAGTTTTTGAACCAGAGTGTGTCCCACTGCTCCTATTCTCTCCTGCCCCTTTATAACCACTTTAATGAGGATCAGCAGCCTTTCCATCATGGTTAACATAAACCACCCCTCCTTTTTTCCCGTTCAGACCAAAATTGTTTACAAAATTCCTCTACAGTATCTCGACAATCCTGTTTGGCATATATCCGCATTTTTTGGATTTTCTTAAGATTATCTACCAATGGTGATCTTTTTTTCAATGAGTGATACTCATTTTGCCAAATGACAAAGATCGGCGGCTGTTCAAAGTTATAAGGTGATTTAGCGGCTTCATCGAAGCGGATACACTCGCTCCCGTATTTATTAATCACTTCAGTTTTTAGCTAATCAAAACGCTCAATCTCATGTGGGCTTGGATGATCCGTGGTTTCAAAAGCCAATCGGAAATGCTGGCGTTCGCAAAGCCTTTTGGCACTTTCCTTTTTCCTTTTTTGTTTCAACAGGCGAAATATATCGTAATCATCTAAGTTTAAAAATTTATCAATACTACTCGGGAAACAATTGTTTTCAAGTTCCGTTTTGATAAACTCCGTTAAATGGATATCCAGAATCCTTCTGGTTTTATGATAATAAACCTCTAAAAACATAAAATATCTGGCTAGAAGAAAACCCTCGATACTGTGCACGCCTCCATCTTCCACCACTAACTCCGGGCCTTCCTTATCACCATTGTATCTAACCTCTAACGTATTAAGTATACGTTGGGTATCAAACTTACCATAGGAAACACCCAAATGGTACGAATCCCGGATTAAATAATCAAGTCGGTCAGAACCAAAATCACCCGTTAACAACTCACTTAAGAAAGCTTCATCTCTGCCTTTGGCATCACCCGTGGCTATCTCGGCAATCTTATAACGGGCATCTTTGCCTAAATCTTCGCAAATGATACAAGTGCCGATTTCTGTGGAAGTAATGATATTATAAGTATACAGTTCGTGATCGTTTCCTTCGGGAAATAATGTCTCAGCTGTATGAGAGAAGGGAGCGTGACCAATATCGTGTAATAATGCAGCATACCGTAATAATTTTCGATAATATTCAACTTTCACCTTATCCCAGTTGAGGATTTCCAGACAATTCTGTTTCGAGGTAAGAGCATCAAATAGCCTGGTTGATATTTCCATTGTTCCCAGAGAATGTTCAAATCGAGTATGATTGGCTGTTGGGTACACCAAAAATGTTGTTCCAAGCTGCTTAATTCTTCTAAGCCTCTGGAAAGGAAAAGAATCAATAATTCGCTGTTCAAATTCGTTAACGCCGATAAACCCGTAAAGAGGATCGCGATAATCTTTATGTGCCATATCCGTATATCCCCACTATTGCTATCTATTTCCTTAGAACATGTATTCGCCATTAACGCAAAAATTCCTTTTGGCCTGTCCCGGAAAAGATAAAAAAGTAGCCTGTCCCCTTTTTCTAGTATTTACCATGTCCATTGCATCAGTTATAATGAGATTAGTTAGCAATATTTTAAGGAGGTTCCCCATGTCTGAAGAACGCCTGGTGCATATCGAAAACATGATGGCCGAGTTAATCCGCATCGTCGGTAACACCAACGCCGCCGTGGAAGAACTGCGCACCGAGGTCAATGAACTGCGCACTGAGGTCAATGAATTGCGTGCCGAGGTCAATGAACTGCGCGCCGAGGTCCGCGAACTCCGCGCCGAGGTCAATGAACTGCGCAGTGATGTCAATACCCTATACGGTGTGGTGGGCACTCTGCGCGTAGAAGTAGACTGTCTGCGCGCCGATGTCAACATGCTCAAGGAAGGGCAGGCCCGGCTTGAAGCAGCCGTCGAGGATGTGCGTGACGATATGCGCGCCATTCATACTATCCTGGGTGACCACGAGGTTCAGTTCCGGAAGCTGTGGGCACGCGTCAGCTAAAGACCCGTCGGGTGTACTAAAAACGTCGTGTCAAGCGGCTTGATCCTTCTAAGCCTTTGGAAAGGGAAAGAATCAATATTTCGTTTTTTGTAACTGAAAATATGAAAAAGTAGCCTGTCCCCTTTTATGTTGATGGAGCGGATGTTTGCGCCTTATTCGTTGTTTCTGTTGTTGTTGCTGGTGCTTCCTTCGTGCTCGGGGAACTGGGCGGATTGGATGTCGCCGGTGCGCTGGTCCCGTTGCTTATCCCGCTGCTGGCTCCGTTGCTCGTCCCGCTGCTCGTCTTGCCGCTTACCTCGTTGCTGGCTCCGCCGCTTACCCCGCTGCTGCTGGTTCCGCCGCTCGTCTTGCTGCTCGCCTCGGTGCTGGCCTTACCGCTTACCCCGCCGCTCGTCCCACCGCTGGTGCTGCCGCTCGTCCCGTTGCTCGCCCCGCTACTGCTGCTGGTTCCACTTCTCGCCCCGCTGCTACTGCTGGCACCGCTGCTGGTCCCGTTGCTCGTCTTGCTGCTTACCCCGCTACTGGTCTTACTGCTTGCTCCGCTGCTTACCCCGCTGCTCGTCCCGCCGCTTACTCCGCTGGGTGTTATCGTTATGTGTTGCACTATTCCTGCTCGATTGAAAAGTTCTGCCACCACGGTTTTGGCTTTCACCCGGTCCGGCTCCCAGTAGCTGGCACCATCAATATTTAGAAAATCTCCCGGCAGCGTCTGGGTAGCGATATTGCTCGGGTCAATGCTGGCCGCCACCTGGGCCAAAAAGAGCATATCTGAAAACCCCAGGTTGGTATTCACGTTTTCCTTCAGCTGCGGGATCAGTTTAGGCAGTTTGGTCACCGTCTTCATCTGCACTGCTTCCTTCGCCAGCGCGGTCAAAAATTTCTGCTGCCGTTCCGTCCGGGTGATATCCCCGAGCGGGTCGTATCGGTAACGGACATAGCCCAGGGCGTCCTTCCCGTTCAGCCGCTGCAACCCGGGCTTAAGGTCGATGCCCTCATCGGGATAGTACATCCGTTTTTCGACATTGATCTCCACTCCCCCCAGTGTATCCACGATCCCCTGAAAACCCTGAAAGTTCGTGACCATGTAATAGGGCACAGGTATCCCCAGCAGGTCACCCACGATTTTCTGCGTCATGGCGGGTCCGCCGATCAGGTAGGCTGCGTTGATCTTGTCCCAACCATGGCCCGGGATCTGGACCCGGGAGTCCCGCGGGATTGAGACCAGGGCGACTTTTTTGGTGTCGCGGTCGATGCTGGCCAGAATGATCGTATCGGTGCGGGCCTTGTCTTCCCCTGGCCGGGCGTCCATGCCCAGGAGCAGGATGTTGATCCGCCCCGGCTGATCATCGCGTTGCTGTTCGTCTGTCCCGCTCCAGGGCAAATTATGGCCTCTCGCATACCAGTCAACCAGGGAAGCCCCGCTGAAAAAAGCCACGCTGAAGCACAACAGACCGATTAGTACATTTTTTAAAACCATTCCCAGACGCATACGCGTCCCTCCACGCTTACTGTTATTGTTATATTAATCACGATTATATTAATTACGATCAATCATGACAATGAGCGCAACAGTCTGCCCAGCATCACCGCCGCTTCCGCCCGGGTCGCGCGGGCACGCGGGTCAAACGTCCCGTCAGGCCGGCCAAATACCAAACCCTGCACGTAAGCGCCTAACACCGCTGGACGGGCCCAGGGACTGATGCGGTTGGCGTCAACCAGCGGTTCCCGCGTAAGCTGCGGCTCGACCTGGCCCGTGTTCCAACTGATGTCGATGTTCGTCGCCAGGTGATAGGCCCGCACGAGCATCACGGTCATTTCCTCGCGGGTGATCCGGTCATCCGGCCGGAACCGGTTCTGGTAGCCGAGAATCAGGCCAGCGTCAGCGGCCGCATTGACCGCACCGGCGTACCAGGCATCTGCCCGCACGTCTTCAAAATCAGCCGGCTCCGCGGTCTCGCTTAAACCTAACCCGCGCACCAGCAGAACAGCAAACTCGGCGCGCGTCACCGGGCGCTCCGGTTCAAAGTGCTGCGCATCGACTCCCTCAACAATGCCCTGTTTGGCCAGTAACGCGATGTCGTCACGCGCCCAGTGGTTGGTGGTATCGATAAAACCTTTGATCAGCTTCGGGTCAAGGAAGATCTGCGGTGAGACCCAGACCGTGAGAAACCCGGGTACATATCGCCCACCCAGTTCGTTACTCCCGACCTGAATCTGTTTTCGCCCGGCGGTAGGGAAAGTCAGCGCCACGCTCCCCGCGCCGTTGACCAGTTTGACGTTTTTCGTTGCCAGGACCTCGTTGTCGTAGTCCCTCAGGACCACCGGCACCTCGTCTTGCACGGTGTAGTCCAAATACCCCAGGGGGTCTATGGCCTTAATCTGGACCTCGACCGTGTCTCCCCAGGCCAGGACCCTTTTCTTCAGTTCAATCTTCAGTCGGTCGAGCCCCAGGGCCCGCCGGGCATTGGCCAGGCCCCAGCGCTGCGCCTCCGTAGTTATTCCTCCCAGGCTCTCCCCACTGTATTTGATGATTGTCCGGACCTCGTCAACGGTCAAACTGGGGTTCCGGGCCAGGATCAGCGCCGCCAGACCGGAGACAAACGGTACGGCGCTGGAACTGCCCGTCCAGGACCGGTAGCCGTCCGGGTCACCATCATTATCCAGCTCCCGGGGATAGGTACTCCAGATCCCGACCCCCGGGGCAACTGTCGTTAATTCTTCACCGTAGTTGGCAAAACTGGGCAGAGCGAAACCGCCGCCAATTTTTTCGATCGCCGACACCGCCACGACCCCCGGTTGGGCCGCCGGGTAGTAGACCTGGGGCTTGCCGTCATTACCCGAGGCCGCGACCATCACTACCCCCCGGTCGAGAGCGTACCGGACGGCGTCGCGGACCACCTTCGATTCTTCGGGCGAACCCAGGCTGAGGTTGATCACCCTCGCCCCGTGGTCGGTCGCCCAGATGATCCCCCGGGCCGCGTCCTCTACATAGCCCTGGCTGCGGCTGTCTAAAACCTTCACGGGCAAGATCTTGACTCCCGGCGCCACACCGGCGATCCCTTCCCCGTTGTTCCGGGTGGCCGCGATAATGCCCGCGACATGGGTCCCGTGGCCGTTGTCGTCTGTATTCTCCGTCCCCTTAAGCTCGCCCTGTCGGGTGACCAGCTTACGGTCCGGGCCAATTTCGGTCAAGAAGTAATAACCGTCCAGGACATTCCCCTTCAGGTCAGGGTGCGTGCCGTCAACCCCGGTATCAACCACCGCCACAATGATCTGGCTCAGGCGGTCCGGGGTGACACTCCCCCAGGCCGCTGGCACCTCCATGACCTGCAGTCCCCACTGGAGCGGGTAATACGGGTCATTAGCAAAGCCCCGGGCCGCCGACGGCGCCCCCAGCCAGGAGAAAACAAAGGCCACCAGCGCCAGACCGGCCTGGAGTTTACGTATTGCCTGTCGCATCGATTTGGCTCCTCTCTGGCGCCAAACTATTTTTCCATGGCGAACATCAATTCCCCTTCGGTCACCAGTTTATCCTCAACATAGGCGCGGGCCTGGCATTTCGCCACCGGCCCTTTAATCCTGGTGATTGCCGCCTCCAAACGCAGCTGGTCACCCGGGGTCACCGGCTGGCGAAACCGCACCCCGTCAATGCCGGCGTAAAAACCGATCTTCCCGGCGTACTGCGGCAGGCTGAAGATGGCCACGGCCGCCACCTGGGCCAGGGCTTCCAGAATGAGCACACCCGGCATAACGGGCTGTCCAGGGAAGTGGCCCTGAAAGAAAGGCTCATTGATGGTGACGTTCTTGAGGCCGACCGCCCGTTTTCCTGGCTCGACCTCCAGAATGCGGTCAACCAGGAGAAAGGGATAGCGGTGGGGCAGCAGTTTTTGAATTTCGTTGATCTCCACGTTATTCTCACCCCGACTTTTAAAAAAAGTAGCCTGTCCCCTTTTTTCACAAAAAACACCCTGTGGTGGAGCAGGGTGGAAAATTATCGGTTTATCTCAGTTCGACAATCCCGCCGTAGACCCAGCCGACGGCCCCATTGGGAAGCCGCACGTTGTACCATCCCCCCGAAGAGCCGATCACCGTCATCGGGATGTTGCGGTACACCTGGCCAATTATGCGCGTCCCGGTGCTCGGTCCTTCGCGCAGGTTAACATAGTTGTTGGTATTGCGGACATAAACCTTCTTTTCCGTGGCAGGGTTGGTCTGGTTACCCGGCGGGTTAGCGTTCGCATTAGCCAGCTTCTGCTCCAGGACGGCCACCTTGCTTTCCAGCGCCGCCACCCGGGACTGCAGTTCTTTAATCTGGTCCACAAGGGCCGCGCTGCCGCCCAGCTTCTGGTCGACGTAGCTCTTCGTCACCAGCGGGTCGTCCACGGAGCCCGGCGCTGGCGCTGGCGGACTATCGGCCCGCACCGTCTGCCCGGCGACAAAACCCACCACCAGGGAAACCGCCAGCAGCAACCCCACCACTAGCTTCTTTGGCCGTTCCACTATCTCCACCCCCTGCCTCCAAACCACATTACCATCAGTGACTCAATTTGTGCCAGGAAGGTTGTTTCGCCTTCCCGGACGCCTTACGGCTGGTCGCTGGCCCACGGCCGATAATGCCAAGCTTATTCGCCCCGATCAGCGTCACCATGGACAGGGCCAGGAGAATAAAGGTGCCCTGCGGCGTGGTGAGCTGGGTTAACAGAATCGCGCTCGCGCCCAGGACCAGATTGACCGCATAGATCATTAAAACCGTCTGCCGGTGGCTGAAACCCATGGCTAAAAGCCGGTGGTGCAGGTGGGCCTTATCGGCCTGAAAGATCGGTTGATTGTTCACGTACCGGCGGATGATCGCACAGGAAGTATCGAGGAGCGGAATCCCCAGAATAACGACCGGAATAAACAGGGAAATGGTGGTGGCGCTTTTCGTCAGGCCGAGGATCGCCAGGACCGATAAATTGTAACCGAGGAACATCGCCCCGCTGTCGCCCATAAAGATCTTCGCCGGGTGGAAGTTGTGGCGCAGAAAGCCGAGCGAACTGGCCGCCAGGACCAGGGCACAGTAGACCACCAGCATCTGCCCTTCTTTCCAGGCCACGACCGCCAGAGTGGCCGCCGCGATCGCGGAAACCCCGGCCGCCAGGCCGTCCAGTCCGTCGATCAGGTTGACCGCATTGGTCACGCCGATGATCCAGAAAATCGTCACGGGGACAGTCAGCCAGCCCAGGCTGATGGTCTCTTCCAGGGAAAACGGGTGGGTGACAAACTCGACCCGCACCCCCGCGGCGACCACAATGGCCGCGGCCGCGATCTGGCCGACCAGCTTGCCAACCGGTGGCAGGCCCCGCAGGTCGTCGAGCATTCCCACCAGAAGAATAGCCGTCCCGCCCAGCAGCAAACCAAGCAGCTCGTTGTTCAGCGGACGGATCAGCCACAGGGCCACCACAAACCCGACATAGATCGCTATTCCACCCAGGCGGGGCATCACGCGGTCATGCACTTTTCGCTGGTTGGGCAGGTCAACCGCACCCCAGCGCAACGCCAACCGTTTGACCAGTGGCGTCACCAGCCAGGTGACGAGCAACGCGATTAATCCCCCCGCCAGGAAGGTCTCGGTCATTTAAGGTCTCTCCTTCGTTTCCGTCATAATTCATTCATAGTATGTATAGAAAGGAAACATAAATGGAAAGGAAAAGGGATTTTGTTAAATCAATACAAATATTTTATCACCCGTAACCACCGTTGTCTACCATGGATAAGTGCCAGAACATCCACAAACTGGTGTTCACGAATCCGTTCAACCGTTAAAAAAACCATAGTTGGTGACAAGTTCGACATTGAAGCGAAAAATCCTGCCGACAAAAAATCGACTATTTCGATTTTGCAGAAAAATAAGCATGTTTCCTGAGTGTTAAAAAGGATTTTCCCTGATCGTGTGGAATTTACATTAAGGTGCATCAGCTATGCCGGATGTTATCCAGCTGATTTGGGGATGTTACTAATGGCAAAAATGTAAAACAAACGGAGGAGGAAATAAGTTAACTATGCGCTTAATAGACGAAAAAGGCAGGCTCTTTGGTTTCATAAATATAATCGATCTGGCGGTCCTCTCCATCCTGCTCCTGCTGGCCGGCGGTTTTATCTATAAAGCAGAAATGAAAAAGAGGGGCGGGCCGCAGGCGAAAGAAGTCATCGTCCGGGCCTACTTCCCCTACGTGCATCCGGATGTGGCCAACGCGGTGCACGTCGGTGACCAGCTGGTCGCCGGGACCGACTATGTCAATGTCTGGGTGGAGAAGGTCGAAGTCAAACCCGCCCTCTATACCACCACCAAGCAGGACGGAACGCGGCTCCTCACTACTGACCCCTTCCGCAAGGACGTCTTCGTGGAAATCCGGGGGAAAACTCCGATCACGGGGGCAGAGGTTGTCCTCGCGGGCCAGAAGATCCGCATCGGCCGGGACGACTTCTATTTAAAGTCACTCAAGTATGAACTGAGGGGAACGATCCTGGACCTCGAAATCAACGGTTAGTGAGGTCATGCGTGATGCCTGGGCAAAAGGGAAAGAAGCGCCTGGCGGCCGGCTGGCCCGGCACCTGGTCAACAGTATATGCAGAGAGCCTGACGGCAAAAACATTAAGCTTATTTCAGACAACGCTGGGACACAGTTATTTTCTGGGCTGGCTGTCGCCAGCCGTTGCTTTACCCGCCAATCCTCGACCCAGCGGTAATTCCTATTGGGAACGCGCCGGCCGCCGTCTGGGTGGACTGGCCAAGCAGACCTGTTCCGGCTGGTCCAAGCGGTTTCACCAACTGGCCGCCACCAGCTGGTTCATCCAGCAATCATTACGCGCCGGGGGTGTTTTTTTGTTGGGGCAGCCCGCCTGGAGCCTGTACCTGGTGGTCGGCTACGTTCTGTTTGACTATTTTATCCGCCAGTTCCCCGGTACCAGCTGGTTGGCCGGGGTCTGGGACGAGCTATTGTTTTTCTCGATCATCGGGCTGTGGGCGGTAGGCTCTCTCTGGGACGGCAACCCGCACTACCGGCCGAGTGCGCTGGGCTGGCCGATTATGGTCTTCGTGTCTGTCAGCACTTTTCTGCTGCTGGTGGTCTCGCCCCAGTTCAACATCGCCTTCGAAGGCTGGCGCGTGGTCGTGGAGTACATCCTCTGGTATTTCGTGGGGCTGAACCTGCTCAGCAGCCGGGGTCAGGCGAAAGGACTGATGATCACTTTCCTCATCCTGGGCACGGTGCTGGCCCTGCACGGGATCTACCAGTATGCGATCGGAGTCGAGATCCCGTCCAGCTGGATCGACAGTCAGCATGAAACCGCCGTCAGGACCCGGGCCTTTTCCATCCTGGGCAGCCCGAACGTCCTGGGGAGTCTGTTCGTGTTGATCATACCCATGGGGTTAGCGCTGTTCCTGAGCGAAAAAGAGAAAGCGCGGCAATTGCTCTATTTGACCTCGCTCGGTTTGCTGTCCGTTTGCCTGCTGTTTACCTTTTCCCGCGGCGCCTGGCTGTCCCTGGCCGGGGCGCTGGTGTTTTTTGGTCTGCGCCAGGACCGGCGTGTCATTGTCCTGCTGCTGCTGGTGATAATCGCGACCCCGGCCATCTTCCCGTCCGCCTCCGAGCGTCTGGCCTTCCTGACTACCCCTGAGTTTCGGGCCAGCAGCGAGGCCGGCGGTCGGCTGGCGCGCTGGGAGATCTCGCTGGACCGCTGGGAACGCCATCCCTACACCGGTCTGGGGCTGGGGCGTTTCGGCGGGGCGGTCGCCAACCGCCATGAAGAAACCAGGTGGTTCTATACCGATAACTACTACTTGAAGACGGCCACGGAAATGGGGCTGATCGGCCTGACCGCATTTCTGTGGCTGCTCTTGAACTGCCTGCGGGCCGGCAGCCAGGCCATTGCCCGCTTACGGGACCCGTACTGGCAGTTACTCGGGGTCGGGATCCTGGCCGGCCTGATCGGCGTTTTGCTGCATAATACGGTGGAGAATATTTTCGAGGTGCCGGCACTGACCACATACTTCTGGTTCTGGCTGGGCATTCTGGTCGGCCTGGGCCAGTTAGACCACGACCGCGTCGGGAATGTGAAGGCTTAGGAGGAAAACAAATGGTGGACAAGATAAAGCTGGTGCAGGTCATCGGTGGCGGTGAAGTCGGCGGGGCGGAAGAACACGTCCTGGCGCTGCTGACCCGTTTAAACCGCAAATATTTTGAACCATATCTGATCTGTCTCTGCCGTGGACCCTTCGCCGCCCTGGCGCGGGAGAAAGGCGTCCCGACCACGGAGATTATCATGCAGCACAAGCTGGATCTGACCACCGTGCCGCGGATTCGTTCCTTCATCAAGGAAAATCAACTCGACCTCGTCCACACTCACGGCGTGAGGGCCAACCTGGTGGCCCGGCTGGCCGCCCGGCTGGAGGGCCGGCCGGTGGTTACCACCGTGCACAGCGCCCTGCGCTACGATTACACCAGCCGGCTGGAAGCGACTATCGCCGGCTTCATCAGCCGCCTGACCACTCCCCTGGCCGACCGGATCATCGCCGTGTCAGAAGCAGTCCGGGCCGACCTGGTCGCCAGCGGCGCCCGCAATGAGCGGATTATCACCATTTACAACGGCCTGGACTTCAGCCGTTTCAGCGACGCCAGGCCGGCAGACATTGTCCGCCGCGAACTGGGACTGGCCCCCGACCAACTGATCGTCGCCCTTATCGGCCGCCTGCACCCGGTCAAGGGACACGTCTACTTCTTCCAGGCCGCCGCCGAGGTCCTGAAACAACTGCCTGATGTCCGCTTCCTGGCAGTGGGCGACGGTCCGCTGCGCGAAGAGTTGAAGCAGCTGGTCTGCGACCTGGGCATTGCGGAACAGGTGATTTTCACGGGGTATTACTCGGATATAAAAAATATTCTCGGTACCATCGACATCCTCTGTCTGCCTTCCCTGATGGAAGGGCTGCCCCTGGTGGTGCTGGAAGCCATGTATTTCGGCAAGCCGGCGGTGGCCAGCCGGGTCGGGGGCATCCCCGAAGTGGTGGCCGATGGGCAAACCGGCCTCCTTGTCCCGCCGCAGGATGCCGCCGCTCTGGCCAGGGGCCTCCTGCGCCTGCTGTCTGACGCGGACTTGCGTCGGCGGCTGGGCGAGGCGGGACAGGCCCTGGCGCAGCAGTTCAGTATCGACAACATGGTCAAACGAACCGAGGAGCTGTACACTCAGGTCCTGAGGGGAGGTGCTGACCGTGCTTGAGCACGAACAGATCGTGTGCATCTCCTCGGTCGACTGGGAACCACTGTGGACCCGCAAGCAGCAGGTAATGTCACGGCTGCCGAAATCCAACCAGATCCTCTACGTGGAGCCACCCATCTCCCTTCTGTCGCCCTTTAAAGACCCCCAGTGCTGGGGCAAATGGCGGCTGTGGCTGAACGGCGTCCGCCGGTTGAATGAGAACATCTACCTTTACTCACCACCGGTGGTCCTGCCGTTCGGCAACATCTGCCCCGGGATCAACCGGCTCAACCAGTGGTGGATCGGCTTGTTTTTAAAAAAAGTGATGAAGAAACTCCATTTCACCCGGCCCATCCTGTGGACATACCTGCCCAACACCGTCCACCTGCTCGGCCGGCTGCGGGAAAAGTTCCGCGTGTACGACTGCGTGGACGAGCACTCGGCCTACACGGGCTTCAACAAGGACGCGGTCCAGGCGATGGAGCATGAACTGCTGGCCCAGTGTGACATCGTTTTCACCACTGCCCAGGGTCTATACGAGGAGAAGAAGAAATACAACCCGAATACCCATCTGGTCCCCAATGCCGCTAATGTCGAGCACTTCAGCCTGGCCCAGCACCCGGCCACGCCGGTGCCGGCCGACATCGCCCAGCTCCCGCACCCAATCATCGGCTTCATCGGTGCGATCCGGGACTGGATTGACCTGGATCTGATCGAGGAAATCGCCCGCCGGCATCCCGAGTGGTCGGTGGTGATGGTCGGACCGGTCGGGGTCGATATCAACATCGAACCCCTGACCCGGTATCCTAACCTGTACTTTTTCGGTCACCGCGAACGGGGGGACTTGCCGGGCTACCTGAAGGCTTTTGATGTCTGTATCAATCCTTTTCGGTTAAACGAGCTGACGATGACCGTCAGCCCGCTCAAGTTCTACGAGTATCTGGCCTCGGGCAAACCGATCGTGTCGGTCGCCATGCCGGAGGTCGAGCCGTTTGCCGACGTGGTCGAGATCGGAAGAAATGTTGACGAATTTATTCAGGGGATCGAGCGGGCTCTGACCGAGGATACGGAAGAGAAGAAAAACCAGCGGCTGGCCATCGCCCGGGAAAACACCTGGGAAAGTCGCGTGCAGACAATGATGGAAAAAATCGTGGCCACGATGCTCGGGCAAGCCGCCCGAGGCTCGGAAAAATAATGGTAATGTGGTTGGCTGGATTTGTGAAAAATTTAACAATAAATTAATAAATTTTTGCGGATTTTTCATCAAATGTACACAAATTTGCCACAATTTTAAGCAATAATTAAGTAAAATTGCAAAATCGGCGCATTTTATAGTCGCCAATTAGTTTATCGAAAATGAAAACTGGGAGGATATATGGCCAATGCCGATCACGCCAGACACCGCGGAAAATGAAAACAAACACGTCGCCATCTTCGGCCTGGGGTTCGTCGGGCTGCCGCTGGCCCTGAGCTTTGCTATGCGCGGCTGCCAGGTCATCGGCGTCGACGTGAATAAAACGCTGGTCCAGGAACTGAACCAGGGCATCACCTACCACCGGGAATCCTACCACCACACACCGATCCAAAAAATACTCAGGGACCAGCTGAAGGCGAAGCGCTTCTACGCCACCACTGACGCCGCTGAAGCCATGGCGAAATGCGATAACATCATCGTCACCGTCGGCGTGCCGGTGGAAAACGGCCAGCCCAGTCTGGACCACGTGGGGGCGGCCGGCCGCGCCATCGCTGCTGGATTAAAACCCGGCGACCTGGTGCTGATGCGGAGCACCCTCATCCCCGGCACCACCCGGAACCTTGTCCTCCCCATCCTGGAAACCTCTGGTTTAAAAGCGGGCCAGGACTTCTACCTGGCCTATTCTTCGGAGCGGATCGCGGAAGGCCGCGCCTTTGAAGAATTTGAAAACATGCCCACTGTGGTCAGCGGGATCGACCGGACCAGCCGGGACAAAGCCATGGAGCTGCTCAGCATTGTCACCAAAGCCGACCTGGTACCGGCCAGTTCCCTGGAGGTAGTGGAAACCGCCAAGGTCATGGAAAACATCTCGCGGGACGTGAACATAGCCATGGTCAACGAGTTTGCCCGCTTCACCAAAGCCATGGGCCTCGACATCTTTGAAGTGGTCCGCATCGCCAATACACACCAGCGGGTCAAGCTGCTCTCCCCTGGTCCGGGTGTCGGCGGCTACTGTCTTCCCAATGCCCTGCACTATCTGGCCCCGAAAGCGGATGAACTGGGAGTCCCGCTGCCGCTTCTGCGCACCGCCCGGCAGATTAACGAACAGGTGCCGGGCTTTGTGGTCAGCCTGGTCGTCAAACACCTGCCAGTACCGGCCAGCCGGGCCCGGATCGCCGTCTTCGGCATCGCCATGAAGGACTTCTCCAGCGACGAGCGGCTCAGCCCCGCCCTGGACGTGATCGGACTTATGCGGCGGGCCGGGATGCAGGTGGCGGCCTACGACCCGGTCGTGCCCACCCGCTATGACTTCAGCGTAGACTCTTTAGAAGAAGCCATCCAGGATGCCCACGGGATTGTCGTCCTGGCCCGGCAGGAGGGGATCGACTACTGTGATTTCGCGCTCTTCAAGTCGCTGATGAGCAAAGATGGGAAACCATTTATCGTAGATACACGCAACATCTACATCCGGAGCAAGGTCGAGAAGGCGGGGTTTATTTTGGAGACGCTGTGAGGTTGGCACGTCTGCAAGGTTAGCAGTTCCCTAATTTTCACACAGCTTCAAATCTGCTCCCGTTTTTTCAGGACGCGTCTCCCCAGGCGCGTGCGTGCCGCCGCCCGCCGTTTGATCTCCTCCTCTACCTTCAGCCGGGCCGCCACCTCCTGGATATACCGCGCAAACGCTGGCCCCAGTTCCTCGCGTTTCAGGGCGAACTCCACCGTCGCCTGCAGATACCCCAGCTTGTCCCCGATATCATACCTGATTCCGTCGAATATGTAAGCGTACATTTCTTTCCGCGCCGCCAGCTGCCGCAGTCCGTCCGTCAACTGGATCTCCCCACCCGCTCCCGGATCCAGACCTTCCAGGATGTCGAAGATCTCCGGCTCAATGATGTACCGGCCCATGATCGCCAGGTTCGAGGGAGCGAGCTGTTTAGCTGGCTTTTCCACCAGGTCAGCCACCGCATAGACTTTGTCGCGGAAAGCCCGCGGCTTGACAATCCCGTAGCGGTGCACCTCCGACCAGTCCACCTCGCGCACGCCGAGAATGGTCGTCTGCAGTTCCTCGTACAGGTCAATCATCTGCTTCAGGCAGGGCACCTCGCTGTCCACGATATCGTCACCCAGCAGGACGGCAAACGGCTCGTTACCGATGAACTTGCGGGCACAGGCGACCGCATGGCCCAGACCCCGCGGCTCCTTCTGTCGGACATAGCAAATATCAACCAGATTGGCGATGTCTTCCACCACCTCGAGCAGTTCGCGGTTACCCTTCTCCCGCAGGACTAGCTCGATCTCCACCGAACGGTCAAAGTGGTCCTCGATCGCCCGCTTTGTCCGCCCGGTGACGATGATGATATCCTCGATCCCTGACTTCACCGCCTCTTCCACGATGTACTGGATGGCCGGCTTGTCCACAATGGGTAGCATCTCCTTCGGCTGCGCCTTGGTCGCCGGGAGGAACCGGGTGCCCAAGCCCGCGGCTGGGATGACAGCTTTGCGAATTTTCTGATGCATAATGGATCATCACCTCGCTTGTGTATGGTACCATGATTCGAGATCATTATATCATATTCTCATAACCGCTGGCTTCACCTGGCCAAACCGGCTTGGCGGAGTATAAACCGCTTTCAATATAACATGGGTAAAAACCAAAAATAATTACCCATATTTTAAAAATATGGGTAAATGCTTCCCATTTCTTCTCTCCTACTTCATATCCCGGCAAATCCATCCGGGTGCTGCCGGTGCCACGCCCAGGCCGTGCGGATGATGGTCTCCAGGTCGTCATATCTGGGCCGCCAGTTCAGTTCCGCTTTAATCCGCGCGGAGCTGGCCACCAGGTAGTCGGAATGCTTTGAAATATGCAGTAACATTTTTTACGGGTTAAATCATAGTTTAAATTGAATGAACAATACCTGGAGGTAAGGGAATCATGAGACTATACGAAATAAAAAAGCCATACGATGTTGTTATTGGGCTGGGAGCTACCTGTCAAGTTGCTTATCAATTAGGGTTAAACGGGCTTAGGAGTTTTCGGGCTCCTCTTGACTGGATTTTGTCTTATTCGACTAAAGACGTTATCAGATTGCTGCGAAACAGGTTTGATGATTTTATGCAGATTAAAAACATTGTTATAAAAGAATTTATTGATCCAATTTATATTGTTAAAGAAATAAATTATGGGTTTTACTTATATCATGATCTTGTAAGGTCTTCTGAGACTGAAGATTTCTCTATGACTTATTCTTTGTTTAAAGAAAAACTAAATAAGTATATAATCAGGTTCTTTTCTGCCATCGCCCAAAGTGATTCAATTTTGTTTGTCCGCTCGCACACAAATCCTGATGAATCTCGTGAACTGCATTCAGTGTTGTGTGAAATAGCTGATAAAAAAGTAAATTTGCTCATAGTAAATTATCTTGACGGTTATACACTCGTAGAAAAGAACCTGGGAATTGATGGAATTTGTTTTGTGGAGATTCCTGACACTAAAGAATGGTACGGATACTCTTCTTTTTGGCAGCAAATATTGGGAGGAATAAGGTTGATTAAGGAACCTGAGCTAAGGGACGAACCAATTTTGCCGCAATAGTAATTCGGGCTAATGAGTTCTTGGCTCAATATATTGATAAATTCTATCAACAGTTTGCTGTACTAGCCGAAGAAGCTGAGCCTGCCTACAGAACCCTTGATATGAATCTACTATTGACCATTTATTGTCCTGGCCCCGGAATAGTCAATGTTCATAATCCTGGCAAATCCATCCGGGTGCTGCCGGTGCCACGCCCAGGCCGTGCGGATGATGGTCTCCAGGTCGTTATATCTGGGCCGCCAGTTCAGTTCCGCTTTAATCCGCGCGGAGCTGGCCACCAGCACCGCCGGATCACCCGCTCTTCGGGCGGCGACCTCCACCGGAATAGGCCGTCCCACGACCTGTTCCGCCACCCGGATCACCTCCCGCACCGAAAAGCCGTTTCCATTACCCAGGTTATACACCGCGCTGGGGGAGCCGGCCGCCAGCGCTTCCAGGGCCAGGACGTGCGCGGTGCTCAAGTCCGTCACGTGGATGTAATCGCGGAGGCAGGTCCCATCCGGCGTCGGGTAGTCGTCACCGTAGATCTGCAAGACCGGCCGTTTACCCAATGCCGTCTGCAGCACTAAGGGGATCAGGTGGGTTTCAGGGTGATGGTCTTCCCCGATCAGACCGCTGGGATCAGCGCCCGCCGCGTTAAAATACCTGAGCGAGATCCAGCGCAAACCATAAATGTGCTCGTACCAGCGCAGCATTTCTTCGATCATCAGCTTCGTCGCCCCGTAGACATTCGTCGGCCGCGTCGGGTGTTCCTCCGTGATTGGTATCTCCCGCGGTTCCCCGTAAACGGCCGCCGTTGAGGAAAAGACAAAATATTTCACCCCGCCTTCGGCCAGGGCCTCCAGAAAGGCCGCCCCCTTGCCCACGTTGTGGCGGAAATACTTCCCCGGCTGCTGCATCGACTCGCCCACCAGGCTGTCGGCCGCCAGGTGCACCACGGCTTCGATGCCGTAGCGAGTAACGGTTTTATTTACCAGGTCCTGGTCCGCGATATCGCCCAGGACAAACTCGGCATCAGCCACCGCCGCCCGGTGGCCCTTCTGCAGGTTGTCCAGCACGACCACGCCATACCTGGCTTGCCTGAGTTCCCTGACCACGTGGCTGCCGATGTAGCCGGCCCCCCCTTAGTAGTGATAAAGTAAAAGTTGACCACTTCCAGCTGTTTTGATAACAAAAAAATTGACCACCTCAAGAGCCCATTCCTGTATGATTGTAGTGGAAGAAACAAACAGTCATACGGGAGGAAAGG
The DNA here is from genome assembly GCA_013178275.1 of Bacillota bacterium. Lineage (GTDB taxonomy): Bacteria > Bacillota > Ch66 > Ch66 > Ch109 > Ch109. The sequence continues at coordinate 3 of JABLWZ010000044.1, read as the reverse complement.
ACA